>JAEUTA010000024.1 GCA_016788205.1 Flavobacteriales bacterium | reverse complement strand
GCTAGTGTACCAGTTGTCCCGCCAGGGGCACCGCTGGGTAGCTATGTTCGGACGGGATAAGCGCTGAAAGCATCTAAGCACGAAGCCCACCTCAAGATGAGACTTCTTCTAAGGGTCGTAGAAGATTACTACGTTGATAGGTCACAGGTGTAAAGTCAGCAATGGCAAAGCCGAGTGATACTAATTACCCGTCGACTTTCGATTCGTTTAGATCGCTCTATGGAACGATCCTCGGCTGTTCTTGTTCTGTCCAACAACTAGTCATAGCTTATTTAAAGCTTCAGGTGACTATTGCGGTGAGGTCCACCTCTTCCCATTCCGAACAGAGAAGTTAAGCTCACCAGCGCAGATGGTACTGGGACACAATCCTGGGAGAGTATGTCGTCGCCGATCTGAACCCCGCTACGAAAGTAGCGGGGTTCTCTTTTTGGTACCCACTTCATTCCGCAGGCATCTTTGCTTGGATCGTTCACGAGAATATGCGCTGGCTATCGTTCTATATCGCCTCAAATTCGGCCATGTTCGGGACCGCGTTCGGTCAAAGCCTTGTTGGCACTTTCGAACGACCGATCCCGGCTGAACATATCGTGCTCTATGAGACTCGCGGAAACGGTCATCTGCCGATGGATTCAGTGTCCATTGATAGGGTTGGCCGTTTCGACTTCGGTAAGAAGGAACTTCCGCCAGGTTTCTATCAGATCGGCGTGAACGGCAATGATCGGGTGGACTTTGTCGTCGACCCTGCTGATCCCGTGATCGAATTCGCGTTCCATGGCACGCCGTTGCAGCGCAATATCAACGTACTCCGCTCCGGGGAGAATCAACGACTTTGGGCTTTTAAGCTGAAAAGTCGTGAAGGCCAGGCTCTTTTGAATGAGCTTCAGCAGCAACGTGAAGAGGCTTCTCCGTTGGATACGGCCTTGCTCAGACACCTTGAACGCCGGGAGATGAACATTCGCGGTGGAATGGCCCGGGCATTGGATAGCCTCATTTCAATTGCACCTAACGGGCAATTCGCTTATGCGGTGAACACTGACCGTCGCTTGGAGAACGCGGTGACCGGCGGCCCACCCCTGATCCGGAAGGAGTTCAACTTCTCAGAGCCGCGATCGTTGAGGAGTTCGGCCTATGCCAAAGCGATCCTGGCCTATTTGCAAACGACTCAGTTCACCAGCGATGATGCTCTGCAGCGCGCGAGCGATACTTTGTTACTTGCTGCATCGGGAGATACGGCGTGCTGGGTCTATGCCAGGGAACAGCTGATGGACATGTTCTCCACTTATGGTCCCGATGATGTCGCGCAGTATTTGGTGGACCGGTATGTTGTTGGTCCCGGTGCCTTGGCTCCACCCGACGGACGATTACTGCAATTGGCCGCGGAGCAGCTTAGACTGGTTAATGGCGCATCGGCTCCCGATATGATCCTCGTGGATCCGCGTGTCCCGGATACGCTCCATTTGTCATCCGTTCTGCCCGAGTATGCGTTCTCCGTCTTGTTCTTCTATTCCAGCACCTGCGACCATTGCCATGCGCAAATGGCCGGACTGCGGCAGTTGGTCTTGGATATGAAGCCTTCCGACCTCCACTTGATCGGTATCGCGTTCGACGTTACGCTTGAGGAGTTCACGACAACACTTGAGGAAGAGCGTATCAATTGGCCTTGTTTTACCGAACTCAAGGCCTGGGGCGCTCAGGGGGCGAAGGATTTCAATGTGAAGGCGACGCCGACATTCTTCATTCTTGACCGAATGGGAAAGATCCGCGCTAAGCCGATGGATCATGAAGAGGTAAGGACCTTCTTGGAAAGGAACTTGGAATGAGCGTCAGAGCTTCATCCGCCAGGAGGATGTGCCTGGTGGAAAGGACAGGTTCCCGGGATCGTCCTTGAACAGGCCTAGAACACTTGATCCGGATCCGCTCATCGTAGCGTACGCAGCACCGGCTTTGCCCAATACCTCTTTCAACTCCGCGACCATCGCGTAGTTTCGAAGCACATAGGCCTCCATCGTATTGCGAAGCCCTTTGTTCCACTCGGGCATTCTGTCGCGATGTGCGATACTGTCGAAGTCCCATGGAACGTTCGTAGGTGTGGTGCTCTTGTACACCTCTCCCGTGCTCACATGCACGCCCGGATTGGCCAGTACGAGCCAAAGGCCTGTGAGGTCAAGTCTTATCGGCGTCAACTGCTCACCGCGACCACGGGCGATGCAGACTTCATTCCACAGGAAGAACGGGCAATCGCTCCCAAGTTCCAGAGCTATCGTGCTTAACTGCTCGTGTTGAATGCGCAGGTCGCATAGAGCGTTCACGAGCAACAGTGTGTGCGTGCCATCACTTGAGCCACCGCCAAGTCCGGCTCCCATGGGGACCACTTTGTGCAGGTGAAGCCGCAGGCCGGGAAGTGTTCGATCCACTTGGATGCGCCGTACCGCCTTGTAGCACAGATCGGTCTTCGGATCACCGGGTATGGAAAGGCCGCTTCGGGTGTAGACCAATTCGTTCGGCGCCAGGCTCGGATCGACCACTGCCTCCAGAACATCGTGCAGGGGGATAGGCACTAAGATGCTCTCAATGTCGTTGTACCCGTCCGCACGGCGAGCCAATACGTTGAGCCCCAGGTTGATCTTGGCGTTCGGGAAGACGATCATCGGTGGACGAAGGTACCTGCATGAGGTTGACCCACGGTACGCGCTTCCTTCTACCTTCGCCCTTCCAACGCGAGACGATGCAGACTTTCCTGGAGTTCGAGAAGCCGATCCAGAACGTGATCGAGCAGATCGAGAAGTTGAAGGAAGTGGCCGAACAGAGTGCCGTGGACGTTCAGCCTACGCTGAAGGACCTCGAGAAGAAACTGGCCGAGACCCGCAAGACCATCTATGCTGGCCTTTCCCCTTGGGAACGCGTGCAAGTCAGCCGCCACCCGGACCGGCCTTACACGCTGAAGTACATCGAGGTTCTGTCCGACAACACCTTCGTTGAACTCCACGGCGACCGTACCGTGAAGGACGACAAGGCCATGGTGGGCGGTTTCGGGCAGATCAACGGACGCACCGTGATGTTCGTGGGCCAGCAAAAGGGCATCAACACCAAGATGCGCCAGTACCGCAACTTCGGCATGCCCAATCCCGAAGGCTATCGCAAGGCATTGCGGCTGATGAAGCTGGCGGAAAAGTTCAACAAACCCATCGTGACCTTGATCGACACGCCGGGTGCTTTCCCTGGCTTGGAAGCGGAAGAGCGCGGTCAAGGTGAAGCCATAGCGCGCAACTTGATCGAGATGGTCCAGTTGAAGGTGCCTGTGATCTGCATCATCATCGGCGAGGGGGCTTCTGGCGGTGCGCTGGGCATCGGCGTTGGCGACAAGGTGCTTATGCTGGAGAATACCTGGTACAGCGTGATCTCTCCCGAATCGTGCTCGTCGATCCTCTGGCGTAGCTGGGATTACAAGGAGCAGGCGGCCAAAGCGCTGAAGCTCACGGCCACGGACATGCTGGCCAACAAGTTGATCGACGGCATCATCGAAGAACCGCTGGGTGGCGCGCATGCCGATCCGCTGGAAGCAGGCCGCAAGGTGAAGGCCGAGGTGATCAAGCACCTGGACAAGCTGGTGAAGACCGATGCCGAGAAGCTTGTGGATCGCCGCATCAAGAAGTTCTGCGACATGGGCGTGGTGCTGAAGGCCAAGCCTGTGAAGAAGACCTGACCTTATCGGTTCAACAAGGGGAGGATGTGTGCGATCGGAGCATTCATGGACATCGTGTTCACCACTGCTCCGCTGTTCGGATCGATGGTCAATAGTGTGGATCCTTCCGAGGCGTACAGTGCTCCCGTGGCGGGGTCATAGGCCAAGGCATCCGCTGCGATGCCTTCGCTGAGCGGGTTGATCGTATTGTTGGCGTAGTTGAAACGCACCATCCGATCCGTCAGTGCGATCACGAAGGTGTTGGCGTCCAAGCGCGTTACGGCACGGATCAGTTCGCCACTGAACGTCCGTACCTCCGGTGAACCACCCGCAGCGATGTTCACGTCTTCGATCAAGCCTTCATCGTCCGCATTGGCGAAGTGGATCAAGCTGGTGCCGCTCCTGTGGAAGAGCTCGATCCGGTCGTGTTCTACGGTTAGCTGGTGCATCGAGGTGCCGGCAATGGAATACGCTACCATGTGTGATGCCCCACCAACGATGGCCCGTTGCCAAGTGGCGATCTCGTTCTGCATCACGATGATCCGCTCGCAGCGGTGACCTTCAAGGCATTGCGCGGTGAAGTGCTGCGCGCCCGCTCCGGTGAAGCCCCGTATCAGCCCCTCGCGTGTAGCGAAATAGACTTTCCGATCGGATGGATCCACAGTGACCGCCGTGAACTGCTCAGGTTGATCGCTCGCTGGAGCATCGACCTGCCAGAAGTTGGAACTCGCGGATGTCGGAAGCGCTTGAAGCGGAGCGAATTGTGATCCCGCTACGATCACATGTTGCCAGTAGCTGTCCACCGCGACCCCGTTGAAGTCCTGCAGCGAGGTGAACGTGGACACGTTGCCCGCGCTATCGATCCGGGTGATGCTAACGGGGTCAGTGCTGAACGGTGGGGCCAGGAAGAGCGCACGCAGCCTCAGTGGGGTGCTCAATACGTTGATCCCGAGGAAACCCCGCCCGTCGTTGTCGCCGTCGGTGGCTCGGGCAACGATGGTGTAGGAGCCGGAAAGCACACGTTCGTCCGACAACCGGAGTTCCGTCGCGTAGGTGCCACTGTTGCTGTTCACGGAGATGCTGCCAGCGCTGGTGATGGTGCGCCCCTCATCGTCGACAAGCTCGATGGTCAAAGCCTCCACGATGTTCTCATCGCTTACTTCCACGCGTACCGTGAAGGTGTCGGGTACGCTGATGGTGCTTCCCGCGACAGGCGCTACGATGCGCACGAGAGGTGCCGTTGTATCCGCGTCCTTCTTGCAAGCCAGAAGCCCAGCCCCAAGGACGACCACGAGCAGCGGGGCTTGTTCAAACCTCATGTCGACCAAAGGTAGGCCCAGCCTGAGCGGCGGGAGATGCAAGAATGATCTCCACGATCACGTTGTTGATCGGGTGCTGATCAGTTGTTCAATTCGATCCTGAGAAGGGATCGTTACGGATCTACTTTTGCCGCCCATCCACGTTCGCATCCTGTCGCTCTCCCGCCTGAACCGTTTCGGGCCGCTTCCGGGTCGCCTGCGTTCCACATAGTCCATGGCCGACCTCTCCAATACCCGTTCCTCCGATCGCACACGTGGCACAGCCGCTCGTAGGCAAGCAGCTTCCCTGCTCGACACGGCTTTGGAGGCCGGCAAACTTCCACCGCAGGCAACGGACCTGGAGCAAGCCGTGCTCGGGGCCTTGATGCTCGAGCGCAACGCGGTGAACGAGGCCATAGACATCCTTCAACCCGACAGCTTCTATGTGGAAGCCCACAAGAAGATCTTCGATTCGATCCTGAGCCTCTTCCGCAACGATCAACCGATCGATATCCTTACCGTTACACAGGAGCTGAAGAAGCGCGGCGAGCTCGACATCGTTGGCGGGCCGTTCTACATCAGCCAGCTCACCAACAAGGTGGCCAGCAGCGCGAACGTGCAGTACCACGCGCGCATCATCAGCCAGAAACACATCCTGCGCGAGATGATCCGCATCAGCGCGGAGATCACGCGCGATGCCTACGACGACACCGCCGACGTGTTCGACCTGCTGGACAAGGCCGAGCAGGACCTGTACGCCATCACCAGCGGCAACCTGAAGCGGAACTACGAGCCGATGAGCGACCTGATCCAGGGGGCCATCGAGCAGATCGAGAACGCCAAGACGAAGACCGGCGGTGTGAGCGGGATTCCAACAGGCTTCGTTCAACTCGATAAGCTCACGGCCGGCTGGCAGCGTAGCGACATGGTGATCGTAGCCGCACGACCTGCCATGGGTAAAACGGCTTTCGTGTTGAGCATGGCGCGGAACATCGCCGTGGAGCACAAGCACGCAGTGGCCGTCTTCAGCCTGGAGATGAGCAGTACCCAGCTCGTCACCCGTTTGATCGCTAGCGAAGCCGGCATCAGCAGCGAGAAGCTCCGGAAGGGCGACCTGAACGACTCGGAGTTCGCCATCCTTCACCAGCACATCGCGCGCCTCACCAATGCGCCCATCTTCATCGATGACACGCCTGGCCTGAACATCTTCGAGCTACGTGCGAAAGCCCGCCGTTTGAAGAGCCAGCACAACGTGGACCTGATCATCATCGATTACCTGCAGCTGATGAGCGCCGGTGGCGACAGCAAGGGTGGCAACCGGGAACAGGAGATCAGCAGTATCTCGCGATCGATCAAGAGCATCGCCAAGGAATTGGACATCCCCATCATCGCGCTGTCGCAGTTGAGCCGTGCGGTGGAGACCCGCGGCGGAGACAAGCGACCGATGTTGAGCGACTTGCGCGAATCCGGGGCCATCGAGCAGGATGCGGATATCGTATGCTTCCTGTACCGTCCGGAGTATTACAAGATCCACGAGGATGAGCACGGCAGCACTCTGGGCATCGGTGAGGTGATCGTGGCCAAGCACAGGAACGGCGCCGTTGATACCGTGAGGCTGCGGTTCATCCCAGAACTGGCCAAGTTCGCCGACTTGGAGAGCATGTCCGGTAACTTTGGGGGCGATGGCACGGGATCGGATGGGTTCGACCCCAATCCTTTCCGAACCATCACACGGCCCAGCCGGATGAACGATGACAGCAGCTTCGACGACAACTCCGCTCCGTTCTAGCCTTCGCGGTCTGCTTGCAGGGCTGCTTTTGCTGGCCGTGGTGGTTCCCGCTTCGGCCACCAAGATCCTGATCCCCATGGATGGTTCGCAGCAGAACCACCTCAAGGCGTACGGCATCGCGTTCTGGACGCTTGGCCGTGATGCAACCATCGAATGGTTGCTCAATTACCGCGGAGGAAGCTTCCTGATCGACCACTACAAGGAAGTGGAGCAGGAGTGTTCCATCCGGGGCGTCACCTTCCAGGTTATCGCTGATGGACAGGCTTCCACCATCCTCGCGGAGATAGCCGATCCCGAGGCCAACATGGAAGTGGTGAAGCTGGAGAAGGCACCGAAGATCGCCGTGTACGCTCCGGAGAGTTTCCAGCCGTGGGATGATGCCGTGGCGCTGGTGATGACCTACGCGGAAATCCCCTACGAACGGATCTACGATCAGCAGATCATCAGCGGGGTGTTGCCGAAGTACGACTGGCTACACCTGCACCACGAGGATTTCACCGGGCAGTACGGCAAGTTCTATCGCATGTACCGCAGTGCGCCCTGGTACCAAGCACAGGTACAGGAAAGTGAAACGATGGCCGCATCGTTGGGTTTCGCCAAGGTGAGCGAGATGAAACTCGCCGTGGCTACCAAGATCCGCGACTACGTTTCCGGTGGCGGTTACCTCTTCACCATGTGCTCGGGAACGGATTCGTATGACATCGCTCTCTCCGCGGAAGGCGTGGACATCTGCACACCGGAATTCGATAACGACCCCATCGATCCACAGGCCCAATCCAAGATCGACTTCGGCCGCACCTTCGCCTTCAAGGATTTCCGGCTAGTGACCGATCCGATGACCTACGAGTTCAGCAACATCGACGCCACGGACATCCACGGCACCATCGGCCAGACGCGCGACTTCTTCACCCTGTTCGATTTCAGTGCGAAATGGGACATCGTACCTACCATGCTATGCCAAAGTCACGAGCAGGTGGTGCGCGGATTCATGGGGCAGACCACCGCCTTCCGCAAGGATCTGGTCAAGCCCGGCGTACTGGTGATGGGCGAGAACAAGGCACAAGGAACGGCCAAGTACATCCATGGCGAATTCGGTCTTGGGCAGTGGACCTTCTACGGTGGGCACGATCCCGAGGACTACCAGCATATGGTCGGCGATCCGCCCACGGATCTCAGTCTTCACCCGAATTCATCCGGCTATCGGCTCATCCTGAACAACATTCTTTTTCCCGCTGCCCGGAAGAAGAAGCAGAAGACGTGAGCTTCGGCCCGACCGATCACTAGCTTTGACGCAACAAGTTCCCCGTATGGACCTCAGCAAGATCATTTCCATTGCCGGCAAGCCCGGTCTGTTCCGTGTCATCGCTCAAGGCCGTCCGGGCCAGGGTGTCATCGCCGAATCGCTCCTTGATGGTAAGCGCATTCCTGTGCCCAGTAGCTCCAAGGTGAGTTCACTGGAAGAGATCAGCATGTTCACCACGGGCGATGATGTGCCGTTGAAGCAGGTATTGGAGAACATCTTCAAACTGGAGAAGGGAAAGGAGAGCATCGATCCCAAGGAAAGTGATGACAAGCTCTTCGCCAAGTTGGGTGAAGCATTGCCCGAGCACGACCGCGAACGCATCTATGCCAGCGACGTGCGCAAGCTCTTCGGTTGGTACCAGCAACTGCTGAAGGCTGGCGAATTCGAGAAGAAGGAAGAGGAGAGGAAGGAGGAGAAAGCCGCTGACAAGACCGCGAAAGCCAAGGCACCGAAGGAAGGCGATAAGAAGGCGAAAGGAGATGCCCCGAAAAAGGCTGCCGCACCGAAAGCCGCCGCTCCTTCCAAGGCGAAGGCCACCACGATGCGCAAGAGCGCTCAGCGTGGAGCTTGATGCATGGTGACCACGACCAAGCAGCGCACCTATCTGCCTGCTGATCTTTCCATCGCGGTTTGGGCGGATATCGCACCCTATTTCGAAGAACTCGAAAGCCGCGACATCGGAGACTCGGCTGCGCTTGAACACTGGCTACATGACCTGAGCGAAGTGGAAGCCGTGGTGAGCGAAGAAGGCGCATGGCGGTACATCCGGATGACCTTGGATACGCGTGATGCCGAAATGGGTGCGAGCTACCAGAGCTTTGTGAGCGATGTGCTCCCCAACGTGGAGCAGTGGACGGACAAGCTGCAACGTAGGCTGATGAGCCTTCCGCAAGTGAGCGAACTGAATGGCGAAGGGTATCCCGTCTTGTTGCGCGGGATCCACGAGCAATTGAGGATCTACCGCGAAGCGAACGTGGGTATCCAGGCCGAACTGCGCACGATGGCCCAGGAGTACAGCGGCATCATCGGCGCGATGAAGGTGACTTGGAAAGGCGAGGAGATCACGCTGCCGAAAGCGAGTGCGATCCTTGAAAGTCCGGACCGCAGCGAACGGGAAGCGGTTCATCGCTTGATCAATGACCGCCGTGGACAGGATCGCGACAAGCTGGACGAGCTTTTCCAAGGGATGGTGGCCAAGCGTCAAGTGATCGCTCGCAACGCAGGCTTCGCTGATTTCCGTGACTACATGTATAGCGCGCTGGGTCGCTTCGATCATACACCTGCTGATGCAGCGGCTTTCCACGAAAGTGTGGAGCGCGATGTGGTGCCGGTCGTGGATCGTTTGTACCGCGAACGCAAAGCGAGTCTCGCGGTCGAAGCGTTGCGCCCGTGGGACTTGGCCGTCGATCCCTCAGGCAAGCCACCACTGCGCCCCTTCAAGGACTCGGATCAGTTGGTGGACCTGACCAAGAAGGTCTTCGACAAGCTTGATCCCTGGTTCGCGGAGTGCATCGCTACAATGCAGCAGCTCGGTCGACTCGACCTTGCTTCGCGTGAGGGCAAAGCACCCGGTGGTTATAACTATCCGCTTTACGAATCGGGTTCACCGTTCATCTTCATGAATGCCGTGGGCACCACGGACGACGTGATCACCATGGTGCACGAGGGTGGCCATGCGATCCACTCGTTCCTCACGCATCCCTTGGCGCTCACTGGCTTCAAGAGCTTTCCCAGTGAGGTGGCCGAACTCGCGAGCATGAGCATGGAACTGCTCACCATGGACCATTGGCACCTGATCTACCCGGATCCGGAAGACCTGCGTAGGGCCAAACGCGACCAGTTGGAGCGTGTGTTGACAATCCTTCCGTGGGTGGCTACGATCGATGCCTTCCAACATGCGCTGTACACCCATCCGGAGTGGTCCATCGCTGAACGGTCGGCGCAGTGGGTGGCGGTTCATGAACGCTTCTCCGGGACGGAAGTGGACTGGACCGGCTTGGACCGTGACCGTAGCCAGCTTTGGCAGAAGCAGCTTCACCTGTTCGAGGTGCCGTTCTACTACATTGAATACGCCATCGCCCAGCTTGGGGCGATCGGGGTCTGGCGCAACTATAAACGCGATCAACAGGAAGCCGTGAAGCGCTACAAAGCGGCACTTGCACTGGGCTACACCAAGCCTCTGCCGGAGATCTATGCAGCTGCGGGTATTCGCTTTGACCTGTCAAGCGCATACGTGCGTGAGCTGATCACCTTCGTGAACGCGGAGTTGGACGCGCTGTGAACCAGACCTCTTGTTGAAGCGTTCCAAGAGCGGATCGACCTTCGTCTGCCCCATTCGTGTCACCCTTTCGTAAATTTCTCGCCTTACCCGTTCATTCATGGCTTCGGATCATACGCTTATCAGCCGTTCCCTCATTATCGCCGGACTAGCCGGGACCGTGGTTCTTTTCGTGGCTTGGACCGGGGACCGCCTTCCAAAAGCGCACGCCTACCACAGTGAGAAGGAGCTGGAGATGTACCGCGGTGGGTTGGACCTTCCCATTGAAGACAACGAGTACTTCACAGGCAGTGGTCGCTGTCAAGGATGCCATGGGCTGGATGATGTACCCCCCGTTCTTGCCAACCACACAGCGGACGGCGTTGATGTGAATCCGGTGGACATGTGGCGTTCGACGATGATGGGAAACTCTGCGAAGGATCCCTTCTGGCGGGCCAAAGTGAGCCATGAAGTGGCGGTGAACCCTGCGCACCAAAGCGCGCTGGAGGACAAGTGCACCTCGTGCCATGCGCCCATTGGCCGATACGACAAGTTCCTGAGCGGGGAAGGCCACTACTCGATGTCCGAAATGGTGCAGGATCCGCTTGCCATGGACGGCGTGTCGTGCCTGGCCTGTCACATGCAAAGTGCGGACAGCATCGGGCAACACTTCTCCGGCCATTTGATCTTCGACACGACCAATGTCATCTACGGTCCCTACAATGCTGCGAATCTTTTCGGTGCGCCGATGGAATCGTTCGTTGGTTTCGCGCCCCATTATGGAGCACATATCAATGATGCTGGGCTGTGTGCGGGCTGCCATACGCTGGTCACGGAGACCGCTGATCTGGATGGCGAACCTACCGGTGACCACTTCGTGGAGCAGGCCACTTATCACGAATGGTTGAACTCGGTGTTCAATCCGGAGGTGGATCCAGAGGGTGGCGTTACCTGCCAGGGATGTCATATGCCACGGATCGAGGACCCCATGGTCATTTCTGCCCTGTATGACTTCCTGGCTGCTGATGAATACCGTCGCTCACCCTATGGCAAGCACGAGCTCGTCGGGGGGAACACGTTCATGCTTAATCTCTTGAAGAACAATAATGCGGCCCTGTTACTCACCGCGAACTCCGTGCAGTTCGACAGTACCATCGCCCGCACCACACGGATGTTGCAGAACCGTACGCTACTCCTTGAGACCAATGTCGCAAGCCGTACATCGGATACCGCCTTCATCGATGTGAAGCTCACCAATCTCGCCGGACATAAGTTCCCGAGCGGCTACCCGGCGCGTCGAGCCTTCGTTGAGCTCGTGGTGGAGAATGCCCAGGGTGATACGCTTTTCAGAAGCGGGGGATGGGACGATGCTTACGAAGTGATGGGACATGACGAACAGTGGGAGCCGCACCATGATGTGATCAGGAATGAAGCCCAGGCCCAGATCTATGAGATGGTGATGGCCGATGTGAACGGCAACAAGACCACCGTGCTCGAGCGCGCCAAGGAGTCATTGAAAGACAACCGTCTTGCCCCACTTGGATTCACGACAAGCCACCCCAGCATCGATACCATGCTGGTAGTTGGTGTTCCAGCAGGTGATACGGACTTCAACCACTACGCTGGCGGGAACGAGGGTAGCGGGACGGATGCCATTCATTATCGTGTGGCATTGAACGGGTATGCGGGTTCCCTCACCATCCGCAGCAACGTGTGGTACCAGAGCGCTCCCCCGCGCTGGATGGAAGAGATGTTCGCTGTGAACACGCCGGAGATCGAGAGCTTCCGCGCTATGTACGCTGCTGAAGATGGCTCACCCGTTCTTATCAGGAGCAACGAGGTGGTGGATATCTCTACGGGCGTGGACGATCTCGAGGAACTTGGCGTTCGTGTATTCCCCAATCCCGTTCGCGATGGGCTGCTTCGCATCGACGGTCTCGATGACCGTATCACCTCGGTCCAGGTCTTCGATGCGCGTGGATCACTTGTAGCGGAACGTATCCCGTCATCGGCGCGATCGTGGCAGCTGAGACTCCCCGCTGGTGCCGGCACTTATGTGGTCGTGGTGCGAACGGGTGATCAACGCTTCGTTGAAAGAGTGGTTTCCTTCTGAGCGTTACGCTTCATTCCCGCATTCACATCCCATGAAGAAGCTATTAACGCTTACCGCTCTGTCGCTCACGTTCTCGGTCCGTGCACAGGATCCCGTTGTCGCGGCCATCGTTGACGCCGTGGACATCGACTCCATGATGCTGTACGTGCGCGAGATCGCGGGAGAGATGCCTGTAGACCTGGGTTCCGGTGAGATCACGATCGAGACACGACACAAGTTGGATCCCGGGAATTCTCTTGCACAGACCTATCTGGAGCAGAAACTTACGGGCTGGGGATATGACGTTAGTGCACAGGAGTTCAGTGCCACCGGCCGGAATGTGCTGGCCACCAAACTCGGCTATGTTCACCCGGAAGAGGTGGTGATCCTGTGCGCGCATTACGACACGTTCGTGAGCAGCCCTTTCCTGGCGCCAGCCGCCGATGATGATGGAAGTGGATGCGGAGCTTTGTTGGAAGCCGCGCGTATCCTGCGAGACATCCCGTTCGAGTATACCGTTGTGCTCGCCTTTTGGGATGAAGAAGAGCAGGGCAAGGTGGGCAGCATCTATTATGCTTCACATGCGGCTGGTGACGATGCGGTGATCAAAGGCGTGGTCAACATGGACGCGATCGCGTACGATGGCAACGGGGATACGAAGGCCAGGGTGCACGCACGTCCAACAGCTGCCAATAGCTCGGCTATCGCGGATACGGTGTTCGCGGTGCTGGATCGTTACGAGATCGACATAGACCTGCTCTTGACCACTCCCGGCGCGGTATACAGCGACCACGCTTCCTTCTGGAGCAGTGGTTATGGCGCAGTGCTCATCATCGAGGAGTTCACGGGGGACGCCAACCCCTATTACCATACTCCCAACGACCTTACGGAGCATTTCGATATACCGTACTTCCAAAAGCTGGCACAGCTCTCCATCGGAAGCATCGCCACGTTGGCCGTACCGTTCGACCCTACTGCAGCGGTGCCGGACGCAGCACAGGATAAGGGGCGTGATTTGTCGATCTTCCCCAACCCGTCGCAAGCCGAGGCAACATTATTGATCCACGGTGCTCATTCCGGGACGATGCGTGTCTCGATGAGCAATGCTCTCGGTCAAGTAGTGGCAGTGCTGGGCGGAACCTTCAACAACGGCCTCCAGCAAGTGCAGCTACCTCTGGCCGAACTACCGGGTGGTGCTTATACCGTAACGGTCAGCGATGCCTCGAATTGGACGGCGTCCACGCGCGTGATCTCCGTTCGCTGATCACTTCTTCGTGAAACGAAGTGTGCTTGCGCCCTTGCCTTTCTCGGTAAGGCGCAGAACGTAGTTGCCCGGGACCAGGTCAGCGGTCGAGATCTGGATCGATCGGCCCATTGGAACGGAAGGTGCTGTGATCACCCGGCCGTCCACCCCGATGATGTCCACGCTCGTGATGCTCCGTGGACCGATATCGACCGTGACATGATCCGTGGCTGGTGACGGGAAGAGCGACAATACATGCTCGCTAGGGGGATCGCCCACACTATTCTCCCCTTCCACAACGATAACGCCCGTTTGGGTGGCCGAGTGCCCCTCGGTATCACATTGGTAGTGATAGGTGCCCGGGATGGTGAAGGTGAATTGAAAGGACCAATCGTTGTCGCCCTGCTCCGGATGATATTCGAATGGCGCTGGGTTGTCGGGGAAGAAGAAATCGCCGCCATCCACGTTGTGGGTGCCGCTCACGTTCGTCCAGCGTACGATGTCCCCGACAGGTATGGTCAACGTGCTCGGCGCGTAATACGGCAGCGTAGGCCCCAGGGTGCTTCCCCCGACCTGAACGGGATGGATGGTCTGGCCAAGTAGTGCGAGTGGCGAGGCGATAAGCAGCGTAACGAGGGTCCTCATTTCGGTTCAATTGATGTGGTGCAAGCTAATGCCTCACCGGCTCATCGACGGGATCAACTATCCTCTAAGATCGGGTTCCCGATCAACGGAGCGGTTGAATACGCTCGTCGATGTATTCAAGCACTTTGTCCATGAGATGCAGGCGATCCTTGCCGCGTACGTTATGGCCATGCCCGGGATAGTTGAAGAAGTCCACTGGGATATTCCTGTCCACGCAAGCTTTCAAGAAGGAGTAAGCGTGCTCAGGAAGTACGGTATCGTCTTTCCCACCGGTGATGATCAACAACGCGTCCTGCAACTTGTCAGCCCCGTTGGGTAGGGTGGTGGTGGCATAGCCATCCGCATTCTCCGCAGGGGTATCCATGTAGCGCTCGGTGTACATCACTTCGTACAGGCTCCAATCCATCACCGGTCCACCGGCCACACCGGCTTTGAAGATTCCCGGATGTCGGGTCAGCAGGGCCGTTGTCATATGGCCTCCGAAACTCCAACCGTGCACCGCCAAACGATTGCCATCAACGAAGGGCCTTGCCTTCAGGAAGTCCACGCCACGCATCTGGTCTCGTACCTCCGTCTCTCCCAAACGACGGTGGATGGCCTGCTCGAAGTCACGACCACGGTGATCACTGCCATGCCCATCAACGGTCCAAACGAGATAGCCGCGCTCGGCTGCTTCCAACATCCACAACGATGCGCCGCCGAGGAACGAGTTGGTCACCAGTTGAACGTGCGGCCCGTTGTAGACATAGATCAATACCGGATACTTCTTGTCCTCTTGGAAGAAGCTCGGCTTTATGAGACGAGCGTTGAGGTAGTCACCGTTCTCACCCGGGATGGTGAGCAATTCAATGCTACCCACGGTGATGCCGGAGAGCGGGTCTTTGGACGTCAATAGTTCCTTGAGAACGTGGCCCGAGCGTGTGTCTCGGAGCACGACCCGGCTTGCTACCGAGGTGCTGCTCCAGCTGTCGATGAGACTGGAACCATCGGTGCTCAATTGCGCGCGATGCGTTCCCGGTTCGTCGCTGAGACGGGTGACCTTTCCGCTCGCGAGATCCACCCTGTACAAGTGCGTCTCGGTCGCTCCGCTGGGAGCGCCTGGAACGATCGTCGCGGTCCCTTCAACGATGGCGAACGTCTCTTTGGGGTCATAGCCAACGACGTTCTTCACCACCCAGGCCCCCTTCGTCAACTGGCGCACCAGTCCCTTGTCAATGTCGTACAGATAGAGGTGGTTCCAACCGTCGCGCTGACTTTGCCAGATGAATCGTGTGGGCTTGCTCTTGAGGAAGTGGGCTGCGTGCTGGGGCTCGAGATACTTGCCGTCATGCTCCTCGAGCAGCGTAGCTACCGGAGCTCCTGTGGATGCGTCGTAACGCACGAGCTTCAAATTCTCGGTCCTGCGGTCCAGGTGGACTACCTGTACGTTACGATCATCCGCGCTCCAAGAGATGTTCGTGAGGTATTGGTCCTGCGGTTCCCCCGTTCTCAGGAATATCGTCTTGCCGGTCGACAGGTCATGAACGCCTACCGTAACATGGTGACTTTTCCCACCCGCCATCGGATAGCGGATCTTATCGAACGTGCTCGGTTTCGTGCTGATATCCTCCAGGTAATACGGAGTCACCATGGTCTCGTCCATCCGGTAGAACGCAAGCTTCTCGCCGTCGTGGGACCAGAACGTCCCTTTTGTTATCCCGTATTCTTGACGGTGCACGCTCTGGCCGTTCACAAGGCCGTCCGCACCATCATCGGTCACACGGATCACATTGCCACTCGCCCGACGGATGTACAGGTCGTTCTCCACGGTGAAGGCCGTGTTGCCGTTGACCGCATGCACGTCATCGTTGGCTGCTCCCTCCGGCAACGAGAAGCTCCTGGTGCTCTTTGCACCGATATCATAACTGTGGTACGCGCCGTTATGAAAGAAGCGCACCGAAGAAGGGGAGAGCCACTCCATGGGCGGGAGCACCTTCAGTTGACTGCTGTCGGGCAGTGCGGCATTGAGCGCGGCTAATTCCAGGACAGCCGTGTCCACGCTTTTTCCGATGGCCCCCCGCATGAGCCTGTCGTCCTTAACGTAGCTGTAATTGGGCGCGTCCGTTATCCACTGAAGACCGCGCAAACGCTCCGGTGCGAAGTCGGTCCCGGCTTTCAGTACGGCGTCGCGCAGCGTGAGGGCTTTTTGAGCGCTCAGCAGCAGTGGAATGAAAAGGAGAAGTACGGAGAGGCGCCGATGTAGCATGCGGAACGAATGAATGGACCGCGAAGATGCGGATCGTTGGGTCAATCGCGCACCCTCCCGTTCGGGTCGGCCAGGGACGGGGCGTTGAGGAATGTGCTGTCGGTGAGGGATTCAAGGAAGGCGACCAGGTCGTGACGTGCGGCGTTATCGAGCTTCACCACGCCGAGTTTCCAGGCGAACATGTGGTCGCTGAAGTTCGGGGTGCTCAACTGCACATCGTCGGCGTAGAAATCAACCACCTGTTCTAGCGTGGCGAAACGACCGTCGTGCATGTACGGTGCGCTGGCCGCACAATTCCGTAGTGCGGGTGTTTTGAAACGACCCATGTGCCAGGCCTTTCCAGTGCGGGCGCCCATACCTTGATCCTTCGGTATGCTATCCAACCCGATGTTGACCACGGTATGGTCCTGGAAGTTGGGTAGTTCATGGCAGTCCGCACAATGCGCTGCCCCGAAGAAGAGGTTCATACCACGCTGCTGGGAACGTGTGAGCGCCGTGGTGTCGCAGCCGTAATAGAACCGATCGAAAGGTGAGTTGAACGATATCAATGTGCGCTCGAACTGTGCCAGCGCGTAGACCACGTGCGTGCTGTCGAAGAGCATGGTACCGAAAGCATCTTCGAATTGCGCCTCGTACCCAGGCCGTTCTTTGAGGCGTTGAACCACTTCGGGCCATGAGTTGAACATCTCCCGATGGTCGGTAACCGGTTGGAAGGCCTGCAGTTCGAGGCTGTAGGCACGAGCATCCCAGAAGAAGAAGTGGCTCCAGGCGAGGTTCACCAATGCCATGGAGTTGCGCTGTACATCACCGGCATGTGGTTCCGACGAGAACATCCGGGGGTCGCTGAACGCATGTTCTTGGATGTGGCAGGAGGAGCAGGAAAGCGTACCATCATGGGAGAGCGCTTTCTCGTAGAACAGTCGCCGCCCCAAAGCCACGCCCTCCACCGTGGTCGGGTTGTCATAGGGAATGCTCACCGTATGCGTGCTGTCCACAGCCCAAGCTGGGAAGGTCAGTGGAAGTGGGGTCGGGCTATGCCGTTGGGCCGTTCTGGGCGAAGTTCCGCCCACGTGGCGCGCTATGCAGCCGAGCATGCAAAGGACCGACAGGAACAGTGCTGCACGTTTCTTCAACACCGTTAGTGGGGGTCGCCGAAAGCGGGGTTCGTCAGGAATTCCTCATCGGTCAGCGCATGAAGGAACGCGACCAGGTCTGCTTGGTCCTGTTCGTCGAGGTCCACCATGCCGAGCGTCCAGCCGAACATGTGTTCGTCGAGGTTGGGTGTGTTCAGCACCACCTCATCGGCGTAGAACTGCAGCACCTCTTCCAGTGTCGCATGGCGGCCATCGTGCATGTAAGGACCGGAGACGGCCACGTTCCGCAGTCCGATATTCTTGAAACGGCCCATGTCCGCTTCGTTGCCGGTAACTTCCATCAAGCCCAGATCGCCGTTCAAATGTCCCAGACCGATGTTCTGGACCCCATGGTCGTTGAAGCGTGGGCCGAAGTGACAGTCGTTGCAATGCGCATCACCGAAGAAAAGCGCCATTCCACGTTGCTGTTGTTCGGTCAGTGCGTTCATGTCGCCGTTGTGCACGAAACGATCGTAGGGGGAGTTGAAGGAGAGCAGCGTTCGCTCGAATTGGGCGATCGCTTGTACCACACGAACGCTGTCGATGTGCGTCGAACCAAATGCTTTCTCGAAGAGTGCGGGATATTCCGGGTGTGCTCGCAGGCGCTCTTCCACCACCGGCCAGGTGTTCCGCATTTCCGCATGGTCGCGCACCGGCCCGTACGCTTGTTCTTCCAGCGATGAAGCCCGTGTATCCCAAAAGAACCCGTGATCCCACGCCAGATTCTGGACGGGCATGCTGTTACGGCGGCCCATACTGCCATCCGTGCCGATCGAGAAGCGCCTCGGGTCGCTGAAGGCATGTTCCTGTCTGTGGCAACTCGCGCACGCCATGGAAGAGTTGTCCGAGAGCGCTTTCTCGTAGAACAACTTGCGACCCAAAGCCACACCCTCCGCCGTGAGTGGGTTGTCGAAAGGGAGATTCAAGAAGTGCACGCCGTCTTCAGCCCATGCAGGGATGTCCAAGGTCAAAGGCGTAGGGCCGGAATTCGTGCCCACATCGTCGATCAGGGCGGGGTCTTTCCTGCAGGCTGCCAGGGCCACCACCACGGTGAAGGCCAGCCCGAGAACAAAGTGCCGATCGCGCATAGCGCGAAGTTCGCTGTTAGGCTGGTAGGAGCGTTGTTCAGGCCATGCAAGCCTTGGCCTTTGCGTGGAAAGCTGACGGTCAGAGAATGTTCACCTCGCGCTCCAGGTCCACGCCGAACTTCTCCTTCACCGTCCGGAGAACATGCTTGCTGAGGTCGTACAGTTCATGACCTGTGGCCCCACCGAGGTTCACCAGTACCAAGGCTTGTCGGTCGTGTACGCCATGGGACCCGCGCGAGTAGCCCTTCAACCCGGCGCGTTCGATCAACCAGCCGGCAGCGAGTTTCGCATGGCCTTCACCAGCAGGGTAGGAGACCATGTCCGGATGCTCGGCTTTGATACGGTCCACCAACTCCTGCGGTACCACAGGATTCTTGAAGAAACTGCCGGCATTGCCCAACACAGCTGGATCAGGAAGCTTGCTGCGACGGATGGCGATCACGGCGTTACTCACATCACGGATCGTGGGCTGGGTGATCTCCATCCTATCCAGTTCCTGCTGGATGTTGCCGTAGCTGGTGTTCAGCACGGGCTTCTTGTTCAACCGGAACGTGACGGAGAGGATCACGTACTGGTCTTTGCCGGTGCGCTTGAAGAAACTCTCGCGGTACCCGAACGCACAGGCTTCCTTGTTGAAGGTGACCAACTCGCCATCCGCGATGCGCAGAGCTTCCAGCGAGCTGAACGTGTCCTTAATCTCCACGCCGTACGCACCGATGTTCTGCATGGGTGCCGCGCCCACCTTGCCGGGGATCAGCGAAAGGTTCTCCACGCCAGCCCAGCCTTGCTCCACACAACTCAGTACGAAGGTGTGCCAGGTGACACCCGCGCCCGCCTTCACCCACACATGCTCCGCATCTTCCTGCACCACGGCGATGCCGGGCATTTCGTTGAGGAGGACGGTGCCATGGAAGTCCTGTGTGAAGAGGATGTTGCTGCCGCCACCGAGGATGAGAAGCGGCGTGCCTTTGACCTCGGGCGAAGCAAGCAGGCTCCGCAGTTCATCCACCGTGCTGAAACGCGCAAGCCGATCGGCCTTGGCGGAGATACTGAAGGTGTTGAACGGCTTGAGTTCGGCGAGGTGCTGGATGGCCATGGGAATGAGGACAAGTTTACTGGGCTTGCACCCGTTACTTTCGGCGACCGCCGTCCGGCTTGTACACAGTTTGGAGAGGAGAAGTGACCAAATGGTGCCCAAAGTGATGAAAGTGTTTCAGTACGCGGTTTCTGGTCTTTGGTTGATCATGTTCCTTGATACTGTCCTTCGGGTTGATATCTACCAGGCATTCTATGTGCCAGGACTACATAATGTGCTGATGATCTTCTCTTTGATGATGGCTGTGATCATTCCGTTCTTGTTCTTAGTGCGGTTGGTTGAGCGAGATCTAGGTCGACAGCACTGGGTGTCTTTCGGAGCGTGGTTGCTGTTCCTCTACTGTGTCTATGATGAAGTGGTTGTCCACCAAGCTTTTTAGGTCTGCACCATGCCCCGCGCCATCGTAGCCGTTACCAACGACCTGAGCACCGACAACCGGGTGCATCGGACGTGCATGGTGCTGTGCGATCTGGGCTATGAGGTGCTGCTCGTCGGTCGCCAGTTGCCGGGCTCACTTCCGCTGGAGCGGCCTTATGAGACGAAGCGCATGCGGCTGTTGTTCCGGAAAGGCGCTCTGTTCTACGCGGAGTACAACTTGCGGCTCTTCCTGCTCTTGCTTTTCGCGCGTTTCAAGCTGGTGGTGGCGAACGACCTCGATACGCTTCTAGCGACTTTCACAGCCGTTCGGATCCGTGGGAAAGAGATCGTGTACGACAGCCATGAGTTCTTCACCGAGGTGCCTGAACTGGAAGGTCGCTTCGCCAGGCGTGTCTGGTTGGCCTTCGAGCGTCGGATCTTTCCGAAGCTGCGTCACATCATCACTGTGAACGACAGCATCGCCAATGCCTACGCCGAACGATATGGCATACGGCCAGCGGTCGTCCGCAACATCCCCATGCCGCGCGAACTGGGACCGTTGCCAGCGCGTGCGGAGCTTGGCCTTCCTGCCGATCGTTTCATCCTGATCCTCCAAGGCAGTGGCATCAACGTACTGCGGGGTGGGGAGGAGGCGGTGGATGCCATGCGGGAATTACCGGAATGCCTGTTATTGCTCATCGGTGGTGGCGATGCATGGCCCGTGCTGGAGCGAATGGTGAAAGAACACGGCCTTCAGGATCGTGTGCGACTGCTTGGCCGCATGCCCTATGAGCGCATGATGCAGTACACGCGCAACGCGGATCTGGGTTTGTCGCTGGATAAGGACACCAACCTGAACTACCGCTTCAGCCTACCCAACAAGTTGTTCGATTATTTCCGCGCCTCGATCCCCGTCCTGGTCAGCGACCTACCTGAGGTGGCCTCGATCGTTCGCAAGTACGATGCCGGTGTGGTGATCAGCCGTGTGGAACCGTCCGTGATCGCGGCGGAAGTGCGTGCCCTGCGCACCGACGGATCGCGCCGGGAAGGCCTCCGGCAGAATGCTATTTTCGCGGCCGCTTCGCTGGACGGTTCCTGCGAACAGGACGCGCTGAAGGCCGTCTTCCAAGGCCTTGAGTGAGCGTCACCTCCATATCATCAGCTTCGATGTGCCGGCCCCACCGGACTACGGCGGCGTGATCGATGTCTACTTCAAGGTGAAGGCCCTGGCCGAGGTTGGGGCGAAGGTGCATCTCCACTGTTTCGAATACGGACGCGGCCGATCCAAAGACCTGGAGCGCATGTGTGCTACGGTAAACTACTACCCGCGCCACCTGGGCAAACATCAGCTGCTGAATTCGCTTCCCTACGTGGTGGTAAGCCGCCGGAGTGAAGTGCTGATGGATCAACTGCTAAAGGATGACCATCCGATCCTCTTCGAAGGATTGCATAGTTGTTACAGTCTCGGGGATACGCGCCTTCATGGCCGCAAACGCTTTGTGCGCGCCCACAACGTGGAGCACGACTACTATATGGCGCTGGCGAAGGCCGAAGGCAACGCGTTCCGCCGGACCTATTTCATCAATGAAGCTCGGAAGCTTCAACGCTTCGAGCCGTTGCTGAGCGAGGCTGATCATGTGCTCGCGATCAGCCCGAAGGATGAGGCTTATTTCGCTGGCCATTTCAAGCGTGTGAGCCACATCCCGGCCTTCCATGCGTGCGATAAGGTGGATGTGCTTGACGGACTCGGTGAATTCGCCTTCTATCATGGAGCACTGGGCGTGGCGGAGAACGATCAGGCCGCATTGTTCCTGGTGCAAAAGGTCTTCAAGAACTCACCGGTGAAGCTCGTGATCGCGGGAAGCAATGCCAGCAAGGAGTTGAAGCGCGAAGTGGCGAAAGCACCGAACGTTGAGTTGCGGGAGAACGTTGGCACGGCCGAGATCCATCAACTGGTGCGCACCGCTCAAGTGAACGTGCTCCCGACCTTCCAAGCCACTGGCATCAAACTGAAGTTGCTGCTCTGCCTCTACACCGGCCGCCACGTGGTGTGCAATACGCCCATGGTGGAAGGCACTGGTCTGGCATCGCTCTGCCACGTACACGACAGCGCCGAGGCCATGCGAACGAGCATCCTCGCCTGCATGGGCGCACCTGCGAACGGGCAGGCTATCGAGAAGCGCGTGGAAGTCCTGGAGGAGCGTTTCAGCAACAAGCGGAACGCCGAGCGGATCCTCAGGTTGTTGTGACTTAGATCGAGATGCTGTACTTCAGGGTTTCCCTGCCCGTATCACAAATGAGCAGCGTCTCCTTGGCCGTAGTTGACTCCACCCGCCACAGCACGGACGGGATGTTCTTCGCTATTGCTCGCAGTGTTCTTGTCTCTGTATCCAAAAACAACAGATCAGCATCTGGTTTGGTGGTGCTATTCCATCGTTGAAGAAGAATGCCTGATTCTATCGGGTGTCTCCAGTCACCGAACGTCTGGTCGTTCAGTGCTTTGATATCGGGGACGCTTTTTAGTGCAAAGTAGCCGGGCCCAAAGCGTATCTCGCCGATATTCCTTTGATAGAGAGTCATACTCTCTTGCTCAAGAACGGGTTGCCATGGATTGGTGGATCCACTGTCCTGAACACTCGACGGGTCGAAAGAGCTTTTGCGTTTGCTGAACAATTTGCTCAAGGCGGATGTCAGGACTGCGAGAGCCATGATGCCAAGTCCAAGGATGAGGACCAAAGGGAATATGACGATCGCGCCAACGCGCCAGAGAAAGGAGACCAGCGCACTTTCCGTTGGCGGGTGCTTTATCCTCTCCAAAAGTCGTAGGTGAGGAACCCGGTTCATGCGGCGTAGAGACTAGTTCGCCGCCGCTGCGCTCAACTCCAGCAACTTCGAATCCTCGCACCGCACCACACGGGTATTGAACTTCTTCATGTGCGTGTAGTCGTGCGTAGCCATGATCACGCTGCGGCCGCTGCGGCTGATCTCGAAGAGCAGGTCCAGGATCTCGCCGGTGGTCTCGGGGTCAAGATTGCCGGTGGGCTCATCGGCTAGGATCAGCTCGGGGTCGTTGAGCAAAGCTCGCGCGATGCTGACGCGCTGCTGCTCGCCGCCGCTCAGCTCGTGCGGCATCTTGTAGCCTTTGTTCGCGAGGCCCACTTTCTCCAGCACCTGTTGCACGCGCTCGTCCATGCGTTTGCTGTCGCTCCAGCCCGTCGCCTGCAACACGAACAATAGGTTCTCATTCACGCTTCGGTCCGTAAGCAGCTGGAAGTCCTGGAACACGATGCCGATCTTCCTCCGCAGGAAGGGCACCTGTGAGCGCTTCAGCTTTTGCAGGTCGAAGCCGCAGCAATGGCCTTCGCCCTCTTTCAAAGGAAGGTCACCATAGAGCGTGCGCATCAAGCTGCTCTTGCCGCTGCCGGTGCGGCCGATCAGGTACAGGAACTCGCCCTTGTACACCGAGAAATCCACGTTGTTGAGGATGAGGTTCTCGCGCTGGAAGATGCGCACACCGTGCAGCAGGATGATGGGGCTGTCGCTCATGGGAGGTCCAAAGGTCAAAATTTCGGAACGAAGGTTGCCGTTATCCGGTTGGTGTCCTGACAGGTCACTGCTTCAGTACGTGAACACGCGCGCGTGGAAAAGTGCCCGATCCGCCACTGGATCCCCGATCCGGACCCCAAGAACTTTGATCGCTTGATGAACACCCTTTTCAATGTCCCTTGGCGGCGTGTGTCGCTGATGGCCGCCGTGCTCGTCGCTGCCGGTGCCTGGGCACAACGTCCGGCGCACTACGAGCATCGGGATGCCGACCTGGAGCACGCCCTCACGCTGTTCGACAAGGCCAAGTACGGCGCGGCCCAGTACGAGCTGGAGCGCGTGATCGACCGCATCACCGACGACCATGATCCTTCGCGCGTGGAGGCCGAGTTCTACAGCGCCATCTGCGCCGTGCGGCTCTTCCACAACGATGCCGGCTACCGCCTGCACACCTTTATGGCCGATCACCCGGATGATCTGCATGTGGGCACTGTTAAGCTGGAACTTTTCAAGCACACCTTCGCCCAGAAGAAGTGGAAGGAATCGCTGATGTGGAGCGAGAAGGTGGATCGCCTCGCTCTTTCGCCGAGCGAGTTGGAGGAATACCGCTTCAAACGTGGCTATGCCTATTTCCAAGACGAGCAGGCCGACAAGGCCATCGTGGAGTTCGCCGAGGTGCAGAAAGGGACCGGGCCGTATGCCGTTCCTGCTGGGTACTACGCATCGCACATCAACTACGAACGCGGCAACTACGAGACGGCGCTCACCGGTTTCCAGAAGCTGCAGAACGATGAGAACTTCGGGAAGGTGGTGCCGATCTACATCGCCGAGATCCTTTTCCTGCAAGGCAAGTACGATGAGCTGAACACCTACGTGCAACCGCTGCTGACCGGCGGTGATGACGTGAAGCGCGCCACGGAGATCAATCGCCTTGCGGGTGAAGCGAATTTCCGCACGGGCAAGTATGCTGAAGCGTTGCCCTACCTGGAAAAGAGCGCACAACGCACCGGTGTGGCCCGTGAGGATCGTTACATCTTGGGCTATACCTACATGAAGGCCGGCGACTGCAAGAAGGCGCTGGAGCAGTTCAACCTGGTCGCGAACGCTGAAGACAGCCTCGCGCAACTGGCCACCTACCATATGGCCGATTGCTACCTGAAGCTGAACGAGAAGAACTACGCACGCACGGCGTTCAAGAAGGCCTACGACATTGGCAAGGACCCCAAGGTGACGGAAGATGCGCTCTTCAACTACGCGAAGCTGGCGTACGACCTCAGCCTGGATCCCTACCACGAGGCGATCAACGCCCTGCAGAACTACCTGAAGACCTACCCGAACACGCCGCGCAAGAACGAGGCCTACGAGTTCCTGTTGAGCGTGTACCTGAAGACGAAGAACTACGAAGCGGCGCTAGCCTCTTTGGACGAGATCAAGGACAAGGACCTGCGTTTGCAGGAGGCGTATCAGAAGCTCGCGTTCGATCGTGGCGTTGAGTTGTATGAAGGCCGCATGTACAAGGATGCTGCGCTGTTCTTCGAGAAGGCGCTGAAGTATCCCGTGAACCCCGGCGTGAACGCGAAGGCGCATTTCTGGATGGCGGAATCCTACTACGGCCAAGGCGACTATTCCGCAGCGCTGCGCAAGTATGATGACCTGCGCAATTCCACCGGAGCCTATGCCACCGACCTGTACGAGCAGGCGGGTTATGGCATGGGTTACACGTACTTCAAGATGAAACAGTATGGAGAGGCAGCAACGGCGTTCCGTCGGTTCGTTGCCGCCGAGAAGCGCGCCACCGTTCAACGTTCCGATGCCATGGTGCGCTTGGGCGATTGCTACTTCGTGACGAAGGAGAATGCACAAGCCGTGAAGTGGTATGATGACGCGGTGAGGTCCGGTGCCGACGACCACGACTATGCGTTGTTCCAGAAAGGTGTGTGCCAGGGATTGGCGTCGCAGTTCAACGAGAAGATCACCACGTTGAAGGGCTTGCTGCTGGCCAAACCGAACTCGTCTTATGCGGCCGATGCCAAGTTCCAATTGGGTGAGACCTATGTCTTTCTCGGGAATGATGACGCTGCGTTGGGCTACTACACCCAGGTGATCTCGCAACACGCCAACAGCCCACATGTACAGAAAAGCATGTTGCAAACTGCGGAGATCCACAAGCGCAAAGGCGATGCGAACAAGGCCATTGAGCAGCTGAAAGCGATCGTGGCCAAGTATCCGACGATCGACGGATCAAAGGATGCTCTTGCTGCGTTGGAGAACATCTACGTGGAACAAGGCCGCGTTGCCGAGTACGAGACGTATGTGCGCTCGCTCAGCTTCGTGGATCCCAGCACGTTGGACCTGGATGAGAAGTACTACCGCAGTGCTGAGCAGCTCTACTTTGACGGCAAGTGCGCACAAGCCATTGGTGCCTTCGGCGACTACCTGGTCAAGTACCCGCGTGGCGCCTTCGCACAGAACGCGCAGTTCTATCGCGGCGATTGCCTCTACCGCGACAGCAAGTTCGCACAGGCCCTACCTGATCTGGAGGCGACCATCAAAGCCGATGTCTCGCAGTTCATGGAAAGCGCATTGTTCGGCGCGAGCGACATCCTCTACCGCGACAAACGTTGGGAAGGCGCGCTGGACTACTTCGAACAACTGGAGCCGATCGCGAGCTTCCCCCAGAACAGGCTGGCCGCTCAAGTGGGCCAGATGCGTTGTTTGCTGGAACTCGGGCGTAGCGCCGATGCCGCCAAAGCCGCCGCGAAAGTGGCCGCCAACACCGACGCCACCGCCGATCTGAAGGCCGAGGCCGAACTGGTCGTGGCGAAGGATCTGCTTGATCGCAACGATCTGGATGGCGCCTACACCAAGTTCAAGGCGATCACCGCGAAAAGCACGAACGCGCTGGGAGCCGAAGCGAAGTACAACTTGGGTTACGTCCGCTTCCTGCAACAGAAGTACACGGATACTGAGAAGGAGGTCTTCGATCTGGTGAAGAAGTATCCGGCCTACGACGATTGGAAAGCACGGGCCTTCATCCTGCTCTCCGATGCCTACGTGCGCTTGGATGATCGTTTCCAAGCCAAAGCTGCCTTGCAGGGCGTGATCGACAATAGCGAGGACCCAGCGTTGGTCGCACAAGCACGTCAGCGGTTGAACGCCATCAACGCGAGCGAGGTGCAGCAGACCACGCCTTCGCCACAGGAAGAACTTCTCGTGCCCATGCCCGGTACCAATAACACCTACGAAGAATGAGCACGCTGAAGCAACGTTCCATCCTGCTCGCCGTGCTTTTCATCAGCGCTTCGGCAGCTTTTGGTCAAGGACAAGGTGGCGAGTATGTGATCCAAGGCATCTTCAGCCCCACGATCGCCGATGCGCAGAAGAAAGACCTGCGTCCGGAACCCATCGATACCATCCTCCCCGATCGACCGGTCAACTTCGATGTACTGCCGGTGAAGGCCACGATCCCATCCAAAGTGGATAGCCTGGCCGCTGTGAAGCTTGACGTGAAGAGCGCGCAGCAGAAGCTCTACAAGGGTTTCCTGAAAGCCGGTTTCGGCCTGTACACCACACCGCTCGGTGAACTGTACTACGACCAAGCCCGTTCGCGGGACAATGCGTGGGGCCTGCACGTGAAGCACATGAGCAGTGCGGGCGGCATCAACGACGTGGGCCCGAGCCGTTACAGCTTCAACAACATCGACGGCTTCTACAACCATTACATCCGCAATCACGAGGTTGGTGGCCGCTTGACCTACGATCGCCGTCGCGTTAGCTACTACGGCTACGCATCCACGGATAGCGTGGAGAACGTGATCGCCAATGCACCCGATGCGCCGGAAGATGCGCTGAAACAGTTCTACAATGACATCGGTTTCGCCGCACGCATTCGCAGCCTGTACAAGGACAGTACACTGATCGCGCACGACGTCGGATTGGAAGTACACAACTACACGAGCCTCAGCGAGAGCAGCGAGACCAACGTGCGCCTCACCGCCGACCTGAGCAAAGCCGAGGCTGGTGATCGCTACGGTCTCGGCATCCTCATCGACAACAACGCTTACCGTGGTACGCTCAGCAATGGCGTGTTCGGCGAGGTGCGTAGTGCCGCCCTGGGTGACCTGCGCATCAATGGAACGCTCATCGGCCTTACGCCGAACATCACGCGCCAGGGAGATAAATACATGGTGCGCATCGGAGCTGGTATCTACATCGATTCGCAGGGCAAGACCTCCTTCCACTTCTTCCCGCGTGCCTATGCAAGCTACAGCCTCTTCGATGACATTCTGGTACCCTATGTGGGCCTGGAGGGCGAACGCCGCCGGAACAGCTTCCGCAACCTCACGCGCGAGAATCCCTGGCTCATCGGTACGCCCATCCTCCAGAACAGCAGCCAACTCTATGACTTCTACGGTGGATTGCGCGGAAGCTTCAGCAGTCGCATCGGGTTCGATGTGCGTTTGAGCCTGAGCGCGATCGAAGACCGCCCGCTCTTCGTGTCGGCCCCGAACGCTCCCTTCGGAGACCGTTTCGCTGCGGTGTACGACCGCGTCGGAGTCTTCAACATGAGCGGTGAACTGAGCTATCGCGCGGATGATGCCTTACGCGTGAAAGGCCGCATCGACGTGAGCAACTACACCATGGACGATCAGGTGGAAGCATGGAACCTGCCGCCGTACCAACTCGCGCTTGGGGCCACGTACAGCATGCAGGACAAGCTGATCGTAACAGCCGAAGCCCTGTTCCTCGGTCAACGGAAAGCGGGATACTACGTCAACCCAGCCGATGCCAGTTCCGAGGTCATCATCAACCCCACCACCATCGACCTGGACGGCTTCCTGGACTTGCATCTTGGTCTTGAGTACCGCTACACCAAGCGCCTTAGCGCGTTCTTGGATATGAGCAACCTCAGTGCGAGCAAATACGAGCGTTGGGTGCGTTATCCCGTGCAGCGTGGGCTGTTGTTGGGTGGGGCCACGTACTCGTTCTGATCGTCCTTAGTGGCCCAGCCCATGAGCGGCAGTGCGACCATCCTTTTCGTTCTAGCTGTGCTGTGGTGCTTGTTATGGACAACAAAGGCCTCGCGGGGTTGGGGCTTGCCGCTGGTCCTTTGCGCGTTCGGCGCGGGGCAATGGTACCTTGTCGAGAGCGGGTTCTACCGCGATACAGAAGCAATCCCGCCCCCACAACTGGCTATTGTGGCGCCGATGGTGCTTGCGTTAGTTGCGGCCTTCATTCTTCCCGCCGGGCGCCGTTGGCTGGGGAATGCCGACATCACTGCGCTTACCGCGCTACATGTCCTGCGGGTGCCGGTTGAGCTGGTATTGCACGAGGCTTACCTGGATCATCTGGTACCCCGAAGCATGACCTACAGCGGGCACAACTTCGACATCGCAACCGGCCTTAGTGCTGCGTTCCTCACCGCTTGGATGCTATCCCGCCGCAAACCGGGGAAAGCGGTGCTGGTGGCTTGGAACCTGGGCGGTTTGGTGCTTCTTGGCATCGTGGTGGTCACGGCGATCTTCAGCATACCCTCGTCCGTCCAAAGATGGGCTTTCGAACAGCCCAATGTCCTCGTGATCGGTACACCCGGTGTCCTGCTGCCTGCTATGCTCGTTCCGGCTGTGCTCTGGGCCCATTTCACCGCGCTCTATCAACTGCTCGGGAGGCCTCTGAAGCGCAGTTCGTGACATGGGGTGGAACACCGCCCGGAAATGCAAATCCGGGGCGTGTTAATTATCAACAAACCCCGCGTTCCTGTTGGGAAAACGGGCTGAAAGACAGGCTCTTTGGTGGTATCTTCGCGAACCTCTCTGAAAGGGGCGCAAGAACCCATTGGAACCATGTCTGAGACAGCAGTTGAAATGAGCGAGAAGAAGAAAGCGGCGGCGAGCTATTCGGCCGACAGCATCCAGGTGCTGGAAGGCCTCGAGGCGGTGCGGAAACGCCCGGCCATGTACATCGGCGATATCGGGGTGAAGGGCCTCCACCACCTCGTGTACGAAGTGGTCGATAACTCCATCGATGAAGCCCTCGCCGGCCATTGTGATACGGTCAATGTCACCATCCTGCCTGACAACAGCATCCGGGTGAAGGACAACGGCCGTGGTATCCCGGTTGATATGCACGCCAAGGAAGGCCGTAGCGCCCTCGAAGTGGTCATGACCGTGCTGCACGCCGGTGGCAAGTTCGACAAGGACAGCTACAAGGTCTCCGGTGGTCTGCACGGTGTGGGCGTGAGCTGCGTGAACGCGTTGAGTGACATGTTGCTGGCCGAGGTTCACCGTGGTGGCAAGGTCTACCAGCAGGAGTACAGCGAAGGCAAGCCTAAGTATGCGGTGAAGGAGGTGGGTGCCACGGATTACCGCGGTACCATCGTGACCTTCCACCCGGATGCCACGATCTTCCAAGTTCACGAGTACAACTTCGATACGCTGGCGGCCCGTCTGCGCGAGCTGGCCTATCTGAACAAAGGCATCAAGCTGACGCTCACCGACGAGCGCCGCGCCGATGCGGATGGCAACTTCGTCACTGAGACCTACTTCAGCGAAAAAGGTCTCGTGGAATTCGTGAAGTACCTCGATGGCACCCGCGTGCCCATCATGGAGGACGTGATCTACATGGAAGGGGAGAAGCAGGGTATCCCCGTGGAGATCGCCATGGTGTACAACGATTCGTACTCGGAGAACATCCACTCGTACGTCAACAACATCAACACCCACGAGGGCGGTACGCACCTCGCCGGGTTCCGCATGGGCCTTACGCGTACGCTGAAGAAGTACGCTGATGCCAGCGGTGCCACGCAGAAGCTGAAGTTCGAGATCGCCGGTGATGACTTCCGCGAGGGACTCACCGCCGTGATCAGCGTGAAGGTCGCCGAGCCCCAGTTCGAGGGCCAGACCAAGACCAAGCTGGGCAACAACGAGGTGAGCGGCGCGGTGAACATCGCCGTGGCTGAGATGCTCGAGAACTACCTCGAAGAGCACCCGAAGGACGCCAAGCAGATCGTGGACAAGGTGATCCTCGCCGCCACGGCCCGCCACGCTGCCAAGAAGGCGCGCGAGATGGTGCAGCGCAAAGGCGCGTTCTCCGGCGGTGGGCTGCCCGGCAAACTGGCCGATTGCCAGAGCAAGGACGCCAGCCAGAGCGAGCTCTTCATGGTGGAAGGAGATTCCGCCGGTGGAACGGCCAAACAGGGCCGCAACCGCGAGTTCCAGGCCATCCTGCCGCTGCGCGGTAAGATCCTGAACGTGGAGAAGGCGATGCAGCACAAGATCCTCGACAACGAGGAGATCCGCAACATCTACACGGCGCTGGGTGTACACATCGGCACCGAGGAGGACAGCAAGGCGCTGAACATGACCAAGCTGCGCTACCACAAGATCGTGATCATGTGCGATGCCGACGTGGATGGTAGCCACATCCAGACGCTGATCATGACCTTCTTCTTCCGCTACATGCAGCCGCTGATCGAGCAGGGCTACCTCTACATCGCCACACCACCGCTGTACATGGTGAAGAAGGGCAAGGAGCAGGTGTACTGCTGGAACGAAGCCGAGCGCGATGCCGTGATCGAGCGCATGAAAGGCGCGAACAAGGACGCCAGCGTGAACGTGCAGCGCTATAAGGGTCTCGGTGAGATGAACGCCGAGCAGCTGTGGGAGACCACCATGGATCCCAGCCGCCGCACGCTGCGCCAGGTGACCATCGAGAACGGTGCCGAGGCCGATCGCATCTTCAGCATGCTGATGGGCGATGAAGTGCCGCCACGTCGCGAGTTCATCGAGAAGAACGCGGTGTACGCGAAGCTGGACGTTTGATCCTGAAACAACCTAGAATGAAGAGCCCGGCCTTGTGCCGGGTTTCTTTTTGGCCGTGATCAGGTGTTCTTCACCCTGATGATCTCCGCCGCGATGCTCACCGCGATCTCTTCCGGTGTGCGGCTGTGGATGGGCAGGCCGATCGGTGCGTGGACTCGAGCCAGTACAGCTTCCGGAAAGCCGTCCTTGCGCATCGCTTCGAACATAACGCGCACTTTCTCCGCGCTGCCCAGCATGCCGAGGTACTTGTAGCGGTTGTGGATCAGTTGGCGGAGGGTGAGGTCATCGGTGCGATAGCCGACGGAGGCCAGCACCACGTACAGATCGGGGTCGGAGGGGAGTTGTTCGGCGATGCGACCGTAATCGACCAGGATCTTCTCTCGTGCGAAGGTGTTGGCGTGCCAGGTGTTCAGCCCTTGCCGGTCATCGAACACGGTCACATGGAAACCGAGCAGGTCCATTTGTCGGGAAAGCGCCAGTGACACGTGACCAGCGCCCACGATGGCGATGCGCGGCTGCGTGGCCAGGGCTTCGTAGTAGCACCATTCATCCTCTTCCAATGCACGACGTTCGCCGGCAGGAATGATGCGGATGCCCTTCGAACTGAACTCCAGTTCACGCGGCTGTTCGCGATCATCGAAAGCGGCGAGGATGTCGGTCACCAGTTGAATGGCCTCTGCCTCGTACAGGAAGAAACCGGCTACCGTTTGCTCGCCCGAACAGATCATGCCTGAACGGTCCTTGCCGAGGTCGGCTTGATGTACCTGGCGTTTCAGAAAGGGGAAACTGTTCTCGCGGTCCATCAGGTCCGCCGTGAGGTCCACCAGCTTCTTCTCCATGATGCCGCCGCCGATGCTGCCGAACAGAGTGCTACCAATGGGCAGGCACATCTTGAACCCTGCTCGGCCCGGGCTGCTGCCGATGCTCTCCACGACGCAGAGCAGGGCCAACGGATCAAGATCCGTGACCCGCTTTTGCACCTCAAGCCAGAAGTCGCGCTGGTTGTTCACGCTGCCCTTGTTCAAAGAGCACTTGCCATGCCCTGCTCTGCGAAGGAACGGAAACGCGCATCTTCGTGGGAATGTCCGCCGAAGTATCGTTCGCCACCAAACTTGCGCACAGCCCCATGCTGTGGCCTGCTGTGCTGCTCTGCGGACTGCTTTTCGGCCTGTTCATCTGGTTCCGGCGCTTGGCCGCCACGCTGAACGCCGAGTTGCAGAAGGAAGACTTGTCCGCTGGCATTCGCTTCGATCTGGAGCAGGCACGCTCCACGGCCATCGCCACGCGGCAGACGTGCAAATTCTTCTTCCTCGTGCTCGGGCTGGGTTATCTCACGTACGTCGCGGTGCTCGGCACATCCATGTACGGCTACGTCATGGAGTGGCTCAACCTCGCCGTGCGCTGGACCCACGTGATCGCCGGCATCATGTGGATCGGTGCCTCGTTCTACTTCATCTTCCTCGAGAACAACCTCAATCGGACGCACGGCCTGCGCGAAGAACTGGCCGGGAACCTCTGGGCCATCCACGGCGGCGGTTTCTACTACGTGGAGAAGTATAAGGTGGCGCCGAAGGTGATCCCGACGCACCTGCACTGGTTCAAGTACGAAGCCTACTTCACCTGGCTTAGCGGCTTCGCATTGCTCTTCCTGGTCTACTACGCCGATGCGAAGGCGTTCATGATCGACCCCACGGTGGCCGACATCTCCGTTCCCACGGCGATCGCGATCGGTGTTGGTTCGTTAGTCCTCGGCTACGTGATCTACGATAGCATGTGCCGCTCGAAATTGATCCTGAACCAAGGTCGTTTCGCGCTCGTGGGCACGGTGATCCTCGCGGTGATCTGCTACGCGCTCACGCACCTGCTTAGCGGTCGTGCGGCCTTCATCCATGTCGGCGCCGTTATCGGGACCATCATGGTGGGCAACGTGTTCTTCACCATCATCCCCAGCCAGAAGGCCTTGGTGCGTGCCGCGAAAACAGGCCAGCCGCTCGATGAAACGTTGGGCAAGAAGGCCGGCCAACGCTCGCTGCACAACAACTACTTCACGCTGCCGGTCGTGTTCATCATGATCAGCAATCACTTTCCGAGCACCTTCGGCCACAGCGGAAATTGGATCATTCTGATGGTGATGATCGTGGCCAGCGCGGGCATCAAGCACTACTGGAACCTGCTGGACCGTGGCCAGAGCAAACCGATGTGGCTCGCCGGTAGCGTGCTCTCGCTAGTGGTAATGAGCTTTGTGATCTCACCCGCCTTCGAGGATACCATGGACAGCACCATTCCTGCCAGCTTCGAGGAAGCCAACGCCGTGATCCAGGCCCGCTGCATACAGTGCCACAGCGCTAGCCCCACCGACGACCAATGGACCACCGCCCCGAACGGCGTGATGTATGATACCCCGCAACAGATCGTGGCGATGACCGACAAGATCATGACCCGCGCCGTGCGCACCAAGACGATGCCGCAAGGCAACAAAACAGGGATGACGGATGAGGAACGGACAGTGTTGAAACGGTGGATATTGCAGGGCGCCAAAGTTGATTAGCTGATGTGATGATTAGCCGATTAGCTGATGAATGCCTGTTGGGCGATGAGGTGATGCTCAAAATGGAGAGCTTCAAGAGCTTCTACAATTGTAGAATGGTCGCTATCAGCATTTCCATCAGCTAATCCTACACATCAGCTAATCAGCTAATCGTGACTTCCGCACTCCATAGCACCCGCGTCATCACCCCCACCGGTGTGATCGAAGCCACGCTCATCCTCGCCGATGGCAAGATCCAGGACGTCCTGCCCGGTCGGGTGGAACAGGAAGGCATTTCCTTCGAGAGCTTCGGCGACAAGGTGATCATGCCCGGTGTGATCGACGCGCATGTACACATCAACGAGCCGGGGCGTACCGAGTGGGAGGGTTTCGAGACCGCCACGAAGGCCGCTGCAGCAGGGGGCATCACCACATTGATCGAGATGCCGTTGAACGCGAGCCCGGTGACCACGACCGTGGAAGCTCTGAAGCTGAAGCACGAAGCCGCGAGAGGGAAGTTGCATGTCAACGTGGGTTTCTATGGCGGTGTGATCCTCAACAACATCGACGACCTTGGGGGCTTGCTGAACGCTGGTGTATTCGGCATCAAGGCCTTCCTCACGCACTCAGGCATCGACGAGTTCCCGAACGTCACCGAGGCGGATCTGCGGAAGGCGCTGCCGATCCTGAAGAAGCACGATGCTAAGCTGTTGGTGCATTGTGAACTCGAATCGCCAAGCACTGTCACGCTGAGCCCGTCGAAGCGCAACTCACGCTCTTATGCCGAATACCTAGCAAGTCGCCCCGCGAAGTGGGAGACGGACGCCATCGCCCTCATGATCCGCCTCAGCGAGGAGTTCGATGTCCACGTCCACATCGTACACGTTTCCGCCGCCGAAGCCCTGCCGCTGATCCGCGATGCGAAGAGGAGAGGCCTGCGCATAACCGCCGAGACCTGTCCGCACTACTTGGTGTTTTGCGCGGAGGAGATTCCCGATGGTGCCACCGAGTTCAAGTGCGCTCCGCCCATCCGCGAGCGGGCGAACAACGAACTGCTCTGGGAAGCGCTGAAGGATGGCACGCTCGACTTCGTGGCCACGGATCATTCACCCGCGCCGCCGGAAATGAAAGAGACCCAGAGCGGCGACTTCATGAAGGCGTGGGGAGGTATCGCGGGGCTGCAGTTCTTGTTGCCTGCGTTCTGGACCGGTGCGAAGGTGAAGGGCTTCTCGTTGGAGGATGTCGCGCGGCTATTGTGCACGAACCCTGCGGATTTCCTTGGGCTGAGGGAGAAGGGCCGCATTGCTCCTGGTTGCGATGCCGACTTGGTGGTCTGGGATCCGGAGAAGAGCTTTGTTGTGAAGGTGGAGGACATCCAGCACCGACACAGGCTCACGCCGTATGCTGGGCGGACGCTGCACGGGAAGGTGGAGAGGACTTTTGTGAATGGCCGAACGATGCGCCATGGTCAAGCGGACGGTTGCGTTCTTTTCGGGTTGGCTCCGGTGGGCAAGGAGCAGGAGTTCATGGATAGGATCGACTGTTGTTTGCCGTACAACGATCAGGATGGAATGAAACGCCTGATCAATGAGGCATGGGCCATCTCGGCCAATGCTAGCTATGCGGTTCTCGAAGAGGTATGTCGACTGCCTGTAGAGCAAAGAGCGGTCGTCACTAGACAAAGGCAATTGGAGTTGCTTGATATGCTTGAGACGTCCTTTGAGCATCCGTTCAAGAAACAGCTATTCGAGGTTGCCAGAAGAATGGTCGCCGACCAGCTTTTGTCAGTGAAGGAAACGAAGGATTTGATGCTAAGGTTGAAGCAGTACCATGGACAATGGGCTGCATTGAACGTGCTCTATTTCGCGTATGGTGCAGACGCCTCTGAGATAGAGGATCTGGACGCTGAGATCCGCGCAAGCTGGAGATGACCAATGAAACCACAAGACCAACAATCCCCCGCTTTCACCCACCTCATCGACCTCGCCGCCGAGCGCTTCGGTGGCAAGGTGCTATGGTGTACCGATGACTTCTTTGCCGAGAAGGAGAACCTGATCAAGCCAAGCAAGCCCATCTTCATCGCCGACAAGTACACCGACCGCGGCAAGTGGATGGACGGCTGGGAAAGCCGCCGCAAGCGCACGGAAGGGCATGACATCGCGATCATTCAGCTTGGCGCCGCTGGCACGATCAAGGGCTTCGATGTGGATACGGCGCACTTCCTCGGCAACCAGCCGCAGGCGTGTTCCATCGAAGCGTGCTATGCGCCGAACGGACTTTCGAGCGAGAGCGGTGAAGGGGAGAAGTGGGTCGAGGTCCTGCCTAGGACCACATTGAACCCCGGGTCGCAGCATTTCGTGGAGGCCAAACCGGCTTTGCCGCTGGCTACCCACATCCGCCTGCACATCTACCCCGATGGCGGAGTGGCCCGTCTGCGCGTCTACGGCGACGTTCAGCGCGACTGGTCACGCGTGAAGGCCGATGAGGTCGTGGACTTGGCAGCTGCCCAGAACGGCGCACTGGCGATCCATTGCAACGACATGTTCTTCAGTCACATGAACAACCTGATCATGCCCGGCCGCGGGGTGAACATGGGCGATGGCTGGGAAACAAAGCGCAATCGCACACCGAACAACCGTGATTGGGTGATCGTGCGGCTGGCGCACAAGGGCATCATCCGCAGGGCGCTGATCGACACCTGCCACTTCAAGGGCAACTACCCGGATACCTTTATCTTGGAGGGAACATCTATCGAAGCACCTGTACCGTCGACCCACCGGGTCGACCCGAAAGCCGAGCTTGAATTGATCGCGAAAGCCAATTGGAGCCCCATCATCGAACGCACCAAACTGCAAGCCGACCACGAACATCCCTACGAACAGGAAGTGCGCTGCGCCGACCCCGTCACGCACGTGCGCCTGAGTATCTTCCCGGACGGTGGGGTGAGCCGGACGCGATTGTGGGGGACCATCGTTTGAATACATTAACCACAGAGGCACGGAGAGCACAGAGAATGCAATTGACGCGCATGTGAGCACTATGAACTCCGACAGGATCTCCTCTGTGTCCTCTGTGCCTCTGTGGTGAAACATGAGCAATGACCATCGACGCCCTCAACCGCCTCTCCGAAGCCGACGCCACTGCGGCCTTCACGCAATGCTGCGCCGCCCAACGCTGGGTGGAACGCATGGTGATCGATCGCCCGTTCGAGAGCCTGGCCGAGATGCTGGAGATCAGCGACCGCATCTGGGAGGAATGCGACGTGGACGATTACCTCGAAGCATTTGAAGGTCACCCGCGCATCGGTGATGTGGAGAGCCTGGCGAAGAAGTACGCCAACACCAAAAGCTGGGCCGGTGGTGAGCAGAAAGGTGTGGAAGGTGCCGATGCGTCCGTGATCCAGCGCCTGGCCGACGGCAACAAGAACTACGAGGAGAAGTTCGGGCACATCTTCATTGTCTGCGCCACCGGCAAGAGCGCTGCCGAGATGCTCGCACTACTCGAAGCCCGCATGGACAACGACCCCGCGCACGAGATCAACGTGGCGGCTGAGGAACAGAACAAGATCACGCGGATCCGGTTGAAGAAACTGCTGGCATGAATTTCCACCGCAACGACGCAACGTTCGCCAAGACTGCGCAACGTTCCTTTGTATTTCGTGGCGAATACCGTTGCGTTCGTTGCGCCGTGGCGGTGAAAGAACTGAGCTCATGACCACCATCTCCACCCACGTCCTCGACACCGCCCGCGGTATCCCCGCGCGAGGCATCCGTGTCACCCTGCAACGCGCCACGGCCGCCGATGCCTGGGACGATCTCGCCATGGGCAGCACCAATGCCGATGGCCGCATCCCGGACTTCGTGCCGAAGGAAGTGACGTTGACCGAAGGCACCTACCGCATGCGCTTCGATGTCTCGGCCTATTTCAGCGAGCACAAGACGAAGAGCTTTTACCCATACATCGAAGTGGTGTTCGAACTGGGCAACGACGGGCATTATCATGTGCCGCTTTTGCTGAGCCCGTGGGGGTTCTCGACGTATCGGGGGAGTTGAGGGAATATCGAACATCGAATGGCGAACGCTGAACATCGAAGTGAAATGCCTGGCGCTGCTCAACCGAGGAAGTTCGATCTGGAGGATAGGCTGGTCGACTTCTCGGTGCTGATGTTTAAGGTGGCGGATGCATTGCCGAAGACCTACGCGGGTCAGCATCTTTCAGGTCAGTTGACGCGTTCGGGTACATCGCCGGCGTTGAACTACGGCGAAGCCCAAAGTGGAGAATCACGAAGGGATTTCATCCACAAGGTCAAGATTTGTCTGAAGGAATTGCGTGAATGCCGTGTGTGCCTGAAGATCATCGATCGTGCTGGGCTCCTCAAGGACCACGACCTCGTCAAGGCGGCTATGGCCGAATGCAACGAGCTAACCGCCATCTTCGTGGCAAGTGTCAGAACGGCTGAAGCCAACCTCCGATCGACCAGATAGCCCGCATTCACTTCGACATTCGACCTTCAGTGTTCGATGTTCGATATTCAACACCCATGAACTTCAGCGTTCCATCCAAAGACAAGTCCCGCATCCTCGATACCCTCGGCAAGGCCAACAAAGCCTTCCAGGCCATCTACCCCGGCGACCGGCCCGAGCGCCAGCCCGTGCACACGGTCTACGGTGGCGCCGATCTCTTCCGTTCGGACAGCGCGAAGAAGATGGCCAACGCCGCGCTGAAGACCCTGCTCGACAACGCTGTCGATTTCACGGAATTCGCCCGCGCGTTGGAGATGCCCGGTCACGAGAAGCTTCCGAAGAAGTCCGCCGACATCGCCAAGCTGGCCAAGCGCCTTGCGAACACGAGCGGCAAGACGAAAGCGGAACCCGGCTGGCTCGCCTACGCCACTTACAACAAGGTGATCCACAAGCTGCGCACCGAAGCGCTGGAGGATTTCCGCATCGACTTCGAGGACGGTTTCGGTAACCGCAGCTGGGAAGAAGAGGACGCCACCGCCGCGCAGGCCGCGCTCGAAGTGGCGAAGGGCATGAAAGCGAAGTCGCTGCCGCCCTTCATCGGCATCCGCATCAAGCCCTTCACCGAAGACCTGAAAGAACGCGGCGCGCGCACGCTCGACATCTTCCTCACCACGCTCGCCAAAGCCACCAACGGCAAGCTGCCCGACAACTTCGTGGTGATGCTGCCGAAGGTTACGATCCCCGAGCAGATCACCGCGCTGGTGCAACTCTTCGAAGCGATCGAAAGCAATACCAAGATCCCGAAGAACGCGCTGAAGATGGAGATGATGGTGGAGACCACGCAGGCCGTGATCGGCGCGGACGGCAGCAACCCGCTGCGCCGCTTCGTGCTCGCCAGCAAGGGCCGCATGATCGCCACGGCCTTCGGCACCTACGACTACACCGCCGCCAACAACATCACCGCGAAGTACCAGGACATGGGCCACGCCGTGTGCGATTTCGCGCACATGATGATGAAGGTCTCGCTCGGCGCCACCGGCATCTGGCTCAGCGACGGCGCCACCAACGTCATGCCCATCGGACCACATCGCGTCACCCCGGGCAAAGACCCGGGGCTCACACCGAAGCAGCGCGCCGAGAACAAGGCCGTGGTGCACCGCAACTGGAAAAAGGCCTTCGACCACACGCGCCACTCGCTCTGGAAAGGCCTCTACCAGGGCTGGGACCTCAACCCCGCGCAATTCCCCATGCGCTACGCCGCCGTCTACAGCTTCTTCCTGGAGAGCTACGACGATGCCGCCGCGCGCCTCAAAGCCTTCGTGGAACGCGCCGCCCGC
>JAEUTA010000001.1 GCA_016788205.1 Flavobacteriales bacterium | reverse complement strand
GCCTACAGCTGGAACACGACACCCGCACAGAACACGGCCACCGCCACCAACCTCCCCGCAGGTACTTGGACGTGCACCGTCACCGATGCCAACGCATGCACCACCACGCGCAACGTCACCATCACGCAACCCGCAGCAGCTCTCGCTCTTAGCGGCACCGTTACGCCCACCACATGTGGTGGTGCGTTCAACGGAGCGGTGGATGCGAGCATCAACGGAGGAACGGCACCGTATGGCACCTCCTGGTCCGGGCCTGGCGGCTTCACTTCCTCCGCCACCGACATCAGCAGCCTGGGATCAGGGGTATACATCCTCACCGTCACGGATGGTAATGGATGTATCGCCAGCTCCAACTTCAATGTCGGCCAACCTGGTCTATTCAGCATCGCGTCGACCACCAGCGACTTCAACGGCTTCGAAGTAAGCTGTCCATCCTCCACTGATGGGACCATCGCACAGACCTTGACCGGTGGCACAACGCCTTACACACATGCTTGGACCGGGCCCAACGGCTTCAGTGCGACCACTGAAGATGTGGTCGGGCTCGGCGTCGGAACCTACAACTACATCCTCACCGACGCCAATGGTTGCTCCACCGCCGCAACGTATGCAATGGACGCGCCACCAGCGTTGAGTAGCGCGCTATCCTCCCCGACAGTGACAGGCGGATGGAACATCGGTTGTAATGGGGCTAGCACGGGCAGCATCGATGCCTTCGTGACCGGGGGTGTGGCACCGGTGGCAACACAGTGGGTAGGACCAGGTGGATTCAATGCCTCCAACGAGGACATCACCGCACTATCGTCGGGAATGTATACGCTGACCCTCACCGATGCGAATGGATGTACGCTATCGACCCCTACGACACTGACCCAGGCATCCGCACTTACTACCACTGCATCCGTAACGACAACGGTGAGCTGTTTTGGTGGCGATGATGGTGCAGCACATGTGAATGCCTCTGGTGGAACGGCTCCCTATTCCTACAGTTGGAACACTTCGCCAGCACAGCATACGCCGAACGTCACGGACCTTAACGCAGGGACCTGGACCTGCACCATCATGGACATCAATGGATGTTCGACCACGCGCAACATCATCGTCACCCAACCGACCGCCGCGCTCGCGGTGAGCATCACCTCCCATACGGACGTGCTCTGCCATGGCGAAGCGGAAGGCAGCGCCGTGGCATCTGCTATCGGCGGCACTGCACCGTACTCGTTCGTTTGGAACACCGCACCCGCTCAGGCAGGAACGAACGCCACAGCATTATTCGCCGGAACCTACGTAGTGAACGTGACCGATGCACGTGGCTGTATCGCTGCGTCCAGTGTGAACATCTTACAACCCGCTAGCCCGATCACGGCGTTCGTTGACGAAGTGACCCATGAGACATGCTTCGGGGCGGCCAACGGTGAAGCGACCATTGCGGTATCTGGAGGCAGCGGCTCTTACACGATCACATGGGATACACAACCGACGACGAACGGAACCACCGCGACCGGGCTATCACCGGGACTGTACACTGTTGAGATCATCGATAACAACGGGTGTTCCGGATCGAAGCACCACCCGGTGACCATCCAAGGTTCAACAGCACCCCTTTCATACAGCCTGGATATCTCCCAAGTGAGATGCAACGCCTCGAACGACGGATCCATCAACCTCACCTTGCAAGGAGGGCATGCACCTTACTCCCATATCTGGACAGATGCCGGTGGGCAGCAGACGGGGCTGGAGGACCTGAGCGCCCTGGAACCCGGGATCTACACGCTGAACATCGTTGACTTCTTCGGGTGTGCGCTTGATACCACGGTCAACATCACCGAACCAGCTGCGCTCAACACCACCGGCACGATCACTACGGCTGCCTGCCAGGGCAGTTCCACAGGAGCCGTTGACGCGACGGTGACCGGTGGGTCGGCACCCTATTCCTATGCATGGAGCGGCCCGAACGGGTACACCGCCTCCACATTGGACATCAATGCGCTGTCCGCAGGCACCTACGACCTGACGGTCACCGACGCCAATGGCTGCTCGTTAACGACGGCCTTCAATGTGAGCCAACCCGGCTCATTGCAAGTGACGGCAACGGCGAGCAACTACCCCGGCGGCTGGGGTGTGAGTTGCGCATCGAGTAGTGACGGCGCCATCGATCTTTCCGTGACCGGCGGTACCGCACCCTTCACCTACCAATGGACCGGGACGAACGCATTCACCGCCAGCACCCAGGATATCGCTGCGCTTTCCGCCGGAAGCTATACCGCCACCGTGAGCGATGCCAACGGATGTTCCCTGACATTGACACAGGCCATCACAGCTCCGACCTCGCTAACGGCGAACGCCACGGCCGACGTGTTGGGTGCAACGAACATCAGTTGCAGCGGTGCCAGCGACGGTGCAGCCCATGCCCTTGTAACGGGCGGCACCGCACCGTACGACCTGGTTTGGGCGGGTCCGAACGGTTTTACCAGCGCGAACGCGGACCCGACCGGTCTGCTGGCAGGAACTTATGCGCTTGACGTACAGGACGCGAACGGCTGTACAACGTCGACGACCGTGGTGCTTTCCGAACCCCTACCGCTCACCACGAACAGCATCACACCGACCAGTGCCAGCGGCGATGCCATCGCTTGCCATGGTGAAAGCACCGGTCAGATCGAACTGCAGGTCAACGGTGGCACAGCACCAGCTTCCATTCAATGGACCGGCCCCGATGGATACACCGCCACCAGCGCTTTGATCCAAGGCTTGCACGCCGGAACGTATTCGGCGACGATCAGTGATGCCAACGGATGCACCACTTCCTCGAACGTGACATTGACCGAACCAACGCTATTCAGCGCGAGCGGCATCATATCCGATTTCAACGGGAGCAATACTTCTTGCACGGATGCCAACGACGGCAGCATCGACCTTACCGTCACCGGTGGCGCAGGAAGCAACACGTTCATCTGGAGTGGCAACACTGGATTCGGAGCCACTACCGAAGATGTGAACAGCCTGGAACCAGGCAGCTATGATGTGCAGGTAACGGACCTCAACGGATGTGTCACCGTGGCGGATTTCATCCTTGAAGCCCCTCAGCTGATCACCCTCGCGGTCACGCCATCATCACACAATGGCAACAACCTCAGCTGCACCGGCGCTGACGATGCGGCCATTGACCTGAACATCTCGGGCGGGATCGGGCCGTACACCATCAGCTGGAGCGGACCCGACGGCTTCACCTCCAACACCGAAGACATCAGCGGACTCAGCGAGGGAAACTACCAAGCGATCATCACTGATGCCAATGGATGCTCCGCGACTGCATTCACCACGTTGACCGCTCCTACACCGATCGCAACGAATACCGTGACAAGCAACTTCGCGAGTGGCGACCAGATCTCCTGTGCCGGTGCCACGGACGGAGCGGTAGACCTGACGATATCCGGCGGAACCACACCGTACACCGTTGCCTGGACCGATGGCGTGGGGTTCACCGCAAACACTGAAGACGTTAGCGGCCTAAGTGCAGGCTTCTACCAGGCCACCATCACCGACGCCAACGGATGCACGGTCATGCTTGGCACCTTGCTTTCCGCACCGACACCCATCGACCTATCCGCCGTACTGTCCAATATCAACGGCAACAATGTGACCTGCGACGGGGCCACCGACGGCAGCATTGACATCACGTTAAGCGGTGGTACGGCCCCTTATTCCATTCTATGGAATGATGGCACAACCGACGAAGACCGCACCAACATCACAGCAGGAACCTACTCGGTGACCATCACCGACGCCAATGCTTGCAACATTGCCCCAACATACACCTTGACGGCACCTGCCACCGTGACGGTGAACGTTACAAGTGCGACCCAACCCGGCGGTATGGGTATCACTTGCGCCGGTGGAACGGACGGGGCCTTGGACGCCGAGATCACCGGCGGTACAGCACCGTACTCCATCCTGTGGAGCGGCCCGAACGGATTCACCGCAGGTACAGAGAACATCACTTCCCTCAGTGCCGGCAACTATGACCTGGTCATCACGGATGCGAACGGATGCACGAACACCACCACTCACGTCGTGAGCGAACCGGCACCTGTTCAAGTGACATTATCCTCTATTACGTACAATGGCGGGTTCAATATCCCGTGTGCCACGATCGGTATCGGGGTGTTCGATGCGACGGCCACCGGCGGCACACCAGGCTATGACTTCCTCTGGTCAGGCCCCGATGGTTTCACCAGCACGGATGAAGACCTCACCAGTTTGATCGCGGGGCAGTACGACCTGATAGTGACGGATGCCAACGGCTGCGAAGGATCGGCCACTGCATCGCTCACGGCCCCCGGGCCTTTGGACGTGGTGATCGAATTCAGCGATTTCAACGGACTTCCTGTGAGCTGTGCAGGTAACGATGGCAGCATAGAACTGACCATCTCCGGTGGCACACCGGCCTATCAACTGGACTGGACCGGACCCGATGGTTTCGGTAGCCAGCAGGAAGATCTCTCCGGGCTGGGCGCTGGTGCCTATGTGCTGATCGTGCGGGATGCCAATGGTTGCGAGCAGGACACGACCATCTCGTTGAACGCACCCGACCCGCTGCAAGCAGCTTTCACCAACATCTCGAACATCTGTGGCGATGCAGCAATGGGCAGCGTGGACATCACCATGAGCGGTGGTGGAGCCCCCTATTCCTTCTCTTGGAACGGACCGAACGGATTCATCTCGAACAGCGAGGACCTCTCCGGTGTCATGAACGGTCAATACTCGGTAGTGGTCAATGACGACCTCAATTGTACCAGCACGTTCGTCACCACCCTGAATGGACCCGCACCCATCACAAGTGGCACATACGTCTCCTTCTACGGCTTGTACAACCTGCAGTGCGAGGGCGACAGTTCTGGTGTCATCGACCTTACACCGAGCGGTGGCGTGGATCCTTTCAGTGTCGTCATCGCCGGTCCAGGGGGATTCACATCGTCAGCGTTACAGAATAACGGACTCGTTGCTGGTGACTATGTGATCAGCATCACGGACATCAACGGCTGTTCCATGGACACGACCGTAACCCTGACACAGCCGAACACGAGCGTGACGGCGGATCTCACGATCTCGGTCTACCCCAGTGGCACCAATGTGAGCTGCTACGGTGCAAGCGATGGTTCCATCGATGCGACCGTGAACGGCGGTAACGGCCCGTACATGTTCAGCTGGCGGGGCCCGAACGATGAAGAACTGAGCGCGACCGAGGATGTGAGCGGGCTCCCAGCAGGTGAATACAACTACGAGCTGGTGGTCACCGATGCGAACCAGTGCAATTTCTTCACCACGGTGATGCTAACGCAACCGGACACCGCCCTCTACACCACCGCGATCACGAGCGTGTTCAGTGGATACAACACCTCGTGCAATGGCACGAGCGACGGCTCCATAGACTTGACCATAGCCGGCGGCAACGGTGGATACACTTCGAGCTGGAGCGGTCCGGAGAACTTCAGTTCGAACGCTGAGGACATCACCGACCTTATCGCAGGCACATATACGGCGACTGTGACGGACATTAACGGCTGCACCGTGCAACAGACCGTGGACATCATTGCGCCCGAACCTATCCTGACAGGTCTTACCACCTCTGCGTTCCCGGGCGGAAGCGCGATCTCCTGCGCCGGAGCGAACGATGGGACCATCGATGCAACCATCACTGGTGGAGCACAGCCGTTCACATATGCCTGGAGCGGTCCGAACGGGTTCACCAGTAGCGCCACCGACCTCACGGACCTAGCAGCGGGCACCTACTGCCTGAGCGTGACCGATGCGAACGGATGCGTTGCCGAAAGTTGTTCCACGCTTGAGGCCCCGGAACCGATCAATGCCTTGGCGACCAGCACCGCAGCTGCTTGCTCTGCGGCGAATGGCGTCGTGGATCTCTCGGTCTCTGGTGGCAGCGCTCCATTCACATTCCAATGGAACAATGGCGCCCAGACCGAGGACCTTAGCGGCCTCGTAGCAGGAGCGTTCAACGTGGTGATAACCGACGCGAACGGATGCATCTCCAATGCGACCGCAACAGTAAGCGGATCAGCAGCCCTTGATGTTGCGACCAGTACCCAGAACGTGGCCTGCTTCGGCATGGAGACCGGCAGCGTGGACCTGACCGTTAGCAGCGGTACCCAGCCGTACACCTTCGCTTGGAGCAACGGTACGTCATCCGAAGACCTGCAGAATATCGCAGCGGGGATATATGGCGTGACCGTGACGGACGCAGCGGGATGTTCATTCACCAACAGCTTCGTGATCCAACAACCGACGGCCATCGCCATTGACACGATCATCTCCAGCTACGCCGAAGGATTCAATGTGAGCGGCTATGGCGCACATGACGGCAGCATCACCACCGCGGTAAGCGGCGGCAGTGCACCCTATGTCTTCGCATGGTCCAATGGGGCCACCACCGAAAGCATCAATGGCCTGCCAGCCGGAAACTACACGCTAACGGTGACGGACGCCAACGGATGCAGCACGATGCTCACGGTGACCTTGGCCCAAGCGACCGACCTGAGGATGCCCACGGCCTTCAGCCCGAACGGGGACGGTGATAACCAATACTTCGTCGTGCGCGGCCTGGAAGGGTACCCCAGGAACCAGCTCACCGTCCTGAACCGCTGGGGGAACATCGTATACGAAGAGCCGAACTACAAGAACGAGTGGGCCGGCACCAGCAATCAGGGCGATGCCCTCCCGAATGGAACATACTTCATCATCCTCAGTATAAATGACGCGGAACGTACCCTTCAAGGGTATGTTGATCTGCGCCGTTGACCAAAGAACCCATGAAGCTCCTACGCCATATCCTCCCAACGGCGCTGGCACTCATCGGCTGCCACGGCTTGTTCGCGCAACAGGAAGTGATGGTGAGCCAGTACATGTTCAACCAGCTCTTCCTGAACCCTGCATATGCCGGGAGCCATGCCTATATGAGCGGCAGCCTGCTTCACCGCGCGCAGTGGCTGAACGTGGAAGGTGCGCCACAGACCAGTATGATGGCTCTGGATGCCCCGTTGATGAAAGGGAAGATGGGAGCCGGCCTCTCCATCGTCCACGATCGGATCGGCGTGAGCCGAGACCTTGATATCGCCGGTCACTACGCGTACCATCTTCGACTGAACGAGACAAGCAAACTCGCCTTCGGCCTTCGCGCCGGAATTTCGGTCTATTCCGCTCGGTTGAGCGACCTGACCTATTGGGACAGCAACGATCAAGTCTTCCAAGGGAACATCTCGAACGCACCCGTAGGCAAGTTCGGGTTCGGCATGTACTGGTACGATGGGCGCTCCTACGCGGGGTTGTCCATCCCTACGATCTATGCTGCCGACGGCAAGATCTCCATGAACGCCAATGGGGCCATCGACAAGTACTTCACTCAACACTACTACCTCCACGCTGGAAAGGTGTTCCAACTGAACGAATCGTTCGACTTGAAACCGAGCACCATGATCAAATTCACACCCGCCGCTCCTGTTGAGGCCGATGTGAACTGCAACGTGCTGTACCGTGACCGTGTGTGGTTGGGCCTTGGCTACCGTACTGGCGATGCACTGGTCGGCATGGTCGAGTATCAGATCAATGCCATGTTGCGCATCGGATATGCCTATGACATGACCACATCCAAGCTGCGCGACTATACGAACGGAAGCCATGAGGTCATGCTGGGCATGGATTTCGGCAAAGACCCCATCCGCATCAAGACACCCCGTTATTTCTGATGATGAAGCGCAGTTCGTCCCTCTCCTGGCTATCAGCGCTCTTCGTTCTGTCGGCGTGCTCCTCCGTGCGCATGCAACGTGCGGATGAAGCGTACGACCTGATGCAATACCCCAAGGCCGAGAGACTCTACGAGAAGGTGCTCGCCAAGGGCGACGACCGCGGCGCGAGGGCCCGGCTCGCCAACGCGTACCGGAGGCACAACAACTGGCCCAAGGCTCTGGCCCATTATGAACAGCTCTACGCACAACACCCACTGAGCGGCGATACCGCCTTGCAGTTCGGAGAAGTATTGATGGCGCTGGGCGAACATGATGAAGCCGCCGACCTTTTCCTACGGGTGCTTCAACAGACCCCGGAGAACGCACGTGCCTTGGACCTGTTCGAATCCACCCAGGGATACTCATCCTTCTATGCGGACTCCGGCCGCTTCTTCGTGAACCGTCTCACGATACCAGGCGTCGCTTCTGCATTCGGCGGCATCCCCTATAAGCAAGGCTTGTTGTTCGCCGGAGAGAAGGAAGCGGACGCACGTAACGCGAACCCTTGGAACGAACGCTCGTTCCTGGACCTCTACCATACCACAGCCAGGTCCGAGGTGACCTGGTCAACGGCAGAACCGCTGCCTGGAACGGTGAACGGCCAGTACCATGAAGGACCGGCCGCGCTAAGCGCCGATGGCAGGACGATCTATTTCACCCGGAGCAATTATGTGCAACGTGAGCTCCAGAAGGACGATGGCAATACCAGCCACCTGAAACTCTTCCGTGCCAAACTCGATAGCAGCGGGAAATGGAGCGACCTGCACGCCTTCGCTTACAACGGTGAAGCGTGGTCCACCGGACACCCTACGCTATCCAACGACGGTCGTATGCTCTACTTCGCAAGTGACCGGCCTGGAGGCATGGGAGGTTCGGATATCTGGCGTTGCAAAGACAACGGAACGGGATGGTCGGAGCCGGAGAATCTGGGCCCCACGGTGAACACGCCGGGCAATGAACTCTTCCCAACGATCAACGGCAACACGTTGCATTTCGCGAGTACCGCGCACATCAACATGGGCGGGCTGGACATTTTCGAGACGCAGGAGCAGAACGGCCGCTGGAGGACGCCGATAAACCTGAACGCACCCATCAACACACCGAAAGACGACTTCTTCTTCGTTCTGGACAGTACCAACAAGGCCGGATTCCTGAGCAGTGACAGGAACGGCATCGACCAGATCTATGCCTTCACCCTTTACGAACCGCTATTCTATATCGAGGGTTTCGTCACGGACGAAGAAGAGCGCTTCCTACCCAATGTGGAGGTCATACTGACCGATCTGGAGAACGGCAATGACGACTCCATGCTTACCGGCCCCGATGGGAAGTTCATATTCCAGCTAAAGCCGAACGCCGATTACAGTATCCGCAGCTCGCGAGGCGATCTGCTCACCAGTTCGATGAAAGCCAGTACGAAAGGGCTCACACAGAGCGACACGCTGCACGCGGACTTGAGGATGAAGACCGTACGCATCGGCGAATCCATAGCGATCAACAACATCTACTACGATTACGACCAGTGGAACATCCGGCCGGACGCAGCGGCAGAGCTGGATAAACTGGCGCGTATCTTCATCGACAACCCAACCATGAGCTTTGAACTCGGCTCTCACACGGATAGCAGGGGCGGTGATATGTACAACCTGGTCCTTTCCGATGCCCGGGCCAATTCTGCTGTCAACTACCTGATCCAGAATGGGGTCGATCAGGACCGCATCGTTGCGAAAGGCTACGGCGAAGAACTGCTGGTGAACGAATGCCAGAACGGCGTGAAATGCACCGAGGAGGACCACCAAGCGAACCGCCGTACTGAATTCAAGGTCACGGGCATCGGACTAGCGACCGTTCGGTCGCAGCCCTGACCGTTCAGAGCGCAGAACCGGCCCTCTTCCTGACCACATCGCTATACGGTACGCCTTCCACGTGGGCGCTGACCCAGGACAGCACATCGAAGTACTTCAGCACGAGGCTCTCGTTCGGATCCACTAGAACCTCGTTGAACTTCATGAGCATGGACTTGAACAGATCACGCTTCACGGAAGGCTCTGTGGCCCTTGCCAGCTTCTTGATGTGATCCATCAAAACGGTCTCCATGCCCTCGGCGCGGTGGCGCTTGCTAAGGAAGCGTTGTGTTGAGCGCACGATGTACTCGAGCAGATCGTAATTGCCCAGTTCGTAGTGGATCACCAGATTGAACAAACGCGCGTAGGTGAAGATGTCCTGCCGAAGTGTCGGCTCGTTGTCGTTCAACACCTTGTTCAACCAGAATAATGCCTTGCTCATTTCGCCACCTCCGAAATGGACACAGGCCAGCGTGAAGTAGAACTCCAGCTCGTGCTCCTTATGCAACCGGTCACCAAGCTGCTCCATACCGGACAGGATCTGCTCCGATAAGGCCATTGCCTTGGCATGATCACCACAACGGTCCATCAATCGCAATTCGCTGAGGAAGCTGGCAACGAAGACTTGTGCATCGATGTTCTGCCCTTGGAAGCCTTGTTGTTCCGGCAGCTCCCGCATGTACTTGATATTCGCCTTCGCGTTCTTCAGATCGAGCAGTTCGATCTGCGCATTGATGATATAGTGCAGCGCCTTGATGTAGCGCTTCGGCAGGTCGGACTTGATCAACGGATTGTCATCGAGGATCTGTTTCACCCGCTGGAACTTCTCCAGGCTCGTTCTCCAATCACGCTTCGCCCACTGGCAGAAACCCTGCGTGTAGTAACAGATGGTGGCGGCCCGTTTGGACAAGGCGGTGTTCTTCCCCTTGATCAACGGATGTTCGCTGATCTCCTCCACCATGGCGTGCTCCTCGTCCGTGCGCACATAGCCGCCGCTGCGGAACACGTAGTTGATCTTGCTATACAGAATGTGATAGGCCGCCAGGTTCCGCAGCTTCTCGATCACATCGCGCTCCTCCTCGATCAAGGCATCCAGGTCCTTGGTGAATTCGCCTGACTCGTAAGCCTCCTCAAGCAACATCTTCTCCCAATTCAGCAATTCGAACCAGTAGTAGAACCGCTCGTTGTCCTTGGCGATGCGCTTGGCACGATGCAGGAGCTTGTTGCACTCCACGTACAAGGCTTTCTGGTACAGGATCTCGATGTTCTTGATCTCCTGTTTCAGCACACCGCTCACCGAGCTCTCTGAATGGTAGGCCCGCAGCGCCTTCAGGATCAACTTGTACAAATGGTTCTTCTCCGAGGGAAGGTGCTTGATGAAGGTCTCCTTGGCGAACAGCTTCTTGATACCCTCCTCGTCGTAGACCTTTTGTCTATCGATCGCGTCGAAGATCCGCAGGTAATTCTTGTCGCCGGACTGTAGCGATGAATGAAGCTTGAAGAACCGCTTCTCCGATTTGGACAGGGACTTGATGAGATCGTGCAGCTCGGTACTGGGCTTCATGGACAGGGCTAGGGAATGATAGGATCCCAACGGCCTGCACCAAAGTTAGGGATCCCGATATGGTATCGCACAAGGCATGGCCAACCACCCGCCTGCTACATTTGGTCATGGCTCTTCCACGTTCCATTGAACACACCGCGCGGCTCGCCGTCCTGCTTGCCGCAGTGATAAGGGTTTCACCCAGTCCTGCTCAGACGGACTGCCTTTCGAGCAAACGTCGATCGCAGGCTGCAGTGAAAGCCAGTGAACGCGAACTGGCACCCATCGACATCCTTCACCAGCGGATCACTTTGGACCTGACCACCAGCGGTGTGATCCGTGGGGCATGCGAGACCACTGTGGTGCCACGTGCCGAAGGCTTGGTCGACCTCGATCTGGAACTCACGGCCCTTACCGTTGATTCCGTTGCGATGGGGAGTAACGTGCTTGCCTTCTCCCATCCGGACGAAGTGCTCAATATCTCGTTGCCGCAAATGATCGGGACCGAGGACACCATCTCTTTCACCGTATTCTATGGTGGTGACCCCGTGGTGGATGGAAGCGGCTTCGGCGGTTTCTATACCACGAGCGGCCTGATCTACAACCTCGGGGTCGCCTTCGAGAGCGTTCCGCATTCCTACGGTCGAACATGGTTCCCTTGTCTGGACAACTTCACCGAACGCAACAGCTATGAGTTCATCGTGAAGACCGTGGGAGGGAAGAAAGCATGGTGTAACGGCTCGCTCTTGGCAGCCACACAGCTCGGCGGCGACACCATCGTCTCCCATTGGAGCATCGAAGAGACGATACCCTCCTACCTCGCCTCCGTGGCCGCCGCCAACTTCGCGGTAGCTCGGGACACTTTCCCCAATATCACGGGAGGCGACACGCCCGTCGAGCTGATCGCTTTCCCTATCGATACGGCAGGAATGAAGCTCTCCTTCACCAACCTGCAGGCATCTTTCCATCGTTTCGAAGCACTGTTCGGCCCTTATCGATGGAATAAGGTGGGGTATGTTCTGACTCCTGTCGGTGCGATGGAGCATGCCACGAGCATCCACTACCCGCGCGACATCGCCACAGGCTCCTTGCAATATGAAACGACCATGGCCCACGAGCTCGCACACCACTGGTTCGGTAACCTGATCACCTGTGACCGTGCAGAGGAGATGTACATCAACGAAGGCTTCGCGGAATACCTCAGCTACCTCTTCCTGGAAGATGTCTATGGCCGCGATCGGTACATGCGCGAAGTGCGCCAGAACCACCGCGCCATGGTGCACCGCGCCCACCTATTGGACGAGGGTTGGTGGGCCTTGAGCGAGATGCCACAGGAATGGACCTACGGCGAACATTCCTACAACAAAGGCGCTGATGTGCTGCACTCATTGCGCAGCTACATGGGTGATGAGGCCTTCAGCGCGGGCCTCACCAGCTTCATGGGCGCCTACGCCTTCCAGCCGGTGAATACGTTGATGCTGCGTGATCACTTGATGCAGGCGACCGGTATCGACATGACGGACTACTTCACCGATTGGATCCAGCAACCGGGCTGGGCCGCATTCGAGATCGATGCGCAGAGCTTCACACCCGGTGAAGACGGTTGGATAGTACAGCTCTCCGTGGGACAGAAGCAACGCGGACCCGCACAGCCCTACAACAATGTGCCGATCACCGTGGCCATCGTGGGCACCGATGCAACGAACGTTCTCCGAGATACCGTGCGCGTGGGAGGGACAAGCACTGAACTTTCATTCACGGTGCCCTTCGAACCGGCCTGGGTCTGGCTCAATGATGATGACCGCCTTTCCCTTGCTACTACAGGTGTTACGGACACCACGAGCACCACGGCTTGGATCGTCTCGGATCACGCCAATTTCGAGATCCATCCACAAGCAGGCGACACGGCGGTAGTGCGGATGGAACAGTATTGGGTGGGAGCCGATGAAGGCACCTACGAAGATCCCTACGCTTTTGTGATCTCGCCCGACCGCTACTGGCGCATCACCGGGAATTGGGGCGATGCACAACGCTTCAGTGCCCGGGTGACCTATGATGGTCGTACAGCGATCCAGAGCAACCTCGACGTCCTGCTCATGCGTGACACACTGGGAACGACCTTCAATGAGGACAGCTTGGTGATGCTCCATCGCCCGAATCCGGAAGCAGCGTGGCGCTTGTGGAGCGATGATGTGGAACCGTTCGGCAGCACCACCGACAAGTACGGTCGCTTGGAGATGGACAGTGTTGCCACTGGTGAATACGCCCTCGCGTGGCGCACCAGCGCCGTTGGGATCGAGGAAGTAACACAAGGGATGAAATGGACCATCGGTCCCAACCCCGCACCGGACATGATCCATGTGCGCACCGATGGCAGACCGCTCGCGGGAACCGTGCTTCTGCTGGATGCTCGTGGGCGAGTCGTTCGCACGACACCGCTAAAAGGCCGCAGCCTTACGCTACCCACGAATGACCTGAAAGCGGGGGCATATTCCTTGAGCTTCTCGGACGGCAAGGCTCTGGACGTGTTCATCGGCAATGTGATCATCGAGCGATAGCGCATCGCATGCCGCGCCTCGTTATGTTCGGCCCGTGATAAGCCGATGCGGAACCTATTGTCCTACTTACTGAAGCTCATCCTCTTCTGGATGGCGCTCTTCCTGCTGCAACAGGCATGCTTCGTCTTCTTCGATACAACAAGGCTTAGCAGCATACCCAATGAAGCGATCCGGTACGGCTTCCAACGCGCGCTACCGATGGACCTGGCCACGGCGTGTTACCTCACGCTGCCGGTCCTGCTGTGTTGCCTTGTGCTCTTCTTCCGCCAGAGCGAAGCACTGCGCAGAGGGATCGGGATATTCTTGACCATGGCGGTCGTGATCACGGCGTTCATCAACGTTTGCGACATCGCCCTGTTCGGCGCGTGGGGCACCAAAGTGAACCACAAGGCGCTCTCCTACCTCGCATATCCGGAAGAGGTGATGCATGCGACCTCCGGTGCTCCTGTGGCACAACTCACGGTCATCTTTCTGGCCCAGTGTTCGCTGGCTTTCCTTGTCCTCTTCCACATCGACCATCAGCGATCGTTCCTGCCCACAGCGAAATGGCAACGCTTCGTAGCTCCGGTGATCCTACCTGTGGCGCTGTTCATCGGCATGCGTGGCGGTGTGCAGCCGTTCCCGATCGATCGCAGCTGGTCGTACCACAGTGCGCATCCCTTGTTGAACCTCGGTGCGCTGAACGGAACATGGAACGTGATCATCCTGCTGGCCGAACCACCGGAGATCGCGACGAATCCGTATGCGTTCATGGCCACGGAGGAAGCGGATCGACGCTTCAACGCCGTGCATCCGAAAGGCGGCGGCCCAGCGCAACGGATTTTGACCGCTCAACGGCCGAACATCATGCTCGTGCTCCTAGAAAGCTGGACCGCGGATGTTGTGGGGGTGCTCGGCGGCGACAGCGGCGTGACACCCGGCTTCGATCGTCATTCCAAAGACGGTCTGCTCTTCACCAACTTCTACAGCACCGGCTTCCGCACGGAACAAGGGCTGTGCGCCACGATCAGCAGTTTCCCCTCACAACCGAAGACGACGATCATCCGCCAGTATGGCAAGTTCGATCGGCTGCCGAGCCTGGTGAACGTGCTGGATTCAGCTGGTTACGCATCCACCTACTACTACGCCGGTGATGTGGCCTTCGCGAACACGCGTGCCTACCTCGAAGCGATGGGCTACGATAAGGTCCATGACGAAAATTCCTTCCCGATCACCAAACGCACACGGTGGGGCGCCTATGACGAGGAACTCTTCACCTTCCACCTGAAGGATGCGCGTACGGCCCAGCAACCCTTCTTCCACACGGTGATGACCAGCACAAGTCACGAGCCCTTCGATGTGCCGGTGGATGAAGGTTTCCCGGGTAACGACCAACCACAACAGTACCGGAATAGCGTTCACTATACGGATCGCACACTAGCCGACTTTCTCGATGCCTGCAAGCAACAGCCGTGGTACGACAGCACACTGGTGATCATCGTCGCCGACCATGGCCATTTCCTGCCGCACAACCGGGGGAACTTCGCTGCCGAGCGGCATCGCATCCCGCTGCTCTTTACCGGCGGAGCACTGAAAACCGAACTGCGCGGAACGGTGAACGCAACGTTCGGCTGCCATGTGGATCTCGCAGCGACCCTGCTGGATCAACTCAACCTGCCACGAACACGTTCGCTGTGGAGCAAAGACCTCTTCGACCCCACGATCCCGCACTTTGCGTTCTGGACCTTCGACGATGGTTTCGGCATCGCTGATGCTGACCAATGCCAGGTCTACGACAACCTTTCGGGACTGTTGCTTCAGCGAAAGGATACCACTCGCAGTACCGCGCAGGATGCTGAGCAATTGCTGAATGGACAAGCCCTGGAGCAGGTGTTGCTCGATCAGTACCTCGGTCTAAGTCAATAGACCAGCCTGAAAAGGAAAGCGGCGAGCTGGACATCCAACTCGCCGCATTTGCGTTGTGCGTTCCCGATCAGCCTACGTAACGCAGACTGCGTCCCGGATACCGTGCTGCAGCACCCAACTGCTCTTCGATGCGGAGCAACTGGTTGTACTTCGCGATCCTGTCGCTACGGCTGGCGCTACCGGTCTTGATCATACCGCAGTTCAACGCCACGGCCAGATCGGCGATGGTGCTGTCCTCGGTCTCGCCGCTGCGGTGGCTCATCACGCTCGTGTAGCGTGCGCGGTGGGCCATGTCCACAGCTTCGATGGTCTCGGTAAGTGTACCGATCTGGTTCACCTTCACCAGGATGCTGTTGGCGATGTTCTTCTCGATGCCTTCGCTGAGGCGCTGCGTGTTGGTCACGAAAAGGTCGTCACCCACGAGCTGCACTTTCTCACCGATCGTTTCGGTGAGCAGTTTCCAGCCATCCCAATCATCCTCGCTCATGCCATCCTCGATGCTCACGATCGGGTAGCGCTTGGCCCAGTCGGCCCACATGGCCACCATTTCCTTGCTGGTGAGGCTGTCGCCGGTGCTCTCCAGCGTGTAGCGTCCCTTCTTCGCGTCGTAGAACTCGGTGCTGGCGCAATCCAAAGCGAGCACGATGTCCTCGCCGGGTTTGTAGCCCGCTTGTTCGATGGCTTGCATCACAAGCTTCAGCGCATCCTCGTTGCTGGGCAGGTCCGGTGCGAAACCACCTTCATCGCCCACGTTGGTGCTGAGACCCTTCTTCTTCAGAACGGCTTTCAACTGATGGAATACTTCGGCGCCCATGCGAAGGCCCTCTGAGAACCGCTTCGCTCCCACGGGCATGATCATGAACTCCTGCACGTCCACCTTGTTGTCCGCGTGCGCGCCACCGTTCAAGATGTTCATCAGCGGAACGGGAAGCATGTTCGCGTTCACGCCGCCTACATAACGGTACAGTGGCAATCCGGCTTCGCTGGCACCGGCTTTCGCAACGGCCAGGCTCACCCCCAGGATCGCGTTCGCACCCAGGTTCGATTTGTTCTTCGTGCCGTCCAGCGCGATCAACGCCTTGTCGATCATGGCCTGATCGGTCACCAGCGCACCGTTCAGTTCCGTGTTCAGCGTGCTGTTCACGTTCTCCACGGCCTTCTGCACACCCTTGCCTAGGTAGCGCTTCTTATCACCATCGCGCAACTCGGCCGCTTCGTGCGCGCCGGTGCTGGCGCCACTGGGTACGGCCGCACGGCCCATGTGTCCGGAATCGGTCCACACGTCCACTTCAATGGTCGGATTGCCCCGCGAATCGAGGATCTCGCGGGCCTGGATCTTGGCGATCAAACTCATGCTAAAAACGTTATGCGTTCTGGGGTTGGGCGCGTTCTACGCGAACTGCGCTCCGCATGTTCTCCACGAAACGATCGAAGAGGTAACGGCTATCGTACGGACCGGGGCCGGCCTCGGGATGGTACTGCACACAAAACACCGGGCGCCCCTTCAAGCGGAAGCCGGCCACGCTGCCATCGTTCAGGTGCAGGTGGGTGATCTCCACCGCGCTGTTCTTCTCCGCATCGGCCTTGCGCACCACGAAACCGTGGTTCTGCGAGGTCACTTCGTCGCGGCCCGTGGTCAGGTCCTTGATCGGGTGGTTGATGCCGCGATGGCCGTGGTGCATCTTCTCGGTGGCCATGCCCAGGCTCTCCGCGATCAACTGATGGCCCAGGCAGATGCCGAAGACGGGCAAACCGCTGTCCACGATGACTTTCACGAGACTGACACTGGCCGGCATGGCACCCGGATCGCCTGGGCCGTTGCTGAGCATGATGCCATCGGGCTTCCACGCTTGGATCGCAGCCAGCGTCGTGTTCATCGGGAACACACGAACGCGGCAGTCCCGTTCCGTGAGGCAGCGTTCGATGTTGCGCTTCACACCGAAGTCCACGAGCGCGACACGGAAGGAAGCATCGGTCGGCCCCACCTCGTATTCCCGCTCGGTGGTCACTTTGCTGGAAAGCTCGAGACCCGCCATATCGGGCGCGGCGGCGAGTTTCTTCTTCAGCACCTCCAGATCCATTTCCGTGGAACTGATGATGGCGTTCTGCGCACCGTTGTCGCGGATGTGACGCACGAGTTTCCGCGTGTCGATGTCACTGATACCGACGACGCCCTGCGCCTTCAACAGATCCTCCAAGGACCCGCTTCCACCAGGACGGCTCCACACCTCGCTGAATTTCTTCACCACGAGACCCGCGATGCTCAAGCGGGGACCTTCCACTTCATCGTCCTTCACGCCGTAGTTGCCCACGTGTGGAGTGGCGAGGGTCATGATCTGGCCGGTATAGCTCGGGTCGGTGAAGATCTCCTGGTAGCCGGTCATCCCGGTATTGAAACAGATCTCTCCGGTGGTGATGCCTGAAGCGCCGATCGCCCGGCCGCGGAACACGGTGCCGTCGGCGAGGAGGAGGAGGGCTTCGGGACGCTGGCTTACGAGCATTCTTGCGAAGGGTGCCGTGCCTTCAGCAGGCGGGCGCAAAGATATCCGCCTCCATCCGTTCGCAGCCCTTTGATCGTCCACACCTGTTGATAACGCCGCTACTTTTGGTCATCGACCGCCTCTACTCCGCTCTGCATCAGCTTTCGCTGCCGCGTACCCGATGGATCATCATCGGGCTTTACCTGCTGCTGCTCACCGCGATCGGCATGGAGCAAGGTATCCTGACCGACAAGGAAGCGCTGAAGTACATCGGCTGCGCGAAGGATGTCTTGAGCGGCGACTTCACTGACCTGACCGGCAACTACCTGAAGTACGGAGCCTATGTGCTCTTCCTGTTGCCCTTCGTCGCGGTGGGGAAAGTATGGCTGGCGATAGTGGTCCAGGTTCTGTTCGGAATCCTCGCGGCGGAAGCGTTGGCGCGGTTCGCGGAACGTTCCACGGGCAATGTTGGTCTAGGGCGGCTGGCGATGGCGCTCTTCCTGCTTTGCCCGCTGATCCAATCGTGGACACTCGCGCTTTACACCGAGCACTTCTTCACGTGCATGGCCATTCTCTTCGTCGAGCGATCGGATCGCGCAGATGGCGTCACGCCGCTTGTGATCGCATTGGGCATCATCGCGCTCTTCGCACGGCCCATCGGTCTGTTCTTCGTTGCCCCGACCTTGTTGTGGAAATGGTGTGATCGTTCGCCTGGTGCGCTGAAGCCTTGGCTCATGCCCGTTGGCTGCTCCGTGCTCTTTCTCTTCGCCGTCAGCGTTCCGCGTATCGCACCGGCGCAACTGGCTCCCATCGCCTCCGGACAGGTGATCGCCGGCATGGGCGGCGGCGATACGGCAGGCTTCGAAGGCAATACCATACTCGATGCACAACGCCATCTCTTCGGCCAACTGGGATCGGTGGGTTGGGCCAAGATCACACTGTACCGCATCGGCTCATTGTTCACACTGACGCGGCCATCGTACTCAGCGATGCACAACGGCCTGAACGCGGTCTTCTACCTTCTCTATCCGTTCGCCTTGTATGGGCTCTGGCACTGGCGGAAGAACCGACGCGTCCAGCTCGTGTTCATCGTGCTGTTGCTGAACAGCCTTCTCGTGGCCCTCACACACGATGAATGGAGCGGGCGGTTCATGGTCCCGCTATTCCCTTGGATCATCGTGCTGGCCGTTCACGGGGCACAGAAGGCGTTTTCATCAACTCCCTGAGTGTGACCTCGGGCGACCCCATTCGTCAACAGATCCACTTAACCAAGCATCATGCGTTCACTCCTCCTTCCCCTGAGCATCGCCATCTGCACCGGCACATTCGCCCAGGACAACGGCTTCGTCAGCGGCACGTTGGGCTTTGACAGCCACACCATCGACAACGACGGCAACTTCAACGACCGCACCGTGACCAGCGGCACGTTCGGCCCCGCGATCGGCTTCAACCTCTCCCCTGTACATGTGGTGGGCATCGCCCTCACCCATTCGGGAACCTCCACGGACTACAAGATCCAAGCAGGCAACACGACGACCGAGGTCACCGAGAAACGCTCCCTGACGACCATCGCGCCATTCTATCGTTACATGAAGAGCGTGAACGAGAAGTTCCTCCTGTATGGTCAGTTCAAGGCTGGTTTCGGCTTTGGCAAGGAGACCACTGAAGCGGGCACCGCTGACACGGAGACCAAGCTCAGCACCATGGACATCCGCGTTGGCCCAGGACTGGTGTATGTACCTGCGGAACGCTGGGCCCTGAGCGCCGATTGGGGCGTATTGGGTTACTACAACGACAAACGCACGGAGGAAGTCGCGAATGACGATGTGGTGACAACCACCAGCGGTTTCCAAGCCTCACTGAACCTCGGAGCGATCACCCTTGCATTGAACTGGTTATTCTAGACCTCGACAGCCCCAACAAGACGGGCCGCTGGGTGACCAGCGGCCCGTCTTCATTCTGACCACTCCGATCACTTCTCGATGGCGAAGCTGATCTTGCAGTTGATCCTGTACTCCACGATCTTCCCCTTCTCGACCAAGGCACTTTGGTTGTTGATGTTCACGCTGCGGATGCCACGCACGGTCTTGCTGGCTTCCTTCACGGCATTGGCGGCCGCATCTTCCCAGCTCGTCTTGCTGCTGGCGAGGATCTCGATCACTTTCAGGATGGGCATTGGTCTTGGTTTACCCTTATGACCCAGCAAGGCACGATCGGTCACAACCCTATCAATGCAAGAAGGGCGCCCTCACCAGGCGCCCTTCGCATGTTGTTTGTTCAGCGATCACTCGCTCTTGGCCTCTTCACCACCTTCTGCCTTGTGAGCAGCGCTCTTCGCGCTGGTGCGGCGGGTACGGCGCGTCTTCTTCGCCGTGCCTGCGCTCTTCTCCTTCGTGTAGGTGGTGTTGAAGTCCACCAGTTCGATCATGGCCATCTCGGCAGCATCGCCCAAACGGTTGCCCAGCTTGATGATGCGCGTGTAGCCACCCGGACGGCTCGCCACCTTCGGCGCCACGTCGCGGAACAGGGCTGCCGTAGCCTCCTTGTTCTGCAGTTCGCTGAAGACCACACGACGACTGTGCGTGGTGTCATCCTTGCTCTTGGTGATCAAGGGCTCCACATACAAGCGCAGGGCTTTCGCCTTTGCCAGCGTGGTCTCGATGCGCTTGTGGTCGATCAGGGAGATCGCCAGGTTGCTCAGCAGGGAGTCGCGGTGGGCTTTCTTGCGGCCGAGCGCGTTGTTCTTATTTCCGTGTCTCATGACAGTATTCCGTTGTCAGTGGTCCGTTGTCAGTGGTTCGCAGCGTGCGCCTGCCGACTGCCAACTGACTGTTTACTCCTTGTCCAGTTTGTACTTGCTCACGTTCATACCGAAGCTCAGGCCCTTGTTCTCCACGAGGTCCTCCAGTTCGGTCAGGCTCTTCTTCCCGAAGTTGCGGAACTTCAAGAGGTCGTTCTTGTTGAAGGAAACGAGATCACCGAGGGTCTCGATATCTGCGGCCTTCAAGCAGTTCAGGGCGCGCACGCTCAGGTCCATGTCGACCAGTTTGGTCTTCAGGAGCTGGCGCATGTGCAGGCTCGTCTCATCGAACTCCTCGGATTCCGAAGAGCTGCCGCGCTCTTCCACTTCCAGGCTGATGCGCTCATCGCTGAACAACATGAAGTGGTGGATGAGGATCTTGGCAGCCTCCTGCAAGGCGTTCTTCGGGGTGATGCTACCGTCGGAAACCACCTCGATCGTGAGCTTCTCGTAATCGGTCTTCTCCTCCACGCGGGTGTTCTCCACCGTGTACTTCACGTTCTTGATCGGCGTGAAGATGCTGTCGATGGCGATGGTGCCGATAGGCGCGTTCTCCGACTTGTTCTCGTCGGCAGGAACGTAGCCACGGCCTTTGCCTACGGTGAGTTCCACGTGCAATTTCACGTTGCTCTCCATATGCGCGATCACCAGGTCCGGGTTCAACACTTGGAAACCGGTGGTGTGCTTACCGATATCGCCGGCGGTGAAGCTGTCCTTGCCGGTCACGGTGAAGGAGACCTTCTCGGTGCTCACATCATCCAGCTGACGGCGGAAACGGACCTGCTTCAGATTCAGGACGATCTCGGTCATGTCCTCGATCACACCTTTGATGGTGCTGAACTCGTGGTCCACGCCGTCGATGCGTACGGTGGTGATGGCGTGACCTTCGAGGCTGCTGAGCAGGATCCGGCGAAGGGCGTTGCCGATGGTGATACCGTAGCCCGGCTCCAAAGGACGGAACTCGAAGGAACCGCGCTTATCATCGGATTCGATCATCGTGACCTTGTCGGGCCGCTGGAATTCGAGAATGGGCATGTGTGCTTGGTCGTTGTTCGTTGGGTTGGTCTTTCCTCCTCCTCTCTGCTCGCCCCGAAGGCTTCTTACTTGCTGTACAATTCGACGATGAGCTGCTCGCGGATGTTCTCCGGGATCTGAGCGCGCTCAGGCATGCCGATGAATTTACCGGACATGCTCTGGGCGTTCCAGTCGAGCCAGTCGAAGCGACGGCTGCTCACCGAAATGCTGTTCGTGATCGTCTCCAAGCTGCGGCTGCGCTCACGCACGGCAACGCTCTGACCCGCGCGGAGCGTGAAGCTCGGCACGTTCACCATGGAACCATCCACCGTGATGTGGCCGTGGCTCACCAACTGGCGGGCGGCACGACGCGTAGGGGCGATGCCCAAACGGAACACCGTGTTGTCCAACCGGGCTTCGCAGAGCTGCAGCAACACCTCACCGGTGATGCCCTTCTTGCTGGCGGCCGTATGGAACATCTTCTCGAACTGACGCTCGAGGATGCCGTAGGTATACTTCGCTTTCTGCTTCTCACGCAGCTGGCTGCTGTATTCGCTGTCCTTCTTGCGACGACGAGCGTTGGGGCCATGCTGTCCGGGGGCGTGGGGCTTGCGCTCCATCCACTTGTCCGGGCCGTAGATCGCTTCCTGGAATTTCCGGGCGATCCGGGTCTTGGGTCCTGTGTAACGTGCCATTCTTCTTTGCTTTTGGGTGCGTTCTTCGCACCAACAACAGAGCATGCGTCCACACGCTCCTACGGGTTAGTGAATTAAACGCGGCGCTTTTTGGGTGGACGGCAGCCGTTGTGGGGCATCGGGGTGATGTCGATGATCTCGGTCACTTCGACACCGCTGTTATGCAGGGCGCGGATAGCGCTTTCGCGTCCGCCGCCTGGGCCTTTCACGAACACCTTCACCTTGCGAAGACCGAGTTCGTGCGCCTCACGTGCAGCTTCTTCAGCACTGAGCTGACCCGCGTACGGCGTGTTCTTCTTGCTGCCGCGGAAGCCGTTCTTGCCGGAGGAGGACCAGCTGATCACTTCACCTTTGTTGTTGGTGAGGCTGATGATCAGGTTGTTGAACGTAGCCTGGATGTGCGCCTGACCGTAGGCTTCCACCACCACGTTCTTCTTTTTCTTCTTACCGGCGGCTCCGCCGCCCTTGCCTTCTTGCTTTGCCATGTTTCTATCTGTTAGGTCGATGCAAGCATCGCCCCTACGTGATCTTACTTGGTCGCCTTCTTCTTATTGGCCACGGTCTTCCGCTTGCCCTTACGGGTGCGGCTGTTCGTGCGGGTGCGCTGGCCACGCACAGGAAGACCTGCACGGTGGCGCGTGCCACGATAGCTGCCGATATCCATCAAACGCTTCACGCTCAGCTGCACTTCGCTGCGCAGCGCGCCTTCCACCTTGATGGTGTCGTTGATGTACTGGCGGATCTTGCCTTGTTCCTCATCGGTCCAGTCCTCCACGGTCGTGTCGGGGTCAACGCCGGTCTGCTCCAAAATGGAGAGCGCCGTGCTGCGGCCGATGCCATAGATATAGGTGAGGCCGATGCAGCCCCGCTTCTGTTTGGGTAGGTCGATACCTGCGATACGTGCCATGCTCGTGCGTTTATCAGCCCTGACGCTGCTTGAACTTCGGGTTCTTCTTGTTGATGATGTACAGACGCCCTTTGCGGCGGACGATCTTGCAATCCGCCGAGCGTGGTTTGAGGGAGGCCCTGAC
>JAEUTA010000031.1 GCA_016788205.1 Flavobacteriales bacterium | reverse complement strand
GAACTCCTCGATCTCGCGTTGCAGGCCATTGGCGCCGGGTTCGTAGCCGGCGTTCACCGCGCGGATGGCGGCGGCGAGGGCGGTGGGGCTGTTCTTCATGATGCGCACGGCCAGTTCGTGGGCGGTGCTCAGCAACTGGTCCTGCAGCACAACGCGGTTCACGAGGCCCCATTGCAGCGCATCGTTCGCATCGATCATCTGCGCGCTCAGGATCATCTCCATCGCCTTGCCCTTGCCCACGAGGCGCGGCAGACGTTGTGTACCGCCGTAGCCGGGGATCACGCCGAGGCTTACTTCGGGCAGGCCCATCCTAGCGTTGTCGCTGGCGATGCGCACGTGCGCGCTCATGGCCAGTTCCAGTCCACCGCCCAGCGCGAAACCGTTCACCGCGGCGATCACCGGCTTGCCGAGGTGTTCCACGCGATCGAAGAGCTGTTTCTGTCCATCAGCAGCCAAAGCCTTGCCTTCTGCTACACTAAAGTCCGCGAACTCCTTGATGTCCGCACCGGCCACGAAGGCTTTCGCACCGCTGCCTGTGATCAACACCACGCGGATGCTCTTGTCGGTTTCCGCTTCGCCCAACGCTTGGTTCAGTTCCGCGATGGTGGCGCGGTTGAGCGCGTTCAGCTGATCGGGCCGGTTGATGGTGATGGTACGGACGCTATCAGCGTCGGTGATGAGGAGGTTGGCGTAGGACATGAGCGGATTAGCTGATGGGCTGATGAGCGGATTAGCTGATGACCCTCTGTTGTGAGATCTGATCGGCGCATCCGGTTGAGCGTAGGACGACCAAAAGTACCAGCGGATCGTGGATGGGCGAGGAGGGTCAGCCTTGAATGATCGGTAGCGCGACGAAGAAGCTCGTCCCTTCGCCTTCGCTTGTCTCGAACCAGACCGTTCCTCCGGCCTGTTCCACCATGCGTTTCACCATGGCCAAGCCGAGGCCGGTGCCGCTGCTCTTGGTGGTGAAGCTGGGGGTGAAGATGCGTTCGCGATCCACTTCGGCGATGCCGTACCCGTTGTCGCGCACCTCGATCAGGGCACGCGCACCTTCTCGCTTCAGCACCACATCGACGCGGCCAGCACGTCCATCGGGGATCGCCTGCAGTGCGTTCTTGATCAGGTTGTTCAGTACGCGCACCAGGTGTTCGCGGTCCGCTTTCACGGAGAGTTCAGGAGCAGCGTTCAACGAGACGATGGCCGCCGCTTCGCCGGAGAACAGGGCCACAACACTACGTGCCAGCTCGTTCACGTTGATGATGCTCTCTTTGGCCGCGCTCAGTTGTGCGAACCGGGAGAAGTCGCCGGCCACGCTGCTCAGCACATCGATCTGTTCCACCATGCTGCTGGTGAACCGATCGAGCTTCGCCTTGGCGTCCGGCGCGTTCGGGTCCCAGGTCTGTTGGAAGTGCTGCAAGCCCAGCTTCATCGGGGTCAGGGGATTCTTGATCTCGTGCGCCACCTGGCGTGCCATTTCCTTCCAGGCACTTTCACGTTCGCTGCGTGCAAGCTTCTCGGCGCTTTGGCGCAACTCTTCCACCTTCTGGTTGTATACCTCCACCAGCTGGCCCACTTCATCGTGGCCACGGTATGGCAGTGGCTCATTCTCGCGCTGAAGGTCCACGGCGGAGAGCGAGCGTTTCAATAGATCGAGGGGGCGGGTGGTCCAGTTGCTGATGAACAGTGCGACCAGTACGCTCAGCGCAAAGAGCAGCACGAACAAGTTCACCACGGCCACAAGTACTCCGGAGCGTTCCTGCTCCTGTTGGCGTTGGTCCGCGAAGGAGGGAAGGGACAAATAGCCGAGCACGGTGCCCTTGTGATCGCGCAAAGGCATGTATGCGCTTTGGTATTGTGCGGTTCCGATGGACTCCTGATGAACGAAGTCGCTGGCCCCCTCAACGACCATGCGCGTGTAGGCCACGGGATCCATGCGCGGCCCCAGCAGTCCGTTGGTGAACGCCTGTGGCCTGGAGGAAGCAAGCAGTCTTCCGCGCACATCGTAAACGGTTATGTCCGAGAAGAGCACATTGCTCAGGTCGGCGAGGAGGTGTTCGAGGTAACGCGTCCGATCCTTTGTCAGGGGCGGCTGTCCGTCGAACCGTTGCTGTAGTTCGGCATGTGCCGAGCGCGCCTTTTCCAGGATCGTCGTCTGTGCTCGTTCGGTGTATTGCCGATTGAGGAGCAGGTTGGCACCACCGGCGAAGAGCAGCAGGCCGATGACGGCGAATGACAGCAGTGCTGCGCGCACCTTCGCTCCCAAGCCCAGGGGCTGGAGTCCCTTGTAACGCACAAGACTGCGGGCGAGCATGGCCACGGCCAGCAGAAGGGAGAACAGCGCGAAGAGGTAGCTGAAGGTGGTGGCCTTGTCGAGCATCCCTGGAACAGGAAGGCCCAGGGTGATCACGGTTCCGGTGCGGATCCCTCGTGCAAGCACCTCCATACCCTGCTCGGTGTACCAAAGTGTGCCGTCCGCTGAAAGGTCCTTGGTCCATTGGAGGGGCACTCCGCGCGTGTGGGAGCCGTCCACCAGTACGCCACGTTCGTACCGCGCTATGGCATAACGTTCGGTCCTACGCGCCAGCGGTTCCTCGCCGGCGAGCAGGAGTTCTGGAAGGCCCATGGCTTGGGCCGCGGAGCGTGGATGGAGCTCGATGATGAGCTGGCCGGGTTGCGCACCTTCATTCGGCATCACAGCCAGTCGGGCATGGTAATAGGCGCCCTCCTGCCCGCCTTGCTCGAAGAACAGGTCGGGCATGTCGGCCAAAGGCGTGTGGTCCGTGAAGGCGGAGGCTCTTCGCTCCAAGCTGCGCGGTGCGCTGCCATCCGAGGCGCACCGCACCTGGCCAATGGCATCCAAGGCGAAGACGCGGACATCGTAGCGCTCCCAGAAACCGCCGAAGAACAACTGCCGTACGGCCGCATCCAGCTCGCCCGAGGCACAAGGCTTTCCGGAGGTGATCAGCTGATGGATCGTCAGGTCGGTACGCAGCGCGGGAGCCACTTCGCGGAATAGCAGTTCCACGACCGGGTCTTCCTTGACGCTGAGGCGTTCGGCCAACACGAGCCTTTCGCGCTGCTCCCGATCGCGCGTGTACTTGGTCAGTACATGCGCCGTGAGCGCCGCAAGCACACCGATGCCCAGGATGGCATGTACGAAGCGGAAGCGGTCATGAACGATGTGGATAAGCAGTAGCAGCAGGGGCAGCGGCCAAAGGAAGAGAACGGTGTCCAGCACGCCGCAGGATTGATGAATGACGATGGAGGCAACGAGCGCGAGTCCGCCGATGATCCATGATGTGCGGGGGGGGCGGCAACGCGCAAGGGCCTGGACGCTGGTTTCGGCGAGCAGCGCCCAAGCGATGAACAACAAGGCCATTCCAAGAACTGCGGCGGCACTGGATCCGTTCAGGTTCTGTACGTGGTACAGGTCAAGGTCCACGCTGCTGTCGTTCACCAGACCGATGATGGTATCGGTGATCCAGGCCGCGCTGGCCAGCAGGCCCGTCCAGATGAGCGGGACCCACAACAGGTGTAGCGAACCGGAAGGGGGCCTGTTCAATTGCCTTCTCGCGTACAAGATGGCAGTGACCAGGAGGGCAGCGTTGATGACCAGGTCGCCCAAGGATGGGAAGGCGAAGGATGCGGCGTAGGTGGCGGGGTCGAACAGGGGTAGCCGATCGAAAGGGGCGGACGGGATGAATAGCAGCACGGACCACCGCAGGCCGAACAAGAACGCCACGAAAATGCCGATCCGCGCCCAGGGTGATCGCACAAGCGTGGATCGGTCCAGCAGCGACCAGGCACTGAGGATCAAGGAGGATGCGCTGAGGATCAGGAGCAGGAGGCGTAAGATGATCCATGGCCCGGTGTCCACCGAATCTCCCCGCCAGGCCAATCGTAATAGTGGAGCGCCGGATGCGTCGTTGATCAATGGCCCCGATGCGCCTATGGGCTGTGCGGAAAGTTCTTCAGCCGCCCCTAGGGAAGCATGGAAGCGACGTTCGATGTAGCGGTTCTCGATCGCTGGCGTAAGCCAGATGGGCGATAGTGCGTGAAGGTGGATATCGTCGAGCGTGACCACCGTATGTTGATAGGTGGCGTCGGGCATGGTGCACTGTGCAGCCGTGTCACGAAGCACCGCCGTGGCAGGCAGGCTTCCACTCCAGCAGACCAAGCTGTCGCCGATGAAGCCGAGGAAAACGCTGCCGTTGTGTTGGCGTTCTGACTCCAGAACGCCAGCGTGCCGGCTCATCCAACCGGCGGCTCCGTAGAGCGAGAGGTCTCGGGCAAGTCCGTGGGTCAGGCCTCTCACCTGGTCGGCACGTTCGTCCAGACGCTTTTGCAAGCGTTCGGCTTCTTCTGTTAGCCGCAGATCCGCATCAGGCTCGCGCACGCTCCATGACAAGAGCCCCAAGACAGCACTCAGGACGAGGAGCAGCAGAGGGCGTGTCATGCGAAGCGTAGGAGGTGATGGCAGCAGGGCCAAAGTACTGGAAGGGTGTTCAACATGATGCTGCGTACCCATCGGAGCGGTGTTCGTCGTCCGCTGTACCCTTTTCGTCGACGGTCTCGTAGAACGGCGCCGGTCCACTACTCCTGGACCGGGACCTTCTGGAATGAAAAAGGCACTTCTCTCGGTGCTTGGATTGCTGCTGGCCGCGGTGATCCATGCACAAACCGGCACGGATTTCTGGTTCGCCCCACCGGACGTGACGTATTACCACAATACGCCGGGTGATGAGCCGATCTACTTGAACGTTGCCGCAGGTAGCGTTGCTGCGACGGTGACCATCTCCCAACCTGCCAACGCGGCATTCAATGGGGGGGCGCCCATCGTCCTCAACCTAGCGGCGAACACGGCCACGCGTTATAACCTGACCTCGCTGAAGGCGCAGTTGGAAACGCGTCCTACGAACAGTGTTAGGAATACGGGTCTGCGCATCCAGTCCACGGCGAACATCACCTGCTACTACGAGCCTAGCAACACGAACAACCCGGACATCATGGCGCTGAAAGGCGCGAACAGTTTGGGAACGGAGTTCTATATCCCACTGCACAAGCACGCGCCTTTCGCCAACCATAATTTCTCCCCGAACAACGCGGACCTCGCCTTCGCCTCGTTCGACATCGTTGCCACGGAGAACAATACGCTGGTGATGATCTACTCGCCGGTGGCCGTGGATGGTCATGTGGCGCTGACGCCCTTCACGGTCACGTTGCAGCGTGGCCAGACCTACTCGTGCGCGAACACCACACCGGCCACGCATACGGACCCGGCCACGCACCCGTCGGGTGCCGTCGTGCTTTCGGACAAGCCCATCGCGGTCTCCATCAAGGATGATTCCAACCACAATCCATCGGGGGGGTGCTATGACCTGATGTTGGACCAGATCGTTCCGGTGAACATACTCGGAACGGACTACATCGCCGTGAAGGGTGCTTTGAACAACACGGGTGACGAGTCGCTGTTCCTGATGGCCACGGAGAACAACACCCAGGTCTTCATGGACGGCAACGCGACTCCCGTAGCCACACTGTTCGCCGGCCAGTACTACCGTCATGACATGGACTATCTCACCACGGCAGGTAGTTCTGCATACGCCCGCGCCACCAAGCCGGTCTATGCCATACACGTCACAGGGTTCGGCTGCGAGCAGGGCATGGCGATCCTTCCTCCGCTGAATTGCGCCGGTAGCACACAGCTCAGCTTCACACGCTCCACCAACGAAGCCTTCTTCCTGAATCTCCTTGTTCGCAACGGATCGCAGGATGACTTCGTGGTAACGCCTGCGACCGCTGCCATACCCGCCTCGGCGTTCCAGGCGGTTCCGGGCACGGGAGGTGTTTGGATGGCCGCTCGGATCCAGTACAACACCACGGAGATCCCGGTCAACCAGGCATTCAATGTCACCAACACGACCGATGTCTTCTCGCTGGCCATCATCAACGGAGGCGGAGGTAGTGGTTGCCGTTACGGCTTCTTTTCGGAATTCAGCGGGAGGATCACGGTGAACGCCGGGGTGAACCAGAACCGTTGCGCGGACCAGAACATCGTGCTTGCGGGTTCGGTCACTGGAGGGAGTACAACGGGCATCTGGAGCTCGAACGGAAGCGGCACCTTCACACCCAGTGCAACGGCGCTCAACGCGACCTACGTTCCCAGTGTGGGTGACATTGCGTTGGGTACGGTCACGCTCACGCTCACCTCAACGGGCAACTGTACGCCGGTGAGCGATGATATGACGGTGACGATCACCCCTCGACCTCAGCCCGAGGCGGGACCGGACCAGAACGTTTGTAGGAACAACCCGGCGGTTACCCTGTCGGGTTCCGTATTGAATGCAGCGGGTGGTGTTTGGACCGGTGGCGCAGGAACGTTCCTGCCTTCCAACTCCAACATGAACGCGACTTACACGCCCACCAATGCCGAGGTGTTGGCGGGTTCCATACGCGTCTTCCTTACCACCACGGGCAACGGTGTTTGCACCGCTGTTCGCGACAGCATGCTGGTGACCTTCACGCCTGCCCCGACAGTGAACGCAGGCGCCGACCAGAGCCGTTGCGCGAACAACGCGGCGGCATCGCTCACGGGCAGTTTCACCGTTGCGACCGGTGTGGTTTGGACCGGTGGCGCTGGCAGCTTCGACCCGAGCACGACCAACCAGAACGTGACCTACACGCCTACCGCAGCGGAGATCGCCAGTGGCAGTGTCACCCTTACGCTCACCACCACGGGCAATGGCAATTGCACGGCGGTGAATGACCAGGTCACGCTCAACTTCACCCCAGGCCCAACCGCGAGCGCGGGTGCGAACTCTTCGTCTTGTGCGAACAACGCCACGATCGGGTTGAACGGTACTGTGACCGTTGCCACCGGCGGCACCTGGAGCGGCGGAACGGGTGTCTTCAGCCCGAACAACACCACCCTCAATGCGACCTACGCACCTACTGCGGCCGAGATCGCAGCGGGAACGTTGACGCTCACCCTCTCCACTACGGGCAACGGCAACTGCCTTCCCGCCACGAGCAATCGTACCATCACCTTCACGCCGGCCCCAACCGTTTCCGCTGGGGCGAACGGAACGGTGTGCGCGAACAACAGCGCCATCAACTTGAATGGATCGGTGACAGGCGCTACGGGTGCGGTCTGGAGCGGAGGTACAGGAACGTACAGCCCGAACAACACCGCATTGAACGCGACCTACACGCCGAGCGCTGCGGAGCGTACGGCAGGCACTGTCACGCTTACGCTCACCACGGTCGGGAACGGCACCTGCAACGCGGAGAGCGCCCAGGTCACCTACACGATCACGCCGGCGCCCACGGCCAATGCGGGTGCCGATCGGGTGGTTTGTGCGAACAACGCAGCGGTCACCTTGAACGGCAGCTTCACGGTCGCCACGGGTGGCGTATGGAGCGGCGGTGCGGGCACCTTCGATCCGAGCACGACGAACATGAACGCGATCTACACGCCCACGGCGGCGGAGATCGCGAACGGCAACGTAACGCTCACCCTCACCACAACAGGCAACGCGGGCTGTGTCGCGGTGACCGATCAGATGACGATCAGCTTCACACCAGCAGCGGTGGTGAGCGCCGGAGGTCCTGTTTCCGTGTGCGCGAACAATGCGGTCGTTTCCTTGAGCGGTAGCGTTTCGGGAGCAACGGGAGGTGTGTGGAGCGGTGGTGCAGGAGCCTATGCTCCGGACAACACCACGCTTAACGCGACCTACACGCCAACGGCCGGAGAGATTGCCGCGGGCACGCTCACCCTCACGCTCACGAGCACGGGGAACGGCACGTGCCTACCCGTGACGAGCAGCCGCGTGATCACATTCACACCGTCTCCGATCGTTGATGCCGGAGTGAATGGCGCTGTCTGTGCGAACAACAGTACGATCACGCTGGCGGGTTCGATCACTGGAGCCGCGGGAGGCACCTGGAGCGGTGGTGGCGGGACCTATGCGCCTAACACCACCACGCTGAACGCGACTTACGTGCCGACGGCTGCCGAACGCACCGCGGGGACCGTTACGCTCACCTTGACCAGCACCGGCAATGGAACGTGTAACGCGGTGATCGATCAGGTGACCTTCACAATCACACCAGCCCCCACGGCGAATGCCGGTGCGGATCAGACGCTGTGCAGCAACAACGCAGGGGCCTCCCTGGGTGGAAGTTTCACCATTGCAACAGGCGGCGTATGGAGCGGTGGTAGCGGCACTTTCGACCCGAGCACCACGAACATGAACGCGACCTACACGCCGACAGCGGCGGAGATCGCGAACGGGAATATAACGCTCACGCTTACCACAACCGGCAACGGCACATGCGCCCCGGTGAGCGACAACATCACGTTGAACTTCACCGCATCGCCAGTGGTGAGCGCAGGAGCGGCTGTTTCTGTTTGTGCCAACAATGCGAACGTCTCGTTGAATGGCAGCGTGACCGGAGCAACGGGTGGTATCTGGTCCGGTGGCGCAGGATCGTTCGTGCCGAACAACACCGCACTTAATGCGACCTACACGCCTACGGCCGAAGAGATAGCAGCGGGAACCATGACGCTTACGTTGACCAGCACAGGCAATGGCAACTGTCTTCCAGTATCGAGCAGCCGCGTGATCACGTTCACACCTGCTCCTGTTGTCAATGCCGGTGCGAATGCTGCGGTGTGTGCGAACAATAGCGCCATCACCTTGGCCGGCTCCGTCACGGGCGCGAGCGGCGGAACATGGACGGGAGGCGGCGGAAGCTATTCCCCGAACAACACGACGCTGAACGCGACTTATGCGCCCACGGCGGCCGAACGCGCCGCAGGGACCGTTACGCTCACCTTGACCAGCACGGGCAATGGGACGTGCAACGCGGTGACCGATCAGGTGACCTTCACCATCACGCCCGCTCCAACGGCGAACGCCGGTGCGGACCAGACGCTGTGCAGCAACAACGCAGTGGCCTCGCTGGGTGGAAGTTTCACCATTGCGACAGGCGGCGTATGGAGCGGTGGCAACGGAAGCTTCGACCCGAGCACCACGAACATGAACGCGACCTACACGCCAACAGCGGCGGAGATCGCCAGCGGTAGTGTAACGCTTACGCTCACCACGAGCGGCAACGGAACGTGCAACCAGGTGAGCGACAACATCACGCTGAACTTCACCGCATCGCCTGTCGTGAACGCCGGTGCTGATGTTTCGCTCTGCGCGAACAACGCCTCCATCGCATTGAATGGAAGCGTAACGGTGGCGACCGGTGGTGTATGGACCGGAGGTCTCGGCAGCTTCAACCCGAACAATGCCACGCTGAACGCCTCGTACACGCCAACGGCCGCGGAGATCGCAGCGGGTACCTTGACGCTTACCCTCACGAGCACGGGCAACGGTACTTGCAACCAGGTGTCGGACAGCCGCGTGATCACCTTCACACCTGCGCCCACAGCGAACGCTGGAGCGAATGGAGCGGTGTGCGCGAACAACGCTGCTATCGTGCTGAACGGAAGCGTGACTGTTGCCACCGGCGGTATTTGGAGCGGCGGAACGGGTGTCTTCAGCCCGAACAACACCACGCTGAACGCGACTTACGCGCCAAGCGCTGCAGAACGCACGGCCGGAACGGTGACACTCACCCTCACCACGGTGGCGAATGGCACCTGCAATGCGGTGAGCGATCAGGTTACTTACTCGATCACCCCGGCCCCGACGGCGACCGCCGGTGCGGACCAGACGCTATGCGGCAACAACGCGAATGCGACACTGAACGGTGGCTACACGGTGGCTACGGGCATCATCTGGAGCGGCGGGGCAGGAACGTTCACCCCTGGGAACACGGCGGTGAATCCGGTGTACGCGCCAACGGCGACGGAGATCGCGAATGGTAGCGTTACGCTAACCGCCACCACGACCGGTATCGGCACGTGCAATGCGGTGAGCGATGCGATGACGTTGACCTTCACACCGGCGCCCACGGCCAATGCGGGTGCAGATGTGACGCTATGCGCGAACAACGCAAGCGTCTCCTTGAGCGGAACCATCACATTGGCCACGGGCGGTATCTGGAGCGGAGGAGCCGGAACCTATACCCCGAACAATACGGCGCTGAACGCCACGTACACGCCCACCGCAGCGGAGCTCGCTGGTGGCATCCTCACCTTGACGCTGACCACCACGGGGAACGGAACCTGCAACGCTGCTACCGACAGCCGTGTGATCACGTTCACGCCCGCACCAGTGGTCGACGCTGGTGCCAACGGCAGTGTTTGTGCCAATGCATCCACGATAACCTTGAACGGTTCGGTAAGCGGTGCCGGAGGAGGGATCTGGAGCGGTGGCGCGGGTGCCTTCACGCCCAGCAATACCACGCTGAACGCGACCTACATGCCGAGCACAGCTGAGCGCGCGGCCGGTACGGTAACGCTTACCCTGACGAGCACGGGCAACGGACTGTGCAACGCGGTGAGCGATGCTGTGACCTTCACCATCTCGCCGGCGCCAACAGCCAATGCCGGAGCGGATCAAACCCTTTGCAGCAACAACCCGGTCGCCACGCTTGTTGGCGGCTTCACGGTGGCGACCGGTGCGGTTTGGAGCGGTGGAGCAGGGACCTTCTTCCCGAGCACCACGAACATGAACGCGACGTACACACCCACGGCAACGGAGGTCGCCAACGGCGGCGTTATGCTCACGCTCACCACCACGGGCAACGGTCTTTGCGTAGCGGTGAGCGATCAGATCCTCCTGAACTTCTCTCCATCACCGACCGCCAATGCGGGTGCCGACGTGAGTCTTTGTGTGAACAATCCGGCAGTGGCTTTGAGTGGCGCGGTGACCACAGCGACCGGAAGTATCTGGAGTGGTGGTGCAGGATCCTTCACGCCGAACAATACGGCGCTGAACGGTACTTACACACCCACATCCTCGGAACTTGCCGCAGGTACGCTCACTTTGACGCTGACCACCACGGGCAATGGGAATTGCATCGCCGTGCAGGACAGCCGCGTGATCACCTTCACACCGGCTCCCATCGTTAGCGCGGGAAGTAATGGAACCGTGTGCGCGAATGCGGCGTTGATCAACCTGAACGGAAGTGTGAGCGGTGCCAGCGGCGCGATCTGGAGCGGCGGTGCAGGGGCCTTCACGCCGAACAATACGACACTCAACGCGACCTATTCCCCCACTGCGGCGGAGATCTCGAACGGCGCGGTGACCTTGACGTTGACCTCTGCGGGCAACGGGAACTGCAACGCAGTGAGCGGCTCGGTCACCTACAGCATCACGCCTTCGCCAACGGCCAATGCCGGTGCGGACATCAGTCTGTGTAGCAACAATGCGGCGGCAGCACTGAACGGCAGCATCACCGTGGCAACGGGCGCTGTGTGGAGCGGTGGGAATGGAACCTACAGCCCGAGTAATACCAACCTGGGCGCGGTGTACACACCAAGCGCGGCCGAGGTCGCCAACGGAACGGTCACCCTCACGCTCACCACCACGGGGAATGGTCTCTGCAATGCGGTGAGCGACAACATGGTCCTCGTATTCACCCCGGCACCAACGGTGAATGCCGGTGCCGATATCGCCATATGCGCGAACAACCCGGCTATCGCGCTGGTTGGCTCGGTCGGTGGCGCAACGGGTGGCGTGTGGAGCGGCGGCAACGGGTCCTTCACGCCGAACAACACGGTATTGAACGGTAGCTACACACCGACCGGTGCCGAGATCGCCAATGGTACACTGACCCTTCTGCTGACCACGACCGGGAACGGCAATTGCGCGGCTGTTTCGGATGAACGGGTGATCACCTTCACGCCTGCGCCTACCGTGAACGCCGGAGTCAACGCAACGGTGTGCGCGAACAATCCCGCTATCACCCTGGCCGGTTCCGTGGCAGGAGCTTCCGGTGGTGTTTGGAGCGGTGGTGCGGGATCCTTCGCACCGAACAACACAACGCTGAACGCGACATATACCCCCACAACGGCTGAGCGTACTGCAGGTAGTGTGAACCTGACCTTGACCAGTACCGGCAATGGCAACTGTAATGCGGTTAGCGATCAGGTGTTGTGGACCATCAGCCCAGCGCCGACAGCGAATGCTGGTGCGGACCAGAGCTTGTGCGCGAACAATGCGATCGCTACGTTGAACGGTGGAGTAACAGTGGCTACAGGAGGTGTGTGGAGCGGTGGCTCGGGAACCTTCAGCCCGAGCACTTCGAATTTGAATGCCACCTACACGCCCACGGCTACAGAGATCGCGAACGGTACCGTAACGCTCATGCTGAGCACCACGGGCAACGGCCTCTGTAACCAGGCGACCGACAATATCATACTGAGCTTCACACCAGCACCGGTCGTGAACGCTGGAGCCGATGCGAGCTTCTGCGCGAACAACGCCATCATAGCACTGAACGGCTCGGTAACCATCGCAAGCGGTGGCGTTTGGAGTGGCGGTTTGGGCAGCTTCACGCCGAACAATACCACCCTTAACGCAAGCTACGCCCCGACCCCTGCAGAGATCGCAGCGGGCTCGTTGACGTTGACGCTCACGAGCACCGGCAACAACAACTGCGTAGCAGTATCGGATAGTCGGGTGATCACCTTCACGCAGTCCCCGACCGTGAATGCCGGGTCGAACGGAACGGTATGCGCGAACAATGCAGCCATCAGCTTGAACGGAAGCATCACCGTTGCGACGGGCGCTCTTTGGAGCGGTGGAGCAGGGGCCTACACGCCGAACAGTGCCACGCTGAACGCTACGTATACACCTACCGCATCTGAGCGCTCCGCTGGATCGGTAACGCTAACGCTCACCACAGTGGGTAACGGGAACTGCTCCGCGGTGAGCGACCAGGTCACCTTCAGCATCACACCAGCGCCTACGGCGAACGCGGGTGCCGACCGTGTGCTCTGTGCGAACAACGCAGTGACCTCCCTGGCCGGAGCGTTCACCGTAGCTACGGGCGGTATCTGGAGCGGCGGCAACGGGACCTTCGATCCGAGCACGACCAACATGAGCGCGATCTACACGCCGACAGCGGCGGAGATCACGGCGGGTAGTGTCCTGCTCACGCTGACCACTACGGGGAATGGCAACTGCAGCGCGGTCAATGACCAGGTGTTGCTGACCTTCACCGATGCCCCCACGGCGAACGCTGGTCCGGATGTCACGCGCTGCGCGAACAACGCGGCTGTTGCGCTCGGCGGAAGTGTGGTCACCGCTACGGGCGGTATCTGGAGCGGAGGAACGGGAAGCTTCTCGCCGAACGCGAACACCCTGAATGCTACCTATACGCCAGGTGCTGCTGACATCGCCGCCGGGCAGATCACCTTGACGTTGACCACCACGGGCAACGGTAACTGTGCTCCGGCAAGTGATACCCGCCTCGTCACCTACACACCAGCACCGATCGTGAATGCAGGAGCGAACGGTACCGCGTGCGCGAATGCTCCATTGATCAGCTTGAGCGGAAGTGTGACGGGTGCCGTGGGTGGTGTGTGGAGCGGTGGTGCGGGCGCCTTCTCGCCGAACAACATCACGTTGAACGCGACCTATATGCCGACCGCTGCTGAGATCGCAAGCGGATCGGTGAACCTCACCCTTACCTCAGCGGGTAATGGACAATGCAACCCGGTCGCTGATCAAGTCTCCTTCACCATCACTCCCGCGCCTACAGTGAACGCGGGCGTGGATCAGACGCTATGCGGTAATAACGCCAATGCCGTATTGAACGCGGCCATCACCGTGGCCACGGGAGTGCAATGGTCCGGTGGTTCTGGTCTATACGCCCCAGGCAGCACGGCGCAGAACATCACCTATTCCCCGTCGTCCATTGAGATCGCCAACGGAAGCGTTACGCTGACCGTTACCACGACGGGTAATGGGACTTGCGCACCGGTGACCGACCAAGTGACGCTCACGTTCACCCCTGCGCCGAACGCGAGCGCAGGTCCGGACCAAACGGTGAGCAGCAACAACGCGAACACCACGCTCGCGGGTTCCTTCAACATCGCCACCGGCATTGTCTGGAGCGGTGGCGCGGGTACCTACAACCCGGCTAACACCACGGTGAACGCGGTGTACACACCAACGAACGCGGAGATCGCAGCGGGTAGCGTGATCTTGACGATGACCACCACCGGCAACGGTGCGTGCGCGTCATCCAGCGATCAAATGACGATCACTTTCGGCGCGGCTCCTACGGCCAATGCAGGACCGGATCAGACCACTTGCGCGAACAACGCCAGTGTTCTGTTGAATGGTCAAGTATCGATCGCGACAGGAGGTATCTGGAGCGGTGGTAATGGCGCTTACACGCCGAACAGTGCTGCGTTGAACGCGACCTATGTGCCTGGTGCGTCAGAGATCGCCGCAGGTAGCGTGACGCTCACGCTCACTACGGTGGGCAACGGGAACAGCAACCCGGTGAGCGACCAGGTCACCATCTTCATCACGCCAGCACCGGTGGTCAATGCGGGCGCCAATATCACGGTCTGCGCCAACCAGTCCACCGCACAGTTGGCGGGTCTGGTGAACAACGCGACCGGTGGCGCGTGGAGCGGGGGGTCGGGCACCTTCAACCCGAGCAATACCAACCTGAACGCGACCTACACCCCGACGGCCGGCGAGATCGCGGCGGGAACCATAACGCTTACGTTGACCAGTACTGGTAACGGCCTGTGCAACCCTGTCAGCGACCAAGTGCTGATCAACATCGCCCCGGCCCCGGTCGTGAACGCAGGTGTGGACGCCACGGTCTGCGCGAACAACCCTGCTGTGCAACTAGCGGCAAGTGTGAGCAACGCGGCTGGCGGCATTTGGAGCGGTGGCACCGGCGGTTTCTCCCCCAGCATCACATCGCTGAACGCGGTTTACACACCGAGCACCACGGAACTCAACAATGGCTCGGTAACGCTCAACCTCACCAGCACGGGCAATGGCACGTGCGCGCAGGTCACGGATCAGATCTTCATCGTATTCACGCAGAGCCCAGTGGCCAGCGCCGGTAACGACCAAACGGTTTGTGCCAATGACCCAACGGTGAACCTCAATGGGTCGGTCACCATCGCCGGTGGAGGAGTGTGGAGTGGCGGAAGCGGAACATTCGCCCCGAACGCGAGCGCGCTCAACGCCACCTACACGCCGAGTCCTGCTGAAGTTTCCCTGGGAAGTGTGACGCTCACGCTGACCAGCACCCAGAATGGCCTGTGCAACCCGGTGAGCGATGCGATGACCATCACGATCATCAACGCGCCGGTGGCGAACGCAGGCAACAACCTGTTCGCTTGCAGCAACAACCCGAGCGTACAGCTCGGTGGAAGTGTCTCCGGTGCTGGCGGTGGCCAATGGAGCGGAGGAGCGGGAACGTTCGCCCCGAGCATAGCCGCGCTTAACGCGGTCTACACGCCCACTGCGGGAGAAGTAGCGGCGGGCACGTTGAACTTGACGCTCACCACGATCGGGAATGGCAATTGTGTTCCGGTCTCGGACAATGTATCGATCACCTTCACAGCCTCCCCCACGGCAGAGGCCGGAACGGGCGCTGTATTCTGCGCGAACAACGCCAGTATCCAACTGAACGGCAGCGTGACCGTTGCTAACGGCGGTGCCTGGTCCGGTGCACAAGGCAGCTTCAGCCCCAATGCGAACGCGCTTAATGCGGTCTATTCCCCATCCTCCGGAGAACTCGCTGCGGGAAGTGTAACGCTGACACTGACGACCACGGGCAACAACGGTTGCACGGCAGTGAGCGATCAGGTGATCCAAACCTTCACTCCAGCGCCGACAGCTAGTGCCGGTGCGGACCTGAACAGCTGTGCGAACAATGCAGCGGTCACCCTCAACGGGGTCGTGACCGTTGCTTCCGGCGGCATTTGGAGCGGTGGAACGGGCGGCTTCAGTCCGAACAACGCTACGTTGAACGCGACCTATGTACCCAGTACCGCGGAGATCGCAGCAGGCATGGCTACGCTCACCCTTACAACGGTGGGCAACGGTAGTTGCAATGCGGTGACCGATCAAGTCGCCATCACCATCGCCCCTGCTCCGATCGTGGATGCTGGTGCACCCCAAAGTGTTTGTGCGAACAACTCCACCGTTCAGTTGAGCGGCTCCGTGTTGAATGCAACTAGCGGCGCGTGGAGCGGTGGTGGCACATTCAGTCCATCATCCAGTGCGTTGAATGCGAGCTATTCGCCAAGCGCAGCAGAGATCGCTGCTGGCATTGCCACCCTCACGCTTACCAGCACGGGTAATGGACTTTGCAATGCGGTGATCGATCAGATGACCATCACCATAACACCAGCGCCTGTCGTGAACGCCGGAACGGACGGGGTTTTCTGTTCCAACAACGCGAACATCCAACTCGCTGGCAGCATCACCGTGGCGAACGGAGGCACATGGTCGGGTGCACAAGGGACCTTCAGCCCGAGCGCTACTGCGCTCAACGCGATCTATTCACCCTCCTTCGGCGAACTCGCGGCCGGAAGTGTGACCCTCACGCTTACTTCCACGGGCAACAACGGTTGCACCGCAGTAAGCGATCAGGTAACCTACACCTTCACGCCGGCACCGACCGTTTCCGCCGGCACGGACCTGAACAGTTGCGGGAACAACGCCAGTGTGACCTTGAACGGGGCCATCACCGTTGCTACGGGTGCCCTGTGGAGCGGCGGGTCGGGCACCTTCAACCCGAACAACAGTACGCTGAACGCGACCTACACGCCAAGCGCAGCGGAGATCAACGCGGGTGTGGCAACACTTACGCTGACCACCGTCGGCAACGGCACCTGCACAGCGGTATCCGACCAGGTAGTGATCAGCATCGCCCCAGCCCCATTGGTGGATGCTGGTGCAGCGATCCAGGTCTGTGCGAACAATGCGACTACCTCGCTGAACGGTTCGGTTGGTAATGCTACCGGCGCCATCTGGACCGGCTCTGGCAGCTTCAGCCCGAACGCCAGCACACTGAACGCGGTTTACACACCAACGGCAGCAGAGGTGGCCGCAGGAACAGCCACGGTCACCTTGACCAGCACGGGTAACGGCTTGTGTGTTGCGGTGGCGGACAACGTTGTCATCACCTTCACGCCGGCACCTGTGGTGGAGGCGGGCCCTGCACAAACACTTTGCGCGAACAACGCGAACATCCAACTGGCTGGTAGTGTCTCCGGCTCCGCTGGCGGCGCCTGGACCGGTGGTGCGGGCACCTATGCCCCCGGGGCGAACAGCTTGGGCGCGACCTACACACCGAGCAGCTCCGAGATCTCGGCCGGCAGCTTGTGGTTGTTCCTTACGAGCACGGGCAATGGCGGCTGCAACGCAGCGCGTGATTCCGTGCAAGTGTTCTTCACACCTGCACCAACGGCCAATGCAGGCTCGGACGCGCACGTTTGCGCCAATAGTGCGGAGGTGTCGCTGAACGGCGCCGTTACCGTGGCGACAGGAGGTATTTGGAGTGGCGGGGCCGGCAATTTCACGCCGAACAACACGACGCTCAATGCCTCTTACACACCTAGCCTCGGCGAGATCGCGGCGGGTCAGGTGACATTGACGTTGACCACCACCGGCTTTGGCAACTGTGTAGCAGTGCATGATAATGTGGTCGTCCTCATCGACCCGGTACCGGTGGTCAATGCGGGTCCGGACCAGTCGATCTGCGCAAACAACCCGAACCTGCAGCTGAACGGCTTTGTGGGCAATGCGCTAGGGGCGATCTGGAGTGGCGGCAACGGCGTTTACGTATCCGGGGCCACGGCCACCGCAACGCAGTACCAACCGACGGCAGCGGAGATCGCCGCGGGCGTCATCACCTTTACTCTGACCAGCACGGGCACCAGCATCTGCAACGCCATCAGCGACCAGATGATCGTCACGTTCACTGGTGCACCGGTCGTGGACGCAGGGACCGACCTGTCCATCTGCTCGAACAACAATGCGGTGCAATTGAGCGGCAGTGTGGTCAATGCCAACGGCGGAATGTGGAGTGGCGGGAATGGGATTTTCTCGCCTGCCAGCAATGTGTTCGCTCCGGTGTACACACCAACAGCCGCCGAAGTAGCCGCCGGAAGCCTTGTGCTTACGTTGAGCAGCACGGGCAACGGCAATTGCTTCGCAGTGAGCGATCAGGTGGCGATCACCTTCACCCCCGCGCCCGTAGCCGATGCGGGTAACGACCTCAGCGTTTGTGCTAACAACCCGGTCGTGAGTTTGAGCGGAACCATGACCGTTGCGACCGGTGGGCTCTGGAGCGGCGGCCTGGGCACCTATGCCCCCGATGCCAACGCACTGAACGCGCAGTACACCCTTGCACCGTTCGAACTGCAACAAGGAGCGGTCGTACTGACGTTGACCAGTACAGGCAACGGCAACTGCCTGGCGGTGACGGATCAGGTGGAGATCACCGTGACACAAGCACCTGTTGTGGATGCTGGTGCTGATATCACGGCTTGTTCCAACGCCTTGCAAGTACAATTGAGCGGTGCGGTGAGCGCCGGTGCGAGCACGGGTCAGTGGAGTACGTCCGGCACGGGCTTCTTCGCACCGAGCGCGAATGATCTCAACGCGACCTATGTCGCCAGCGGTCTCGATTCACTGAACGGTAGTGTGAACCTGCTGCTCACCTCGACCAACAATGGCCTTTGTGCGAGTGAGAACGATGAACTGGTGTTGACCATTCTTCCCAACGCGATCGCTGGCGCTGGCCAGGATCGAACGGTCTGCGCTTCGGAGAACACGATCACATTGAACGGCACGATCACCGGCAATGCCACACAAGGCTCGTGGAGTACCAATGGTGCAGGAAGCTTCTCGCCCGACTCGGATGCGCCCAACGCGGTGTACACCATCGTGGGAAGCGATGTGCTGGCAGGTAGCGTCACCTTCACCTGGAGCGTGAACAGTTGCGACAATGCGATGGACCAGATGATCCTGACCATCGTGCCGCAGTCACAAGCCGATGCAGGTAGCGACCTCGTGGTCTGTGTCGACGATCTGGATGTGTTGATCAATGGCAGCGTAAGCGGCGCTTCCGCGACGGGTGTATGGAGCACGCTGGGGACTGGAGCCTTCCAGAACGCCCCCAGCGCATTGGCCAACATCTACAACGCGAGCACACAGGATTCGCTGGCTACGCGTGTGGATCTGGTCCTTACGGCAACAGGTACCGGTGTATGTCCGGCCGCGATCGACACGGTGCACATCGACATCCTGCCCTTCGGCACGGTGAACGCTGGAGCCGACATGAGCGCATGCGCGAACAACAGCGTGGTGCAGTTGAGCGGCACGCTACAGGGCGACGCCACGGAGATCCAATGGACCACCTCAGGTAGCGGCCAGTTCTTCCCGAACAGTACCGTGCTCACGCCTACCTACGTGCCAAGCAGCGCGGATGCGACCATTGGCTCGGTAACGCTCACCCTGAGCGCATTGAACAGTTGCAACGCAGCCACTGATGCCTTGGTGTTGGAGTTGACACCGGCCCCGATCGCGGATGCTGGCCCGGACCAGACCTACTGTGAGCAAGTGACCCAGTTCGAGCTGAACGGATCGATCACTGGCATCACCACGACCGGTGTATGGAGTACGAACGGGACCGGAAGTATCGCGAATGCGAATGCGTTGAACACGAGTTACTCGGCTAGCGCTGCTGATATCGCTGCGGGAGAGATCACCTTCACGCTCACATCACAGAACAACGCCAATTGTAACGCAGTGGTGGATCAGATGACGATCCATCTCACTGATGGCCTAGTTGCGAATGCCGGTCCTGACCAGAGCGTGTGTGTCCTGGGCACCTACGCTCAACTGGATGGTCAGATCATCAATGGCGCCCCCTCGGGTCTTTGGTCCGCAACGGGTTCGGGAACCTTCGTGCCGGGTCCGGATGTGCTCAACGCACAGTATCACTTCTCCTCCGCCGATGTGGCGAACGGAAGTGTGGTACTGACCCTGCTCAGCACGAACACCGGCACCTGTCCTCCCGTGCAGGATCAACTGGTGCTCACGTTCGGTAATAGCAGCTTCGCCTATGCCGGCGATGACCAGGAAGTATGCGCCAACGCGCCGTTCGTTCTATTGAGCGGCAATTTCAGCAGCGCGCCAGGTGTGCAATGGAGCAGCAGTGGTAGTGGGTTCTTCAGCAACACGACCGATGCGGACGCGAGCTACACGTTGAGCGCTTCAGATATCGCGAACGGCGGAGTGCAGCTCACCATGACCACGGTCAGTGGGGGGTCTTGTTCCTCGGTGAGCGACGCCATGAGCGTTTCGGTGCAAGCCATTCCACAGATCAATGCCGGAGCGGACATCGTGGCCTGCACGGCAGCTGCGGTGCAACTCGTCGGCAACGCTGTCAACGCTACGTCTGGTGCCTGGTCCACCGCAGGGACCGGAACGTTCCTGAACGCCAACGCGCTCTCGACACTGTACACCCCGAGCGCTGCGGATAGCACCGCAGGTAGTGTCGTACTTACCCTTACTACTACCGGCGTTGAGCCCTGTGCTGCCGTTAGCGATCAATTGGTGATCACTTTCGGTGGTGGCCTGTCCGCTACGGCTGGCCCGGATGTGACCGCGTGCAGTACGGATGCGAACGTGGCTCTCAGCGGCGCCGTGTCCGGTACCACAACAGGGGTTTGGAGCACCACCGGCACGGGCTCGTTCACGCCGAGCGCGACAGACCTGAACGCGACCTATGTACCCGGCCCAGCCGACTTCGTGATCGGTGATGTGTCCTTGGTATTGTCCACCACGGGCAACCAGGGGTGTGCTGCTGGTCGGGATACGCTGGTCGTCGACTATCATGTGCCCCCAACCGTGGATGCAGGGGCCGGCGTACTCCTGTGCGATGGCTTGGAGGATGTGCAGCTGAGCGGTGCCGTGCAGAACGTGGGCAGCGTGCAGTGGTTCACCACCGGGACGGGTGTTTTCAGCCCGACACCGGATGTGACCAACGCGACGTACATGCCTTCGATCAATGACAGCATCGCCGGCGGTGTGTACCTCATTCTTACCGGATATGGCACAGGTACCTGTGGCAACGCGAGCGACTCGCTGCTCGTGGACATCGGTCCAACGCGGATCGCTGATGCGGGCGTCGATCAGAGTCTTTGTGCGGATGGCGACCCCATCCAGCTGAACGGAGGCGTGAACGGCGTGAGCGGTGGCGTATGGAGCACTACCGGAACGGGCTCTTTCCTGCCGGATAACAATACGCTAGGCGCAGCGTACGTGCCGAGCACTACGGACATGGCTTTCGCGGAGATCCGTTTCGTGCTGAGCACAACGGGCAACCAAGGCTGCCCCGCCGATGCGGATACCATGACGGTCACCTTGCAGCGGGTTCCTACGGTGAGTGCCGGACAGGACATCAATGTGTGCGATGCAGCCAGCACGGTTCAGCTGGCGGCCACCTCTACGGAGGCTGGCGGTGTGCTCTGGTCCACCAACGGAACGGGCATCTTTTTGCCGAGCAACACGGATGCCAGCGCGAGCTACCAGCCCGGTGCCTCGGATGAGCAGCTAGGTAACGTGCGCTTGGTGGTCACAAGCACCGGGAATGGTGTATGTGCTGCGGCAAGCGATACGCTTTTCCTGAGTTTCACGAATCCGTTGGAACCCGCTTTCGGTGTAACGAACGCGTGCGCCGCCTCGAACACCTTGTTCATGGATGCCAGCACCACCACGGGTTCACCCATCATCGGTTGGAACTGGAGCTTCAGCAACGGGGCCACCGGAACCGGTCCGCAAGTGAATACCACCTTCAATGCACCTGGTCAGTACTCAGCCACCCTGACCGTCTTCGCACAGAACGGTTGTAGTGCCACTTCCACGCGGGTCATCGAGGTGCTGGGTGCGCCGGTAGCCGCATTTAGCATTGAAGGGGAACTCTTCACCGAGAGCCCTCTCGCGGTCATTGACAGTGCATCGGGAGCCACCGGTTGGCAATACGACTTCGGTGACGGCAATGGCTCATTGGAAGCGGCGCCCGTGCACGAGTACGCCGATGCAGGTCAGTACATCATCGTGCAGACCGTGACCAATGCGAACGGTTGTTCGGATCGCGACTCCTTATTGATCACCATCGAGGAGAAGGACATCCTGCCGCCCAAGCTGCCGAACGCATTCAGTCCGAACGGCGATGGCGTGAACGACCGCTTCTTCGTGCGCGGAGGCCCGTTCGAGACGATGGAGCTGATGGTCTATAACAGCTGGGGCGAACTCATCTTCGAGACCACCGACCCATTAGCCGGTTGGGATGGCACGCACGAAGGAAAGCCGGAGATCAACGGTGTATACGTGTACACGGTGATCGCCAAGTCCGTGGATGGAATGGAGCATGATCGGTCAGGCAAGGTGACACTCGTACGATGAACAAGATCCGGAGCAACATGAAAGCGAAAAAGAACCTTACCCTGGCGGTGTCCGTGTTGTTCGGCACGATGGGCTTGCAGGCACAGGATGGTCAGTTCTCCCAGTACGACGCCACTGCGGTGATACTGAACCCGGCCTTGACGGGGATGTACGAGAATGCGGACTTCAGGATGAACACCGCTGTGCGCAGCCAATGGAGCAGCCTGGCCAGCAGCTTCGTCACTACGGCCTTTGCCTACGACATGTCCATGCAAAAGCGTTATGGCTTCGGCACGTATCTCAATAACTACAACATGGCCGGGATCATGAACACGTTCCAGGCCGGAGCAACAGCGGCTTACAACGTTTCCCAAGGCAAGGCCAACCACACGCTTTCCGTGGGGGTGAACCTTGGTCTTCTCTACAAGAAGATCAACGATCAACAGCTGGTATGGGACGCACAGTACGATCAGGGCTACTTCAATACCGACCTTCCCTCGGGCGAGGTCCTGCAGAAAGGGAGCCGCATGATGCCTGAGGTATCGGCGGGGATCGCCTACCGCTCCACGAATGGGCGTAAGCGGGTGAATCCGTATGGCAACTTCGCGTTGTTCCATGTCACCACGCCGGACGAGTCGATCTATCGCACCGTTAAAAGCGACATGCCGATCCGCTACATGGCCAACGCCGGTGTGCGTGTTGAGATCATGGACGGCACGTATCTGATCCCGATGGGGATCTACATGCGCCAGGGCAACGATCAGCTGATCAATGCGGGCATGCTGGCCGAGGTCAGCATCATGGGTTCCATGTATAGTGTTGTAGGCGGGGCATCTTACCGGCTGAACGACGCGATCGTAGCGCAGATCGGACTGAAGCACAAGAATGCGATGTACCGCTTCAGCTACGACGTGAACACCTCGCCGTTGAAGGCCTACACGAACAGGAACGGTGCTTACGAATTCACGGTGGTGTATTACGGAACACACTCCGGACGCGAGCGCAGGATGACGAGCAGCGCGTTCTAGCAAGATCCCGCGATAGAGGCCACGTTACTCCCGGGTAGCGTGGCCTTCGTGTTGACCGCTGTGTTCGCCATGCTCCGGCACGGGGTTCCGCGACGCGGAGAGGATGGATGATCGTGATCGGACATCCACGTTCGTAGTTATCTGCTCAGCAGATGGAAGACGCTCACCGCATCGGCAATGATCGGGCCTAGGGTGTAGGATGGTGAAGCCAGGGCAACCTTCGACGTGCGGGTGAAAGCACTGATGTCTCTCGCCGGATGTGAATGTTCGCCAGGAGGGAGCCCGTTGGGCCTTGTTCGAGGAGTGGGTGTCGAACAAATGAAGATCCGCGCGCACAGGTGTGGAACGCGTGCTGGAGACAGGCCGCCGGCTCTTGCCTTGGCTATTCGCCACCCTTGCCAAGGACGACCGTGTGATAGGTCGTGCCCGAAGCGCTTCGCACACCGATCGTGTAGCATCCAACGCCCAGGCCGAAGAGATCCAGACCGATCTGGCGTTGGCGCGCAACGGGATATTCTCGCACGAGGCGCCCTTGTGGATCGAAGACCTTCACATCCAATGGATCCTCATCGAAGCTTGTTATGTTCAATCGTCCGTTGGACGGGTTGGGCCAGAGCAGAGGCGGGGTGCGGAGGGTCGGGGTCAGGCTGATCACGGCAGAGTTGACCACCGAAGCGTCTTCGTCGACCTGCGCAAGTCGATAGTAGGTCGTTGTTGTCAGAGGGAGTGGATCATCAACCCGGTACTGCAAGGTCGTGGTACTCTCTCCAGCAGCAGGGATCTCGCCTACCGAGGACCATGCTACCAGATCGTCTGTGCGCTCCACGCGGAAGTGATCACTGTTCTCTTCGGAGGCGGTGCTCCAGAACAGCTGGGCATGATCGCCGATGCACTCACCAGAGAAGCTGAGCAGCCGAACGGGCAGCGGTGTTTGAGCCGTATTCGTGGTGCCTAGGGTGAAGCGGCGGTTGTTGGCGAATGCGGTGATGCCCGCGAACCGGTAGCGTCCCGAGCCCAAGCTGGTAGCACCCCCGATGGCGATCTCATCAGCGAACGTGTTGTCATTGTCCGTGTCCACGAGCAGGCGCAGATCGCTGGCTACGACCGACGTGAACGCAGAAAGGTCGAAGGTGATATCCACTGCACCGACGTCCACGGCGCTGGTCGAAATGTTCAGCTCGCTCACGCGCCAGGTCCGCTGCCACCGGCCGTCCACACCAACGGGTTTGTCAGGCACGTTGAAGGTCCCTAGGGAGCCGTTGTCATGCCCCCAGATCAGGAACTCTCCGTCGTTGAGATCCGTGGGCCCCCCGACCTCAACGATGCCTGTTCCGCGTGAAGTCGTTTGCGTACTGGTAGAAGAGATGCGACCTATGCCTGCGACGTCATGATCGTAGTTGCCCTGTGCTGCATCGTCCTGGCGGTAGACATCCAGACTTGCGAGCGCTATGTTGTACTTGGCGGTGAGGTAATTGTTCACGATGATGCGCTGGGCATCGTTCAGTACCGAATTGTATAGGATGATCTCGCTGATGTAGCCGTTGAAACGAGAGACATTGGAACCGGTACCGGTGTGCCCGCGGAGGATGCCGACGTAGAGGTCCGAAGTGTAGTTCGGTATGCTTGTCGCGCCTTCGGAGCGATTGCCGACCGCCGTGTTGCCATCGTACAGCACCTGGTCGTTCACATCGCTTGGCGTGGAGCCGTGGTAGGTGAAACCGTTGAGGTACGTGGTGCCGGGAACATAGTTCCCGCTGCTGCTGGCGCGGTGATCCGTATTGTTGATGTCCAGGTGCTGCACAACATTGGCCCCGCTATTCCACAGGAACCAATCGTACGCCTCCTGGGTGTCAACGCCGTCCCGCTTGGAAAAGAAGCAGCGCGGTGCATTAGCTGAAGTGCCCGTGAGGAGCTGATACACCACGAATCCCGTGAGACCGTTCATTCCTTCGAGCGTGCTGTTATCCGGCACGCGCAGGAAATCATAGTTGGTCTGGTCGTTATCGAACTGGACGGCGGGGTATCCGTTGAAGATCGATCCGGTGAGCACGGGTCGCTGTGCAGCAACGGTCTGCGAGGCATTGTTCCCGTTACCGGAACGGTCGCTCCAACCGCTCACCGATCCGGCGGCGACCGTGACATGGTAGTTCGCGTCGAGCCAAAGGATATTGTTCGTTGAGGAGCCGACGCCACCAGGTCCGGTCTGGGCAAGGCCGATCAGGGGCGACAGCAGGAGAGCTGGCCAGATAGTGCGGAACGGACGCATGTGGTCGTTAAGGAGGTGCGTTTGTACGCACCCGACCGCTCGAGGTTCGCGGGATGACCAACGTTGATCAAGCGGATGCGGTCTCCGGACGAACAAGGTCCTCGACCGAAGCCTGCTGGCGCTCAACCTGTCGCTGCACGAAATACATCAGGACCACGCAGAGGAACATGGTGCAGGCGCAAACGATGCCGAGCGTATCGTAATGGATCAGTGGCGCGGTCTCGTTGGCTTGCATCACGATCAAGCCGGCCACGCCGGCAGCGATGGCTCCGGAAAGTTGTTGGATGGACGCGGTGATGGCCGAAAAGGCTCCGCGATCCCGAGCTTCCGGAACACTCGTGATCAGCGCCTGGGAAGAAACGATCCGGCTCCCGATGCCCACGAAACTGATCGCATTGATCATGATCACCAGCCAAAGCGGTGTTGGCCCTAGATGACTGTAAATGACCGTGGTGGTCATGGCGATGACTGTGCCGAAGATGAAGATCCGCAGCTTGCCGAAACGGTCGCTCAAGCGACCCATCAACGGGAATACGAACATGGAGCAGAGCCCGATGATCACGAAGATCCACGGAAGCTCTCCTTCGCTGACCCCCACGTTGTTCACCAGAAAAGTGGTGGAGAACGGCATCATCATGAACCCGCCCGTGGCCAGGATCATCATGGTGAGGAAAGGCACGGTGTGGCGACGGTTGGTGAAGGTGTTCAGCAGGTGCCGTACCGGATCGGTAGTGTGATGCAGCAGGAGGTGATCGGCCACCGGACGCATGGACCGGAAGATGATGAAGCCCACGAGTGTTCCGAAGCCCACGATCATCAGGAACGGGGCGTGCCAATGGAAGCGGTGTGCGAGGAAGAGGCCGATCGGGATACCCGCCACCTGGCTTACGGCGAAGGCCATCTGTACGAAGCCCATCACCCGGCCACGCACTTCTGGCGCGAAAACATCGGTGATGATGGCCATGGACACCGAGCCGATCACGCCACCGAAGATGCCGGTGAAGATCCGCGCAGCGAGCAGCAGCTCATACGATGGAGCGAGGCCGCAGAACAGCGTGCCGATGATGAAGCCGATGTAGAAGAACAACAGCAGCGACTTGCGGTCGTATTTATCCGCGAAGCCGGCAGCCAACAAACCACTGATGCCCGCCGCCGCCGCATAGGCAAGTACCACATGGCTGAACTGTTCGGGGGTGATGTCCAGTTCCGGTATCAGCATGGCGCCCAGCGGAGCCATCACCATGAAGTCCAGGATCACCGTGAACTGCATGAAGGCAAGCACCGCGATCAGGAAGATCTGGTACCGGGTAAAAGGACGGGGTTTCGCTGGGGACATGGAATAAGGCACAAAGGTGTGCGTTATTCGTAGCGATGAGGGCGGAAGTGGTCGCCGTTTGTAGCAGCGCAGGGCATACGATGAGCAAGCTCGTGCGCCCCAGCATCATGCTGCTGGAAGGCCTGGGCGTTGAAGGTGATGCCCACGCAGGTTCCACGGTGAAGCACCGCTCGCGGGTCCGGCAGGATCCAGAGCAACCCAACCTGCGCCAGGTACACCTGATGATGATGGAACTGATCGACGCGTTGAACGGTCAAGGCTTCGATCTGGCACCTGGGCTGATGGGCGAGAACATCACTACACGAGGCATCGACCTGTTGGCGCTACCACGTGGGACACGTCTGTACATCGGCGAGGCCGTGGTGGAGATCACCGGTCTGCGCAACCCGTGCGCTCAATTGGATGGCCTTCGCCCCGGCTTGATGGCTGCCGTGCTGGGCCGATCCCACGACGGCTCGCTGATCCGGAAAGCGGGGATCATGGGCATCGTCGTAGCAGGCGGGGTCATCCGGTCAGGGGACACCATGACGGTGGAGCTGCCCGCGCAGCCCTTCGTTGCGCTGGAACGCGTCTAACGCTTCACGAAACGAGAGACCATGGACGAGCCGTTCGTGAACTCCACCTCCAGGGAATACACACCTGAGGGAAGCATGCGAACGTGCAAGGGTAGGGAGGCGGCCTGCCTCACGATCTGACGGCCATCCATGCCATGGATGATGAATGTTCTGGCCGTGTGCGAAGCTGGCAGCTGAACGTTCAACACGTCGTCGACCGGGCTGGGGAACAGGGTGACGTCCGGACTCGGATCCTCATCCAGAGCGGTAGTGACGCTCATCCAGAGCTCGGTGGAGTTCGTGCGCACCGGTTCGTTGAAGTCGAAGTAGATGTCGGCAGCGTTGGTGATCATCACTCCGGGCTGTTCGAACGGTCGGATGCGGAAGAAGATGTAGCCGTGGCTGGAGGCCTCATTCACGTTGCTGTCCGGGAGCAGGATGCTGTGGAAGGTGAAAACGAGCACGCTGCCGTTGCGGATCTCCGGGGTCATCTCATGCGAACTGCCAAGAATGTCCAGCGTCCGCAGATCCAAATGTTCGCTCAGGGTGTCGGTCACCACAACGGTGAACGCCGTATCGGTCCCGGTGTTCTGGAACCGGATCATATAGTCGATCCATTCATCCTGGCCGAGCAGGTAGTCGGTCCCGCTCAAACGCGTGCTCGTGCGCGCCTGCTTGTCGTTGGGGTCATAGCTCCCGGTGATCGTCAGCGTTTCGGTGGTCGTGTTGTTCGCGATATTCTCCGCAAGGCTCGAGGACACCTGTAGTGTGGCATCGTGCTGCGTACCGATCAGCCCAGCGTCCGCAGGCACCTGCAAGGTCACCCGGATGTTAGCATGTCCGAAAGGTGCCATATCCGGGAGATCGAAGCGAAGTACTCCCGGTGAGTTAAGAGCGGGGTTATGCGAGCTGCTTACGTAGGAGAAGATCGGATCGTAAGAGAAGTCCACCGTGGTCGCTTCGCCGGGGTACGCGCTGTAGTTGCGGATATGCAGGTTGTAATTGAACTGGAAGCCCGGTCGTGCGGTGGTGTTGCACAAATGGGCGACCAGATCGAACGGCGAAGTGATGGAATCGGCGATGTTGATGCTGGAAGGCGTGGTGCTGACAGGAACAAGGATCGGCGTTGAAGGCGGGCAAAGCTGTTCGATGCCCTCACCGATCTGTGCAAGGGAATAGTTCCCGAAAGGAAGAGCGGCCTGGTAGGATCCCGTAGCGCTGGTAAGGGCATAGAAGGGGCCGGGAATGAATTCAAGAAGACGATATGGAACACCGACCTCCCCATTGTCCTGCGCACAGTTCTGGTTGCTCTCATGGTGTACCGTGCCATTCACGATGCCGCAAGCGGAACCGACATCCGCGATGGTGAAAGGCGCGGTGAATTCGCAGTTATCGGGAGCTCCGGGGCCGGTCCCGAAGTTCTTGCGGAGGATGGCGGTCCAAGCGCCGGGGTGAAGGCCGAAGAACATGTGTTCGCCAGCTTGTTGGAAGGTCAGGTCGATGCTGCTCGCCTCCACGCCTTGGTCGTCACGGGCAACCAGTTGCCAATAGGGCTCGTAGCCAAGGTCCGCGTTCATCAGATCCACCTGTACGGTCGCTGTTCCGCCTGTTCCACCCGTGCAACTGCCGGTGGTGGCCAGTACGGTGGTTTCGAATACGACAGGCTCGGGTATGGTGATCTGCGCAGTACCGAAGCATCCATTGTCATCCACGATCTGAAGATCCACGACCTGTCCGGCACAAGCCCCTCTGAATTGGCGCGAGGTCCACAGGGTGATCGGGTCCTGGTTGGTGAACTCCAGATCCATCGGCGGATCGGTCGTCACCACCACGGGTTGCTGGCCCTGGGCACCCATGTAGAATCGAAAGCCCCCATTGCATTCCCCAACGCAGGGGGTCATTCCTCCGAACGCGAACATGTCCGGTCCGTGGTTCCCGAGGCTGGGTACATCTTCTATGACCGCCTCTCCTTGTACCTCATCACCGATGGCATCTGTGACCGTCACGGTATATGTACCTGCTGCGAGATCCGTGATCATGTCGGTATCGCCACCATTGCTCCAGCTGTAGATGTAAGGGGCTACACCACCGCTAGGATTGGCTCGGGCCCTTCCGGTCGGGTTGCCGCAGGTGGCCGCCCAGGCATCCACATAAACACTGAGCGCGGCCGACACATGCAGTGAAAGCAACAGGAGCAGAAGGGAGAGAAGTGGTCTCATGCGCAACACGAGTTTACGCAAGGAAGACGAACGGAAGACTTCGGGTTGCTGGGGACGTGGCCCAGGCAGAGCGCTTACCCCTTCAATGCCTCCGCACCACCCACGATCTCCAGGATCTCGTTGGTGATGCTCGCCTGACGCGCCTTGTTGTAGGTGAGCTTCAGGCCTTTCAGCAGGCTGTCGGCGTTGTCGGTGGCCTTGTGCATGGCGGTCATGCGTGCACCGTGCTCGGCGGCGTTGCTGTCGAGCATCGCCTTGTAGAGCTGGATCTTCAGGCTCTTCGGGATGATGTTCTCCACGATCTCCTCGCGGCTCGGTTCCATGATGTAGTCCACCTTGGAAGCGCTGGCTTTTGCGGAAGCATCGGCCTTGGGCGGTGCCACAGGCAGGTATTGCTCCTCGGAGAGGATCTGCACCGCCGCGTTCTTGAACTTGTTGTACACCAGCACGATCTGGTCGTAGGTGCCGTTGGCGAAGAGCTCCATGAGCAGTTCGGCCTTCGGCGCCACCTTGTCGAAGCTCAGGCCATCGTAAAGGCTGGCACCGTCCGTGGGCAGGTCGGCGTTGAAATACTTCGTACGGCGATACGCGTCCATCGCTTTCTTGCCGAGCGGCAGGATATGTACCGTTTTGCCTTCGCTTTCCAGTTGCGTAGCCGTGCGACGGATCTGGCGGAAGACCTGCGTGTTGAAGGCACCGGCCAATCCGCGATTGCTCACGATGGCCACCATCAACACCTTCTTCACCTCGCGCTGCTGGCTGTACTTGCCTTCGCTGCTATCCAGTGAAGCGCTCACGTTGCTCAGGATCTGCTGCAGCTTCTCCGCGTAAGGACGCATGCGCGTGATCGCATCCTGGGCACGACGCAGCTTGGCCGCGCTCACCATTTTCATGGCGGCGGTGATCTGCTTGGTGCTGTTGACCGAGACGATCCGGCTGCGTACTTCCTTCAGGCTTGGCATCGTGGGTGCGGGCTGCTGGTTCGGGGTTCATGGGTCGACCCGGTGGGTCGACGCTACAGGATCTCCGGGATCAATTGTCTAGGCTCTTCACGAGATCAGCGGCCACTTTCTCCAACGTGCTCGTGATCTGGTCGTTGTAGTCACCCTTCTTCAACGCTTCGAGCACATCGTTGTGCTTGTTGCGCAGCATGGTGATGAACTCGGCTTCGAACTGCTTGATGTTCTTCACCGGCACCTTGCTCAGCAGGCCCTTGGTACCGCAGTAGATGATGGCGATCTGCTCTTCCACGCGCACCGGGCTGTTCTGCCCTTGCTTCAGGATCTCCACGTTGCGGGCACCCTTGTCCAACACCGCTTTGGTAGCAGCGTCGAGGTCGGAACCGAACTTCGAGAAGGCCTCCAGTTCGCGGTACGCAGCTTGGTCAAGCTTCAGCGTACCGGCCACCTTCTTCATGGATTTGATCTGCGCGTTACCACCTACGCGGCTCACGCTGATACCCACGTTGATGGCGGGGCGAACGCCGCTGAGGAACAGGTTGCTCTCCAGGAAGATCTGTCCATCGGTGATGGAGATCACGTTCGTAGGGATGTAGGCGGATACGTCACCGGCTTGTGTCTCGATGATCGGCAGCGCGGTCAACGAACCACCACCTTTCACTTTTCCTTTCAGCGAAGCGGGCAGGTCGTTCATCTGCTCGGCCACGCTCTGGTCAGCGGTCACTTTCGCGGCGCGCTCCAGCAGGCGGCTGTGCAGGTAGAACACGTCACCCGGGTAAGCCTCACGTCCGGGAGGACGACGCAGCAGCAGCGACACCTCGCGGTAAGCCACGGCTTGCTTGGAGAGATCATCGTACACGATCAGTGCAGGACGACCGGTATCGCGGAAATACTCGCCGATGGCGGCACCCGTGAACGGCGCGTAGAACTGCATCGGCGCAGGGTCGCTGGCGTTCGCGGCCACCACCGTGGTGTAGGCCATGGCGCCGGCTTCTTCCAACACCTTCACCGTACCGGCCACCGTGGAACCTTTCTGTCCAACGGCCACGTAGATGCAGTACACCGGTTTGCCAGCGTCGAAGAATTCCTTCTGGTTGATGATCGTATCGATCGCCACGGTACTCTTACCGGTCTGGCGGTCGCCGATGATCAATTCGCGCTGGCCACGGCCCACGGGGATCATGGCGTCGATGGCCTTGATGCCCGTCTGCAGCGGCTCCTTCACAGGCTCGCGGTAGATAACGCCGGGAGCCTTGCGCTCGATCGGCATCTCGAACAGCTCACCGCCGATCGGGCCTTTGCCGTCGATCGGTTCGCCGAGGGTGTTCACCACGCGGCCCACCATGCCTTCGCCGGTCTTGATGCTGGCGATGCGCTTGGTGCGTTTCACGGTGTCGCCTTCCTTGATACCCACGGAAGGACCGAGCAATACCGCACCCACGTTGTCCTCTTCGAGGTTCAACACAATGGCTTGCAGGCCGCTCTTGAACTCCACGAGCTCACCGCTCTGCACTCCTTTCAGGCCGTAGATGCGGGCGATACCATCACCCACTTGCAGTACGGTACCGACCTCCTCGAGCTCGGCCTCGCTGCGGAAACCGGCGAGTTCTTGTTTCAGGATCGCCGACACTTCGGCGGGTTGCACTTGGGCCATGGGGCGTATGCTTTAGATCTCGGGGATGTACGGGTTCTTGGAGAATTCGCGGCGCAGGTCGTTCAGGCGGCGGCTCACGCTGCCGTCGTACTGTTCGTCGCCGATGCGGATCGTCACGCCGCCGATGAGGGACGGGTCCACCTTTTCCGAGAGTTGGATGGACTTGCCGGGATGCTTCGCGGCGGCCAGCTCCTGCACGCGCTTACGCGCGTCGTCGGTGAGCGGCACGGCGCTGATCACCTCGGCGGTGACGATGCCTTTGTGTTGTTTGTAGAGTTCAGTGAACGCAGCGGCCACCTGGGGCAGCAGCGCTTCGCGCCCCTTGCGCACGAGGATGCCGATGAAGCTGTTGGTGATGGCGCCGATCTTTCCGGCGAAGAGCTGGTCCAGCACCTTCTCCTTCTTATCGGCTTTCACCACCGGGCTGCTCAGCAGCACCTGCAGTTCGCGGCTACCGGCGCAGGTGTTGGCCACCAGGGCCATATCCTCGTTCACGGCATCCGTGTTGGCCTTCTCCAGGGAGAGGTCCATTAAGGAACGCGCGTAGCGGTATGCGACCGGGGCGATGTTCATGACTTGCGGAGGTCGGCCTCGGCCATCACTTTATCCACCAGTGCCTTCTGCGTTGCAGCGTCACCGAGCTTTTCCTTCAGGATACGCTCAGCTACTTGAATGCTCAGCTCGGCCACCTGGTTCTTCATCTCGGTGATGGCGGCGTTCTTCTCGTTGCGGATCTCTTCGCGGGCGCGTGCCAGCAGGGCGTCACCTTCGGCCTTGGCCTTGGCTTTCGCACCGGCGATCTCGCGGTCGCGGATGTCGCGCGCTTCCTTCAGCATCAGTTCGCGCTCCTCACGCGCCTGACGCATCAGGTCCTCGTTCTTGGCCATCATCAACGCGTTCTCAGCACGCGCCTGTTCGGCCTTGGTCAGCGCATCGGCGATGGATGCTTCGCGCTCCTTCAACCCATTGAGGATGGGCTTCCAGGCGAATTTGGCCAGGAGGAAGAGCACTGTCAGGAACGACAGCGTCATCCAGAAGATGAGGCCGAACGACGGCTCTACGAGACTAGCGAGCAGCATGGGCGTGCGTGATCAATTGAAGTTGAACGAAGAGAAAGCGCGGACGGAGTGTCCTCGCTTACTTCAGCACCACCAGCAGACCTACCACCATCGCGAAGAAGGCAGCACCTTCAACGAGAGCGGCGGTCAGGATCATGTTGGCGCGCAGGTCGTTGATGGCTTCCGGCTGGCGGGCCATGGCTTGAACCGCGTCACCACCGATGCGGCCGATACCGATGCCGGCACCAACTGCAGCGAGACCAGCGCCGAGGGCGGCGATACCGTAACCAGTGCCGAGGTCGAGGAGAACAGAAAGGAACATGTGTTCGAGGTTTAGGAAAGGTTCAGGTTCTAATGATGGTGTGGTTCTTCCACGGCCGAGCCGATGTACATGGCCGACAGGAAGGTGAACACGTAAGCTTGGATGAAGGCGACCAGCAGTTCGAGCATGGTCATGAACACGGTGAAGGCGAGCGACATCACGGACACGCCGTAGCCGGCACCCGCATTGGTCTCACCGAAAACGAAGATCAAGCTGAAGAAGCTGAGCGCGATGATGTGGCCCGCCGTGATGTTGGCGAACAGTCGGATCATCAACACGAACGGCTTCAGGAACATACCCAGGATCTCCACCGGGGTCAGGATGAACAGCACCCAGCCCGGAACGCCTGGCATGGCAAGGATGTGGTGCCAGTAGTGCTTGTTGCCCTTCACCGTCACGATGATGAAGGTGATCAGCGCGAGCACCAGCGTCACCGCGATGTTGCCCGTGAGGTTGGCGCCACCGGGGAAGAAGGGCACCAGACCGAGCAGGTTGTTCAGGAAGATGAAGAAGAAGGCCGTCAACAGGTACGGCATGAAGGTCATGTACTTCGGCCCGATGGCGCTCTTCGCCACATCGTCACGCACGAAGAGGATGATCGGTTCCACCAGGTTCTGGAAGCCCGTGGGGGCTTGACCAGCGCGACGCGTGTAGGCCTTCGCTACGCTGATGAACACGAACAGCAGGATCGCTAGGCTGATGAACAGGCTGAGCACGTTCTTGGTGATGCTGATGTCCCAGGTCGCCTTGGTCAGCGGCTCGTCGATGGTGGCGTGGTGGATATCGGTGCCATCCTCCGCTTTAGTAGCTACGATATCGCCTTCGTGCAGCATGTAGCCGCCGTAGGTCTTGTGGCCGTGGTCGAAATGGCTGCTACTGAAGCAGGAGACGCCGCGCTCGGTGTTGTAGATGATGATCGGCAGTGGGAGCGTGGTGTGGCCCCAGAGGTGCCAGCCGTGCTCATCGCCGATGTGGCCCATGATCAGCTTGCCCGCGTCGAACTTGCCGCCGTGTTCCGCCTCTTCTTTCGCCAGTTCCGGAGCTTCGGTGTCCGCCGCTACGACTTTCACCACGCCGTTCTCCACCTGGTCGGTGTGCTCGTGGGTGGCGTGATCATGTCCTTCGTGCTGTGCGTTCGCGGCACCGAAAAGGAGGCTTCCGATCAGGAGGGACGCGGTACGCAGCAGGTTCGGGATCGACATCACTTAAGGGTTGTACCCCTGTTTGCGGCCGCGAAGGTAGAATTCCGTTGGGAATGATGGAACTCCTTAATGCGAGATCGTGTCCGATGAGTGTCAGGAATGAGGACTAGGAGCAAGCGCAGGGGCAATGATCCCGCCTAGCTCCTGCGCTTGCTCCTGCTCCTATGGGTTACTTCCGCCCCGTTTCCTTGAACAGGTACACCATGGACCCCGCGATGCCCAGCATGCTGAGGGCGATGGTGAGGACCGGATACTTCCAAGCGATGAGCCCGTCCAGCCAGTAGCCAGCAAAGCAGAACACGAGGATGATGCCGATCATGGTAAAGCCCAAACCGGTGAAGCGCAGGTAGCTGTTGTAGCCCGAGCGGACTTTCTTGACGGTTTCCTTCTCGTCCGGTGTCATGGGCGGGAAAGCCGCATCAACCGTGCCGTGCTGAAGACGAGGTAGGCCAGGTAGAGCACCGCGAAGCTGAGTGTAAAGGGCACCAGCAGTTCAGCGGATACGAGCAGCATACAGACCACCAGCACGGCGATGGAGGCGAACATCTTCAGCACCAGGCCGGTCATGAAGCGGCGCACGAAACCCTTGGGGTCCGTGGCGAAATTGTTCTCCTGCCAGCGGTGCAGGAAAAAGGTGATGGCCGCGAAATACACCAGCGCGAAGAGGTAGTGCGTGGTGATCGGTGCCTTGACCGCGCGAAGAATGACGAACAGCACAGCGGCGCACGCCAGCGTGAACACGGAAAGGGGAACGAGGAACGACCGTTGCGGGGTCGCCATGGAAAGCGATCAGCGGTGACTTAGCGGGCAGCTTGCTGCTGCTCCGGACGCGCTGCGTTAGCGTTGTCGGTGCGCAGGCGCACGGGGTCCATCTCCTTCACCACACCGCCGCCCATGCTGCAGTTACCGGTGAACACGGCGCCGGGCTCGATGGCCAGCTTCTTCGTGTTGATGTCGCCTTGGAGCTTGGCGGTCGCCTTCAGGCTCAGCAGGTCCTGGCAATTGATCTTGCCGATCACCGTGCCCTCGATATCCGAACTCTGGCAGATCACCTCACCCTCGATGATGCCGGTCTGGCCCACGATCACGCGGCCACGTGCGTTCACCGTGCCTTTCACCTTGCCATCGATGCGAATGTTGCTATCGCTGTTGATCTCCCCGACGATGGAGGTGCCCTCCATGATGCTGTTGATCTTGCCGGGGCTTACGGGTTCTGCGGTCTTGTTCATCGTGGGTGCCGGGTTCGCAGGTTTATCGCTTCGGAACATGTTCCCTACTCGTGTTCTGGGAGTGACTTCAGGGTCAAAGATAGACGCGTACTGCTGTTATCCTACTGACCGTCAAGGTAATTCTGGGTGAAGAAGTCCGTGTAGCCGTCCACGTCCTTGCTCTTGTACAACTGGGCGTAGTTGCCTGTGGTGATGGGAAAAGCGGGAAACCCCTGATCATTGACTCCCACGAGTTGTTCATTCCCACTGCTGAATAGGCTGAAGTACTCCATCGCCTTCGTCTTTGAGGCAAAGCCACTGAGCAGGACCACTTGATGCTGCGGGTCCAGGAAGCTATTGGTGATCTCCACGGGTGTGGTGGGGAAGTACTGTTGGTTGAACACGGAAATGCTGCGTTTGAGGGCATCCATATCGGTTCCTGTACCGGGCACGATCAGTGCGAAGTAGTGCTGGCCCGGGTCGGGTTTATACTCCCCTGCGGCCCCATTGCGCTGAGGAGCTTGTGTGGATGCCCCTGCGGTCCGGTCCAATGCTGCCAGTAGTTCGGTGGCGGCTCGCTCTTCGTCCGTACCTGGGAACTTCGCCTTCACCTCGTTCACGGCAGCTCGGAAGCCGTTGGTGTCACGTGTTCCACCGATGGCCATGGCGCGCAGTATGTGATACTTCGGAAGGAAGTGGTTGCGCGGTTCGTTCGCGATCACGCCGTCGCAGGAGATTATCACACTGTTGAACATGTACTGGCGGTAGCGGTCATAGACTTCCTTGTAGGCGACCTCCTCTTCCTTCTTCCGGGCCTCGTCGGCTTGCAGGATATTGGGGTCGCGCACCAGGCGGGCGAACTCTGAATCGGGCCAGCGCTCCAGGATCACGTTGGCGTAGTACTGAGACCCCATGCCGTCCGGGGCGAAATAGTTGGTGGTCTGCTCCTTCTCCAGGTAGATGCGGTAGAGCTGGTAGAAACTCTCGGGCGTGTAGCGACATTCCTCGAAACGGCCGTTCAACACCTCGAAGCTCTCGATGGCGTTATCCGCATCCTTCAGTTGTTCCTTGTAGATCATGCCGCTCGTGTACAGCGCGGCACAGATCATGGAATCAGAAGCAGCGAGGGCTTCATTGCTGGTAGGGATGTCCTTGGTGTAGAACGCGGGGTCCTTCCAGGCGTTCTCTTTCTTCTCGCGCTCCTCCTTGGCATCGGGGCTTTCCTCTTCGGGCTCCTCTTCCTGTGCCATCAAGGCACTACCGCTCTTGTCTTTGCGTCGCCAGTCGTCCTCCAACGCGCGATTGCCCCACTTCTTGCGGAAATTGGACAGACCCCTGCCGATCTGCTGCGGGTCGTAGAAGTACCAGTTGCCACGTCCGCCAGCGTTCGTAGGTGGCGCTGGCTTTCCCGCATCGGGGTCGGCCTCCGCCGCAGCGCGTGCTTCTTCTTCGGCCTGCTTGCGGGCGGCTTCCTCGCGCTCACGATCCTGGATCATTCCCCGGATCTTCTTCTCCAGGTCCTTCTCGTCCATTTTCCCCAAAGCCTGAAGGCTGTCCTCGCGGGCGATGATGTTCAACTGCTCCACCAGTTCTCCAAGCACGCGTGCGCGGGTTTTCACCTCTTCGGCGCGCAGATGGCTCTCCGCGATGATGGTCTGTGTGGAGTCGTAGTATTTCTGAGCGTCGGCGTAGGCACGATCATCGAAGTAGATGTCAGCCAGCTTGAGGAACGTTTTGGCCTTCTGCTTCACATCCGTGGTGCTGACCCTCGCGCTGGTCATCAGGTGTTCGACGGCCGAGGAGTCCTTCCGTTCCTTCAGGTCGAGGTCCGCCAAGGCGTAGTGGAGCATGTCGAAATGGTCGATATGCTTGTCGTCCCGCAGCATGCGGTTGAGCTTCTTGCGGATCTCCTTGCTGTTACCGTTGTTGAAGGCGAGCGCCTGGAAGATCTGGGTGTGGAAGGCCATTTCATACGGCGGATTCATCCTGCCCACGGCCACGAACTGCTTGATGGCCTTGTCGTCCAGGCCTTTCATCTGATAGAGTTGCGCCAGAATGAACGCCCAGCGAACCCGCTCCCGTTTGCTTTCCGCGTTCGGGATGGCGGCTTCGAGGTGAACGATCGCATCATCCACCTTACCTCGCTTCAGGTCCAATTCAGCTTGTACGGCCTCCAACTCCCCATGGTCGAATTTCTTCGGCAGCTGCTTCTGGCCCTTGATCTCGTCCAGTGCGCTCTGGGCCTTGCCGAACTGCTCCAGTTGGATCGCCGTGCGTGCCAGCCAGATCAGGCTTTCCATCTGCCTGTTCTCCCCTTTGAAACGGCGGCTGATGTGCGAGAAGCCGCGCTCCGCCTCGTAATAATTCCGCTTGTAGAAATGGCTCTTGGCGATCACGAACCAGGCATCGTCTATCCACTTGTTCCGCTCCTTTCCCTCGATCGTCATGGAGTGTCGTTCGATCACCAGCGAGCACTTGTCGATGCACTTCTCAAGGTCCGGAGTGGCCGATTTTGCCTGCTCGTCGGTACCATAGACGAAGAGAGGAAGGATCTGGTCGTAGTCGTCCTGGTGGGCATCTTCTATGCCCGCCACCACCTCCTGCAGCTTTTCGTTGGCGTTGAACCAGCCGTTGTCCCGTGCGGTGAGGCGGTGGAACGTGCGGTTGAGGAACGCGTCTTTTTCCTGGGAGCAGCCGACCAACAGCACGGCCGCCACGACAAGCAGTGCGGCGAGGCGAGGGTAAGTCTTGCGGTGCATGGTTCCGGCAGGGATAACTACGAACGGGCGAAGATATTTCACTGGCCTTGATCGGGGACATGCCGAAGAAGGGTCAGGGCAGGGCATGAGCACCGATATTTGTGCGATGCCCACCGTTGCTGCCCCCAAGCCTGTCCGGGACGGTCGCCGTCGCTGGCTGCGGAAGCTGCGTGATCGGTATCGGCTGCTGCTGATCAGTGATGGCACGTTCGAAGAGCGGTTCAGTATCCGGTTGAATCGGCTGAACGTGCTTTTGCTCGGGGTCGGCGCTTTCCTGCTCTATGGCGCTTTCGTCACTGCGGTGATCGTGCTTACCCCCCTGAAGCGGTACATCCCCGGATATGCCGACCAGGAGACCAAGCGCAACGCATATCGAAGCCTGCTCATGGCCGACTCGTTGGAGCAGCGGCTGCACGAGCGGGATCTCTACATCGCGAATCTACGGGCGGTGCTCAGCGGGCAGGTCAAGGCTGACAGCGCAAGCCTGCTCGCTCCGCTTGCGGAGAAGCCCCGGCCGGCGGATCTACGCGCCGGCCCTGCGGATAGTGTTATGCGGGAACGGGTGGCACGTGAAGAAGCCTTCAGCTTGAAGGAGGGCCGCGTGGGCACCGACCGCAAGGAATTGGCCGGGGTCTTCTTCTTCCCCCCGTTGCGGGGTATCGTCACCAGCAAGTTCGAACGCAAGAGCGACCATTTCGGCATCGACATAGTGGCCAAGGCCGATGCTGCCGTGAAAGCGTGTCTTGCGGGAACGGTCACCTTGGCAAGTTGGACGACCGACGCCGGTCATGTGCTCCAGATCCAGCATGTGAACGATCTGGTGAGCACGTACAAGCATAACAGTGTGTTGCTCAAGAAGGTGGGCGACAAGGTGAAAGCAGGAGAAGCGATCGCCATCGTAGGCAATAGTGGCGAGCTCACCACCGGACCGCACCTGCACTTCGAGCTTTGGCTAAATGGCGAGCCAGTGGACCCACAGGCTTACATGGTCTTCGAATGATCTTGAACTCAAGGAGCAGGGGAAGTAGCAGGGGCAGCGCTCCGGTCTTGCCCGTGCTTTTGTGCCCGACCCTTGGTCAATGAGCCTAAAGTCAGCCATCGCCAAGCCGTACGCACATGCTGTCACCAAGGCGGTAATGAAGCGCGCGTTGGATCCGGGTGCCACACAATCAGCGGTACTGAAGGAACTGGTGCGTTTCGGTGGCGATACGTCGTTCGGTAGGGAGCACAGGATCCACGCGGTGCAAAGCCATACGGATCTCGTACAGGCCGTTCCTCTGCGCGACTATGAAGGCTTCAAGCCCTATATCGATCGCGTCAAATTCGGTGAGGAGGATGTCCTCTGGCCGGGCAAGCCGCTGTACCTGTGCAAAACGAGCGGCACCACCAGCGGCGCGAAGTACATCCCCATCACCAAGGAGAGCCTGCCCAACCACATCGGCAGCGCGCGCCGGGCCCTGCTGGCCTACATCGCCCATAGCGGCCAAGCGGGTTTCGTGGATGGGAAGATGATCTTCCTGCAAGGCAGTCCCGTGCTGGACAGGAACACACACATCCCCAGCGGACGGCTCAGCGGGATCGTGGCGAATCACGTTCCAGCGTACCTGCTGCGGAACCGGATGCCGAGCTACGCCACCAACACCATCGCCGATTGGGAGACGAAGGTGGAAGCCATCGTTGGCGAGACCCGGTTGGCGGATATGCGGCTGATCAGTGGTATTCCAGCGTGGGTGCAGATGTACTTCGAGCGCTTGCTGGCCCGTACGGGCAAGGCGAACGTGAAAGAGGTATTCCCGAATTTCTCACTCTTCGTGTATGGTGGAGTGAACTATGCGCCCTACCGCAGCCGAATGGAGTCGCTTATCGGGGGAAGTGTGCCGAGCGTTGAGTTATTCCCGGCGAGCGAAGGCTTCATCGCCTACCAGGACAAGAGCCACGAAGAGGGATTGCTGCTCGTACTGGACAATGGGATCTACTTCGGATTCGTGCCCATGCACGGGGAAGATCGGCGGCCCCGGTCCATCGCGGAAGTGGAGCTCAACGTGCAATATGCACTTGTCTTGTACACCAACGCCGGCCTTTGGGGCTACGAGATCGGCGATACAGTGAAGTTCGTATCGCTTTCACCGCCCCGCATCGTGGTAACAGGCCGCACGAGGCATTTTACCAGTGCGTTCGGCGAACATGTGATCGCGGAGGAAGTGGAAGGAGCCTTGAAGGATGCCATGGCTCAGATGCCTTGCGAGGTGGCGGAGTTCACCGTGGCGCCACAACTGGCTCCGTCGGAAGGGCTGCCTTATCACGAATGGAACATTGAATTCGCCTCCCCACCGGAAGACGTGCCGGGGTTCGCTGCACTGATGGATTTGGCGCTGCAAAAGCGCAATGTCTACTATAAGGACTTGATCACTGGCAAAGTGCTGCGACCGCTGATGATCCGCTCGCTTCCTCGTGGCGCTTTCACAACGTGGATGAAAGCCCGCGGCATGAGCGATGCGCAGAGCAAGGTCCCCCGGCTGGCCAATGACAGGCGTTACGTGGAGGGCTTGTAGTGGACCGTCTTAGCTGATCACCACCGCCTGCGGATAGCGCTTCTTCCAGAAGTCGAGCGCTTTCAAACTGGCCAGAGTGATGACAGTGCGATGGTCCAACTGCACTTTAATGGCTTTCAAGCCTTCTTTTATCGGTTGGCTGAGCACCAGTTTCTTCTTTGCCCGTGGCATTGTAACTCGTATTGGTTAAGAACATCTACGCGCAAACCGTGCCGAACGGATGTGTGGCAGGTTAAGAAGTGTGAAAAGCCGCATTTCGCTGCATTCGCACCCCGCGAATGGGGAATGTCATCCCCTGCGCCGTGCAATACGGATCTTTGCGCCATGTCCACCCGCATCGGCACCTACCTGAGCACCGCCGCTGATCTGCTGCGCGGTGGCGATATCGTGGCCATCCCCACCGAGACAGTCTATGGCTTGGCTGCGGATGCATTCAACCCGGAGGCCGTGTTGAAGATCTTCACCACCAAGGCACGCCCCAGCTTCGATCCGCTGATCGTTCACATCGGGCGGATGGAACAGCTTGGTTGTGTGGTGCTGGAGCTCCCCGAAGGCGCAGAACGAATGATGAACGTATTCTGGCCCGGCCCGCTAACGCTGGTGCTGCCGAAACGCCCCGAAGTACCTGACATCGTGACGAGCGGCCTGGATACCGTGGGCGTTCGCATGCCGGCGCACCCGATGGCGCTGGAACTGTTGAGCAACCTTGACTTTCCGCTCGCGGCGCCCAGTGCGAACCCGTTCGGCTACGTAAGCCCCACGACCGCGCAACACGTGGCGGATCAGCTTGGTGAGCGCATCCCGTACATCCTCGATGGCGGAGCGTGCAACGTGGGCGTGGAGAGCACCATCATCGGTTGGGAAGCTGGCGAATGGAGGCTCTATCGGCCAGGCGGTGTTCCTGTAGAAGCGATCGAAAGGGTCCTCGGGGTTTCGCTAAGCACTGCTGGAGGCGACCCATCTGGTGTCGAGGTTCCAGTGCAAGCACCAGGTATGCTGGAGAGCCACTATGCGCCACGGAAGCCAGTGCAGGTGGGAGACCTCGATGAACTGCTCAAAGCGCACAACGGTCAACGCATCGGCATGATCTCGTTCAGCAAGACTTACCCGGTACACCGGAGCGAAGTGCTTTCACCCAGTAGCGACCTGAAGGAAGCCGCACAGAAGCTCTTCGCAGCGTTGCGCATGTTGGACGCCAGCGACTGCGATGTCATCCTCGCCGAACGCTTTCCGGAAGAGGGACTTGGCCGAGCGATCAATGATCGGTTGCGCAGGGCGGCGGCGAAGCGGTAGTGGGGTCAAGGTTTGCCTGACCGGAATCGCCATGTCGGGCGTCGCAGCACCGCTACTTCGCCGAGCATCATCTCTTTCGGGTCCATCCGTTGCGCAGGGAGCATTCGCACCTCGCCCAAGGGGATCGCGAGGGGGCCGCTGCCAGCAGTTCGCGCCCATGAAACGAATTGTGTGAAGGGGTCGCGGTCAGGACCTCCGAAGAACAGCTCCGTGCTATCCGCGGTTGCTTCGAACACGAGGGAGAATCGCCCCGTAGAGTCGGAATAGGTCTGTATTTCCCGCGAACCGCCCCATAACCGAACGAAGCCATCGGGCATGGCAAGGCCGGTGTTGGCATTCACCATGCGACCATGAACGGTGACGATGCGTGGTGTGGCACTCGACGCATGCCCGACTTCAGGCACTGCGCGCGGCTCGGATCCGCGGTCCACACGCTCGGGCATGGGTTTACCGACCACGCCCCCATGTTGACCCAAGGACTCATTTCCGCTCAACAGAGCCAGCAAGGAAGTGAACATTGCGATCGGCAACACGCCAGCATTCCGTTCCTCGGGACCCCGCAACACACGGTCCAGTTGGCGTGGATCGAAGCGTGCACATTTCGGTGGTTCGGCATCGCCTCCGAAAAGCCGGAGCAGTTCGTTGTCCGTGGCGTGGGTGAGATCAGCTACCTCATGCTGACAGGAGCTACAGAAGCGGCCATCTTGTCGAGTGGACATCGCGGACCAGTCCTCTTGGCAGGGCTTGGGAACGGAAAGCGATAGGCGCATGGTGCTAGTGGTCAACGGATCATGAACGATCCACGTGTTGGTACACGCTCGGACACAAAGAGTTCGATCCATTCAAGAACCGCTCGGAAGCGCGACCTTTGCCCTCCCTACGCGACCGTGTATTCATGTCCACATGAGCACATGGTCAGATTAGCACATGTCCAAACGCATCGCCATCCTCGGCTCCACCGGCTCCATCGGCACGCAAGCGCTGGAGGTCGTTCGTGAGCAGCCGGAGCGTTTCGAAGTGGAACTGCTCAGCTGCGGCAACAACGTGGATCTGCTCATCAAGCAGGCGCTGGAGTTCAAGCCCAACGCGGTGGTCATCGGCGATGCATCCAAGCTCGAAGCCACGAAGGATGCGCTCTTTCCGGCGGGCATCAAGGTCTACGCTGGTGCCGAAGCACTGGAGCAATGTGTGCGCATGGAAGGCATCGAGCTGGTGCTCACTGCGCTGGTGGGTTATGCCGGATTACGCCCAACGCTCGCGGCGATCGACGCGGGCAAACACATCGCCTTGGCCAATAAGGAAACGCTGGTCGTTGCCGGTGAACTGGTGACGAAGGCCGCGCGTGAGAAAGGCGTGAACATCTACCCGGTGGACAGCGAACACAGCGCCATCTTCCAATGCCTGGCCGGTGAGTGGCACAACCCGATCGAGAAGATCGTGCTCACGGCCAGCGGTGGTCCATTCCGGGGCAAGTCGCGCGAGGAGCTGGCGAAGGTGACCAAGGCCCAAGCGCTGAAACATCCCAACTGGGACATGGGCGCGAAGATCACGATCGATAGCGCGAGCCTGATGAACAAAGGCCTGGAAGCGATCGAGGCGAAGTGGCTCTTCAACTTGAAGGCTGAGCAGATCGAGATCATCGTGCATCCGCAGAGCATCATACACAGCATCGTGCAGTTCCGCGATGGCAGCATGAAGGCGCAGATGGGCCTGCCGGACATGAAGCTGCCGATCCAGTACGCGATGGCCTACCCCGATCGCCTGCCTACCAACTGGCCCCGTTTCGATTTCACGAAGTATCCGGCCTTCACCTTCGAACAGCCGGACCTTGTCACCTTCCGTAACCTCGCACTCGCGCTGCAAGCCATGGAAAAGGGCGGCAACGCACCGTGCGTGTTGAACGCCGCCAACGAAGTGGCCGTGGAGCTTTTCTTGAAAGACAACATCGGTTTCCTGGAGATGAGCGACCTGATCGCGAGCACCTTGGAGACCGTCCCGTTCATCGCCAACCCGGCACTCGCCGACCTCGAAGCCAGCGACGCAGAAGCCCGTCGCTTGGCCCGCACTAGAACCCCTGCATGGAATTCCTGATCAAAGCCGCTCAGCTTCTGCTGAGCCTCTCCATCCTCGTCGTGTTGCATGAGATGGGCCACTTCCTCCCCGCGCGCTGGTTCAAGATCCGCGTGGAGAAGTTCTACCTCTTCTTCGATCCGTGGTTCTCGCTCTTCAAGAAGAAGGTGGGCAATACCGAGTATGGCGTGGGTTGGCTGCCGCTCGGTGGGTACGTGAAGATCAGCGGCATGGTGGACGAGAGCATGGACAAGGAGCAGATGTCCAAGCCACCGGAGCCGTGGGAATTCCGCAGCAAACCCGCCTGGCAGCGCCTGATCGTGATGATCGGAGGGGTCACCGTGAACTTGATCCTGGGCATGCTCATCTACATCATGGTGCTCTTCGTGTGGGGCCGGGAATACCTGCCGTTGGAGAACGCCACGTACGGGATCCATCCGAGCAAAACGCTGGCGACCGCTGGCGTACAGGATGGTGATCGCATCATCAGCATCGATGGTGTGAAGCCCAAGACCACTGGCGATGCGGGCAAGGCCATCATGATCGATGCGGCCCGTAAGATCGTGGTGGAGCGCAATGGACAGCAGGTCACGATCGAGCTTCCTGCGGACTTCAACCAACAAGCCCTTGCCAGTGGCGAGAAGGAGATCATGGCGGTGCGGTTGCCGTTCTACATCGATAGTGTGATCGCTGGCGGTGCTGCATCAAAGACGGCCTTGAGCAAGGGCGATCGCGTGCTCGCGGTAGATGGCGCTCCAACAGGGTTCTTCGAGGACTTCCGCAAAACGCTGCAGACGAAAAAGGGCCAGAACGTTTCGATCACCGTGGTACACGGCGGAGATACGGTGAAGGTTCCGGTGAAGGTGGATGAAGAGGGTAAGGTGGGACTCGGTCCGATGACCTACAAGAAGCTCGCTGCAGCGGGAGAAGGTTTCGTGACCGTGAAGGACACCTTCGGCTTCTTCGCGTCCATTCCTGCTGGGATCAGCTATGGCCTGGAGACACTGGGCGGATACGTGCGTTCGCTGAAGCTCCTCTTCACCAAGAGCGGTGCGGAGCAGATCGGCGGTTTCGGTGCCATCGGCAACATGTTCCCTGGGCAATGGGATTGGAACGCCTTCTGGAACATGACGGCTTTCCTCAGCATCATACTGGCTTTCATGAACATCCTGCCGATCCCGGCATTGGACGGCGGCCATGTGCTCTTCCTGCTCTACGAGATGATCGCTGGCAAACCCGCTCCGCAGCGCGTGATGGAGGTGGCCCAGATGGTCGGCATGGTGCTTTTGCTCGGGCTCATCCTGTTCGCCAACGGCAACGACATCTTCAAGGGGATCACGGGCCGGTTCTAGGGCCGAACAAACGCTGGCGCGGTGCCGTACAAGGCTCCATGGCGTACGTTGTGCTCGTCGAGGATGATGCCCTCGTCCGCAAGTTGTTGGAGAAGCGGTTGGTCGCTGCCGGTTGGCAGGTCAGTGGCCTGCGCGATGGCCGCGGTCTGCTCGAACATCTTCGAGCACATCCGGCCGACCTCGTCCTCATAGACCTTGGCTTACCGCACATCGATGGCCTTGCCCTGGTGGAGAACCTGCGTGCGAACGGGGTCGATACCCCGGTGATGATCCTCACCGCCTACGACCTGCCACACCTGCACGCCACGGTGCGTAGCACAGGAGCGAACGAACTGGTGCGCAAACCGTACGACCCCGAGGAGTTGTTACAGCGCATGCAACGCTTGCTGGCGGCCTAGCGCGATCTTTGGGCCTCGTGCCCACATCGTTCACACACGACGTCATCATCATCGGTCAAGGCCTGGCCGGTACGGTGCTTTCTGAAACGCTCGCTCAGCGCGGGAAGCGGGTGATGGTGTTCGATGCACCACGACCCGGACGCGCATCGCACGTGGCAGCAGGCTTGGTGAATCCCGTTTCGCTCCGGCGTACTGTGCTCACGTGGCGGGCCTCGGAAATGCTCGCGATCGCGGGGGCGTTCTATCGCGATCTCGGTCTTCAGTACGACACGGCTTTTTGGCACCCCACGCCATTGGCAGTGCTTTTCCCTACAGCACAGGAAGCGGGTATCTGGCAGTTGCGCATGAAGGACCCGGAGATGATGCGTTTCCTCCGCCTGGACACGTCCGCTGACCCCGCCCTGGACCAGTTGCCGCAGCCCTACGGCCGCGGCATCATCGATCGCAGTGCCTGGGTGGATGTCTCCAAGATGCTCGAGGCCTATCGCGCACAAGCCCTAGCGGCCGGAGAGCTGGAAGAGCGTAGCATAGAGGCTTCGGACATCCGCCGATCGGATGATGGTGTTGAGCTGCTTGGCCGCACAGCACCGTTACTCGTGCACTGTAGCGGTCCTTTCGCACAAGTCGATGGGCTTGTCCAAGTGAAAGGAGAGGGCCTAACGGTGCGCATACCGGACCTGCATGCCACCAAGGCCATCCATCGCGGGGTGTTCATGCTGCCCGTTGGCGATGAGGTCTATCGTGTGGGATCCACCTTTGCTTGGAACGATGTGTGGAGCGGCCCATCCGCTGACGCGCAACGTTATCTGTTGGATCGCTTGGAGCGGCTGGTGGAGCGGGAGGTCGAGGTGCTCGATCATTGGTGTGGTGTGCGCCCGGCCTCCAAGGATCGGCGTCCCATCCTCGGCCGCGTTGGGAGGCACGAAGTGGTCTTCAATGGACTGGGCTCAAGAGGCGTGGTATTGGCGCCTTGGTGCGCACAACACCTCTGCGATCACGTTTTCGAGGGTGCTGAGCTGGACGAAGCCGTGCGTCCGGACCGCTTCATAGGGTAGCTTGCTCCAGTGCGATCACCTCCTCCAGCGATCGCTCATGGAATTTAACGCTGAAGCCATCGTAGCCCAAGCGCACATCGGCGTTGATCGTCTTGTCGACACCCGAAAGATCCCAACGCAGGAAGGGATATCGCATCGCGAACGCGCGTGGACCATCGGCGACAACGAACTCTGCATGCTCGTAGCCTTCCGCATACGGGCTTCCATCCTTCGGTGCCGGTAGCTCGATCACGTCGATCGCACGCCCTTGGAACATAAATGGCTTGCTCAATTTGAACGTCGCGATGGGCCGTCCACCGATGGGATGCTCGCCAAGCAGCTTGCCGTTCTTGGAAAGGTGATCCTTCCATTCCGCATACCGCGCCAGGGTTTCCACGCGATAGCAGACATGGTCCAGCACCAGCGGGGACGTGCGTATGCCGTCACCCTCAACGGCGGCGATGAGCTTTTGCAGGAAGATCGACGGGTCGGGGAGTTCCATCGGCGCGAAGATCGCACGGAGGGACCAGGAACGGCATTGGTGAGAGGCGTCGCCGACTGACCTTTACCCCCGAATACAACCTGCATGCGCCTTGTCCGCACCTCGCTCCTCCTGCTCACGCTCGTTCCGCTTTTCGTCACCTGCCGTTCCAAACGTGAAACGGTGAGCACCAGCCATACCACCGATCCCCGCTGGGCCACGATCGATTCATTGAGCCAGCTGGGCCAGTACGCCACGGCGCTGGATCGTACACAAGCCATCCTCGAAGAGTCGAAGGCCAACGGCGACTGGCGCACCGAGTTCCGCGCGTGGCAGTATCGCGGACAGTACCGTTCGTACACTGGAGCATCCAATGACAGTTCGCTGCTGGCGATCGAGGAGCGGGCTGCAACAGCGGGTGTTCCGCTGAAGCAATTGCTGAATTCGGCCCTCGCCACGGGTTGGTGGCAGCGTTACGAACAGGACCGCTGGCGTGTGCTCGACCGCACGAACACCGAGGCTGAAGGAGGTGATCCGGCGACATGGTCGCAGGCCACGTACATGAATAAGGTCATCGGCCATTTCACGACTTCGCTGGAACCGGTGGACACCCTGAAGAAACTCGCTGCCGGTGATCTGGGCGATCTGCTGATCGGTGATGATGCGGAAGCGCGCAAACTCCGTCCGACCGTCTACGACATCCTTGCTCACCGCGCCCTTTCCGTTTTCGGCAACAGCGAAACGCGCATCACGGAACCGGCCTGGCGTTTCACGTTGAACGACACGAAGGACTTCGATCTCTTCGAACCGTTCGCGTTCCGAGCGTTGACCCATCGCGATAGCACGGCGTGGGAGTTCCAGGCGCTGCGCACCTATCAGCAATTGGAGCGTCTGCACCTGAACGACGACAAACCCGATGCGTTGGTGGATGTCACGCTGCAACGATTGGCTTTCGTTCGCGAACGCAGCCTGCTGGCGGAAAAGGACTCGCTCTTTGCGAACGCGTTGAACATCCTGCGCAGCCGACTGCCCAACGACACCTGCCAGGCGGAGGTGATGCAGGCGCTGGCCGTGTGGCATCGCGAGCAAGGCGACCAATACCAGCGGCTGGGATCGGAGCAATGGAAGTGGGAGAACCGCACCGCGCGTGAGCTCTGCAACGAAGCTACCGTGAAGTTCCCTGGATCTTACGGGGCCAAGAAATGTGCGCGGTTGAAAGCGGAAATGGAGATGCCCGCCTTGCGCATCGAAGCGGAAAATGCTGTTGCGCCGAATGAGCGCTCGCAGGTGGCTATTTTCTATCGTAACGTGAAGAAGGTCGGGCTGCGGGTGGTGAAGGATGAGTTGGTTGATGAGGCGGAAGAACGTCGCGACTATGAGAAATGGCTCATAGCACAGAAACCGGTGCACGAGTGGAGCGTGGAGCTACCCGATGATGGCGACCTCAACGAACACATGATCGAAGTGCCGGTGGATGGCCTACCGCTCGGGCGTTATTCCGTTCTCGTGGCTATTGATGGCGACTTCAGTAAAGGCAATGGTTCTTTCGCACATGCGGCGTTCTGGTCCACGTCGTTCGCGGTGGTGTTGCGTACGGTGTATGGTGAAGAGGAGTTGTTGGTGCTCGATCGCAACACGGGGTCTCCCAAGAGCGGTGTGCAAGTGGAGCAATGGTCCAGGGCGAACGGCTGGGACCGTCAGCAGCGCGCCACGCGCACGGCACAATCGACCACGGATGCAGAGGGTCGTGTGCGCTTCGCCTCAAAAGGGGAACAACAGTATCGGTACCACGCGATCCAACAGGGCGAAGACAAGTTCCGCACGGGACCGTCGTGGACCTATGGCAACGTTCGCAACACACCACAGGAAGAGTTGCGCACCTTCCTCTTCACGGACCGTGCGATCTACCGTCCGGGACAGGAGCTGCATTTCAAAGGCATCGTCGTCGCGCAGAAAGGACGTGATGCGAGTGTGCGTTCTGGCCATCGCACCACGGTGCGCTTCTTCGATGTGAACGGAGAGCTCGTTGATTCTGCGAACGTGACCACCGATGCCTTCGGTGCGTTCCATGGCAAGTTCACCACACCGACCGGCGCGCTCACTGGCGGTATGCGTTTGGACGAGCAACACGGCAGTGCCTACATGCAGGTGGAAGAGTACAAGCGCCCCACCTTCGAGGTGGTCTTCGACAAGATCGCTGGAACGCCGAAGTTGAACGAACAGGCTACCGCGACCGGCATTGCGAAGAGTTACGCAGGTGTGCCGTTGGACGGCGCCGTAGTGAAGTGGAACGTGAAGCGTGGCGTACGCATGCCGTGGTGGTGCGGCTGGGGTTGGCGTGGATTGCCTTGGGGGCGTGAGACCGAAGTAGCAAGTGGTGAAGCCGTATGCGATGCGCAGGGCAAGTTCACCATCACCTTCCTCGCTGAGCCTGACCGGTCCTTCCCACGTGCGTCGGATCCCTCGTTCCACTTCACGGTGAACGCCGATGCCACCGATATCAGTGGCGAAACCCAATCCGGCACAACGAGCCTCGCAGTGGCCTATAGAACATTCGATATCATCATGGATCTGGGTGATGCCATCGACCGTGAGACCACGAACGACATCGACGTGCGTGTGCGCAACCTTAATGGTGAAGAGGTGGATGTGCCGATGGATGTGCGCATCGTGGAACTCGTGCCGGCGGCGGATGCACCGCGCCGTGAACGTTTGTGGGAGCGCCCTGATCGCGTACTGGAAGGCGAACTACCGCGCACGCATCTGGCCGATGATCCGATGAGTTGGCCTGTGAATAAGGTGGTGCTGGAACGCAAAGGCCACCGCGCTAACGGCAAGCCACTACCGGTGAAAGAACTGAAGGATGCACCCGTCGGGAAGTACCGCATCGAGGTGGAATCGAAAGCGGCCGATGGCACGGTTGTGAAAGTGGCCAAGCTCTTCACGGTGTACGACACGGCGATCCAGAACACGGGGTTCATCGATGAGGCCTTCCATGTGCAGGCGGTGAAGGTGCGTTGCGAGCCGGGGGAGAAGGCCGTGCTCCTTATCAGCAGTGCGTTACCAACGTGTCGCGTGTTGATGGAAGTGGAACGCGAGGACCGCATCGCGGTGAACCGAACGTTCGTGCTGAACAAGGGTCAGCAGCGGATCGAACTGCCAGTGCAGGAGGGTGATCGCGGAGGATTCGCCGTGCATTTCGTTTGTGTGGAACGCGGCCGGTCGCACCTGAGCACAGAATGGATCGATGTACCCTGGGGCAACAAGGACCTCCAGGTGGAATGGTTGAGCTTCCGCGACAAGCTGCTCCCCGGCTCGAAGGAGGAATGGCGCTTGCGCATCACCGGCCCGAAGAAGGAGAAGGTGGCCGCACAATTGCTGGCGGTGATGTATGATGCATCGCTGGATCACTTCACGCCGCATAAGTGGAACGGCTTCGCGTGGCCGATGAACAGCTCGCAATTCAACTGGCAACGCAGTGAGCCGTTCGGTGCCGTGAACGGCTCGGCGTGGAACACGGGCGTCATGCTACCGGATGATGTCGGACGGGCCTATCCGCATCTCTTCGACCTCGGAGGATGGAGCGAGCAGCGGTACTACGAGATCGATGGCATCCAGATGCGCTCAGAAGCAGCGAATGTTGGAGTTCCTATGCACGCTGGTGGACGCGGCGATGTGGCCCTGGACGAAATGGACAAGAGCGCCGGCAGCGGCTTCGCCCGCAAGGAACCCATGGCACAGGAAGCCGCACCACCTGCGGATCCCAATGCCGAGCAACGCGCTTCATCCAGCGGCGGCCCGCGGCCCATACGTACCGACTTCCGCGAGACTGCCTTCTTCCTGCCCGATCTGCTCACCGATCGCGATGGTAGTGTTGTCCTGCGCTACACCACACCAGACGCCTTGACGCGTTGGAAGGTGATGGGTCTGGCACACACCAAGGAGCTCCAACTCGCGCAATTCACCAAGGAGGCCACCACGAGCAAACCGCTGATGGTAGTGCCGAACCTGCCGCGCTTCCTGCGTCATGGCGATCGCATCACGCTCACAGCGAAGATCAATGCGACAGAAACAGCGGTGAGCGGTGTGGCGCGTCTGTCACTCTTCGATCCGGTGACCAATAAGGAGATCACGCAGCGCTTCATCGCGAAGGGCATCGAAGTCCCGGTCACTGCGGCTCCTGGCGCAAGTGCCGTCGTTGCATGGCCGATCACCGTTCCCGATGATCTCGATATCGCCAGCGTGCGCATCACCGCTACCGGCGCAGGCATCAGTGATGGTGAAGAACGTCCATTGCCGATCCTCACCGACAAGGTGCTGGTCACCGAGAGCCTGCCGTTATCCATCACCAAAGCGGGAACGAAAGTGTTCACGCTGGACAAGCTGGTGAACAATACGAGCACCACGCTGAAACACCGTGAACTGAAACTGGAGTTCACTCCGAACCCGGCCTGGTACGCCCTGCAGGCATTGCCCTATCTGATGGAGTTCCCGCACGAGTGCGCCGAACAGACCTTCAGCCGCTATTACGCCAACCGACTCGCCACACACATCGTGGAACAGCGTCCTGCGGTAAAAGGCGTGTTCGAGCAGTGGAAGAAGGAAGGGGAGAGCGCGTTCCTTTCGGCGTTGGAAAAGAACACCGAGCTGAAAGGCATTGTGCTGGAGGAGACACCGTGGTTGCTCAATGCGAAGGATGAAGGCGAACGCAAACGTCGCGTGGCGCTCTTCTTCGATCTACAACGCATGGCAGCGGAAGAGCAGAGTTCATTGAAGAAACTCCGCGACATGCAGTCGAATACCGGTGCATGGGCATGGTGGAGCGGGATGCAACCTTCGCGTTACATCACGCAGCATATCGTTGCGGGCTTCGGGCACCTAGAGGCGTTGAAGGCCGCCGACACACGCGGCGATGGCCCGAACGAACAGATGGTGCGTCGTGCTGTGGAATGGCTCGATGCCGAGGTGGATCGCGAGCACAAGGAGTTCCTGCGCCAGACCAAGGCTGAGGATCGTGCGACGTATGTCCCCAGCAATACGGATGTGCATCTGCTCTACGCGCGCAGCTTCTTCAAGCGCTGGCCCATCGACGGCAGCACGCGCACGGCTGTCGAATTCCTGAAAGAGCGCTGCAAGAACACTTGGGTGGAACGCAGCTTGCAGGAGCAGGCGATGCTGGCCTTGGCGTTCGAACGTCTTGATGAGAAGGCCACTGCGCAGCTGGTCTTGAAGTCGCTCGGCGAGCGCGCCACGCGCAGCGAAGAGTTGGGCATGTATTGGAAGGGCTTCAACGCAGGTTACGAATGGTGGAGCTTCCCGACGGAAACACACGCCTTGCTGGTGGAAGCCTTCCACGAAGTGGGCAAGGACAAAGCGAGCACCGACCAACTACGTCAGTACCTGTTGAAGCTGAAGCAGACCACGGATTGGAAGACCACAAAGGCAACTGCAGATGCCTGTTACGCGCTGTTGCTCACCGGTGGCGATTGGCTGGAGGCGAAGACACTCCCCACGATCCTGGTCGGCACCGAAGAGGTGAAACCCGACAAACAAGATGCAGGCACCGGCTACTTCGAGCGCACCTGGACCGGCGCAGAGCTGAAACCTGCAATGGGTCGGGTGAGCGTGACCACCGCGAACGATGGTGTGCAATGGGGGGCGCTGCACTGGCAGTATCTGGAGCGGATGGACAAGGTCACACCCCATGAAAGTCCCTTCAGTGTGCGCAAGCAGGTAATGTTGAAGCGGGCCACGGAAGCTGGAGCGCAACTGCTGCCGGTGGCCGAAGGGACCAAGTTGATGCCTGGTGATCGCGTCACCATCCGCATCGAACTGCGCACGGATCGTTACCTCGACTACGTACACATGAAGGACCAGCGCGCGGCGGGTCTCGAGCCGGTGGAAGCGCTCAGTGGCTACAAATGGCAGGGCGGTCAGGGTTATTACCAGAGCATCCGCGATGCGGGCATGCACTTCTTCTTTGATCGCATGGTGCCCGGCACCCATGTGTTCGAGTACGAGTTGAAAGTGACGCATGCAGGCTCCATGAGCAACGGTCTCACCACGGCCATGTGCATGTATGCACCGGAGTTCAGTTCGCACAGTGAGGGCGTGCGGTTGGAGATCGGGGGGCGGTAGTCGAACCGTACGCCGCGAAAGCGCGTACAACGGCCGTGATCCGAACGGCTCTCCCCGTTGTGGCGCTGTTGTCCGCCCTTGCCATGCAGGGCCAGCGCGCACCTGTTTTTCAATGGCAGGGCTATGGTCCCGAGCAAGGTCTGAGCAACCGGCATGTCACGGCCATCATTCAGGACCAGGTAGGCTTCGTGTGGGTGGGCACCGTATCCGGACTGGACCGGTTCGACGGTCATTCCTTCCGCAATTGGTCCTTGAGCGATGGCGTTAGTGGCGCACGGGTGGATGCGCTACGGCGCGATGGAGCGGGTCTCATCTGGGTCTTTGCCACATCCGCAGAGAACGATATCACGAACCTCGACATTCTTGACCCCGCTACGGGAACGATCCGATCGCTTCCGGAGCGATTTCCAGAGCTCCCCTTCGATCCAGCACAGCTCGTGCGTTTCGGTCCTCAACGCCAGGATGGGACCATTTCGTTGGGCGCAGCATCGCCTGCAAGATCCATCCGGTATGATCGGACTCGCGGCTTCATCGTCCAGCAGTTGGATGGTGCGCGGTTCGAACCGTTGGGCGATGATCGGATGGGATTGATCATCGGGCATTTGGTGAAGAGCGATGGGCAGCAACAGATCGTGCAGGTGGACACTTCTGGAGCGGTGCGCGTGATGCAAGAGTTGATCCCTGGTTCCTTCGTGGAAGCCATGATCACGGGCCGCAGGTCACATGGTGCGCTTTATAAGGTCACCGTGCCCAAAGAGGCGCCACGCTACTACGACACGTATTCGGAGATGGTCCTCGATCAACGTTCGTTGGACAGCGAGCTCCCGATCAGCAGGGCTGGGGACCCGATCCACCGACCGGTGAATTTCACACCGCTCCCTGACCATGGGCTGCGCGTGGAGGACTCCCGAATAATGGACGGGGACGACCGCACCCTGTTCGACCTTTCAGCGTTGAGACCGGAGATCGGGGGGCGTGTGAAGGACTGCATGGTCGATCGCCGTGGGGACCCTTGGATGGCCACCGAGTTCGGGCTTTTCCATATTGAATTGAGGAAGGATGTGTTCCAGCGTTCCTTGTATGAAACGCCTGTTATCGCAGGCATGGGCGTGCTCTGTAGAGGCATGGCCGCCAAGGGGAACGACGTGTACCTGTCCACCGAGTGGCAGGGAGCATACGTCCTGCGTGACAGCGCCGATGGTATGCGTGTGGAGAAGCTACCGGAGCCGCAATACCTTTTCGCGTCGCACATCGCGCAAGATGGTACGTGGTGGCGCGGGGGTACCGGTGTGGTGGTGAGCGAAACGCCGGACGGGCGTACGCGCACATACCGGGTCGACGACCGCATCTGGAACATCCTGGCGGATGTGGATGGTGGTGTGTTGCTGGGTGGTCTCCGCGGGTTGCAACGGTTGGATGTAGCCAGTGGCAAGTTCACGGATATCAACGATGCACGATACCCGGAGTTGAGGAACGCCCACGTCATGCACTTGCAGCGCACATCGGATGGAGGGCTATTAGCGGCCACGTCCAAAGGGCTCTATCGCCTGACAACTGGCGGGCGTGTCGAAAAGCGCTGGTGGTCGGGTGCGGAAGGCCGGGATCGACTTCCCTACCACGACCTTCATCATTGCCACGTGGATGCCGATGGTATCATGTGGCTCTCCACACGCGGAGCGGGGCTCGTCCGTTTCGAACCTACCACGGGCAGGCATCAGCGATACACCATGCGCAACGGCTTCCCGAACAACATGGTCTATGCGGCCTATGAAGATGACAACGACCAGTTGTGGTTGCCCACCGATGGCGGCATCGTCCGTTTCGATAAGCACACCCGGCAGAGCGCCGTCTTCACCACAGCGGACGGTATCACGCACGATGAGTTCAACCGACTGGCGCACACGCGCACGGCGGATGGTACCCTGTACTTCGGCGGACTCAACGGGATCACTTCGTTCCATCCTGATGCGTTCAAACCGGGCAGTGATCAACAGCAGTTCCCGCTCGTGCTTACGCGTGTTCAGCATTATTCCAACGAGCAACAGGGTCTAGTGGACCGCACGACGGAAACGGTGGCGTCGGAAGGCATCCAGCTCGGGGTGGACGAAGGCTCGATGCAGGTCTCTTTCGCGCTGCTCTCCTTCGAAGGGAAGGGCCGGGTGCTCTATGCCTGGCGGTTGGCCGGTGTTGAGGATGATTGGAATTATCAGCACGAACCATCCGTGCGGCTGGACCGATTGCCCTACGGCGAACATGTATTGGAGGTAAAGGCGCGCGATGGTTTCGGTTACTGGAGCGTTCGTACGCTGGAAGTGCCCATACGGGTGGAGCGCCCGTGGCATGCCTATCGTGCCGTATGGGTAGGTGTTGGTGCACTGGTGGCCGTTCTGCTTACGGCTTTGTTCACCGCCGGTCGGAGGGGTCGTCAACGTCGAACCTCCGCACGGTTCGAAGCTGAAGCGCTGTCGGAAGCCTGAGGCAATCCGTGCGCGCACCTATTTTCGCCGGATGAAAGCACTGATCCCGTTCGCGCTCGTCATCCTGCTGCCTTCCTGTGGGGATGGCAAGAAGGAGGCTGCTGAGCAGATGGCGGACACCACGGCCATTTCCGCTGTGGCTCCTGTCGTCCTTGACCTCTCGACCTACGACACACCGTTGCTGGTGGAACTGGGGGACATGTCCACGCTCGGGGTCGATTCACCCACGGTGAAATGGAACGAGGAGTTCGGCCGCCTGGAAGTGAGCGCCGGTGAACATTTCGGCCTGTTGATCACGGAAGAACCGGCTGACATGGCCCGTTTGAAGGCCGACCTTGACCGTGACATGCTGCAGAAGCATACGGTGGTCGAGGAAACGCCGGAGAAGCTGGTCTATCGTTCGCAATTCCCGGATGACGCGGGCACCTTCATCCATTTCTACCGCACGGTGCAGGTTGGGGATCGTGCTTTCGTGATAACGGACGCCGAACAGGTCCGCTTCAACGAGGCGGACATTGCCCGTATGGCGGCATCCATCAAGACCAAAGCAGCGGTATGACGCGCTGCGTGTTGTTGGCCCTGGCGATCCTCGGAGTGTTTCGGCTGAGCGCCCAAGGTGATGATGCGTGGCTGGCGGGGCTCGATCATTATTGGGCAGCGATCGATTCGGCCTATCGGGACTCGGTGCATTCTCCCCTTCCGAAAGAGGATCGCAAAGGCTTTACCAACCTGCCCCGGTTCGCAGTGGATCGTTCGTTCCAGGTGAAGGCACGTTTCGTTGCTCTGGAAGGAGAGGTCTTCGGCATGAAGACCAGCACCGAACGTGAGCCCAAATACCGGAGTGTAGGCACCCTGCACTTCACCCTGGCGGGAAAAGAAGAGCAGCTTACGGTATATCGCAACATCGATCTCAGTCGGTTGGAGGATTACCGCAACTACCTCTTCGTGCCCTTCACCGATCTCAGTAACGGGGAGACCACGTACGGCGGTGGGCGCTACCTGGACCTGGAGGGGCCGTTGGGAGAGACGGTGGCCTTGGACTTCAACCGGGCTTATAACCCTTATTGCGCTTACGGAGGACGGTACTCATGCCCCATTCCGCCGCTGGAGAACCACTTGGAGGTGGCCGTTCTGGCCGGCGTTTTGAAACATCACGATTAGGTCGGTTGGCGGGTCGATCCAAGCGGGGTGCAACCTCTTGGTCGATGCTCCGTACACACGGCGTCGAAATGCCTTAGGAAACCCGGCCCGGATCGGCTATCCTTGCAGCTTGACAGGACTACCGCCATGCGCTCTCTGAACATCCTATTCGCCGCCGCTCTGAGTCTGCCAGCCACCGCTGGGGTCATCGTGTTGGAGGGCAACTACCAAGGCAAGAACCTCTTCATTCAGAACCCGTTCTCGGAAGCTGGTGTAGGTTTCTGCGTGTTCGAGGTCACGGTGAACGACCAGATCGCCACCGACGAGATCAACAGTAGTGCCTTCGAGATCGATATGAACAACTTCGGCTTGAAGTTGAGCGATAAGGTGGTGGTGAAGGTGAAGCACAAGGATGGTTGTTCCCCTGTTGTGCTGAACCCCGAAGTGCTGAAGCCGAAGAGCACCTTCGACATCGTGAAACAATCGATCGGTACGGACGGTACGTACAGCTGGACCACCACGAACGAGACCGGGGAACTGCCGTTCATCGTGGAACAGAAGCGTTGGAACAAATGGGTGAAGGTGGGTGAGGTGATCGGTGTGGGCAAACCCGGTGAGCATACCTACACGTTCACCGTTACTCCACATAGCGGCGAGAACACCTTCCGCGTGAAGCAGACCGACCTTACCAAGCGTGCGCGCTACAGCGAGCCGGTGACGTTGGCTTCCAGTTCTGCGGCCATCACCTGGGGCCCTGCGAAGCCCAAGGAAGAGATTGTCTTCAGCGGGCTCACGCTTTTCGAGATCTACGACCAATACGGCAATATCGTGAAGCGCGGCTATGCCGACCGTGTGGAAGTGGCCACCTTGAAGAAGGACCTCTATTATCTCAACTACGACAACAAGATGGGGGAGACCTTCATCAAACGTTGATAGAACTCTTAACGGATCGTCGAAAGCCTCCCTCCTCGGGGGGCTTTCTTCTTTTCGGAACTTCGTCCCGCCCGCTACTGAACGGGTGCCTGGAACATGATCCGTATCGAGCACATCGGCATAGCCGTGAAAGAGCTGGACAAAGCCGAGGAAGTCTATGCCAAACTCTTAGGCACGGGGAGCTACAAGCGTGAAGCGGTGGAGAGCGAGGGGGTGATCACCTCGTTCTTCAAGGTGGGGCCGAACAAGATCGAGCTGCTGGAAAGCACCCGTCCGGATGGTCCCATCGCCAAGGCCATCGAGAAACGGGGGGAGGGCATTCACCACATCGCGTTCGAGGTGGCCGATATTCGCGCGGAGATGGTGCGCCTGAAAGTGGAGGGCTTCACCCTGCTGAACGAAGAGCCGAAGCGCGGGGCGGACAACAAGCTCGTGTGTTTCGTACACCCGAAGAGCGCGAACGGTGTGCTGGTTGAATTGTGTCAGGACATCGTTTAGCCATGGCCACGCGAAAGGAAACCGCAGCTTTCATCCTCGACCAGCTCGGTCATTCGGATCGGTTCAGTGTGAAGTCGATGTTCGGCGAATTCGCGCTGTACGCCGATGGCAAAGCCGTGGCCTTCATCTGCGACGATCAGTTGTTCGTGAAGATCATGGCAGAGAGCGCTTCACTGGAAGCACGTTGTGAAAAGGCCCCGGCATATCCGGGGTCGAAGGACTACTACCTCGTCCCCGAGGACATCATAGCTGGCGACCGTAAGTTGCCCGACGTTCTGCTGCGTATAGCGCAAGTGTTGCCTGAACCCAAGGCCAGGAAGCGCAAAGGCTAGATGACCGGCATAGCGATAAAGGTCCCCCGGGGCAACTTGAGATGAGCCGCGCGTCTTCGAGGTAGATACGCCCGCCATGGAACATGCTAGCGTCCAGCATCTCATCGGTCTCTGCACGGTGCTCATATCGCCCACCATCGCTCAGGCCCAGTTCGAAGTCCATACGCATCACGAATTCCCCGGGGCCTGTGGTGGCTCCATCGCGGTATTGGGCAGCGGTTTCGACCACGTGGTGTGGTCCACTGGTGCGGAGGGCGATGTGCTGGCGGCACCACCCGGCATATATGGCTTCACGATCTACGATGATGGCGTGCTCGTCATGGAAGGTGAGCGGGAGATCGAATCCCATGGATGGGAGGTGGAGATCACGCCCGTAGCCTCACCGGACGGTCTTCAGCTATCGGGCCCAGTGAGCGTGCCTTATTGCGGTACGCAGATCTTCAACGCCCCTTGCTGCCACCCGGACCCCGCGCAAACCACTATTTCCCTGCTTCAGGATGGTGCCCCGTACGTCGCAGATTGGTGTTTGGGCTGTGCGGACGTGCAGTGTGCGTACAACCTGGTGATGTTGACAGGACTGCCTTACGGGCATGTATACACCGTATTGGTGACCGACCCGGTGTGCGCAGGTGTGTCCGAGGTGATGCAAGTGACCGCGCATAGTTGTTCCAACCTGGAACTGGTCACCACCGTGGAGGATGCCCTGGATGGAGAGGATTCCGGCAGTATCGTGGTGACCGAGGTGATACCGGACCTGAGTGAGCCGTTCCCGATCAGCGCTCCTGTGAACGGCGCGTTCATTCTCTTCAACAACCTTACCGGAGAGACCATCGGTAGCGAACAGATGGGGAATACCGCCAGTTGGTCGGGCCTTGCCGTTGGCGAGTATATGCTGGTGTTCTCTCCAGACCAGCTCTGTCAGCCTGTGAACCGTGTCATCACCATTACCGATGGGGCCTTGGTAGGCGCGCGCACAGCGAGTGGCATTAACGTGTTCCCCCTGGTAGCGGACGACCATATCATGCTCACCGCACCATCCGGCATGAGTTCGGTGGTTATCAGCATCGTTGACCTGAACGGTCGGGTGGTCAGGTCCTTCTCCAACCTATCATCGGGTCGCATATCGCTCACCTCCCTAGCGGCCGGCAGCTATATCGTCTGCGCTCAGCAGGGCGCGGACAAGCTCCGTGTACCCATCATCAAGCGTTGACGGCTTGTCAGAGCAGTCCGATGCGTCGCACCAGGCCGACGACATCTTCGCTGGCCAGTTCCAGATGTTCCGCGTTCAGTCCTGCCTCTCGTGCACCGTTCACGTGCTGGATACTGTCATCGATGAACAGCGTTCGTTCCGGCCGAGCATCATGTGACCCGAGTACATGGAGGAACGAAGCCTTATCGGGTTTCCGAAGACCGATCTCGCAGCTGTAGTAAGCGCCGTGGAATAGTGACTTGAAGTCCTTGATGCCGTTCTGGCGGGCGATGATCGCCTCGAAGGCCGGCACGTGAATGGCGTTGGTATTGCTCAGGAGCAGCACCTGGTAGCGTTCCCTGAGTCGTTCTACCAGCTCAATACGCTCTGGCGGAATGGTGCCCAACATGGCGTTCCAGCTCGCGTCGATGGTATCGTCGGCGAGTGCGGGGTCCAGCAGCTCCCGAATGCGGTCTCGGAACTGTGCCGGAGAGAGCGATCCCGTCTCAAAACCATCGAAGAAATGGTCCTGCTGCGCTTTACTGTAGATGCGCTCGAAGTGCGGATGGTTCAGCGCGCGGAAAGCCCGGGCGGTGGCACGGTAGTCCACATCGATGAGCACACCGCCCAGGTCCAGGAGTATCGTGTCGTAGGTCTGTTGCACGGGCGGCAAAACTAGCCTTCGGCCGCTACGGTCTATTTTCGCGCTCCCGCGTTCGCGCGGAAGACCGGGCCCATAGCTCAGCGGTCAGAGCAGGGGACTCATAATCCCTTGGTCGCAGGTTCAAATCCTGCTGGGCCCACCAGATGTCGCCAGGCTAGGCCGACTCGGCTCAGTATGGTCTTACGGCGTTCACGCGGATGAAGACATCGTCCACGAGGAATTGCGATCGCAGTTCCTGGTTCCAGAAATAGAAGCTCAAACGGTCGCCATCTTTCAGCGGAGGAACAGGGATGCGGTATTCCAACTGCTCCCACACGCCGGCCCGGCACGGCACGGGGTCCAGGCGGAACGGCTCGTAGAACCAAATGGAGTCGCGCGCATCGCGCACCTCGGTCACGCCGAGTGCATGCAGTGATGCCTGCGGACGGGCGCAGAACCGTTGCAGGCCCACCTCCAGGTAGAGCGCACGGCCCGTGGGAAGCGTATCGGTGTCGGCATCGAAGAGAAGGCCGAATTCATGGTATGCATCGAAAAGGCACACCGTGGCGGGGCTGTAAGCACCCTCCCACGGCACGCGATACCCGCGGCTCCAGTAGGTGCAGCTATCGTCCATGCCACAGGTCTCTTCCAGGATCATCTCCATCCCGTTGGGGTTGAACGGCGCTTCCTGGTAGTTGCCGCCCAGTTTGTCGCGATGGGCTTCGTCGAAGCGTAGGAACGTGTATTCGTATTTGGCGCGATCCATGCTTTCCTGGTGCAGGAACCCGTGGTGGAACTGCCAGAGTTGAGCGAGGTTGAGTGCGACGCACAGCACGATGAAGATGCGCGTGAACGACCAGGCGCGAACGGACCATCGTTGCACGACCAGTACCATGGGCAGTACCAGGATGGGATAGTGGTCTATGAACACACGACTGGCGAAGCCACCGCCGTAATACCAGATCCACCAACTGCTGATGATGTACGTGCAGACGACCCAATACACCACGGCCCATACGCTGCGCCAACGATCGGTGCGCCAGAGCAGTACCGCGCATAGAGCGGGAAGCAGCATCAGCGGTGTCCACAAGAAGAGCCCACGACGGAAGCCGACGAGCACTTTGAGGAACTGTGGACGGCTCCAGTGGAAGCCTTCTCCTTTGTACCCGTACTCCACCCAGTTGCCGGTTTGCGCATGCCAGAGCGCGGACTGTATGGCGATGATGGCCGTGAACGAGAGAAGCGCGAACAGCAAGAGCACGTACTCCCGCCGAAGCCTATCCAAGGAAGAAGCCCAATGAGGGCCAGCTACCAGCGGGACCGCCAGCAATACAATGCCGTTCACTGGACGGATGAGCACCGCCAACCCCAGCAAGGCACCGGCGCCCACCAGCCACCATCGCGAACTACCTGTGGCGAAGCGATGCACCGCGAGCAGGAACCCGCTGATGACCGCGAAGGAGTATACGTGCGACCAGCCGGGCTGCATGGCGGCATATTGGACCAATGGTGTACCCAGGCAAAGACCGAAAAGCACCCAAGCCACAACGCCGTCCCTTGCGCCCGCCCCGAGCAGCAAGGCGCGCAAGGCCAGCAGACCCAGCGATAGGTAGACCCATGCGCCAACGCCGATGGCCTTCTGCTCATGCTCGCTGGTACCATCCTGCGGCCCTTCAGGGTGCTGCAGCGCCAAAGCATGGCCGATGCCGAACCATGGCGCCATCATCACACTGGTGCCGCAGTAGTACTTGTTCAGTGTACCCGTGGGCGTGTACTTCACGTAGGTGGGGACATACGCTTCACGGCCGAGGTCTTCGCGGATGAAGAAGGCCTGTAGGTAGCCATAGTATCCGCGCGCATCGCTCCGGATGGTCTCTTTCCAGCCCTTGCCATCGGTACCGTTCCACAGGCCACGCATGGTGACCAGGGCCGTGACAAGGACCATGGACCATACCATGAAAAGGGAAGCTGAACGAGGTATGGCGGATCTCATCACGGACGGCGAAAATGCAACATCACGGGTACCACCCTAGCATGACCGAAGCGTGCACGCAAACCCATCCGAGCAGTGCCCCGGTGATGAGCTGTGCGTGACTGTGATCGCTGATGAGCGCCCTTGCGCTACCAAGCAGTCCGGCAACGATGATCGCCGCAGCGATGAGCGGGAACAAGGGGGCCTGTTGCACCGCGGAAAGTGCGGTGAGCATGCCGATGAGCCCCCCGATACCGACCATGTGCGCACTGATCTTCCAGAAGAAGGTGATGACGAAGGTGAACCCCGTTGCCAGCAGTATACCATAGTTCACCGCAAGTAGGGCCGGGTGCACGGGCGAACGCCGAAGCAGGTAGTAGGCCAGGCAGAAGTGGATCAACGTCATGGCGTACGGTACGATGCGTTCCTGGCGGGTGGGCATGTCCAGGCGCGTTACCACACTGGCGCGCAGCAACAGGAGCGCGCTGGTGAGCGGGAATGCGATGGTCATGATGGCGACCATGCCGAGCATGATCAAGCGCGACCCGGGCGGTACGAAATAGACCAGTGCCGGACTTACCGTTCCTGCCAGGGCCAACGTGAACAACGGCATGAAGACCGGGTGAAACAGCACGGATAAGAGCCGGGCGAGCTGTTGCATCACGGATGCGCTGTCCTTGCGAAGTGGCCGGGGACTCACAGCTCTTTCCGTAACCGCGCCACGGGAATGCTGAGCTGTTCACGGTATTTCGCTACGGTGCGCCGTGCGATGTTATACCCCTTGCTCTTCAGCAATGCGGTCAATTCATCGTCGGTCAGCGGCTTGCGCTTCTCCTCGGCCTCGATGGCGTCCTTCAATATCTTCTTCACCTCGCGTGTGCTCACCTCTTCGCCGGCCTCGTTGGTGAGGCTCTCGCTGAAGAAGAACTTCAACAGGAAGGTGCCATAGTTCGTTTGCACGTACTTGCTATTGGCCACCCGGCTGATGGTACTGATGTCCAGCCCCACGCGTTCGGCGATGTCCTTCAGGATCATCGGCTTCATCTTGGTCTCATCGCCGGTGAGGAAGAACTCGCGCTGGTGTTCCATGATGGCCTCCATGGTCACCAACAACGTATTCTGTCGCTGCTTGATGGCATCGATGAACCACTTGGCACTGTCCAGCTTCTGCTTGATGAACTGCAGGGCGTCGCGCTGGTCCTTGTCCTTCTTGTTGCGCGCATAGTCCTGCATCATCTCGCGGTAGGCACGGCTCACGCGGAGTTCCGGCGCGTTACGTCCGTTCAGCGATAGCTCCAGCTGGCCATCGATGGCCATCACGCCGAAGTCGGGGATGATCTCTTGCGAAGGTTTGTCGGTCTCGCGGAGGGTATTCCCGGGCTTCGGGTTCAGGCGCACGATCAGGTCGATGGCCTCTTTCAGTGCCTCCTCGTCGATCTCCAACCGGTCCAGGATGCGGTCGTAGTGCTTCTTGCTGAAGGCGTCGAAGTTCTTGTCCAGGATCTCGTGGGCCACGCGCTGCTCCAGGCTGTGCGGCATGCGTTCTACTTGCAGCAACAGGCATTCGCGCAGGTCGCGGGCGCCTACGCCAGCGGGGTCCAGGGCTTGCACCTCCTTCAGTGCCGCCTCCAGTTCATGCCTTTCGCAAAGGACGTTCTGGGTGAATGCCAGGTCGTTCACGATGGCATCGAGCTCGCGGCGGAGATAGCCGTCCTCGTCCAGGTTGCCGATCAGGTTCTCGGCCAGCAGTTCGGTACGCTCGTCGATAGCTCGCAGGGCAAGCTGTGCCTTCATGTTGTCCTGGAACGAACTTCCTCCGGCCAACGGTATCTCACGCTCCTCGTCATCAGGGCCCGAGTTCTGCACGCTCAGCTTGTAGTCCGGCGTGTCATCGTCCTGGAAATAGTCGCTCAGGTCGAAGTCGTCGCGCTCGTTCTCCTCGTTGCCTTCCACCTCCTCGTTCTCAGCGATGGCCTGGTCTTCCGTCGGCACTTCCTCGTCATCGTGGTCTTCGCCCTCTTCCAACGCCGGGTTCTCCTCGATCTCCTGCTTCACGCGTTGTTCCAGCTCGGCGGTAGGCACCTGCAGCAACTTCATCAGTTGGATCTGCTGGGGCGAGAGCTTCTGCTGGAGCTTCTGGAAAAGACCTTGTTTGAGCATCGTGGGGTAAAAATACGGGTGGCTCGTGCTGGGTGCCTCGGCAGCGCGTCTTCGGCTATGGGCTCGGGCGCTCCGGGGCTGGTAGAAGATGCTCTGTCGAAGAATGGAGAGTGCGACGCAACCCCGGTAGCAGGCTCCTTGTCCAATGGGTAAGGGGGTTCATTCCACCCCGGCCCATCGCGATGGAACGCAAGGACTTTCTCAAGCTCGCCGGTGTTGCGGGCATCGCCACGATGCTGCCCGGCGCAGGGCACGCCGAGGATCACGACCACGAGGACCATCCCGCACCGGCTGCCGGCTCCGAAGGCGGTTGCGCCTTGGTACCCAGCGAGACCGCCGGCCCTTATCCGTTGGACCTGAGCGGCAACAACACCTATTTCCGAACGGATATCCGCGAAGAGCAGGCCGGCGTGGACCATCGTGTACGCCTGCGCATCCTGGGCAATGCCAACTGCCTTCCCATGGTCAACTGCCGGGTGGATATTTGGCACTGCAATGTGGGCGGCTACTACAGCGGCTATACCACAAGTGCCCACGAGGGCTCGCAGAACCACGTGAGCGAGCGGTTCCTGCGCGGCATACAGATGACCGATGCGAATGGCGAGGTGGAGTTCCTCACCAAGTTCCCTGGCTGGTACCCCGGGCGCACGTGCCACATCCACTTCCAGGTATACCTCAATTCCATGTTGCAGGTCACTTCGCAGTTGTGCTATCCCACTGCGGCGAAGAACGCATTGCTCACCAGCGAGGAGCCATACACCACCTGGGGTACCGACCCCCTGACCCCGGCGCAGGATGGCATCTTCAGCAATGGATACGCGTTGCAGGAAGCGACCCTGGCCTACAATGAGGCTACGGGTGAATATGACTCCTTCCTGGAAGTGGCCATCCAGGGCGAAGGTGAGGTGAACACGGGGTTGCTCGCATTAGAGCCGGAGACCGGCGGCCAGTTCAAGCTGGGCCAGAACTTCCCCAACCCGTATGTGGGCGCCACCGTGGTCCCCTTCAGCCTGAAGAACACATCGGACATCACCATCGAGCTATTCGATATGAACGGCCGGAAAGTGGCCGCCGTGGAGCGCAAGAACCTGGCCCCAGGCGACCATCAGGTGCGACTGGATACCGTGGAACTGGATGTCCCCACTGCCAATTATGTCTACCAGCTGAGCGTGATCAACGCCCATGGCACCCATCGCCAGTGCAAGATGATGACGGCGGCTTCTTGAAGCCGGTCGTCTGTTCCCAGCGAGGCCCTGGCATGAGCCGGGGCTTCTGCTTTTCCCTGGAACCAGTGCACGCAGGATCGCTGGAACAGGACGTCCGCTCGATCGAGCTCAACGATCGGTGCGCGTCACGTTCGGGCTGGTCGCCGGGAATTCATCTTTGTTCCGTGCGTGATACGCTCATCATCCTGCTCTTCGGATCGCTCCTCGCGGGCTGCGGCGGCACTGGGCCGCGGCGTGGCACCGGACCGGGCGAGCCTTTGGACACGCTGACCTACCGCAATGAACTGGACCGAGCGAAGGATGCCCTGCGCACCGGAAGGAACGCCGAGGTCGAACGCATCGTACGCCCGATCGTACAGGCCGCACAAGGCGCCCCACCGCTTCGTAAACAAGGCTTCCACGCCCTGTCCATGCTGGGGCAGGTGTTGCAGCGGCGTTCGCAACCCGATAGTGCGCTGGCCTGCTATGAGCAGGTGCTGTTGAACGCGGAGCTCGCCCGCGACACGTTCTGGATAGGAGCCGCATGGACCAACATCGGGGTGGCCCGCGAGATCCAAGGCGATTACCCGGGCGCCCTGCAGGCGGGCCTCAACGCCTTGCGCTGGAAGGAGTTGCTGGGCGATAGCCTCAGTATCGCGCGTGTATTGCATAACATGAGCGTGCTGCAATGGCGGCGCGATAGCATGGACCAGGCCTTGGCTTTTCTACAACGCAGCCTGGCCATTAAACGCCAGTTGGACCCTGAGGCCGTGGCCAGTGGTCTGAACGGTCTCGGGGTGCTGTTGATCGAGGCAGGCCGGTACGACTCGGCCCTTGCCGTGTTGCGCGAAAGCCTTCTGCTGGAAGACAGTTTGGGCGAAGGGGCCGACCGCGAGATGCAGATCAGCAACATCGGTCTGGCTTACGAGCGGGCCGGTGAATTGGACAGTGCGGTATTCCACTACCAGCAGAGCCTGCGCGAAGCACGGGCCCATGGGAACAGTGAAGTGGAAGTGCGCGCTTTGTACGGGTTGGGCGATGTGCGCCGGGCTCAAGGGCGGCTGCAAGAGGCGCTTCCGCTGTTGGACAGTAGCCTGGCCGTGGCCACGCGAATAGGGTCGTTGGAGGACATGAAGGAGGCGCACCTGTCGCTGGCGACCTTGCACGAGAAGATGGCCGATCCGGAGGCGGCCCTAGAGCACTTCCGTGACTATCATGCACTGAACGACTCGTTGATGAACGAGAGCACGCGCGGTGAGATGGCCGAGCTGCAGTTGCGTTTCGATACGGAACACAAGGACCGTGAGAACGCTGCGTTACGCGCCGCCGAAGAGCTCGCTTCGTTGCGTGCCGACCGGAACCGGTGGACGGCCATCGGGATCGGGGTGCTGGCCATCGCCATAGCCGTATCGGGTTGGGCCATGGTACAGCGCAGCCGACAGCGAGCCCGGGAACGGGAGGCCGAACTGGAGCAGGAGGCGCTGCGCTTGCAAATGGACCCGCACTTCCTCTTCAATGCGCTCAACACCGTACCGGGACTTTACGCCGGTGGCGACGTGGCGACCGCGAACGATCACGTGGCCCATCTCTCCCGGTTCCTGCGGTTGGTGTTGGAGACCAGTCGGCGCAGGACCATCCCGTTGCAGCAGGAGATACAGCTCGTGGAGCACTACCTGCGCATCAGTGCCAACCGCAAGCCGGGTAGTTTCTCCTGGGAGTTGAAGGTGATGCCTTACGTGCAGGCCGAGCGCATCGCGGTACCGCCCATGTTGATCCAACCCGTGGTGGAGAATGCCATCGAGCATGGGTTCAGCGGTGTTGTGCACGGACACCTCTCGATACTGGTGGACCGTGCGGGCGGTGTGCTGCACGTGGAGGTGCGCGACAATGGCATCGGCCGTTCGGCGGCCGCCAAGCGTCCCTCGCGCCGCAACGGCACCTCGCTGGGTATGGATCTGGTACGCAAACGCATCGCACTTTTCGACCGTGCCACTTCGCTGTCCGAGGCGGTCCAGGTCCGCGACCTGAAGGATGACAACGGCGCGGCACAAGGCACGGTGGTCACCCTACGTTTGCGTGTAATACCCTTGACCGAACATGCTGCGCTTGGCGATCGTTGATGATGAGGCTCCGGCAAGGGCCAGCCTGCGGGCCGCATTGGGCTCCATCCCTGTGGCGGTGGAAGTGGTGGGTGAGGCACATGATGTGGAGAGCGCGGTGGCGTTGCTCGACAGTATGCGGCCCGATGTGGTGCTGCTGGACATCTGGCTGGGCGACGGCACGGGCTTCGATGTGGTGGAGCGCCTCTCTCACACGGAGACACGCATCATCTTCGTCACTGCGTTCGACCACTACGCCGTGCGCGCCTTCAAGAGCGGCGCCCTGCACTACCTGCTGAAGCCCGTGGTGCGCGATGACCTGCAGGAAGCGCTGGAGCGCGTAGCCGCCACGCCATCCAGGACCACCATGGGAACGACACAGGTGCGGAAGGCCTTGCAGGAACGCATCACCATACCCACTGCCGAAGGGTTCCACGTGCTGTCGCCCGGTGAGATCATCCGCTGCGAGAGCGATGGCAACTACACGGGATTCCACTTGGCGGATGGGGAGAAGGTGCTGGCCTCCCGGACCATGAAAGAGTTCGACGCCCAGCTGGAACCGCACGGCTTCATGCGCGTGCATCTTTCCCATCTGGTGAACATGGCGCAGGTGAAGATGTACCTGCACCGCGATGGAGGTACGCTGCTCCTCGCCAACGGGCAGGAGGTGCCGGTAAGCCATCGCCGTCGGCAGGAGGTGATCGAGGCGCTGGGGCGCCGCTCCAGTGCGGTGAAGGGTTGAGCCCGATGCACTGCGTTCCCAAGAACTGTTAAGGCGGGGTGGGTGATCGAACCCCGTGGCTTGATCCTTGTCATACCACCCACAAACCGAACAGGACCATGAAGAAGCTGATGATGATCGCTGTGCTGGCCGGCATGACCGTTGCCGCACAAGCACAGGATAAGGAGCGCAAGACCCCCGAGGAACGTGCCCGGATGCGGACCGAGCATATGACCAAGGACCTTGGCTTGAGCGCCGAGCAGGCCACCAAAGTGCAGGCCATCAACCTCAAGTACGCCGACCAAGGTGAGGAGCTGCGCAAAGAGCGTGAGGCCGATCGTGCAGAAGCGCGCAATGATGGCAAGGCGTTGCACGATGCGCACGATGCCGAGATGAAGGCCGTGTTGACCCCGGAGCAGTACGGCAAGTGGCAGGCGAAGAAGGCGGCCATGAAGACGAAGCGTATGGAGAAGCGCAAGACCATCAAGGCGCAACAGTCCAAATAGACCTCAGCACCGGTCGAAGCCCGCGCCTCCAACGGCGCGGGCTTTTCGTTGCCGGCCGTTCGTTACTGGCCGCAGTACATTCACCGCATGTCCAACATCGGCATCATCATACCCGAACGCGCACGCGATATCGGCAACTTCCTGGTGGGCCGCCTGCTGCCCTTCCACAGCAAACGCATGGTGGGACCGTTCATCTTCATCGACCATATGGGCCCCGTGACCATGAGCGAACACCAGAACATGGACATCGGCCCGCATCCGCACATCGGCCTCAGCACGCTCACCTTCCTGTTCGAAGGGGCCGTGGTGCACCGCGACAGCTTGGGCACCGCCGTGGAGATCACCCCCGGAGCGGTCAATTGGATGACGGCTGGCCACGGCATCGTACACAGCGAGCGCACGCCGGAGCGCTTGCGCCACGCTGGATCAACCCTGGGGCAGGTGCCTGAAAGGTCGCTGCATGGGCTGCAGATCTGGGTTGCCCTGCCCAAGGCCTTGGAGGACATGGAGCCCGCCTTCCACCACACCGAGGCGAAGGACCTGCCTGTCTGGGAAGCGGACGGAGCGCGGTTCAAGCTCATCGCCGGAGAGGTGATGGGACATCGCTCACCGGTGCCCGTACACAGCCCGTTGTACATGCTGGAGGTCCATAGCGAAGCGGGCGGCGAAGTGCGTATCGGCCAGCACCTCTACGGCGAAGTGGGCATGTACATCCTGCGCGGCGGGGTGCAGGAAGGCGCAGGAGGTGAATGGCACGGTGAGCGTCGCATTTTGGTGGCCAAGGATCCTTCCTTGTGCACCTTCACCATGGCGCCGCACACGACCGTCTATCTCTTCGGGGGTGAGCCTTTCCCGGAAGAGCGCTTCATCCATTGGAACTTCGTGGCCACGAGCGAAGCGCGGCTCGAAGCGGCGAAGCAGCGTTGGCGCGATCGCCAGTTCCCGGAGCTGGTGGGCGAGACCGGCTACGTGCCCATGCCCGAGCGGTAGTCGATCAGTGCGCTTTCGCTGCCTCCACCATCGCCACCACGTTCTTCGGCGCGTTGCCGATGAAGATGCGATCGTCAAGCACCATCACCGGGCGTTTCAAGAAGGTGTATTCCTCCAGGATGTACTTCCGATAGTCCTTCTCCGTGAGGTTCTTGTCCTTGAGCCCCAAGGCGCGATACTTCAACGCCACCCGGCTGAAGAGCGCTTCGTAGCTCCCCGCCAGCTTCTTCATCGCGTCCAATTCCTTCGCGGAGACCGCGTCGCCCTTGATCTCGCGCAAGGTGAACGTCTTCAGGTTCGGGATCCTCTTCAGGATGGCCTGGCAGGTCGTGCAGTTGCCGAGGTGGTAAATGATGCGTGCCATGGTTGGTCTCGGGTCACACCCCGAACTGTTGCAGGTGGTGGTCCAGGTGTTTGTAGAAGAGCACGTTCCATTCATCGGCGGTGAGCGGGCCGAACGAGTAAGAGAGCTTCCCTTCGAATTCCTTGCGGCCCAGCGCCTGAACCTTGTGGAGGTATCCGACCAATTTGTTCCTTTCGGTGGACAGTTGGCGTCCATCCGCCACCACATAGGAAGGGGCGGTGCGCGTGTTGGGTTTGTACGGTTTCGGCCCCACGACGATCGGTTTGACCAACCAGTTCAACAGGAAGCGCATGAGGCCTGTATGTGGCGGGTAGCGCTTCTGGTACCCGGCATCGTACAACGTATCGTACGGTTTGCAACAGTGTGCCAGCATCTGTGCGGCGTTCATCTTGCCCCACTTCGGGCGGGTGTCGACGGATATGCGGTCGATGCGTGCGATGAACTCATCGCACACGCTGCGGTCGAAGATGTTCTTCATGTTCTGCGGCGACAAAGATGCAGCGCGCCGTTCACGTGAGCAGGGCCACCACCAGTTGCAAGAGGAAACCCAACGTGAGCAGTACGGCCCCGAGCACCAGCGCGTTACGTCGCGCATCGGCGTTCACTACCAAGTGATGCACGAGCGGCTGCGCCAGGCGCTGTTCCAGGTAGGCGAGCACCCTTTTGTAGAAGACCATGAACACGAGGTATACGGCCATGATGAACCCCATGAACAGGAAGTAGTAGCGCGTGCTCACCAAGGGTTCCTCGCCACGCGAAGCGGAGAGGCCTTCGTAAACACCGAACAGGCCCGCCGCCAGGGCATATGTCATCATGCTGCCGAATACGATGATCACCGGTATGCGCGCCACGAAGCGCGTCATGCCGTTCTCCAATCGTTTCATCGCGGACTCACCGAGCAGCTCCGGTGCAGCGCACCAGAACGAGATGAACTGGAGCACCATACCCAGGATGTTCAGCCATTTGAGCAGCATGATCGGCAAGATAGCCGCCAGCACCGCGCGCAGCTACTGACCCGAGGCGCTACTTTCGCCGCCACCAACCAACGCACCATGTACACCGGCCTCAAACACTTCCACTCGTTCGTCGCCTACATCGCGCTGCTTGCCTTGACGATCGCTGTGGTGCATGCCGTGATCTCGCTGGTCAACAAACGCCCCTTCACCCCGACCAGCAAGAAGATCGTGCTCTTCGGATTGGTGAGCGCGCACGTACAGATGCTCTTCGGGCTGTTCCTCTATTTCACCTCGCCGATGGGTTTCACCAACCTGAACGGTGAGGCCATGGGCAACAGCCTGTCGCGCCTGTTCGCGCTGGAACACCCATTGATCATGCTGCTCGGCATCGTGGTGATCACCATCGGTTACTCGAAGGCGAAACGCACAACGGATGACCAGCGCAAGTTCAAGTTGATCAGCCGGATGTATGCCGTAGGCCTGGTATTGATCCTCTCGCGGATCCCGTGGGCCGTGTGGTTCGCGTAGTCCGGGCTGGTCACGGTTCCATCGCGCGCAGCAGGGCCACGATCGCACGGCCCTGATCGGTCAACGTGTATTCCACGTGCAAGGGTTTCTGTTGCACCACGGTACGGTCCAGCAAGGCATTGTTCTCCAGCTCGCGCAACGCGTTGGTGATCGCTTGCTTGTTGCTTTCGGGGATGTCGCGCAACAATTGGTTGAAGCGGACGGGCGCTTCGGCCGCAGCACGCAGGATGCGCGGTTTCCACTTGCCACTGATGCTGCGAAGCGCTTGCTCGGCGGGGCAATCCGGTGCTGCGGAGGTGGTCAACTTCCCTTGACTTCTTGCGGCACGGTCCATGAGGCGGGATCTTTGCGCCGCAAGTTACCCGCACATGTACCGAACCTCGACCGCCGCGCTTATCGCATTCACCGGACTGGTCGCATGCGCACAACCCGACAAGGTCATGGACAAGACCGCCAACCCGCTGCTCTGCGACACTGTTACCGGATCATGCACCATTCCGGGTCACGCGGCTGGTGCGCACGGCGATGCGTTGATGGAGATCCCGCGGACCACCAAGCCCATCACGCTGCTCTACTTCACCGACCCCATTTGCAGCAGTTGCTGGGGCAGCGAACCACAATTGCGCCGGTTGAAAATGGAATACGGTGATGCGATCGACATCGAATATCACATGGGCGGCCTGCTGCCCTCGTGGGATGGCTTCAACGGTGGTGGCATCACCAAGCCGAGCGATGTGGCCGGTCATTGGGATGAAGTGAGTCCGCATTACCGCATGCCCATCATCGGCGATGTGTGGTTGGAGGATCCATTGCCCAGCAGCTACCCACCGAGTGTCGCTTTCAAAGCCGCCGCACTGCAGGACCACGGCAAGGCGCTGATCTTCCTGCGCCGTCTGCGCGAGCAGGTGCTCATGGAGAAGAAGAACATCACCAAGTGGCCGGTGATCGCCGAAGCTGCCACGTTCGCGCAGCTTGACACGGCACGCCTGCACGCCGACTTCACCGGTGCTGGCAATGCGCTCTTCCAAGCCGACCTCACCTTGGCGCGTTCGCTGGGTGTGCGTGGCTTCCCCACGTTCATCTTCAGCAATGCGGAAGGTGGTCGGCAACAGGTTTACGGTGCTCGGCCCTACGCGCACTTCGAAGCTGCGGTGAAGGCGATGAAACCCGATGTGAAAGCTGCGTCGGTACCAACGACATTGAACGCGTTGTTCGATATCCACACATCGTGGTGCGCCGAAGAAGTGGCCGTGGCGTTGAACATCACGCACGAGCAAGCGATCCAACAACTGAAGAAAGCGCAGGCGAAAGGTGAGCTCACTTCCGTGGATACGCGGAACGGGAGCGTGTGGCGGAAGAAATAGATCAGACCTCCTTCAGCAACTGCACCTTGCCGCAAGCCCTGAAGCTCGTGCGCCAGCGTCGCATTGAACGGCCACTGCCACACTGTATGCTGAACGTGCGTGCCGAAAGTTGCGCGGCTTTCCACGTGGCGCCGGGATCAGCGCCTTGTAATGCTGCCGCGCGTAGGAAGTTGATCAGGCGTTCCTCGCCGAGTAGGGAGGTGGCCTTCGCGTAACGAGGTCCTTCCATGGCCTAGAACTCCGCGCTCTTCGGCGTCCGCGGGAAGGGGATCACATCGCGGATGTTGCCCATGCCGGTGACGAACAGCACGAAGCGCTCCAACCCCAATCCGAAACCCGAGTGCGGAACGGTGCCGAAGCGGCGCGTATCCAGGTACCACCACAGTTCTTCGGCGGGCACATGCATCTCCTTCATGCGCGCTTCCAATATATCGAGGCGTTCTTCGCGCTGGCTGCCACCGATGATCTCGCCGATACCGGGGAACAGCACGTCCATCGCGGCCACGGTGAGGCCTTTGTCGCTGTAGCCGAAGTCGCCGGGCGCGTTGGTGCGCATGTAGAAGGCCTTGATCTTGCCGGGATAGCCCGTGACGATCACCGGTTTCTTGAAGTGCTTTTCCACCAGGTAGCGCTCGTGCTCGCTCTGCAGGTCGATGCCCCATTCCACGGGGAACTGGAACTGCCCCTTCTGGTGCGGCTTGCTGCGCAGGAGGATCTCGATCGCGTCGGTGTAGGTGATCCGTTCGAAGGGATTCTCCAGCACGAACTTCAGCCGATCGATGAGGCCCATTTCGGCGCGCTGTTCCTTCGGCTTCGTCGCTTCCTCTTCCTTCAGGCGTGCATCGAGGAACTGCAGATCGTCCATGCTGTTGCGCAGCACGCGGGCGATGAGGTGTTTGCACATGCCCTCGGCGAGGTCCATGTTGCCGTACAGGTCCAGGAAGGCGCACTCTGGTTCGATCATCCAGAACTCGGCGAGGTGGCGTGCCGTGTTGCTGTTCTCCGCACGGAACGTGGGGCCGAAGGTGTAGGCCTTGCCCAGCGCGGTGGCGGCGAGCTCGCCCTGCAGCTGACCGCTCACGGTGAGGCGGCTCTCGGCGCCGAAGAAGTCTTCCTTCCAGTTCACTGTGCCGTCATCGCTCAGCGGTGGGTTCTTCGCATCGAGTGTGCTGACACGGAACATCTCGCCCGCACCCTCCGCATCACTTGCTGTGATGATGGGGCTGTGGAAATAGTTGTAGCCGAGCGAATCGAAATACTCGTGGATGCCGAAGCTCACCTGGTGGCGCATGCGGAAGATGGCGCTGTAGGTGTTGGTGCGGAAGCGCAGGTGTGCGTTCTCGCGCAGGAATTCGAGCGAGTGTTTCTTCGGCTGGATCGGATACTTCTCCGCATCGCTGTCGCCGAGCATTTCCACGGAGGAAACCTGCATCTCCACACGCTGGCCACTGCCTTTGCTTTCAACGATCACACCGGTGCATTTCACGGAGGCGCTCGTGGTGAAACGTGCACGCGTGGCGGGTCCTACTTGCTCCTGATCGATCACACACTGCAGGTTGCGGATGGTGCTGCCGTCGTTGAGGGCGATGAAGCGATCGTTACGGAAGGTGCGCACCCAGCCGGCCACGGTAACGGTGGTTCCGGTGAGGGCTTCGTTGTCGAGGACTTGCTTGATGGAGGTAGGTTGCATGGCGTCTTGGGCCCGCAAAGGAACGAAGTGGCGCGGAAGCCGTGACCACCGCTGGCAAGACGTTGCGGTCTAGTGCTTCACGAAGCGTCCAGTGCCGTACCAGTTACCGTCCGTTGTTGCGAACCGGACATGGTAGGTGCCGGCTGCGAAGCCGGTGATATTCAGCATAACGGGCATTGCTGAGGGTTCCACGTTCTGTTGATGCACAGCGCGGCCCGTGGCGTCATGGACGGTGACCACAAGGGTTTTTGCCGACTGCACGGGAAGCTGGGCGAATACCCGGTCACTGGCCGGGTTCGGGAAGAGGACCAGTTCGGGCGGGGAGCATGCCGGGGCGCTGATCGTGGCCAGTGCCGTCGTGGTCCCATCGGTGCTGTGTTCTACGAGACGGTAGAGCAGTGGGATGTCCGCGATGATGGTTGGGTCGACCAAGCCGTAGGCGGTCGGCGTATGGCTGGTACCCATAGCGCTCGAAGAACCGATCATGCTCCAACTCAAGCCATCGACGGAGCGCTCCACCGTGAACAGGGCGCTGTTCTGTTCCGAAGCGGTGCGCCATGCGAACGATACACCTGTTCCTTCGCACCTGGCTTCGAATGAAAGCAGCGTTACCGGCAGCGGTGTAAGATCATAGGCCATGGCCCAGATGTGTTCGTTGGCCGGTGCGGTCACATCGGAGAAGACCACGTTCGGCACGACCACTTCCCGCAGAAAGGGTTGGGTTTGGCCGGACAACGGTGCTTGCCAGGTGCCGCCCGATTCCAACCAACGCTGGGCGCGCACGGACCCCGCGCCTAGGGAGGCATCATCAAGCGATGAATAGCTCAGGTGAAGCGCGCCGGTCAACGAGCCGTAGGGGAGATCCACCAGCCAGAAACGATCCACGGTGTTGGCGCTATTATCCGCAGCGGCTACCCCGGCCATGTGCAGGACCTGCTGGTTCACCGTAATGGGATAGACGGTATTGTCAGCAGCGGTATGATAGGTTGCGATGCTCAACAAGGTGTTCGCGGGATACGCTGCCGAAGGAGTGAACCCGAAAGGAAGCGCGTTGCCCGAGCCATCGGAGAACGGGACACGGTGTTCGGTGATGTCGTTCCCCAGCGCCCATTGGAAACGGCTCAGCAGGTCGGTGCTTTCGCTGCGGATACTTCCACCAACAGCGACCAAGGCAGCACTTGCGGGGTTATACAACGAAAAGCTGCGCGTATTGAGGAGAAGTACACCGCTGTTCAGCGTGAGCGATCCATCGGCTTGAGCCGCGGTCCCGCACTGGGCATTGCCCAGGAGGGTCTTCGTACCGCCGCTGATCACTAGGTTCCGGAAGTCGGTGATCGCGGTCCCTTGGATGACCTGAGGCAGCGGGTTGTGCAGGTACACGCTGCCGGTGCTGGTCGCGTTGAATCCGTTGCCCCCGCTGTTGTTGGTCCAATCGCCAAGCACGTGCACGGCGCCATCGTTCTCGAACACAGCGGCAGCGTTTAGCTGGGCTCCACCTTCCACCACCAGCTGCGTTCCAGTGCTCACGGTGATGGTGATGCCGGCTCCGTTGATGACCACTTGCGCGTTACTGCCGAATGCGTAGAAAGACATGACGAGGCCGAAGAGCGACCTACGCGCTCTTCGGTTCATCACGCCGAACAATACGCAAGCGATGCGCATTCCTTTCTGGGAAGTGTTTCGTAGGCGCATGATCCAGCTATGGTTGTTCCACCGCAGTCGGAGGTGGAGTTAGCCGTTTCAACTTCGCCAGGATCGCTCGCTGCTCCGCCCGCACTTCCTCCAGTTGCGCCTGCTGCTCCTGCACCGCCTTCACCAAGGGTGCCACGAACTGCTCATAGCCGATGGTGTAGTGATCACGTTCCGTCAAAGGCCGATGAACGCCGGAGAATTCGTAGCCAAGGTCTTGCGCCAGGCTGTCCACTTCCTGTGCAAGAAAGCCGGTCTGTCGTTTCGCGGAGGCTGCGGTCACTGCTGCGTTGTAGTCTTCTGCCTCCTGCACATGCGCACTGTCACGCATGCGTTGCGCAAGACCTGTGAAGGTGTCGTACGCAGCTACGTCGAACGTGTACGTGACCGGTCGCAGACCATTGATGAAGGCCAGTCCGGGCACATCGTCGCGCACATCGAATTTGAAACGCGCATCGCTGATGTTCTGCCAAGCGCCGTAACCACCCGTGAGGTTGTTGTTGTTCGCGGCGGTGCCGATGCGGATGATGTTCGCAGCGGGACACACCGCATTGTAGCCCAAGGCCATCTGGTTGTTGCCGCTCACGCTCATGATGGCGGTGTTGCCTGCGGCGGTACACAAGGAACCGGTGGCGCTGTTGGCCAAGGAGAAGCGGCCTATTGCGACATTGTAGTCGCCGGTCGTGATCTGTTGTGCGCACATGGACCCAAGACCGATGTTGTATTCCCCGTTGGTGAGGCTCGCCAGCGTACTCCAACCCAGACCACAACTGCCATCACCGCCCGTGGTGTTGCCCACGCCGAACGTAGTGATGCGGTCCGCGTTGGTGATGAAGGTCATTCCGAAGAGGACGGTGTTACGGGCGCCCACGTTCTGGCCCAGCGCGTTGTAGCCGACCGCGGTATTCTCATCGCCGGTGGTCATTACCTGTAGCGCGCCATATCCAAAGGCCGTATTGTCGGTGCCGATGCCGTACAACAGCGCGTTGTAGCCCATGGCTGTATTGTTGGTGGCGGTTCCGCTGAAGCCCATCATCGCTTGCATGCCCACCGCCGTGGAACCCGTGGCTGTATTCAACTGGGCCATCGCCCACGAACCCACCGCCGTATTGCCGCTGTTGGTGTTGATGCTGGTCAATGCTTGATAACCAACGGCTACGTTGTTGGAACCTGTGGTCAGGTTCCCGAGGGCGCGCCTACCACACGCGGTATTGTTGGTGCCTGAAGTGTTGTCCCACAACGCCAATGTGCCCAACGCACTGTTACCGGTGCCGGTATTGACCTGCAGCGCTCGGTAACCCCAGAGCGTATTGTCCGAGGAGCTGGACACCCAGCCGCTGCGCAAACCTCCCTGTCTGAATTCCAGTGGTACTGCATCCGTGGTACCCACGAAGTGCGTGCCTGCGGTGATGCCGGTATTGGACGGGAGCCTCCAACCCAGCAGGGTACCGAACAAGCGCACCCATACCGTTCCATTGAAGTGCCAGAATACGTCGGTGGTGGTCTCGTACACGAGCGCGCCTTGCGCAGGTGCTGCGATCGCCACGCGTTCTGCGGCTGTCATGCGGGGCACGAGCAAGCCCTTCTTCGCAGCCAATGAAGTGACATTAAGATCCAGCATCGCCGATGGGTCGGGTGCCACCCCGTTGGCGCTTATGCCCACTTGGGCATGGAGGAATGAACACGGATAGAGCGCGAACACGAGAAAGATGATCAGGCTTCTCATGGTGTGCGCGAACTAGTGGTGGAATGCGCTGCGGAAGCGGCTCGTTCCAATTGCTCCAGGCGGCTCATCAGTTCCTGGTTGGCGGTGCGCAACGCAGCGATCCGTTCTTGCTGCTGTTGCACGCTGCGCACCAAGGGCACCACCCAAGCGGCGTAGCCGATGGTGTAGTGGTCCTGCTCGGTGTTGGGCACGTGAACGATATCGGTACACACGTCGAGCTGGTGCAATGTGGCGGCAGCTTCTTGGGCAAGCAATCCGGTGTGGCGTTCCTGTGCTACGCGCTCCCATCCCGCTCGGTGCTCGGCCAGGGCGGCGGCATCGCCCGATCGCTCCAGTCGTGCTTCGGCACCAAGGAAGCGCTCGATGGCCGGAGCATCCAACCGGTACGTGACCGGTCGCAAGGCGCCGATCAGTTCAATGCCAGGCACATCTTCGCGCACGTCGCGTTTGAACCGTGCATCGGAAGGGTTCTGCCAGGCGCCGAACCCACCGGTGAGGTTGGTGCTCAACGTGGTGCCGAACACGATGCGCCCGGTCGCGGAAGGAACCGCGTTGTAGCCGATGGCGGAGGTGTAGTTGAGCGTGCCTACCGTGGGCCCGGCGAAAGCACCCAAGCCCGTGTTGTAGCTGCCGGATCCTACACCGTCCAGTGCGGAATATCCGAGTGCGGTGTTCTGCGAGCCTGTTGCACCGATGAGGCTCTGCGCGCCGATGGCCGTGCAATTGTCGTTGGCCGTTCCGGTCGATAATGCGGCGAACCCCACGGCGCAATTGCCACTACCGGTGGTCACGCTCGTCAGCGCATTGTAGCCGAAGCCATGGTTGGCGTACTCATCCGAATCGGCACATGCACCAGCGCCGAAACCGAAACCGTCCAGCCCCATCGCGGCGCCGCGACCCACGCCCTTCGCTCCGGCCAGGCCCGCCTGGTAGCCCATGGCGGTGTTATCGAAGTTGTTCGGGGTGGCGAGCATGGCTTGCGATCCAGCTGCAGTGGCGTAGTCATTGTCAGAAGCTTCCAGTGCGCGGTAACCCACCGCCGTGCAAGTACCGCCGTACACATCCCGCAAGGCGCGATGGCCGATCGCCGTGTTGCTGGAGAATGCCGGGATGGACAGGTCGTTCAGCATGGTTTCGCTGCCGATGGCGGTGCAGTCGTAGGTGCCTGCCGGGGGCTTTATGGCGTTGTGGCCGATGGCCGTGTTCTCTTCCTGGGTGGCGGCCCCGGACCCTTGCAAGGCCTCATAACCGAAGGTGGTCTGGTTCGTAGCCGTGGTGAAGTTGGCCAGGCTTGCACGCACACCGAAGGAGGTGAGGTCAAGCGAGATGCGTCCCGAGAGCACACCGTTCGCGCGAAGCTGCAAAGGCTGCACATCGGTAGTGCCGATGAAGTGCGTGCCTGCGGTGAGTCCTGTATTGCCGTTCACTTTCCAGGTGTTCAGATCATCGGCCCATTCCACCCACACCGTTCCGTTGAAGTACCAGAAGCTGGTGGTAGTGATGTCGTAAACGAGCAAGCTCACCGCCGGTGTAGGAATGGCGTTGCGCTCTGCGGTGGTCATGCGCGGGATCAGCATGGCGCGCTTGCCGTTCGCCGGAAGGGCCGCAGCGTCCACATCCAGCAAGGCGCTCGCATGGGGCGTTGCTCCGTTGGTGTTGATGCCCACGTTCTGCGCATGAAGGGCACTGCCCAACAGCAATGAGCAGCACAGCCACAATCCCCAACGCACACTATGTTGAACGCTGTTCATGGCGCTTTTTGGAGTGGCCCGTTCGCGGCTTCCATTTCCGTGATGCGCTGTTGCAGCAGCACGTTCACCTGCTCCAGTTCTTCGATCACGGCCTGTTGCTCTTTCACCGCTTGGATCAGCGGAAGCGTGAACAATTCATAACCCAGCGTATAGTGGTCGTTGTCATCCACCGGATGATGTACCCCATCGAAATCGTACCCGATCGCCGCTGCGGCCGCTTCGACCTCTTGCGCGATGAAGCCCGTTTGGCGTGCAGCGGAAACCTCCGCAAGGCGCTGGATGTAGTCGGCGCGGTGTTCCCCGTTGGAAAGGGTGTCCATCACGTACCATGCGCCGGAGGTCCTCTCGATCAGCTCCGCATCCAGTGCGTACGTGACCGGTCTTAGACGCAACACGAAGTCGAGACCGGGCACATCGGCTTGTACATCGCGTTTGAAACGTGCGTCGGAGAAGTTCTGCCAGGTGCCGTAACCTCCGGTCAGATTGTTGTTCACCGCCACACCGATGTTGATGCTGTTGCTGGCCGTTGGGGTTGCCGTTGCTCCGATACCTGCGCTGTTGTTGTAGTTGCCGGTGATGCCGGCGTACGAGCCGATGGTGGTGTTGTAGTCGCCGGTGGTAAGGCCCAAGGAGGTGTTGTAGCCACAGGAAGAATTGTACAGGCCGCCGGTAAGGCCCGTGGCACTGCCGATGCCCGCGCCGGTGTTGTACGAGCCGGTGCAAGCGGGCAGTGCATTTTCGCCGAAAGCGGTGTTGTACAAGCCGGTGCTGTTGGCATCCAGTGCGTTGGCCCCGATGGCACTGTTGCCGGCGCCGGTGGTGTTGTTGAACAGGGCCTGGAAGCCCATCGCGGAATTCTGTGAGCCCGTGGTGTTGTTCGTCAAAGCGCGACTGCCCACGGCCGTGTTGGAAGCACCCACCGTGTTGTCCCGCAGTGCATTGTATCCGAAGGCCGTGTTGCTGGATGAAGTGGTGTAGCGAAGTGCTTGATAACCCACGGCCGTGTTGTAGTCACCGGTAAGGTTGCTGCTCAAGGCGAGGTAGCCCACCGCGGTGTTGTCGAAGCCGGCCGTGTTCAGGGTCATTGCGCGATAGCCTATCGCGGTGTTGCGCGAAGCGGTGTTGGCGTTCAAGGCCTCGTAGCCCACGGCGGTGTTGGAACTGCCCGTGGTGATGTTGCGCAACGCATAGGCGCCCACGGCGGTGTTGTCCGTACCCGTGGTCAAGAGACGCAACGCATACTTTCCGAACGCCGTGTTGTTCGCACCGGTGGCGGTGGGCATCGCCAAGTGGCCGAAGGAAGTTCGCGGTATGCCATCAGCGAGGTAGCCAGCACGCTCGTTGTTGACACGGAATTCCAAGGTGGTACTGCCCACCAACGAGCCGACCGCATCGGTAGTGGCGGTGCCTGCATTCCCGCGCGTGCTCCAGAGATTTCCCGCCGTCACGGCCATCCATACCGCGCCATCGAAGTACCAGAACTGGCCGAGCGATGTGTCGTACACGAGAAGCCCCTCGGCGGGGGAGGGAATTGCGGTGCGCTGGGCAGTGGTCATACGTGGCACCAGCAGGCCTTTCTTTCCGTTGGCGGGCAGTGCGCTAACATCCACATCGAGCAAGGCCGAAGGGTCCGGGGCCGCACCATTGGGGTTGATGCCGATGTTCTGCGCCACCACCTGTTCGGCAAGAGCGGTGCAGAGCAACGCGACTAGAACACGCGCAAGGGACATGGTACCCCAAAGCACGGCCCGGGCTGGAAGGTGGGCAATACCACTCCCGTGTTAACGGGACTTGTGGTTCATTGGCCGGGATACACTTTGCGGATCGCTTCCATGCGCCCGCGCACCTGCAACTTGCTGTAGATGCGGCGAACATGCACGCGCACGGTCTCGGTGCTGAGCTCCAGCTTGGCGGCGATCTCCTTGTACTGCAAACCAGCGGCAAGGCCATCGAGCACCTGCTTCTCTCGCTCGCTCAGTTGCTCGTCCTTGATGCGTTGCTGCGTGCCTTTGTGAAGGCTGTTCACCACCATGCGCGCGATCGCGCTGTTCATGGGCGACCCGCCTCGATGGATGTCGCGCACAGCCTCGAGCAGTTCTTCTTCGGGCGTACTCTTCGTGAGGTAACCGGTGGCTCCGGCGCACAAGGCTTCAAAGATGTACGCCGGGTTCTCGAAGATGGTGAGCATCAGGTACTGTACGTCCGGCTTGTGGGGCTTGGCCACACGCACGGTCTCAATGCCATTGCGGCCCTCCATGTTGATGTCCATGAGCACCACGTGGAGATCAAGCTCGTCGATCCGTTCGAGGAATTCATCGCCGCTCCGGAATACGCGCACCACCTGCATATCGCCGCTACGTTCGATGCGACGCCGGATAAGCTCGCGAAGCTCATTGTCGTCCTCGACGATAGCCGTGCGGATGGTGGTGACCATTCGCCGCAAGATAGCCCTACGGCGTTACTTCAAGGGGGAGTTCGGCCCTGAAGCGCACTGCGGTGCCCATACCTGGCTGGCTTTCCACGGCGAGCAGGCCTGATATGCGTGTAGCACGGGCTTGCATGTTCGCCATTCCATGGCCTTTGCTTGGATCGTGGTTGAGGCCAACGCCGTCATCTCGCACCAGAAATCGTACACCGCTCACCGAGCTATGGAATTGTACATCGATGTGCGTTGCCTTGGCGTACTTGATCGCGTTGTTCAAGGCCTCGCGCAACATCAGGTAGATGTCGCGCTTGGTGGCGGGGTCCAGTGAGCGGTCGGGGCCGTCGTGAACGCAATCCACGGTATGCTCCACCTTGCTCCATTTCAGCATGCGCTCGCAATGGGCGCGCACGCGTTCGGTAAGGCCGGCGAGCGAATCGTGGGGCGGGTCGATGGCCCATACGATGTCGCCCAAGGAACGGTTGGCTTCCCCGGCGATGCGTTCGATGTCACTGGCGATGGATGCCAGTTCATGGGTGTTCGCACCAGTGACTTCCTTCGCTTCGGTGCTGAGCATGACGAGCTTGGTGAGGTCGCTGCCGAGCTGGTCGTGCACATCGCGGGCGATGCGGGTGCGAACCTCGCTGGCTTCACGTGCTCGTTCGCTTTCTACCAGCCTGGCCTGTGCTTCCAGGATGGTGGCGTTCTTTTCCGCGAGCAGTGCGCGACTTCGCCTTGCATTTCGGAGTAGCACGAACAAGAGCACGGCAACAAGCACCGCGACAGCGATACCCGAGGCGAGCAACACGTTACGTCGACGGTGCTCGCCAATATGCTCACCTTGTTGTGTATTCGTAACGGAAAGGTCCCTCAGTTCCGCATCCTTGCGCTCGGACTCGAAGCGCTTGTTCAGTGCATTGATGTTCTTGATACGCTCCAAGCTGATCAGGCTGTCCTTCGCGGCGATGTGTAGACGCAGGTTCTGCAGCGCGGCAGGAACGTTTCCGTCGTGGTGGTACGCTTCATATAGGGCCAGCCGCGCATCGCGGGTCATCTCCAGCCAGCCTTCCCGGGCCGCCAAAGCGATTACGGAATCGGTTTCCGCGATCGCGGCTATCCTGTCTGCGGCGTTACCCAGCGCCAGTGTGCGGGCGTGCTCCACGCCTACGCGCGCGGCATCCATGCGCATGTTCGGGATGGCGGTCACTCTGAGCGCGTGTTCCAGGTACGTCCGCGAGCGGACCAGGTCGCCTTTCTGACGATAAGCGGTGCCGAGGTATTGCAGCAAGAAGGCCTGCAAGGTGGATTCATACAACGGGAAAGTCCCGTTCGCTCCCTCTGTGAATAGCCGCTCGGAATCGTGCAGGACCACGAGTGCGGTATCGAGTTGACCGGTCTTCAGAAGGGATCTTCCCAAGTTGAGCAGGATCTGGAAACAATCCCACGGTCCCTTAGGCCCTCCATCAATGGCCAGTGCCTGCTGAAGATGCTCCATGGCGCTCGCGTGGTCGTCCAGATCCGCGAAGCGTGTTGCGATCTCACTATGAACCCAGCGACGATAGGTGGTCATTCGTAGCCGTTCCGTGACTTCCAGCATTTGCAGGCCATACCGGATGGCCTGTTCGTGATCGCCCAAGTAGGCGGCGGCGGATTGCAGGTCCAGCAGCGCCCCGAATTCCTCGAACGGTACGTTCATCGTTCGGCTCATTGCCAGGTGTTCGTTCGCGATGCGTTCGGCCTCGGCGAAGTGCTCTACCGCTAGGGCTTTATTGAACGCATACGAGTAGTGGCCTACGATCAAGCAGGTGTCATGCGACTCGCGCACTGTTCGCTCAAGTTCGGATTCCATATCCACAGCATCCTGTTGGTCGGAGGATGGGTTGTAGAACAGTGCGGTCAACAAGACCCAGTATCGCCCCGTGGCTTCGTTGTGGCGCTCGAACAACGCGCTGGCCTTTTGATTGTAGAACTTGCACAAGCTGTCCTGCCCGGCCACTTCGGAAAGCTCCATGAAGAGGCACCAGTAGGCATAGCCTAGATCGCGTTCCGGGCCGTGCTTCTTCAAGAGACCGACAGCACGTTCCAAATCTTCGGCATCTCCGGTACGGTCACTAGCGGTCTGCTTCGCAGCGACCTTGCGTACGATGGCACTGCCGAGGAGGGAAGGGTCATTGATGCGTTCCGCGATCGCCATGGCCTCTTGTGCGGCCTCCATGGCACTGATGGGGTCGGCACCGCATAAGTACCATGAGAGACGCTCGAGTTTGCGGGCGCGCTCGTGTGAGTTCAGTTCGTCGGTCGCGAGTTCGCTTTTCAGTTTGCGGATGATCTCACCTTGACCGACAACCGTGCACGTGCATGCATAGCAGGCGATCAGCAGGACGAAGCGGACCAGCGTTGATGCCATGAGGCGAAGGTGAAGGATGTTGGGCGGTTGGACAATAACCCGCACAGGTTAGGTCGAACTCAACCGGATCCGGAAGGCAATGGATGTACCCTCCCCTGGCGCGGTGGTCACGGTGATGTTCCCGCCCGCCCGCTTCGCCCGCTGCTGCATGTTCTTCAGGCCATGGCCGTTGGTTCCCCTCGGTTCCATCCCAATACCATCATCTTTCACATCGAATTGCACGCTTGTTGCGCTGGTGTGGAAGATCACGGCGATGTGCCGTGCCTTCGCGTACTTGATCGCATTGTTGAGCGCCTCGCGCAGCATCAGGTAGATGTCGCGCTTGGTGGCGGGGTCAAGTGAGCGGTCAGGTCCTTCATGACCGCAATCAATGGTGTGTTGCGTCTTGCTCCACTGCAACATGCGCTCGCAATGCGCACGCACGCGTTCTGTGAGGCCTGCCATGGAATCGTGGTGCGGATCGATGGCCCAAACGATGTCGCCCAACGATCGGTTAGCCTCACCGGCGACGCGTTCGATGTCATCGGCGATCACCGACAGTTCATTCGTGCTGCTCTTCGCCACGGCTTTGGCTTCGCTGCTGAGCATGACGAGCTTGGTGAGGTCGCTGCCCAACTGGTCGTGCACATCGGTGGCGATGCGAGTGCGCACCTCGCTGGCCTCCCGAGCGCGTTCGCTTTCCATCAAGCGTGCTTGCGCTTCGAGGATGGCGGTGTTGGTGCGGCGGAGCAGGCGGGCACGTTGCCAGATGCCGATCAATCCCAGGAACAGAATAGCGCCAACACCCAAGGCAAGGTTCCGCTTGGATCGTTCAGCGCCCATGCGCCGTTCGGTGCGCACAGCTTCCTTTTGCGCTTGGAAGATGTGATCCAGGCTGTCCGCATACACCTTCTTTCCGAACTGATATTGATAGGCATTGCGCAACACAGCGCGCTGGTTCTCCTCGTGAAGGAGGCTGTCGTTCCATATCTCGGTCTGTTCATGGGCGACCAAGGCATCGTGCCAGCGGCCCAGCGCGCGCAGCGCCCGGTAGCGCAGGTCGCTGGCATCGCGCAGCAAGGTCACATCCGCTGCTACCTGCGCGGCGTCTTCGGCGGCTTCACTAGCGCGCATGGCTTCGGTGGTTCTGCCCATGGCAAGCAGTGCATCGCCTTTTCCGACCCATGCGCTGCCCATGCCCCAGGGCAATTCTTCCCCCTGGGCTAGCGCAATGGTCTCCTCGAACAACGCCAATGCATTGGCGTGTTTCCCTTGCTTGTTCAGCAGATAACCGATGCGGTTCTTTACGTTCACCAGCCCATGGCGATCATCCATTTCCGCGCGCAGCAACAGGCTCTTCTGATACGCACCCATGGCGGCGGCAGTATCGCCCAACTCCTCGAGGCACGCGCCGATCACTTCCAGGTCCTTGCCTATGAGGTGCTTGTCTCCGAGCTCTTCAGCGAGCCGTAAGCCTTCACGGAAGTACCCGATCGCTGCGGCGTGATCGCCCTGGTTCTGGAATAGCGTACCCATATTGGCCTGTCCGGTGGACATTCCTCGTTTGTCGCCGATCAGTTCAAGGATGCGGAGGCTTTGCATGTAGAGGTCCGCTGCCCGCACATGATCACCACGCACCATGTGTACCCGCCCCATGGCGTTGAGGTCGTTGGCGATGCTCGTGCTGTCCTGCATACGTTCATGGATCACAAGACCTTCTGCGTACATGGAGAGCGCCAACGCATGTTCGCCGAGGTAGGATCGCATACTCGCGGCGTTGGTGATCACATCGGCGTAGCCATCATCATCGTGGTTGCGCTTGTGCAGGGCGAGCGCGGTGTCGTAATGAAGCAGCGCGGTGCGCATGTCTCCGCGTACATACCAGCTAGCTGCTATCAATTCGCTGGCGCGTGCCTCGAACTTGCTGTTCCGTTTCCGGCGAGCCTCGCGTTGCAGCCATTGGCCCATGGCTTGGGCACTGTCCGGCTCGGTGAAGAGGTAGCCGTCCCAGACCAGGTCGTGGTAGGCCAGGAAGCGGACACTGTCTGGAAGGGTCCTGTCCGCCGCAACGTTGCGCAGCGAGTCAAGGTTGACCTGTGCATTGGCGGAGGCCGCGATGATGACCAGGCCCAGCAGAGCCGAACGTGCGGCCAATGGTTCAGGCATGAGCGGGTTCGGGCAGGTTGGCGGTGAAGGTGATGCGGGTTCCGCGTTCACCGGCGTTCTCCAGGATCAGCCGGCCACCACAGCGTTGAGCGCGTTGCCGCATGTTTGCTGTTCCATGTCCCGCATGATCAGCGGAGGTGAAGCCCACACCGTCATCCTCTATCACCAAGTCCACCCGCTGTGTGGAGGTGTGAAGGGCTACGCGGATATGCCTGGCCCGAGCGTATTTGATAGCGTTGTTGAGCGCCTCGCGCAGGATCAGATGGATGTCACGACGGGTGGCCGGATCCAGCGGTCTGTCCGGCCCTTCATGGACACAGTCGATGGTGTGCTCCACGCCGCAACCCTTCAACATACGTTCGCAATGGAGACGCATCCGTTCGGTCAGTCCGGCGAGCGAATCGTTGTGCGGGTCGATGGCCCAAACGATGTCGCCCAAGGAGCGGTTGGCTTCACCGGCGATGCGTTCGATATCACTGGCGATCACCGATAGGTCGCTTGGGTCGCTCTTGGCTACATCTTTGACTTCGCTACTGAGCATGACGAGCTTGGTGAGGTCGCTGCCCAACTGGTCGTGTACATCGCGGGCGATTCGTGTACGAACGGCTTCGGTGGCCAGTGCGCGCTCGCTTGCAAGAACTTGTTCTTGTGCGGCGAGAATGGCGGCGTTGCTGCGACGGAGTAGTCGGACGCGGCTCCAGATGGCGATGACGATGGCGACGAGTAGCGCGATGGCAAGGACGAAGACCTTGCGGCGAGAGGTCTCTATGGCGATGGTGCGGTCATGTTCTGCTTGTTGCGCTGCGACCGCGTTCATATGCGCCAGGCTGTCCGCGAACTGCTCGCGTTCGAATTCGAAGAGCATGATGTCATCCTGACCGCTCATGCGCGCTACGCTGTCCTTCAAGAGCACCCATTGTTCGGTCATGTCCAGGGCCTCTTGCGTGCGACCTTGCCGCCGATAGAGATCCTTGAGCAGTTCGGCCGTACGCAGCATGGATCCTTCATCGCCGAGTTCACGGGCCACCCCCACGTTGTTGTTCAGTCTTGCCAGCCGGGCTCCTTCAAGCAGTTCGCGTTCAGCCCCCACCAAGTCGCCGATGGCCATGCGTCCGATACCCATCAGGACGGTGCATCCGCACTGGGCTGTGCGGTCGCCCATTTCAGCGGCGATCCGTGTGCAGCGTTCGGCGGCGGCTAGCCCTTGGGCATGATCGTTCACGGCGTAGTACGATCGTGCCAATGGCGTCAGTGCTGGTAGAAGGTCCCACGCGTTGGATGAGTGCTCCGCAGCTTGCACGGCTTGGCGCAATAAGAGGATCGCTTGTGCGTGCTGCCCTTTCAGCGTGCGCATGCGTCCGCGTTCGATGAAGAGCGCAGAGCTGTCAGCGGCTGATCCCGGCCTGCATGAATCCAGGTAGGCCTCGGCGATGCGCGGTTGACCCCGATCGGAATGGGTGCCCGCTAGGTGGATCAATGCTTGTGTGGTGACATGCTGATGCTTGATGTCGCGACCGATGCGTAACTCTTCCTGGAAGAACGAGGCCGCGCGATCGGGCCTGCCCACGGTGTTGAACAATACGCCCAGTGCATCGTTCGTCTCGGCCGTTGCATGGCGTTCGTTGTGTACCTTGAAATCAGCGAGGGCGCTCTGGAACGAGTGCAGTGCAAGAGGGATGTTGCGTGCGAATTTGGCATGGTAGCCTACGAAGAAGTTGTAGGCTCCGCGTCCGTGGCGACCGCGACGACGGACATCGGCGTTATCGCTTTCGAGGAGATGTCGGGTCAGGCTGTCGAGTCGGTGCAGGTACGGGAACGCATTGTCCGAGGTGGTCCACGACTCCGCCACGCTGATCAGCATGTCCATCTGGATAGTGTCCTCGATCGCCGGGTCGAGCAATGGCAGAATGGAGTCCAGTCTCTCGGGCGACTCCTGCGAATGCGTTGTGCCGATGACTGAATACACCACAAGTAGCAGCAACCAACGCTGGCATCTCGAGGTCATGGTGGTACGTTGGTGGAGTGGATGACGGATGACCTCCACAAGATAGAAGACCGAACGCGCCTGGTGTGCGCCAGACGCGTTCGGTGTTCCAAGGGTTCTTCAACGAGGGATCAACAACTCCTGAACTTGCTGTTGCAGCAGTTCGATCTCGCGCTGCTGCGCATCGATCCGTGCTTGTTGCTCCTGCACGGCCTTCACCAAGGGCACAACGAATTCCGCGTAGCGCAGGCCATAGAGCGAGTCTTCGTTCCTCGGGGCATCCACGCCGCTGAAATCGAAGCCGGACCGTTTGGCCGCTTGCTCCACTTCCTGGGCCAGGAATCCGGTCTGGCGCACGCCCTGTTGTTCGCTCAGCGCAGCCTCCATGTCCGGGTCTGCAACGCGTACCACGTTCCCCTCTTTGTCGAATTCGGTGCCCTCGTTCCGGAATTGGCGCAAGGCTGGTAGGTCGAAGGTGTATGTCACCGGGCGCAAGGCCATGATGAAGTCGAGGCCGCTCACATCGGTGCGTACATCGCGCTTATAGCGAGCGTCACTCACCGTGGTCCAGCCCACCTGGCCACCAATGCTGGTGACGAGCGTATTCCCGATCCGCACCATGTTCGTTGCCGTCGGGCGAGCATCGTAGCCAAGGGCAGTGGTGTTCCCCAATCCATCCACGGAAGGTCCGGCACTACGGCCGATGGCGGTGTTGTTGTGGCCTGTGGTGTTATTGTCCAGGGTACTGAAGCCGATGGCCGTGTTGTAGCGCGCGGTTGTGAGGGAGGAGCCCGCGCTGTACCCCACGCCGGTGTTGTACTCGGCATTCCCAGTGGCCAACCAGAGCGCACTTTCACCCACTGCGGTATTGCCATCACCGGTGGTGTTCATCTCCAACGCGCTTGAACCCACGGCGGTGTTGCTACCTCCCGTACTGTTCGTAAGGGAGTAAACGCCCATGGCGGTGTTGCGCTCTCCACTGGCGTTATCGTTCAATGCTTGGTGCCCGATCGCCGTGTTCATATAACCACTGCTGTTGGTGTAGAGTGCTTTGCTCCCCATGGCGGTGTTGTAGTATCCGGTCGGTGCGGGCGTTTCTCCGCTCAGTGGAGGAAGGCCATTGTCGTTGTTGAACAAGGCGCTATCGCCCACGGCCACGTTGTGTGTTCGAGTGGCGTTGTTCTTCAATGCTCCAACGCCGATGGCCACGTTGGACACACCGGTGGTGTTATCGCGCAAGGCGTTGTTGCCAACGGCCGTGTTGTTGGAGCCGGTGGTGTTGGAGAACATCGCCGTGGGGCCGACCGCTACGTTGTTGTCGCCGGTGGTGTTCGAGTAGAGCGGGAGTGCACCCACAGCTACGTTGTAGTCGCCTCCGTTGGCGGTTTGCATGGCACCACCGCCCACGGCCGTATTGCCACTACCGTTCACCAAGCCGGTGAGTGTCTGTGATCCAATACCGGTGTTGATGATGCCATTGCTGAGCGTGTCCAACACGTTGCTGCCGATGGCAGTGTTGTCCGAGTTGGATGAGGTGGCCAGGCGCAGGGCGCGTTTTCCTATGGCGGTGTTGTTTGCGCCGATGCTGCTGCTGAGCGCTTGGTGGCCGAGGCCCGTGTTGCCCGATGCAGGCCCGACCCAGCCCGCGCGTTGGTTGTTCACACGCAGTTCGAGCGCCACATTGTCCGTGGTGCCGATGAAGTTGGTACCCGCGACGGTACCAGCGTTGCCGGTCAAGCCCCAGCCGTTAGCGCTGCCTGCGGGTCCCTGAGGCCCTTGCGGTCCAACGAGCGAGGTGCCCGTTCCCCAGCCACCGGCGGTCTTGGGTCCGAAGATGAAGTCGCTGGTGGTATTGATGTAGAAGTCGCCGACAACCCCGACGCCTGCTGCGGGATCGGTCGTTCCGTTGAGAACCGTTTTGCCGTCAAGTCCGTTCGCGCCAGGAGCACCTTGTGGGCCTGTCGATCCTGTTGCGCCTTGCGGTCCTGCTGAACCTTGCGCTCCGGTGGCTCCGGTAGCACCTTGGGCCCCTGTGGCACCCGGTGTACCGGGAGATCCTGTTGCCCCCGGGTTCCCTTGCGCACCGGTAGCACCTTGTGGGCCGGTTGCGCCGGTAGCACCAGTCGGCCCCGTAGCGCCCGCTGGCCCGATCAGTGAAGTACCCGCACCCCAAGCGCCAGCGGTCTTGGGTCCGTAGATCATATCACTGGTGGTGTTGATGTAGAAGTCGCCGTTCGCGCCGATGCTGGCGATCGGATTCGTTGTGCCGTTCAGCACGGTCCGGCCATCGGTTCCCGCTGCGCCGCTGGCTCCGGTGGCTCCTGTAGCGCCGCTTGCTCCTTGTGCTCCTGTTGCACCGGTGGCGCCCGTTGCACCCGCAGGTCCTGTTGCGCCCATGGGCCCTATTGGTCCTTGCGGCCCGGCCGGTCCCTGTATGGATCCGACGTTCTCCCACGAGTTGGTGTTATCGCTCCAGACGAAAAGGCCGCCATCGATCAAGTAAGCATCGCCGGGGTCGCCGTTGGGTGGCAATTCGCTTTCGTCATCCAGGGATCCGAGGATGGATACGCCTGTTCCGTCTTGACCTGTCGCTCCTTGCGGTCCTGTAGGTCCCGGCACGCCTTGTGGCCCTTGCGCTCCCGTTGCGCCTGCGGGTCCGGTTGCGCCTGTTGCCCCGGTTGGGCCTTGCGCACCTGTGGGACCGGCGGGGCCGGGATCACCCTGCTCACCTTGTTCGCCTTGCGGGCCGGGTGTGTTGCTGGTCTCCGCGAAGAGCGCGTAGGGTACGCTCATCAATTGCGAAGTGCCCATCGGCGTACCGTTCACGCTGGTGCGCACGAAGTAGGGGCCGTTGCTCCAATCGATGTTCGCGAAGGTGCCGCTCACCACGGTTCCGCCGCCGATGGCCACATTGGCCAGACCGAACGCATTGGTTGTAACAGCATGGTTCTCGTTGTATACCACGGAGCCGCTCGCGCTGCCTTGCAGCAATGCGATGCCGAGCGTGGCGGCGGTGTTGGCTTCGATCGCACCTGCACCATCGCGCAGGATCGCCTGGTAGTTGATGCGTTGTGGCGCTTGTGCCCACGCGGCCGATGCGAGCGCGAAGGCGAAGACAAGGGATAAGGGCTTCTTCATGGCTAGTGGGTTACGGAGATCTTGAAGGACTTCAGGGTGGCGTTATCGTCGCTGAGCACGCGGAGGAAGTAGTCGCCGCTCGCGTAGGGTTGCATGTCCAGCTCGGTGATGCTGCTGCCGATGCGGCCCTCGGTCACCAGGCGTCCAGCAGCGTCGTGCAGGAAGTAGTGTTGGGCCTGTGTGGCGGAGCTCGCGTCGATATGCAGTGTATGGCGTACCGGGTTCGGGTACACGTTGATGGTCACGGCCTCTTCGATGTCATTCACCAGCGTGGTGATGTCCGCCCATGGCTGGTTGAAGCCTTGTGTCAGTGTAGTACCGCTCGCGGATACCGTGGCGATCACCGGTTCACCGATGTTGTAGGAGATGATATCCGTTGCGTTGGCATGGTGGCCACCGCCGCCGGAGACCACCTGTTGTGCCATGCCCGCGAAGGGCAGCGCCAGTAGGAGGGGAAGGATCGCGTTGCGCATGGGTCTTCGTTGTTGATGCGAAGTACCCGCGCTGGCCGTGGCGCTACAATACCACGTGAGTAGTACGCTCGTGTCACAACCCGTAGATCGGTCGACTGTGGATCTGTCACTATTTCGCCTTCATGCAAGGCGGAACATGCACGACTTAGCGGGCGCTACGACGAAATGCTCGAACGTGGCAGGGAGGAGAAAGAGGGGCGGAGATGGTTGACCGACCTACGGGTTGTGACACTAAGGCATCTCCACACTGCCGCCCATCTCCACGATGCGCGAGGAACCGCCGTCGGCGTACACGGCTTTCACCGCATACCGATAGCTGCCTTTTCCGGGCACCCGGATGTCGGTATACGTGGTGGCATCGGCGGTAGCGGATGCGATGGATGTGCCCGGCGTTCCGTTCTTGGAGCGATAGATCACATAGTGCTTCACCGGCTTTGGCGGAGCGGTCCAACGCACTTGTACCATTTGGTCCATCGGCGTGGCGAACACGGCATCCACAGCTGGGCGTTGAGGCTGTGCGTTCAAGCGCACTTCCAGCGGAACGGATCTGGGCGAAGCATTGTCGGCACTGTCCATGGCCAGCATCACATAGGTGTAGGCGGAAGGCGCCTCCACGGTGCGGTCCGTCCAGGTACGGCGATCTTCATGCGTGGCCCAGGCCGTCACTTCACGCCAGGTGGTATCGCGATCACTGCGGCGCAACAAGCGGTGACGTGCCACATCGCTGCTGCTGCTGGGGACGAAGTGCAAGACCACGGAACTGTCGCTCACCGCATAGCGTTCGAACACGGGTGCAACGGGAGCCACCACATCGGGCTTCAGCAAGGTCAAGGTGGCGCTCATGGCGCTGTGGTTGAAGTTGCGGTCCACGGCCACCACACGGTAGTAGATGTGTTTGGTGAGCGTGCGTAGCGGAATGGTATCGCTGAACACCGTATCCTGGATGGGCTCTGGCGATAGGTTGTTGAAGTTGTGGTCCGCGGCATTGGCGAAGAACACGCGGTAGCCGAGGATGTCGTTCTCTTTCCCCAACGGCCAATGAACGGTCACCACGCCTGCCGTGTCGATGCTGCCGTGCAAGTTCGCGGGTGGTGCTGGTGCGATGGAATCCACGAGCGTACCGTACCCGCTGAGGGAAACGGACTCGTTCCCTGACGTATCCACCGCCCACACGCGGAAGTGGTTCTCTGCGATAAGGAACTTGGAAGTGTCCGCGAACTGCCTCGCGGACGGGGGCAGCAGACCGCGATGCAAAGGGACGTAAGCAGCTTGGGCGTGGTGGGTCTTCTCTACGCGGAAGCCCTTCAGGTCGGTAGCACCTGCAGGTTGTTCCCAATGCACCACCAAACGACCGTTCTCGTCCTTCACGGCCTTCATTTCCGGACTGGGTGGCGCGGTGCGGTCACGCCCCATGGCGCTGACCATAGGCGCTTCGGTGCTCACCATGCCGAAGGGTGTGATACCGATGACGCGGTAGTCGTACGCGGTGTAGTCACGTGCGATGGTGGTATCGGTGTAGGTGTAGTAAGGTGCTGCGCCGCGCTCATTGTCCATCGGCACGAAAGGCACGTTGTTCAAGCGCTGCCAGGGCGCGTTGTTCTGGCGCCGTTCGATCCAGTATGCGCTGAACGATCCGAATACCAATTCACGTTCCCAACGCAGTGCGATGCTTCCTTCTTTTTCCAGTGCGGTGACGGACGGTCCGTGTGGAACGGCATCGAACCCTTGCTTGCGGTCCACGGCCACCATGGCGGTATCCCAACGTTCGGGATCCAGTGTGATCACCCGGTAGAGGTAGTAGCCCGTGGCGTTCACATCCTTGTCCACCCAGCGGTAGCCCAACGCGTTCGCAATGGCCGGATCGATATCGGCATACAACCCGCACAACGACCAGCGCAAAGCCACTTGATCAGCAGCGTCCATCTGTGCACGGAGGTCGCTGGTGTTGGGTGCCATGTCTTTGCCATATAGCGCTTGAGCGATGATCGGTGCGTAGGTGTTCTGTGGAAGGCGTTGTTTGAGGGCCTCCAACGAGATCGGTTTGAGCGTGTCGGTGTTCAGTATGGTTGCAAGACGTTCCTTGGATGACACGTCGATCCGTTCGATGCGGCAGCCATACCGGTTGAAACGCTCCCAGGCTTCGATCGTGCTCGGTGCCCAACGCACCACGATGGAGTCCTTCGCGTTGTAGGCGATGGAGCGCAGACTTTGCGCCGAAGCCGAACCAACGGTGATGGCGCAAACGAGGAGAAGTTGAATGTAGCGCATGGTTCAGGGGGCCGTTTGCATCGCACCGCCACTGGGAGTGGCTCCTGCGGCTTGGTTGGAAGTGGCGAGCGGCCCAAGGGTGTAGTTGTAAACGGCTTCACCCGAGCTCAACTCGATCCTTTCGTTCCAATCCGCGAACTGCTGGCAGGTCGGTGGTGGCTGGAAACTGAATCGGATGCGGTAGTTGCCACGGTATGCGCGCTTGAACCCCGAATTCTGGAACCGGATCACCATGCTGCGCAGTGGTTCCACCATGTCGCCCATGTTCTCACCTTGCGAATCGGCGCCGTTCAAGGGGCCACAGTTGGCGATCACGTTGGCGGTGATGGAGATCAGGCGCTGCTGGTCGTTGCGCACCCAACGTGGTGTTGCATTGTCCAGTCGAACGGAAGCAGTGGGCGTGCCATCGCTCACGGCCAGTTCGCCGACCTGCTGTGCGAAAAGGCCGTTGCCGGATACCGGTGCGGTCTCTTCGCTGTTCAGCGGTTGCATGGTGGGGTTTCCCGCGCGCCAGGTGATGGTGCGATAGGGAGCGATACCGATCGGGTCCGGGCTGTCCGAGATCCGTGGAATGCCCATACTGTAGACCAAGCTGCGTTGCAGCTCCATGCTGCTGCATCCCTGAGCCTTGATCTCGGCGTAGTAGTCGTACAACACCGGGTCGCTCCATTGCCGTGACCAGTTATCGGTGAGGGCATCCGTCAACCCGATGAGCGGTGCGATCTTGAAGGAAGGCCTTACGGCGGAGGTGTATCCGAGCACGTCGAACACATCGAAGCGCTCGCCCTGGAAGTCCGGACGGAGCGATTCACGCGGCGGAGTCGCACCATCGCTCTCGAGGTGGGTAATGCTGTTGGTGAAGGCAGCGGCCTTGGCAGTGATGGTGTTGAAGTTGGAGGTCGCGAAGAAGTAGGTGAACAGGAGTTTCTCATTGCGGCGCACCGAATAGCCGTTCAGTCTTCTGCGGTTCACGTTCATGGTAAGGCCGTTCGCCGTGCTGGTGGAAGAGCTCATGTTGGTGCTGCTCATGCTGAGCGCGCCGATGTCGGCCATGTTGGCGCCCAAGGCCTGCTGGCCCACGGTGCCACCCACCAGGCTATCGCGGTAGATGAACTGTGCAACGTAGGTCCGGTGGTTCAACAACGCGGGCAGGTTGAAGGTGATCAACGTGGGGTCATTGGCTTCGAGCATCACCGTGGCCGGACAGGTGATCGTGGGCCCACCGATGTGCGGCGTGAGCATCACCTTGTAGATGCGAGTGCGTCCTTGCGCAGCGGGTCCGAAGAGCAGGGTCTGCGAGGAGAGGTCCGCTTTGCAATGGATGATCGCCGACCGGCATTCGTCCTGCAACACATAACGTTGGCCGATGAAGGGGTAGGTGTAGAGCAGGTCCTGGTCGCGCAATTCCTTCAACCCTTCGCCGGTCTTGAAGGTGATGGTGCTATCCCAGACCGCGGCTTGTCCTTGTGTGATGGCGGTGGACCACACCCCTTCGCTGTTCCGCTCCTCGGCGCGTAGCTTGATGCTGAAGGTGTAGGTGGTGAACGGGTCGAGGTAGCGCGAAGGGATCACCAGCACCTGGTCTTTTGAAGGAGAAAGTTCCACGGTGGTCTGTTGTTCGGTGCCGGCTTTCTTCAGTGTCGCACCATCGAGCACCAGCCGGAACTTGCGCCAGTAGGAGCTGCCGTTCTCGCGGTATTCCTTCAGGTCGAAGGGTGCATCCAGCTTCATGTTCAGGGCCACTTCGCAATTGGTGCCCACGTCCACGGGTGTGGTGCCGGGTGCTATGCCATCACGGTCGTGCGGAGTGATGTCACCGATGGGGTCGAGCCCGGCCAACGCACCAGCACCGAAGTTGTCGCACGGATGTCCAGCGGAGAAGGGGAAGTTGAAGGAACCGTCGATGGCACCTGCCAGGATGCTGTATTCACCGGCCACTTCGCCACGCACCCAACTGGGATCGGCGAAGCCACCTTGGAGCAAGGCTGCGGCCGCGATCTTCATGATCTCGAAATCCCCTTCGGCGAACCACACGTCAACATGCAGGCTCACACTGCCGCCCAAGTAGGCGAACACCTGGCCGGTAGCGTAGAACCCGGCGATGCCTGGATCAGCGATGCCCTCGCATGCCATGTTCGCTGCGGAGACGAACGCCATGTCGAAGCCCAATCCCGCAAGCAGTTGCATGCGCAGCAGATAGAAGTCGAACTTCTGGTCCAGTGCTGCGCGCGCGCCGAAGGCGATGCCCGTGGCTTCATCCACGCCGTTGGGCCAGTTGAAGTCGGTGTTGCCGAGCAGGGCCAATACCGCAGCCGAATCCGGTGGTAATGGATCGGGAAGATCCTGGCCCACCATGAAATAGCTGGTGCTGGAGAAGAGGCCCAGGTAGTCCAGTCCAACCGGCGTTTGCGGTGTGCCCACGAAGAAGTGCCACGTGTCCGGTGTGATCAGCAGCTCTGCGCCACCTGCAAGATCATTGGGCCCGGTGCCGGTAACTACGCCGCTACCGATGGTGACGAACATCTGGAAATTCGCTTGGAACACATCGTTCGGGAAATCGTAGCTGATGGCTGCTGTTCCGCGGATGGGAACGTGTTCGCGATCATTGCGCTCGGCCATCATGTACACGTTGCCGTTGAGGAAGGCCGTGCTCACCCCACCGCTTTCGCTGAAGGTCATGCCGGCGGTGAGATCGCCGTTGTAAGCGCGTCCACTGGCTCCATCACCGAAGATCACGGTGGCCTTGAAGCCGAATAGTTCAGAAGCATCGGGCCGGTACACCACGTTGCTCAGGGTGAGGCCCGGCGTGTAGTCGTCATCATCCTGGTTGGCGATGGTGGCCGCTGTTACGCTCGCAGCGCTCGGCACTTCGCCCACACGGCGCATGTGGTACCAAGCCCCACCACCGAAGCCGTACACGTTGAACGGCTGCCCTGGCGAGAAGCCGCCTTCCTTCGCGAACATCGCATCGGCGAACCAATAACGCATGCCATTCACGGTACCGAACTGCGCCGCGGCGGCCACTTCCAACGCGTCCTTCATGAACCACGCTTTCACACTGCCGTTGATGCCGTTGCCGTACGTGGGGTCATCGTGGTACCAGCGCAGCCCACCAAGGATCTTCACCGCACCGGTCTCGCCCGTCACACCGATGGAGTCGAGTTCCACGGAGTGGTGGCCCCATTGGTGCAGCGCCGAAGTGTTCAACTGGCCGAGCACCGCGATGCGTGTGGTGGCTACGAAGATGTTGGTCTGCCCGCTCAGGTCCAGGTTGATGTCGAACCCGATACCGGCCATCACGCCGCCTTCGGAATTGCGCCGTTCGGTGGTCACGCGGGTGATGCTCACCGGGAAACCGCCGGTGCTTCCGCCGGTGAGCGGAGCGCTGTCGTCGAGCATCCCCTCATCATACGCAGCGCCCATGTATTTCTGTGGGCTTGCCAGAGAGAACACGCCGTTATCGGTGGCGTTGGTGTACGGGTCGTCCGTTTGGAAGTACAGGCCTTGGAAGGCGATGTCGCGGAAGTTGATGTTCAACGCGCTGGGCATGTTCACATCCACGGTGAGCTTGCCGTTCAGTTCGGCGCGTGCACTGTTGCCGGTGTTGGCATCGCCGAAGAGGGCCCGCACGGTGCTGGTCTCGAGCAGTTCGAGCTGGCCCACGTACATCGGTATGTTCAACTGCCCATTGGGGTGCAGCAGGAACTCCATGCGTGTATCCTCGGTCTGCGGATCATGTTGGATCATGCCGGTGTACACCAGCAACGTATCGCTGAACGGCATGCGGATCCGCCCGCTGAACCCACCCTGCGCGAAGGCGTTCGCAACGATGTCGGCGCGCAGGGTGTCCAAGGAGAATCCCCAGCCATCCAGCGTGCCTTCATCGGTATCGAGGATATTGGCCACTTTGAATTTCGCGGACACGCCGTTGCCGAACTCGTAGATGAAGTCATCCACCTGAGCGGTCACGCGGCCTGCTCCTTCCAGGCGCTGGATGGTCGGCGGCATCCGCAGCATCGTGCGCTTCACGAACACACCGGTCCAATCGTCGGTGATGGTACCATCTTCCTGCATGTGGTCGCTGGTGAGGAAGTGGCCGGCGGGGAGTTCCATTTCCGGCGGGTTGATGTAGCTCGCCAGATCCAGCCACGCTTCCTGCACATCGAAGCCCCAGCTCTTGGCGTTGGTCAGGTGGAACGGCACGTTCATGTCCAACCGGCCCATCACACCACCGCGACCGGTGCGCACACGCATGGAGCCGATCACTTTACGTGGCCCATCTTCTCCGTTGGCGAGATCCTCGCGCAGCTTGTCCTGCCCGAAGCGGTATTCCAGATCGATCGTGGCGGCACGGAAACCGTTGCAGTCCCACGCCACGAAGGTTCCACTATCCTGCACAGTGGTGAAACCATCGGCGAAGCGCGCACCGTTCAGTTTCACGGTATCCTCACCCAATGGCACACGCACTTCGCCGAGGAGGTAGAGTGTGGCTTCCTCGGAAAGATCACCGATGCCTCCGGGGTGGAATGGCACCGCCATGTTGCCGAGGCCAAGCACTTCGCCCAGGTCTTGCATGGGGAGGGCCATGCCCGCGTTCAAGCGCGCAATGGTATCGGTGAACTGCACGCCGAGAATTCCGATAACCACCCGACCAGCAGGCAATTCCTTGTCGATGCCGATGGGCAGTCCCATGGGTGAGTTGCCCGCGAACTGGCTCACCAACCGTCCTGCGGTGTTCAGGTACTCATCAATGGCTTGCGCGGCTTGTGGGTTGAAGCCGGCAGCGAGCGAGGTGCCCGTGGCCCACGCGGGAGGGATCACGCCTTCGTTGTCGTACATGCCGTTCACCACACCGTCATACACACGTTTGTTCGCATTGATCCGGACATTCGTGAAGCGCACGCGCAAGGCGGCTTTCATCACCGGCACATCCACCAGTCCCTCACCGGAAGCCATGTTGGCCGCACCGTAGTTGATGGTGGTGAGCCGCATTTTGAACAGGCCCACTTCCACCGTATCGCCCGTATGGAACGTGGTAACGGCTACTTGATCGATCACCGATGTGGGAGCGCGCCGGCATTCCGCCAAGCACTCCGTCGGTGGGATCACCTCTTCAACGGTGGTCGTTGTGGAACCACCACCGCCAGCACTACCCTCGCCGATGGTGAAGCTGTACGTAGGCCCGGCCCGGTAATGCGGACCGAACTCACTGTTGGGCTCGGTGAGCCACACGATGCGCCAGTAGTAGGTCCCTTCAGCGTTCGGCGTGAAGGCGAATTCCACTTCCTTGTAGAGTTCGGCGATCATGCAGGACTCATCGCAGCTCTCGTCCAGCAGGTTGAGCAAGGTGCCTACGCGTGCACTTTCGCTGGCTTCGCGGATGGCGAAGTCAGCGGTCTTGGAAACATCCAGGCGCCAGCGTTGGTAGATGTGGCCATCGGTCTGCGTGCTGATACCGTCCACGTTCTGGATGATGCGGAACGGTGGCAATAGGCGTGCAGGCGGTTCGGCTGTTTTGAAACGGAGCAGCACCGGGGCGTAACCGCTCTCTTCGGGATCACCACCGTTGCGCGGCAGTTGCGTCTGGTGCGGAGGGCTGATCATGCGTGGGGTACCCATCCCGGTCGCGAAGCCACCATCGATGTATCCTGCTATCGGGTCACCATTGTCGGGCATCAAGCGGATCGTCGCCGACATCATGTGCTCTTCACCGGAGTCGAACCGCATCACACCGGGATCCGTATCGCGCTTGTAGATGTTCACATGTCGCGACTGGTCTTGCGTTACCGGAATACCCAGCACTTCCTGTTGCGAGGGTTGCGGCCCATCGGCCCAGACCAGTTCGCGTTGGTAGTCCTGCTGCTCGCCACCCACATGGATCAGCGTAAGCTCGCTTTCGAACTGCGTGATGTCCGCACGATACGGATCGAAGCGTGCCACGATGGGCAGGAAATCCCATGGCAGCGTATCGTTCACCAAGGGGTAGGCGAAGGTGAAGCTGGCATCGCCGCTCCACGTGAAGGTGCAGGGTTCGGACCAGCCGTTGTTCTGGAAGGTGTGCATGTTGTTGATGTCCACGGCCCGTACGTACCACGCGTACCGGCGACCGGTCAACAACGTCGGCATCAACTGCGTGTAGAGGATCTGCGGGTTCATCACATCATCCTCCCAGACCGGATCGGTGGATGTCTCGAGCACTGAAAGTGGATCGATGGCGTCGGCATCCTCGGGCATCACCACCAACTTGAAATGGTATTGCACCATGGCGCCCATCGGCGGACCGGAAGGCAGGATCCAGTTGAAGAGCACCGATTGCGGCTGTGTACCGTTCACCACCTGGCCGCATGCGGGGTTCAACAATTGCGGTGGCGGCGGATAGCTAACGGTGAAGATGTTGGAGCAACCATCGCTGGGGGCACCGGCGCTCAACGGTTCATTCGTGAGGTAGTCGAACGCTTGCAGGCAGATCTGGTATTCGCCTTCGGGGAGCAAGCCCAGGCGGATATCCTCTTCGGTGATGCCGGTGTATTGTACCTGTCCGGCGCTGTTGCCGATCAACGGTTCCAGATCCGCGCCGGTGAACGAGGAGAAGCCCACGGGAACGGTGAGCGGCGGAGCGTTCCAAGGCTGGCCACCTTCAATGCTCACGCTGATGCTGCCATCCATGGTGGCGATGGAACCCGCCAGGTAGATGTTGCGCGTTTGTGCATCCACCCCTTCGTTGATGATCATCAACGATACCTGCATCGGGTTCTGGAAATAGGCGACGTAGTTGGCCGTGTACGGTGGGTTCACCGTGGTGCCCAGCGTGAGCGGATCGAGCTGAGCGCGTGTACCGATGGTGATCAGCGACACGAGTGCGATGATGCATGGACGCAGGAGATGTTTGGTGGCCATGGCGCGTCAGGACTTGGGTTGGAACACGAACACGTAACCGGCGAGGATGCGCACCTCGGTGAATTCGCGGGAGGCCACGAACGTGGTGCTGTTGAAGAGCGCGTTGGCCGTGAGTTGGAAGCGGTGCATGGCGGTGCAGCGGTATTGCATGGTGGCGCTGGCGTTCACGGTATTGCCGGCGGTACGTCCATCCTGCATGGCGGCGTTCCACGCGCCGTTCAGCGAAGCGGTCACCTTCTGCTTGGCCATGGTGCGCGAGATGCCGAGCGATGGACCAACGAGGATGTACGAGCCGTTCGCCGTGGCGTTGCGGCTCATGTTCACCCCACCGCTGATGCCCAGGTTGTCGGCATGGCGTGTTCGGCTCACGAAGAGGTTGCCGTAGATCACCTCGTTCTCCGCGGAAGCGAACGTGTCGTAGGGATTCAGATCCTGCAATTGTTGCAAACCACCAGAAAGTGAAATGGTGAACGTGCGGTGCGCGTTGGTGCGCATGTAGCGTTGCGAAAGCGTCATGCTCCGGTTCACTTGCGCCACACGGAACGTATCGCTCAACACCCGCAGTCCTGCTTCCTGCTCGATCCCGTAATTGCTGAAGTTGAGGTCCGCTCCATAGCTGCGCGAAGGCGTCCAGCTCAGGTTGGCCGAACCGATGCGGCGCACGCTGGTGGCCGCTTTCCGGCCGCTGAGGTTATCCTGTTGGTGGCCGTAGCTTCCACCGATGCGCACCTTGTTCTTCCACAACCGGAGGCTCGGCGCCACGGTGATCGCGCGCAGATCGGCCGCCTGGTAGTATGCGCCCAGCGTGCGGTAATCGGGGTCCACCTGTTTCACTTCGCCGCGCAGGCTGAAGATCTTGTAAGCGTAGGTGAGCGAGGTGTTGCCCGCGAACAGCAGCTTCGCACCCAAGCGTGGGTTGAAGATGCCTTGCACGCTGGTGGGCACATCGGTGTCGGTGATCTCCAGGGCGCGCACATCCTCGTTCATCGCGCTCGCACCCAGGTCGAACTGCCACGTGAGGCGTTTGCCGAGAGCCAGACGGCTGCTGATGCCAGCGGCCACGTTCTCCTTGGGCGCGCTGGCCTGGTCCACGCTCATCACCGCAGGGATGGAAGAGCTGTCATCCGCCGCGCGGAAGAACATCACATCGAAGTAGTTGCGGCGGTTACCCACGCCGATCTTCACGCCATACCCCGTGCGTTCGTACGCGGGCCGTGGTGCGATGGAGGCCAGCGTATCCTGCGCCACCGGCTTGTTGAAACGCCCGTAGAACGCGGCGAAGCGGAAGCCCTTCGGTTCCAGTTCCACACCTGCACCGAAGAACTGCACACCCGCCATGGTGTAGGGGTTGAATCGGATGCTGCGATAGCCCAGGTGCAACTTCGCCCACTTGTAATAGGGGCTCATGCCGTAGCGGTTGAAGGGCTGCGTCCACGTGCGTTGCTGCGAGCCCACGTTGAAGCTCACCGGCACCTGCAGGCCGTACACGCTGAGCGTGACCGACCCGCTGCTATTCCACCAGAACGGCTCGTTGCGCGGAGTGCCATCACCATTGTAGAAATACGGACCACCCAGAATGGACAGGCTACCGTTCAGCCTTACAGGTTTCTCCTTGCCGATGGCACCGAGGTCCTGCGCCTGCACACCGTAAGTGACCAGCGACGTGACCAGCACGCACACAAGAGAACGGAACGGAACAAAGCGGGACATGGTGGCGGCGTGTTCTCCACGCGTAGCCAAAAGTCCCCGTATGGCTGGGGGGCCACAATACCACGTGAGTAGTACGCCTACCGCCCCGGATACACTTTCCGGACCGCTTCCATGCGCGAGCCCACCTGCAATTTCTCGTAGATGTTGCGCACGTGTTTGCGCACCGTTTCGGTGCTGATGCCGGCCTTGGCGGCGATCTCTTTGTACATGAGGCCGTTGGCCAGCTGGTCCAGGATGTTCTTCTCCCGTTCGGTGAGCAGGTGGTCTTGAATGCTCTGCTGGCTCTGCTGTTGGAAGCTGGCCACCACCAGCCGCGCGATGGGTGGCGACATGGGTGATCCACCGGCGTGGATGTCGTGCACAGCGGCGATGATCTCTTCGGGATCGGCGTTCTTCACGAGGTAACCCGTGGCACCCGCGCACAGCGCTTGATGGATGTAGGCGGGGCTCTCGAACACGGTGCTCATCAGGTATTGGGTGGAGGCTCCCAAGGGCTTGGCCTGCCGCACGCATTCGATGCCGTTGGTGCCGGGCAGGCCGATGTCCATCAAGACCACATCGGGAGCTATCCGTTCACGATCCGCCAGGTACAGGTCCGCATCGGGGTAGGCGCCCACCACCTGCAGACCGTCGGCGCGCTCCAGCATGCTGCGCAGCAACTGGCGGATCTCGCGATCATCTTCAACGATGGCGACACGGATGGTAGAGGCAGGCATGGCCCCGCCAAGATACAGGGATGGCGATCACGCCAAGGTGCCCTCCAGGGTCACGGTGCAGCCCTGGCCTGGCGAAGCGTTCAGCAGCAGCGTAGCTCCCATGGCCTCGGCCCGTGCGCGCATGTTGCGCAAGCCGTTACCATTGCGGGCCAGCGCCTCCGGATCGAAGCCGGAACCGTTGTCGGTCACCACCAGCTTCACATGGCGTGCCCCGGCATCCAGTTGCACGGTGATGTGTTGGGCGTTGGCGTACTTCATCGCATTGTTGATCGCCTCTTTCATCACCATCACTACATGGTGCTTGGTGCCGGGGGCTACGGGATGTTCGGGGTCGTGGTGGTTGAACCGGAGGGTGCAGGCTACGCCACTATCGCTCAACAAGCGGTGGGCCACTTCACGCGCATGGCGCACCAGCTCGCCGCTGGTATCGTGCAAGGGGTCCACGGTCCAGACGATGTCGCTGAGGGCAGCGTTCACCTCGCGGCTATGCACGATGATGCGGTCGAGTGCCGTCCGCAGTTCGTTGGAGTGTTCCTGGAGGCTGCGTTTGGCCTCGCTCCCCAGCATGGCGATCTTGGTGAGGCCGCTGCCGATATCGTCATGGATATCGCGTGCGATGCGGGTACGCACCTGTTCGTTCTCGCGTTGTTTCTCCACATCCACCACGCGTTGTTGCGCGGCCAGGATCTGTGCGTTCTTGCGGCGGGTGGTGAAGAGCAGGGCGGCCAGCAGCACGGCCACGAGCAGGATCAGCCCACCACCGATCATGGTGGACCGTTTCATCTGGCGTTCTTCTTCCACGCGGGCGTGTAGCAAGGCCTGTTCGCGCTCGTGATCAGCTGTGAGCCGCACTTCGGTGAGTTCCTGGGCTTTTTCCAGATCCAAGCTGTTGATCAGTGCCGCGCGTGAGCTGTCCTGTTTCTGCAAGGCCTCTTTGTAGCGCCCTTTCGCACTGGCCAGCAGGGCCAGCAGTTCGTTCGTACGGTGCAGGTGTTCATCGTTGCCCACCTCCTTTGCCAGCCGCATGGCCTCTTGCGCATTGCGCTCCGCTTCGTCCGTCCGGCCCAAGCCCAGCAAGGCGTGCGCCTCGTGGTAGAGGAAGATGCACTGGTCGGGAGGATTCTCGCTTCCCATGATCAGCGGCCTGGCCAGCGACAGTTCATGGTAGGCCGAGTCGAAGCGACCGAACCTGTTGTGGAGTTCGGCGAGGTCCATGCGGCTCAGGGCGGCAAGCCCATCGTTGCCCGAGCTTATGTGCAGTTCGACGGCACGGTGGTGCATGGCCATGGCCTTGTCGAACTGCTCCAACTCGAAGTGGATGGTACCCAAGCCGGAATAGGTGTTGGCCAGGTTGCCGTCCGGCGGAAGTGTCTGCAGTATGGCAAGGGAGCGCTGGGTGATCTCCAATGCGCGCTCCGTTTCATCCATGGAGCGGTATTGATAGCCTTGGTAGTTGAGCGCTGCCGCTTCGTCCTTCTTCCGCCCCAGTGCCTTCGCAGCCTTCTCCATTTCCTGGAAGCACGATAAGGCAGGCGCATAGCGACCCGCATAATGGTGCGCCACGCCCTGTAGTTTGTTCGCTTGCAGGGTGCGCACGAGCAATTGAGGAGGGTCGCCGGGAATTCGAGCGATCAAGTCCAACACTGCATCGGTGGCCATCACCGGGCTTTCGGTGCCACCGGTGGATACCCATGCCTTGGCGCTATCCAGTATGGCATCGATGCGGATGGTATCCGCCAAAGTGCCCTTCGATCCGCGGGTCAGTTCCAGTACCGCCAGACTGTCCACGTTCTGTCCATGGGAGCTAATGGCCATGGCCGATAGCAGGAGCAGGATGGAGGACTTCATCATCGGTACGAAGGTCGATGGATGGATAGGTCTGCGAGAATACCACATAGGTAGTAGCCGCCGGGCGAGCACATTCATCAGGCCGAAGAGCCGCTCGTCACATTGGAAACATTTTTCCTCTGAAATGTTTCCCGTGGATCCATCGCCCTCTACATTTGCACCCCGAAATGGCCAACGAGAAGATCATTCCTGCCGACCAGCCCGGTCTGGAGCCTGCGGACGACCGCTGGCACCGCATCGTGGAGGGGGCTTCCAAGGTGTTCTGGAAGCTCGGCATCAAGAGCGTGACCATGGACGATGTGGCCACCCGGCTGGGCATCTCCAAGAAGACGCTGTACCAGTACGTGACGGACAAGAACGACCTGGTGGACAAGATCTTGAAGCACGTGAGCACCTGCTACAAGTGCGACATCGATGCGGTGCGGGCACGCGAGAAGCAGAACGCGATCGACGAGCTCTATGCGGTGACCACCACGGTGGCCGGTCACATCCAGGACATCCACCCCAGCATCCACTTCGATCTGGAGAAGTACCATCCGGAGGCCTTCAGCAACATGGTGGCCAACAAGCGGAAGGAGATCCTGGAATGCATGACGGAGAACATGACGCGGGGCATCGCCGAAGGGCTGTACCGCGAGGACCTGAACATCCCGATGATCGCCACGATCTACATCGCGCGGTTCGACATGGTGTTCGATGGGCACCTGTTCCCGCCCGAGCGGTTCAGTTTCAGTGATCTGCACTGGGAGATCTTCCGCTACCACGTGCGGGGCATCGCCAGCAAGAAGGGATTGGAATACCTGGAGAAGAAGATGATCAAAGAACGCGTGAACGTTCCGCCTGCGCCAGGCGTTGTGGCGAACAAAGCATGAGGAGCCTTACCACCACCATCGTTTCATTCTCGGCCGCTGCGCTCTTTGCGCAGGGGCCTGTTAGCCTGAGCCTGCAGCAAACGCTGGACCTGGCCGCCAAGCAGAGCTACGCCGTACAGGCCAGCGAGCTGGAAGCCCAGAAAGCCCGCCACAAGGTGAAGGAGATCACGGCCATCGGCCTTCCGCAGATCAGTGGCGAAGCACAGTTGCAGAACTTCATCGATGTGCCCACCCAGTTGATCCCGAACTTCTTCTCACCTCCCGGTACAGCCGGTGCGCCGGAGTTCATCGCTGCGCAGTTCGGCCTTCCGTGGAACGCAAGCGCCGGCATCACGCTGAGCCAGTTGATCTTCGACGGCAGCTACCTCGTTGGCCTGAAAGCCACGCGTGCCTTGGCGGAGCAAAGCCAGCAGGACTTGGAGAAGGCCGCCGCCGATGCGCGCAACCAAGCCGCGAAAGCCTACTTCGGCGTGCTGGCTGCGGAAGAGGGCCAACGCCTCGCTGGTGAAGGCATCCCCTTGTTGGAGAAGAGCCTGAGCGAAGTGACCGCCATGAAGGACGCTGGGTTCATGGAGACCACGGACGTGGATCGCCTGACCATCCAACTGGAACAAGCGAAGACGCAGCAACGCAGCTTCAAGCAACAGGCCGAGGTGGCGCGCATGCTCCTGGCGTTGGCTCTGGGCCTGCCACAGGGAACACCGGTGACCTTGACGGACGACCTCGCCAAGATCCTGAACGACCCGAACGAGACCGCGTTGAGCGAACAGGCGCTGGACCCCACTACGCACGTGGAGCAGCGCTATGCCGAGAACCTGGTGCTGCTCTCCGACCTGCAGCGCAAGAACGAACGGAGCAAGGCCATGCCTTCCCTCGGCGGCTTCTTCAACCACCAGCAGGTGTGGAACGGCCCGGACTTCGATCCCGGTGGAGCCTATCCCTTCTACCCGACCACGCTGTGGGGCTTGAAGTTGAGCGTGCCCATCTTCAGCAGTGGCAGCCGATACCACAAGGTGAAGCAGGCGGAGATCGCGCTGAAGCAGACCGAGGTGAACAGGACCGCCACGGAGCAGCGGTTGAAAGCCTTCGCTGAACAGAGCCGCACCCAGGCGCGCACCGCCTTTGACAATTACAAGACCGAAGAGCGCAGCCTGGAGCTGAGCAAGAACATCTTCGATCGCACCAGCATCAAGTTCACCAACGGTGCTGCCGCCAGCTTCGAACTCACCCAGGAGCAGGGCAACTACCTCATCGCTCAACAGATGTACATCCAACGCGTGGTCGAACTGCTCATGACCCGCGCCGACCTCCGCAAAGCACTCGACCTCTACTGAACCACCCGCTTACCACGATCGTGATGAAGAACCTGTTCCTCTATGCCACCGCCGCCGCATTGCTTTCCGCATGCGGTGCATCGGTCCCCGAAGGTGATGTGGCCACCAAACGCGCCGACCTGGAACGCTTGAAGGAGCGTTACAAGGCCACGGCCGATAGCATCAAGACCATTGAAGAATGGCTCGTTGCCAACGACAGCACCATCCGCCGCAACCTGCCGGTGATCACTGCGGTGGCCGTTGCTGCGACCCCCTTTACGCACTTCATCGATGTGCACGGCAACGTGCGCGCCGATAAGGCTGCGGCCCTCTACTCGGGTGGCGGCCGTGTACGCAAGATCCATGTGGGTCCCGGCGACCGAGTGAAGACCGGTCAGATGATCATCACCATCGACAACAACATGGCCGCCGAGCAGATCCAGCAGGCTGAAGCCGCTTATGAATTGGCTCGTACCGCCTTCGAGAAGCAGCAGACGCTGTGGAACCAGAAGATCGGCAGCGAGATGCAGTTCCTCCAGGCCAAGAGCCAGAAGGAACAGGCCGAAGCAGGCCTTGCAGCGATGCGCGAGCAACAGCGCCTCACCAATATCACCGCGCCGTTCGACGGTACGGTGGACGACATCATGGTGCGCGTGGGTGATATGACCAGTCCCATGCAGGCAGCTGCGCGTGTGGTGGATCTGACCGGTGTTCAACTGGAAGCCGATGTGCCCGAGAGCTACCTGCGCACCGTGAAGAGCGGCGCTCCTGTGAAAGTCTACTTCCCCACGGTGGGTGATACGCTCCGTGCGAAGTTGGATCACGTGGGCGAGTACATCGACCCAAGCAACCGCACCTTCAAAGTGACGGTACGTGTACCGCAAGGCGAGAAGATGATGCGTCCGAACCTGCTCAGCGACATCAGCATACAGGACTTCCACAACGACAGTTCGCTGGTCGTACCCAGCCGTGCGGTGCTGCAGGACGTGAAAGGCAACAACTACATCTTCGTACTGGACGCCACCACCGGCAATGAGGCCAAGGCCCGCAAGGTGATGGTGACGCGTGTAAGCGAATACAAAGGCGCGCTCAGCATCACGCCGGTGGAAGCCGCAGCCCTGAAAGGAGGCGAGCGCATCGTGGACGAAGGCGCGAAGAACGTGACCGACGGCTTGACCGTACGCATCGCCAACTGAACAACGCAGGGATCCGGTGAAATGCACCCGTAACGTCGACCCATCGGGTCGACAACGACCGACAACATGAGCTCGCACAACGACATCGAAAAAGACCTGCACGGACCGGAGCGTCAGTTCGCCATCACCACCTGGGCGGTGAACAACCGCACTACGGTGATCGTACTCACCGTCCTCATCTGCATCCTCGGCATACGCGCCTATTTCGTGATGCCCAAGGTGAGCTTCCCGGACGTCGTGACGCCCGAGGTGTTCATCGCTACACCCTATAACAGCAGCTCGGTGGTGGACATCGAGAAGCTGATCACCAAGCCGATCGAGAAGGAGCTCAACACCATAACCGGTGTCGATGAGATCAAGAGCACGAGCGTGCCCAACTTCTCCTCCATCCACATCAAATTCGACTACAGCGTAACGCCTACCGAGGCGCTGCGCAAGGTGAAGGACGCTGTGGACAAGGCTCGTGGCGACAGCAACTTCCCCACGGACCTACCCGCTGAGCCGAACGTGTTCGAGATGAACTTCTCCGAGCTGATGCCGGTGATGAACATCAACCTCAGCGGCGACTACCCGATGGAGCAACTCCACGAGTATGCCAAGCACCTGGAGGACCGTATTGAAGACCTGAGCGAGATCAACAAGGTGGAGATCCGCGGTGTGCCGGAACGCGAAGTGAAGGTGAACGTGGACCTGGCCCAAGTGGAGCTGCTGCAATTGAACTTCGACGACATCGCGAACGCGCTCCGCAGTGAGAACCTCACGATGAGCGGCGGTGACATCCTTACCAAGGACCAGCGTCGCAGCGTGCGCGTGATCGGCGAGTTCGTGGACATGGAGCAGATCCGCAACATCGTGGTGAAGAACGAAGGCCAGCGTGAAGTGCGTCTCCGTGATGTGGCCGACGTGACCTTCGGCTTCAAGGAACCCGAAAGCTTCGCCCGTGAGTACGGCAAGAGCGTGGTGATGTTGGATGTGATCAAGCGCGCCGGTGAGAACCTGCTCGATGCGAGCGACAAGATCAACGCCATCATCAAGGAGGACCACGGCACCGCATTGCCTGCCGATCTGAACATTTCGCTCACTAGCGATCAGAGCGATCAAACGCGCGTGAGCGTGGACGAGTTGATGAACCACATCGTGCTCGGCGTGGTGCTCGTGGTGGGCGTATTGATGCTGTTCCTCGGTCTACGAAATGCGCTCTTCGTGGGTCTCGCGATCCCGATGTCCATGTTCATCTCGTTCACCCTGCTCAATGCGTTCGGTGTAACGCTGAACATGATGGTGCTCTTCGCCTTGATCCTGGCCCTGGGCCGCTTGGTGGATGACGGTATCGTGATCGTGGAGAATATCCACCGGCACATGACCAATGGAGAGCCTGCGCTGAAAGCCACACGCCTCGCAGTGGGTGAGGTGACCATGCCCATCATCGCGGCCACCACCGCCACGGTGATGGTGTTCGTGCCGCTGCTCTTCTGGCCCGGCATGATGGGTGAGTTCATGAAGTACCTGCCTATCACCTTCATGATCGCACTGGCCAGTTCGCTATTCGTGGCCCTGGTGGTGAACCCCGCCCTCGCATCCAAGTTCATGAAGGTGGAAGAAGACCGCATGCCCACGAAGAAGATGTGGCGCCTCGCCATCATCCTCGCCATCGTGGGTGCGGTGATCGGTGCGCTCGGTGCTGGAGCGCAGAGCAAGGGCATCTTCGGCATCGGCATGCTCACCATCTTCTTCGGACTCATGGGTATCGCCAACGAGAAGCTCTTCACTCCGGCCGCCCATTGGTTCCAGTACAAGTGGTTGCCCCGTTTGGAAGCGCGCTACGAGCGCCTGCTCCGTTACGCCTTGGTCAAGCATCACCCACGCACCTTCCTCTTCGGCACCTTCGGCCTGCTGATCCTGGTGATCGTAGCGCTGAACCTATTCCCGGTACCCAGTGTGTTCTTCCCCACGAACCAGCCGCAATTCATCAACGTCTTCATCGAGGCTCCCATCGGCACGGACATCCTGAAGACCGACAGCGTGACCCGTCTCGTGGAAACGCAGGTGATGAAGGTGATCGACACGCCCGACTACATGGAAGAGCGCGAGGTGAAGAACGAGAAGGGTGAAGTGACGGGTAAGGAGACCGTGAACTTCCTCGTGAACTCCGTGATCGCGCAAGTGGGCGAAGGCACCAGTGATCCTGGCAGCCAGGAGGTGGAACTGAGCGCCACGCCGCACAAGGCGCGTATCCAGATCAACTTCGTGAAGTTCGCGGACCGCCACGGGATCAATACCAACGACGTGCTGGCCCGTTTGCAGGAGCAGGTGGCCGGCTATCCTGGTGTGATCACCACCATCGCCAAGAATGCCGATGGACCGCCGGTGGGCAAGCCCATCAACATCGAGATCCGCGGCAAGGAGATCGAGGGCCTGTTGGACGAAGCTGAGCGCGTGAAGAAGTACATCGAGGAAAAGAACGTGCCCGGTGTGGAAGCCCTGCGCATCGACATCGACCGTGCGAAACCCGAGATGCCCATCGTGATCGATCGCGAGAAAGCGCGCCGCCTCAACGTGAGCACTTACCAGGTGGCCGATGCCATCCGCACGGCGCTCTTCGGCAAGGAGGTGAGCACCTTCCGCATCGAAGGCGATGACGACGACTACGAGATCAACGTGCGCTTGAAGGACCAGTACCGCTACGATACGCAGCAGCTCATGGACATGCGTATCACCTTCCGCGACATGCTCACGGGCCAGATCCGCCAGGTGCCGATCAGTGCCGTGGCGAAGGAGGAGTACCGCACCACCTTCAGTGCCATCAAACGCAAGGACCTGGACCGTGTGGTGCAGGTGAGCAGCAACGTGATCGCCGGCTACAACAACAACGAAGTGGTGCAGCAGATCAAGGATGAAATGGCCAGCGGCTTTGAAGCCGACGACCGTTACAACATGCGCTTCACCGGCGAGCAGGAGGACCAGGCGAAGGACCAGGGCTTCCTGGGCATGGCCTTCCTGGTGGCCATCTTCGTGGTGTTCCTCATCATCGTGGCGCAGTTCAACAGCATCAGCTACCCGGTGATCGTCATGAGCACCGTGGTGTTCTCGACGATCGGTGTACTGTTGGGCCTGGTGGTCTTCCGCATGGAGTTCGTGGGTTTGATGACCACCCTTGGCATCATCTCGCTGATCGGTGTGGTGGTGAACAACGCCATCGTCTTGATGGACTTTGCGCGCCTCCTCTTCGAGCGTGCGCAGCGCAAGCTCGGTCTGGACGCGGACACCATTATCCCGATCCACGAAAGCCGCGAGGCCCTGATCATCGCTGGTCATACCCGTTTGCGCCCGGTGCTGCTCACAGCGGTAACGGCGGTCCTCGGTCTGCTACCGCTGGCCATCGGCCTCAACTTCAACTTTTTCAGTCTGTTCAGCGAGCTTGACCCGCACATCCACATGGGTGGCGACAACGTGGTGTTCTGGGGACCGCTCTCGTGGGCGGTGATCTTCGGATTGATCTTCGCCACCTTCCTCACCCTGATCATGGTGCCTGTGATGTTGTTGATCGTGATGAAGATCAAGCACCGCAGGCAATGGAAGCGCGAATTGAAGACTCAAGCCAAAGCCGAAGTCAATGACATCCGGACGAATACGCTGCGGCCAGGAACGGCGTAGGTAACGGCGTTTTGTGTGGAAGGCGCGGCTTCGGTCGCGCCTTCTGCTTTTTGTGCCCGTCCGTGGGGGGTCGCTGCCGTTCATCTAAAAGTTGCAAAATGGCAATGGTTGCATAATGCAACAATCTCTACATTTGTGCCGTTGCAAAAAGCAACAATTGACATGAGCGCATCAACCGACGAACTCGCCCGCCTTCTTCCGGTCACCCTCCGCAGCGTCATCCGCCTCATCGGGGTGGAGATGGACGGGAGCGATACGGGCATCCGCCTGCCGCAATACGGAGTCCTGGATTTCCTATTGACCAACAGTGAGGCGGTGCAAACGGACCTCGCCAATCACTTCGCCAAGGACAAGAGCGTGATGCTGCGGCAGCTCGATGAAATGGAGCAGGAGGGGTGGATCGAACGGCAGATGGACCCGAACGACCGCCGCCGCAAGAACCTGGTCGTCACCAAGGCCGGTGTTGAGGTACACAAAAAGGTGAGCAAGATGCGTGCGAAAGTCTTCGCAGGGGTGTTGGATGGTGTGAACGAGAAGGATATCGCCACCTGCCTCAAGGTGATCAATGCCATGAACGAAAAGGCCAATAGTGTCGACGCAAAATGAAACGCATTCTTCTTCTTGTCGAGCTCTTCACCTTCGGGGCCTTGCATGCGCAGCAAGCCTTCACCCTGCGCCAGGCCATCGACTACGGCCGCAGCCACAGCCCCACCATGGCGATAGCCGCCAACGACCAGCGCAAGGCCGATGCCATGGCGCAAGAGGCCGTGGCCGGCTACCTGCCGCAGATCAACGGGAGCGGGCAGTTGGACGACAACCTGAAGCGGCAGACCACGATCCTGCCCGCCGGCATCTTCAGCGATCAGCCCACCGCGGTGCAGTTCGGCACGCAGTACAGCACCACCATGAGCGTGACGGCCGAGCAAACGCTGATTGACGTGGCGCAGCTCAACGGCATCCAGGCCAACAGGCCCAACCTGGCCATGGCGGAGATCAAGATGAAACAGGCCGAAGAACAGGTGGTGTACGACGTGGCCAAAGCCTACGCGCAGGTACAGACCTACCGCGAGCAGGTGAAGCTGCTGGACGAGAACAGCAAGCAGTACGACGAGCTGGTGCCCATCCTCAAACTGCGTCTGGAGAAAGGCGTGGTGCAGCAGCTCGATGTGGACCGGGTGGAAGTCACGCAACGCAACATCAACTCGCAGCGCACGCTGGCTCAGGCCAACTACGAGGTGGCCCTTGCGCAATTGAAGCGCGCCATGGGCATGCCCTTGCAGGAGAACATCAGCATCGCCGATGACGTGCGCAGCGCGACCGACATGCGCCAGCCGAGCGGCAGCAGCTTCGCCCTAACGAACCTGCTGAGCCACCAGTACAACGCACAGAGCGAACTGCTTTATGGCATCGACCTGAAGCGCAAACGCAACGCCTGGCTGCCTACACTCAGTGCGTACGGCCGCTACGGCGCACAAGCGATGGGCAACGATCTGGGTGCCAGTTTCGACAACATGTTCGATTTCGCAACGGTGGGCTTGAAGTTGAACGTGCCCATCTTCAGTGGCCTGCGTCGCAGTAGCCAGATCAAGCAGAGCGAGATCGCCCTGGACAATCTGCGCGAGCAACAGCGCAACGCCAACCTCGGTTTCGAGCTGGACTACCGCAGCGCCGACACGCGCCTGCTCTCCAGCACCAGCACCGTGACCAACGACGAGGACAACCTGCGCCTCGCCGAACGCGTGTTCGCCAATACCAATCTGCAATACCAACAGGGCCTCGCCTCGCTGAGCGACCTGCTCAACGCCGACTACCAACTGAAGGAGGCCCGCAACAACTGGACGACCTCCGTGCTCAACCGCTCCATCGCCGTGATCGACCTGGAGAAGGCCAAGGGCAGCCTGCTCGCCTACGCCAACACGCTCTGACCACCACACCGCATTCCCCTCATTCCCATGAAACGCAAATGGATCCTGCCCCTCGTGCTCATCGTGCTGGCACTGGGCATCGGCTTTCGACTCGCCGCAAACAAGAAGAAGATCGACGCCGCCAAACAGCCCGTTGATCGCAGTGCTTTCGCCATCCCTGTGAACACGATCACCGCCGAGATGGGTGCGGTTGACGGTGCCTTCAGTGTACCCGGTACGCTGGAGCCCTTCGATCACGCCAAGGTGATGGTGCAGGCGCAAGGCAAGCTGGCCAGCCTGCATGTGGACCTCGGTTCACGCGTTACCAAGGGCCAGACGTTGGGCAGCCTGGACGTGGCGCAGAGACAGCTTGAATTGAGCGCCGCTGAACTTCAACTGGAGAAACTGCGCAAGGACGACCAACGTTACCGCGAGCTCGTCGCTGGCAAAGCAGCCACCGAAGCAAGCTACGACGATGTACACTTCAACTTCGAAACGCAGAAGGTGAAGGTGGACCAGATCCGCCAGCAGATCCGCGATGCGCAGGTCATCAGCCCCGTTACTGGAACGGTGGTGGCCAAGAATCTGGAAGTGGGCGAATACGTAGGCGTCGGCACGGCCGTGGTGGAAGTGGTGGACGTGACGCGCTTGAAGGCGAAGGTGTACGTGAGCGAGCGCGACGCCTACCGTTTGCAGGACGGTCTGCCTGTGACCATCACCACCGAGGTGTTCCCCGGCGAAACGTTCCAAGGCAAGATCACTTTCGTGAGCCCACGCGGCGATGCGAGCCACAACTACGAAGTGGAAGTGACCGTGCAGAACGAGAAGGCGCACGCGCTGAAGAGCGGAACGTTCGTGAGCGTGCGCTTCGGCGGCAGCGACCAAGTGGCCATGCTCACCATTCCGAAGAACGCGCTGGGCGATGGCATGAAGGACGCCTACGTGTACGTGGTGGTCGGTGATACCGTGGGCGCACGTGTGCAGCGCCGCGATCTGGTGCTCGGCCGTGAAGTGGGCGAACGTGTGGAAGTGACCAAGGGTCTGCAAGCCGGTGACGTGGTGGTGGTCAGTGGCCAGCTCAACCTCGTGGACGGCAGTTTGGTGAAAGTCACCGAGAACGGGAAGCTCAGCGCGAAGCAGTGATCACGACCCACAACGAACGCTAAGTCCAACCAGCCATGAGCATCACAGAGATCGCGATCAAACGACCGCTGCTCATCACGGTGATCTTCGTCACCCTGATCCTGTTCGGCTTCGTCAGCTACAAACAGCTCAACTACAACCTCCTCCCGAAGTTCGAGGCCAACGTGGTGATGGTGCAGACCACCTACCGCGGCGCTTCGCCGGAGGAGATCCAGAACACGATCACCAAACCCGTCGAGGATGCGGTGAGCGCCATCGAAGGTGTGGACCAGATCGCCAGCACCAGCATGGAAGGCGTGTCAGCCATCACGGTAACGCTGAAGTCGGGCACCAACGTGAACAACGCGCAGCGCGATGCTGAGCGCCGTATCGACCAGATCCGCGCCTTGCTACCCGAAGATGCCGACGATCCCGTGGTACGCCGCTTCAGCACGGACGAGATGCCGATCCTGAAGATGAGCGTGAACAGCAACCTCTCGGCCGGTGAACTCTACGACCTGCTGGACGACCGCGTGGTGCCCATGCTCAGCAACGTGAGCGGTGTGGGGTCGGTCAGCTTGATCGGCGCGCAACAACGCGAGATCCAGGTGGTGATGGACAACGACAAGCTGAAGGCCTATGGCCTGGGTGCCGGACAGGTCGCACAAGCCGTGGCCGCTAACAGCAGCACCTTCCCTGCCGGCAACGTGGAAACGGCGGGCGATCGGCTTTCCATCAACCTCGATGCACGTGCCGGCAGCGTGGAAGACCTGCGCAACACCGTGGTGCGCGAGAACACTGATGGCTCGCGCATCCTGCTGAAGGATATCGCCAGCGTGACCGACGGACTCAGCGAGACCACCACCTACAACCGCATAAACGGCCAGCCGGGTATCGGCTTGCAAGTGGTGAAGCAGAGCGACGCCAACGCGGTGGAGGTGAGCAAGGGCGTGAAGGCACGCATGGTGCAACTGAAGGCCGAACTCGCGGACAAAGGCTTCGATTACAGCATCGCCAGCGATCAGAGCCTGTACACGCTCTCCAGCGCCAACGCCGTGATGTTCGACCTCGTGCTCGCGGTCTTCATCGTGGGCATCGTGATGCTGCTGTTCCTGCACAGTTTGCGCAGTTCGCTCTTCGTGCTCGTGGCCCTGCCCAGCGCCATGATCCCCACGTTCATCCTCATGTACGCCTTCGGTTTCTCGCTGAACCTGATGACGCTGATGGCGCTCTCCCTCGTCGTGGGTATCCTGGTGGATGACAGCATCGTGGTGTTGGAGAACATCTACCGCCACCTGGAGATGGGCAAGACGCGCTGGAGCGCCGCGCTCGAAGGCCGTAACGAGATCGGCTTCACCGCCATCGCCATCACCCTAGTGGACGTGGTGGTGTTCCTGCCGCTTTCGCTCAGCGGTGGGTTGATCGGCAACATCCTGCGGGAATTCTCCCTGGTCGTGGTGTTCAGCACCTTGATGAGCTTGGTCGTTGCTTTCACGCTTACGCCCTTGCTCGCGTCGCGCTGGGGGAAACTCGAACACCTCACCAAGGACACCTTGTGGGGCCGCTTCGCACTCGCGTTCGAAGCCGCCATCACCAATTTGCAGGAATGGTACGGGCGTCTGCTGGGCAAGGCCTTGCACCGCAAGCGCTACGTGCTCGGCATCGTGCTCGTGCTCCTGATCGGTTCAATCGCGCTGGTACCGGCGGGCTTTATCGGTGCTTCCTTCATCCCGCAGAGCGATCGCGGCGAATTCCTGGTACAGTTGGAGACCGCCCCGCAATCCTCCATCGGTGTTACGGATCAACTCACCCAGCAGGCTGAGCGCATCATCCTCACACACCCCGAAGTGGTGAACGTCTTCACCAACGTGGGCACGCAGAGCGGACAGATGGGCGGCGGCGCGGGATCTTCGAACGCCAACCTCTCGGAGATCAACGTGAAGCTGGTTGACAAGCATGATCGCACGATCAGCTCGGAGAAGTTCGGTACGGTGCTGCGCGATGAACTGAGCGTGATCCCCGGCTTGAAGGTGACCGTGACACAGACCACCATCACCGGCAGTGCCACCACGCCGATCCAGATCGCGGTGAAAGGCGTGGACATGGACAGCTTGTGGAAAGCCGCGCGCATGATCAAGGCCATCACTGAGCGCACTCCAGGCACGGACTACGTGCAGTTCAGCACCAAGAGCCCCAAGCCCGAAGTGAAGGTGCGCCTGGACCAGGATCGCATGGCCGCCATGGGTTTCACCAGCAACGACATCGGCTTGGCCGTGCAGACGGCATTCCGTGGCAACGACGTGAACAAGTACAAAGAGGGTGGCGATGAGTACCCGATCAACGTGCGCTTGGACGAGACCGATCGCCGCGACGTACATAGCGTGCGCGACCTGATGATCACCAATACGAAGGGCGCCACCGTGCCGCTCTCGCAATTGGCCGAGGTATACGAGACCGTGGGCAGCAGTGTGCTGGAACGCACGGACCGGTTGAACTCCATCAAAGTGAACAGCGCCGCGACCGGTCGCCCGAGCGGCACGATCGTGGAAGAGATCAAGCAAGGCATCGCCAAGGAGAAGCTCCCAGAAGGCATCAAGATCGACTACCTCGGCGACGCGAAGAACCAAGGGGATGCCTTCGGAAGCCTCGGTACCGCGCTGCTGCTCGGTATCCTGCTCGTGTATCTGATCATGGTGGCGCTGTACGAGAACGCGCTCTACCCCTTCGTGGTGCTCTTCTCCATCCCGGTGGCCATGGTCGGTGCGTTCCTCGCGCTCGCCTTGACCATGCAGCCGCTGGCGATCTTCAGCATCGTGGGTCTCATCATGCTGCTCGGTCTGGTGAGCAAGAACGGTATCCTCATCGTGGACTTCGCCAACGGCCTGCGCAAAGAAGGCAAGGGTCTGGTGGAATCACTCGTGGAAGCCGGCAAGGAACGCCTGCGCCCGATCCTGATGACCACCGTGGCGATGATCTTCGGCATGCTGCCCATCGCACTCGCCAGCGGCGACGGCGCCGAAGTGAAGAACGGCATGGCCTGGGTGATCATCGGTGGCCTGGCCAGCTCGCTCGTGCTCACGCTCTTCATCGTGCCGGTGATGTACTACATCATGACACGGTTGATGGAGAAGGTGGGCGGTAAGCGATTCGGACGTAAGCGAAAGCTCGTGGAGGAACGGTCGGATGTGGTAGTGGCTTGATGTCGAATCGCTCACTGCGGCTGGGCTACCAACGATCTCGCGATGCACAGTTGGCCATGGACATCGATACCACGGATCGTGTAGCTGCCAGGTGTTAGCGTTGAAATGTCGATGCTACGGGAGATGCCCGGACTTTCTAGAACGCACCGTCCAGTGGCATCAAGGACTGTGACCATCTCGAGTTCCACATCCATCCGGATCATACCGTTACTGGGATTAGGATGTATGCTGAAGGTTCGCGCTACTGGCTCGCGCATTCCGGTGGAAGCGTCGCCTTGGAGCACGAGTATGCGGTCATCGGTCGCTATGGGTGTGCCTGACCAGTCGTGATTGCTGGTGCAGATGAAGATGCGACCATCGGGCATCACCAGCACATCGCGCAGTCGTCCGTATGCGTTGCTGAGGAAACTATTGTCGGCGACCACCGCTTGGCCGGTACCATCGAGTTGCAGTTGGCGCAACTCCTTGCCGCGCAGGGTGGCCACGAGCAGACTGTTCTGCCATCCTGGAATGCTCGGATGATCGAAATGGGCGATGCCCGAGGGCGCCACCACTTCAGCGGTGAACTCATGGATGGGCTCGACCACATCGTGAGCCTCACAGTATGCGATCTCCGTTGGTGTGTTGCACAGTCCGAGTACGGTGGGCCATCCGTAGTCCCGGTCAGGTAGCACGATATTCACTTCATCATCATTGGCCTGGCCGTGAGCACTGTTGTAGATGATGCCATTACCGGCGCGAACGAGCCCTTGCGGATTCCGATGTCCCCAATTGTACACATAGCTGCCTGGGATGGGGTTGTCGGCAGGAATGCTCCCGTCCGGAGCGAAGCGCAGGATCTTCCCATGTGACGTGTTGAGGTCCTGTGCGCTGGCGGATGCGCTCATCGTTTCACCGATGCTGATCAGGAACATACCGGAGTCATCCGTGATGATGCGCGAACCGTTGTGCGAAGGACCGGCAGCGATCGGCAGGGTCAGCAGGTGGTCGGACATGTTGGTGAATGAGCTGCTCGACGCATCATACAGGAAGCGTTTGATCACGCTCTCCGTTGTGCTGATGGTATAGTGCAGGTACACGTACGGTTCATTCGTGAAGTCCGGATGGAAAGCCATGCTATGCAGACCAGTGGTGAATCCGAACTCGTGCACATCGGCAAGGGTATGGACCAATTGGAGCGAGCCATCATCGGGATCCATGCGGTACACCTCTCCACTGGCCTGGGTGAACCAGACGAACCCGTCCGGACCGAGTGCGAGGTCCCAGGGAACCACAAGGTTCTCCGCGATCACTTCCACATTGACCCAAGTGCTGCCCACCATGAAGGATGTTTGGGCGGCGGATGACAGGGACGCGATCGAGACGAGAAGTAGGACGATGGTGCGGTGCATGTGGAGAGTGGGCGTAGCTAGAGGAAAGGTATCCGAAAGTCCGCAGACACTTCTCCGGATGCACTAAAGCCGCCCCAGCCTGAAGAGGTCTGCGGCAGGATGTATGCGTCCCAGTATGCCTTCTCGTATGACCTCTGCGGCGATCACGCTGAAGGTGATCCCGTTCCCACCCATGCCCAACGCGAAGTAGCTGCGCGGGTCATCGCGCACCTGGTCGATGATCGGAAGACCGTCCTTCGTTTCGCCGAACGTTCCGCACCAGGCGAACTCCGGTACGAACTGCAAGGGTGCGCAACGTTCTTCGAATTCATCCACGAGCGCTGCTGTCTTCTTTCGGAGCAGCGCGTCGCGCAACCTAGGATCGCGGAACTTTTCGTCGCGACCGCCGAGGATGATGCGCCCTTCCGGCGCAGTACGCATGTAGAGGTAGGGGTGTGCGGTCTCCCAGATCAACGCGCCATCGTGCCACGGTTCTTCAAGGGTTCCTGCCTCGCTTACTAGAGCGTATGTACTGTGGAGCGAGACAGCACCGCTCGGCAGAATGTCCGCCGTTTCGTAGCCTGCGGCATGGATCAGGAAGTCGGCTTGGATGCGATGGCCGTTCCTGGTGGTCAATGTGGATCCCTCAGTGGAACGTTCAATGTGGTCCACATGGGTATGTGCAAAGATCTTGGCCCCGGTTGCGATCGCATGTGTGTGCAACGCGTGGGTCAACCGCCAGGCATCCACTTGAGCTCCAAGTTCCGATCGCAGCGCTGCGGGACCGGCCAAGGGCGAGATCGCGCTCACTTCTTCGGGGCCAGCGAAGAAGCGCACATCGAACCCATGCTCCATGCGCAATTCGGCTTCGCGACGAAGCGCTCTCACGTGCGAGCGTGCGCTGGCCACTTGTACACTGGGCCGCAGGTCCAGTTTGCATCCGATGCGCTCACCGATCGCAATCAAGCTGCGCAACGCCTCGGCACTTGCGCGGTAGCTGCGCAAGGCGCGCTCGATCCCTATCCGCTTTGCCAGTTCGTGCATCGGCAGATCGATATCGTACTGCAGAAGAGCGGTGCTGGCGCAGGTGCTGCCGCTAGCCAGGGCACGAGAGTCCAAGACCACCGCTCCGATCCCGGCTTCGCAGAGGTGGTATGCGCACAATGCTCCGGTAATGCCTCCGCCGATGATCGCGGCATCCGTCCGGATATCGTGGTTCAATGAGGGGTAGCTTTCGTTCGTGCCGTTGCGTACCAGCCAGTAGGGTACGCCCGAATGCAGGTCGATGCGATGTGGAACAGGCTGCGCAGCCATGGCTCACACGGATCTCGCGGGTTGCTTCTCCGCGTGGGGCAGCGGTTTCATGCGCTCGCCGTGTTCTTTGGCAGTAACGAACGTGAACTGTGCGCCGAACAGGGTGAGGATGGCCGAGTAATAGACCCACAGCATGATGATGATCACCGCACCTCCTGCGCCGTAAGCGTCACCCGCGCCGGTCTTTGCGATGTAGAGGCCGATCAGGTATTTGCCTACCGTAAAGAGCGCAGCGGTGAACAAGGCACCGCTCCATACCGTGCGCCACGCGATCCGCATGTCCGGAAGGAACTTGAACACCATCGCGAACACGGTAGTGACGACCGCGAATGAGATACATAGGCTCAGCACACCGACCAATACCGTACTGGCCGGTAACCAAGCACCCAGTCGTTCACCGACGGCCACCATCGCGGCATCCAGGATCAAGGAGACCAGGAGAAGGAAACCGAATGATCCGATCAATGCCAGGGACGTAAGGCGTGTAAGCAGGTAGCGAACAACGGCTTTCCCCGGTTTCTGCTTTACACCCCATATCCGGTTCAGGCTGCTCTGTAACGAAGCGAACAATGTGGTGGCGCTCACGGCCAGCGCGATGACGCCCAATACGCGCGCAAGGTCACCCGACTTTGGACGATTCGCGCTTTGAACGATGGACTCGAGATCCTTCGCTGTATTGTTCCCGATAAGCGCGCCAGCTTGACCGTACAACGCTTCACGCACGGCTCCTTCGTCGTAAAAAGTGGAGGCTACCATCAACGCCATGATCAGAACGCCGGGCAACGCGAAGATGGTGGTGTACGCCAGTGACCCAGCCTCGGTCATGGGCTCACCTTGGAAGAACTCCCGGCCCGTGCGCTTCAGCGTATTCCAGAAATGACGTACCCTGCTCCAAGGCATTGAATCTGTTTCGGTGTTGACGCTCCCTTCAAGAGCGATGTTTGGTTCGCGTTCCAGAGCTGCGGGTCTCGCACGCCCAAGTGTCCGCGCATGTTCCATTGTAGTGCGAAGTCCACTATTTGGTGAAGGAGCTCAACATCCAGTGTTGCTTCTCCAGCTGCTCGATGAAGCCTTTCACAAGACGCTCGGTGCCCGAGTCGCTCAATTCCAAAGTCAGGTCTACCGTGTCGCACATCAAGTCGATCAGCATCACATAGTCCGCGAGCAGGTTCTTCATCATTTTCTCGGACTCGGGCACGGTAGAGTCCTCCTTCAAGGAGCTTTCCTTCAAGTACTCTGCGTAGGTGCTCAAGGGTCGCGCTTGGAATACCCGCACGCGCTCCGCGATCAAATCGATGTTCTCTTGGGCTTGGGTGTACTGGAGTTCGAGCTGTTCATGGATATCGAAGAAATCACCTCCCGTGACGTTCCAATGATAGTTCCGAAGTTTCTGGTAATGCACCTGATAGTTCGCGAGGAGTATATTCAAAGAATCCACTATGCGCTTGCGATCAGTAGCTGTCCAGTGAAGGGAGTGCCTTTTAGGCGAAGGGTTCTTGGTGGTTGCCATGAATGGAGTGTTTGGCGGAACACTCCCACGTGACGTGCCGATCGACGCTCGTGCTTCGGCATATGTGTACGACGTTCGGTGTTGGGGAACCTCTTGCCCGATCTTGGGGTGACCGTGATGCGGCGCTTCTCAGGTTGAGAGCACGGTGCTCCACCCAACTAATGCGCGGCCGATCGCTGCTGCCAAAGGACGTGTTCCACGACGGCCATACCTATCGTTCCAGCTTCGGGGCGGTCTACGGGTGCTCGCCACACCTGCTGCTCCAATGACTGAACTGTTCAGGGGTGAGGATATTGCGCAACTCATCGAGCACGGTTAAGCCATCAGCGGTAGAGATAGCGTTGAGTGGCCGTTCAGCGGTAGCAGCGGCGCACTCTTCCTTGCAAGCGTCTTGAACGAGCTTCATACGTTGAAGCTGATCTGCAGAAAGTACCAACGCCGCCCATACGTCAGGACCGCTCTCAAGCAAACAGCGCTGCAAAGTGGTATCCGGCAACGACCGAACCGTCTCCTGTGCGATCATGGGGCCCGGACCGGTAACGATGAGGAGAAGGAGGAGAGCATTTCGCTTCATGGCAGGATGATCTGACCCTCCCCGAAGCCAAAGACATGCCGTCGATAGGCTGATGCCTTGGGAAAGATCACGTGGAGAGGATCTTCCTCACATGGGGCGTCTTGTCACGCACGGTGAAGACCTTTCCGCAGGAGCGCTGCTGGCATGATTCTTCATCTACGAGTGAAAACAACCGCCGTGCTCAAGCTTTTCCTCCTTCTGATCATCGGTTCATTACTGGCCTTGATCGTCATCGGTCGTGTAATGGCCATTGATCAGTTGGTGTTCTTCGTGGTGCTATCAGCCTTGGTCATGGTGGTGATAAAGGGGTTTGTTGAGGGTCACCGTGAGCTGCAACGTGGCCTGAACACCGAACGTCAATGATCCTTCATCGTAGCGAATACATGCATCATGAGCAAGGAGCCACCGAAGTATGAGCTTGGTACGTACCGGCTTTTGGCCTTTATCGTCTTAGTGGCCCTGGTCGCGGCTTTAGTGATGTGGACCATGGGTTGATGAAGGAAAGTTCTGGCCGCATGGTCACCACTGGTTTCTCTAGTCTTTCGACTTGACCGTCTGCGAGGAAGTGTTTCCGGGAGCTTCCAGAGAGATCACCTTACCGAAATGGAGCCCTCTTTGCGCAGCATGCTTCTCGATGGAAGCGAGTAATGCGTTCTCGAGCTCATTGCCTTCGGAAGTTTTGCTGTTCGTGCTGATGTATGCTTCGCGTTGAGCGGTCAAAATGGCCATACGGTCCTTCAACCTTTCCTTCTCCGCCATCGAACGCTCGACCTCGGCTTTCAATTGTGGCTCGCTCAATGCGCGATACTGCGGCGGGAGGGTGGCTTTGTCGGTCCCTTTGATCACCTCTTCCAGACGCTCCGCTTTTACTTCGGTCAGGTCCCAGTCTTGTTTCAAGTGACTGTTGGCGAGTTTGTAACTCCGACGGCTCGCCTCCGTGCTTTTGCCAAGGCTTTTCCCATTGCTGTCCTGCACCTCCAGATTCGCTTGGTTGTAGCCTCCCTGGGCTCCATAGAATATGCCGCTGGCATTCCATTTCATTTCCAGTTGCGCCAGTTCATCATCATAGGGTGAGGCGATCTGCATGGTGATGGCGTTCTGGTCGATGGAGAAATAATCCCCGGCCGCAGCGATGGCGCCCGCCTGCCACGACGAGTTGATGCCTTCGTTGTGCTCTCCACAGTAGATGGTGTTCACTACGATCCCCTTTTGCCGTGCGCGTTCACAGGCCTGTCCGAAGTTGACCGGACCTTGGGTGAATGGTTCGTTCCCAGCTATCACCAGCATGCGCAGATCACCATCGCCTTCCCCCCAGGGCAGTTCATCCACGGAGCGTGCGATCACCGCGCCGCAGTATTCCTCTCCGCCGTCGGTGGTCAAGGCGAAGAGCGCTTTGGAGATCTCGTCCATGTTGGTGGTGAAGCCGCTCACCTGGCGGATGTGGTTCGTTCGCCCTGAAAGCCGGTCGTTCCCATATTCGTACAGCGCCACTTGTACAGAGGGTCGTTGATCGCCACTGTGGGCCGAGGAGAGCTTATTCACGATGTTCCACAGTTGTGACTTGGCTTGATCGATGAGGCCGTCCATGCTGTTGCTCGTGTCCAGTATCAGGCCGAGCATGATGTGTTCGGCGGGTGTACCCGTTGCCGGAGCGGGATCCAACACTTGACCGGTCACCTGCGCGGAGGAATCAACGCCATCGTTGTCGCCGCCGTCGCGGTCGCTCGAAGGTGGCACGCAAGCAGTGATCGTACCTAATAGAGCGATACAGATGGCGGGTGCGATGGTTCGGGGGAGTCGCATGGCTGGGTTGTTTTTCAGCGAACCTATCCGTGTGCGGAAGGGTCGTCCAGCACCACTTGGTAAGTGCACCATGCCACTGGGTGAACGGGATATGTCACCGGGTGGACTGCGGTCGGCGGTGGTGCGATCCGCAACGTCGTGCCCGAACGACAGGGAGGGAGCTCTGTATGTTTGCCTTGATGCCCTCGGTAACACGCCTTTTGTTGATCCTCGTTTTCGCCTGTTCTGCGGCCCTCGTTCAGGCACAGGAGCAGAAGGTGAGGTCGAGTGGGCGGAGCGTTGACAACGGCCTTATTCGGATGGAGCGGCAGTTGAACACAGCGGCCGATCTGGGTCCCGAGCGTGTTGATTCCGCCTTCAAACTGGTTGAGAGCGTACTGGTGTGGAGCATGAACAATGGCGTCACCGCACTGGAGTCCCGGTGTTACGGTGTGCTTGGTCGCCTCTTCACCCAGCAGGATCAATGCGACCTGGCCACGGGCTATTTCGAGAAGTGCATCGAGATGCATCCGGATGCGTCTTCTTCCGTGGTCGTGGATGCGGAACTCGATGCCGCGCTGTGTATGGTGCGGATGAAACGCTACCTGGATGCCCGCACTTCCTTGGAAGCATTGAAGGAACATGTGGAAGGAACGAAGCTGGACGATCGGGTCCCCGTCATCAACGCGCTGGTGGCGCGCATCCTGGCGGAGATCGGCGAGATCAGCCGGGCGAACGTCCTACTGGAACAGAGCGCGGAGTTGGCGCGCAATGCGGGGAACAAGGAAGCGGAGATCGCGAGCAACGTGCAACGCGGTGGATACCTTTTCCGGGCCAACAAAAAGAGCGAGGGAATGGGCGTCTTGAAACAGGCCTGGGCGGCCACGGACTCCATCGTTCTGCCGGAGAAACGCTACAAGTCGAAGCTCGACATCGCCGAGACGATGAAGGAGGTGGGCGAGTACAAGGAAGCGCAGAACTTCCGGGAAGAACTCCAGCAGGAGCTGAACGGGACCGACCCGTACACCAGTCTGAGCAACCAGCTGGAGCTCGCCGATGTGCAGCGCCTCGCCGATGACAAGTCAAGCGCATTGAGCACCTTCAACAAGGTATTGGGCGAGTTACCCGCCAACAGCGATGATCCGCGGTTCCTGGACCTTCGGACGCTCGCATTGAAGAACCTTTCGCAAACGCATCTGGAGGTCGGTAACGTGCAGGCGGCACAGCGTTACCTCAACGAATACATCAGCGCCATGGAGCTTGCCGACCGCGAGAAGAAGCGCAAGCTGGAGGCGAACCTCGGGCTCTTCAGCTCGCTCAACGCGGATGTGCAACGGATCCGGTTGTTGGAGAAGGACCGTGAGATCAACGGCAAACGCATCGAGCTGCTGCAGGTACAGGACGAAGCCCGGGCGGCGCAGCTCTTCTCGCGCAATGCCATCATCCTCACCCTGGTCGTGGCGTTGGTGTTACTCGGCGGCTTGTTGATCTATCGCCAGCGTGCTCGCCACAAGGAACAGCTTGCCGCCCGACTCATCGAGCTTCGCTCTTTGCGCGCCCAAATGAACCCTCACTTCATCTTCAACGCCCTGAACGCGGTGAACCACTACATCGCGGTACACGATGAGCGACGCAGCAACCAATACCTCACGGACCTCAGCGGCTTGATGCGCAAGGTGCTCACTTACTCCGAACTGGAGTTCATCGAATTGGAGGATGAAGTGGAGCTGCTTCAACAGTATCTGCGGCTGGAGTATGATCGGTTCCAGGAGAAGTTCACCTACAGGTTCCATGTGGATGATAGTCTGCTCAATGCGGGTCTGCGTGTTCCGCCGATGCTGGTGCAACCATTCATCGAGAACGCCATCTGGCACGGTCTACGCCACAGAGAGGGAATGGGCGAGCTGACGGTGGAGCTGAAGTATGTCGGAGGTCACATCGCTTTCACCATCACCGATGATGGCATAGGTCGTGCGCGCAGTGCCGAGATCAAACGAGGCAGTACGCAGGGCACGCGTTCCAAGGGCATCAGCAATGCCCGTAACCGGATCGCGCTGGTGAACCAGCTGTACCGAACGCAAGTGACATTGGAGATCACCGATGCCAAGAGCGACGGAACAGGAACACGCGTCCATTTCGAACTTCCCAAGACCCTGAACGATGTCCGCTGAGCCCTTGCGTTGTGTGGTGATCGATGACGAGGCCGCCAGCCGCGACGTGCTGGAAGCTTACCTCGGACGTTACTGCCCGCAGGTACAGGTGGTAGGCAAGGCGGCGGACGCCCAGGAGGGCATGGCATTGATCGCGCGCACCACGCCGCACCTGGTCTTCCTGGATATCGAGATGCCGTTCCGTTCCGGCTTCGACATGCTGGCATCCTATGGCGATCTGCCGTTCCAGGTGGTTTTCGTCACGGCATACAGCGATCATGCGCTACAGGCTATCCAAGTGAGCGCGGTGGACTATCTCTTGAAGCCGGTGAACATCGGTCTGCTACAGATGGCAGTGGAGAAGGTGGTGGCGCGTGTTCGCGACAAGGAACACGTGCAACGCGCGCGCGTTCTGCTCGACAACTTGCGCGGTCCGGCCGGTGAACAGAAGGTGGTGCTGCCGTTGTTGGATGGCTTCGAAGTGGTGCAAGCCCGCGACATCGTGCGGTGCGAGGCCGAGGACAACTTCACTTGGTTCGTGCTGACCAGCGGTGAGCGCAAGATGATCTGCCGACCACTGAAGCACTACGAGCAAGCTCTGGTCCAGCTCGGTTTCGTACGCGTACACCGATCGCATCTGGTCAGCATCGGCAGCATCCGTAAGTACAGGAAGGGGAAGGGAGGTGTCGTGGTGCTGGCCGACGGAGCCGAGATCCCGGTGAGCGAAGCCTGTAAGCCCGGTTTGATGGACGTGTTCAAGTGAGCCGTTCTTCTCCCTTGGGATATGTTCGCTGTATGAGCACAGAGCGTCCGGCAGGACTGGTGGCCGCATTCTTGCTGACCAGCTTGGTATCATTTGCGCAAACCACGGGAGCCTTGAGCGGCCATGTGACCGATGAAGCTGCGTTGCCATTGGCGGATGCCAACGTGCAGGTCCTGATCCCCGATACGCAGTTCACCACGGCCACGGCAAGCGACGGCTCGTTCCGTTTCAGCGGACTGCCGACAGGGCTCTACCGGTTGCGTGTGAGCCATGTTGGCTTTGCCCCGACCGAGCTGAACGAAGTATGGGTGCGCAGCGGTAAAGAGGAACGGCTCGAACTGAAGTTGTTGACCACTGCCGTGGAGATGACCACTGCGGAAGTCTTGGTCCGCGTACCCGAGCGGATGAGCGCCAGTTCCAGCATCGAGCTCACCGTGGAAAAGAGCCTGCGCTATCCCGCCACGTTCTCCGATCCGGCGCGCCTGGCGATGAGCGCTGCGGGTGTGGCTTCCACCAATGATCAGGGCAACCATTTCAGCGTGCGGGGGAACAGCCCATCCAATAATGCCTGGTTGTTGGAGGGAGCGGAGATCGTAACGCCGAACCATTTGACCAACGCGGGCACACAAAGCGACCTTCCAACGCTCACGGGAGGAGGCACCACCATCCTCAGTGCGCAGATGCTGGGCCATTCGCGCTTGTTGACCGGTGGGCTGGCGGCGCCCTATGGCAATGCGCTGGGTGGCATCATGGACCTGCGTTTGCGTCGGGGCATCACGCAACGCCGGGCGTACACACTTCAAGCGGGCCTCATCGGTATCGATCTGGGCGCTGAAGGTCCCTTCAAACAAGGTGGCAAGGCCTCTTACCTGGTCAACTACCGCTACAGCACCTTGGGCGTGCTCGGTGCCATGGGTGTTGCGCTGGGTGATGAAGCCCTGTCTTTTCAGGACCTGGCCTTCACCGTGAACCTGCCCTTCAGCAGGCGTACTGAATTGTTGCTCTTCGGTATGGGCGGCAACAGCAGCAACCGGTTCGATGCGAAGGACAGCACCGAGTGGGAGTTGGACAAGGACAGCCAGGACATCGATTATGAAGCCAGCGTGGGGGCACTCGGGTTGTCGCTCCAACAACGCATCGGAGAACGTTCGCTGTGGAAGACCACCGTGGTTTGGTCGATGAATGATCAAGAGCGTTCCTCGCGATCACCAACCTTCCTGCCTTCGCTCGTGATCAGTGATACGGCTGCGCTGGCCGAGACGAAACTGTCCGTGCATTCGTATGGTATGCGGTCGCTGGGGGCACGCATCCGTGTGACGGTGGGTGTGCACGCCGTGGAGCGCACGGTCGCGAAGCGCTTGTGGGATCTGGATGAGCGCGACGGGGGCTGGTTCATGAGACCGTATGTGCGATACGAGCACGACCTGGGCCAACGTGTGCAATTGGATGTGGGCATCGGCTACGCACACTGGACTATGAGCGGCTCGGGCCTGGCCGAACCACGGGCTTCGTTGCGGTATGCCTTGTCTGAACATGGGCGCTTCCTGTTCGCCACCGGAATGCGCGGTCAGTTGCCGCCGATCCAGAACTACGCGGTCAACTACGTGTGGTGGGCCACGTCGTCGATCGAACCAACGGCGAACGTTGGACTGGGCTTGATGCGTGCGAGCGACATGGAGCTCACATACGAACATCGTTTCCGTCCGCACCTGCGTTCAACCATCGGTGCCTTCGCGCAGCATCAGTCGGAGGTGCCCGTCGGCATGTACCGATATGGTCTCACGAATGGGGCGGGCTTCAGCATCGTGAACGAATGGGATGGCATCACCCCGCTGCCACTCGCATCGAAGGGTAAGACGCGCACGGTGGGCGGTCAGGTCGGTTTGGAGCACACCTTCTTCCGCGATCTGTTCTATCAAGTGAATGCCACCGTGTTCGATGCCACGTATGTGGACAACATCAACAAGACGTACGATAGTCGCTGGAACACGTCGTATGCAGCGAATGCGGTGATCGGGCGTGAATTCGCGAAGCAGAAGGAAAAGCTGAAACGGACCTGGGGCGTGAACGGGCGATTCAATATCACCGGTGGGCAGCGGTACACGCCCATGCCTTCTTCCAACGGCATCGCGTCGGAGCCGTACAGCGCACAGTATCCGGGCACGTACCGGCTGGATCTACGCATCTATCTGAAACGGGAACGCGAAGGGCGTACAGGCATGTGGGCATTGGACCTGCTCAATGCAACGAACGCTCAGAACGTCGCCTATCGTTACTTCGACTACAGGAAAGGAGAGGAAGTGACGAAATACCAACTTGGCCTTATCCCAAACCTTAGCTACCGTATTGAATTCTAGGTCCTGATGAAACGAGCGCTCAACATCTTCTTCTCCCTGCTCTTCCTCGCGTTCGCAGCGCTCAACATCAACGATCTCGACCCTGTTGTTTGGATCCTTGCCTACGGTAGTGTGGGCATTCTCTTCGCCTTGGCGGTCTTTGGCAGGGCCGATCGCCGTGTCAGCGGATGGTTGTGCATCGCGCTCGGCATCTGGATGTGTACGATGCTCCCCGGAATGATGGAGTGGTTGGAAGCCGACATGCCTTCGATCGTGGAAGAGATGCAGGCCACCAACCCGTACATCGAAGAAGTGCGCGAGTTCCTCGGACTGTTCATCGCGGTGCTGGCGTTGGTCTTCCTCACGTTCAGCACGCCGCGCGAAGCCCGCTTGGGCTGACCGGACCGACCCCTACCAGGTCAGGGCCAGGTTCGCTCCGAAGGAATTGCTGGAGACGGAGGGGATCACACTGAGGCGCCCGTCGCACAAGTTCGTGCGGTGCAGGATTGGAACAAGTACACCGGTCGCTGCACCCATCAACGCACCTGTCAGCACATCCGTCGGGAAATGCTTGCCCGCTTGGATCCGGTAGTAGCCTACAACAGCAGGTGGGATCGTCGCAGCACCGTACAACCACCACTTCTTGCCACCGAGCTCCGCGTGCATGTCACTGATCACCTGTGCCATGAAGAACGAAGCCATGGCGGTGTTCGCCGTGTGGCCACTGTAGAATGAATTGGAGTTGCGCTGATCGATACGCTGATCCAATGTGGCGTCCTCGATGTATGCGATGGGGCGATAGCGACCAGCGCCCACGCATGACCACGCCTGCATACCAGAGGTGAGCGCGGCGGTCTCCACGTACATCGTGTAAACGTTCAGCCACTCCTTCCGCACGCGGCCATCCAATAGCAGTAGCCCGGGTGCGGCCAGCGTTCCGTACATCACCCGATCAGAGATCCGCATGGCGCGATCCTGTCCTGCGGGGTCGATCCGTAAAGCCATCCTGTCGAAGCCGGGAACTTGGTAGTTGCGCAAGCCACCCAATTCACCAAGGCCCAGGCTTGGTTTGGCGCTCTGGGCCTTCATCCCGGTCACGAATCCGGTCACCCCACCGGCGATCAATGCCGCGTCGACCCAAGCATTCACGCGGTACACGGTGCTATCACGTTGGCCATGGCACCGGTGCATGCACAACAGCGCAAGCAGCCCGATGAGGACGCGGAATAGGAGCAAAGCAGGGGCGAATGTCACGGGAATAGCAGTGATAACGCAGAACGAAGATGGATAATTGCCCGTTCTCACGAACTTCGTCCACCTTTCTACGAACGCATGGCAACAACGGTTAAACCCACGCCTCCCACCAATGGACAGTTGCTCGAGCGAGCGATACGGTTGGCGGCCAAGGTCCACAAGGGCCAGGTGGATCGTTTCGGGCAGCCGTTCATTCTGCACATCATGCGGGTGATCACCCATGCGAAGGATCATGATGAGCAGTTGCTGGCGGCGATCCACGACATCCTGGAACGCTCGGAACTCACCATTGCCGACCTGCGCGAGAAGGAGATACCGGAACATGTTCTCGTAGCACTCACGCACATCAGCCGCATCCCGGATGAGGATTACGATGGCTACATCGATCGCGTGGCGCAGAACCAACTGGCCACACGAGTGAAAGTGATCGACCTGGCGGACAAGATGGACCTGCGCGACGTGGGCCAGCTGAGCGTGGCTGATCTGAAGCGCTACAACAAGCAGCTCGCCGCCTACGATAGGTTGAAGCATCTCGCCACCATCATCAAGGCGGAGATGACCTTGAGCGCACAAAGCCGGAAGCTGAAGGTGTGATGCGATCGCACAGCATGATCGGGCTGCGCGTGGTGTGGGCCGCGTTGATGCTGTGTCCGGTCCTGCTTGTTGCACAATCCAAGGTTCCCGATCGGCTCGTTCGCGCCATCTACCTCGTTGGTGATGCGGGTGCAGAGGGCGAAGAGCACAGTGCCCCGGTCTTGCGCTTGCTTGATCAAGTAGCGAAGGCCGACACAGCGCAGGAGCGGACCTTGCTTTTCCTCGGCGACAACATCTACGAGCGCGGTCTGCATAAGAAGAGTGATCCCGAGCGCGCACAGGATGAGCGCAACATCATGCCGCAGATTCAGGCGGCGCGGGCGTTCGATGGGCGTACCGTCTTCATTCCCGGCAACCACGATTGGTCACAAGGCCGCCCGAACGGTTGGGCCACCGTGCAACGGCAACAGGAGTTCATCGTCGACTCACTCGGAAAGAAGGCGTTCCTGCCCAAGGGCGGCTGCCCCGGTCCAGAAGTGATCGAGCTCGGCGACAAGCTGGTGCTGGTCATCATCGACACGCAGTGGTGGCTACACAAGTACCGCAAACCCGAAGGCGAACGCGACGGTTGCGATGTGGCGACGGATGCGGAATTCCTCAATGCGGTCGGTGAAGCGCTGAAGGACAACCGTGGCAAGCACGTGATCATCGCAGGGCACCATCCGCTCTACACCTACGGCGAGCACGGCGGCTACTTCCCGCTGAAGGATCACCTCTTTCCCTTGCGCCAGGTCAATGACAAGTTGTGGATCCCGCTACCTGTGCTCGGCAGCCTGTACCCGATGTCGCGCACGCTGGTCGGCAACATCCAGGATGTGGCGAACACGCGCTACCAAGCGCTGCACACCGGTCTGGAACGGTTGATGAAGTTGTATCCGGGCACGATGTACGCGGCAGGTCACGAACACACATTGCAGTACCAGCAGCGCGATGGTGTCCATCACATCGTGAGCGGTTCAGGATCGAAGTCCACCTACCTGCAGAAGTCGAACCCACTGACGTTCGGCACGGACGAACGCGGCTTCGCGCGGATCACGGCATTGCGCAACGGGTCCTTGTTCCTCGATGTGTTCACACTTTCGAGCGGGAGCACACCGGCTTGGTCAGGCCAATTGGAAGGCCCGCCTCCCGACGCGTTCCGCTATGTGGATGACCGTCCAGCTCCGGTAATGCCCGACAGCGTGACCGTGATCCCCAACGAGGATCTCGCCGCCGGGAAGTTGAAGCGGTTCTTCTTCGGTGATCTCTACCGTGATGTATGGACCGCCCCCATCCGCGTGCCGGTGTTGCGGATGGACACCACGTTCGGCGGATTGAAGGCGAAGAACACCGGTGGGGGCATGCAAACGCTCTCGCTGCGACTGAAGGCGGAGAACGGCCACGAGTACGTGGTGCGCACGATCAAGAAATTCCCGGGTATGGCGCTGTCGTTGGAGATGCGTGGTACCGTGGTGGAGAGCCTCGTGGCCGATGGCATCGCGGGCAGTCATCCGTATGCGAGCGTGGCCATTGCGCCGTTGGCGGATGCGGTGGGCTTGCTGCACACATCACCACGTTTGGTCTATGTTCCGGATGATCCGGCTCTTGGGGTCTATCGTCCCGATTTCGCCAATACGCTCTGTCTCTTGGAGGAACGTCCGGATGGTGACTGGTCGGACGAAAAGTCGCTCGGTTCTTCCAAGGAGCTCATTGGTTCGCCGGATCTGATCGCAGCACGACGAGCTTCCTACAAAGCCGTGTTGGATGATCGTGCCTTGTTGCGTGCGCGGTTGTTGGACATGGTCATCGGCGACTGGGACCGGCACGATGATCAGTGGCGTTGGGCGAGCTATGCACAACCCGATGGACGTACGCTGTATCGACCGGTCCCGCGCGATCGCGATCAGGCCTTCTTCAAGCAGGATGGCGTCTTGCCGAACATCGTAAACCGCAAGTGGGCCATCGCGAAATTCCAGAGCTACGGCGAGGATGTGCGCGACATCGATGGGCAGAACTTCAATGCGCGTTACCTCGACCGGGCGTATCTCTCCGGACTGGATCGGAACGCCTGGAAGCAAGTTGCGGACAGCATGCGCGTGGAATTGACCGATGATGCGATCCTCAACGCTGTGCATGCATTGCCCGATACCGCTCAACGGTTGATGGGCGAAGCGGTCATCAAGGGATTGAAAGCCCGTCGCGATGGGCTGCAACGTTTGGCGAACAGGCAATACCTGCGCTTGGCGCGCTACGTGAACGTGGTCGGCACGGAAGGCAACGAACGTTTCCTGGTGGAACGGATCGATGATGAGCACACACTGGTGGAGGTCCGCCACAAGGTGAAGAAGGCTGAAGACGAATTGGTGTATCAGCGCATCTTCCTGCGCTCGGAGACGAAAGAGATTCGGCTCTACGGTCTCAGTGGGAATGATGACTTCACCGTGCAGGGTGATGTGAAGAAGGCGATCAAGGTGCGCATCATCGAAGGCGACAGCGAAGCCGAAGTGGTGGACAGCGCGCGCGTGAAATGCTGGGGCGACCATACCATCGCCTACGGAACATCCGGAGGTGAACACGCGAACAAGAAATGGAAGCTCGGCAACGATGCGCATCTGGTGCGCAGCAAACGCTTGCACGCCGTTGAATACGAGCGTCAGGAGTATGTGCCTGATGTCTTGATGCCCTTGATCGCCTTCGGGTACAACATCGATGATGGCGTGTTCCTCGGCGGCGGCGCACGCTGGATGAAACAGGGCTTCAAATCAGCGCCGTTCAAATGGAAGCATCAGTTGAATGCGAGCTACGCCTTGCGCACCGGCGCGTATCGCGCGGCCTACAAGGGCCAGGTCTTGAACGTGATCGGTCGCACGGGTTTCGGGTTGGATGCACAGATGCTCGCGCCTGATTTCCGGTTCAACTTCTTCGGCTTCGGGAACCGGACTGATAAGCCTGAGGACCTGAAAGCGTTCCAGTACCGCATGGATATCGTCGACATCCGGCCGTATGCGCAACGCACGTTCAGCGGCATTCACCACCTGCGCGCGGGTGGGCGGTGGGTGGTTGCATCGCAGGGCGAACTGAGCAACTTGCTTCCAGGCCGCGATGCACTGCAGCTACAACCGGATGTGGACTACCTCGGTGGTTTCGCGTCATACATCCTGCAAAGTGTGGACAACTTGATGCAACCCACGCGAGGCATCCGTTTCGAGCTGTCGGGTGAAGTGCTGGACGAACGTCACACGAAGGCTGTCACACGTGGCATCAAGAGCGAACTGCGCACCTACACGCCGCTGGAGATCGGGCGTTCGCGCAGCGTGGTGGCCATGCGCATGGGCTTCCAGCGCCGCGATGGTGATGTGGATCCGTTGACCGCTTCGACCATCGGTGGCTTCGAGACCGTGCGTGGTTTGCGGCGAGACCGGTTCTCCGGCAACACGGCAGCCTACGGCAATTTCGAGATCCGGGCTGACCTCTTCACCTCGCGCAATGCCGTGCTGCCGTTCCGGTTGGGCATCATCGGTCTGGCGGATGCTGGTCGCGTTTGGGTGGATGCGGCGGACAACAGCCCACTGTGGCATCACGCCTTTGGTGGCGGGCTTTTCATCAGACCGCTGAACATGATCGTGCTGCAAGGAACCTATGCCGTCAGTGACGACGATGCGTTGGTGGATGTGCGGCTGGGGTTCTTTTTCTGAGGCCTGAGTGAACCGCAGGGTCGCGGAGATGCTGAGGAGCGCAGAGGGTTCAGGCGTCAAGCGCTTCACTTCATGCTATCCATCAGCATGCTGCCCACGATCAGGAATACCGTGCTGGTCACACCGAACATGAAGATGGTGTAGGTGATGCGTAGGAACTTGTACTTGCGATGCAGCACGCCGCCGAGCGCATGTAAGTCGCGCGTCATGGAGCCGTAGAGGTAGTCGCGGTCGGCCATCACGTCGTTCATGCCACGTTGGTATTCATCCAGTGGCATATCGTGGAAGTTGCCGAAGAAGAGCAGGTTCGCGGTCTTATCCTTCATCTGCTGCGCGGTGCTTCGGCCGGCGGTCACCTTCGGGCGCGTGGCCAGTGTGGCGGTGATGATGGAAAGCGCGCATGTTGTCAGCACCAGCGTGAGCGCCGGGATGTATTCCGGATGTTTCTCCACGCGCGTCATGGGTCCGCTGATCAGCAGCGAGATCATCAGCGCGTTCACCGTGAGCATGATGTTCGCCTTGTTGTCGGCGATCTGGCTGAGGCGGGTGTGGTTGTTCAGCGTCACGCGAAAGAGCGTCTCCACGCCGCGCTCAGTCTCCTTCACCTTGTCGCGTTTCTCCTTCTCGGCCTTCTTCGCAGCTTTCTTGGCCTGCTTCTCGGGATCCGGTGCTTCGGCGGGGTCATGTGCCATGGTGCAGTATTCAGGAGGAGATGGGTTCTACCGCGTGTATCGTTACGTGCTGGCTTTTTCCTTTCAGCAGAATGCTGCCGAGTGCCTCGCTGCCCAAGCCGCCGATGTGCAGGTCGCCACAAAGTTCCTTCATCGCTTCGCTGATCAATAGGGTGCGACCGAATTCGTTGCTCATGCTCTGGATGCGTGCAGCGGTGTTCACCGTATCGCCGTGGTAGGCGATCTCGCGTTTGATGTCACCGATCTCCACCGCTGTTACGGTGCCTGCATGCACACCAGCCTTGAAGAAAGGGATGGTTCCATAGCGGTGTTCATAGATCGATGCGCGCTCCGTGATGGCATCCTGTACCGCGTAGAACAACAACAGACAGCGCCGCGCTTCAGGTCCGTCGTGCAAGTCCCAGGTCAACACCACTTCATCTCCCACGTACTGATAGATCTCAGCCTCGAAACGTGGCACCATACGGTTCACGTCCTGGAACAGGTCACGCACCATGGCGCTGTAGCGGATGTGGCCGAGTGTTTCAGCGTGCGTGGTGCTTCCCTTCAGGTCCATGAACATGAAGATGCGTTGCTCCACCTGTGGTTTGCGGTAGCGACCCATCATCAACGGGCGCATCAAGCCGGGCCCGAAACTGCGGTCCACTTCCTTGAAGAAGGAAACGAGCAAGTTTCCCACGGTAGCGAAAAGCAACAAGGCGAGCAACATCCAGCGTTGCGAAATAGGAGGAGGTACGCCGCCCACATACCGCTCGTAGATCGGCTTGGCCAGGTTGAAGAAGATGGATACCAGGACGACGAACGTGCCGGTGTAGAGGATCGCTTTCAACAGGATGCGTAGACCCCAGGCGCGGTCCGGATCACGGGAGCGTTCGATCAACAGATCGATGCAGCCGAGGATGGTGCCATAGGCGATACCCAAGAGCACTGCACCGGGCAGTGCGATGCGCAAGGGAACCACATGTAACCCGGGCACGTGAAAGGAGATCGCGGTGAGGAACATCACCATCAGCAGCACGAACAAGGTGTTGGCGACGATCCAGAACGACACTTGCGTGAGCAGCGCCATCACCACCGGATGCCGGAAGGTGAATACGCGTTGCCGTTCACGGATCTCGGCGATGGTGAGTGGGCGGTGCATGAAGACGAACCAAATGTATCCGGCATCCGCGTGCCATGGCGGTGTCGTAACGGATAGCGGATTACTTTGGCGCGAAGTCGTTCCCCGTGCGCACACGCCTCTTCCGTCTTGGTGGTCCCGTTGCGGCGGCCGTGGTCTATTTCCTAGTGAGGGACATTGGTGCCGCGCCGGCGGCCATGGCGGGCATTGTGGCCTGGATGGCCTTGTGGTGGATCAGCGAAGCGGTGCCGTTGGCGGTTACATCGTTGTTGCCGCTTGTGCTCTTTCCATTGCTCGGCATCGACACGGTCGCAGGCACGGCGGTCAACTACGGCAAGGAGATCATCTTCCTTTTCCTTGGCGGTTTCCTGCTCGCATTGGCCATGGAGCGTGCCGATCTGCACAGGCGTATCGCTCTTCGCATCATGGATAGGATGGGAGGCACCGGCCCGCGTTTGGTGGCTGGCATCATGCTCGCCACGGGTTTGTTGAGCATGTGGATGAACAGCACTTCGTGCGTGCTGGTGATGTTACCCATCGCGCTCAGTCTGCTCGATGGCGACGGTGATCCCGATCTGCGGAAGAAACTCACCGTTCCTCTGTTGCTCGCCGTTTCGCTCGGGGCCACCATCGGCGGCATGGCTACTCCTGTGGGCACACCGCCGAACCTGGTCTTTTTGGAGATGTGGCGCGAACGCTATCCTGATCAGCCACCCATCGGTTTCGGGCAATGGATGGCCTTCGGTGTTCCGCTTATGGTGGTGTACCTCGCCATCACCTGGTGGCTCATCACACGTGTCTTCTTCAAACTACCCAATACACACTTGAGCTCGCCGAAGGATGTTCGCGAACGCGTTATGGCGTTAGGTCGCGTATCCGCTGCTGAGCGTACCGCTGCGCTCATCTTCGGTACAACAGCCGTGTTGTGGGTCACTGGAGATGACATCCGCTTCAGCGATTCCTTCACCCTGCAAGGCTGGCGCTCGCTCAGTGGTTTCAAAGCCGTTACCGATGGCGCCGTTGCGTTGATCGGTGCGCTGCTGCTCTTCCTTGTGCCCATTCCCAAGTCGTTGGATGGAGCTGTGAAGGATGAGGAAGGGAACAAGCCGCCCTTCACGTTGCTCACGTGGAAGTATGCTGAAGCGCATGTGCCATGGGGCATTCTGCTGCTCTTTGGAGGTGGCTTCTCGCTGGCGCACGGTATTGATAGGTCCGGTCTCGCAGCGCAGCTCGTTGCAGGTATGCAACACCTCCAGGGCTTGCCTCATCCGTTGTTGATCGCTTCGGTCGCGGCACTTGTTTGTGTGCTAAGCGAGTTGGGTAGCAACACGGCAGTGGCCAGTCTTGCCCTCCCCATTCTGGCCCAAAGCGCCGAAGCTTGGGGCATGGATCGCGAGGCCATTCTGATCCCTGCCACCCTCGCCGCCACCCTCGGTTTCGCCCTACCCGTCGCCTCCCCCATGCAGGCCATCGTATTCGGTACAGGGCGCATCCCGGTACGGGATATGGTCCGCGTGGGCATTTGGATGGACTTGGTCGGCATAGCCCTTTTAGCGGCATTATTCGGCTGGTAATCAGAAGGATAAAGCACATTTGACGTCAAATTTCACCCGGTCTTATCCACCGCTGTTGGGGAAGAGAAATTGACCGGTCACGGTGAAAACAGGCGGGGTTTTCACATCTTTAGACCATGCGCATCACGGAAGAACAGATCAAAGCCGCCCACAAGTCGCTCAAGAACGAGAACGGAGGGGCGTGGCAGGATTACTTCGGACTGCTCTTTTTGGAGGAATTCCACAAAGTGCCGCGCGAGCAAGCGCTGCATCAAGTGGCCTTCGGTGGGGAGGACTATGGCATCGATGGTTACCACTTCGACAAAGCCAAACGTCACGTCTACCTCTTCCAATTCAAATGGAGCGGAGATCATGAACAGTTCAAGCAAGGCTTCCGCACATTGCTGGAGCATGGCATGGGCGAAGTGTTCGGCGCCAACGCAGCAGGCCGTAGCCGCAACGCTGTGGTGAACGGCTTGAAGAACGTGCTGCGCGAGAACCGTTCACGTATCGATCATGTCAGCTTCCATTTCGTCTTCACAGGTGAACCGGAGAAGGCGGAGAACAGCAGCGTGCTCGGCGCCTTGCGCGAGGATCTGGAGAACCGCAAGCACATGCTGGATGAATGGTGGGGCAAGGAAATGAGCATGGTGATCGAGTACCGCTCGCTCAGCGGCAAGCGCTCGCACATCGTGGTGGACAAGACGCACGAGTACCCCATCAAGCTCTCAGGTTCGTTGGAGAAGGATGGTCCCGATGGCCAGCAGATGGTGATCGGTATGGGCCGTCTTTATGACATCTATGGCATGTTCCGCCAAATGGGTTCACGCTTCTTCGAGCGCAACATCCGCCACAGTCTGCCCGAAGATGGCTCCGTGAACCGTGTATTGCAGAAGGCCTTCCGTGACATCGGCATCGACAAGAAGCTGGATCCTGCGATGTTCGCCTTCAACCACAACGGCGTCACCTTCAGCGCACAGAAGATCGAAGAGGATGGCAACGGGTTCCGCATCACCGAGCCACGTCTGCTCAACGGTGCGCAGACCATCACCACGATGGCGCGCTTCATCGATCGCAACAAGGAGCGTGATGATATCGAGACCATCAAGGACCGGTTGAAGCGGATCGAAGTGATCTGCAAGGTGATCACCACGGCCGATGATCAGTTCATCACGACTGTCACCATCAACAACAACCGCCAGAACCCTGTCGACAGCTGGAACCTGCGCGCCAACGATGCGATCCAACTGGAACTGAGCGATCACTTCCGCGGCAAGCTCGGCATCTACTACGAGCGCCAACAGCGAGCGTTCGAAGGCCTCACCGAAGAGGAGCGCGACGAGCAGGGCATCACCGATGACAAGGCGATCCAGATGCTGAAGCTGGCGCAGACCTTCCTCGCATCGGAAGGCGAATTGGTGGTCATGCGTTCCATGCGCAAGGCCTTCGAGGAGGATAAGCAGTACGAGGCCATCTTCCACATGCGCCGCACGGAGCCCGATCCGCGTTACATCGTGCTGTGCTACAAAGTGCAGTTCCGTCTGCCGCTGCTCACGCGCAGCATCCTGGAGCGCGGCGAGAACAAATACAGTTTCGTGGGCCGTGGTCGTCACCTCTTGTGGGCGCTCATGTGCCAGGCCATCCTCAACGATAAGGACCTGCCCAAGATGGCCGAACGCTACGGACAGGACCTCGCCATCAGCGCGAACTACATGCAGTACATCAGCGGTCTGGCAACGGGCGCGTGCCGTGCGTTGCTGAGCGAGCTGGTGGAGCAGGAGTCCAACGCGGCTGCGGTGAAGAACAACGAGTTCAACTTCCTCCGCAGCAAACAGTCGTTCGATTACTGCATGGAGGTGGCTGCCAAGAAGTACGGCTGGGAGAAGCGCAAGCTTTCGGGGAACTGGTAAAGCCCTTGGCGATCTCCAGGAACTTCCTGCATGACCACTGGGCTCCCGACCTGTGGACCCATCGGTGCGTTCGCTGCTAAGGGGCTGGGAGTATCTTCCCGTCGATGAGGTGGATACGCCCAGCACGATGGCTTGTGTTCGTGGTCTGCATGTGCAGAACCGCGATGCATCCGCAGGATACCATGGGAACGGACGGTTTCCACGTGTCCGTTCAGCAGGGGGAACAGGAAGCGACCATCAGCGGGGGTGAACGATCGCTCGAGAAGTTGTCTCATCAGGCGTCAGGACCACTGGCTTCGGTGCATTTGGAAATGGCTGCCTCGCACATGGCCATCGGCAACGAGAACAAGGCCACACGACACGCGCAGTATGCGTTGTCGCTGTCCACGGGTGTTGCAGACACGACGATCATGATGCGCGCCATGCGCCTGCTTGCCGAACTGCTCTTCGCTGCCGATCGGTACAAGGATGCCCTGGCCATGGAGCGCGAGGGTCTCCGACTAGCACAAGCAAGTGGCGACCGCGAATTGGCAGCCAAGTTCCTCGGCGGCGTGGCGGACAACTTCACCATGCTCGCCGAACCCGATTCCGCCGAGCACTACTACCGGAAGTGCCTGGCCGGACTGCCGGCCGATGACGCGCGTAGCCGCGTGGTCATCGAAGCCAACCTCGCGAAGCTGCTCAGCGAGAAAGGTGATCATGCCGGAGCCATCGCCATCCTGCAACCCTCGGTGGAAAAACTGAAGGCGCTGGACGAAGGGAAATACGCGAAGGGCCTGAACACGCTGGCCTACGTGTACCACCGTGCCGGGCGCCACCGCGAGGCCATCGATCGCTTTACGGAAAGCGAACGTGTGAACCAGCGCACCGACAAGGACATCAGCACCACGCTGGAGAACCTCGGCTTCACCGCGGAAAGCCAGGCGGCGCTGGGCGAGCATGAAGCAGCCTACTCCACCATGCTGCAGTTGGAGGAGCAGCTTCATGAATACTACGCCCGCACCGCGAACGACGAGATCCTCGCACTGGAGAAACGCTTCGAGACGGAACGCAAGGAGAAGGAGAACGCACTACTGCGCGCCGAGAACGACGAGCGTCGCTTGAACGAGGATCGCTTGCGGAACCGGTGGATCGCCGCCGCCGCATTGGTGGTGTTGCTCGTCGGTCTATTGGCGATGCTGTACCGCAACTATCGGATGCGCGGCCAGCACGCGCGTGACATGGAGCGCATCAACGCCGAACTACAGGATCAGCAGGCACGCGTGCAGCGTATGAACGACCTGCTGGAATTGAAGGTGCTGCGCGCGCAACTGAACCCGCACTTCATCCACAACTGCCAGAACAGCGCGATCGCCTTGGTGAAGGAAGGTCGCGACAAGGAGGCGCTCACCTACCTGCAAGGACTCTCCAAGTTGATGCGCATGGTGCTGGAGCACTCCGTGAAGGATCGCATCACGCTGGAAACGGAGATCGACTTCCTCCGGCAGTACCTCGCTTTGGAAGCCCTGCGGTTGAAGGACCTGCACTACACGGTAGAGGCCGACGAAGAGTTGCTGAAGGAGGAAGTGTTGCTGCCCGCATTGCTCGTGCAACCGTTCGCGGAGAACGCCATCTGGCATGGACTTGCTGCGAAAGCCGGGGAGCGGAACGTGGATGTGCGTTTCGCTACGACCACGAGCGGCCTGCGCTGCACGGTAACGGACAATGGCGTCGGCCGACAGAAGGCCGCGAACAGGGCGGACGGGGAACAGTCCTACGCGACCGAACTCACCCAGGAACGCCTGCTCTTGCTCACCCACCGCATGCAGCAGAAGGGCTCCATCGTGATCAATGATCGCCGCGATGAGCGGGGTGCGGCGACAGGGACTGAAGTGGTGATCGAACTCGGCCTTTGAGCGCGTTGCCGAACTTGCACCCATGATCCGCGCCCTGCTGGTGGACGATGATGATGCCGCCCGGCGCTATTTGCGCGCCTTGCTCACCGAAGCGCATACCGATGTTCATGTGATCGGTGAAGCGGCGAACATCACCGAAGCGCAAGCGGCGATCGCATTGCTCAAGCCCGACCTCGTGCTCCTGGATGTGGAGATGCCCGGCGGCTCCGGCTTCGACCTGCTGCTCCAGTTGAAGCGCTGGGACTTCACGGTGGTGTTCACCACGAGCCATCAGCACTACGCCATACAAGCCATTCGCTTCAGCGCTCTGGACTACCTGCCCAAGCCCGTGCTGCCCGAAGAACTGACTGCGGCCATGGGTCGTTTGCGTGAGCAGCGCGATGTCGCAACGCCTTCATCGCAAGTGCAGGATCAGTTCATCGCCAACATCGCGCAGCGCGATGTACAGGCGTTCAGGCTCACCATCCCCCACGGCGATCGCACCTTCTTTGTAGCACCTGCGGAGGTGGTGCGCTGTGAGGCGGAACGCAACTACACGTGGGTGCATCTCGGACCGGACCGCCGCTACCTGCTCGCACGTACACTGAAGGAATTCGAAGAGATGCTGGAGCCGTTCGGCTTCGTGCGCCTCAATCGCGGTGATCTGGTGCGCAGACAGGTGATCGTGCATCTCGAAGGTGGGTATGCCGTGCTGCGCGATGGCCACCGCATCGAAGTGAGCCGCCGTCGACTGGCCGAGCTGAAGCAGTTCTTGGCCTCCTGATCACCACTGGATCGATCCACCGACCACCGGATAGGAAGGTCTTTGCCCCGCGCGAGGAGCGTGTGACTTTCGCTGCCTCAATCACCGACCGTCATGTACACTGTACGCTCATTCCCCTTCATCATGGACCGTTCGCACCGCAACGACCGCTACTGGCACGCCTTCATATGGATCTGTATCTCGCTGGGCATGGCGCTCCTGTTCGTGCTCGCAACCGCCTTCACGGCGCAGGCCCAATGGCCCATCGACCCCAACAACCCCTTGGTGCTATGCAACCATACGAGCGAGAAACGCAACCTCGGCATCGTATCCGACGGTAATGGGGGCTGGATCACCCTGTGGACGGACAACCGCATCACCACACAGAAGTTCGCCCTGTACGGCCAGCGCACCACGCACACAGGTGCTCTGCTCTGGGAGCCCAATGGACGCTTGATCATGGAGGTGCCGGGAAGGAGCGTGAACTCATACGGTGTTGCGTCGATGAGCGACGGGAACATCTTCCTGGCTTACGCGAGCGGGGCGGATCAATTCGGTGGCGACACCGTGCGCGCCATGGCCATTGACATCGACGGCCAACCCGTATGGGCCGAACCCACGCTGTTGGCGCAACCGGGCCTCCTGCCCGGAGGTGGCACCACCGGCTTCCACGGGTACCCGCGTGTGGCGCGCGTGCTCAACGGCACCTTCGTTGGTTGGGGCACCAACCCGATCGGCGCTGCGGATTATGTGCACGTGGCCCGCGTGCTGAACGACGGTACCAACCTGATGCCCGTGCAAGGCGTGGAGATCACGAGCCTCAACAATTCCATCGTCACCGGTCCGTGGACCTTCCGGCACGACCTGACCGGTGGCCTGATGCTCGAAGAGCGCTGGGGCAACGGTTCCGGCGCGCCGCTTTATGCGATGCGCGTGGACAGCATGGGGAACCAGCTCTGGCCGCAGCTGCTGGAGGTGAGCGCCAACAGCTCAGGGCTCGGCTACGAATGGGCCACAGCGATGGCGCCCACCTCGCGCATGAACTCCATTTGGGCGAACGGGGTTGACCTGCGCATGGCGATCTACGATACCACTGGCGTATTGCTCAACAACACAGCGCCCATTGATGTGTGCATCGAACCGGATGTGCAGGAGAATCCCTTCGTGCGGCAGACCGACGACGAGAGCATCGTGTTCTGGGCGGACAACCGTGCAGCAGCAGGCGGCGGACGGCAGGTGTTCATGCAGCGGTTCGATGCCAGCGGTAACCCGCTGCTCGCCGCGAACGGTGTGCTGGCCATGCAAGTGAACGGCAACCTGATCGGCTATCCGCGCGCGATCGCTGCCGAGGATGAAACACATATCGTAGCGATGTTCTCCGGCACCAACCTCCTGGGGGGAACGGCTGGTTTCCGTGTGGGCCGGGTGACCAATACGGGCACCAACCTCTGGAGCGACACCACCCGCTTCTGCATACCGTCGAAGGGACCCAACAACGGCAATGCCTACGGTATCGTTCCCGATGGTAACGGCGGCGCAGTGGCCATCTGGTACAACTGGGAGGACAATGCGATCTACACGGCACGCGTTGATAGCACCGGCTACCTCGGGCCTGATGGTACCACGGTCGTGGAGGAGCAACATGCTCCGAGCGCGTTACTGGTCTACCCGAATCCTGCGAACGACCGCTTGACGATCGTGGCAGGCGCAGGTACAGGCGCACGTGCCGTGGTGGAATTGCACGACGCCACCGGGCGCCTCGTCTTCGCCGAGCGAGTGAATGGCCTCCGTTCCTCTCACACGATCGACTTGTCCGCAGGATGGGCGGATGGCCTCTACCAAGTGGTCGCGCGGGTGGATGGAATGGCGGCGAGGACCGCGCGGATCCTCATACAGCGCTAGGTCACACCGTTGCGATGACCTTCAGCTCGATCGCGATCGGCGTGGGCAGGCAATTGATCTCCAACGTGGTCCTGCACGGTGGATCCTTCTCGAAGTACGCCGCCCAAAGCCGGTTGTAGGTGGGGAAGTCGTCCTTCATGTTGGTGAGGAACACCGTCACGTCCACGATCTTCTCCCAACTGCTGCCGCTGTCTTCGAGGATCCAACGCACGTTCTGGAACACGCTGCGCACCTGCGTTTCGATGTCGTAGGAGACGATGTTGCCCTGCGCATCCAGTTCCACACCGGGGATCTTCTTCGTGCCGCGCTCGCGCGGGCCCACACCGCTGAGGAAGAGCAGATCGCCCACGCGGCGGGCATGCGGGTAATGGCCTACGGGCTCGGGGGCTTTGTTGCTGGAGATGCTGGACATGCGAACAAAGTTGCGAAAGCGCTTTGTGGAACGCACGCTATTAAGCGAACTTCACGCTGAAGAGCCCACATGAAGCGTCTTTTCCCAGGCTTGTTGCTAATCCCGTTCGTGGCCGGTGCGCAACCGCTCACTCCCGAGTTACTGACCGAGCTGCCGACCTTGCTGAACGAGACGAGCGGTGCCCTGCGTTTGGGTGACGACATGTGGATCAGCTTGGACAGCGACAACAGCAACACCATCTATCGAGTCAACCAAGCTACCGGCCAGATCCTACAGGAGGTCTTGCTCAGCAACGCCACCAACGTCGATTGGGAGGACATCACCACTGACGGCACCTGGTTCTACGTGGGCGACATCGGCAACAACGCTGGTGCACGAACGGACCTAGCCATCCATCGTTTCCCGTTGAGCGAGCTAACGGCATCCACCACCGCAGTGGTGGTGGAGACCATCACGTTCCACTACGCTGACCAGTCCGACTTCACCCCGGCATACGATGACACGAATTGGGATTGTGAGGCCATGATCGCCATGGACGATTCCATCTTTCTGTTCACCAAGAATTGGTTGGACGAGCACACGCACCTCTATGCCTTGCCGGCCACACCAGGCGATCACGTGGCCCTCCGGCGGGCTGAGTTCAACACGCAAGGACTCGTTACTGGTGCCGCTTGGGAGGCTGGCTCCGGCGTCATCGCTCTGCTGGGGCACACCGAAGCGGGGTATGCTCCGTTCGTGTGGACCCTGCGGGATCTCGATGAGCATCATTTCTTCGATGGGATCTCCACACATCATCCGATCACCGTTTCGCCCTTGCAGGTCGAGGCCATCGAGTTCGAGACGCCTAGTTCGTTGATCATCGGCAACGAATGGTCTGCGTTGAATGCTCCAGCCTTGTGGCGTTTGCAGCTGCCGATGGCGGTGGTCGATCGCAATTCCACCGGGAACGCTGTACACACCTTCCCGGTTCCGGCGGATAAACACGTCCATGTGGAGGATGCCGACTTGGCCCATCCTGCATCGATATTCGACCTGAACGGCGCTTTGCTAGCGACCGTAACGGTGGGCTATGATGGGAACATTGAATTGCCCTACCTCGTTGCTGGCGAGTATCTGCTTGAAGTGTGGGTACGGTCGCAGCTTTGTCGTATCCCGCTCATCATCGCCCACTGACATGACCATGCGTTACCGCCGTCTCGGAAACTCCGGCCTGCAACTCTCCGAACTCTCACTCGGCTCCTGGCTCACCTTCGGCAAACAGATCACGGATGACACCGCCGAGGCGCTAATGAGGACCGCCTACGACAACGGCGTCAACTTCTTCGATAACGCCGAGATCTACGCGCGTGGCGAGAGCGAGCGCGTGATGGGCCGCATCTTGAAAAAGATGGAGTGGCCGCGCGATACCTGGACGGTGAGCAGCAAGGTCTTCTTCGGTTCCGGCGGAAAGCTACCGACCCAGCTGGGCCTGCACCGCAAGCATGTGGTGGAAGCCTGTCATGCGGCCTTGCAACGCCTTCAGGTGGAATATCTCGACCTCTTCTTTTGCCACCGCCCCGACCCCAACACGCCCATCGGTGAAACGGTGTGGACCATGCACCAGCTGATCATGCAAGGCAAGGTGATGTACTGGGGAACCAGTGAGTGGAGTGCGTCGGAGATCAAGGAAGCTCACGCTTTCGCCAGGGAAAATCACCTGATAGGTCCGGTGATGGAGCAACCGCAATACAACATGTTCCACCGCGAGAAGGTGGAGCGTGAATTCGCTTCGCTCTACGATACCGTGGGTTTGGGAACCACCATCTGGAGCCCGTTGGCCAGCGGCATCCTCAGTGGCAAGCACACGCTGGAGGGCGATGCATCGTCGCGCCTGCGCATGGCTGGTTTGGAATGGTTGAAAGAGCGCGAACTGAACGAGACGCGATTGAATAGAGTGGAGGGGTTGAAGACACTCGCTGCAGGCTTGGGCCTCTCCCTGCCTGTCTTCGCTATTGCTTGGTGTTTGAAGAATCCCAGCGTGAGCACGGTGATGCTGGGGGCGAGCAGAACGACCCAATTGGAGGAGAATCTGAAAGCGGTGGAGGCGCAGGATCAGCTAACCCCGGATATCATGGCACGTGTGGAGCAGGTGTTGGCAGGGGAGAGGTTGAGCACATGGTAGGCCGGAGCCTTTTGCTACATTTGCGTCCCGTTCGAAAGGGCGGTTGAAATGATGGGGAATTAGCTCAGCTGGCTAGAGCGCTTGCATGGCATGCAAGAGGTCACCGGTTCGACTCCGGTATTCTCCACGTGAAGGGCGGTCCAGCTGGGCCGCCCTTTTTCTTTTCCATAGCTGGCCAGCGCGTCCCGCATGGGTGCGGGGTAGATTCTCGGTTCGGTTCCTATCCTTCACAGGAAGGCGGTTCCAAAAGAACCGCCCTTTTCATTGGCCGGTCACTTATCATTCGAAAACAGTGCCTCCATCGCTTGGTTCGGAGCATCCGTCGGCATCGTTGACAGTGGTGTAAAACCCTGTTGATAAGCAACTTATGCCTAAGTCCTCACAGCGATGGGCGCACGCCATCTTTGCCCCCGATCAGTACGAAGGATGCCCTTGGTCCTTGTCCCTGTGGCTGGAGGAGTTGAGGCGATCAACGTTCATTGAAGGCTATGGAGGGAGCGAGGAGGGCGGGTATTCGGAACACTCAGGACCTGCTAGGAACCTCGTCTCGACAAGGTAGGTAGGGCAGCTCTCCCCTCCCATCCATTCCGCTTCCGCTGGCACGCACTACCGGCGCGATGGCTTCCGCAAGGCAGCCTTCTTCAAGTATTCGTGTGTCACGGCTTGGGCGCGCGTTCTCGGTTCCCGACGTTCACTACGATAGGGGTTCGTCTGTAGCGCATCGATCCGGCGTGCTTTCATCCGATCGTTCCACTGGACCTCCATCAGCTCCAGCACCTGCCGTTGCAGGCCTACATCATTCACAGGGAATCCCACTTCGATGCGACGGTCCAGGTTGCGCCCCATCCAATCGGCGGACGAGAGCAGTACCACAGACTTGCCGCCGTTGTGGAAGGCATACACCCGAGTGTGTTCCAGATAGCGGTCCACGATGCTGATGACCTCGATGTTGCTGCTGAGCCCTTCGATGCCCGGCACCAGACAACAGATGCCGCGGACGATGAGCCGGATCCGCACCCCCGCGTTACTTGCATCGTACAGCTTGCGGATCAACGCACGATCCTCCAGACTGTTCAACTTCAGCAGGATCTCGGCCCGTTGTCCCAGGAGCGCGCGCTCGATCTCTTTGTCGATACAGGCCTCCAGGCGACCACGCAGGGTGAGGGGGGCTAACAGCAGTTGGGAGACCTCTGGCCTGTGGTTGCGGTCGTTGAGGTGGGCGAACACTTGGGCCACTTCGCGAGTGATGGCAGGTTGGGCGGTCAGCAAAGCCATGTCCGCATAGATGCGCGAGGTGCGCTCGTTGAAGTTGCCTGTGCCCAGGTAGGCGTATCGTACCGTGCGGCCGGCTTCGCGGCGTTCGATCATGCACAGTTTGCAATGCACCTTCAGGTTCTCGTAGCTGTACAGCACCGCCGCGCCAGCCTTTTCCAAGGCCTCTCCCCAGAAAAGGTTGGCCCGCTCATCGAACCGGGCCTGCACTTCCACGAAAACGGTGACCTTCTTGCCGCGTTGCAGGGCATCGATCAACGCACCACAAACCTCGGAGTTGTCGGCCACGCGATAGAGCGTGATGGCGATGTGCTGCACCGCCTTGTCCTGTGCGGCCTGTTGCAGCCAGCGCACCACATTACCGAAGTCGTGGTAGGGGAAATGCCAGAACACATCGCCGCGTTTCAACGCAGTGAAGGTGCTCTTGCCGTTGTTGGTCACAGGGTCGTCCACCGTGCGCCAGGAAGGTTCGCGGAGCTCCTTGTGCCCTTTCACCGGCAGCTTCATCAGATCGCTGAAGTGATGGTAACGGCCGCCTGCGATCAGATCCTGCTTCGCAAGGCCGAGCAGGTCGCGCAATGATCGCAGGGTGGGGGCGGGCATGGTGGAATCGTAGAGGAAACGCGACGGCACGCCGGTACTTCGTTTACGCAGGCTCTTACGCACCTTGTCCTTCACATTGCCCACGTACTCCTCGTCCAGGTAGAGCTCGGCGTCACGCGAGAGTTTGATCGCGTGGCACTCGGTCATCTTATAGCCGGTGAAGAGGCCGCCCAGGCAAAGGCGCATCACATCGTCCAAGTAGATCAGGTCGGTGCGGCCGCGCGTTGCTGGAAGGGTGAGGAATCGGCCGAGGTCATCGCTCGGGATGTTCACCAGGACGATGCGTTCCTTCGCCTTGTTCTTGCCCTTCGGTTTCACGCGGCAGGCGAAGTACAACTTGCGGTCTTCGATGAAAGGGGCGTTGCCCGCGCGCACGGTGGCCGTGTGGATGACCGGCGCCACGCGTTCGGTGAAGTAAGCCTGCACGAAGGCGTACTGGCTCTTGGAAAGTTGCTTTTCGCTGAGGATGCGGATGCCATTGCGCGCCAGCGCCGGAAGAAGCTCCTCACGATAGAGCTTGCCGAATTCCATCTGTTGGGCGATGGCCTTCCGGTTGATGCGCTCCACGCGCTTCTCCGGGGTCACGTCCAGTGCTGTGCGATCCACCTTCTTCAGCTTGGTGAGGCTGCGCAGGGATGCCACACGAACGCGGTAGAACTCGTCGAGGTTGCTGGAGTAGATCGCAAGGAATTTGATGCGTTCCAATAGCGGGACCGTCTTATCCTTCGCTTCCTGCAACACACGGTCGTTGAACGAGAGCCAGCTCAGGTCGCGGTCGAAGAAGCGCTCCACGGCCTTGGGCAGCGGTGTGCGTTCCTTCTTCGGCACCGCAGACCGTTGACGCAGGGCGGCCAGGTTGATGGCCTTCTGCTTCGCGTAACGATGGCGGGCATGAGCGGTGAAGAAGCGATGATGTTCCAGGTAGGCCAGGTTCTCGGCGAGCCATACCGGTGCCGGGATCCGTTTGCGCGTGAGGCTCTCGAGCTCCTTGCGCAGCAATTCGCTCTTCTCGATGAAATCCACCTGTCCGGCCTTGGCGGAATCGGCATCACGCAGCACCTGTTGTAGGACCGTGCGCGGAGTGGTCCTCATCCGGGTAGCGAGGATCAAGCCTTTTACCCGGGCGATGTCGGCGGCACTGGCTCCGTTGCGGCGGAGGAAATCCTCGGCCAGTTCGGCACTGCGTTCTTCGTGACCGGCATAAGCGAGGGCATATCCGGTATCGTGGAACAAGGCGGCCAGTTCCAGCAGATCCAGTTCAGCCGACCCCACCTTCATCGCCTGTCCGATGGCCCGTGCGGTGCGGGTAACGGTGAGGGTGTGTTCCAGGTCGTGGAAGCACATGGAGCGCGGTATGCGCCGTGCGAACCAGCGGCGTACATGCAGGCGGGCGCGTTCGAGCAGGTCCTCCGAGATCATGGTCGGCGAAGTTAGCCGCCGCTGCATGGGAGCACGGGAAGGGTAGGCGGCTATATTTGGCCGACCCCTGCCGCAATGGACCAGGCCGCTGTTCAAGCCCTCTACCAGTCCTTCGCGGGGGACAGGCTCACCTTCCTGTACAGCGGGAAATTCCACGATGAGCATACGGCGCGCCTCATCAGCTTGGGCGAAGAGTACCTGGAGCGCGAGGGGGCCGACAAGACCGTTCGCAGCAAGCTGGGCTTCATCATGGTGGAGGCCTACCAGAACATCGTGCGGCATCGAACGCCCATCAACGACAGCACGCAGCGACAGGGTCGGAGCCTGTTCCTGTTGCGCAGCACGGGGGCGCAGCACGAGGTTTCCGCCATGAATGCCGTGGCGGCATCAGCGGTGGCCCCGCTCTCCTCCAGCCTTGAGAAACTTCGCGCACTGGACGTCCAGCAGATGAAACAGGTGTTCCTGCGTGGCCTTCAAAGTGAGGAACGCACCGAACGTGGTGGCGCCGGGTTGGGCCTCATCGAGATGGCCCGTCGATCAGGACACCCCTTGCGTCATGGGTTCGCCACGATCGATGACTCGTTCCGTTTGTTCGGTCTACAGGTGCTGGTGGGCAAGGGGGGCGCCTGGCGAGGCGAGGTGGAAGAGATCTTTCGGATACACAAGGCGGTGGTGGAGCATGATATCGCCGTGCTGGGTCGTGGGCGCTCGGCGGCGGGCGAACAAGAGGCGATCCTACGCATCATCGAGCGTGACATGGACGATGATACCGGCCGTTCCGATGTGCGCACACGGGCCTACCTGGCCACCTCCGAGCTGTTGGAGAACCTGGGTACGTCCGGTGAGGGGCCCATGGTCCTCTTCCGACGAGCGGGTCCTCGCACGGCGCTGGTCGTTGGTACACCGCTGGCTGAGGCCGCCATGCAGCGCCTGGTCACGGCCATGGAACAAGTGATGGCGTTGGACCCGCAAGGCTTGCAACGCCGGTACCGCGATATCCTGCTGGGCCGCGTGGAGAGCTCGGACACCATGCAACTGGGGCTTATCGAATTGGCCCGGAGCAGTTCGGCGCCATTGAAGATGACGCGATCGGAAAGCGCGTACGGCCCGTTCGCGGTGCTCGAAGCGGTGATCTAGTACGATCGGCTTCCCAAGGTTGGTGGGGTGGAATGTTCCGCCCGGGATACTGATCGCGCATGTGGCACAGTTGTAGGGACAACACCTGCCACGATGTTCTCCTTGCTGCACTTCCTTCTCCAGCGCTTCGATCGGTTCCAAGCCTGGTTCGATCAGCGTTTCGGTTGGTTCTTCACCAATGGGATGAAGAGCCAACGGACGCCGCGCACCGGAGCCTTCAGAGCTTGATGCAGACGTTCTTCGCTTCGGTGAAGAACCGCAGGGCCTCAACACCGCCTTCACGGCCCACACCGCTCTGCTTCACGCCGCCGAACGGCGTCCGCAGATCGCGCACCATCCAGCAGTTCACCCACACGATGCCGGCTTGCAGTGCCCGCGCCACGCGATGGGTTCGCTGCACATCGCTCGTCCAAACCACGCTGGCCAGTCCGTAGGGCGTGGCGTTCGCGAGAGCCAGCGCCTGGGCCTCATCGTCGAACGGCTGCAGGGTGACCACCGGTCCGAAGATCTCTTCCTGATTCGTGCGGCATTCCGGTCCCACGCCTTCGATCACCGTGGGTGCGATGTACCATCCGCTCTTCAAAGCGCCATCCAGCTCTACGCGATGGCCACCGCAGAGCACGGTGCCACCCTCGCTCTTGGCCAGGTCGACGTAGCCGAGCACTTTCTCCATATGGTCTCTGCTCACCACGGCGCCCAGGTCGCTGCTGTCCTGGCTGGGATCCCCCACACGCAGGGCCTTCACACGCTCTACGAACGCTTCGCGGAAACGCGCATAGATGGAGCGTTCCACGAGGATGCGCGACCCGCACAAACAGATCTGTCCCTGATTGGTGAAGCTGCTGCGCACGGTGGTCTTCAACATCGCATCGAAGTCGCAGTCAGCGAACACGAGCACGGGGTTCTTGCCGCCCAGTTCAAGGCTCAGTTTCTTGAACATGGGTGCGGCCACACGTGCGATCTCGGCCCCGGTACGTGTGCCTCCGGTGAACGAGATGGCGGGGATCCGCGGGTGAGCGGTGATCGCAGCGCCCACCTTGGGGCCCAAGCCGTGAATGATGTTGAGCACACCGGGCGGAACACCGGCTTTATCGCAAAGCGTGCTCAGCCGATAGGCGGTGAGGGGTGTGATCTCGCTCGGCTTGGCCACCACGCAATTCCCCGCAGCCAGCGCCGGTGCGATCTTCCAGGTGAAGAGATACAGCGGCAGGTTCCACGGGCTGATGCAGCCGGCCACGCCGAAGGGTTGCCGATCGGTGTAGTTCACCGCCACGTCGTCCATCACGTGTGCTTCGCTGGGGAAGTGCAGGATGGCGGTGGCGAAGAACCTGAAATTGGCGATGGCGCGGGGGATGTCCACGCGGCGGGCCAGGGAGAGCGGCTTGCCGTTGTCGCGCGATTCATCGCTCACGAAACCCTCCAGGTCATCCTCGATCAGTTGGGCCAGTTTCAACAACACGTCGCTTCTGCCTTCACGTCCCAGGGAGTTCCAAGCGGGAAAGGCCCGGTGTGCGGCCTCCACCGCGGCGTTCACATCGCTTTCGTCGGAATCGGGGATCCGGGCGTAGACCTGCCCGGTGGCGGGGGCATGCACATCCAGCCATCCACCGCCGGTCGCGGGCCGCAGGGTGCCATCGATCAGGTTGAGCAACTGTTCCATCTGGCCGAAAGGTAGGCCCGCCACTGATCGGGTGCCGGCCGAAAAGCCGAAAGGCCCTCACGTTGGTGAGAGCCTTCCGACCCCTTGTTGCGCTGTCAGGGAACCAAAACCCAGTCCGTTGACAAGCCTCTTCGATATCGTGTGCCCACCATATCGGGGGCGTTCTTGCTCGTTGACGCTACAAACGTACCGGGCGCGGCAGGGGCGGCGTGTTAAGGTGTTGCGAACGAACGTTAAAGCTCGTTAAGGCGGCCCTGCCTGCACCGGTGCCCGTAGTTTCGATGCGTGGAAAAGCGCCGCATCAAGGGCTTGTTGATCGCCATCAGTGTGGCGTTGATCGGCCTTATGGGCATCCAGGTGAAGTGGATGCGCGACACCATGGAGCTGCGCGAGGCCCAGTTCCAACGCAGCGTGGACAATGCGCTCTTCACCGTATCCGATCGGTTGGAGCATGTGGATAAGATGGGCGACCTCAAACGGCACAAGGCGGGTCGGCGCCTGTTACGCAAGTTGGATGCCTTGCGCAAAGCGCACCTGGACGAGGAGGCCCTGGTCGAAGAAAGCACGGTCATCGGGCAGGATAGTGGTGCTGAGCTGCCGTCGCCGCCCGAGATGCCGGAGGCGCCGCTGAGCATTGAAGAAGGTGAACGCGCCTCCGCAGTGGCGGCTCCCGGAGAGGACCATGAAGCGATGGTCGCTGACATGGTGCGTGCCATCCTGGCCAAAGAGGTCTCCCGGGACATCCGCGAACGCATCAACACGCGAACGCTGGATTCGTTGCTGGCCAGTGAGCTGCATGCCAGCGGCGTGCGACCCGGTTACTCGTACGGCGTGTTCTCCGAGAAAGGAGAGCCTGTGGACATCGGCATCGCGGGCATACCGGACACCCTGTTGGCGGAGACCCGTTACAAGGAAAAGCTCTTCCGCCACGACCTCGCCGGACCGGCCTACTACCTGCATGTGGTCGTTCCCGGGCAGCGCGGAGAACTCTGGCGTGGCATGCTGCCCATGTTGTTGATCAGCGCCCTCTTCATGGCCATCATCGTCGTGGCTTTCTTCTTCACCATCCGCACCATCTATCAGCAGAAGCGGATAAGCGACATCCGCAACGACCTGGTCAACAACCTTACGCACGAGCTCAAGACCCCGATCAGCACCATCGGTCTGGCCTGCGAGGCCCTCACCGATCCATCCATGCCGAAGACTGAACAACAGGTGCGCACGTTCGTGAACATGATTCGCGACGAGAACAAGCGTTTGGGTTCGCTGGTGGAGAACGTGTTGCAAAGCGCCGTGCTGGAGAGCGGCCACATGGTGCTGAAGCGTGTCGACCTGGACGTGCACGCGTTGATACAGGACGTGGTGCGCAGCAGCAACATCCAGGTGTCGCGTCGCAATGGGCGGATCGATCAGGAGCTGAAGGCCGAGATCCATCATGTGAACGGCGATCGCATCCACCTTACCAATCTGCTTTACAACCTGATCGACAATGCGGTGAAGTACGCCGAGCAGGAACCACGCATCCGCATCACCACGGCGAACAACGACGAGGGTGTCACCATCAGTGTTACGGACAATGGCATCGGGATAGCCCCTTCCGAGCAGCGCAAGATCTTCGACCGGCTGTACCGGGTGCCTACGGGCAATATCCATAACGCCAAAGGCTTCGGGCTCGGCCTGAGCTATGTGCGCACGGTGGTCGAACGTCACGGAGGCCGCATCAAATTGGAGAGCGCACCCGGGCGTGGCAGTACTTTCCATATTTTCATTCCCTTCGAACATGTCAGGACACAAGCTGCTGCTGGTAGAGGATGACCACAACCTGGGCAACATGCTCTTGGAATACCTGCGTGCGAAAGGCTTCGAGGCCGACCTGCGCGTGGACGGGGAGCAGGGCAAGACGGCGTATGAACAAGGTGCATACGACCTGCTCATCCTGGATGTGATGATGCCCTTCAAGGACGGCTTCACATTGGCACGCGAGATCCGGCAGAAGGATACCTCCACCCCCATCATCTTCCTCTCCGCGAAGAGCATGAAGCAGGACACCATCCAAGGCTTCCAGAGCGGCGCTGATGATTACATGACCAAGCCGCTCAGCATGGAGGAGCTGCTGCTGCGCATCGCTGCCGTACTGCGTCGTGCGAAAGGCGTGGAGCCCAAAGCGCCAGAACCGGAAGAGTATCGCATCGGCGATTCCTCGTTCGATCCGCGCAAGCAGATCCTGCGCACACCGGAAGGGGAACGCAAACTCACCACCAAGGAATCCGAACTCCTGCGGCTCCTGTGCGCCAACCGCAACGACGTGCTGGAACGCAGCGCGGCATTGAACGCGGTATGGGGCAACGACAGCTACTTCAACGGCCGTAGCATGGACGTTTACATCGCCAAGTTGCGCAAATACCTGCGGGAAGATCCTTCCGTGGAGATCATCAACGTGCATGGGAAGGGGTTCCGGTTGATCGCCGGTGAAGTGGGCAAGGCCACGGCCGGTTGAGCGGCGGTGCGGGATGGGACCAATGGGTGGTGCTCTTATATTGGGCCTCACTTAACCAACTGATCTGCCCATGAAGCTCTTTTACGCGTGTAGTGCATTGATCCTTTCGGCCCTGGCGCTCGATGCGTCGGCCCAGGCGCGGCCGGCGAAGCGTGCGGTACGCCACGGCCATGTGATCGCGGATGGCACAGCCCGTGGCGGCGGTCCGGCCAACGACATTTGTACGGCAGCCCTTGAGTACCCGCTCCTCCCCGGGAATGCGGTCGTCATCAACGGCGACAACACCGGTGCCACCATCGATGAGCCTGCGCTCACCGGCGATGATGGCACCGAATATCCTGCGGTATGGGAAGCCATCGTGGTTCCATCCTGCATGGACATCACCGTCTCGTTCTGTGGTTCGCTCTTCACCGGCACCACGTTCACCGGCCTCTTCACCGATTGCGATTTCAGCGGGATCGTGCGCGCCTTCTCCACGGAGAACACCAGCTGCATCGACGCGCAATTCACCAGCACGTACCGCCGCGTTCCAGCAGGCACGTACCTGATCCCCGTCGCGGCCGATCCAGAAGGCACCTCCGGAGCTTACACCATCACCGTGCTCGGCACCGACTGTGCTGATCCCGTGGTGGAGAACGATGAGTGCGATGGCGGTGTGGAACTGGTCGCTGGTCCGGGTTGTGATGCCACCACGGTGGACGTGACCGGCGCTTCCGAGTCGCTACCGGCGGCAACCTGCAACGATTTCACCGGCACGGCCGACGATGACGTGTGGTTCAGCTTTGAAGCCACCACCACCGTGGCGCAGATCACCGCCCAAGGCAGCGCGGCGTACGACGCTGTTGTGGAGGTGTTCGAGGGCGACTGCAACGGCCTTACCAGCCTGGGCTGCATCGATGGCGGCCTGGATGGCGAAGCGGAAGGTGTGCAAGTGACCGAGCTCACCGTGGGCGATACCTACTACGTGCGGGTGTACGACTGGTACGTCGGCCTGCCCGCTTCCACGGAAGTGAGCCTCTGTGTGGTGGAGGTGCCCGATGTTTCCAACAACGATGAATGCCCCGGAACCGCCCTTACCATGGGTGAGGAGTGCGTGCCCACGCTGGGTACCGTCGCAGGCGCCACGGGGTCCATCCCCGCCATCGTCTGCAACGAATTCGAAGGTGTGGCTGACGACGATGTGTGGCATTCCTTCGTGGCCACGGCCGCGAACGTGGTGGTGGCCGCACAAGGCGGTACCGACTTCGACATGGTGTTGGAACTGCTCGAAGGTCCTTGCGGATCGCCCACCTCCATCGCCTGCGCTGATGCCTCTGTGGAGAACGAGATCGAACAGATCGCCTTCTCCGGCCTCACGGTCGGCACCACCTACTACGTGCGTCTTTATTCCTACACCGACGTGCCGGTAACGGACCCCACCTACCAGATCTGCGTGGTCGCGGTGAACCCGCCCGCCAACGAGGATTGCGCCAGTGCGCAACAGATCGAGGTGTTGGAGCCGAGCGAGTGCCCGGATGGTTCCGTGATCGGCAGCAACGCGCTCGCCGAAGTGAGCACCGGGGATCCCAGCTGCGATGTCTCCGAGGATGGCTACGCTGATGTGTGGTACACCTTCAACTCCATCGGTAACAACACGGTCACCGTGGAGCTGAGCAACATCTCCATGAGCGATGTGGGCATGGAGATCGTTGATGCCTGTGGCGGCGATGCCGTGTTCTGTGCTTTCGGCGAAGACGCTCTGGGCCCGCAGGACATCACGGTCGATCCAGCGACCGATTACTACGTGCGTGTGTACAGCAACCTCCAGTACGGCGAGGGTGGTGATTTCGGCCTGTGCGTGAGCGCAGCGCTTAGCACCGCGTTGCCTGAAGCAGTGTCCAGCACGTTCAGCGTGTTCCCCAACCCGAACGATGGTCGTTTCCAGGTGGTGAACAATGGCGAAGCGATGAACGCCGTGGTGGAGCTGTTCGATGCCACCGGCCGTGTGGTGCTGAGCGAACGTGTGGCGCTGCCGAAGGGCGGTGTGCACAGCTTCGATCAGGCTGGCCGCCTGGCACCGGGGACCTACTCCCTGCGTATGACCAGCGGCGACGTGCGCAGCGAACAGCGCGTGCTCGTGCGTTGATCCGCCAGCAACGTTCTACAAGAAGGGCGGACCGTTGCGGTCCGCCCTTCTTGTTTTGGAACTATGATAGGTCGTGGCAGGTAGCGTCCGAAGCGGCGACCCTCACAAGCACGCCGTGCGACCTCCGTCCACCGGCAGGTTGATACCGTTGATGTAGGCCCCTGAAGGCCCGGCAAGGAAGGCGATGGCCGCTGCGATCTCCTCGGGCTTCGCGAACCGACGCAACGGGATCTCGTTGATCATCTCGGTACGCACCGCATCCAGGCTCGCGCCGGTCTTGTGGGCTTTGTTGGCGATGATGGCCGTGAGGCGTTCGGTCTCCGTGGCACCGGGCAGTACGTTGTTCACGGTTATCCCGTGTGGGCCCAGCTCGTTGGCCAGCGTTTTGCCCCAGTTGGCCACCGCACCACGGATGGTATTGCTCACGCCGAGGTTCGGCAGCGGCTGCTTCACACTGGTGCTGATCACGTTGATGATGCGGCCGCTACCACGCTCCTTCATGCCGGGCACCAGGGCCCGCACCAGGGTTTGGAAACCCACCACGTGCAGGGTGAACGCCGCCAGGAACGCTGCCGGGTCCGCTTCATGGGCCGGGCCGGGCGGGGGGCCGCCGGTGTTGTTCACCAGGATGTGCACCGGGTGCTCGGCAGCGAACGCCGTGATCCGCGAGCCCAAGGCCGCCGTATCGCTGAGGTCGCACGCCAGCCAACCGTGGCGCTGGCCAACGGCCGTAGGAAGTTCTCCTGCGGTAAGTGCCAGTTGCGCCTCGTCACGGGCCAGCAGGGTGATACGGGCGCCCTGGGCGGCCAGGGCGATGGCAGCGGCTTTCCCGATGCCTTGTGTACTGCCGCAGACCAAGGCATGCAGACCGTTCAGTGGGGTGGTCATGGAACGGTCAAAGGTAGACCGGGGTGCTTCACCGTGCGGTCGGTCACATTCGGGCTGGTACAGGTGGTGGGGGAACGTTAAGTTTGCCCTTCGCTTAGTCCCCAACGACAAACCAAAACCCAGGCATGAAGAACCTGTACATTTCAATTCCTGTGCTCGCGCTGGCTCTTGTGGCCGGCTCCACGACGAGCGCGCAAACGGCGAAGCCGCGCGCATCGAAGGCTGCCGTGAATACCCTTGCGGCGCACATGCGCGGCACCCATGGCCCGGCATCGTTGGGTTTCCGCGGTGGTGCGAATGACGAGTGTGAGACCGCTACGGCAATCACCGTTACGGCCGATTGTGCTGGTTCGCAGGCAACATACGATGCCACGGACGCAACCGAGTCGCAGGCGTCTATTCTGTGCAACGGCTACACGTCGCCTGAGGCACGTGACCTGTGGTTCAGCTTTGTTGCAACTGGAGCAGTTACCAATATTCGTGTGGAGGGTACTGCCTCGTTCGATCCGGTCCTTGAGGGCTTTAGTGGTTCATGCGGCAACCTGACATCCATGGGTTGTGCTGACGCAACCTTCCCGCAGGCTGGTGAGAACACGGTGGAGACGCTCACCATGGCCACCGCTTCTGGCACCACGTACTTCGTGCGTGTGTACTCTTACTGGAGCCCAGAGCCGACGGATTTCACGTTCACCCTGTGCGCGTATGCCCCTATGGCAGCCCCGAATGACCTTTGCACGAGTGTTACTCCTGTTGCCATCGCGAACGGTGGTTCCACCACGTTCACGGGCGACAATACCGGAGCATTGGACTCCGAGGGACTTGGCCTTCCGCAGGTTTGGCACGCGTTCACGATCTCTGATTGCATGGACGTTACTATCGATCTGTGCGGCACTGCCCCGGCATACTTGAACTGGGCCGAAGTGGTGTTCAACACCTGCCCTGTTTCTGCGGATGGAGTGGTTGCGTCGATGGTCGATCAATCCACTTGCAGTGATGGCAACACGACATTGTTATTCAACAGCCTGCCCGCTGGCACGTATTACTACCCCGTGATCCGCGATGAAGCGGCAGAAACACTGGCCGACGGACCGTACACTGTGCATGTGAGCGCGGCGATCCCCACCACCTACTGCGATGCAGCATTGACCGAGTGTGATGAGACCATCGGCCGCGTGGCTGTCGGGACCATTGACAACACCAGCGATTGCGAGGCAGGTAGTGTCGTCGACTACACGGACCAAGTGGTGGATATCACACAAGCTACCGTACTGCCGATCACCGTGGAGAATGGTGGAACGCCATACGCAGAGAACACCGTTACCGTTTGGGTGGACTGGAACCAGGACAACACCTTCTGCCAAGGGAACGAAGCTCATGTGCTGACCTCTGCGGACGAAGGGGTGACCTTCACCGGAAGCATCATGGCACCACCTGATGCCCTCCCTGGCACCACGCGCATGCGTGTTCGGATGTCGTATGGCACTGGTCCTGTGGCCTGCGGCACCTTGCAGTACGGCGAGATCGAAGACTACACCGTGAACGTGTTGCTGGGCAACAGCATCGCGGAGAACAGCAAGCTGAGCTGGACCGTGTTCCCGAACCCCAACACCGGCGACATGACGGTGCGTTTCGGTGGCAACGATTCGAAAGTGGCGATCGAGCTGTTCGATGTGGCCGGTCGTAGCGTTCACCAGGAGCAGCGCCAGTTGTTCAACGGTCAGCAAGCCAACCTCGGCCTGGCCGGTACGCTCGCAGCCGGTACCTACACCCTGCGCCTCACCAGCAGCGAAGGCCGCTCGGAGCAGCGCGTGGTGGTGCAGTAAGCACGATACGTTCTCTGGAGAAGGCGGGCCGCAAGCCCGCCTTCTTCTTTTCCCGTTCACCGTTATTGCGTTGCAGCTGTGGAAAACGTGCGGCGATGCGCGGCCATGCAGGGTGTATGGGAGCCGGACCTTTGCGGCGCTCTCCGTGTTCCGTAACCCTTTCGATCCCGCTCATGCTCCGATCCTTCATGCTTCCCCAGAAACTGGCCCAGGCCCTGTTGGCCACGCTGCCCCTCCTCGCTTTAGGCGCGGACCGTTCCAACCCAGCGGCGTTGGCGGCGCCAGGCTCCACGCCGCCGAATACGCTTTGCACCGGCGCCGGTGTGGTGCCCGTAACGATCGGCACACCGGTCACCGTTACCGGCAATAACCAAGGTTCGCTCACGGATCCCGTGTTGGGCGCCACGTTGGTGTGGGAGGGCTTCACCACCACGCAGTGCACCGACCTTACCGTAAGCTATTGCGGCACCTCGCCGGCCTTCATGGGAGGGTTGGCCTATCTGGGTGTCGGCTGCCCGCTCACCAACCTGGTCTTCAATAACTCGGCAGGCGTGATCAGCAACATCTGCGGGGATGGCAACTTCGGCATCCGCTTCCAGGACCTGCCGGCCGGAACGTACTACTACCCCGTTCTGGAGGCCCCTGGTTCCAGCGGCAACTACAGCATCAGCTTCATCGCTGCGGCCTGCACCGGGGTGGCCCCGGCCAACGCGGTTTGCAGCGCGCCCATACCCCTTACACCGGCATTGACCTGCACGCCCACCAACGCCACGGTGGCCGGTGCCACGGTAGCGGGCACCACGGGCATCGGTTGCGGTAACGGCGATGTTTCCGATGGCGTCTGGTTCTCGTTCGTGGCCACGTCCAGCGCGCACGATATCACGGTAGTGCCCAGCGCGGAGTTCGCACCGGGCATCGAGCTCTTCAGCAGTGCGTGCCCGGCCACGGCATCGCTCGCGTGCGGTACCTCCACCGTGTTCGGTACGGGTGAAACGGTTTCGAGCACATCCCTTGTCGTAGGCGAGACCTATCTGGTGCGCGTGTTCGATTGGTATGCGGGCACGCCGCGCACCACCACGTTCGACATCTGCGTGGTGGAGGTGCCGGTGGCCAACTGCGACGCCGATGCTGGCACGCTGACCGCGGATGCGAGCGAGGTCTGCCTGGATGGTACGGTGACGGTGAGCGCAACAGCAAACGGCGATGCCGTTGTGCCGAGCGGATACGATCGCGTGTACGTGCTTACCTCCGGCCAGGATCTCGTGATCCAGCAGGCCGATGCGGTGCCTTCGTTCCAGGTCTCCGATGCGGGCACGTACACCGTTCATACCCTGGTCTACGACCCGGCGACGCTTGATCTGGGAGCCATCGTTTTCGGCGAGTCAACGGCAGCGGAGATCAACGCGCTGCTGATCCAAGGAGGCGGCAGCACCTGCGCTGGCCTGGACCTTACGGGTGCCACCACGGCTGTCGTTCTTTGCTGCGATGCCCTAGCCGGAGCTTTGGACCCGGTGTCGTCCTTCGAGTGTCTGGTGGGCGGTACTTCACCGGTAGGCGCCGTGGTCGAAACACCTTCGGCGATCCCCACGGGCTACGTGCTTGCCTACGTGCTCTCTCAAGGACCTGATCACATCATCCAACAACTGTCCACGGACCCTTCGTTCACGGTGAACGCGCTGGGGGCTTACACCATCCACGCTTTCGTGTACGAGCCCAGCACGTTGGATCCGGAGCAGGCCATCGTATTCGGCACCACCACGGCGGTACAATTGCGCGGGCTCTTCGTGGAAGGTGGGGGGACCATCTGTGGCAGCCTGGACCTTTCCGGAGCCATCATCACGGTGCTCAATTGCTGCACCGCCGATGCAGGCAGCCTGACAGCGGATGACGCGCTGCTGTGCTACCCCAACACGCCGGTCACCATCGGCGCCACCGCCAATGAAGATGCCGTGGTGCCCTCAGGCTTCACCACCACCTTCGTACTTACGCTGGGCCAGGACCTGGTGATCCAGGCCACTGCCGCCACGCCTTCCTTCGAGGTGTCCGGCCCCGGAGCCTACACCATACACACGCTGGTGTACGATTCGGCGACCTTGGACCTTGGTACCATCGTGATCGGCGAGACCACGGGCGGCGATGTGAACGCTTTGCTCATCCCCGGTGGAGGATCCATCTGCGCCAGCCTGGATGTGGAAGGAGCCGCCATCGTGGTGGAGGATTGCCGTCCGCTGAACGATGATTGTTCCGCAGCGATCGAGGTTTCCGTGAGCGTGGTGGAGGAGTGCTCCACCCACTCGGTGAACGGCAACAACACGTACGCCACACAGCAGGTGGGCAACGAACCGGGCTGCGATGCCACCACCGCTTCCTACGCCGATGTATGGTACCGCTTCAACAGCGCGCAGAACACACAGATCAGCCTGATCTTCGACCCAGGTACCATGACGGATTGGGGCATTGCCGTGAGCGATGCCTGCGAAGGAGGAACGGAGCTGGTCTGCGAGATCAATCCGGCCGTTCCGATCGATGTGACCACGGTACCGAACACCGACTACTGGATCCGGATCTACAGCGACCTCGGCGCTGGTAGCGGAGGATCGTTCACCTTGTGCGTGAGCGGTGCCGCTCCCACCTACATCTGCGATGGTGCTTCGGTAACGCTGGGTGACGGCTCCACGGGTGTGTCCATCTGCCAGGATGGGGACCCCGATGTGCTGGATGTGATCAACAGCAGCAACTCCATCGAGGACTACAGCTACGTGGTCATGGACGAGAACAACATCGTTGTGGCGCTGATGGCCATGGGTTCGCTCGATTTCAACGCCCTGCCGATGGGCAACTACCGCATCCGGGGCATCTCGCACAACGGCGCCCTGCTGGGGACCGAAGCGGGTGCTGATGCGGCCGACATCACGACGGACGGCGAGTGCATCGACTTCAGCAGCGACTTCGTCAGCGTGACCGTGGAGGTGTGCAGCAACATCCAGGAAAGCGAGGAAGGTGCGTGGAGCCTGTTCCCGAACCCGGCCAACGCCGACGTCAATGTCCGCTACGCTGGAATGGGCACCATGGCGACCATCGAGGTGATCGACATGGGCGGTCGACTTGTGCTGGGGCAGCGCACCGCCGTCACTAACGGACAAGTGCTGGTGCTTTCCGGCAGCGAAAGCCTGACACCTGGCGCGTACACGGTTCGCTTGAACGATGGCGCCAGCGTGACGAACCTGCGCCTGGCGGTACGATAGGGATGAACGAAAGAAAGGGAAGGGCGGGAGCGATCCCGCCCTTCCCTTTTTGGAGCGGGATGAACCTGCAAGCCAAGGCTGCGTATAACGGGCAAAACGCCTGTCATGCGCATATGGCTCTCCCCGTTGCTCGCGCTCTCGCTGAGCTGTTCCATGGCTCAAGGTCCCTTGGGTCTGCCCATCAACGGACGGGTATCGCAGGGCGATGCCAAGTTGGAAGGCTGTGAGGTGATCACCTTTAAAGGCAACGAGGTCGTGGGTCGCCAGATCACGGAGCGCAGTGGGCGCTTCGGCGTGGTGCTCGGGTTGGGCGAGGAGTTCGCCATCGAGTTCCGCAAGGAAGGTTTCCTGCCCAAGCGTGTGATCGTTGATACCCGCGGCGAGCTGCCCAAGGACCTGGTGGATATCGCGCCGATAGAAATGGCCATGAGCATGCTGAAGGCCGAGAAGTACGAGGGGGCCGATACCGATGAGCTGGATTTTCCGTTCGCCATCGTGCGTTACGATCGTGGCGCGAAGGCCTTCGTACAGGACTATCAATACACGGCTGACATGATGCGCACCAACGGAGCATTGCTGCTCATGTCCGGCAGGGCGGGAAAGGACTGAACGGGGCGTCCCCGTACCTTCGAGGCGCAACCAGCTCCGCGCCATGCCTATCCGCAGACCCTTCAACGTGAAACAATGGATCGCTGACAACCGCGATCTGCTAAAGCCGCCGGTGGGGAACAAGAACCTCTACGCGGATGCGGGTGACTACATCGTGATGGTCGTGGGGGGGCCGAACGCACGCAAGGACTATCATTGGAACGAGACCGAGGAGCTCTTCTACCAATTGGAGGGGGATATCGAGGTCGGCATTCAGGAAGATGGCGAAGCGGTGACCATCCCGATCAAGGAAGGGGAGATGTTCCTGCTCCCGGGCCGCGTTCCGCACCAGCCGCGCCGTGGCCCTGGTACGGTGGGTCTTGTGATCGAGGTGAAGCGGGACGATCGCGAACTGGAGGACGGACTGCAGTGGTATTGCGAGCGATGCAATGCACTGCTGCATGAATACCGTTTCGTGCTTAACAACATCGAGAAGGACTTCCTGCCACGCTTCCGGGAATTCTATGGCAACGAGCAGTATCGCACCTGCAAGCAGTGTGGACATGTGATGGATGTGGATCCGAGATTCGTCTAAGTCCACAGTGATGGCCGAGCTGTTCTCGATCGACATCCATACGCACATACTTCCGGAGCACATCCCGGATTTCGGTCGTCGTTACGGCTACCGGGGTTTCATCCACCTGGACCATCACAAGCCGGGATGCGCCCGCATGATGATGGACGACAAGTTCTTCCGCGAGGTGCAGGCCAACTGCTGGGACCCCCAGGTACGCATCAACGAATGCGATGTGCACCGCGTGCATGTGCAGGTGTTGAGCACGGTGCCGGTCATGTTCAGTTACTGGGCCAAGCCGCAGGACACGCTGGACCTTTCGATGTTCCTCAACGATCATATCGCGGGTATCGTGCAGCGCTGGCCGGAACGCTTCGTTGGCCTGGGGACCGTTCCTATGCAGGAGCCGGAACTGGCCATCAAGGAGCTGGAGCGTTGCAAGCGCATCGGCATGGCCGGGGTGCAGATCGGCACGCATGTGAACGGCCTCAACCTGGGTGAGCCTCGCCTCTTGCAAGTATTCCAGGCGTGCGCGGAATTGGACCTGGCCGTGTTCGTGCACCCGTGGGACATGATGGGCGCAGAGCGCATGGACAAGTATTGGATGTCCTGGCTGGTGGGTATGCCGGTGGAGACCACCACGGCGATCACGTCCATGATCTTCAGTGGCCTGTTCGAGAAGGTTCCCAAGCTGCGCGTTGCATTCGCACATGGCGGGGGCTCTTTCCCGGCTACGTTAGGGCGTATCGAACACGGCTTCGTCATGCGCCCGGACCTTTGCGCCGTGGACAACGATGTGAACCCGCGCGACTATCTGGGCCGCTTCTGGATCGATGCGCTGGTGCACGATCCGGCGATATTGCGGCTCGTGGTGGACCAGATGGGACCACACCGTGTGGCGATGGGGACGGACTATCCGTTCCCGCTGGGAGAACTGGTACCGGGCGAGTTGATCAAGAGCATGCCATACGACCTTCCCACCAAGGAGCTGCTGATGGGTGGCGCGGCGTTGGAATGGCTGTCGATGGACAGGGGGCGCTTCACCAGCTGAGGATCAGCGGAGCAGATTCACATGCCCGACCAGTGCGTGCTGCCTGCCGGTGAGCTCCGTGGCTTTCACCTTCCACACGTACGTATCGATGGGTGAATCATGTCCCTTATAAGTGCCGTCCCATCGGCCATTCAATTGCTCGGTGTTCCAGATCAGTTCACCCCAGCGGTTGTAGATGAAGAGTTCCAAGGTGCTCAGGTCCTTGCCCCACGCACCGAACACATCGTTGTACCCATCGCCGTTCGGGGTGAAGGTGTTGGGGATGAAGAGCGTTCCGGGCAGGATCACCGAGACCATATCGGTGGCCGTACATCCATTCGCGTCGGTGATGGTGACGGTGTAGGACGTGGTCTCCAACGTGTAGGCCACAGGGCTTTGTACGCTATCCGCATCCAAGGTCTGGGCGGGCTCCCACAGGAAACTCCCATTTCCCGTGGCATGCAATGCAGCATGATCGCCGAATTCGATCACGAGATCCGGTCCGGCGTCGACCAAAGGCCTGGCGAACGTGTTCAGGAGCACGGGAGCGGATGCCGTACAACCGTGTGCATCGGTTATGGCCACGGATAGCAAGGTGTTGCCCTGAACGATGGCGGTCGGGTTGCTTGTCGTAGGGTCGTCCAAAAGCCCGGCCGGGCTCCAGAGGTATGTTTCACCTGGTGAAGCGAAAAGGGCAATGGGCACACCGGGGCAAACGGTGGTGTCCGGCCACGCATCCGCTTGCGGGACCACGACATCAACGAAGGCGCTGTCGCGGATGCTGCCACAGACATTCGTAACGGTGACCACGTACGTCGTTGGTTGCGAAGGCTCAACAACGGGATCGCGTGCGGTGATCTCGGAGATATCCGGCCCACCGGCCCAGGCGTATGTATCACCGAAGGGTGCGACAAGGCGCACATCGCTTCCGATACAGATGAGCGTGTCCTCCAGGCCGGGTTCGGGTGTTCCGGCCACCACGCGCACGATGACCGAGTCACGGGCCACACATCCCTCCGGCGTGGTGATCTCCACGACGTAAAGCGTTGTATCCACCGGCGTTACGGTAGGTGATGCGCTTAGCGGATCGGAGAGGGTCGCATCCTCATTCCAGCTGTAGGTGCCGCCGCCACTGGCCGCCAGTGGGGTGCTTTCCCCCAGGCAGATCTCCACATCTTCCCCGGCCGATCCAATGGGTTCACCGGGATCCACGGTCACCGAATCGCGATCGGTACCACACAAGGTCGTCACTTCCACCACCCAGGTGCCGGCCACTTCGGTGGTGAGTGTCGGATCAGGGCTGGTGATGTCATCCAAACCTTCGGCCGGAGACCAGAGGTACGTGTCTCCACCAGAGGCGTGCAATTGAACGGTCAGCCCCACACAGAAAGGGGCAACGGGATCCACGATCACATCCGGCGGTGGCAGGGTATTGATCTCGATGCTCGCGGTGTCCGGCCCACGGCAACCGGTGTTGTCCGTGAGGATCAAGGTAACGGTGAACGTTCCTTCCGTGGTGTACTCGGTCCCGGGTTCTTCCTCGGTGGAGGTCTGCCCGTTGCCGAGATCCCACGCGTACGTGTTGCCGCCAACGCTGTTGTTGATGAACTGTGCGGTGGCCGGGTAGCACAGCGTGGTCGGTCCATCAATGGCGATGCTGGCCTGACCACGCGCAAGGTCGAATTTCATAACGCCGAGGTTGCAGCCCGAGGAATTGTTCGTGTTGCTCCAGGCATCGGGTGTGGTGGGGAAGTCGTCCAGGTTCTGGCAGCCCGCACAAACGGCTTGGTACACGGTACCGTTCTTGTCGAAGCGGCTCGTTCCACCGTCCACATGTTCAGGGCTGGTGGCCCCACCGAAGAACGTAGCGTAGTTAAGGCCTGCTGCTTCAGGCTCCAGGAGCATCAGGTAAAGGTCGCTGCCGTCCGTGGTGGGCTGGAAAGCGTCCGCCGTCACGTTCAGTCCTTGTGTTGTGCTGTTGGGATTGCCCGCGAAGCTGTTCACCGAACCACCCCAGCCGCTGAAGTAGATCTGCCCACAGTCACTCACCAGAAAGGCCGTGGGGGAGAGGTCCTGGTCGCCCGAGCCGTTGCCGAAGCGCGTGCTCCACAACGAGGTGCTGAGCGAGTGGTCCAGCTTATGGATGAACTGAGAGCTGCCGTTGACCACGTACTTGCCCGGTGTTACCGGATAGTCACCGTGGGTCTGTCCCACCACGAAGACCTCGTCGCTCGTGTTCAGTTGCACGAAGTAGGGCTGGTCGTATGCGCTGGTGCCCAGGTAGGTGGATCCAACGAAAGCGCCACCGGTGTTGTAGCGCATGATGAATCCATCGGTGGACCCGGCGAACGTGTTCCGGAAGGGGGTGCCCGTCATGGGCAGGTCATTGCTCGTAGTGCCACCGGTAACGAAAAGCTCCCCGTTGCTGTCCACCTGAACACCGTATGCAGCATCCGTTCCCGAACCGCCGATGTACGTTGACCATTGCAAGGTCGACAGCGTGGGGTCCATCCGGAAACAGTAGCCATCCTGCGTTCCTCCGCCGTAGACGGCCTGCGATCCACCCACAACCGGCAATCCGGCGCTTTCCGTGGTACTGGCCACGATGGGGTCTCCCGCTTCGTTCACGATGATCTCGCCGCGGAAGGAGTCGCCATAGTTGTGCGCTACGGCCGCGTCGTTATTCAAGCCGTCGTTACTGGATCCGCCGATGTAGGTGCAGCCCAGCATGGAGGTGGCCGCATTGTTCAGGTGCGCCACGAACATGTCCGTGCCATTGGGCTGGCCATAGCCGTATCCGATGATGAAGGTGAGCGGCATGCCCCCATCGAAGGTGTCATCGAAACAACCCGCCGTGGTTGGCATGTCATCCGAGCCGGTGCTCCCGAACACGTAGAGCTCGTTGTTGTTGTTCACCACCATGCTGTGCGGTGATTCGTTGCCCGTGCCGCCGATATAGGTGCTCCAGACCAGCCCTGTCCCGTCCGGCGTCCATTTGGTGATGCCCACGTCGATGGTGCCACCATTGAACGAGTCGTCCAGCACGCCAATGGTGGTGGGGTAGCCCACATCGAAGACGATGCCTCCGCCGTACAGGTGACCTCCATCATCATAAGTAGCGGTGAAGCCGAAGTTGTTCCCTTCACTACCGCTGTAACTGGCGAAAGCGATCGTCGGGTCGATCGTGAGCGGCAGGCTGTTCTTCGCCGTCACATCGAAGCTGACCACGTTGCCCTCCAGCCTGTAAGCAGATGGGGTCAGCATACGCTTGTTGTCGATCCCATCGAAGAAGGACAGCCAGGAAATGGGCGCCTCTTCCACCAGGCTGCCGGCAGTAGTGCTCACATGCAGCTCGCCATCCTTCAATTCCAGACCATCCTGTCCGTCGTAGCGGAAGCGGGCTTGGGCAGGGTCGGCTCCCGGGGCGACCAGCAGTTCATACTTCAACCCGTCGCGTCCATCGATGCGCATGTCGATGCCGGGCCACACCTCGTGCAACACCACCTCGCCATGGATCCTACAGCCGGTGCCCCACCGCGCGGGGTCGTCCCCAAGGAAGAAGTTCTCGTAATGCGTTTGAGTCAGGTTCGTGGTGACGGATGAGGCCTGGCCACCGACGAAGGACACGCGAAAGGCATGCGCGCTGTAAGGCTCGTGCGTATGGCCAGGACCGGTGGCGTGGTCGTGTCCGCCGCCTCCTTTTTGAAGCACATAGGTGAATGCGCTACGCTCGACGAAAAGGGCCCCGCTGGGCAACATCGCCCGATAGAGCACCTGCTTCGGCCATTGGCCTCTATTCTCCGTGAAACGCGCCTTTGGCCCCCCCGCCCAGCAAGGCATGGAGCACACGAAAAAGGCGGCGATGGAGAGGAGGCGCACGAACGTACCGGCTGGGGTGAACCAAGTTACCGTGAAAAGACAGGGTGATAGCCCCAAAAGTTGCCTTCGGACATGCCCGATAGAGATGGAACGGCACAACGGGGTGTTGGAACCGCGGGTCCCTACCTTTGTGGGGCTGTAGGACCTCCGTCGGGGTGGGCCTCACCACTCCGGCAACCGGGCCTCAGCGGTACCGCTTTGAGCGACGCGATCAAGCACGAATGTGGGATAGCTCTCATCCGACTTCGCAAGCCCCTGAGCCACTTCCAACAACGGTACGGCACCCCCCTGTACGCCCTCAACAAGCTGTACCTCCTCATGGAGAAACAGCACAATCGGGGCCAGGACGGCGCTGGGATCGCCACCATCAAGCTCGACCCGGAACCGGGGCTCAACTACATCGATCGGTCCCGAAGTACGGACAAGCAGGCCATCCAGAAGATCTTCGAGCGTGTACACCGGGGCTATGATGATGCCATGAAGGTGGACCCCTTGGCGGGAGCGGACCCAGGCATCCTGAAACGGCATATGCCCTTCATGGGGGAAGTCCTTTTGGGCCACTTGCGTTACGCCACCTTCGGCAAGGATGGAGAAGAGAATTGCCACCCGCGCCGACGCCTCAACAACTGGATGACGCGGAACCTGGTCGTTGCCGGGAACTTCAACATGACCAATGTCGATGAGCTGTTCGACCTGCTCGTTTCCATTGGCCAGCACCCCAAGGAGCGTAGTGACACCATGACGGTGCTCGAGAAGATCGGGCACTTCCTGGATGTGGAGAACGACCGGTTGGCGCAGATACACCGGCAACTCGGGAAGAACGACCGGGAGATCACCCAGGCCATCGCTGAGCAGCTGGATGTGCGCCAGATACTGGTGAATAGCGCCCTGGATTTCGACGGGGGGTATGCGCTGGCCGGCATGATGGGGCATGGCGATGCGTTCGTGCTGCGAGACCCGGCTGGTATCCGTCCTGCGTATTGGTATGCCGATGATGAGGTGGTGGTGGTGGCCAGTGAACGCCCCGCGATACAGACGGCGTTCGGGTTGAAGACCGAACAGGTATCCGAACTCACGCCAGGTCATGCGCTCATCATCCGCAAGGATGGTTCGTACGGAGAAGAAGAGGTACGCGAGCCTCTGGAGAAACGCGCGTGCAGCTTTGAACGCATCTACTTCAGCCGGGGAAGCGACCGCGACGTCTACCAGGAGCGCATCGCTTTGGGTCGCTCGGTGTGTCCCGCCATCCTTGATGCGGTGGACCATGACCTGGAGAACACCGTCTTCAGTTTCATCCCCAACACCGCCGAGGTGGCGTGCTACGGCATGCTGAAACAGATGGATCTGGAACTGGACCGTGTGAAAGAACGCCGGATCCTGGAACTCGGCGCCTCGACGGATGTGACGAAGCTTCGGTCCATCCTCGCACTGCGTCCGCGTCTGGAGAAAGTGGCCATCAAGGATGCCAAGTTGCGCACCTTCATCACCAGCGACGATGCCCGTGATGACCTCGTGGCCCACGTGTACGACATCACCTACGGCACGGTGCGACCAGGGTTGGATAACCTGGTGGTTATCGATGACAGCATCGTGCGCGGCACCACGTTGAAGCAGAGCATCCTTAAAATGCTCGCTCGTCTGGAGCCGAAACGCATCGTGGTGGTAAGCAGCGCTCCACAGATCCGATATCCGGATTGTTATGGCATAGACATGGCCAAGATGGGCGATCTCGCGGCCTTCCGGGCCGCCGTGGCCCTGCTGAAGGAAAGCAAGCAGGAGAACATCATCGACGATGTGTATGACCGCGCACGCGCCATGGTGACCAGGCCGTTCACGGAACAGGAGAACGTGGTGAAGGATATCTATCGTCCGTTCACTGCGGAGCGCATCAGTGATAAGATCGCGGAGATGTTGACCCCTGAAGGCCTGGGCGTGGAAGTGAAGCTCGTGTTCCAGAGCATAGAGGGCCTGCATGCCGCCTGTCCAGCGCACACCGGCGATTGGTACTTCACCGGTAAATACCCCACACCCGGCGGCAACCGCGTGGTGAACCGCGCTTTCATCAACTACTGCGAAGGGAAGAACGTGCGCGCTTATTGAGCCTCGCGGAGCCGACCTTTCTTGCGCAGCTTCCGGAAGACCTTCTGCTTCCCGAGCAATAGCACATCGCCGTGCATGATGATGGCACAGTCCGAGCCCACCGTTAGCTGTGCTTTCGGGCCAAGCTCCAAGCGGCTCCCGGTCATCAAGTGCATCACGGATCCCGCCTTCAGCTCCAGTCTCGCCTTCGGTCCGATGAACATCGAAGCCCCCTCGCTCAGCGTGAACCGGGTGGGTTCGCTGAACCATGGCCCACCCGGCGCGATGCTGTCGGGCTCGTTCACACGCGTGGGCGTTCGCGAGCGGTCCAGAAGCAATGTTCGTCCATCGGCCACGGAAAGCGAATGCCCATCTCCGCCGCGGAGGGGCGGAAGAACGATGCTGTCCGCACACCAGCGCTGATCCTCCTCGATACGCGTATCGTTGATCGTCACGCGCACCAAGGCATCGCCGTTGGCCCATTGATCCATCAGTTCCAGCCGAACGCCGTTCAAATACACCGTACGCACGTTGGGTCCTTTCCGTTTGTGTACGTCTCGGTTGCCGGTACTGATCAGCGTCAACATGTTGGCGGATGATGGGTTCGTCCCCATCCCCAGCACGCGTGCCCCGTTCATGCGGAAAGCGTGTTCGGGGCGACCGCTGAATACCACTTCAGCGTCCGGCTTACCCTGTTGGATGCGGACGCCAGGGACCCAATGCTCCCCGCGGAAGAGCAGACCGTCGCGGTATTGGTCGAACACGGGAAGCTCCTGCTCGTGGTTGCCGGTCAGCGGATTCGCGGCCGCGGCTTCGTGGATGAACGGGCGCGAGGAACCGCCGAACGGACACATGTTCCGCAGTGTATCGCCACGCAGGCGTAGATCGTAGTTGCCGTTCGCGAGGATCGGTCGCAGGTAATCCGCGGCACCGCTGTAGATATCGGCTCCCTCGCGCAGTTCTCGGCCCACCTGCATCTGCATGAAGAGGCCCGGCTGGATCGGGGTTATGCACGTTCCGCCGGGACTTTCCCAATGGAACCGGTCCGTAGGGCTTCCATTGCGGTGCATGCCGAGGTGGTTCTCCACCCAGATCCATTGCTGCAGTTGGTCGGCAGGGATGTACGGCATACGGATGCGCAATGCATCGCCCGTTGTAACGAAATCGCGCAGCACGAACAGTCCGGTATCGCCAGCGGTTGGGTCGAGGTCCGTATCGACCTCGTTGCCCCGTAGGTCGCGGGCCCGGATGCGATGTGCCGCACCGTCCGGCTCCCATCCCATGCGCAGGCGGTCCCAACCGGTGCAGGTGAGCAGGCTGCTGGAACTGGCGCCCATCATGCTCCATCCGCCTTGCAGGTTGATGAACGTGCTCTCGAATTGCGAGGCGTTGCCACCACCACTGTGGAAGTTGTTGCCTCCGATGAGCAGATGGTTGTATTCATGCTTGAGGATCTCGAACGGTAGATCGTTCATGCCTCCGAAGCGCGATTGAGTATCGCTCTGATAGCCGAACAACGGACCGGGGCTTCCGCCATCCGTACTGCCTGTTCCATGCTTCAACTGGCTATTGCGTACGATCACCATCACGTGGTCGAAACCGTGCGGCGTGTCCGGGCCGGGTTCTTTCGGTAGGCCGGCTTTGCGTGCATCCTTCCACATGTCGAAATCGGCGACGCTGAACCGATGGTGCGTTCGTAGGCTGTCACGCTCATTAAGCTCCTTCACCGCCAGCGTACCGATGGTATGGCCTTGATGGACCCCGGGATACTTGCTCTCTTTCAGCGTGATGATCTCGTCCACGTAGTCGCCGAGTACGATGTAACGTCCCAGGGAGATATCCTGGAAATAACGTGACACGTCGGCCTGTTGCTGTGGCAGTGGAAAGGGGTCGAACACACGGTCCTTCCACTTGGGCAGCTGCCCTTTCGGCCAGTGGTCGGCACCTCCCGGCTGTGGGTCCTTCTCGGGCTTCACATCGAACTCCACCTCCACGAAGAGCAGCAGGATGCGAATGGTTCCCTGGGGCGATAGGTACCATCCGTTCTCGCTGCGCTGGATAGGTCTGTCCTGTGCGGTGGCAAAGACCGGACACAGGAGGATGAGCAGGTAGGCGAAAAGGCGCATCAGGCCGAAGGTAGCGATGCCACACAACGGGTTGGACCGCGGCTTTAACGGGTGTCGAAGAAGGTCAGGCTTTGGGGGCCTTGAACAAGGGTACTGTGCTGCACGGCTCCCCGAACATCAGGCTCTTTACCACAGGCAGCAGCTTCGCGCTGAGCTCGACATAGGCATTGAGCGGAACGGGCACCTTGCTACAACCTTTCACCACAACGCGCGCACTGCGGTAGGACTCTACATCCAGTTGTTGCACGAAGCGTGTGAAGACCGCACGCTCCAGTTGATCGGCATCGCCTTGCGTCACGAACGCCACCTGGGGTTGAAGATGTGTGGCCACGAGCATGTAGGCCCAGGTCGGAATGATCGCATCCGTGGAACAATGCACGGAAACGAACTTGTTCTTGTACTGCGACCAGTTATGGTCTTTCACGAAAGCGCGCAGGTCATCCTCCTTCAGCGCGATCTCCTGCCACAACAGCGGCTTCAGGTCGAAGACTACGCGCTCGCCGCGCGGATACAACTCTTCCAGATCGAGTGTGATGATCCCGCTCGATGCGACCTTGTTGATGATGGGGCTTTCGTCGCTCATCACATGAAGCCGAGTTCGAGTTGCGCCGCCTCGCTCATCATCGTTCGGTCCCAAGCAGGCTCGAAGGTGATCTCCACCTTGGCGCTGCTGACGCCTTGCACACTGGCCACTTTCTGCTCCACCTCGCCAGGTAAGGTTCCTGCCACAGGGCAGGCCGGGCTTGTCAGGGTCATCTTGATGTAGACGCTGGCATCGTCATGGATCACCACGTCGTAGATCAGCCCCAGCTCGTAGATGTCCACGGGGATCTCCGGGTCGTAGATGGCCTTGAGCGCATTGATAATGCTCTCCTCCAGTTGCTTCTTCTCCTCGGGCGTCATGATTTGGAGGAATAGGCGAGGGCGTAGCGCTTCATCTGGTCGAGCATCGCGCTGAGTCCGTTCGCACGATTCGGGCTGAGGTGCTCGCGCAGGCCGATGCGGTCGATGAAGTCGGTGGATGCGCCGAGGATCTCCTGCGGCGCGCGGTCGTTGTACACGCGCACGAGCAGGGCCACGATGCCCTTGGTGATCATCGCGTCGCTGTCCGCAGTGAAGTGGACGAGGTCGTTCTTCATTTCCGCGTTCAGCCACACGCGACTTTGGCATCCACGCACCAGGTTCGTGTCCACTTTATTCTCGGGCGCGATCAAGGGCAGGTCCTTGCCCAGCTCGATCAAGTGCTCGTAGCGGTCCTGCCAGTCCGTGAACATGGCGAACTCGTCAACGAGATCTTGCTGGGCTTGTGCCAATGTCATCGTCGTGGTCATCGCTCGAGAACAAAAGACTGCTTTGTCAGGTCATAGGTGATGTCTGCGTCCTGATCGTCAATGCGGCGATGAATCCGGACCTGATGATTATCGATCCACTCGGGGTAGTAAACACCACTCTCGTAGCTACCTCTTCCCTCGCCCAACTCTCTATCGATGAACCAAGTCGTCTCTCCCTTAGAGAAGCCAAGACACCAACGCTCTGCAGCAAGGAAGTTGGCGTTCTCATCTCTCCAATAATAGATGCGTGCTTCGATCGTCGAATCGGGAGAAAATGCACTTGCTGAAATCGAATCAGGGAACAGAACGGCTCTCCACGAGCTGTCCTTCTTTTGCTCCGAACCGCCACAGCTAACGGAGAAAGCCGCAATCAGAGATATGTAGAGCACTACTCTCATCGCAACATCTTCACGGCCTTCTTCACACCAGCTACCATCGCATCCACCTCCGCGATCGTATTGAAGCACGCGAAACTCGCGCGCGTCGTTCCGCTCACACCGAAGCGGTCCATAAGAGGTTGTGTGCAGTGGTGCCCTGTGCGTACGGCGATGCCTTGCTGGTCCAGCAGGGTGCCGAGGTCGTAGTGGTGTACACCGTCGATCACGAAGCTGATCACGCCCACCTTCTCCTTCGCTGTGCCGATGATGCGCAGGCCATCAATGGCCAGCAGTTCCTTGGTGGCGTGTTCGAGCAGCACATGCTCGTGCGCCGCCATCGCGGACTTGTCATAGTCCTCCATCCAGCTGATCGCTTCACCCAGACCGATGATGCCTGCTATGTGTGGCGTACCCGCTTCGAACTTGAAGGGAAGTTTCGCCCAGGTGCTCTTCTCCAGCGTTACGGTATCGATCATCTCGCCGCCGCCTTGCCAGGGTGGCATGCGGCTGAGTAGTTCTTCACGCCCGTACAGCACACCGGTGCCTGTGGGTCCGTAGGCTTTGTGTCCGCTGAAGGCATAGAGGTCGCAGCCGAGGTCCTGCACGTCCACATCGAGGTGGGCGATCGCCTGCGCACCATCCACCACGGTGGTGATGCCTTTCTTCTTGGCTAGCGCGATGAGCTTTTTCACCGGGTTGATGGTCCCCAACGTGTTGCTCACGTGCGAGATCGCGAGGATCTTACAATTAGCTAATTGGCAAATTAGCTCATCAGCTAATTGACCATCCCACTCCCCACTCTCCGTGATCGGGATCACTTTAAGCACTGCCCCATGCCGTTCGCAAGCGAGCTGCCAGGGCACGATGTTGCTATGGTGCTCCATACCGCTGATCACCACAACATCGCCGGGCTTCAGCAGCAACTGCCCAAGACTGGTCGCAGCGAGGTTGATACCCGCCGTGGTGCCACTTGTGAAGATGGCCTCATGCGCATGCTTGGCATTGATGTGCTTGCGGATCGCCTCGCGTGCGGCTTCCTGCGCTTCGGTGGCCTTCGTGCTCAACGTATGCACACCGCGGTGTACGTTGGCATTGATCGTCGCGTAGTACGTGCTCTCAGCCTTGATCACCCGGCGCGGTTTCTGGCTGGTAGCGCCGTTGTCGAAGTACACGAGGGGCTTGCCATGCACCAGCTCCTTCAGGATCGGGAACTGCGCACGGATCTCCTCGACGTTGAACGTCGACTTGGCGACCGGTGCGGCTTTCGTCTTCACAGTGTTTCCAGCTTCGCGTCGATGAGCGCGGCCAGGTAGGAGCGCCAGTCTTCGTTGGCGATGCGCTCCAACACATCCGTCATGAAGGCGTGTGACAGCATGCGACGTGCTTCGTTCTCGCTCACCCCACGTGAACGCAGGTAGAACAGGCCCTTCTCATCGAGGCGGCCGATGGTGCAGCCGTGGCTGCATTTCACATCGTCGGCATAGATCTCTAGTTCCGGCTTCGTGAAGACCCGTGCGTCATCGCCTTGCAGGATGTTCGCGTTGCTCTGGTAAGCGCGCGTGCGTTGGGCGTCCTGCTTCACATACACCTTGCCGTTGAACACGCCTGTTCCTTTGCCTGCGATGATGCCTTTGTAAAGCTCGTCGCTGGTGCAATCCGGCACGTCGTGGCCGATGTAGGTGTGGTTGTCGCAGTGCGTAGTGCCGTTCAGCAGGTATACGCCGTTGAGTTCGGCATGCGCTTCCGGACCGGCCAGCGATACGTTCAGGTCATTGCGGACAAGCGATCCCTCCAGCGTTGTCGTTGAGATGCTGAAGTGGCCCTTTGCGTCCACCTGTGCGCTCTCCTGGGAAATGTGCGCGGCCGCATCACGTTGCAGCTTGTGGATGAAGAGCGCGGCTCCTTCAGCGACGAAACACTCGCGAACACTGTTCACCAAGGAAGCGGAAGCGTCACCCGAAAGCGAAATTTGCTCTTCGATCACCTCCGCGCGTCCACCTTCCTGCACGAGGAACAGATCACGTGGCTGGATGAGTTGCTTTCCGTCCGTGGTGATCCGCAGAACGTGGATCGGCTTGACCACTTCCGTGTTCTTGAAGACGAGCAGTAGAAGACCATCGGTCGGCGCGGCGGTGTTCATCGCGCTGAAGAGCCGTTCGCTCACCGGTGTGATGTGGCCGTAGTGGTTCCGCACCGGGCCGTGCGACAGATGCTTGGTCAGGCTGTCGATCACCACATGCGGCTGTGCTTTCAGATCGTCGCTGAGGTCGGCACGGAAGTGACCGTTCACGAACACAACACGCGTTACATCGAGCGGCAGGCGCTCCGAAAGGGTTATCGTGACCGCTCCGGTGGCTGCGCTGTAAGGCGCGTTAAAGAGTTTGCCAACGCGTGTGTACTTCCACGCTTCGGTCTTGATCGTGGGAACGGGCAGTGCGTTCACCTTCGCCAACGCTTCCGCAGCGGCAGGCCACGTGCTGGCTTGCAACAACGGCAATACCGTTGTCTTGGGGTCTGTCATTGTTGCGGTGCTCATCGTGCTATCATCTCGGGTCGACCCAGTGGGTCGACATTACACCGTCTCCGCTTTGATCCAGTCGTAACCCTTCACCTCCAGCTCCAACGCCAGTTCCTTCGGGCCGCTCTTGATGATGCGACCATCGGCCATAACATGCACGAAGTCGGGCACGATGTGGTCGAGCAAGCGCTGGTAGTGCGTTACCACGATGAAGGCATTGTCCGTTGAGCGGAGCTTGTTCACGCCGCCGGCCACGATGCGCAGCGCGTCGATGTCCAGGCCGCTATCGGTCTCGTCGAGGATGCCGAGCTTAGGTTCGAGCATCGCCATTTGGAAGATCTCGTTGCGCTTCTTCTCGCCACCGCTGAAGCCCACGTTCAGATTGCGGTTCATCAGGTCGGCGTCCATCTCCACCAGCTTGGCGCGTTCACGTACGAGCGTTAGGAAGTCCTTCCCGCCGAGTTCCGCAAGACCGTTCGCCTTGCGCGTCTCGTTCAGCGCCGTGCGCAGGAAGTTCATGTTGCTCACGCCCGGGATCTCCACCGGGTATTGGAAGGCGAGGAAGATGCCTTTCCATGCACGCTCTTCCGGTGAAAGTTCAAGCAGATCCTGGCCTTGGTAGGTCACGGAGCCTGCGGTCACCTCGTATTCGTCACGACCAGCCAACACGTTCGCGAGTGTGCTCTTGCCCGATCCGTTAGGACCCATGATGGCGTGCACTTCACCGGCCTTCACTTCCAAGTTGAGGCCTTTCAGGATGTCCTTACCCTCGATGCGGGCTTGGAGGTTGTCGATCTTCAGCATTGTCGTCTTGTCGACCCAATGGGTCGACGTTACAGGTGGTTATCCAACAGATCCTTCCAATGACACCGCCAACAGCTTCTGCGCTTCCACGGCGAACTCCATCGGCAACTGGTTCAGAACTTCTTTGCAGTAGCCGTTCACGATGAGGCTCACCGCCTTCTCCGTTTCGATCCCCCGCTGATTGAGGTAGAAGATCTGGTCCTCACCGATCTTGCTGGTGGTGGCTTCGTGCTCCACCATGGCGCTCGGGTTCTCGCTTTCGATGTAGGGGAAGGTGTGCGCGCCGCAACGGTCGCCGAGCAGCAGTGAATCGCACTGGCTGAAGTTGCGTGCGCCCTTCGCGCCGCGACCGATCTTTACCAGGCCGCGGTAGCTGTTGTTGCTAAAGCCCGCGCTGATGCCCTTGCTCACGATGGTGCTCTTCGTGCCCTTGCCGATGTGGGTCATCTTGGTGCCCGTATCGGCTTGCTGACGGTTGTTTGTGACCGCCACGCTGTAGAACTCGCCGGTGCTGTAGTCGCCTTTCAGCACGCAACTCGGGTACTTCCAAGTGATCGCGCTGCCGGTCTCCACTTGGGTCCAGCTGATCTTGCTGCGATCGCCGAGGCACATGCCGCGCTTGGTGACGAAGTTGTAGATGCCGCCCTTGCCGTCCTTGTCGCCGGGGTACCAGTTCTGTACGGTGCTGTACTTGATCTCCGCGTCCTTCAATGCGACGAGCTCCACCACCGCAGCGTGCAATTGGTGCTCATCACGGATCGGTGCGGTGCAGCCTTCGAGGTAGCTCACGTACGCACCTTCATCGGCGATCAGCAGCGTGCGCTCGAACTGGCCGGTCATGGCCTCGTTGATACGGAAGTAGGTGCTCAGCTCCATGGGGCAGCGGACACCCGGCGGGATGTAGCAGAAGCTGCCATCGCTGAAGACGGCACTGTTGAGCGCGGCGAAGTAGTTGTCGGTGCGAGGCACCACGCTGCCGAGGTATTTCTTGATCAGCTCGGGGTGTTCCTTCACCGCTTCGCTGAACGAGCAGAAGATGATGCCTTTCTCCTTGAGTGCGCCTTGGAACGTGGTCTTCACGCTCACACTGTCGAACACGATGTCCACGGCAACACCGGCCAGGCGCTTCTGCTCCTCAATGCTAATGCCCAGCTTTTCGAAGGTCTTGATCAACTCGGGATCGGCTTCGTCCAGACTGTTGAGCGTGGGCTTTTTCTTCGGCGCGCTGTAGTAGTACGCGTTCTGGTAATCGATCTTCGGGTAGTGCACGTGGGCCCACTCCGGCTCGGTCATTTTCTGCCACAAGCGGAAAGCCTCCAGCCGCCATTCGAGCATCCACTCGGGTTCGTTCTTCTTCGCGCTGATGAAGCGAACGATGTCCTCGTTCAAGCCTTTCGCGGCCTTCTCGCTCTCGATGTCCGTGACGAAACCGTAGGCGTATTCCTTTTCGGTTACCTCGCGTAGGATGTCGTCGGTGTCCTGTGCCATTCGCTTATTTCTTCACCGCAAAGGCGCAAAGGGCGCAAAGCCTGAAGGCAGGCAGGGCGAATTCCTTGGCGTGCTTAGCGTCTTTGCGGTGCATCACATTCAGATACTGAAGCTCTCTCCGCAACCGCACGTGCGTGAAGCGTTCGGATTCACGAACTGGAAGCCTTTCCCGTTGAGGCCGCCGCTGAAGTCGAGCGTGGTGCCCAAGAGGTAGAGCAGGCTCTTCTTGTCCACCACCACCTTTACGCCATTGTCCTCGAAGACTTTGTCGCCCTCTTTCATCTGGTCGTCGAAGTCGAGGTCGTACATCAGGCCGGAACAACCGCCGCCCTTCACACCGACACGGACGAAGTGGTTCGGCCCACGGCCTTCAGCACCGAGGAGCTTAGTCACTTCGGACTTGGCGTTCTCACTCACCTTGATCATGGTGCGGCTTATTTAGAATTGGTCTAAATGAACAGGTCAACAAAGGTACGGTCTAAAGAGCTTGGGTCATTGAATTGTAAGCCCTCTTTGGCAGCGTGGCGGCTGCTGCTGGTAGCTTCGCGGCATGATGGAAGCCAACTCCCGGACCGAACTATCCGCCTTGGGCGAATTCGGGCTGATCGACCGCCTTGCCTCACGCATTCAACTGGACCAACCTACCTCCGTGAAGGGTATCGGCGATGATGCGGCCGTGGTGGCACCGTCGATAGGCGTGGATGGCCAAGCCGAGCACCAGGTGGTCACTACGGACATGCTGGTAGAGGGCGTACACTTCGACCTGGGCTATGTGCCGCTCCGCCATTTGGGATATAAGTCCATCGTGGTGAACCTGAGCGATGTGTATGCCATGAACGCCACACCTCGGCAGGTGGTAGTGGGTCTGGCGTTGAGCAACCGATTCCCCGTGGAGGCAGTGGATGAGCTGTACGAAGGCATGTTGCTCGCGTGCCGTAATTATGGGGTCGATCTCGTTGGTGGCGACACCACCTCGTCACGCAGCGGCTTGGTGATCTCCGTTACGGCGATCGGCTCTGCGCCGAAGGCGGACATCGTGTACCGCAATGGCGCTAGTGACAAGGATCTTCTTGTCGTGAGCGGAGATCTGGGTGGGGCTTACATGGGCCTTCAGATCTTGGAGCGCGAGAAGGCGGTGTTCCGGGATTCTGGCGCGCAGCCGGATCTGGATGGTCATGATTACATTCTGGAACGGCAGCTGAAACCAGAAGCCCGCAAGGACATCATCGAGTTGTTGAAGAAGCTCGGTGTGCGCCCTACGAGCATGATCGACGTAAGTGATGGATTGGCCAGTGAGGCGTTGCACCTAGCACGCAGTTCAGGGCGGGGTGTACGGATCTACGACGAGAAGCTTCCCATCGATCCATCCACCTACAATACGGCGCGTGATTTCAACCTGGACCCGACCACCTGTGCGTTGAGCGGCGGAGAGGATTATGAGCTGCTCTTCACCGTGGCCCAGAGCGATTTCGAGAAGATCAAAGGCAATCCGAGCATGAGCATCATCGGGCATATGACCGATGCGGCAAGCGGGTACCACTTGGTGGACAAGCAAGGCGGATCACATGAATTGAAGGCGCAAGGCTGGGACGCGCTGCTCCAGCGTTGATGCCAAACGAAGAACGCCCCGAAGAGGGGCGTTCCGATCATCGTTCAAAGAGGACCGTTCAACGACGTTTCTTACGCGACTTCTCGCTATCGGAGAGGTCCTCGCCATCATCGCTGATATCCACACCGCCCGGAGTGTTGCCCACATCGGGTTTAGGTCCACTGAAGCCATCAACGCCTTGTTGTCCGCTCTGGTGGCCTCCAGTAAGGTCAGTGGAGATAGGAGTTACGACAGAGCCGCTCTTCGGGGTCAGGTCCATGCCAGACTCACCTGCTGGCTGCACCAATTCATCCTTGCTACACGCGGTGGCGAGCAAGGAAAAAAGGAAGAGTATCGGAAGAATTCGGCGCATGCTGAAGTACACTATCCAACGCCAAAAGTAAGTCGCTCGTCTGCGGAATGCAAATCGGGGCCGGACCTTTTCCAACTGTCGGTCAACGGGAGAAGGACGGTGACCTGTGTACCGGTGGATCGGCCTGTAGCCGGGTCGATCCGATCTTCTGGCCCGAAAATTCGTATGTCATTGATATCCAGCCTTCTAAGAACATCGGCCCGGCCTTTGGTGATCTCTATGCCTCTCGAGATGTGATCTCCTGAAACACCTTGTTTGGCCTCCATGCTTCGCTCCATGCCGATACCATTATCGGTGATCAAGACCTCGACACGGTCTTTCGGGGCCTGTTTCACCAGGATCTGGACCGTACCGGTGCCTTCCATGGGAAGTATGCCATGCCAGATGCTATTCTCGACATAGGGTTGTAACATCATGGCGGGCAACCGGGCCTGGCTCACGTCCACACCGGGTTCTACATGGATCCTGTATTCGAACTTGTCCTTGAACCGCATATGCTCCAACACCAGATAGAGCTCCAATCGTTCCAGTTCTTCGGCCAGGCTCGTGGTGTCGTTCTGGCTGGCGTCGAGGTTCTTGCGGATGAGCTTGGCGAAGCTGGTCAGATATCGGCTGGCGGTGGCGCGGTCCTGTTTGTTGATGTGATACTGAATGCTGTTCAAGGCGTTGAACACGAAATGCCTGTTCATATTGGCGTTCAGCGCCTGTTGTTCCAGTTGCAACATGCGCGAGCGCAACATCAACTGCCGCGTACGCTCACGACGCTCGCGCAAGATGGAGCGATAGCGAAGTATGCCGTACGCCGCGGCGGCAAGTACCAACGTGCATAGGGCGAAGAACCACCATCGAAGCCAGAACGGCGGCAGGATCTCGAACCGGAAAGAAACGGGTGCGCTCCATCTGCCATCTCCTGTGGAAGAGATCACCTCAAAGGCATACTGCCCTTGGGAGAGGTTGCTGTAACTGGCGAAACGGGCATCGGTCGGCGGCAGCCAATCCTGGTCGAATCCGGTGAGCCGATACCTGTAGACGACCTTATCGGGCTCTGCAAGGGAGATGCCGAGATAGTCGAACGTTAGGTGATTCCTACGGTGGTCCAGGCTCAGGCCGATGGGTAGACCATCGGGGTCCATGCCCTTGCTGCGCGAAGACCAGTCGGTATGTTGCAGGAATGACCGAACGCCCGTTATCCGAGTGCGTGGTGATCGCTCGCCCGGATGTGTCGCTCCTCCCCGTAGATCGTGGTACACCAAGCCAGCCGAACTGCCGAACATCAGGTGCCCGCGATCCAGTACAGCGGCATTCAGGTTGAACTCCAGACTTCGCAGGCCATCATTCAATGAGAGGTGCTCTGCCGCGAGCGGGTCGCGCAACAGACTGTCGGGGTTGAATACGTAGAGGCCGTTGTTGGTACCGGCCCACATGCGTCCGTTGTTGTCGGCTACGAGCAGGTCGATGTAGTTGGAGCCGAAATCCTCGGCGAACCTGATCGTGCGGAACTCCTCGCCCAGAAGGCAAGACAGGCCATTGGCCGTTCCCGCCCAGGTACGTCCTTCTCGATCATGAAGGAGGCACATCGCGGTATTATCGCCAAGGCCTTGTGTTTTCGTCCAACGCTTGAAGGAATGACCGTCGAAACGCATGATGCCTTCGTCCGTGGCCAGCCACAAATGGCCATTTCGGTCCACTTGGATGTTGCGCACCGAACGCCCGGGCCCTTGAGGACCGGCGGCATGATGCGTCACACTTCCGTCCGGGGCTACGCCCACCAACCCTTCCCGCATACCGCACCACACGGTACCATCGGGTCCCTCTCTCAGCGCCAGAACAGGTTGCTCTTCTGCTGGTCCCAGGCCGGTAACAGGCTGTACGATGCCGTTCACCAAGCGTATGACACCAGCGCTGGTGCCGAACCAGAGGTCGCCGTTGCGCGCGCATAATCCGCTCCATACCGTGTTGTTCGGTAGTCCATCCAACGTGCTCACCATGGCCATGCCGTCCATGCGACAAATACCATTGTCATAGGTGCCCAACCACAGGTCTCCATTCCGGTCCGCGGTGATGTTCATGACCAGATCACTACAGAGCCCATCCTTCATGGTGAAGGTGATGAAGCGGTCACCGGCATATTTCATCGCACCGGCCCCATCGGTGCCGAACCAGATGTCGCCTTCATCATCTTGGAACGCACACCAGATGTTGTCGTTGGGTAGTCCTTGGTGTACGGTGAAGACCCGCAGGCGCCCCTGGTCAAGCAGGTTCAGACCGAACTTAGTGCCGATCCACAGTCGATCGCGGTCATCCACCAGGAGGCAGCGCACATTGTTGCGCAGGAGTCCGTTCTCCTCATCGTATTCCTCCTGCTTTCCATCGGGTTTCAGGCGGTAAAGGCCATCGATCAACGTTCCTACCCACCAGCTTCCGTCGCCACCTTCCGCCAGTGTGTTCACTGCCTTCGGCTCACTGTCTCCCACGGGTATCATACGGCATGTTCCGGTGTTCCAGAGCAGGAGCCCGTTGCGCAGTCCGATGAGCAGGCGCCCATCCTTCAAGGCGAGTAACGACCGAATGCTGGCGGCCGTGTCCATAGGGTAACCCGCGGTCGCACGGATGCCGGTGCTATCCCTCGTGTAAAGTCCGCCGCCATCGGTGCCGATATGGATACGTCCGTGCCTGTCGGTGGCCAGCGCTGCGATGCGCGCGCCTTTGTTGGCAGCAGGAAGAGCTTCGGTCTGGAATGCGTTCCCGTTCCAAGACACCAGCTGGCTTCCAGAGGCGAGGAACAAGGTTCCATGCTCATCGCGAACCATGGCGCTCACCTGAGGGTCCGGCAGGCCGTCGCTGATCGCGTAGTTGGTGAATTCGATCCCATCGAACCGGCTTGCCCCACCTAGCGTGCCGAACCAGAGATAGCCTTGCGCATCCTGGGCCATGGCACGCACCTGGCTTTGCGCGAGGCCGTCCTTGGTGGAAAGCTGTTTGAAGCTATGCTGCTGCGCGAGCACGGCTGTCGTGCTGAACACAGCGGCGGCGAGGACGAGAAGGGCGCGCAGCATCGACCCCGAAGGTCGCTAGAAGGTGTTGATCAAACCAAGGAAATCGGGTAAACGGCGACGGGAGACGGGGATCAATGCCCCACTGTCCAATACGGCCATGTTGCCTTCGGCACGGTTGAAACCCTTGAGGTGGCCCAGGTTGATGATGAACGATTTGTGCACGCGGAAGAAGGTCTTCGGGTCCAGGTTGGTCTCGAACACACGGATGTGTTTACTGCTCACGCTACGCTTACCATCCTTCAAGTGGATGGTGGTGTAGCTGTCGTTGGCCTCCAGGTACATGATGTCCTCGTGTTTCAGCAACACCAATCCTTCACGGCCGGGAACCGCTACACGCCGGCTCAGCGGAGATGCGGGATCCTTCATCAACGCGGCGATCGCTGAAGGCTGCGTGGTGCCGAGTTCATCGGTCTGGCGCAGGAGTTTCTTCACCGCGCGCTGCAGGGCATCGATGTCCACGGGTTTCTCCAGGTAATCCAGCGCGTTCTGCTGGAAGGCCTGCAACGCGAACTCGTCGTACGCGGTAACGAACACCACGGGCAGGTCCAGTTCAGCGATGGACGCCAGCAGCGCGAACCCATCCTCGCCGGGCATCTTGATATCCAGGAACAGTGCGTTGGGTTGAAGGGTGTTGATCTTCTCTCGCGCTTCCACAGCGCTCCCCGCTTGTCCGACGATCTGCACCTCCGGACAGTGTTCCTCCAGCATCAAGCGGAGGTTGTCCCGTGCATCGGCTTCATCATCCACGATCAGTGCGCGCAGTGCCATGGTGGGTCGTTTGCCGAAAATTAGGCGAAGTGTAGGAAGCGGGATGGATGGAACGGAGAACGGTGGTATGGATCGAGAGAACGGAGAACGCGCACGGCACGGGCGTTGGTGTGATCCATGCTCGTGATCCGGCACCTCCGAACGTCCTTCCTTGTGAATCGACCGTTCACGTTCGCTGGGCACCCGTTGCTCGTTCATTACATGCCCGACCATAGGGGTCATGGTAAATTGGGGTTGCGAATGACACGGTCCAAGTCTGGGGCCTTCAAGAATTAGGGGAGGCGTCCCCTGCTTTGGTGGTAGGTGTTTGGTTTGGTGGCGGAGCCCGGGTCGCGGAATGGCGGTCCGGGCTCTGGCTTTCAGGGGATTGCGCCAGTGGAACGTAACCTGCTGACCGAGAAGGCGTATAACGGCCCAACTCCTCAGCCATGAATGCTCCAAGCAACGAGATCCGCGTCCGCATCGACCAGATCGAGCGGCTGCTCATGTTCGACTATGAACCCGGAAGCCGCGAGGCGCTATTCGACATCTGCGACCGCCAAGGCCACATCGTGAAGACCGGCGAAGTGAAGGGCCCCGAGACCCGTGTCCGCATCACCGATCTGGAAGGCGACGAGTACTACCTGATGGTGCTCGACGGCGAGATCTCCACGGTGAAGCCTTTCCAACTCCGCAAAGTGGGCTGAAGCCCGACCAACAGTTCCCAAAGCAAAAGCCCCTCGAGCGATCGAGGGGCTTTTGTCTTTCGGCTGGCAGCATGGGGTGGTTCATCACCCCTTTTGCTCGGCGAGTCTTGCGCGGCCTTGGCCGATCAAGAACCACGAGGCCGTGCCCACCATACCCAGCATCAGCTGGATGTTGGCCCCGGGCCAGTACATCGTTTTGAAGATGATCCCGGACAGCACCACGGCTACAGACCCGAAGATCCAGATCGGGCGCTGGATACGGATGTTCCACGGCCCCGGCTTCTGGATCAGCAGGGCTGCCATGGTAACCGCAGCGACCACCGCGCTGATCTGTAGAATGAGGTTGGCCCCGGGCCAGTGCAAAGTCTTGAACAGGAGGCCGAGGATGACGCCGGCAATACCGATGGAGCGGATCAACATGGTGATGGGTTTTAAGGTTGAATGCGCGTGGTCCCGGAACGTAACGCCGACCTGCTTCACCCAGCCGGCCAACGATCACCGAGCCATCGCAAAGAGCAGCGCCCGCTCACCGGCTGAGACGCTGTCCGCTATGCTGAACTGTTTGATCCGTGCATGCTGGATCTCGTCGATTGCTGTGACCACCTGTTGGTAGCGCGCACCATCGCTGGCCTTCACGATGCATACCGGTTCCTGCTCCACCTGTGCGCTCAGTGCCTGAAAACTGTGCAGCGTGTTTCGCAGGGTTCTGCCCCCGAGCGGTTGTAGCATGGTCGCTGCGTTCAATTCGCCTTGGTAGCCGTAGCGACGGCCTTTCGCATCCAACAGAATGGTGAGCGTGTTGTTGGCCGGCGTCGCCTTGCCGGGTAACGGAAGCTTCAGGTTCATCACGCGCTGATCGATCAGGTGCGTGGTGAGCATGAAGAAGGTGATGAGCAAAAAGCCGAGATCGACCATGGGCGTCATGTCCAAGTGGAGGTGACGGAGCGGGCGGCGCTTGGAGCGGGTGTTGGAAGAAGTGGTGATCTCTGCCATGATGTGGTGCATGGCAGGAGAACGCGCGAAAGCAGCGCATCATTGGACCGTTCGTTGCAGCCCATTCACCGCTTCCCGCGGAATACGATGCACCGCAAAGACGCAAAGCGCGCAAGGATTACTCTCTGGGAAACTCCGCGCGCCCTCTGCGCCTCTGCGGTAAAAACTCAGGCCACCACCTTCCTCCGATTCATCAATTCCTCCACCGCCTCCACCTCGATCGGGATGTTCGAGAAGAGGTCGATCGGATTATCGCGGGTTACGAGGATGTTGTTCTCCAAGCGGATCCCCAGCTTCTCTTCACGGATGTAGATGCCCGGCTCTACGGTGAACACCATGTCCGGCTGGATCATCTCATTCCACAGTCCCACGTCGTGTACATCGAGACCTAGGAAGTGGCTGTTGCCGTGCATGAAGTACTTCTTGTACAGCGGACGGTCGGGGTTCTGCTTGGCCACTTCCGCCTTGTCCAGCAGACCGAGACCGATCAGCTCGCTCTCCATCACCTTGCCCACTTCCTTGTGGTAATCGGCCAGCAACGTGCCGGGGCGCAGCATGGCGATGGATGCCCGTTGCACACGCAGCACCGCATTGTACACATCCTTCTGCCGCTGCGTGAAACGACCGTTCACCGGAATGCAGCGCGTGAGATCGCTCGCGTAGCCACCGTACTCGCAGCCGAAATCCATCAGGATCACATCACCGTCGTTGCACACCTGGTCGTTGGTGATGTAGTGCAGCACACACGCGTTGTAGCCGCTGGCGATGATCGGCGTGTAGGCATGTCCGCGCGATCCGTTGCGCAGGAACTCGTGCGTGATCTCCGCCTCGATCTCGTACTCCTTCACACCCGGCTTCACGAAACCGCACACGCGCTCAAAGGCCTTGCCCGTGATGTCCATCGCCCGTTGCATCTGCGCCACTTCCTCCTTCGTCTTGCGACTGCGGATGCGGTGCATGATGGGCGCGCTGCGCCGCACGCTATGCAGCGGGTACAGCGCGCGCAGCTCCTTGTTCTTGCGCTCCTCGCGCGTCTCCACCTCGTTGCCCTGGCGCAGGTGCTCGTTGCTGTTCAGGAACAGATGCTCGGCTTGCGGCGCCAGGCGTTTGATCGTTGCGTCATAGCTCGTCGTCCACAGCACGGTGGCGATACCGCTCAGCTCGCTCGCCTCGGCCTGCGAGAACTTGGCGCCTTCCCAGATCGCGATGTGCTCGTTCGTCTCGCGCACGAAGAGGATCTCGCGGTCCTTCGGATCCACCGCATCGGGGAAGAGCAGCAGCACCGTCTCCTCCTGGTCGATCCCGCTCAGGTGGAGGATGTCGCTGGCCTGCTTGAAAGGCATCGAGCCATCGGCGCTCGTGGGCATGATGTCGTTGCTGTGGAACACGGCCAAGCCGCCTTTCTCCATGTGCTGACGGAAACGGTTGCGGTGCTCGCGGTAGGTGGCGGCGCTGAGAGGCAGGTAACGCATCGTTGGGAAGTGTGAGGAGCGAAGGTAGGAGGGGGCGAGGAGGAATATCGAACATTGAATGACGAACACCGAATGGCGAAGGGAGGACAGCCCACTTCGTCATTCGACATTCAGTGTTCCGTGTTCGATATTCCTCTTTGGGCGTGCCCCTCTCCCGGCCCACGAGCCGGGACTCGGTCGCGCTTTCCCCTCCAAGTCCTCAGCCGGATTACCGGCTTACGGGCTTTCCGGTCCAATCGCTCACGCGAAATGCGATCGAGCCGATAGATTCGTGCTCTATCCAAGATCTGATGAAAGGACCGAATTTTTTGAAGTACTGCATCCCGCTCCTTCGAGTAATGAAGAATCTCGGTGGCTCAGGTGCGGCCAGCGATGTTGTCGATGCTGTCATCGTGGATATGAAGATTCCGGACGCTGAAGTGGACCAGCTTATCCCGTCTGGCCAATCGCGCGTGCGGAACCAGATACAATGGGGGCGATTCTATCTGACCAAGGCAGGACTCATGGATTCGCCCAAGAGCGGATACTGGCGCCTTACGCAAGAGGGTGCAGATGCCCGCTTGAACGAGGCACAGGTCTATGATCTCTTTCAAAGGGTTCATCAACAATTCGGTGGCGCCAGTAAGAAGAAGCCAAAGAAGGCGGATGCGAACATCGACAATGCACTCGTAGAGGACGAGGAGCACAGTGAATCACTAATTGAAACCCTTAAAGGCCTTTCACCGCGAGGGTTCGAGCGAATATGCAAGAGGTTACTCACCGAGATTGGCATACATGACATTCAGATCACAGGAGGGTCGGGCGATCAAGGGGTGGATGGAATTGGCCGTATTAGGCTGAACGATGTCGTGAACTTCAACATCGTATTCCAATGCAAACGTTATAAGGAGACGGTATCCCCAGCGCTCGTGCGAGACTTCCGGGGCTCCATGCAAGGACGTGCGGAGAAAGGGCTGATCCTTACTACGGGTAGATTCACAACTGATGCACAGAAGGAAGCGAACCGTGACGGCGTTCCGCCAATTGAGCTGATTGACGGCGAACGGTTGGTAGCTCTGTTTGAGAAATACCAACTAGGTCTCCGACCCAAGGTCGTGTACGACATCGTGCCGGAGTTCTTCAAGAGTTTTGAGAGCTGACCCGAACACCATGCCCTCCAAACCCAACAAGACCCAAGCCACCACCGCCAGCGTGGATGCCTTCATCGACAAGCAGCCGAAGGAGGAGGTGCGCGATGATTGCCGCGCGCTGATGAAGCTGATGCACGAGCTCACCGGCGGGGAACCGTACATGTATGGGCCATCGATCGTCGGCTACGGCACCTACCACTACAAGTACGCGAGCGGCCGAGAAGGCGATGCACCGTTGCTGGCCTTCAGCCCGCGCAAGCCGGAACTGGTGATCTACCTGTACTCAGCCGAGATGGACCCAGCGCTGATGGCAAAGCTGGGCAAACACAAGGCCACCAAGGGCTGCGTGTACATCAAGCGCTTGGACGACATCGACCTGACGGTGCTGAAGACCTTGTTCAAGCAGTCGATCGCGATGACGAAGAAGGCGTACCCGGGCAAGTAGGTTCAACCCACCACAACCATCTTTCCGGGCTTCGCGGCGCGTTTGGCCGTCTTCTTCGGCACGTTACCGGTGCGGATGTATTCGCGGTGGTCCATGCCCCAGGCGCGCAGGTTCATCAGCAGTTTCTCCAGCGTGCGGCCGTAGGGTGTGATCTCGTACTGCACCGTCACCGGCATGGTATCCAGCACGGTGCGTTTCACCAGGCCGTTCTGCTCCAAGTCCTTCAACTCTTTGCTCAGCGTCTTGGCCGGTATGCCGTTGTGCATCCGTTGCAGTTCACCGAAACGCATGGTGCCTTTGAAGCCGAGGCTCAGCAGGATCGGGCTTTTCCACTTGCCACCGATGGTCTCCATGGCATCGCGGAAGGACATCAGCACGCCCGAACAAGTGGCAGCGCTGTGGCCGGGAGGGAAGGAAGGGGCGTCAGCTTTGGGGCGCATGGTCGTTCGAAGGTACGGTGCTCAGGCAGTGGCCAGACGCGTAGTGTTGTTACGCTTGTGTAGGTAGATGTATGACACCACCAGCAGCACCAACGAGATCAGCGGGGCGATGCCCGTGGAAGCACCGTCGACAGCCGAATGGGCGATGAAGGCGGAGAGGAAGGTAATCCCGAGTCCAGCGTAGGCCCATTCCTTCACGCGGAGCGGCACCATAGGCAGGATGATCACCACCGCGGCGACGAGCTTGGCGATGCCCAGTTCCTGGCGGAAATAATCCGGGAAACCGAGGTGGCCGAAACCGGTGGCGACCTCCGGGTTGGTGAAATACATGATCCCGGCGAGGGCGGTCTGCAGGGCGAGGAGGGCCGTAACGACCCAGTAGATGATGTTCGTGCGTTTCATGGGGTGTGTCTTTCGGCCACAAAGCTTCGATCATCGAACCCCGCGCGGGGCGTGGGTTACAGAAGGGAAACCGGTTACCTGGAGGTAACGGATAGGAGGGGCGCGGGCTGGCGGAGGGCCCGATCAGAACGGTTCCAAACAAGAGGCGGTTCATGCTTCCGCGACGGTGCCAACGGCCTGCCCCGTAATTTTGCGGCCGAACGAACACCAGCGGTTCGCTGTTACCCAGGCATGGCTAGTAAAGGACTTTTCGGATCGTCGCTCGTCAAGAAGTATTGGATGGCCCTCACGGGCCTTTTCCTTATCAGCTTTTTGGTGGTGCACGTCACGCTCAACGCCTTCATCTTCTTCAACGATGGCGGGGTCACCTTCAACACGGGAGCCGAATTCATGGCCAAGAACCCGATCATCCGCACCATGGAGATCGTACTGTTCATCGGCCTCATCGCCCACATCGTTGACGGCCTGATGCTCTGGAGCCAGAACCGCGCCGCACGCCCGGTGAAGTACGCCATGGAGAAAGGCAGTGCCAACCGCAGCTGGTACAGCGCCAGCATGGGCATCCTGGGCACGCTCATCCTCTTCTTCCTCATCATGCACCTGTGGCACTTCTGGGTGAAGAGCCGCATCACCGGTCTGCATCACTACGGCCTCGATGCCGAAGGACAGGAGAACCTCTACGGCGCCATGCTGGAGGTCTTCGCCAACCCGTGGGTCGTGCTGCTGTACGTGCTGGGCTGCTTCAGCCTCTTCTGGCACCTGCTGCACGGGTTCAAGAGCGCCTTCCAATCGCTCGGCCTCAACCACAAGCGCTACAACCCCATCATCGCATTCCTCGGCACGGCCTTCAGCATCGTGGTGCCCACGTTGTTCGCGTTGATGCCCGTTTCCATCTACCTCGGTTGGATCAAGTAGAAATGCGCCACGAGCCTTTAGCCACGAGCCACGAGCTTGCCCGCATGACGGCAAGCTCGTGGCTCATGGCTCGAAGCTCGGAGCACCTCAGAACTCCTCGCCCATGTCAGTGAAACTCGACAGCAAGATCCCTCCCGGCCCCATCGATAAGAAGTGGACCGACCACAAAGGGCACATCCGCATCGTGAACCCGGCCAACAAGCGCCGCATCGACGTGATCGTGGTGGGCACCGGCCTCGCTGGTGGTGCCGCTGCGGCATCGCTCGCGGAACAGGGCTACAGTGTGAAGGCGTTCTGCTTCCAGGACAGCGCCCGCCGCGCGCACAGCATCGCCGCGCAAGGCGGCATCAACGCGGCGAAGAACTACATGAACGACGGCGACAGCACCTACCGTCTGTTCTACGACACCGTGAAAGGCGGTGACTACCGCGCCCGTGAAGCGAACGTGTACCGCCTCGCGGAAGTGAGCGCCAACATCATCGACCAATGCGTGGCGCAAGGCGTGCCCTTCGCCCGCGACTACGGTGGATTGCTCGACAACCGTTCGTTCGGTGGCGTGCAAGTGAGCCGCACGTTCTACGCCCGCGGACAGACAGGACAGCAGTTGCTGCTCGGTGCCTATAGTGCGTTGATGCGCCAGGTTGGGAAGGGCTCGGTGCAGATGTTCGACCGTCATGAGATGCTCGATGTCGTGATCGTGGACGGCAAGGCGCGCGGCATCATCGCTCGCAACCTCATCACCGGCGAGATCGAACGCCATGGTGCGCACGCGGTGTTGTTATGCACCGGCGGTTATGGCAACGTGTTCTTCTTGAGCACGAACGCCATGGGCAGCAACGTCACCGCTGCCTGGAAAGCGCACAAGCGCGGCGCCTACTTCGGCAACCCGTGCTACACGCAGATCCACCCGACGTGCATCCCGGTGAGTGGCACGCACCAGAGCAAGCTCACGCTGATGAGCGAATCGCTGCGGAACGATGGCCGCATCTGGGTGCCTGCGAAACTCGAGGACGCGAAGGCGATCCGCGAAGGCAAGAAGAAAGGCAGCGATATCGCCGAGGCGGATCGCGATTACTACCTCGAGCGTCGCTACCCGGCTTTCGGAAACCTGGTACCACGTGACGTTGCCAGCCGCGCCGCCAAGGAGCGATGCGATGCGGGCTTCGGTGTGAACAAGACCGGCGAGGCCGTGTACCTCGACTTCAGCGCGGCGATCGAACGCTACGGCAAGCTCGAGGCGAACGTGAAGAAGCTCGAGAACGTGACGAAAGAGAAGATCACGGAACTCGGTCGCGCTGTCGTGAGCGAGAAGTATGGCAACCTCTTCGACATGTACGAGAACATCGTTGGCGAGAATCCCTACGACCACGCGATGAAGATCTACCCCGCCGTGCACTACACCATGGGCGGTCTGTGGGTGGACTACAACCTGCAGACGACGGTGCCGGGTCTCTTCGCTCTGGGCGAAGCGAACTTCAGCGATCACGGTGCCAATCGCCTCGGTGCTTCGGCACTCATGCAAGGTCTGGCCGACGGTTACTTCGTGATCCCCTACACCGTGGGCGATTACCTCGCTGATGACATCCGTACTGGTCCCATCGACACGAAGCGTCCAGAATTCGATGCCGCCGAGAAGGAGCAAAAGGACCGCATCAACCACTTCCTGAACAACAAGGGCACGAAGCCGGTCGATGACTTCCACCGTCGACTTGGCAAGGTGATGTGGGACAAGTGCGGTATGGCGCGTAACGCCGAAGGCTTGAAAGAGGCGATCACCGAGATCCGCCAGATCCGCGAAGAGTTCTACCGCGATGTGCGTGTACCCGGCAGCGGCAACGCCTTCAACCAGGAACTAGAGAAAGCCGGTCGTGTGGCCGACTTCCTCGAACTAGGCGAGCTGATGTGCGTGGATGCGCTCAACCGTAACGAGAGCTGCGGCGGTCACTTCCGCGAGGAGTACCAGGAGATGGACGGCCCGCAGAAGGGCGAGGCCAAGCGCGATGACGACAACTACGCGTACGTCGCCGCGTGGGAGTGGACAGGTGATGCCGGCAAGGCGAACCTGCACAAGGAGGCGCTCACGTTCGAAGAAGTGAAACTGACGCAACGCAGCTACAAGTGATGGGGAACATGAAGCTCACGCTGAAGGTTTGGCGCCAGAACGGCCCGAACGACAATGGCAAGATCGTCGACTACCCTGTGAACGATGTGTCGGAGGACATGTCGTTCCTGGAGATGCTTGACGTGCTGAACGATGACCTCGTGCGCAAGGGCGATGACCCCATTGCCTTCGACCACGATTGCCGCGAAGGCATCTGCGGCATGTGCAGCCTGTTCATCAATGGCGAGGCGCACGGTCCGGGCCGTGGTATCACCACCTGCCAGTTGCACATGCGCAAGTTCAAGGACGGCGACACCATCTACGTGGAGCCTTGGCGCAGCGCGGCCTTCCCCGTGATCAAGGACCTCGCGACCAATCGCGGTGCTTTCGATCGCATCCAGGCTGCCGGCGGTTTCGTGAGCGTGAACACCAGCGGCAACCTCGTGGATGGTAACGCAGTTCCCATTCCGAAGGATGATGCCGACAAGGCCTTCGACGCCGCGACGTGCATCGGTTGCGGCGCGTGCGTGGCCACCTGCCCCAACGGCAGCGCCATGCTCTTCACCGCAGCCAAAGTGAGCCAGCTCTCGCTGTTGCCCCAAGGTCATCCGGAAGCGAAACGCCGTGCGCTCGCCATGGTGGAGCAGATGGACAAGGAGGGCTTTGGCAACTGCAGCAACACCGGTGCCTGCGAGATCGAATGCCCCAAAGGCATCAGCCTCGAGCACATCGCCCGCCTCAACCGGGAATACCTGGTGGCGACGGTGACGAAGGAGTGAGTTCCGGAGTCATGAAGATCTTCCTTGTTCCAGCCTCTGTTGCACTGCTGAGTTGTTCTGCACAACCGCATAAAGAGGTTGAGCAAACCATGAGCGATACGCAGTGGGATTGGCTTATGGTAACGTGGAACAATCGTTCGATCGGCTTGGATACGCTTCGCGATTCGTTGTCCTTGTTCGAATCCGAGCAGAATGCCTTCGACCCAACAAGGGGCAAGCACCATGCGGTCTTTGCAACTCGGGATGTACAAGACTCAATATGGTTGGTAGCGCGGCGCTTGATGCAAGAACCCACTATCCAAGAAGCGGCATATACGGACTATGCCGGGGACTATGTGCGGATAAAGTTCTATGGTGGCGACCTAGGAACGATGCAGTCGTTAGAGTATCGCTCGCAGAAGGGGTGGCCTTCAGGTGAGGATTGGAACACGCTACGGCGATTGACTTGGGATCGCTTTCCTGAAGAATAGTTCAACCGCGCAGCGGCCGATGATCAAGAGCAAACTCCCCCACGTCGGCACCACCATCTTCACGGTGATGAGTAAGCTGGCGGCCGAGTGCGGTGCCATTAACCTCAGCCAGGGGTTCCCGGATTTCCCCATCGACGCCAAGTTGAGCGAACTGGTGAACGCAGCCATGCGGGCTGGCCACAACCAGTACGCGCCCATGCCGGGTCTGCCAGCGCTGCGCGAAGCGATCAGCAACAAGGTGGAGCGGCTCTATGGTTTCCGCTACGATCCGGAGGCGGAAGTCACCGTGGCCTCGGGCGGTACACAGGCCATCTTCACCGCCATAGGGGCCGTGGTGCATCCCGGCGATGAGGTCATCATCGTGGATCCGGCGTACGACTGCTACTCGCCCACGGTGGAACTCTTCGGCGGCAAACCTGTGCACGTGCGCTTGGGCGACGACATGAAGTTCGATGCGGAAGCGGTGAAGGCGGTGATAACACCGCGCACACGCATGCTGATGATCAACACGCCGCACAATCCGGCGGGTACCATCCTGCGTGATGCGGACATGCGACGCATCATCGACATGCTGCGCGGCACCGACATCATCCTGCTGAGCGATGAAGTGTACGAGCACCTGGTCTTCGATGGCGAGCCGCATGCATCCGCGATCAACTATCCCGAACTGCGCGACCGCGCCTTCGTGATCTTCAGCTTCGGCAAGGTCTTCCACACCACCGGCTGGAAGATGGGTTATGCTCTTGCGCCGAAAGAACTGATGACGGAGTTCAGGAAGGTGCACCAGTTCAATGTCTTCAGCGCGAACACGCCGATCCAGCATGCGCTGGCCGCCTACATGATGGAGCCATCGAACTACGAAAGCGTGCCTTCCTTCTACCAAGCAAAGCGCGACCGTTTCGCACGGGGCATGGCGAAGTCGCGCTTCAAGCTGTTGCCCTGCGAGGGCTCCTACTTCCAAACGGCAGACTACAGCACCATCAGCCAGGAGGAGGACAGGAGTTTCGCCGAGCGCGTTGCGCGTGAGTTCGGTGTGGCCACCATTCCGCTTTCGCCGTTCTACATGGAACCACCAGCAGACCAACGTCTCTTGCGCTTCTGCTTCGCCAAGCAGGACACTACCTTGGACGCAGCCATCGAGAAGCTATGTCGGATCTGAGAGTGACCCTTGTGCAGAGCATGCTCCATTGGGAGGATGCGGCTGCGAACCGTGCGATGTTCAGCGAGAAGCTCACCGCGCTGAAAGGCACGACTGACCTTGTCGTGCTGCCCGAGATGTTCACGACCGGCTTCAGCATGCGGAGCACGGAGCTGGCTGAACCGATGAGCGGTCCTACCGTTGCGTGGATGAAGGAGCAAGCAAAGGCGACCGGTGCTGCACTCTACGGCAGCGTCATCATCACCGATGGCGGTAAGTACTTCAATCGTGGGCTCTTCGTGACACCGGAAGGGCAAGTCACCGCCTACGACAAGCGACACCTCTTCCGCTTCGCGGATGAGACCAGCCACTATAGCGCTGGACAGGAGCGTGTGGTCGTGGAATGGCACGGCTGGCGCATCCTGCTGCAGGTGTGCTTCGACCTCCGGTTCCCTGTCTTCGCGCGTAACAGAGGCGACTACGATGCCATGCTCTACGTGGCCAACTGGCCGGAGGCGCGCCGTTATCCGTGGAGCCAGTTGCTCATCGCCCGTGCCATCGAGAATCAGGTCTATGTGGCTGGCGTCAACCGCGTAGGCATGGATGGAAAAGGCATCCATTACACGGGCGACAGCGTCGTCATCGATCCGCGCGGTGCGGTGATGGGTCAGGTGGAACCTTCACAAGAGGGCTTCGCGACCGTTGAGCTGGACCGGACGGTGCTCGAGGACTTCCGCGCGAAGTTCCCGGTGGCGAAAGAGACGGACGACTTCGATCTGAAGCTCTGACGGGTCCTCAGCGGAGCACCTGGATGTGTCCCATCTGTTCCTGTTCCATGCCCAAGGTGCCGTCCTTCTCTTCGAACGTGTAGGCAAGGCGCCAGACATAGATGTCGTTCTTCACCACTTCGCCACCATAGGTGCCATCCCAGCCCATGGAGGGGTTATCGCTTTCAAAGAGTTGATTACCCCAGCGATCGAACACCCACAGATGCATAGCGACGATATTCTTGCCGACGGGGATGAAGATGTCATTGGTTCCATCGCCGTTCGGTGTGAAGGTGTTCGGAATGAAGATGGCCGATGGGCAATATTCCACCACTTGAGCAGAGTCCCGAGCGGCACAGTCGAACTGGTTGATCACTTCGACCACGTACCAGCCGTAGGCACTTGCGAGGATGACCTGAGCATGTTCGCCGGTATTCCATTCAAACTGCGAACCCGCGTTGCCGGCATCAATGCGAACGAATTGTTCATCCTCGCCCAAGCAGGTATGGAATTGGCGTGTGGCCATTTGCGCTGGCGATGGGTTGAAGTTCACCACCACAGCATCCATACGCTGGCAATGGCCGTTGTCCACCTGTACGGAGTATGTTCCGGGATGTGTGATGGACACCATCCGTGCGGTGGCGCCGTTGCTCCATGTGTAGCTGGTACCAGGGTTACCGGCATCCAGCAGCAAAGTACGTCCCTGGCAAAGGGTGGTGTCCGCACCAAGTTCCACCACCGGGGGTTGCACGAACAGCACGGTCGCAGCGAACGTGTTGGCGCAGCCGATGCTGTTGGTGACCGTCACCGAATAGGTACCGGCACTTGTCGTTGTGATGCTCTGTGCCGTTGATCCAGTGCTCCATACGTAGGTGCATCCCGGATTGGCTGCGTCCAATGTCGCGGCCACCCCTGCACAACGGGTTACATCCTGCAACGGGTTCACAGGAGCTGCTTGCACGGCTAGTGTTATGGCGTCCGAGGCATTACACGCTCCGTTGCTAACGATGACGGAATAGGTCCCGGCCTCGGACGTTGTGATGGTGCGTGTGGTCGCACCATTGCTCCAGGCATAGGTAAGGCCAGGGTTTCCGGCATCCAGGGTGATGGTACTGCCCTGACAGAGCGTTGTGTCATTGCCGAGGGAGACGGATACCGTTGGCACCAAGCTGACAACGGCATCGAAGGTGGAAGAACAGTTCTGCGGTGTCGTAACGGTCACGCTATAGGTGCCGCTTGCCGTCGGCTCTATGGTGCGGGTGATAGCGCTCGTGTTCCACAGGTAGGTACTTCCGATGTTCCCGGCATCAAGCGTTACACCGTTGGTGGCGCATGTGGTGATGTCGTTCAACATGTCGGTGGGCAAGCTGTTCAAGTTCACCTGCACCGCGTCCGAAGCACTACAATTGTTCGCGTTCGTCACCGTAACGGAATAGGTTCCGGAGGTGACCACGGAGATCTGCTGGCTCGTTGCATTGGTGTTCCAGAGGAAGGAACTGCCGCTATTCCCGGCGTTCAGTAGCTGGCTGGTCGCGCCGCAGAGGTTCAGGTCCGGGCCGAGGTTCACAACGGGCAGCGCGTACAACGTAACGTTGAAGGTGGTGGAAGCTTCACAGCCTTGTGCATCCGTAACCGTCACCGTATGCGGTCCGGAGGTGTTGGCTATGATGCTCGGTGTGCTTTGTCCACTGCTCCACTCGTAGCTGACACCGGTGGTCGGGGCCGTGATGGTAGGCGGTACGTTGATGCAGGCGCTCGCTGTAGCCTGTGTCGGCACGCCGCTGAATGCACGGGTCACGACGATCTGGTCGCTCACGCCGCACCCGTTCAGGTCGGTGATGGTCACGGTGTAGGTAGCCGTCCCGTCGGTCATGATGGTCGGCGCTTGTATGTTCGCCGCGTTCAAGTTCACCGCTGGGCTCCACTGGTAGTGTGGATTGGGTACGTTGTGCGCCACGGCGAGATGGTGACCGAGCGTGGAGCACAGGGTGATGTCCGTACCTGCGTTGGCGACATACCCGGTAGTCACCACCACGGTAACGCTTTGGCTGAGGGAACATCCGCTCGCGGTATGGGTGACGGTACAGGTGTACGTAGTGGTTTGTGTAGGGCTCGCCACCGGATTCGCTATACTGCTGTTGTTCAATCCAGCTCCGCTCCAGGAATAGGTCAGCCCGCTCCCTCCAGCTGCGGTGGCGGTCAATTGCGTCGATTGTCCCTGGCAGAGGGTGTCGTTGCTTACGCTCACGTTCACGCTTAGCAACTGCCCAACGGTGATGGTGACCTGGCCCTGAGCTGTGCAGCCGATGCTCGACGTGGCCGTTACACTGTACGTTGTCGTTGTCGTTGGGGTCACAGTTGGCGTTTGCACGTTCGTTGCGCTGATCGTACCGTTGTTCGGCGACCAGGCATAGGAGATACCGTTGCCGGAAGAAGGCGCTGCCGTTATGGGGATGCCCGCCACGGCGCACAGGGTGGTGTTCGGTGTGACCGCGATGCTGAAGGGTGGATCCACCTGCACATACACGGAATCCTGGTACACGCAGCTTGCCGTTGGGTCCGTCGCGTTCAATACGTACCAGCCGCTCGCCGTGGGTGTGGCGATGGGAGAGGGTGAGCTGGCGTTGTTGAGCGTTCCCGGCTGGGTCCAATCGTAGCTCAGGTATGCGTTGTCGTACCGTGCGACCAAGTAGTCGTCGAGCGACCAGTTATCATGCCCCGCGCCATTGTTCGCCAATTGGCGCAGGCGGAACATGGTGTTCGCCGTTTGCGCGCTGGGCGGTATGGTGACTTCCACGGGTTCGAATCCGGGGAAGGCATTCTCGGCGTACGTGTCGATCAGCGTCCAGTTGAGGCCGTTGTTGGTCGAATATTCCAACACGATGTCATCACCCGGCTCTGCATCATCACAGGCCCCGTTCTCCGTGGCTATCTTGAGGCGGAAACGCATCCGTCCTCCACCGGTGGTATTGAGGCCAACGGTCTGTGCATAGCGCTGGCCATTCCCATTGAAGTACAGCGCGGATCCGCTGTAGCTGCCGCAGGCGGTTGAGGTCGTGCCACCTTGTATCGCGGTCCAGGTGCTGCCTGGTTGTCCGTCGAACAGGTCTGAAGAGATCACGCGCAGCGCGCTGCTCCCGAGCTGGACCGTACTTCCCAGGCAGACGGCTGCGGGCTGCGCCGTGGTGTTCAGCTCAAGTATGTTCGCTGGTATCACGTTCACCCGGATACTGTCATCCAAGTTCCCGCAACCGCTCGGGCTCAGCACGCGTGCGCGGTACCACGTGGACGCCATCGGAGTGGCCGTCGGTGCGGCGATCGTGTCATTGTCCAAGGAGAAGCCCGGCGTCCATTGGATCTCGAACCAAGCGGGATCAGGCGCAGGAACGAGCGCGAGTTGGACCGATTCGTATTGGCAGATGGTGATCTCCGGTTCGTCGTTCGCCGTAAGCCAGGTCGGGATGGTCAGCGGCAGTCCGACATGGTAGGTGAAGCTGCGCTGGCAACCGCTTATGGGAAGTGTGCCGGTGATGGTGTAGCTGGCGCTTTGGCTGGGCGTGAGCGTATAGCTGCTGCTGGTCCCCAGAACGATGTTGGGGGCATCATCACGCGTCCATTGGATGTTGCTCATGGGCTCCGGCGCGTTCAAGGTCAGCTGCCCACTACCGCAAACGATGGAATCTTGAGGGACCGGTATCGCACGGATGTCGTGTACCGACGCTGCATAACTTTCCCCGTAGCCGGTGCCGAACATGTAGGCTTGGAAACCAGCGACGGCTTGCAACTTGTGGCGACCAACAGTGACCGGGATCTTGGCGTACTTCCGGTCGTTGCAACCGGGATAGGCCTGGAACAGCGACGGGTTCACCACGACACCATCCAGGGTCAGCTGCCCGATCGCAGCGAGCGGTGCCACCACGCTCACGCTATGCTGTGTCACCTGGGAAGAGACGGATGTGTTCCACGTAGCTTGGGTGGAAAGGCGCTCTGCCGGGGAGACAAGGGTCAACGAAGGATCACCACTTCCAGCGCAGCTGTACCCTTCCAGTAGTTGTACCACGCTCACGGGTTGGCTGGCTTGGATGCATACCGGTGCGGTCGTTCCGTTCGCTTCATACCGCTGACCGGCGTTCAGCGTTATGGGCGCTCCACCATTGATGGTAACGGAAGTTCCGTTGGTATTGGCCATGATCCGATAGGTGCTCGTGTTCACGCCATGGATCGGTGCGGTATAGTAGCGTGTACCCCATGCCGTGGTAGGCACCAGTTGCTCGAATATGGCATCACAAGCCTGACAGGCCCCGGGAACCGTAGCGCACATCGAGCCACCGATGACCACGAATGGACGGCATGTACCACTGACCGCCGTCGCCTCCACCATGGTGTTCGTCAGATCCGTATTGTCGGTCGCTGCCTGCAACTGATAGCTCTGCCCTGCATTCAAGTTCACCGTGAACGGAACTCCTGCAGCCTGGCCGCTCAGCGTATTCACCGAAGGTGTTATGCGCACCTGAGTGCCGTCCTGTGTGGCCACCACGAGCAGCTCGCTCTTGTGCAGGTTGTTGAAGTTGGGGAGCCCTTGGTAGGCATCCACCCGGTAGGTGTTGCCCAGCGATGATTCCGGCAGGACCTGGGTGAGGTCGTGCGTGAAGTTCTGGAAGCTGCTGACGAAAACGTTCACGCTATCGCCGCTCTGGATCAGAACCCCTTTGGGCAGTACGTTACCCGAACCGGCATTCTCCGCGCTGGTGGGTACGTCCACCACGGTGACGCTGTTCGCTGCCACGGTGAAGGTGGTACTCCAACCGTTCAACGGCATGCTCACCGTTCCGCTCGTAGCGGCGGAGCTCATGATGTGCACTTTGAGGCTTTGCGCTCCGAAACCGTTCTGCATGTAGCCGGTCCAAAAGCGCGTGCCCCGTGTGGGGAGTTGGGTGGGTGCTTGAGCGGGGAGAGAACCGTTGACGGAAAGCAGCAACAGAAGGCCACTGCACCAACGCGCGAAGCTGGTCGTAAGGATAGGGCTACGGTTCATCGACAGGCCACCAAAGAGCATAGGTGGTAGCGGCCGTTCTACGCCGGGCGATGAATGAAGGTTCCCGACCGATGAATTCAGTCCAAGACCCAGTCCACCACCACGTCCCAAGCCGCGCGAACGTTCACCGGTTCGGGATGGTACCATGTACGTTCGGGTTGGCGCAAGGTGGCCCATTCCCCGGTATCCCACGTACCGTTGCCGTTGGTGTCCGCGACCAACCGGATCGTGCGTATCCCTGGTGACAGGCGTTCCCACTTCACGCTTGCCGCAGGGCCTACGATGGAACTTTCCTGACCGATCCGTTGTTGCGCATCCAGTAGTTGCAGCAGGTAGGCCGGTCCTTCAGGCAAGTGCTTAAGCTCTACGCGCAACGTGCCCGTCCCTTGGTCCGCTGCACGGCCGAAAGAGATGCGAAGTGTGTCGTTCATCCCGCCATAGATATCGCGGACCGCCTTGGGTCCTACCACCAGGCCCGTGCTCGTTGCAGGAGGCATTTCAGCATATATCGCTATCACCTGTTCATCTCCCGTTGCCTCCACGCGGAACGGCAGGAGCATGCTATCGCGCATCAGAACGAAGCGGGAGGTGTCCACGTAGGTGATGGGTCTTGTGGTTCGTATGCGGACCCAGGCTCCGGCGGGATCCTCCACCAGGCTTGCGGAAAGTCCGGTATGGAACGGCATGCGTTGTACGGGTTTGTAACGCAGTGTATCCAGCGCTCCACGGGCATCGCCGATCTCGTAGAACCCGGAGCCGAGCAGGGTGGTGTCCGACGGCCATAGCGTGACCGTGTCCCGTGTAATGTTCCAGCGCTGCTTCCATTGAAGCGACCCTCCGGTGCGCGCGATATCACGAACGGTAAGTGTGTCCGCAGCCCTGGCCAGAACCAATTGCAAGGCGCCGTCCGGGATCACCTTGTAACTGCGCACCTGTTGCTCCGCGCTTGCTGGTAGGAAGGAACGCAGTAGCACCACAGGAGCTATCGTATCCGTAGCGGCGAGTACACACGAAGTATCGAGAAAGGCGATCTCCTCGTTCGGTAGATCATAGCGGTAGTTGCTGTTCTTGTCCCGCAGTGCGTAAACGGAATAACTCCCGGCGGGTAAGTGATCGATCCTGAACACGCCCAGCTCATCGCTTTTGGTCACATAGGCGGGTCGTGAGGTGCGGAATGTCCCCGTATCAACGGTGTTGTACAACATGACGAACATGTCCTTTTCGCTCGCTCCGGTAAAGGCGTTGACCACGGCGCCGGTCACTTGGAGGCTATCCAGTGTGGATCCGGTGGAGAATACATAGTTGAGACCGGCCGCAGGGTTGCTTTCGGTCAGATCCTTCACGCACTCCCCCAGGTTGAACGTGTACGTCGTATTCGCCTTCAACGGAGCATTCAAGCGGATATCCACGCTGCGTGAGCCCAGGACACGAACGGTAGGCGCTTCATCCAGTGGTGGTGAAACGAGCAGGCGTTCACGTACGCGGTCCAGTTGTATCCGTTCATCGAACTCCAGGTAGATGGCTTCGGCGCGGAAGTCCACACTACCGTTCGCTGGCAAGGCCTTCACCAGAACGGGTGGCGCGTTGTCCTTTTCACCGCCGGTAATGGGTTTCACCTGTGCGCAGGAGCACACCAAGGAGATGAACCCCAGGAGCAGCGTGCTCCGGGTCATCAGAACAAGGGTTGCAGCAGTTCGCACAATTGCTCCAAGGCATGCGCGTCAACGATGCTGAAATCGTTCAGCACGATGCTGTCGATGTCCAGCACAGCTGCGATGCGCCCATCACTGTCACGGATGGGGATAACGACCTCCGACTTGGAGAGCGGACTGCAAGCGATGTGTCCTGGGAACTTGTCCACATCGGGCACGATCATCGTCTTCTCCTCCTTCCAGGCCGCACCACAAACACCCTTGCCGAAACCGATCCGCGTGCAGGCGACGGGACCTTGGAATGGGCCAAGGACCAGCTCTGCGCCCATGACACGGTAGAAGCCGATCCAGTGCCATCCGAACGTCTGGCGCAATGCAGCGGTCACGTTCGCCATGGCGGCCACGGGATCATGCTCTTCGTGCAGCAGTTCGCGGATCTGCGGCATCAGCGCGGTGAACAGGGTCACGCGGTCCTTCGTTCCGGGCAGTATGATGGGGTCTTGCATGGCGGGCGGCAAAGGTATTCGCCCTAGGCGCAGGCGGCCGTGAACACGCTGATGCGGATATCCGGGACCGCGGAGAGCGCTTTCACACAACCCTCCAGCGTGGCGCCGGTCGTAACCACATCATCAACGATGAGCACATGCCTGCCGCGGAGCTCCTCCGGACGAGGCAGGTGGAAGGCTTCTTTCACGTTCAACCAGCGGTCCAATCGGGAACGATGGGTCTGCGACGGGGTTCGGATGACCCGGACCAGGCCTTTCCCGATGCTTTCCAAGGGCCAGCGTTGCCGCATGCCATCCACCAGCACCTGGCTCTGGTTGTAGCCGCGCATGTGTTCTTTCCGCGGATGGAGGGGTACCGGGAGCAGCGCGTCCACCGTGGCGAACCGAAGGCTGGTGGCCAGTTCCTCGCCCATCAACCGGCCCATGTGCAACCCCAGTTGTCTATCGTGGTGGTACTTTAAGCGGTGCAACATCCGTTGTACCATGCCGGTAGCGGAGAAGTGCAGCAGTGCGCTGGCGGCGTTGAGCTGCACCTTGCCCCGGAAAAGCTGCTCCACGCGGTTCTCCGCATCTTCATGGAAACGGGTCAGTGGCAGGTCCTGTTCACAGGTCATGCACAAGCAACGCTCGAAATGCATGAGTCCCTTATCGCAGCCGCCACAGCGACGTGGAACGAAGAGACCGGCCAGGTCGTGTCCCCAGCGGTAGATGATGGTCTTCGTCGGGTTCAATACTTTGTTGATAAGCGCATCGTTCGGCAAGAGCGACCCTTGGACGCGGCTGTAATTTAGCCCACCGATCCGAAGATCCACTATGGACCAGAACACCAGCACTCCCCCCCAGAAGAACCGTTCCAGCACCGGCCTGCTCCTGCTCGTCGTGCTCCTCCTCATCAGCAACGTGGTGATGTTGTGGATGCTCATGCAGCGCAACAAGGAGGTGGAACAAGGTGAACAGAAGATCGCTTCGGTGACCAGTGAGAAGGACAACGTGACCATGATGCTGGAGAACATGCTGGCTTCTTATGACACGCTGAAGACCGATAATGAGCAGCTCACCGTGGAGATGGAGGCTCAACGCGAGCGTATCGAAGGGCTGTTGGACCAGGTGAAGCGCGGCAATTACGACCTCTCCAAAGCGAAGAAGGAAGCCGAGACCTTGCGGAAGATCATGAAGGGCTACGTGGTCACCATCGACTCGTTGAACCAGGCGAATGCCGCGCTCACCGCACAGAACGTGGGTCTCACACAGGAACTGGGCGAGGTGAAGGGGCAGAAGGATGCCTTGACGACCGAGAAGGAAGCGTTACAGGGGAAGATCGCCAAGGGAGCCATCCTGCACACCACCGCGATGTCGGCCGGAGCCTTGTTCATGCGCAACAATGGCAAACAAGTGGACACCGATCGCGCCAAGAAAGCGGAGATGGTGAAGTGCTGCTTCACCCTGGGGCAGAACAGCGTTACGGACGCTGGTGACAAGACGCTCTACATGCGTGTTATAAGCCCTGATGGTACCGTGCTTCCTGCGAGCGACCCGAACAATCGCTTCCAATTCAATGGGGTGGAAGGTGAGTTCAGCGCCAAGCGCGAGGTGAACTACCAGAACCAGCCGGTAGATGCCTGCATCTTCTGGAACGGTACGGGTGAGATGCGTACCGGGCAGTACATCGTGGAGATCTACGAAGCAGGTGCGAAAGTGTCCGAAGCGAAGTTCGACCTGAAGTAGGATAACCCTGGCTCCATGCACAGAAGCCTTCGGTACCACCGGAGGCTTCTTCTTTTTCCGATACTCCTAGAAGAACGCCCGTACCTGCGCTCCGCCCACATGCACCACCGGGATGCCTTGCGAATGCCTGCCATTGTAGGTGAGGTCCACTTGTAGGTTATTGCTCAGGTTGCGCTGTATGCTCAGGCTCCAAGTCATGTTGGTGCCGGGTTTCAAGCCGGCCAGGATCTCGTTCCCGATCGGTGAGTTGGCCTCGCCGTTATAGGTGATGGCCACCCGGTTCGCCGTGACCAGAATGCTCCCTTTGCCCGCCGTGTTATAGCGCAGTTCGGCCCCGAAGTCCTCGATGCGTGCCCGCTCGCCGCCATACTCACCCTTGTTCTGCTTGTCGGTGTATTTGAAGGAGAGTATCGCGCGAAAGGAGGTGTTGGGCTGCCAGGTAAGACGAGGTTTCAATCCTTGCTGTTCCACGCTGTAGGTGCGTCCGGTGAGCAGGTCCGACCGATTGCCCACCCGTCCGCGTTCGCCCTCCACATCAGCTGTCCATTGGCGCGTGGTGTTCCAACGGATGCGCACCGTGTTGAACAGCCGCGATCGTGACTCGTAGCCGTTCACGAGCAGGCTTTGGCTGCGATCGTTCTGCCAAGTGTGGTCCACGCTCCATTTGCGGCTGGTACGGTCGTAGAAGAAGGTGTTCCGGGCGGAGGAGGAATACGCGGTGAGGCCACTGTCGACCTCGTTGAACGTGAACGGGTTCAGCGCTTCAAGCACATCTCCAGCACCGGTCTTGCGATCCACGCGCAGGGATGCGAGGTCCGAGAATTTTCCCAGCCAACGCTTGAAGCCTTTCGCATCCGCCCACAGAACAGCGGGGCGCAGGTCCAGTGAAGTACTGAACTGGTTACTGAACGTCCGGACATAGAGACTGCTCGGAACGAACACACGCAGGTAATTCGCCTCGTAGCTGAAGTTCGCCAGTTCGAATTCGTTGAGGTCTTTGATGCCGTCGCTGTTGTAATCTATCCATACATAGAGCCCTTGTCCGGCAGGAACGTTCACGTAGATGTACTCACGTCGTTGCTCCAATCCGGAACCGAACTCGTAGAAGAGATCGAACACGGCAGCGCCCTTGAACAAGGTGAGGTCATGGTCGATGCGTGCTAGGTACGTGTTCTCTTGTCGTTGGGTGGTCAGCAGCGTGTCCGGTATGTCCAGCCTGCGGTAAGTGAACGTTGTGTTCAGCCGTTTCCGTGGATCACGCGCGAGGTCCAGCCCCATGCTGTAGCTGGTCGCCCGTGCGCTTTCGGTCAGCACGCCATCACGCAGTGCACGGTCCCAGCGTTGGCCACCGGCGATGCGCCATTTGTTCTTGAAGCTGTCCGGGCTTTGGATGAACGTTTCCCATTCGTGGAACTCGTAGCTGCCCACTATCAGCGCATCGCTCGTATCGGTCCGGAACTGGTTGCGCTCGTGTTCGTCCTTCAGGCCGATGGTGAACGGCTTGAAACGTTGTTGCGCTAGCGCTTTATGCCGCAGGAAGTCCGTGTTGCGCACGTTCGCTGTTGTCAACCAGCTGGCGGTGCCAACAACATCGGTGCGGCCCATATGCAGGTCGCTGATCAGTTCCTGTTTCCAGCCACGGTAGGCGTCGGTGACTTGGAATGTGCCCAAGCCGTAGCTGAGGCTACCGAGCCTTTTCCCGCGCAATCCCACTTTTCCGCCGGCGAGCAATTGGTCTCCGAGCAGTGCAAGGCCTAGAAGGTTCCAGTTCCGGTCGAACTCCACCGCTCGGTAACGTTCCACGAAGCGGAAGTTCTTCGAGATGGCTTCCGCCTCTGCGCCCACAACGAATTGCAACGTGCTGTCCTTTGAACTGATGGGGATGGCATGTTCACCCCGCGTCATGATCCCGTAACCCTGGTCGTCGGCACGGTCCAATGCGCTGAAGGTGTTGCGGTCCTCGTTCGTATAGGCCAGTTCCACGGTGGCTTTCGTACGGGGGCTTGGTTGGTGATCGAACCCCAAGGTCAGCATCTGCTGGTTCTTCGGGGCGACCAGCACACGTACGGGGGCATGGTCGCCTCTGCGTACGATCACCCCGTTCACCGTGTCAGGCGCCACCCAGCGGAATACGCGTCCGTTGGGGGTGAAGTCCTGTTGTTGATAGTCACCGAAGCCCGCGCCTACCTGGGTGAACGTGATGCGCCATAAGGCGCTGTCCGCATTGGTGTTGCTAACGAAGACCGGGTCGTAGCCGAGTGAATCCGTACGCCAGTAAAGCACCTGGTCTTCCACATACCCTGTGCTGTCTATCCCGGGGACCGTAGCGGCCAGCGGATCATCACCAGCATCGCGGAGTACGGCACGCTCCTGCTCGGTGAGTTGCTGCTGTAGCGGTTGGTTGCGGTGGTCCTGTTCGCTGTACAGGTTGAAGCGCAGCGTGCTTCTCTTCCATTCCACGGCATGGTCCAAACGCACCAGGGATCGCGCATAGTTCTTATCGGAATACTGGAACTCCACTACGATGCGCCGGTCTTTGGTGATAAGCCTGCGGGCAGTGAACGTGACCTCGGCCGTGTTGTAGTCGATCACGTAATCATTCTCCTGGCCGCGCACGAGCAATTGTCCATCGATGAATACACGCTCCGTTCCAGAGAGAACGATGATGATGGATCCAGCATCGTTCCCGCGCAGCCGGTAAGGACCCTGGACCCCTTCTATACCTTGGATGACGTTACGGGCGAACTTGCCTTTGCTGATAGCGACGCTGGCGCCCACTCGCCCTTTGGCGTGTTCGCCGTAGGGCAGGGGTGTTTCAAAGCTCAGGCCCTTGGTCTTCTTCAAGTAGGTCAGGAAATGGCTTTTCGGCCGCTGAAGCACGAAGTCACCGGCGATGAGGGACCAGCCTTTCTGCTCATCGTCCTCGAATAGTTTGATGAAGACCTGATCGAAGTCCTGTAATTCCAATGTATTCCCTCCGGCCTGTATGGGGATGTTGTTATCGGTGATGCTGGCCAGCACTTGGATGCGGTCAGTTAGGCGACCGTTCAATTCCAGGTTGAGGGTACTATTGACCGATAGGTCCTGGTTGTTGCCGAAGAGCACGCCACGCGAAATGCTACCGGTCTTGTTGAGGCCTTGCATGCCGAGCAACTCGCCTACCTGCTTCGGAGGCTCGTAGCGGAAGGGGTCCACGCGGTCCGCACCCGGTGTGAGGAGCCGGGCCGGATCCTTGTGGCTCCTCACGGCGGAGAAGTGGAGCGGCATCACCCGATAGCGCACCAGCACGGAATCCACCAGCGGTCGCTCTTTCCACACGAGCAGGGACTTGAACGGATCAAGGTCATATTGCCAGGAGCCGACCGGAACACCCGCACCGAACACGTTGAGGCTACCGGGTACGATGCTCAGAGTGTCCAATGCAAGGCTATCCCGGTGCACAGGGATCCAACGCTGCCTCAGGTTGGAGTTGATACCGGTCTGGGCGCCACATGTGCCCGCTATTCCAGATAGTAGGACCACCAGCGCGATACCCCAGTTCCGCGCTGGGCGCCAACGAACGAGGCGGGCAGTATCGCGGAAGATTCTGGGCATGTGGCTACTTGGTCCGAAAAGTATCCCAAGCCAGGCGGCCGGGCCTATCACCAACGGATCGTTGATGCCCGATGGTGTGTGTGTGGCAGCCTCCGGCACCCTCCGGATACATTTGACCGGCCCGCACCACCCGGGTCCACCGATCGATGCGCTTGCTCGCGTTCCTCAGTCTTGCCACGCTACTTGTCGCTTGTTCCCAACCGGAGAAGGCCCGGGAGCGCGAAGGCAAAGGCGGGAAATACTATGGGGGTGTTTTCAATGCGAACGAGGCGCAGGAATTGCGCGGCTTGTTCCCGCTCGGTCTCGTACAAGCGGCTTCGCACCGCATCGCAGCGCAGGTGTATGAAGGCCTTGTACGGTTCGATCAGAAGGACCTCTCCATCAAGCCAGCGCTCGCCGATTCCTGGACGATGGATGAGACCGGCACGGTGTACACCTTTCGACTACATCCTGGTGTAAGGTTCCACGACGACACGTGCTTTGCCGATGGTGTGGGTCGCGAGTTCACGGCACAGGATGTCGTGGAAAGCTTCACCGCGCTCTGTAGCCACGATCCGTTGAACCAGCTGTTCTGGTTGTTCCAGGACAAGGTGCTTGGCGCGAACGCCCAGTACGCCGCCACCGTTTCGGGTAAACCGTCCCCTGGGGTGAAGGGTGTTGAGGCCGTGGATCCGCTCACCGTGCGCATCACGCTCACAGCGCCGTGGCCGAGTTTCCTACAGATCCTGGCCCACCAAGGCACGTGGATCTTCCCGAAGGAACTGGTGGCCTTCTACGGTGCCGAGGCGCAGTGGCATATGGTGGGTACGGGTCCTTTCCGGTTGAAGACCCATATCAAGGGCGAAGTGCTCGTGCTGGAGCGGTTCTCTGACTATTGGGGGAAGGATGAAGAAGGGAACAGCTATCCTTTTCTGGACGCGGTCCGCTACACGTTCGTGAAGGACAAGCTGGTGGAACTGGAGGAGTTCCAAGGTGGGCACCTGAGCGTCATCTATGAGCTTCCGGTGGATAGGACCGATGTACTGAGCGCGGCATCAGGATCACAGGTGCAGACGATCCCTGGCCTCACGGTGCAGTTCTATGGCTTCAACATGCGTACCCCTACTTTCACCGATGTGCGTGTGCGAAGGGCATTCTCCATGGCCATTGATCGCCAGCTGTTGGTGGACAGTGTGCTGAACGGGTTGGCCGTTCCGGCTACACGGGGAGTGGTCGCTCCGGGCTTCGAGGATTATCCGTACCAACAAGTGCCCACGGTGGCGTTCGATCCGCAAGCGGCGAAGCGACTTCTGGCCGAGGCAGGTTACGCGGATGGTAAGGGATTCCCCGCCGTGCACATCCAGGTGAATAACGATGGCTTCGGCTATGTGCGCATCGCAGAACGCGTGCAGGCCATGCTGGAGCAGAACCTTGGTGTTCGGGTGGTGACCTCCGTACTTCCCGCCGATCAGCACTACGAGCGCGTTGAAATGGGGCGTGCGCAGTTCTGGCGTGAAGGCTGGATCGTGGACCATCCTGATCCGGAGAACTTCCTGGCGCTGTTCTATGGCAAGAGCGTTCCTGCGGATACCACCGTGCCATCCTACCTGAATAGCACACGATACAAGAACGCACGTTTCGATTCGCTGTTCACTGAAGCGCTGCGGACCGCGGAGACGAGCAAGCGAATGGATCTGCTCGCCAGGGCCGAACGGCAGATGATGGAGGACATGGTAGTGGTGCCGCTCTATCACGAGCGTTCCGTAAGGCTATTGCAACCCTGGGTGCGCGACCTTCCCATCAACGGGATGGAGTACCGTGACCTCAGGGGGGTATGGTTCGATCCGGAAGCCCGAACCGGTCACTAGGCTTGAGCCATCACATGTGCGTGTACCAGCCGCTTGGCCAGGGGCATGTACGTTTCGATGCACGGCAGTTCCATGTCCGTTTCCACGGCGAACGTTGCCGGATTGGGCATTGCTGGATATAAGCGTACCAGATCCGCCTTCACATGGTCGAAAGTCGTCGAAAGGCTGAGCGAGTAAGTACCGTGGTAACGCGTGAGTACGTTGCGGTGACAGGATGCTGTGGACTTGTCCTGTACGATCGGGATGGAATACGCGTATACCCGCGCTTCGTGGCCGCTACGCAGCAATAGCCAGCCTTCGGTAACGTGTAGTGGCTGAACACCGATGTGAAAGGACCTGAGGTGCCGAAGCATCTCGCTACGCAGATCGATGCCGAGTTCGTGCATCCGTTGCAGACCGGGGACCGCGAAGCGGATGATCTCATCGATCACGTTCAACACGGTGGGTTCTTGTGGCCTGGCCCGGATGGTATTGCCCGTGGATGGATCGAACCCGACCAAAGGGCCGCCGAAGCTCAGCGCCAGGTCCTCCTTGCGCCGTTGCAAGTGAAGAAGGTCCGTGACATGGGTTCGGATCTGTTCCAAATGCGGGTACAGCTTGCGTTCCCCGAAGCGCCGTTCAACGCGCTGCAGATAGCCGAGCAACGTGTACTGCTTCAGTTCCAGGTCTATCGACGGTGAATAGGCCCAATCCTGTGGTAACCCGGTGGTGCTGGTCGTGCTCATGCTCGAGGGTCGAAACGGCTTGTTCAAAACTAATGTTGCCTTGCGCCACTTCCGGAAGTGACCGCTCTGACCTTTGGAGTCCATAAGCAAACGCCAAGCCGATGCATCGCTTACCTACCTGGACCACCGCCGCGCTCCTCATCAGTCTCGTCTTCGTGGGTTGTGTTCCAGCCCGGAAATACGAAGAGGCGGACCAACGCGCGAAGACCATGCAGGCCGAAGCGGATGCCGCCAACAAGAAGGCGCTGGACGCGCAGACGAGCATGGACGAGATGAGGGCCAAGCTGGGCGAACTCACCAAGCGTAATGGCGAACTGGAGCGCGATACCACCGTGCTCGGTACGTCGCTTCGGCAGATGACCAAGCAGTACGACAAGATCAACGGGCTCAACGACGAGCTGTTGGACAAGTACAATGCCCTCCTGGCCGGCAGCTCTGGCGAGAACCGCAAGCTGCTCACCGACTTGGAAGCCATGCGCCTCGATCTGCAGAACAAGGAGGACAGTGTGAACGCCATGGCCAAGCGCGTCGGCGAGAAGCAGGCTGCTTTGGCCGCCTTGCAAGCGGAGATGGAGTCGAAGGACGCCGCCATGAAGGACCTGAAGAACCGTGTGAGCCAGGCGCTCTCGGGTTTCGAGGGCAAGGGCCTCACCGTGGAGCAGCGCAACGGACGCATCTACGTGAGCATGGACAACAAGTTGCTCTTCCCCAGTGGCAGCGCGGCGGTGGATACGAAGGGCCGCGAAGCCATCAGCAAGCTGGCCAAGGCCATCGAGAACGAGAAGGACCTTAGCATCCTGGTGGAAGGCCACACCGACACCGATAAGATCGGCGCAGGCAGCACCTACAAGGACAACTGGGACCTCAGTGTTGCGCGTGCCACCAGTGTGGTACGCATCATGCAGGAGAGCAGCAAAACGGACCCTGTGCGCATCACGGCAGCGGGCCGTGGCGAATATGTTCCGGTGGACCCCAACGATAAGGCAAAGAACCGCCGCATCGAAGTGGTGTTGATCCCCGACCTGAAAGAGCTCTACAAGCTCGTGAAGGAATAGAGGGCTACGAAGCCGAAGGTTCTGGCAGCTTGGTCGTCAGCCATTTCCGCGCATCATCCTCCGTAAGGAAGATCCCCGTGTCGTGCTGGCGCGGGTGGTAGCGGAAGTAGATGTTCGAGAGCCGTTCATTGAAGGCGCTTTGCGCGGCCAAAGCCAAACGTTGTGCACCACCGCAACCGCCGTTCAGCGCATGGTGGTCCATGTTCAGCACGTTCAGTTCGAAATCCAGCTCTGCTGGCAGGATCGCCAAAACGTCCATGTTCTTGCCGGCGATCAGCGTGCGTTTGGCGTGCACGATCTCGCTCATCCCCTCCACGTCCAACTTCACATCCGGCTTGAACCGCAGCTCGATCAGCGCATCGGAGACGAGCTCCAACGTAGCCGACCGGGTGTCGATCATTCGAGGATGTTCCATTTTCATGGCGCGAAGGTATGATTCGTATGCGCGCATACCATTTTGAAGTGTCGGCTAACCTCTTGATCTGACAAGAATTAACGTTCCACCAGCTCTGCTCATGGCGCTGATTATCTTGCCCGCATGCGCCTGTCCACTTTACTGTTCTTGGGATCGGTCGTGTTATTGAGCGGGTGCACGGTTGGGCGCTTTTTCGTGTACAATTTCGCCGACACACGCGATCACAGGAAATTCCCATTTCGTTCTCTTTCGGCTTCATCCCAGCCCTATCGATACGCGGTCGCAAAGGTTGAGCGCGGGCCTGTGAACGCCACTGTCGGTGACAAGGAAGTGGCGTTCGACACGTTCCTGGAAGACCATGCCACGGTGGCCTTCTTGATCATCCACCGCGACACCATCAAGTACGAGCGGTACTTTAAGGGATACGACACGGCACAGGTGCACACCTCGTTCTCCATGGCGAAGAGCGTGATGAGCATGCTGGTCGGTTGTGCCATCGCGGACGGTTTCATCGGGAACGTCCAGCAGCCTGTAACGGACTTCGTACCGGAACTGAAGAAGAACGGTTTCGATGCCGTAACGCTGGAGCACGTATTGCAGATGACGAGCGGGCTCGATTTCAGTGAGAGCTATGTGGATCCTTTCGGTACAGCTGCCCGCTTCTACTACGGTCGTCGCATGTACCGGTACATGGAGCGTATGAAGTTGGCACGTGCGCCCGGCGAACGATTCGAGTACGTAAGCGGTAACAGCCAGCTGTTGGGCCTGATCCTGGAACGCGCGCTGCGGGCGAAGGGTGATCAGCGCACGCTTACGCGGTACCTCCAGGACCGGCTGTGGACACCACTGGGCATGGAATATCCATCATCCTGGAGCATCGACAGGAAGGAGGGAGGGATCGAGAAGACGTTCTGCTGTATCAATGCACCGGCGCGAGACTTCGCTAAGCTGGGCTCGTTGTACATGCATGAAGGTGCGTGGCGCGGGCAGCGATTGATGCCGTCGGAATGGGTCGCGCAAAGCACGATGGTGGATACGAGCAATGGAAGTGCGGCGTATTACCGATACCAGTGGTGGCTGCCTTCACAGGAAGGCGATTTCATGGCACAGGGTATCCTCGGTCAATTCGTCTATGTGAACCCTGCACGGGAGATCGTGATCGTGCGGCTAGGCAAGAAGTATGGAGGTGTCGGCTGGCCCACGGTATTCCGTTCGCTCGCGAAGTTGTACGAACAGTGAGGGAAGGAGAACCGCTTCGTGTAGCCATCATTGGCGGTGGTCCGGCCGGGCTGATCGCCGCGTTCATACTTGCGCAACATGCCTCGGTGGACCTCTACGAGCAAGGTCGCAACGTTGGTCGCAAATTCCTGGTGGCGGGTGATGGTGGGCTCAACATCACCAATAGTGCGGGGGGTGAAACGCTGTTCGAACATTACGCACCGGCATACCCTATGAAGGCGATGCTCGAAGCCTTCGGTCCTGCTGCACTCCGTGAATGGCTTGCGTCCATCGGTGTGCCCACTTTCGTGGGCACCAGTGGCCGCGTGTTCCCTGAACAGGGTATCAAGCCTGCTGAGGTTCTGAAAGCGATCACGGAAGTTCTGAAGAGCAACGGCGTGCGCATCCACGCGGAACATCATTTCGTTGGGTTCGATGAAGACGCGAAGCCGATCATCGCGTATGGCGATGATCGATCTACCGTTCACGCAGATGCCTACCTGTTCGCTCTTGGCGGTGCATCCTGGCCGAAGACCGGCTCCACAGGCGAATGGTCAGTCGCATTCAGATCCATTGATGTCCAGGTGAACGAGTTCCAAGCCAGCAACTGCGGTGTGATGACGCACATGCCAGAAGGGTTGCTCCCGCACGTTGGAAAGCCGTTGAAGAACATCGCCGTGACCAGCGGTGCGAAGACCCTTCGCGGCGAACTCACGATCACCGAATATGGTCTCGAAGGCAATGCCATCTACCCGATCATTCCTCAAGTGCGAGAACAACTCGCCGCATCGGGTGAAGCACTTGTGAGCATCGACCTGAAGCCGGATCTCTCCGAGGAGCGGATCAATGAGAAGCTGCGCGATGCAGCGTGGAAAGAGCGCCTTGCTGTACTGAATCTTGACCGCCCGTCAGTGTCCTTGCTCAAGGCGTTCACCGCGGTGGATCGTTACTTGGACGGCCGCACCCTTGCGCACGATGTGAAGAACGTGATCGTACCGATCCATGCGTTGCGTTCCATCGAAGAGGCGATCAGCACGGTGGGTGGTATAGCTATGGACGAAATGAACGAGAATCTTTCGTTGAAGAAGCAGCCGCACATTTTCGTCGCTGGTGAGATGCTGGATTGGGATGCGCCAACCGGTGGGTTCCTGCTGCAAGGCGCGTTCAGCACCGGACATTGGGCGGCACAACGGATCTTGGAACGGCTGGGACTATCCGAACAGGTGTGAGAGCACATCGCTCACCTGTCCCACCTGCACCACCTCGATCCCTTTCACGGGGCTGATGCCTTTGGTGCCTTTGGGAACGAAGATCCGTGCGAAGCCGAGTTTGGCCGCTTCGGCGATGCGTTGTTCGGTGCGTGTCACCGGCCTGATCTCGCCTGTCAAGCCCACTTCACCGGCGAAGCATACATCCATTGGCACAGCGATGTCCGCATTGCTGCTCAGCACGGCGCAGACAACGGCCAGATCGATCGCGGGTTCTTCCACGCGGAAGCCACCGGCGAGGTTGAGGAACACATCCTTCTGCCCGAGCCGAAAGCCGCAACGTTTCTCCATGACCGCGAGCAGCATGTTCAAACGGCGCAGATCGAAACCGGTCGAACTCCGTTGCGGCGTGCCATACACGGCGCTGCTCACCAGCGCCTGCACTTCGATCAACAACGGGCGCATGCCTTCCATGGTGGCCGCCACCACAACACCGCTTGGTCGCTCTTCACGACGGCCGAGCAACACTTGGCTGGGATCTTCCACCTCGGCGAGGCCGCTGCCTTGCATCTCGTAGATGCCCAGTTCGTTCGTGCTGCCGAACCGATTCTTCAATGGCCGCAGCAAACGGTACGCATGATCCCGATCGCCTTCGAACTGCAACACGCAATCCACCATGTGCTCCAACACCTTCGGTCCGGCGATGAAGCCATCCTTCGTGATGTGACCGATCAACACCATCGGCACGCCGGTCGTCTTCGCGAAACGCATCAGTTCCGCTGTACACTCGCGTACCTGTCCAACGCTTCCGGGGCTCGCATCGAGCACGGCCGTGTGCAACGTCTGCACGCTATCGATCACCACCAGCCCGGGTTCCAATGCTTCGATGTGTTTGAAGATGTTCTGCGTGTTCGTCTCCGTCAACACGTAGCAGCTATTCTCCGCACTTGCCGCTCGCGACTTGTTGCTTGTCGCTTCGAGACGTTCGGCGCGCATCTTCACCTGGTGCTCGCTCTCCTCGCCGCTCACGTACAAGGTCTTCAAGTGCGGATTGCGCAGGGCTGTTTGCAAGAGCAAGGTGCTCTTTCCAATGCCGGGTTCACCACCGAGCAATGTGATGCTGCCGGGGACAAGACCGCCACCGAGGACCCGTGACAGCTCACGATCGCTCAGTGGGATGCGTGGTCCATCCTGTGCAGGGATCTCCGCGATGGCGATCGGCTTCGGGTTGCGGCTTTTCACGCTGGCTGGTGCGCCGCGTTTCTCTTCCACACGATCGACCACCTCTTCAACAAGAGAGTTCCATTCCTTGCATTGCGTGCATTGCCCGAGCCACTGGGCGTAGCTGCTGCCGCAATGCTGGCAAACGAATTTCGAGCGCAGCTTAGCTGCCATGGCGGATCTTCTCGACCAGCGCCGTGGTGGAGAAGCCATCCACCAATTTCAGGGAGCGCACTTCGCCGCCACGAGCAGTGACCACGTTGGCACCCACGATCTGGTCGGCTTTCCAGTCGCCACCTTTCACCAGCACATCCGGGCCGAGTACCTGGATCAGTTCAAGTGGCGTGTCCTGATCGAAGATCACCACGGCATCCACCAGTCGGAGGGCTGCCAGCACTTTCGCCCGGCTGTCCTGATCGTTGAGTGGGCGATCAGCGGCTTTGCCGAGGCGACGGACACTGCTGTCGCTGTTCAGCCCGATGACCAAGCGATCGCCGAGCGCAGCAGCTTCTTGCAAATACTCCACGTGGCCGCGATGCAGGATGTCGAAGCATCCGTTGGTGAACACGATGCGATCACCTTTCATGCGCCAGATGTTCACCGCGCGTTGCACTTGGACAAGGTCCATGATGCGTTTATCGGTGGCGGCTTGTGCGACTTCGGCGTTCATGCTGCGCTGGTTTTCCGGCTACGGGAGACCAAAAGTAGCGATACACCCCCGAGCCCGATGAGCATGACGGTTTGTGCCGCCCAGAGGAGCCAGCCCATGGCCAGCGCATCGGGTCGGATGGGGCCACCACCCGTGATCACCGGCATATAGATGGTCACGATCAAGCCGACGAAAGCAGGGTACACGCCAATGCCGCCCTGCACCAGGATGATACCGATGCTCCCCGCGATGAATCCGGCCATGATGCCGGACATCGGCACGGCAGCCGTGGAAGGCAGGGCGAAGAAGCCCACCCAGAACATGGCCACGTACAGCGTCCAGATCAGGAAGGTGTGGAAGAGGAAGGGCAGCTTGTCCTTGGTCTGGAAAACAGAACGCACCCCGGCGAAGAAGCCGCGCACGCCGTCCATCACCCGAGCGCGCAGCGTCGGACGCGACCAGACCACATAGACGCCGACCGCACCGATCAATAAGACGAACAGTGCCATCCACAAGCCCCATGTGGCGAGGAATGAAGGCTCGCCCGGTGTTTGCCCGGCGCGATAAGTTGTGATCCGCTCCTGAAGCAGGTCGATGTTGTCCCACTGCAAAGCCAGCGTCACAGCAGCGATGCCCAGCAGCATCAACATGTCCACCGCGCGTTCTGCGAGGATGGATCCGAAGCCTTTCTCGAAGGGAACCCCTTCGGACCCGTAGAGCGTGACGCCACGGCTGACTTCGCCAGCACGGGGGATCAGCATGTTCATGAAATAGCCGGTCATCACCGCGTTGTAAGAATTCCAGAAGCCCACGCGATACCCGAGCGGCTCAAGCAGATAGCGCCAACGCCAAGCCCGGCTCATGTGGCTGAACCAACCCAGCACGATACTAGCCCCGAGCCACCACCAGTTCGCTTCCCGGATAGCGGCGAAGAGTTCGATGCGCTGTTGGTCGTTAAGGTCGTTGTAGGTGTTGAAGACCAGCCATACGCCCAGCGCCAAGGGCAGCGCGATCTTCAGGAACCCGACCACCGACCTCTTCATGACCGCAGCCGGTTGGTGGTCTCGTCCGGGAAGATGATACTCGGTCGGAAAGCGCGGGCCTCTTCCAAGCCCATTTGCGCGTAGGAAACGATGATCACGATATGCCCCACCTGTGCCTTGTGGGCGGCAGGACCGTTCAGGCAAATGATCCCCGAGCCGCGTTCACCCTTGATCACATAGGTCTCCAGCCGTTCGCCGTTGTTCACGTTCAATACCTGCACCTTCTCTCCTTCGATCAATCCCACCGCATCGATCAGGTCCTCGTCGATGGTGATGCTGCCTATATAGTCCAGGTTGGCCTCGGTGACCTTTACGCGGTGGATCTTGGTGCGGACGACCTCGATGGTCATGGGTGCTCGGAGTGGGCCACGAAAGTAGCTCCACGGACCCCAAGAGCGCGTTAGCGTTGAAGGGTGACGTTATCGATCAGCCGCACGGGACCCACCTGGGCCGCTACCAATGCAACGGCCTTGTCGCGTTCGCCCCAAGTGGTCAGTGGCTCAAGTGTTTCATGATCAGCGATGCCGAAATAGTCCACGACTACTGAGGCCTCCGTGGCGATCGCATCCAGGCCTGCTTGTCTGGCCTTCTCCACAGGCTCGCGGAAGGCCAGCGCCGCTGCTGCCTTCAACGCGCGATGAAGCACGGCGGCCTGCTTGCGCTCCTCGGGGTTCAGCCGGGCGTTGCGCGAACTCAACGCAAGGCCGTCCGTAGCGCGCACCGTGGGGCAGCCTGTCACCCGTTCCGGCCAGCGCTCGCTTCGGGCGATGTATCTCAGCAAAGCCAGTTGTTGGCGGTCCTTTTCCCCGAAGAAGGCCTCGTTCGGGCGCACATAATGGAATAAGCGCTCCACCACGTTCACCACGCCTTGGAAGTGCCCCGGTCGAGAGGGGCCCTCCCAGTGGGCATCCAAGCCACCCAGTGCATACACAGTCGGCCTGAAGTCGGCGAAAATGGCCTCCTTTTCCGGGGCGAAGAGCACATCACAGCCCGCCTTTTCCAGCAAGGCGCGGTCCCGTTCCAACTGGCGGGGGTAATGCTTCAGGTCGTTAGGGTCGCTGAATTGCAGGGGGTTCACGAAGATGCTGCAGCCCACTTTCGCGTGAACGGCCTTGGCGCGGTGCAGAAGGTCCAAGTGCCCTTCGTGCAGGGCGCCCATGGTGGGTACGAAGCCCACGGATCCACCCGAGCGACGGACTTCGGCCGTCCACTCGGCGATCGTGATAGGCTGCGTGAGGAAGTCCAAGAGCGGCGCGGGTTCCGGAGAGCCGAAGGGGGACGAAACTAGGGTTCCTCGTTGAAGTTCCGCCGAAAAGTCTATATTTTTGTACCCGCAATTCCTTTCCCCCCGAACATGAGCTTGAAGAACGCGAAGGTCCTCACCATCTCCCAGTCGATCCAACCCTTCATGGACGGTCCAGAGGAAATGGCGAAGGTCGCGCGCCAGTTGCCACAAGGCATCTTGGAATGCGGTAACGAGATCCGGGTGTTCATGCCGAAATTCGGCTGCATCAACGAACGGCGTCACCAGTTGCATGAGGTCATCCGCCTAAGCGGCATGAATTTGATCATCAACGACACGGATCATGCCTTGTTGATCAAGGTGGCCAGTGTGCCGAGCGCGCGCATGCAGGTCTACTTCATCGACAACGAGGAATACTTCAAGCGCAAGGCGGATACGCACGACGCTGAAGGGAATTTCTTCCCGGACAATGATGAACGTGCCTTGTTCTTCGGTCGAGGTGTGCTGGAAACCGTGCGTAAGCTCGGTTGGGTGCCGGATATCATCCATTGCCATGGCTGGATGACGGCCTTTGTACCCTTGTACGTACGCCACCATTTCGCCGATGACCCGCATTTCGAGAACACGAAACTGGTCTTCAGCGTTCATGACCAAAAGGCCGAGCCATTGGATAAGGACCTCGCGAAGAAGCTGGCCATGGAAGGCTTTGACAAGGAACTGCTGAAAGGGCTGAACAAGCCGACGACGGATGACTTGGTGAAGTTCGCCATGGGCCTGTCGGACGGTGTGATCCGCTCTACGGCCAAGCTGAGCAAGGGACTGGAAACGGCCGTCAAGGCATTGGACAAGCCGGTGATGCCTTTTGTCGGAGATGCGGACCAAGTGAAGGCGCACGCCGATTTCTACCACAGCGTATTGGAGGAAGCCCTCGTCTGAGCCGGTGGTATTCAACCTAGGGAACGTGGTTCTTGGTCGTCTCTCTTGGGGAGTGGCCCTTGCAGGTGCAATGCTGCTCATACCCGGGTGTCGTAAGCCAGAGGCGGATGTCGGGCTGGACCTTCTCCCCGGAGATCCGCTCGGCGCTCAATTGGATACGGCTCTGCTGAGCGCGAACACGTTCGCCGACGAAGCTGTTCAGACCAGCGGTCTTACCCGCCATCTGGTAGGCTCTTACGTGGATCCTGATTTCGGCCTGCTCAAGACAGGCCTGGTTGCTCAGGTCCGCCTTACTACCGCCAATATCGGCCAAGGTCAGGATAACTCCACGTTGGTCGCCGACAGCGTCGTGCTCGCCTTGATGTACGAAGTTCCCAACACGCACTACGGCAATCTCACGGCGCAGCAGTTCCGTGTTCACAGGCTTGCAGAGGCGCTTTCGGTGGATAGTACCTACCGGAGTGATCGTGAACCGGAGGTGGATGCGGAGGATCTTGTCTATCCTCATCGTGGCATGATCACGCCCGACCCGTATTCCAACGTTGAACTGTTGGATGATACGGTCGCTCCGCACCTGCGCATCCGGCTGCGCGATGAACTGGCGGTGCAATTCGTGGAGACCTTCGGTGATCCCGAGTTCGTTGACAACGCGGCATTCCTGTCCTTCTTCAAAGGGCTGTACGTTACCGTGGACAATGGCCTTCAGGCGCCCTATGAAGGAGGTGTTCTACATATCAACACCTCTGCCTCGACTTCCAGGCTCACCACGTACTACCACGACTCAACGGAGCCCGGAACCCCGCGAAAGCTGGACATGGTGATCAACAGCAGCAGTGCGCGGTTCACCAGTGTGCAACGTGATCGCACACAAGCGCTGAATTCCGGACTGCAGGATGCGTTGGGCGATCCGGCATCGCCGAATCCCACGGTCTACCTGCAAACGCTGGGAGGTTCGCGCTCGGCGGTAACGTTCCCAGGTATCATGGACCATGCTGTGCGTGGTCAGGCGCTTGCTAAGGCGGAACTCGTGGTGCCGCTACAAGGCACCTACTATCCGTATTACACCCCGCCGGCGTTGCTTTTCCTCTTCCGGAAGGATGAAGAAGGGAACGATGCCTTTTTGCCGGACCAACAGAATGGCATCACCGGTATCGGAGGAGCGTTCGATGCGGTGGATCAGGAGTACCGGTTCAACATTACGCGATATGTGCAGCAGGTGATGAACGGTACCCTGCCGGATGAAGGGGTGGTACTGGTCGCTGGCAGTTCGGGGGTTAGCGCGAACAGGGTCATCCTGTGCGGTCCCGATCATCCGCAGACGCCAATGCGGCTGCTTCTTACATTTACCACTTACTGATCTCGAGCTTCAGGCGATGGTCATCAGCGCCTAAGTTCTTAAACCACGCTACAGCGTCCCCAGCATGTGCGGTATCGTTGCCTATCTCGGCGATAAAGAAGCCTACCCGATCCTGATAAACGGCCTGAGACGGTTGGAGTATCGGGGATACGACAGTGCCGGTGTTGCGCTGCTGCAAGGGAAGGACCTCATCATCTACAAGTGCCAGGGAAAGGTCAGCGATCTGGAGTCGCACATCAATGGCCGTTCCACCACGGGAAGCGTCGGTATCGGGCATACCCGTTGGGCCACCCATGGTCCACCAAATGATGTGAACGCTCACCCGCACCAAGGCACGAGCGGGGACTTGGCGCTGATCCACAACGGCATCATCGAGAACTACGCACCTATCAAAGAGGAGCTTAAGCATCGTGGCCACACGTTCCGCAGTGATACGGACACCGAGGTCCTTGTGCACTTGATCGATGACATCCAGCGTTCGGAGGGTGTGGACTTAGCCGAGGCCGTGCGCCTGGCTCTCGCCAGTGTGGTAGGGGCCTATGCCATCGTGGTGGTGGACCGCAAAGACCCGGATGTGATGGTGGCTGCGCGCAAGAGCTCGCCCCTGGTCATCGGCATTGGAGAGGGCGAATTCTTCTGTGCCAGTGATGCGACCCCTATCGTGGAACACACCAAGAACGTGGTGTATGTGGAGGATGGCGAGATCGCCGTCATCGACCGGCGCAAGGGGTTGAAGATCCGCAACGTCAAGAATCAGGAGAAGACCCCCTTCATCACCGAATTGGAGATGCATCTGGAGGCCTTGGAGAAAGGCGGCTACGATCACTTCATGTTGAAGGAGATCCACGAACAGCCCCGGAGCATCAGGGATTGTCTGCGTGGGCGTCTCAACCCTTCAAAAGGAGAGGTGATGCTCGGTGGCATCAAGGATTACGAGCAGAAGTTCGTCAATGCGAAACGCATCCTCATCGTGGGTTGCGGCACCAGTTGGCATGCGGGCATGGTGGGCGAATACCTCTTCGAGGAGTTCGCGCGTATTCCGGTGGAGGTGGAGTATGCGAGCGAGTTCCGGTACCGCAACCCGATCGTGAACGAGGACGATATCGTCATCGCCATCAGCCAAAGCGGCGAAACGGCGGATACGCTGGCCGCGATCGAACTTGCCAAGGGACGTGGTGCAACCATCATCGGCATATGCAACGTAGTGGGCAGTAGCATTGCGCGTGTTACTCATGCCGGTTCGTACACGCACGCCGGACCCGAGATCGGAGTGGCAAGCACAAAGGCCTTCACCGCGCAGGTCACGGTGCTTACGCTGATGGCGCTGATGATCGGTCAGAAGAAGGGCATGCTCAGCGGCAGCAATTTCTACCGTCTACTGAACGAACTGGATGCGATCCCCGACAAGGTGCATAAGGTGCTTCAGAAAGAGGCGCAGATCAAGTACATCGCCGACATCTACAAGGATGCTGCCAACGCGCTTTACCTCGGTCGAGGTTACACCTTCCCTGTGGCCCTAGAGGGTGCGCTCAAGCTGAAGGAGATCAGCTATATTCATGCTGAAGGCTATCCTGCGGCTGAGATGAAGCATGGCCCCATCGCGTTGATCGATGATGCCATGCCCGTGTTCGTGATCGCCACCAAGGGAGCGAGCTACGAGAAGGTGGTGAGCAACATCCAGGAGGTGAAGGCTCGTAAGGGCAAGATCATCGCCATCGTCACGGAGGGCGATACCGTGGTGAAGGGCCTGGCCGACCACGTGATCGAGATCCCCGAAACGCCGGATGCGCTCGTACCGCTGCTGAGCGTGGTGCCCATGCAGCTGATCAGTTACCACATCGCCGTGATGCGCGGCTGCAATGTGGACCAGCCCCGCAACCTGGCCAAGAGCGTCACTGTGGAGTGACCCGCTCCTTCGGTCTGCCCCACATGAGCACCCGGTCGTTATTCCGGTATGCCTCCAGATCCTTGCTGAACAACAGGTGTGCAAGGTCTATGAGCGCCAGCACGCCAAAGCCGCCGAACGTAAGGCCATAAATGATGGCCACCGTCGGTGTGGTGCCTAGGTAGATCCGGTGCGCTGCGAAAGGGCCCAGGAACAGCGCCAATCCGCTTCCCACCAAGCGTTCGTTCTCCACGGTTACTTCAGCGGAGTCGGCAACAGACAAGGACCCGATCGGTTCGAACGGTCCACCGGCGCGACCGGCAAGGCTCAACACCAAACCAAGGCCCAAGAGCAAGGCCCGCAATGTTGTTCCCATGGAGGTTGGCATCGGCCCAAAAGTAGAACGGGCACCAGCGGATGCCGCGATGCCCGTTCAAGGAAGAAGGTCGTGCGCTACTTGCCTGCGGAATAACGCTTGGCCACTTCGGCCCAGTTCACCACGTTCCAGAAGGCGGTGATGTAGTCCGGACGGCGGTTCTGGTAGTGGAGGTAGTACGCATGTTCCCACACGTCCATGCCCAGGATCGGCGTGCCCCCGCAGCCGGTGTTCGGCATCAGCGGGTTGTCCTGGTTCGGGGTGCTGCACACTTCCACCTTGCCTCCTTTGTGCACGCAGAGCCAGGCCCAGCCACTGCCGAAGCGTGTGGTGCCGGCCGCAGCGAATTTCTCCTTGAAGGCATCGAACGAACCGAAGGCCGCGTCGATGGCGGCCGCCAGTTCGCCACTGGGCGTACCTCCCGCGTTCGGGCCCATGATGGTCCAGAACAGGCTGTGGTTGTAATGCCCTCCACCGTTGTTGCGCACGGCCATGTTGTTCATGTCCATGGTCTTCTGGAGCTCCACAAGGTCCATGTCCGCTTCCGGCTTGCCTTCCAGGGCCTTGTTCAGGTTGGTCACATAGGCCGCGTGGTGCTTCCCATGGTGGATCTGCATGGTCTGCGTGTCGATATGGGGCTCTAGCGCGTCGTGCGCGTAAGGCAATTCTGGTAGGGTGAAGGCCATTTTGGTCGGTTTCTGGCTGGTTTTTGTCGAATGTGCGCCCGAAGATACACCCCAAGTGGGCTAACCGCTTGTGGGAATGGAACATACCGCTACATTTGCGCCCACTTTCACCAAAAAAGTACACGAGATGATCAAGAAGTTCGCACTGCTCGCCACTGTGGCAGCTCTCTTCGTTGCTTGCGGAAGCAGCACGCAGGAGAACATGGAGAACAAGGCTGAAGATGCCGCAAACTCCGCTCAAGAGATGATGGACAAAGCCGCTGCTGAGGCTGAAGCTGCTGCCGCTGAGGCTGCTGCTGCTGCCGCTGCTGCTGCTGACACGGCTGCTGCCGCTGCTGCTGACGCTGCCGGTGCTGCTGCTGACGCTGCTAAAGAAGCTGCTGGCCACTAAGCCAACGCTTTCAAGAATGTGAAAAGGGGCCGAAAGGCCCCTTTTCCTTTTTCGGTCTGGAAGGATCGGATTCAGGTTCGCGACATCTCCAGTTCCGTGCGTGCCCTGCGGTAAGCGGGATCCTTGCCCAGCAAGATGCGGTAATAGCCATCATCACCCCACACGTTGCGGGCGATACCGGCCTTCACACGCATGGCGATCAGCTCTCGGGAGCGGGCCGCATCAGCTGGGCGGTGGCTTATGCCCTCCTTCTGCGCATACCGGTCCAGTTCGGCCAATAGCGCATTGTCCACTTGAAAGCGCTTTGCGAAATCTTCGCTGGACTTGTATTGGGTCATCAACTTCTGGCGTTCGCGATCGGCCACATCGAAGGCGAACTGCGTGAGTGTGCCGCTGAAGAACAGATCGGTGAGATAAGCACTGGATTCCACGGTATCCGTGGGCACGAAGAGGTCCGGTGTGATGCCGCCGCCGCCGTAAACGGTACGCCCTTTCACGGTGGTGTAGGCCTTGGTGGTATCGGTGGGTATGCTGTCGATGTTCAGCAGCTCGCCATGGCTGGCGCGTGCTTCGAAATCGTCCATGTAATCGATGCCTTCGCCGTATGGCCGCTGGATGGAGCGGCCGCTCGGGGTGTAGTAGCGCGCCGTGGTGATGCGTACTGCGCTGCTGTCGGGGAGGGGCACATGTTCCTGGACCAGTCCTTTTCCGAAGGTCCTTCGGCCCACGAGCAAACCCCGGTCATTGTCTTGCACGGCACCGGCCACGATCTCGCTGGCGCTGGCCGAACCTTCGTCGATCAAGATGGCCAGCGGAATGTCCTCGAAGTCACCGGCGCGTGTGGCATCCGCATCCTGGCGGGGCGAGTGCAGGCCTTCGGTGTACACGATCGCGAGACCGGAAGGCAGGAACTCATCGGCCAGGTCGATCGCGGCGTTCAGGTAGCCTCCCCCATTTCCCCGCAGATCGAGCACGAGGCGCTTCATGCCCTGTGCTTTCAATTTGTCCGCCGCTTCCACGAATTCCTCGTGCGTGTTCTTCGCGAAACGAACGAGCTTGATGTAGCCCGTGCCATCATCGTCCAACAAGGTGGCAGCCACGCTGTGGATCGGGATCTTGCCACGCTCGATGGTCACATCGAAGGGTCTGGGTTTGCCGTGGCGCAGTAGTGAAACGACGACTTCGCTGCCCTTGGGTCCGCGCAGGTGCTTCATCACCGCGTCATTGGTGATGCCAACTCCGGCGATGTTCTCACCATTGGCTTTGATGATCCGATCACCGGGACGTATACCGAGTGACGCGCTGGGACCGCCTTCCACCGGTGATACGACCACCACGGTGTCGTATTGGATGGCGAACTCCACACCGATGCCATCGAAGCTGCCCTCCAGGGGTTCCTGTGCGGCGCGCAGCTCCGCCGCGCTGATGTAGTAGCTGTGCGGATCGAGGCGTTGGAGCAGGTCTTGCAGCACTTCGTCCACCAGCGCGTTCTTCTTCACACTATCCACGTACTGCGCGTCGATCAGATCGATCACCTGCCCGATCTTATCCGAAGGCGCATGGGTATCGAACACGGAGAGCGGACCATTGCCATTGGAACCCATATCACGCCCGATGAAGAGCCCGGCAACGAGGCTCAGCGCGAGCAACAGCGGATAGATCGCAGATGGTCGTTGGCCGTTCATGCTAGGCGTTCTCCAGTTGGGTGACCAACAAGCCACCGGTCATGAGCAGTTCCACGCCAGAAGTGTCCTTGTAGGCGTCGCGATACACCAAGCGTACGATCCCCGCTTGCAGGATCAGCTTGCTGCACTCTTTGCAAGGGGAGTGGGTCAGGTACAGCGTGGCGCCGCGCGCATTGTTCGTACTGCGAGCCACCTTCAATATGGCGTTGGCCTCCGCATGGAGCACGTACCAATGGGTAAGGCCTTCAGCATCTTCACAGTCGTTCGCGAAACCAGAGGGGGTGCCGTTGTAGCCATCACTGATGATCATGCCTTCGCGAACGATGAGGGCTCCCACTTTCTTGCGGTTGCAGTGGCTGAGCTTGGCCCACTCCAGGGCCATCTTCATGTATGCGCGGTCGTAACGCTCCTGTTTGGCGGGTTCGGCGTGTACGATGGCATCCTGCGCGGTGGACATGGGGGTGAAAGTAGTACGGCCGCAGATCGCGGCCGTACGTGGTACCCAGGGCGGGACTCGAACCCGCACGACTTGCATCACTGGTGTTTGAGACCAGCGCGTCTACCGATTCCGCCACCTGGGTAGGTGTTGGGGGTGCGAAGGTAATATGTAAGGGCGTTTCGAAGTTCCGCCCCCCCAGCCTTCCTCAGCGGATCACGACCAGCCTGGTACTACCCGTATCACCATTGGAACTCTGGGCCCGCAAGGAATAGACGCCCGCCGGCAGCGCCTGAAGATCCAGTGTGGCTTTGATCAATCCGGGGGCGGTTGTCGGCGCTTGTCGCAACACCGCCTTGCCAGCGGCATCGAACAGGGTGAGCGAAAGGTTGCCGGTGGATCCGAGGATGACCGTGGCTTGCTCAGCGGCCGGATTGGGGAAGACCTCCATACCAATGGACCGTGCATGGGCATCGCTCAGTCCGGTGAACGCATCCTCTTCAACATAAAGGAACCCTTCACTTGTACCCCCAGGCACGCCGTTGAGCGAGGTCGATATGGAATAGAGCCTGGCCAGGTAAGTGCGCAGCCCGGGACGGTAGAACTCGGAAAGGGTGCGCTCCATCACGTAGGTGTTCCCGAGGCCTTCTTCGGTGTAGGTCTCCGTGATGTCGAGCCGCAGTACGTTCTCCACCGTGCCCCAGGGGAGTATCATGTCCCCGATCCCGCTGACGGTGCAGGTCATTTCACCGTTCTGGTCGACCACTTCATCATCGTACGTGTAGCTTCCGACGTACCCATCCGACCAGGTATCCCCAAGGGTTGCCGGGAAGGCCAACTGGCGAAGAGGATCGGTATAAGTGCTCGTTATCGGTAAGCTGGAAACATGGATGCCGATCACGTACATGCCATCCGCGTCGGCTTGTAGATAGGTGGTGGTGCCCGCGTATCCCAGCGCGAATTGTGCGTCAGGGAAATAGTCCCCGGCAGTGGTGTTCAATGGAGAGAGGCACTGGATCCCCTGCACATTCCCCACGGAAGTGGCATCTCCCGCATCCCATATCTGATCAGCCCCCGTTCCGTCCAGCGTGATCGGGCCGCAGTTCACATAGAGCCACTCGTCACCGATGATCGGCACGTTGGAGTTGTCCAGCGTTTGTGCCATGGCGTGGGTGGTGGCGATGGCGATAAGAGCCAGGATAAAAGGGCGTTTCATGGTGGTCATTGCTCGGAAAGGACAGTACAAGGTACTGCCGGGGCATGGAAATGTGTTCATGCTACCGTCCGCAGGCACGCTCCCGACCAGCGAACGACCGAACGGCTATTCCTTGATGAACGTGGCGGCCATCGTACGGCTCTTTCCTGTTGTGCGGACCAGGTAGAAGCCGGGAGGCAATGTGGTCAGGTCCACTTCGGTGAGATCGCCTTTCATCAGGCCGTTCTGCACGACCTGTCCACGTGCATCCAGGATGATCAGGGCATCTCCCGGTGCGAACCCTGCAGTGCGCAGGAATAGCCGGTCGTGCGCAGGGACAGGATATACGTTCAGTGCTGCGCGCTTCAGGTCCGACACACGGTTCACGATGGGAGCGCCGTTGCAGTTCAACGAAGCTTCTTCGGGCGCATCGAACATCCCGGGTAGCTCATCGGCGAATGCGCGCACGCTATCCACACGGGTTTGCAATGCCGCCACACTGGCCAGGGGATCCGGGTCGCCAGGGCGGGCATATACATAGGCCATGAGTAGGTTGATGTGCTCGCCGGGTTCCAGTTGGCCGTGTCCCATGTTGGCCACCACGCGAGGATCACGGATGCCTGTCAGCGTGGAAAGCGTGGCGCTCCATGGGCTTTGTGGGATGCCATTCGTACCTGTTCCGTTGGGGTCCGTGTCTCCGGGAAAAGCGAACAGCGTGGGGATCACCGAAGGGCTGGAAGAATAGCCCGTTCCGGCATGGGTCTGGAGCATGCCATCCTTCCATGTGGCCCGCGCATATCCCATGAATGCCGCTTGGTTCGCGGGATCGGTCATGGCTTGTGGACCTTCTCGGTAGAACGCCATGGAGTTGCTGAGCCCGAAGCGTTCATTGTCAACGATGCCATCGCCGAAGCCCGTCCCGTTCACGTAGAGCTCTTCCGCTAGCGGCGCATTGTCCAGGCCATCCGCCTCCAACAGGGGACCCTTCAAGCTCACCATGCCGAACGCAGGAGGCGCGACCCCATAGCCGGTGGCTCCGCCGATGCAGCCATCGTCGGTGGCATCGCCGTTCGCGATGTGTACCATGGCGCGTTGTGCATCGGTACCGATCACGTCATCGTCGCTGCAACCCAGGTCGAGGTCGGCGTAGTGCGAGATGAAGAACTCGGATAATGACAACGTGCCGCGGTCGATGATCTTGTATTGCACGAATACGGTCTGGTCCAAGGCCGCATCATCGTCGTACGCGAAGGCCATCATGTGCACTTCAAGCCCTATCTCCAGGCTGCCCGACGTCTGGTGCGGACCGCCTTTGTCGTTGAAGATGGCATACAGCGCCTGATCCCCGAGTATGCAGGGGTGATCGCCTTGTGCGGGGTCGTAATCGCCGTCCAGGTCGAAGTCCACGAAGGGGGCGAGGTACGTGGCCTGTCCCAGGCTCACATCTCCCATGGCGGGCCAGGTGAAGAAGTCCGGGGGAATGGTGTATCCATCGGGAAAGAGGTCCTCCACTACGCAGTTCGGGTCGTTCATACAGGCGAAGTAGGCTCGGTGCATGGCGACCTGCGCTGCGGTAACGCTCCAGACATGGTCATAGGCGTCCATGGTCTCTTGGGTGACGCTTGCCAGGCCGTCGACGGTCAGCGGGCCGGGGTAGAAGTCGGATCCATCGTTGAAGAGGTGTGCCGCCACTCGGACTTGCCCATCGCTGGTCACACCGCTCGCCCACAGTCCGGCCGCGTTCAGGGTACGGTGGCCGCTTGCCGCGGGTATCTCCATCCCTATGCTGGAAGGCTGCCCGGGATCGGGCCCGATGAAACCGTTGGCGTGCATCACCATACGCACATCGTTGGCGATCAACGTCGCTGTAGCCTGCCCCCACGAACTTGCTGGCAGGGCGATGATGCAAACGGTCGAGAAGAATAGTGGTCTGTTCATGGCAAGGCGCGTTAGTGGTGTTGCGCATAGCCAACCTACCATCATAGCGGCGCGGACGCGAGCGCGCTCCAGCCATCGGCATCAACCGTTCATCCAACGGTCGGTCCAGGCCTGGGTGTCGCTGGCTTCAGCTGCGGCCGATCAGAGCTGCCTCAGCAGCTTCTTCATATCCACCTTCTGGCCCACGATGCGTTCCACCTCGCTGATCTTCACACGTTCCTGCTTCATGCTGTCGCGCTCGCGGATGGTCACCGCGTCGTCGTTCAGCGTCTCATGGTCAATGGTGATGCAATACGGTGTGCCGATCGCATCCTGGCGGCGGTAGCGTTTACCGATACTGTCCTTGTCGTCGTACTGGCAGTTGTGCGAGAGCTTCAGGCCGTCGATGATGGCGCGGGCTTTCTCGGGTAGGCCATCCTTCTTGATCAGCGGGAGCACAGCCACCTTCACCGGTGCCAATGCTGCAGGGATGCGCAGCACCACGCGCTCTTCTCCGTTCTCCAGCTTCTCTTCTTCGTACGCGGCGCTCAGGATCGCGAGGAACATACGGTCCAGTCCGATCGACGTTTCCAGCACATACGGTACGTAGCTCTCGTTAGTCTCGGTATCGAAGTAGCGCAGCTTCTTGCCACTGAACTTCTCGTGGTTGCCGAGGTCGAAATCGGTGCGGCTATGGATGCCCTCCAGCTCCTTGAAGCCCATGGGGAAGCGGAACTCGATGTCGCAGGCCGCATCGGCGTAGTGCGCCAGTTTGATGTGGTCGTGGAAGCGGTAGTTGTCCGCGGGCAGCCCCAACGCGCGGTGCCAGGCGATGCGCTTGGTCTTCCAGTGCTCGTACCATTCCTGCTGTGTGCCGGGCTTGATGAAGAACTGCATCTCCATCTGCTCGAACTCGCGCATGCGGAAGATGAACTGCCGCGCCACGATCTCGTTGCGGAACGCCTTCCCTGTCTGCGCGATGCCGAAGGGGATCTTCATGCGCGCGCTCTTCTGCACGTTGAGGAAGTTGACGAAGATGCCTTGTGCCGTCTCTGGCCGCAGGTAGATCGTGCTGCTCTCGCCGCTCACGCTGCCGAGCTCCGTGGCGAACATCAAGTTGAATTGACGCACTTCCGTCCAGTTCGCCGTGCCGCTGATCGGGCACTTGATCTCTTCGTCGATGATCAATTGGCGCAAGCCCACGAGGTCGTTCGCTTCGAGCGCGGTCTTCATACGTCCTTCCACACCGTTGATCCGCTCCTGCGCGCGCAGCACGTTCGGGTTCGTTGCGCGGAACTGCTCTTCGTTGAAGGCATCACCGAACTTCTTCTTCGCCTTGTCGGTCTCCTTCTCGATCTTGTCCTGGTACTTGGCCATGTGCTCTTCGAGGAGCACATCGGCACGGTACCGCTTCTTGCTGTCCTTGTTGTCGATCAAGGGATCGTTGAAGGCGTCCACGTGGCCGCTGGCCTTCCACACGGTGGGGTGCATGAAGATCGCCGCATCGATGCCCACGATGTTCTCGTTGAGCTTCGTCATGGCAGCCCACCAGTACTGACGGATGTTGTTCTTCAGCTCGGCGCCATACGGGCCGTAGTCGTACGTGGCGCTCAGGCCATCGTAGATCTCGCTGCTTTGGAACACGAAGCCATACTCTTTCGCATGGCCGATCAGGGTCTTAAGACGGTCTTCTTGATTGCTCATGATGGGGTGCGATCGCTCTGGAAACCTTCAGCGTCGCGTCCGCAAAGATGGGAGCCGGATCCGTATACGGGCTACATTGGAGGCATGACGGAGGAACGGATGCCGCTACGGGAGCGGATGGGCATCGTGAGCATCGTAGTGTACGTGCTGTGCGCAGTGATGCTGTTCGCAGTTTGGCTTTCGGAGACGGGGAACTTGCCCGGCCGCTACAATAAAGAGCCTCGGGAGTTCGTGTTCGGGATGATGGTGGTGATGACCGTCATCCTGGGCCTGATGGGCGGGGCTCTTGGAGCATTGCTCGCGGTTTTTCCGCACAAAGGGCGAACCTATTGGGAGCGCTTTGCGCGCCGTCTTCCGTTCGGCCTCTTTCCGGTCATGACCCTTGCGTGTATCGGATCCATGTTCTCAGCCATCACCTGGAACACCGAAGGGTATGCCCTGGCGGAAAAGGAACAACTGGCGTCCCGCCCGGTACCGCGAGCGATCGACTGCCTTCGCGTACACGAGGGCTCATTCGAAGCGTACGGGGTGACATTCGTGCGTAAAGCGGCCATGCAGGATCAATTCGATGCCCGAACACAGGAGCGTTCACGATTCGATGTCCATTGGAAGGATGCCTGTACCTACCGTCTCGTTAGAGCGGGAACGACGGATACGCTGGTGACCGTTCACATAACCCACGTTCATGCTGAAGGAGGATACCGTTGTTTGGTGGATTGGCGCGATGGTGGTGTGATGGACCTGGATGTGCGGCCGCACCGAACACGGTTCAGTACGAACTAGTTTCGCGAGCTCCATGATCGAACACCGCGGCACCCTCATCAGCGAAGACCTTTTCGAGAAACGTTTCGTCTGCGACCTGAACGCTTGCAAGGGCGCTTGCTGTGTGGCGGGTGAGAGCGGAGCACCGTTGGAGAAGGATGAAGAAGCCCTGCTGAAGAAGTTGTGGCCGAAGATCAGGCCGTACATCCCGGAGAAGGGGCAGCGCGCCATCGACGAGCACGGCGTGAGCGAAGTGGATGATGACGGCGATCTGGTCACCACGCTCGTGGAAGGTCGTGGCGAATGTGCGTTCACCATCTTCGAGAACGGTACCGCGCTGTGTGGTATCGAAAAGGCATGGAAGGACGGGGCGGTCAAATTCCGCAAACCCATCAGTTGCCACCTCTACCCGATCCGTGTGGTGAAGCTGGCCGAGCACGACGGGCTCAACTACCACAAGTGGCCCATTTGCAAGCCGGCGTGTACCTGCGGTGCCAAGCTGGATGTACCGGTGTACCGTTTCCTGAAAGATGCGCTGACACGGGCGTACGGCAAGGAGTGGTACGACGAGCTGGAGCTGGTCCACGCCGAGTGGGAGAAGCGGCCCCGCAAGAAGGGTCGATAGTGCATTAGGCGCCAAGTCACGGAGGACGCAGCGATGCGGACGCTGCTCGTTGCTTTTTCAGCGTTCACAGCGACTCTGCGCAGCACCGTATCCGCGTTCCCCAAGACCGGTGAGCTTCGCACGGCACGGCCCCTGCAAAAGAGCGCTCCCAGCGTGCTCCTTCGCGTTCTGTCACCTCGCCATCGCCCTAGAACCGCGCGGTTCCGCCGTTGTTAACCGATCGTGAAAAGAAAAGCCTTGGAGGGTATGCTTTTCGATCCCTCCCGCGATGGTCGCGGGGTTCCCGTTGTTGTTGAAAAGTATGGAAGACTCGCCCCCGTGCATCCTTCGTTCGGGGACCACTTTTGTATCCCGACGACGCCCCCTGCCACCCGGAATTCGGATCCCGGGAACAGGCCGCCGACGGAACCGAAAGCAAGTCCGAGAATTCCACGCCAAGGAGGCCTTCCTCCGGTAGAAAAGTCGTCTCTCCACATGAGCACCAAGAAACCCGAGCAGCAACTGAGCATGGACGCCGCGCTGACGCCCGATGTTGAAGCGGCCAACGAGCCTCTCCTCAAGGAGAACAAGGACCGTTTCGTCATCTTCCCCATCCAGCACCACGACATCTGGAGCTTCTACAAGAAACACGAGGCCAGCTTCTGGACCGCCGAGGAGGTCGACCTGCACGCGGACCTGGTGGATTGGGCCGAAAAGCTCAACGACGACGAGCGCTACTTCATCAAGCATGTGCTCGCCTTCTTCGCCGCCAGCGACGGCATCGTGAACGAGAACCTCGCGGAGAATTTCCTCCACGAGGTGCAGTACCCCGAGGCGCGCTTCTTCTATGGCTTCCAGATCATGATGGAGAACATCCATAGTGAGACGTACAGCCTGCTGATCGACACGCTGATCAAGGACCCCATCGAGAAGGACAAGCTGCTGCACGCCATCGATACCGTCCCCTGTGTGAAGCGCAAAGCCGACTGGGCGCTGCGTTGGATCAGCAAGGGCAGCTTCGCTGAACGCCTCATCGCGTTCGCGGCGGTCGAAGGCATCTTCTTCAGCGGCAGCTTCTGCAGCATCTTCTGGTTGAAGAAGCGCGGTCTTATGCCAGGCCTCACCTTCAGCAACGAGCTCATCAGCCGCGATGAGGGCCTGCACTGCGACTTCGCCTGCCTGCTCTACACCAAGCACCTCTTGAACAAGGTGAGCAAGAAGACGGTGGAGTCGATCATCCGCGATGCGGTGGAGATCGAGAAGGAGTTCGTGACCGATGCGTTGCCCGTGAACCTGATCGGCATGAACGCCAAGCTGATGCAGCAGTACATCGAGTTCGTGGCCGACCGCCTGCTGGTGGAACTGGGCAACGAGAAGATCTACCACGCGACGAACCCCTTCGACTTCATGGAGATGATCTCGCTGCAAGGCAAGACCAACTTCTTCGAGAAACGCGTGGGCGAGTACCAGAAAGCCGGGGTCTTGAATAACGATAAGGAACAGAGCAAGTTCACACTGGACGCTGACTTTTGATCCTGTTGCGATCCCGCGCCCGTTCTCCCATGGCTAAGATGCTGGACCTGAGAACACACGCTGCGGGGCTCGCTTGGAGACCTGCTTCCGATCAACATCGCCGCGTTGACGATCGATCGCGAAAGCACTTCGGGGAGGGCTGTTGAGGAGTGCATCTTAACGGTCCGGTAATTGACGGAAATACCAACACGGATGCACGGCGGGAGCCCGACCATCCAACAAAAACAAGGAAGAAGAAGCATGTATGTAATTAAGCGCGACGGACGCCGGGAGGCGGTCAAGTTCGACAAGATCACGGCCCGGGTGAAGAAGCTCTGCTACGAGCTCGACCCCATCGTGGATGCCACCCAGGTCACCCTCAAGGTGATCGACGGCATCTTCGACGGTGTCACCACTTCACAGTTGGACAATTTGACCGCCGAGGTGGCCGCCACCATGACGGTGAAGCACCCGGACTATGCGCAGCTCGCGAGCCGCATCGCCGTGAGCAACCTGCACAAGAACACCAAGAAGTCCTTCAGCGAGACCATGAAGGACCTCTACACCTATATGGACCCGAAGACCGGTGCGAAGGCCGCACTGATCGCGGACGACGTCCACAAGATCATCGCCGACAACGCCGATGTACTGGATAGCGCGATCATCTACGATCGTGACTTCAACTACGACTTCTTCGGCTTCAAGACCCTCGAGCGCAGCTACCTCCTGCGCCTGCACGGCCAGGTGGTGGAGCGTCCGCAGCACATGCTGATGCGTGTGGCCGTGGGTATCCACAAGAACGACATCGAGAGCGCCATCGCCACGTACAACTCGTTGAGCGAAGGTTGGTACACGCACGCCACGCCCACCCTGTTCAACGCCGGCACGCCGAAGCCGCAGATGAGCAGCTGCTTCCTCCTTCAGTTGAAGGACGACAGCATCAACGGCATCTACGACACGCTGAAGCAGTGCGCACAGATCAGCCAGAGCGCCGGTGGCATCGGCCTAAGCGTGCACAACCTGCGCGCCAAAGGCAGCTACATCAAAGGCACCAACGGCACCAGCAACGGCATCGTGCCCATGCTGCGCGTGTTCAACGACACGGCTCGTTACGTGGACCAGGGCGGCGGAAAGCGCAAAGGCAGTTTCGCCATGTACCTGGAGCCCTGGCACGCCGATGTGTTCGATTTCCTGGAGTTGAAGAAGAACCACGGCAAGGAAGAGATGCGCGCGCGCGATCTGTTCTACGCCATGTGGATCCCCGATCTCTTCATGAAGCGTGTGGAGATGGGCGGCGAGTGGACGCTGATGTGCCCCAACGAGTGCCCCGGCCTGGCCGACACGCACGGTGCCAAGTTCGAGGAGCTGTACGAAGGCTACGAGGCCGCAGGCAAAGGCCGCAGCACCATCAAGGCGCAGGACCTCTGGTTCAAGATCCTGGAAAGCCAGATCGAGACCGGCACACCGTACATCCTCTTCAAGGACGCGGCCAACGGCAAGAGCAACCAGCAGAACCTGGGCACCATCAAGAGCAGCAACCTCTGCACGGAGATCATCGAGTACACCAGCCCCGATGAGGTGGCCGTGTGCAACCTCGGCTCCATCGCGCTGCCCAAGTTCGTGGAGAAAGGCAAGTTCGACCACGACAAGTTGTTCGCCGTCACCTACGAGCTGGCGAAGAACCTCAACCGCGTCATCGACCAGAACTACTACCCGATCCCCGAGGCGCGCCGCAGCAACATGCGCCACCGCCCCATCGGCATCGGCGTACAGGGCCTGGCGGATGCGTTCATCCTCATGCGCCATCCGTTCGATAGCGTAGAGGCCAAGGTGCTGAACCGCGAGATCTTCGAGACCATCTACTACGCGGCCCTCACCGCCAGCAAGGACCTCGCGATCGAAGAAGGCGCTTACGAGACCTACGAAGGCAGCCCCGTGAGCAAAGGCATCCTGCAGTTCGACATGTGGAACGTGAAGCCCAGCGACCGTTGGGAGTGGGATGCACTGCGTGAAGAGATCAAGAAGCACGGCGTGCGCAACAGCCTGTTGCTCGCCCCGATGCCGACCGCCAGCACCGCACAGATCCTCGGCAACAACGAGTGCTTCGAGCCGTACACCAGCAACATCTACACGCGTCGTGTACTGAGCGGCGAGTTCGTGGTGGTGAACAAGTACCTGCTGCGCGACCTGGTGAAGCTGGGCCTGTGGGGCGAGGAACTGAAGAACAAGATCATCGCCGCCAACGGCAGCGTGCAGAACATCCCGGAGATCCCGCAGAACCTGAAGGACCTGTACAAGACCGCGTGGGAGATCAGCCAGAAGGTGATCATCGATATGGCCGCGGACCGTGGTGCCTTCATCTGCCAGAGCCAGAGCCTCAACATCTTCATGGAGAACGCCAACTTCGGCAAGCTCACCAGCATGCACTTCTACAGCTGGAAGGCAGGCCTGAAGACCGGCATGTACTACCTGCGCACCAAGGCCGCTACCGACGCCATCAAGTTCACGGTGGACAAAGCGAAACTGACCGAACCGAGCGTGGCGAAAGCCAGCAAGGAAATGCGCGAAGTGGAAGCACCCGTACGCGAAGTGGTGATGAGCGGCCCCGTGCCCAAAGCCATGACCGCCGAGGAGGAAGCTCAAGCGCAGATCGTCTGCTCGCTGGATGATCCAGAGGGGTGTGAGATGTGCTCGGGGTAGGAGTGGGAGCGAACAATTGAAACAAGCGCAGGGGCCACTTTCGTGGTCCCTGCGCTTGTTTATTGCGAGAACTACTGATCAATTCTCCTTGGACTCAATGTACACCACATACCGGAATCCAAGCGTGGAGTGTGCCCTGTCCGGTGCGACAAAGACCTTGGCGTTCGTTCCGGCCGTATTCACACCCAAGCGATCGGAGAAGCGCTCGTCGAACCAGTTCGCACCCCTGACCAGCCGACCATCATTGTCATTCATCCGGTCCCAGTATCGCTCGATCGCTGATAGGATCGTGATGTCCTCTTCCTGAAAGGTCGCAAGCTGCTGCTGTCGCAGCTCGAACACCGGCTTCCAACCGGAGTAAGTTTCCTTGAGCCATTCCGATACGTTGCCGCCCAGATAGCTGATCCCTGTGGGGCTCTTCTGCAGCGTCACTAAAGGGTTTCGCCCCTTCTTTTCGATGAGGTCGATATTGCACTTGGTCGGGTGGAATGAACCATCCATGACCAGGACGCCATCGAATTTGGCATCTTGGTTCAGCACATCGAATAGACCATTCCTGCGCGCTGTCATGTAGCTGAGATGGCCCGCGATGCTGTCGATCCGATCGATGAATTGCGGCACAAGTTGGAGGTCGGTGACCCAATCCGTATCCGTCCAGTAGTCGTAGTTGCTTCCGAACGTTCTCGGTCGCTCGTTCTCCATTTCGGAAGCGGCAACCATGTCCCATTGCATCTCGGTCGGTAGCTCGTACCGGATTCTCAACTTCAATCCCTTCCGGTCCATCAACCGTTGACCCACCTTCGTGCGCCAATGCAGGTACGCCAGAGCTTGCCAATAGGTGACCCCTACCACCGGATGGTCATCATATTCGGGATGCCAGAAGTAATTCTCTGTCATGGGCTCGTTGAACGACCATGTGAAGTCCTTGACCCATATGACCGTATCGGGATAGACATTGAGAGTGCGGTATCCTGATGGTTCGTCGCTGGATGCGAACACATAGTTGAGTTTATCCGCGTCGACCTCGTTCCTTCTGTAGAAGAACTTGCTTTCGGGGATGTACATCACCTGCAGAACTTCCTTGTGCTCTGGTCTGTGCCACTCAATGGGCGCGCTCCAGTTCAGCTCCACCTCGCCGGTACTAGTTCGGCTCCCGAACGATCCGAAACCAGCATCGAACAAGGTGCGACGCGCGATCGAATCCCGGACCCACTCAACGAACCCCCGATACTCCTGATTCGTTACTTCATACTTCCTGAAATAGAAGGGACGCAGATAGTCCTTGGTGGGGAGCACGGCATCGCTTGCCATGCGCAGCTGCAATTGACCGGGCTCAACATCCAGATCCGCAGTATCGACATAGGATCGGAGCGATGTGGGTAGGATAAACCGCTCCAAAGAACTCGTTCTCACGTAGCGCTTCTCCCATCCATACGTCCGGTCCAAGACAAAGCGCGGGGAAGCATGCTCGTCGCCTCGGAACAATGAATCGTATGCCACATAGTTCTCGTATGGCTTGAACAGCACACAGTCCTCGAGCTTTAGATCGGGCAGCACTACGAAGCTTCGGATCGCCTTGATCACATCGGGGTCCAGCGCACTAAAGCTCGTATCGTCCGGGGGGCGTGTTGTTCTCAGGTGGTGGTTGAAGACTTGACCACGCAAGTACTGGTTCGTCACCCGAACTGCGCGCGTCTCCTTGGTAAGAACAGTATCCTGACCCAGTAGATAGGAGGTGTGCAGAGCCCACATCGTTCCAACGACCATCAACTTCAATGTTGCGCGATGGATATGCTGGATGTATGATACAATACCCCAATGACCACGATGTCGTCGCTCGGTCAGTAAGGATTGGCAGGGCATGTTATTTAAAGACAGTTAAGCGGGATCCCGAAGATAGTCGGCCGCCGCACGAGGATGCTGGCCTTGGGACACTGAACCCGGCTCCCGCGTATCTGTGATCCGTGGCCGCCTTAAACCTCCGCAGGGTCTTCCGTCCTCGGAACCCTGCGCCGCGCAGCCCCGTGCGTCACTCCTGGAGGCCGGATGATCGTAGATCACTTGTACCGGCCATCCGGATTCTCACCAATGCCTGGTGTGCTTGGGCATCGGTGCGGGTGGGCGCAAAGCCCGTTTTGCTGTCAACCCACCATCATCCTACTTTGGCTGCATGACTCTCACGCTCAACTCTCATCTTCTCCTACTTGCGTTCTCTCCGCTCACCGTGTTCGCACAGGTCCAGGCGGGCGATCCGAGCGGCATGCTCCACACGATCGTGGGTGTGGAGATCGATCCGCCGGTCACAACGTTCTACAACAGCAGCGATTCCGCCGACATCGATCTGGAGGGCGACGGTATCCCCGACCTGGAGTTCAGGTCGTTCGAGCAGACCGTTCCGGATGCTGTCGTGCGATGGAACAGCATCGAACTGTTGCATGCCGGCATGGAGGTGGCGATGAAGGCGCCCGATAGCCGGGTGGCAAAACGTCTCCAAGCAGGTGACCTGGTCGATGCCGGCTTGGTCTGGGGCGCCTTCGATGGCATTCCTGGTAATGGCCTGCCCGTGGCCGGCGTGATGGTCGGTATCGCTGGTGCCATGTTCTATGGTGTAGACGAGTGGTGGTCCGATGAACCGGTGGAGGTGGAGGGCTACATCGGCGTGCGCATCGTGGTTGGAGAGGAGACCCGCTATGGGTGGATCGGTCTGTCCTCGCTGATCGGGGAGGGTGCGTCGATGCGGATCAGCGATATGGCGATCGAAGATGGCACCACACGCATCGCTGAGCCCACGGTTCTGGACCGCATCAGCGCGCGAACCTTACCGGATGGCGACATCCTCCTTCAAGGACCGCTGTTCGATGTTGAACGCACCGTGCTGCATGATGCCAGCGGCAGAGCGGTATATGATGTGGGCGGTTCCGCACCACAAGTGATCGATCTGAGCGAGCACGCACCGGGTCCGTACGTGCTCGAACTGATCAACAGTGCTGGGCGACGATCGATCAAATTGATCCGTTCGTACGACGGGGAGTGAAGAGGGGCCGGTTCTCCTCGCTCTATCACGAAATGTAGCAGCACCTCCTTCCGTGTATCGTTCCAACCTTCCGGTGGAACCCCGATCGTGCGCAGCTACGGTTACGCGCGCCGGGAGCTCGAGCATGGTGGTCCGTGGTCACCATTGCGCCCGCTAGCATGGTGTAGCCAGGGCTCCCCGCGATCGCATCCTGTCGCACGCGCAACGTGCTACTCGATGCGCTCTCCCTCCATCTCGCCCCCTTGGAAGAGCTTCACGCGCTTCACGGTGCCATCCGCTTCGGGGTAGAACTCGATGCGCGCATCCAACTCTTTCAGGAAGAAGGCATGCGGGCCCTCGCCGAACAGTTCGAGCTCCGGTTGACGGGTGGCTTGCGCGAAGAGGCGCTCACCTTCTGCACGGAAGGTGAGCGTGAACCCTGCGGCCATCTCATACGTGCCCGCATAGCGCTGTAGTTCTGCACCGTTCAACGGGATCTCCTTGCGCACGGGGATCGGCTTGTCCGAGCGGGTGAGTGGCTCTTCGCCCCCTCGGCTCACGAAGCGGGCTCCCACCACGCGACCATCCGTGCGTTCGAAGGTGATGGTGATCACATCGCCGTGGTAGATGAAATGGTCGTTGCCGAGGTGGTCCAGGTCGAGGACGGTAGAACCTTGGCGTTGGGCGTGGAGCCCTTTATCGTCCGCGGTGATGTAGCGCTCCACTCCTTCGGGGTTCACATACACGCCGGTATAGTCTTGTGCGGCTTCCGGGTTGAGAGGCATCACGGGCCCGCCATATGGTTTGCCAAGAGCGATAGCGGCCAGTATCGGCGCTAGGTCGGTGGCGTCACCGGTCTGGCGGTTCACCAATACAGCGACATAGAGTCCTTCCTGCGGGAGGTACAGGCTCGCGCTCGTGAAGCCGTCGATGCCGCCGTTGTGCTCGATGGTGGGGCTGCCTTGTACGTTCTGGAGGAACCATCCGTAGCCGTAGTCGGTAGTGGAGCCATCGCTCAGTTGGAAGGGGCGGTGGGCATGTGTCAGCATCGTGGTGCCCACCAATTGGCCCCCGAAGACGCTACGGTTCCACGCCCACAGGTCGCGCACAGTGCTGCGGATGCACCCAGCGGCGCGCGGCCACGAAAGGCTGATCGGGTGGGCCTGCTCCCAGCCCTGCTCACCTTCGGCGTAACCCACCGCCTCGTTATCTAGCGGGCCGCCTGCAATGGCCGCACTCGAAGAGGTCATGCCTACGGGTTCGAAGATATGTTCGCGCGCGTAGTCGGACCAGCTTTGGCCGGAGACGTTCTCGATGATCGCGGTGAGCAGGATATAGCCGCTGTTGCTATAGCTCCATCTGCTTCCGGGTTCGAACTCCAAGGGTTCCATCGCGAACAACGCGATCAGCTCGGGGAGCGTGATCGCGTTGGCATAGGCCTCTGGGGTATAGGCCACCGTTCGGGTGAAATCGGGGATGCCGGAGCTGTGCGTGAGCAGGTGCTCGATGGTGATGGGGTGTTCCTTGGCTGGGAAGTCCATGTACTTCTGGATCTCGTCGGTTACTTTCAGCTTGCCTGCCCCGGCCAATTGCAGAATGGCCACCGCAGCGAACTGCTTGGTCACACTGGCGATGCGGAACTGATGCTGCGTGGTCAACGCTTGTTCAGTGTTCAGGTCCGCGAGGCCGATCGCCTTTTCGTAGAGTACGGTGTTGCCACGGGCCACAAGCACGGCCCCGCCGGGTCCATCGGCAGTGAAGCGTTCGGCGAGCGCGTGATCGAATGCGGCGGTCATTTCCGTTGCGGTGACCTGCGCGGACAGGTGGCGATGAAGGAAGAAGAGCGGGATGATCGCGGTCGCGGACCGAACGGTGATGGATCTCATGGCGAATGTGACGCTTAAGGTCGCGCTCGGGTTACGATGAGCGTGTTCGGGGTCGTTCGTGCAGGATGACAGGTTCGTCTTGCGCGGTCCTGGTCGCGTTGACAATGAGGCGTACGAGGGTCGATTCGCAGCGGGTTTCATTCTTGATCATAACGGCACGGATGAACATGTTGCCTGTGTGGTCCTTGCGCTTGCTGACCATATCGGTTTTCGGCATGTTCCGGATGGTGTACGCACCATTCCTCATGGGCGAACGCATCGATCCCCTCCGCGACGGTGAATCTGAAGACATGCGACGTTCGGTGACCGCTGATGCGATCGCAGATGGGCAAGGCTGATGGCGCGGAGCGGAGGGTAGCTACTGGCCATGGAGGGTCTTTGCCCCTGCGCATGGCCGCAAGGCGTGGAGCTCTTTCCAGTACTAGTCCGCACCTCGCCTCCGAAACACATTCCGGCCCATCGCCTATTTTCACGGACCATCCATTCCCCGATCCTATGCGCTCGTTCCTCATACTCATCTTCTCGGTCCTTCAGCATGCCGCTTCAGCGCAGGACAGAGGCGTATCACCTTATGGCCAACGCATCAGGACCGAGCAGGACAGCATTCGCGTTGAAGAGACCCATCTGTTGAAGAACGACCACGTGGTGAGCCGCAAGCGTTACGTTGGCCAACGTCCAGTGGGCATCTGGCAGGAATATGATTCGAAGGGTCGGTTGACGGCGGAACGCGATTTCGACAAAGTGAAGTACATCCCGGTACCCCGAGCCGACAAGGACACGACCAGCAGCGTTGCTCACGAGATCACGCAGGTGGAGGAAATGCCGATGTTCCCGGGCGGTGAATCGGAATTGTTCAAGTTCCTGGGGAAGAATGTGCGCTACCCGGGCGAGGCGCAGGATGCCGGCATCGCGGGTGTCGTATACCTCACCGGTGTGGTGGACGAGACGGGTACTTGGACTACGACGGGCATCTTCAAAGGCGCGCATCCATACCTGGACTATGAGGCGTGGCGCGTATTGGATCTGATGCCCCGATGGACACCGGGCAAGATCGACGGTGTACCGGTGAGGGTGCAGTATAACTTGCCGATCAAGTTCACGCTGTTGTAGCCGGAATGATATCAGGGCCTTATCCGTACCTGCGCAGGGATCCCGGCCCAGCTGCGTTCGCTCACGTTCTCACGCAAGTCCGATCTTCTCTTCTTCGCTTTCAGTCCGCCGGTTCAGCGGAGAAGATGCTCGCGGAGTAACCCTATGCTTTACGAGCATGCACCGCAATGAGCGGCCCGCTCGGCCTTCCGATCGCGCTGATGGAGAAAGAAGACAAGACTCTACTGGCAGGCTGTCGGGATCCGTCCGGAAGTGCATCCGCAGGAATGCGATCCGCCCACTGCGCTGATCGGTGGCGCATCGTGCTTGCGTGCGACCCCAACGGAGCAGCAGGGGATGACCAGCATAAGGAAGTCGTTCCAAAACCTCGGTATGGGTCTCAGGCATGGTCGCATCAGCCTTCCCCGTGGAAAAGATAGCCCGACCTATTCGCTCACCACGAAGCACTGTGCCATCGGCTGTCCGCCTTCCAGTTGGATGGTGGCCACGTAGATGCCAGGTGGGAATGAGGCGATATCCAGTCGGCTCGCTTCACTGCTGATCGGGGCGATGCGGGTCTCGAGCATGGTCCGTCCGGTCTCATCATGGATGCGCACTTCCGCCGTTCCGCCGATGTGCTCCTTCAGGTCCAGCCGCAGCTCGTTCGATGCGGGGTTCGGGAATATGACGAAGCATCCGGGGTCCACAGCGGCGATGGCCGCACGTTCCTGCAGCCGCTCTTCTTCCAGCACGAACAACGATGGCGCTATCACGGAATCCACCACAAGTACTTCCGCGGTGATCCGCAGGACGGTCTGTACGGGTGTGGTATTGGCGGTGATGGTGACGGATTTGCTTTGGTTCCCTTGCTGCTTGCCGGGTTTGTACACCACATGGATCTCGCTCTCTTCGCCCGGCATGATCGGGTCCTTGGCATAGAAGGGAACGGTACATCCGCAACTGCCACTGGCCTGTGAGATGATCAGTGGTGCATCGCCCACGTTCTTGAATTTGAACACATAAGGGTTCTCCGAGCCTTGGAACACCTGTCCGAAGTCATGCTTCGTGACGTCGAACTGAAGTGTGGTCGTCGGGCCGTTCGCGGCAACATCACCGTCAGGAAGGAGATCATCCATATCCGCTTCCTCGTCCGGCTGGGCGGCCAAGGCCACCATTGACCATAGATCCACGAAGGCATCGTTCAAGGTTCCAACTGACCTGTCATGCTTGGTCTCGACCGTGGCGCCCTCTGCCAGCACGTGGGCCTTGATGCGGAGCACCGTCTCCTTCGGGTCCGTATTGGCGATGATCGTTACCGTTTTCTGTTGGTCCCCTTCTTGCTTGCCCGGCTTGTAGATCACCACCACCTCGCTTTCGGCACCGGGCATGATGGGCTCCTGAGCGTATTCCGGAACGGTACAGCCGCAACTGCCGGTGGCACTTTCGATAACGAGCGGCAGATCGCCAGTATTCTTGATCATGAACACATGACGGTTCTCCGAGTCTTGGAACACGGTGCCGAAGTCATGCCCCCACTCTTCGCTGGAAGGCGCATCGGTCTGGGCGACGCTAAGCGAGGAGAGCGCAACGCTCACCAAAAGAAGGATGGTGCGGATGTTCATGGCGGATCTCAGGTGGATAGGAACCAAGGTACAGTGCTGTGCAACGCTGGCGGCTTGGGCGATGGTATGCGCAACAGCGGTGGGTCATTCGAAGAGGTCGGACCTAGCCAAAGCTCCCGGTCGGTATCTCGCCCAGCTCGCGCAGGCGGATGAACTCTTCAACGGATAGCCGGGTGATGCGCTCGACTTGTTCGCGCACGGCTCTATCGCTGTCGGCGTGCCATGCGTACACCGAGTTCAGGCGCAGCCATGCCGGCCTTTCGGCAGGGCCACCGTAGCGGGCTATGATGACCATGTCGTTGTTTTCAGGTTCGTCCGGGTCGTAACGCAGACCTCGGTCGCACAATTCCTTCAACTGCTCCATCACCGGACCATGGTCCATGGCGCCAATACGCAGGAGTTGGGCATCCTCCTGATCCGCCCAGCGCATGGGGTCGAAGTCAAGGTCAGAGCGGAATCGCTCCATCCCATCAGGATAGCGCTCTTCCACCGCGGCTTTCAGCACTACGAGGTTGTAGAGGTCGATCGTCACGGGCATGTGATGAAGGTACGCGATCGTGCAAGTACACCGCCATGGTAGGCGTGGTCATGGATACGGTGCTCACCTTGGCGGCGCTGGCTAGCGGACAACACGCTGGGGTCAGGTGGATCCACGACGATTGTGCATCTTGCGTCACGACCATGTCACCGATCCGCATCCTTTTTGCCGTTGGCGTGCTGTTCACGTTCGTAACGGATGCACGAGCACAGGGAGGTGTTCGGTTGATCTTCTGGGATGTCGTTCGCTTCGGACAGAACAACTGGGCCACCGGTTTCGGCCTGGGTTACGACCATGACATGAACGAGCGGCTTTCCTTGGGCCTTCAAGCACGTCTGTTCGCAGAGAGTCGTTCCGTGTGGGCGTTGGATTACCGCAGTGCCTACCACCTGAGCGATAATGATGAGGCTTCGTTCTACATCGGTCCGCAGGTTTCCGTCATGGGTTACGAGACAGCGGGGGGCAATGCCACATTGATCCCCGTGGGCATGCGTTGCGGCGTACGTGGGGGCCTGGAACGCTTCTATGCGGACGTATTCGTGGCAGCGCACTACACTCTTGGCGCATCAGCGGTGAATGATACTTCGCGGGACCACACCTTCGGTAGTTCGGTCATCGAGATCGGCTTGCACATGGGTTGGGGTTGGGCCAAGGCCGGGCGCTGAATCGTTGCGTATCACCGTAACGCGGTGAGCACTGATGTGGTTCCTGCGGGACCTGCTCAAATGCCACGGGAGGTGGCCGAGATCGGAGGTGAACATGCTGGCGTGATGGCCTGTGCAGAAGAACGTACCGATCGACGGGAATTCGTAGCTGTCCATCAATGGCTCCAACCGCAGCCCCGGTGCTATTTCCTGTCCGTGCACGTTGTGTGCGGTGAGCAGTACATCGCCTGTGCGCAGGCCTTCTGCTGCCGAAGGGTCGTCAGGGTAGATGAATATGCCGGCCTGTTTGGTGTACCAATACCAACCCCATAGCCCTGTGCTCCACAGGCGCCCTTCGTCACGTAGCGTTACAGCGTAGTGCGTGGCTTGGTGGCGATAGTAGTCCGCGTACAGGCGATCCGACAGCGTGAGCAAGAGACCGAGGCATGCTGTGCTCGCTATGGTGAGGCCGCGTGTGGAACCATTCAAGCGGTCGAATACGGGGATGGCCAGTAGCAGCATGGCTGGTATCACCAACAGGACATGTCTGGTGGCCATGAACGGGGCGAACACCAGTATGAACGACATCATCGAAACGCACCAGCCCACCAGCATCCAAGTGAAGATGTCCATGCGGGGTCGGCGGGACGACCGCATGGTAGCGGCGATCAAGAGCCCGCCGTTGCCAACGAAAGCAGCGAAGAGGAGTGTGTCGGCGGTTCTTTCCTCGACGATCCCTTGGTGAACACCGATGGCGAAAAGTACGAACACGAGCAAAGCCGCACAAAGGATCCAGGTCGAGTGCTTCCGGATCCGTGGGAGTGTCGCGAGGAAGAGGGACAGCGCGAACGGTGCGATGGCACCGGCGGTGGTCATCCAGGCCACGATACGTTGCCACAGCGGCCTCTGTTCGAGCGAAAGGGCTTCGCGCCCGATGAGGTGGGGACTGCCGAATTCCCAGAGATTCCAGCAGCACCAGAGACCGAGTAACACGGGAGGTATCAATGTCGTCCACAACAGACGCTTTTCGTTGTTGAGGATCAGCGCCAGCGGGAACAGGAAGAGCAATGGTGCCGTGTTGTACTTGAAGAACAGCCCTGCGAATAGAACCATACCTGCAAGGACATACCGCCTGCTCGGCGAATCGTTGCGTGGGATCAGCAGCAGATCGAAGAAGAGCAGGTGAAGAGCGAGCAAGGGAACATCGATCATGACACCTTGATTCACCAGGAAGGCGGGTCCAAGAGCGAGAAGGGCGGTAACGGAGATCGGAGAACGCGCACCGCGAGCACGTGCCAGGCGGAAGAAGCAAACCAGTGCGAGCAGGGAGAAAAGCGAACGGGTAAGGTGCATGGCACGTTCCGAATACCCGAACACTGAACCGCTCGCTGCCAACACGTAGTAGAACCCGGGTGGTTGATTCCCATGATGCATGGGCACAAGCCCATTGCCCCAGACTATCGATCCGGATAGGGGCTTGGTAGGATGTTGCTCCACCCATTGCGCCATCTCCACGTGGAAGGGATCATCCACCTGGAACGGTTTATCCAGATCGACCCATGTAGCGATGCCCCAGATAAGCAGCAGAAGGAAACCCTCGCGTGCCATGACCGATGAACCAGCTTGCTTTCCTCCAAAGCTACCGGGGCCGAACCGGTCGGTCTGGATAACAAAAGATACGGCCCTCCCCGTGCACGGAGAGGGCCGTATCTTCTGGTGACTATCCTATTCCACGACGATCCTGCCGGTGGCGATGCGGTCACCGCTTATGATGCGGTAGAGGAACACGCCTTGGCTGAGGCCTTGCACGTTCCATTCGATGCGGTGCGGCAGACCATCGGCGAGAATGCCCAATTGCCGCTGTTCCACCAGTGTTCCGTTCAACGAGTGGATCTCCAATGTGGTCGGTTGTTCATCGGAAGTACCTACTAGTTGAAGGTTAGCCGTCGTATGCGCAGGGTTGGGGAAAACGGCCACTTTCAACAACGTCTCTTCCGTGGTTCGGATCTGCGGCACATCACTGTTCTCCACCACTAAGCCGGAGATACCACCTGGGCACTGGAGGTAACCGTTGTTCGTGGTGCCTCCCGCGTACCCGGTGTTGATGGCAGCAAGCGCTGCGGCCAGTGTGGTGCGGCCATATAGTCCGCCGCAGTTACCCACCTTGGCATCCGAGGCATCGATCAACTCCTGGACCGTCCACCCGGCAAATGTGCCACTGGTGATCACCATGTCCTTCAACAGAGTGCTCGAAGGGCTGAAGGCACTGTTCAATTCATCGAAGCGGACGCTCAGTTTCAGGGCGACCAGTTCGCCAGCCAGCGCGTTGCTATATGTGGTCGGATTCACCATCGTGCCCGACGGCAGGCGTGCGCTACTGCCTGTGGAGGGAAGGAATGCCGCCACGGCGGAGGCGCTGGTGAGTCGGAGTAAGCGACTACCACAGCCGATGGTGAGGTAGTTGGGCGCTGGGAAGGCCGCCACGAAGTTGTTGGCGAGGTATGTGGCAGGTGTGCCTGTGGTTGAGCCCCATACCGCTTGTGTCTCGGTACGCGTTCCAGTACAGCTGTTGCCAGCTACGGTGATCGTGGTCGAACAGCTGGCCGTGCAGCCACGGGCATCGGTCACCACAACGCTGTATGTCCCAGAATTCGTCACAGTGGCTGTCGCCGTGCTCTGCACAGGACTCGTGTTCCAGCTGTAGGTATACGGGGCCAGGCCTCCTGATACTGTAACGCCCACAGTGGCGGCGGTGGCATTGGAGCTGCAACTTGCGGCAGGCGGAGCGTTCACGGTCACCACTGTTGCCACGGACGTGCCGGTGCAGCCTCCGCTGGTGACGGAGACGGTGTAGCTGCCAGCCTGGTTCGCCGTGTAAGAGCTGCCCGTTGCTCCGCTGATGACGTTTCCATCACGCCTCCAGGAGTATGCATAACCTGTTCCGGTGGAAGTGCTCAGCACAACGCTGCTGCCGGTGCAAAGCGATGCACTTCCGCTGGTGGTGACGATCGGCGTGGAGCCCGTTCCGCTTACAGTAACGGTAAGTGCTGAGGAGGTCGCTGAGCAACCGCCATTGGTCACCCTGCGCGTGTAACTTCCCGCAAGAGTGGCTGCATAAGTGCTCGCGCTAGCCCCGCTGATCACCGTTCCGTTGCGCGACCAGCTGTACGTAAAGCCGGTACCTGTATTGCCGCTCAATGTCACACTGCCGCCGGAACAGAACGTGGTGGGACCGGTAGCTGTGATCGTAGCAGTGGGCGCGGTGCTGACCGTGATGGTGACCGGTGCTGATGTGGCGGAACAACTACCGTTCGTGACCGTCACGGTCATCGCGCCGCTCTGGTAGGCGGTATAGGCATAGCTGGTCGCGGCGCCTGAGATGGCCACGCCGTTCAACCTCCATTGATAGGTGTTGCCGCTCGCTTGTGCCGTGGTGAGGATCACGTTGCCTCCATAGCAGAAACTGGTGCTGCTGAGCGCGGTGATCGTGGGTGTGGCGCCCGTGCCCGTTCCCGCTGAAACGGATATCGCATTGGAGGTAGTTGAACAACCTCCACTGGTTATGGCCACGGTGTAAGAACCGCTACTGCTAGCGGTATAGCTACTACTGGTGGCACCGGAGATCACGGTACCATCGCGCCTCCACACATACGTGTAGCCCGTGCCGGTATTGGCGTTCAGCGCTACACTGCCGCCGGAACAGAAGCTCGTGCTGCCGGCCGCCGTCAACGTGGCCGTAGGGGTGGCGTTCACGGAGAGTGTTAATGCGTTCGATGTGGTAGAGCACCCGCCGTTGCTCACCACTACGGTGTAACTACCCGCCTGGGTGGCACTGTAACTGCTGCTCGTAGCACCGGAGATGGTGGTGCCCGCACGTTTCCATACGTAGGTATACCCCGCGCCTGTATTCGCGCCGAGGGTAACACTGCTTCCGTTGCAGAAGGTGGTGGCGCCGTTGGCGGTGATGCTTGCCGTCGGGGCCGCGTTGATCGAAACGGCAACACCACTTGAGCTCACCGAGCAGCCACCACTGGTTATGGTGACCGCATAGGTGCCGGCCAAGCTCGCAGTATAGCTGCTGCTCGTAGCCCCGCTCACGGTGGTTCCATCACGCTTCCAGATATACGTGTAACCTGTGCCCGTCGTGGCGTTCAGTACCACACTGCCACCTGTACAGAAGCTGGTGGCACCCGCAGCATTGATCGTGGCCGTTGGGGCGGCGTTCACGGTCACGCTCACTGCGCTGGAAGTGGTCGCACAACCCCCATTGCTCACGATCACGGTGTAGCTCCCGGCTTGGGCTGCGTTATACGTGCTGGCAGTGGCTCCACTGATCGCAGTGCCATTGAGCCTCCACACATACGTGTACCCCGTGCCCGTGTTCGCATTGAGTGCGACACTTCCTCCGGCGCAGAACGTCGTGGCGCCTCCTGCGGTGATGGTCGCCGTGGGAGCGCTGTTGACCGATACGTTGAGGATGGCCGAACTGGTGGCACAGCCGCTGTTGGTCACTGTTACCGAGTAGGCACCGGCTTGCGTGGCCGTGTAGCTGCTACCGGTGGCGCCGCTGATGGATACACCCCCACGCTTCCATACGTAGGAAAGACCAGTTCCCGTGGTGGTCGTCAGCACCACACTGCCACCGGTGCAGAAACTTGTCGCCCCGGATGCACTGATGCTCGCGCTCGGGGTGATGCTGGTGCCAACACACTGGCAGCTCGCGTTGTAAACATCATTGATCGTGCAAGCATTATTGTCGTTGCACGCGGAGCCTACGGTAGCGCTGCCGCCTACAACTCCCAGGCAGTCAGTGGTCGTTTGTGTTCCGCTCGATGTGCCAAGCGCTCCGATAGAGAGGTTGTAGTAGCTACCACTGGCGCTGACCTCCAGTTGCACGGCACGTACCATGTACTGCTGTCCGGAGGCGAAAGGAATGGCACCGTTGGCATAGGTCGTAGTGGTCACGGGGTTGGTGGTCAACCGGGTGATGGCCCCTGTTGCATCCACACGGTAGATGTGATAGCCTGCAACGGCCTCGGCCGCAGCCGTCCATGCGAATGCGGCCGTACCGTTGGAGTTGGTGATGGTGAGGTTGGTGGGGGGCTTCACCATTTTCATGCGTAGACTGGGGTCGCCCATCAGGTTCAAATGGGTGCGGCCAATGGACGATTGCCAGCCTTCCGTGAGCGGCAGGTACAGCCCTGTGTTGTTCATGGTCTCACGCGCACCATATCCGATGTTCTCGCCCATGCCCATATGGTGGAAGTACCAAGAGGGGATGCCCGCCCAGCAATTCGTCAATCCATCACCCCGCGCGATGATCGCGCGGAGCAGGTTGTTGCGGCTGTCCCAATCCAGAAAGAAGCTCCCGAGGGCCATGTTGAACACGCCGCCCATCGTCACCGAACTCGCTAGTTGTTGAGTGGTCACACCGCCATCGGTGCCGTTGTAGGTATTCACTCCATTGTCCACCAGGATCTGCCCACCGCCGTAGTGCGCGGTCCACAGGTAGCTCTGGCCATTCACATAGTCGCGGAAGTCGAGGACAGGCGCTGTTGGCACCGGACTGTTCAACCCCACCATGGCCGAGGCGCGCCATCCGCTGGCTCCTACCGGATTACCCAGCCACTCCAACTTGTCCACGAGCAAAGCGCGGGAGGTGGGAGCCCAGTTCTTCACCTTGTAGTTATGGGCTCGGTTCAGGTAGCTGCGCATCAGCTCCACTTCCGAAGAGCTGAACGCGGGCATGTCATACATGTCCACGCGGCCCACCTGTAGTTCGATCGCGGAGGGGAAATCGCTCTGGTCGAATTTGCCGTCTCCGGGTACGTTCCACGTGCGTTGCTGGCTGGCTACGGTCACGTTTACGCTATTGTCCGTCCAAGTCCCGTTCACATCACCGTAATAGCCATCGGTGGGTCGCGCACCGCGCGCATCATCGTGACCGTCGGGGTAGATGTTGCCCGAATATGGCACAGGTACATGCCCGATGATGTACAACGCTTTTACATTGGTGGGATCGCTGTTATAATGACCCTGCACTACGCTTTTCACACTGGTCACCGTGGCCGTGCGCGACACGTCACTGCGCAGTACCACCCATCCGTCACCTTTCAGATCGTTGGTGAGTTGTGTTAGTTCCGTGGCAAGCGCGCTGGACAGGGTGTTATCCACCAGCAGGATGATCTTGCCGCGCTGATCGACTGCAGGCAATTGGATCCCCGTGCTGATATAGCCAATGCCCGTTACCCCGCCGGCCACACGAACGATCTTGTATTCGTAGTTCGTGCCCACGGCCACACTGTTATCCGTCCAAGTGAGGGCCGAGGCTGACGGGGTGGCTACCGCGCTTCCCCACGACGTGCCGCTCTTCAGTTTCCGGTAGATGTTCAGCGATGTAGTGCCTGACAGCGATGCCCAATTCAACGTGATGGAAGGCGTGGCTTGTACCGTAGCGGTGATACGTACCGCAGCCTTTTCGGAAGAGGATTGAGCTACCGTGGTGAGGGCCAGAGCGATGGCGAGAGGAAGGAGCAGATAGCGGAGCATGATGCCTTATTTTACAAGTAGCGGACCGTGGAACGAGTGATTAGGGTGGTTGAGACCCATGTGGAAAATGCGGATCACCTGTTGATCGGAGAGGATGATCGGTGTAGGCCCGCTACCCGTAAGGCGAAGAGTGGTCCTTTTGCATTTCCCATGGGGTCAAAACTAGGTCTCGCGCATGGTACGAGTCCAGCGTGGAAACCCCGCCCGGAGGGCATTCCCGAAGGTTTGAGCGGCATGCTGAGCGGGTCCATCGCCCATATCACGGAGCTCACGCCGTGGGCTGGCTGTTTCGTCGGTTCAATGGCGGTTTCTACGAACGCCATGTGCAGCCCGTTGGAGGCCTTGGTTCACCCGATGATACTTGAAATGATGGATGTTGCGGATCGTGGAAGGGATCGACCGATCCGGGGAAGGGATCCCCCATGGATTCAAGATCCCACGGTCCAGATCCGGCCGATCAACTGACGCTGGGCGTCCACGGTCAGGTGCAGGGGGTCGCGCCAGAAGCTCCGGTCCGTCGGGAAAAGACCGGGTCTGTCAAGGTCGATGACAGGTGCCATGGATCGCAGGCGATCCAGGTAGGCTTTCCGCTCCGCCTCTAATCCTGCGGTGCGCATGATGTCTTGAAGTTCGGGGTGTGTCGGATATTCCACGAACACAAGCCGGGCACCTTCTGCGGTGCAGCGATCGGCCATGTATTTCAACCTGGTGTAGACCGCGGTATCCAACTGGAATTGCTCGGCAGCGGCCTTTTCCGCCTCCAGGACCGAACGCCATTGATCGTCCGTTGGCGCATCGTACGTCACCGGGAACCACGCGCTGTAAATAGTGAGTCCGGCCGCCTCGATCACGCGGCGATTGTAAACGTATGAATGGGGGTGTTCCAGGATCTCGCGGGGTTCTTCGTAGATGTCGAAGGACTGCGATGCGTTCATCCCACGGAACGCGACCTGCACGTACACATTGCGCAATGTGGTCAAGCTATCCGCGTAACGGAACAGGTGGTCCATGGTCACGTAGTTGCCACCGGGTATCCCGAAGTTGAAATACCGCTCCCCGGTGGTGCGCTCCAGGCTGTCCTCGTCGAAGTATGAGAGGCGGCTATCGCCTAGCATCACACTGGCCTTCGGGTCGCGTCGGAAGTCGACCAGCTTCCACATCATGTTGCTGAAGGGCATGGTGCGGCCGCTGTGGTAGAGGTTCTTCTGTTTCAGCTCACGCGAGATGGGCCCTCCGGTATGGTAGAGACAATAGGGGTCCACCCAGGCCACCAGCGCGAACAGCAGCAGCACAGGCAGCGAAAGCTTGAGACACTGGAGGAGGAAGCGGCCCACCATGGTTCAGAACTGGAAATAGATGAACTCACCACCGCCGAGCGGAGCGCACACGATGATGATGGCGATGATGGCGTAGTACAAAGCGTAGCGCACCGGCTGGGTCGCGCGACCGTCCAGTTGCAGACCGTACTGCTTCTCACGACTGATCCATTCGATCAACACCGTGAGGCCTATGCCGAAGAGCGAGATGGATAGCGTGAGCATACTCGAGACTTGCGGCACTTCGAAGAGCGAGCCGGAGAAGATGCGACCGATCACGGTGTAGGCCTGATCCATGTTCTGCGCACGGAAGAAGATCCACGCGAAACACGCCATGGCGAAGGTGAGCAGCATTCCACCGAACTCACGGAAGGTCGGCAACGCACGTCCTTCGGCAACGGTGCCGCTCATGCTCTTGTGGCGTGCCATAAGCACCAAGGGAAGGAAGAACAGCGCATTGATCGCGCCCCACGCGATGAACGTGAAATTGGCGCCATGCCAGAATCCGCTGACCAGGAAAATGATCATGGTGTTGCGCACCACCATCGCCTTGCCGCCCTTGCTGCCACCGAGCGGGATGTACACGTAATCGCGGAACCAGGTGTTGAGCGAGATGTGCCAGCGACGCCAGAATTCGGCGATGTCGCGCGAGAAGTAGGGGAAGGCGAAGTTGCGCATCAGCTCGAAGCCGAACAGGCGAGCGACGCCGATGGCGATATCGCTGTAGCCACTGAAATCACCGTATATCTGAAAGGCGAACAGCACGGTGGCCAGCAACAAGGTTGCACCGCTATGCTGCTCCGGTGAAGCATAGAAGTGGTTCACGATCTGGGCACAGTTGTCGGCCACTACGATCTTCTTGAACAGCCCCCACAACATCTGGCGCAGGCCATCACGCGCCATGGCGATGTCGAACGTGCGTTGCTTTTCGAACTGGGGGATCATGTGCCGCGCCCGTTCGATAGGGCCGGCGAGCATTTGCGGGAAGAAGCTCACGAAACCGAAGAAGGTGATCGGATGTTTCGTCGCGTGCAATTGCTTGCGGTACACATCGATCGTGTAGCTCAAACTTTGGAACGTGTAGAAGCTGATCCCAACGGGAAGGATCAGGTTCAGCGTGCTCAGGTTGAAGGGCAGCCCCATCACCGTGAACGCCGAGTGGAAGCTGTTGATGAAGAAGTCGTAATACTTGAAGAAGCCGAGCAGGCCGAGGTTGGCCACAAGGCTGATGGCGAGCAATCCCTTGCGTCGCCCATCATTGCCCGTGCGCTCCATTCCGAGGGCTACCAGATAGTCCACGCCGGAAGTGAAGATCAAGAGGCCGAGGTAGCGCCAGTCCCACCACCCGTAGAAGACGAACCCGGAGAGGATGAGGAAGGCGTTCTGGTACAGCAGTCGGCCGTTCAACGCCCAGTATAGCAGGAATACGATCGGTAGGAATACCGCGAAATCAATGGAGTTGAAAAGCATCGCTGCGCTGTGGCGAAGGGCGTTCTACGGCGTGCCCCGGTGCGGGGTTCGGTCGGAAAAGACTTTCGCGCCAGCCGTTCCAAAACTACCGGTGATCTTAAGGTGGTTCCGTGTCTGGCACGGGTGGAATTCCATGCCGTGTTGTTGATGGCATCGGTCCCATGATGCATTAACTTTCGAGAAGGATGAGTTTCGCACCCCGCAGCATCGAGACACGTATCGCTACCATGACCTTGGTGGCTCCTGGTTTCATAGAGCAGCGATACCGTTATGGTGCGCGGATCGACCTCCCGGGGTTCGCGGAGAACAAGCTTGCGCGTCTGGAACTGGCTAAGGGCCGGTCTTGCGTCATGCTCAGCATCATTCCCAAGGACATGGATTTCGATGTGAGCGTGACCGGCGTGGATCATTTCAGGCCGGAACGTGATCAGGACACCTTGCGCGCGTTGGCCGTGGTGGTCAACGACAACATGGCGGAGATGGTGACCAAGCTGTTCTTCTCCTATTTCCCCACCGTGTTCCGTACGCACGTTTTCGATGGGGAGGATGAAGCGCGGGTCTGGTTGGAAGAACAGATCGTAGAGATCGCCAGTGAAGAGGCCTGAACGCTCAGCCGCTCCGCGTGAACGGAGGGAGGGTCAATGGTTGCCTCTAGGCAACCGTTGCGTAGCTCGCCGTATTCTGCATGCCGACCAGTGGAGTCCCATTGATCGGTCCACCACCATGTTCAGCACAACGACCACCGTCGTCCGCTATCCGTCCGTCCCATGAGGAACGCCGTGCAGCGTATCGACACCAGCACCGCGAGCATAGAACTGATCGCCCCACGATTCGTCGAGCAACGCTACAAGAGCGATGCACGCATCGTGACGGGTGTGTTCGACGAGAACCGCAAAGCGCGCTGGAAGGTGGCCGGAGGTGTGCCGTGCGTGGTGTTGATCATCCTTCCGGCGGAACTCCAGCTTCATACACCTTCCACCAACGAGGATCACTACCGGGCGGATAGTGCGGCACGTTCCATCATAGCCTTGGCCGTGGTGGCACAGACCATGGCGGTGAACACGGCGGCCAAGTTCTACTTCCGCTATTACGCACAAGCGTTCGAGGCCCGCGTCTTCGACGACGAAGAGGACGCACGCGCCTGGTTGCTTGAGGAGCTGGAACGAGTCCCTCCACGATGAGGGCTGGGGAAGTGTGCGCTCGTGCTTCTACTTGAACGCCGCCAACCCCGTCACCTCCGCACCGGTGATGAGCAGGTGTATGTCGTGCGTGCCTTCGTAGGTCACCACGCTTTCGAGGTTCATCATGTGGCGCATGATGGGGTACTCGTTGGTGATGCCCATGCCGCCGAGGATCTGGCGTGCTTCGCGGGCCACGGTGAGCGCGAGGTGTACGTTATTGCGCTTGGCCATGCTGATCTGCTGCGTGGTCGCGCGGCCTTCGTTGCGCAGCGTACCCAGGCGCCAGGTGAGCAGCTGGGCTTTGGTGATCTCGGTGATCATCTCGGCGAGCTTCTTCTGCGTGAGCTGGAAACCACCGATGGGCTTGCCGAACTGGATACGTTCCTTGCTGTAGCGAAGGGCAGTGTCATAGCACTCCATGGCCACGCCGAGCGTGCCCCAAGCGATGCCGTAGCGCGCGCTATCGAGGCAGCCGAGCGGTGCGCCCAAGCCACTCTTGTTGGGAAGGAGGTTGCCCTTCGGAATTTTCACGTTGTCGAATACGAGCTCCCCGGTAGGACTTGCCCGGAGGGAGAGCTTGCCGTGCGTGGTCGGCGTGGTGAAGCCCTCCATGCCGCGCTCCACGATGAGACCGTGGATCCGGCCCTCGGTGTTCTCCGCTTTCGCCCACACCACGGCCAGGTCGGCGAAAGGCGAGTTGCTGATCCACATCTTGGCTCCGTTCAACAGGTAATGGTCGCCCATGTCCTTGAACACGGTCACCATTCCGCCGGGGTTGCTGCCGTGGTCGGGTTCGGTAAGGCCGAAGCAGCCGATCTTCTTGCCCTGCACCATATCCGGCAGCCATTTCTTCTTCTGCTCCTCGCTCCCGTATTTCCAGATGGGATACATGGCCAGCGAACCTTGCACGCTGCACAGGCTGCGCATGCCGCTGTCCACACGCTCGATCTCCTGCATGATCAGGCCGTAGCTGATCTGGTCCAATCCAGGGCCGCCGTATTCTGCTGGCACGAAGGGTCCGAACGCGCCGATCTCCGCTAAGCCCGGGATGATGTCCTTGCTGAACGTAGCGTTCTCGAAACGCTCCTCGATGACCGGTTTGAGGTGCTTGCTCACATGCGCGCGCGCCGTATCGCGGATCAGTTTCTGCTCCTCGGTGAGCAGTTCGTCCACCAAGTAATGGTCGTGGTACTGATAGAGGTCCGTGGCGTTCTTCTTGGTGGAGGGTGCGGAGGTGGTCGTGCTCATACTGTAGTGGCCGCGGCTAGGCGGAGGCGTTAGGTCGTCCTCCGTCAACTGTTGCGGAGGGGGTGTTGAACGCAATCTGTTGTTCCGGCGTTCGCGGTGCAAAAGTAGGAAAGCCCCTCGGGCGCTGGCGGCCGGTATGCCGCTACTTTCGCGATCCGATGGGCCTGACCACCGAAGCTGCACACGACCTCCCGCGCGCCGTGGATCCCTTGAACGCGGAATGGGTCACCGTTGTACTGCTGGCCATGCTATTGCTGCTGGCGTTGATCAATGTGAACTCCCCACGCAAATGGCGCTTGCTGGGGCAATCGATGTTCCGCATGCGGCTGGGCAAGCAGGCCTTGCGTGAGGAAATGGACCTTCAGGACCGTGCCTTCCTAGGCTTGTTGCTGGTGGGCACTACGGTTCTGGCGCTGTTCGGCTGGCAGTTCATGACGGTTAGCGGAGCGTCTTCGGTGTTCCCCGTGCTGGCCATGGTGGTGATCGGCGTGGTACTGGGCAACTACGTGCTGCTCCGCATCGTTGGTGCGTTGATGCGTTCTACCCAGGGGGCGGACGAATACCTCTACACGGGCTTCCTCATCTTCATTCTGGCAGGGGTGGTGTTGTTACCGGTGGTGGTATTCGTAGCCTATCGTTCCGCTTGGCGGCCGGGCGCGTTAATGGTAGGCTGGAGCCTGGTCGTGGTGCTGCTCTTATACCGCTGGATACGGGGTGCCTGGATCGGGGTGGGGGAGGGCATCCCGCTCCGCTACATTATTCTTTACTTTTGCGCCGCCGAATTGATGCCCATCCTGCTGGGCATCCAACACTGGCGAAACACCCCTTCTCTGCTGTCCCACATCTAAGCTGATCGGCCTTGAAGATCAAGACCATCCTCGTTTCGCAGCCCGCTCCCACGGATGAGAAGTCGCCGTACCATGAGTTGGCGAAGAAGTATGCGCTGAAGATCGACTTCCGTCCATTCATCAAAGTGGAGGCGGTTCCCGCCCAGGATTTCCGGCAGGAACGTATCAACATCCTGGACCATACCGCCATCGTGCTCACAAGCCGGAACGCCGTGGACCACTTCTTCCGCATGTGCAAAGAGCTGCGCCTCACCGTGCCGGAAACGATGAAGTATTTCTGCGTGAGCGAGAGCGTTGCGTATTACGTGCAGAAATACATCGTGTACCGCAAGCGCAAGGTGTTCATCGGCAAGCAGACCTTCGGTGATCTGATGGACGTGATCAAGAAGCACAAGGAGGAGAAGTTCTTGGTACCCGGTAGCGATATCCAGAAAGGGGAAATACCCACACTGCTGGATAAGGCGAACGTGACCTATACCAATGCCGTGTTCTACCGCACGGTGGCCAGCGACCTCAGCGACATCAAGGACCTGAAGTACGACATGCTCGTGTTCTTCAGTCCCGGTGGCATCGAGAGTTTGAAGAAGAACTTCCCCAAGTTCAAGCAGAACGGTGTGTTCATCGCGGCGTTCGGCCCCACCACGGCCAAGGCGGTGCGCGATGGGGGGCTGCGCCTTGATCTGGAAGCTCCGCTGCCCGAAGCTCCGAGCATGACGGGAGCCATGGAACTCTTCATCAAGCGGGAGGCCAAGAAGAAGTGACCGCCTTGCGTCACTTGGTCAACCGTCCGTCGTTATCCTTCCGCCCTTGAACCATGGAGCGGGCTACTTTCAACAAGCACGAACACCTGACCGGCCGCCTGAGCATCCAGGAGGTGGTCTCAACGGGCCGTTCCGTGCATGAAACGCCCTTGAAGCTCGTGGGGAAGATCATCGACCTGCCAACGGAAGCACCAGCCCAAGTGGCCTTCGCCATACCGAAGCGGTACATGAAGCTGGCCGTGCATCGCAACCGTATGCGCCGCCTGTTGCGCGAAGCCTACCGCCTCAACAAGCATGCTTATCACCAGCGCTTGAACGAGGCTGGCAAGCAATGTGCATGGCTCTTCATCTACCAGGCGAAAGAACCGCTCACCCTGGCCGAGACACAGTTGAAAATAACGAGGTCGCTGGACCGTTGGATGGAGAAGCATGCGTAGGATCCTGGCGTTACCCTTGATCGGGCTGGTGCACTTGTACCGGTACACCCTCTCGCCGCTGTTGCCAGGCGCCTGCCGCTACACACCTTCCTGTTCCGAATATGGCTTGGAAGCGCTGCGCACGCATGGAGCGTTCCGCGGGGGCTACCTCACCCTCAAGCGCATCCTATCTTGTCATCCCTGGGGCGGTCATGGCCACGATCCCGTCCCTCAAGCTCCGAAGAAACATGGATAAGCAGAACAACTCCCGCACCCCCAAGTGGAAACTGGCGCTCATCGGTGCCACCATCGTTGGAGGTGGTGCGTTGACGATCTCCGCTGGCGACAGCTATTTCGAGATCAGCAAGAACCTGGAGATCTTCACCGAACTGTACAAGGAGCTGAACATCTACTACGTGGACGACACGCAGCCGGGTAAGCTCATGAAGACCGGCATAGACGCGATGCTCAATTCGCTGGATCCGTACACCCAGTACATCCCGGAAAGCGACATGGAGGATTACCGCTTCATGACCACCGGCCAGTACGGAGGCATCGGTGCGTTGATCAAGCGTTCCAACGACAAAGTGTACGTGAGCGACCCGTACGAAGGCTATCCTGCCATGAAAGCCGGCATCTGGGCCGGTGACGAGATCGTGGAAGTGGACGGCCGCAGGATCGCTGGTATGGAGACGGATGAGGTGAGCAAACTGTTGAAGGGTCAGGCCGGCAGTGTGGTGAAAGTGATCACCCAGCGCCAGGGCATGGAGCCCGTCACGCATTCGCTCACCCGTGAAGAGATCAAGATCCCCGATGTGCCTTACAAGGGCATGATCGATCCGGCGAACAAGGTCGGTTACATCAAGCTCAATAGCTTTACCCAGACGGCCGGTCAGGAGGTGCGCAACGGCATGAAGGAGCTGAAGGACCAGGGAGCGACGAAACTCGTACTGGATCTGCGGGGCAATGGTGGTGGTCTGCTGCGCGAGGCCGTGAACATCGTCAACCTCTTCGTGCCGAAGAACGAGCTCGTGGTGGAGACCAAGGGGAAGATACCCGAGTGGGACAAGACGTACAAGACCTTGAGCGAACCAGTGGACGCGGCCATCCCGCTCGTGATCCTGGTCGACGGACAGAGTGCTAGTGCCAGCGAGATCGTGTGTGGGGCTTTGCAGGACCTTGATCGTGGGGTAGTGGTGGGAGAGCGGACCTATGGAAAGGGCCTGGTACAACAAACACGCGATCTATACTACAACAGCAAGTTGAAGGTGACCGTGGCCAAGTATTACATCCCCAGCGGGCGTTGCATCCAGAAACTGGACTACGGGCAACGCGACAGCGCGGGTGTGGTGCACGAGGTGAAGGAAGAGGCCATCGCCGAGTTCAAGACCCGGAATGGCCGCCCTGTCTATGATGGACGCGGTATCCTTCCCGATGTGGAGGTGATGGATCCGGAGCTGGCGAAAGTGGTTGGGGGCTTGTATAGCAAGGACCTGTTCTTCGATTTCGCCACCAAGTATCGCTTGTCACACCCCGAGATCGCTCCGGCGGAGGAATTCAAGATCAGCGATGCTCTTTATCAAGAGTTCGTGGACTTCGTCAAGGACAAGAACTTCTCCTACGATACCGAAAGCCTCGAAGCGTTCAAGAAGCTGGAGGAAGCTGCCAAGAAGGAGCGCTACTACGACCATGCTAAAGCACAACTCGATGCGCTGCACGCCGAGCTTGCACCGGACCGCACGGAGGAGCTCACGCGCTTCCGCAGCGACATCGAGGAGGTTTTGAAGAGTGAGATCGTCGGCCGTTATTACCACCAAACGGGTCGTGCCAAAGCCAGTTTGGCCACGGACCCTGGTGTAAAGTCCGCCATCGAGATCCTCAACGGGCCGCGCTACAACGAGGTGCTCACCACCATCAAGTCCGGCAAATAAGTACGGATGACGGTGGCATCATCGGGCCTGTTGCGGGGCCACGATGTATTCCGGGTCGTGCATGTGGGCGCTCTGGCCCTGTGCGCCATCATGTTGCCATGGAGCACTGCCATCCTCAGCGTGGCTCAGATGCTGCTCGTGGCAAACTGGCTCGTCGAGGGTATCGTGCGCAAGGACATCGTTCAGCGTTTCCGGCGGGCATTCACGTGGGCTCCTTCGCTGGTCTTCCTCTCGTTCTACTTCCTGCACATCATCGGTCTCGTTTGGACGGATGACCTGAAGTGGGGCATGGACCTGCTGCGGATCCTTCTCCCGGTGTTGTCCTTCGGTCCCGCGCTGGCAACGGCCCCGCGACTTCAACGCAAGGCGTTCGATACGATGCTGCTGCTTGGTGCGTGGAGCGTTGTCGCCAGCACATTCGCCTGCCTGCTGCTCACCAAAGGCGACGCCATGGATTACCGATCGCTGTCGGTGTTCATCAGTCATATACGGTTGAGCATGCTGTTGTGCCTCGCCGTTGTTGTATTCGTCATCGACCGTTCAGCACCGAGATCCCTGCGACTAGCAGGATATGCGATGGCGTGTTGGGCGCTGTACTTCATCAATGAACTAGGGAGCCTGCAGGGGTTCTTCATGCTCGGAGCCATCGCTGTAGTCGCAATCTGGCGCATGGCGGCTGGTCTGAAGAGACCGTGGTCATCGCTGATCAGGGTGGCCATGCTGTTGATCCCCGCCACGGGCGTGGTGTGGATGCTCTCGTTCGTTCGTGCGAACTACCGCCTGCCCGACCCTGCGATCGCGGAGAGCGTTGAACGTACTGCGGGTGGTGACTACTACACGTACGACTTGACCAACCCGCAGATGGAGAACGGAACGCACGTTTGGACCTATCTCGCATGGCGGGAGATGGAGCGCACATGGCCGCTGCGCAGCACGCACTCCTTGCAGGGGAATGATGAACGCGGCCATCCGATGTGGAGCACACTGGTACGTTTTCTGGCCTCAAAGGGACAGCGCAAGGACAGTGTGGGGGTGATGGGTCTGAGCGACGATGAGGTGCGTGCCATCGAGCGCGGCATTCCTAGTGCAGTGCAGGAGCAGCGCAGCGAATGGCGGGAGCGTGTGGATGAAGTGGCGTTCGAGCTTGCCCAGTACAAGGCCTACGGGAAAGCAGAAGGTCATTCCGTTGCGATGCGCCTGGAATATTTGAAGGCAGGCTGGTCGATCGCGAAGGAGAATTGGTCGTTCGGTGTCGGCACGGGTGATACGCAGCGCGCATTCGACGCGCAGTATGAGCGCATGGGGTCGTCGCTTTCTAAGGAGTGGCGCCACCGCGCACACAACGAGTATCTCACGTTATGGATCAGCTTCGGTGTCTTCGGACTTCTGTTGTCGTTGATCGCGTGGTGCTGGCCAGCTTGGCGTCTTGGAGCATGGCGAAGCACACATTTCATCGCGTGGGCCATCATCTTCGGCATCTCGTGCCTCACGGATGATACCATTGAGACACAAGCAGGCGCCACGTTCTTTGGCCTGTTCTACACGCTGTTCGTTTACGCTGCGCCGCTTGACCTCAAGCACGAGTATATTGGATCAGCTCCAACACACGCTTCGGCGTGATGCGATGGATGCAGTCGCAGGACTGTCCTGCCGCACATCGCTCACAAGCGGGATCATACGTGAGCGCGTGGGCATCACGCCCGATCGGTGCCCAACGGCCCGGGTGGATCGGCCGACGTGGCGAGAACAGACCGATGGCGCGGATGCCGCATGCAGCAGCGATGTGCAACGGACCTGTGCTGGCGGCCACCAGCGCGTCGCTCCCTCCGATGAGGCCGATCAATTCGTGCAGTGACAGTCTTCCGCCGGCGTCGATGGTGTTCGCGTGATCCAGTGGCAGCACGGTGCGATAGTGTTCCGCTTCGGTCTGGGTACCCGTTACGATGGTCGTGTACGGTCCTGCGTTCAGCGAACGGATCAGCGTCGCGAAATTGTCCAAGCCCCACTCCACAGCGCTTCCCTTGGAGCCCGGATGCAGGATCACCGTGCGACGTCCGGGAACGGTCCACGAACGAGTCGCTTCGCTGCTCTTCGGTGCGGTGAACCCGCTGAGTGCGGCCAGCTGTGAAAGCGACGGGACTTCGTTGATCCCGAACGGGGCAAGAAGTTTCGTGTTCAATTGTGCCTCGTGTAACTCACTCCTTTTCCGACTGAAGGCGACACGATGCGTGCAGGTATACCAATGCCAAAGGCGGTTCGTAGTGCCGATCCGTGCTGGGATGCCAGCACGTGCGGACCAGCGTGCCACTTCTTTCTTCGGAAACACGTGCACCAATGCATCCGCCTTCAAAGCACCCAATATGGAGACCGCTTTCTTCGCTTCCAGTTCTTCGAGGGTGATGATGTTGTCGATGTGAGCGCAACGTTCGATCACGGGCCGCGTATAGGAGCGTCCGAGGAAGGTGATGCGCACACCGGGGAAGCGTTCCTTCAACAGGCCAGCGGTCGGGAGCGTCAGCATCACGTCACCGATGCTATCCGTTCGGCTGAGGACGATGTGCTCAGGCGTTCGCAGCACGGCGCAGGCGATCGAGTTTCTCGTACTTCAAGCGAACGGCGCGCGCGCTAAGGCGGGCGATGTTCCAACCGGCCGTTCCATCGATGAAGCCGAGCCGAAGCACATAACCCTGGAAGAACTTCACGACAGGAGAGAGCAGGCGTTTCAGCGCACCGGCGCGTTTTCCCGCCGCGAACATCTTGCGGGCGTGCAGGTCGCTGTACCGTTCGATACGTTCCTCGTGGGACCGCAGGGTAGGGTAGGAGTAGTGCAGCAGATCCCCGTGGAGCTGGTGTACGGGTATCCCATCCGCAAGGCGTAACTCTTCATGCACGTGCTCGCCTTCCCAGCGCGCTGCCTCTTTCGGGAACAACCGCACCTTGGCGTCGGGATACCAGCCGCCGTGGTGCACCCAAGAGCCACAGTAGTTGGTGAGACGATTGACACGATAGGCTCCCGATAACCCTTGCTCGATGCGGGCCATGAGCGAAGTCCGTAACGCGGTGGAGATCGCCTCGTCGGCATCCATGGAGAGGATATAGGGCCGCGTTGCCTGTGCGTTGGCGAAGTTCTTCTGGTCGGAGTAGTCCGTCCATTTGCGTATGACCACACGCGCACCATGGTCGGTAGCGATGCGCTGTGTGTCGTCCGTGCTTTCTGCATCCACGACGATCACCTCATCCACCAGCATGTTCAGCGAGATGAGGCAACGCGCGATGTTCTGCGCTTCGTTGCGCGTTATGATCACTGCGGAGATGCCGGTCATTGGTGGCCGAAGTTAAATGGCCTCCCGTTGGGCTTTCAGCGCGTATGGCTTACCACGAAACGACCATTCGACAGGTGCGCGCCGTTCGCCTTAAGTTGGAAGGTGTACAAGCCGTTCGCTAGGTCTGCCACCGGCAGCGCAAGGGCATTGCCGGCTAGAGGTTGTCGCATGATCAAGCGCCCTGTACCATCGAACACCTGGATCGAGGCGTTGTACGTCGTAGGTAGCACGAATTGGATCACATCGTCCGCAGGTTGTGGGTACACGCGCACGGTAGCCACGCCGAATTCGTCGATGTCAGCTTCAGGGTTCTCGATCAAGGTCACGCAGTAGTCTTCCACCTCACCGTATTCGTATGCTGCACAAGGCCCTTCCGGTGCGGCACCATAGCGCATCACCACGCGCATGCGCGTAGCACCTAGCGTGGCTTCTTCCGGGATGTTCACCGAGACCTCGATCGGGTCGTTGCTGCCGCTCGCCGAAAGGAACACGCGTTCGTCGGCCGCATCGAAGTCGCCGCTTTGATCCAGATCGATCCACACGCCGAACCATTCCATGAAGGAGAACCCACTGTAGTCCGGTTCCAGCGTCAGCGCGTGGTCAGCGGCCACCATAAGGTCGGTGGTCACGGTCGTATAGTCACCGTAGCCGCCATCATTGCCTGTGCTGTTGTCAATGTCGCCGATGGATACCTGGCTGATCCACTCGCCATTCGAATTGTCCGCCTCCAGCGCACAATAGGCGAGGTCCGTGCACGCTCCGCAACCACTGGTGGCCATGGTCACCGATGCGGACCATTCGGTCGTGGTCCCATCACACTGCGAGCGTATCTGGACCGAGTAGCGCGAGCAGGGTGCCAGCGGCGTTAGCTCGTACGCGCTACCCGTCAGGTTCTCCACAACGGTGAAATCCACGGTGCCATCGGGGGCATAGCGCAGATCGTATGCGCTGGACGCAAGCACGGTGTTCCAGAACACATTGATGATGTTCGCACCTACGAAGCCTTGTGCCAGTCCGCTGGGTGCGGTGCAACAGCCGTCGGAGTTCCAAGTGAAGAGATTGCTGTACTCGCTCTCGCCTTCGTCGCATTGTACGAGCACCTGCAGTTCATACGGAGTGCAAGGCGTTATGCCCTGCAATTGGTAGCCGGGCTCAGCGATGTCGGATATGATGTTCCATTCCGCAGCACCTGCCTGTCTGTAGCGCAGATCATAGAGTGAGCCGTTCACCGCGTTCCAGGTAACGTAGGTAGTGGTCATGTCCAAGGCTTGCGCGGTGACGCCGTAGGGAGCCGGGCAGGGTCCACAGCCGTTCATGATCAGCTGCATGCTGTTACCCGCGTTGATGCGCCCACCCGTAACGGTATTTCCGGGTAGGTTACCCACCTGGTCAACACCATCGAATAGCATCTGGCGGACGTAGAGCGCTCCGGCTGCGGGGTCGTTCTTCACAAGGCTCATCATGCTGGCGCACGGTGCGCTATAGAGCAGGCCGATGACACCGGCAGTGAGCGGGCTGGCGAAACTGGTGCCACTCGCGGTCCCGTAGTTGTCATTGAGCTGTGTGGTGAGAACGCTGGCACCCGGAGCCCCGACGTCGATGGTGGTGAGGCCATAGCCGGAGAATGTCCGCTCATCATCCACGTTCGTCGCGGTCACGCTGATCATGAAATCGCTGGGACAGGCCGTGGGCAGGTCTCCTTCCTCGTCCACGTTGGTATCACTGTTCGTCGTCGCCCCGGCGTTCAGTACACCTTGTGCTCCCAAGCTGTCGTACATGGCGCACCACAGTGGCGCATCTTCCGGCTGCCCGCCGTTAACGCCCCAGCTAGCGTTAGTAGCCACCACGAAGGCGCCTTTTTGGCCGTTGGTCTCATTATAGAGTCTGCGCATGGTGAGCGGGTAGCTGTGGCTGGCCACCACCCCTTCGTCGTTGGCACCGCTGTTGAATACGATCATCATTTTCACCGCCCAGTTGGCACCTGCCACGCCTTGTCCGTTGTCGCCCACAGCACCGATCATGCCAGCCACTTGTGTACCATGGCTACCGCTGTACACCTCGTCTGTCTGGGAGTTCGGGTTCCAACCTCGGTGGTCATCCACGTAGCCGTTCGCATCATCGTCCACCCCGTTGTCCGGGATCTCCTGGTGGTTGAACCAGGCGTTGGCCAGCAGATCTTCGTGCGGCATGTCGCAGTTCTCGATGATACACACCACGATGGTGTCGCCATCGGCGGTCAGGCCGCCCGTGCTGATGGCCCAAGCGGCTTCGCTGTTGATGTTCTGGTGATGCCACTGGTCGGCGTACTGCGTATCGTCCGGCATTTCGCGTGGCTTCAAGACATGGTTGTTCTGCGCGAGTTGCACAGCAGGGTGGTTGCGCACTGCACGCAACATGGCAGCTTGTTGCAGTGCGGTAGCATCGAACACCAGTTTCCATGTGCGCATCGGCTTGCTCACCTCGCGCACCACACGCACACCGGTCATCGTGCCGTTCACCTGTTCCAGGTCTTTCGCCACCAAGTCGATGTCGCCAGCGGGTGTGAGCATGACGAGCAGGTCGCCAGCCACGATCTCAGGAGGTTGTGCCTGCAGGTGTGTCAGACTGGATAAGGCCATAGCGGCCAGGAGAGTGAGCAGACGCATACGAGGTTTTCGCTAGGCTTCAAAGTTAGGGGAGCGCTCTTCGGGGACGAGCCGTTGGGGTTTGCCAATGCCTGCCGCTGTTGGAAGGCTGAAGGCATCACCCCCGCACATACACCCGCTTCACCCGCTGCGAAATGCTCGTGAGCACTTCGTAGGGGATCGTGCCCATGTCCTTCGCCACTTCGGAAACGGGGTGTTCGCGGTAGAAGACGAAAGCCATCTGGCCCACGGAGCAGTTGATGCCTGTCACATCCACCATGCACATGTCCATACACACACTGCCGATGATGGGCGCTGCTTTTCCGGCGATCCAAACACGACCCACGCCATTGCCCAGGCGTCGGGAAAGCCCATCCGCATAACCGATCGGCAGCGTGGCGATGGTGCGATCACCGGTGATGACACCGCGCCGGTTGTAGCCCACGGTCTCTCCGGTTGTGAGTTGTTTCAGTTGTGCGATAGGTGTGCGCAATGTCATGGTGGGCATCAGCTTGGCGGTCTCTGCCGCGTTCGCGCCGATGCCATGCAGACCGATGCCGACGCGTACCATGTCGAAGTGTGCTTCGGGCCAGCGCGCGATACCGGCGGTGTTCGCCATGTGCCAGAGCGGCTTGTAGCCGAGCACCTCGCCGATGGCGTTGGCCATGCGTGTGAACGCTGCGATCTGCCCACGCGTGAAGTCGTCCTGCGCGGGTTCTTCGCTGGCCACGAGGTGCGAGAGGATGGAGGCCACGGTCAACGATCCGCGCTCGCGCAAGGTGTTGAGCAACTCCGGTAGCTCGCGTTCCACGAAGCCCAAGCGGTGCATACCCGTATCCAGCTTGAGGTGGACGGGTGGTGCATCAGCCATGCGTTCAGCGGCGGTGATCGCTTCGCGCAAGGAGCGTTGATCATACACCTCGGTCTCCAGCCGGAAACGGTGCAAAGTACCCATGTCAACGGGCTCGGGGTTCATCACCATGATGGGCATGGTGATGCCATGCGTGCGCAATTCGATGCCTTCATCGGCATAGGCCACGCCGAGGTAGTGCACGCGCTCATGCTCGAAGAGCCGTGCCAGTTCCAGCGCACCGCTGCCGTAGCCGAAGGCCTTCACCATGGCCATGGTGCGCACACCGGTGGCGATCGATGCGCGGTAGTGGTTCAGGTTATGCCTGATCGCTTCGAGGTCGATCACCAGCTCGGTGCCGTGTACCTGCTGTTGCCAGCGTTCCACGATTCGCTCGAAGCCGAAGCTCCGTGCGCCTTTGATCAGCACGACGGCTCCCGGCGATGAAACGAGCGCATCCGTGCGCAGCAAAGCGTCCACATCCGGATGGAAGCTGGTGTCCGGTGGGAAGAGCGCACGATGTGCGAGCAGGCGTGGTCCAACGGCGATGAGGCGATGCACACCGCGCTGTTGCAGTGCTGTAGCGATGGCCGCATAGAGCTCGGCTTCATCATGGCCATGTTCAGCGACATCGCTCAGAACAACCACTTGGTCACGACCATGCGCGGTGCGGCGCAAGTGATCAAGGGCCGACATGAGCGAGCTGCGATCCAGGCTGTAGCTATCGTCGATCAACGTGGTGCCGTGGCCACCCTGCATGGTGCGCAGGCGCATGTCCACGGGTGTGAGCTGCGCGAGCCGCTGGTTGATCCATGCGGCACTTCGACCTAGATGCAGGCAGACGGAGATGCAGGTGAGGGCGTTGCTGATGCTGGCATGGTCGCTGAACGGGATCAGGAAGTCATATTCCTGTCCATCATGCGTTGCACGTATCGAAGACGATCCAGCTCGTTCGCTGATGCTTGTGACGTTCAACGAACGTTCGTCGAGCACCGCATCGGCCTTGGTGAAAAGCACGCGCTTCTCCTGTTCCTTCAGTTCAGGATCCGCCCCGAACCCATCGTCATGTGCATCGCCGATGTTCGTAAGTACACCGATCGTCGGCCGGATGATCTTTTCCAGCTTTTCCATTTCCCCCGGCTGGCTGATGCCTGCTTCGAAAATGGCCAGCGTGTGTTCGGGCGCCATCTGCAGCACACTCAGCGGCACACCCACCTGGCTGTTCCAACTACCCGGACTGCGCACAATGTTCTCTTCGCGATGCAGCATCTGGAACAGCCATTCTTTCACGATGGTCTTGCCATTGCTGCCGGTGATGCCGATGACCGGGATGTTGAAGTGTCCCCGGTGCCAGGCGGCGAACCGCTGCAACGCATCCATGCTGTCGGGGACGACGATCGCGTTCATGCCAGCGACCGATCCCGCGTTGTCCTCATTCACCAGGAAGGCCCGAACCCCCAAGCGGTGCAGTTCGCGGATGTGATCGTGCCCATCGTGCCGTGGTCCTTTCAGCGCCGCGAAAAGGGTCGTCGGGAGAACGCCTCCGCGGGAGTCAATGGACACATCGTCTACTTGGAATGCACCATCGCCCACCACGCGCCCGTCAACGGCCTTCGTAATGGTGGACAACGAGTATCGCCACACGCTCATGGTCTGGCGGGGTGCTGTGCGTTCAACGCCGCCTGGAAGCAGCTCCGGCACAAGGGTTCGTAACTGTCGGTCTCACCGAGCACCACCAATTCCTGGCTCGCGGTTTTGCGGTGGCTGAAGGTGGCCAGGCCGCCGCAGTGCATGCAGATGGCGTGCACCTTGGTCACGTACTCGGCGATGGCCATCAGTGCGGGCATCGGGCCGAAGGGGCGGCCTTGGAAATCCATGTCCAACCCGGCGATGATCACGCGGATGCCGCTGTTGGCGAGCTGTTCGCACACGGCGGGCAGGCCGTCATCGAAGAACTGCGCCTCGTCGATCCCCACCACCTGGATGTCGTTGGTGAGCAGGAGTAGGTTGGTGCTGTTGGGCACGGGCGTACTGCGGATGGTGGTGCCCTCGTGGCTCACCACGTCCACTGCATGGTAGCGGGTATCCACGCCAGGCTTGAAGATCTCCACCTTCTGCTTGGCGAATTCAGCGCGGCGCAATCGGCGGATGAGCTCTTCCGTTTTCCCGGAGAACATGCTTCCACAGATCACTTCGATCCAGCCTTTGCGTGGACCGTGTGGTCCGGTATGCTCCAGGAACATCGAAGGGGCCCGGGGTGTTGTTAGCTTCGGGCGTTGGCGGGTGTGCGAAAATAGGGATCTTCGCAGGGACGCGTGTGAACGAACGAGCAGCAGCATGAGCACGGACAAGCCATTCCGGAGGATCAATGAACTGGTGGCGGCACTGGCCGCGGCGGACAAGGGACTGACCAGCGGTGCACTGGGCGCAGATGGCCTGGAGGCCGCGTGCGATGATGCCCGCGAATTGTATGAACGCCTGATCGTGCTGCGCCACAAGGCCCGCGAGGCGCAAGTGGGTGGCCAGGCGGTGGAAGCACCTCCTACGAAAGCCCCGCAGAACACCATGCGAGAACCAGCACTACCGACCGTTCCAGAGGAGCGCTCCGTGCGCCTGGATACACGCCCGCCGGCGGAACCGGCTGCCCGCCAGACCTCCTTGATCGATGCCATCGAGCACACCGAGAAGCAGGAGCCTGCCAAAGCACCAGCGGCGCATGGTGCGCCGGAGGCCGCTGCGAAAATGGCCCCGTCGGTCGCAGAGAAGCTGGAGAAAGCCGCCGTGGCGGATCTCGGCAAGGCCATCTCGCTCAGCCACAAGTTCTGGTTCGTGGCCGAGCTCTTCAATGGCGACCGGATCAGCTACGAGAAGTCCATCGAGCAGCTCAACGCCTTCAACGACCTTGCGGAAGCCAACGCCTTCATCGCGGCCGAGGTCGTCGGAAAGCTGAAGAAACCCGCCGACCCCGAAGCCCTGGCCACCTTCAACGAACTCGTGGAACGCCGTTACGCATGAGAACACGACTGCTCCTGATCCACCTGGTGCTGCTCTGCACATCGGCGTTCGCGCAAGAGGCGGATGCCGTACGCAGCAACGCCCGCAAGTACGTGAAGAACCTTACTGCGCCTGCGCTTCATGGCCGTGGTTATGTGGAGAGCGGCGATGGGCTTGCGGCGGATTGGATCGCGCAGCAGTTCACGCGCATGGGCCTTTTGCCGTTGAAGACCGACTACTTCGAGCCATTCCAGTTCAACGTGAACAGTTTCCCGGACAGCGTGAAGGTGACCATCGATGGGAGGAGGCTCTTACCCGGCACGGACTTCATCGTACACCCGGCATCGGGCAAGGCTTCGGGTCGTTTTGATCTGGTGCACCTGAGCCCCGAGGATCTGCTGGATCCCGCACCGCGCGCCATGAGCATGGGTGTGCTCTCGGGCAAGGCCGCATGCCTTCATTTTCCCAGGACCACTAACGGCGATTCGCTCAGGCTCTTCGACGATGTGGAGCGCGAACTGATGCACTTCTGCCCTGTGGTGAAGACCACCACCGGCAAGCTGACGTGGGGCGTGGCGCAGGAGGCGCGTCCGTTCCCGTTGATCGAAGTGCTGCCCAACACCATCACCGATAGTTCGCTCACAGTAGAACTGCAGGTGCAGAACAAATTACTGGCACGTCACGAGGCGCGCAACGTGCTGGGTTGGGTAAAGGGGAAGGGCAGCAAGTGGATCGTGATCGGTGCGCACTACGACCACCTGGGCCACATGGGCCCCGATGCGTTGTTCCCGGGCGCGAACGATAATGCGAGCGGTGTGGCCATGATGTTGTCGCTGGCCGAATGGTTCAGCAAGCACAAGCCGAAGCACAACATCCTCTTCGTGGCGTTCGCGGGCGAAGAAGCCGGGCTCGTGGGTTCGGAATGGTTCATCGTGGACCGGCCGATCGACTTGTCGAAGATCAAGCTGATGCTCAACCTCGACATCCTCGGCACCGGTGATGACGGCATCACCGTGGTGAATGCCACCGCACAACAGGCCTTGTTCGATCGACTGGTGGCGATCAACACGGAGAAGAAGTACCTGCCCCAGGTGAAACCGCGCGGTCCGGCCTGCAACAGCGATCATTGCCCCTTCGTGCAGAAGAACATTCCAGCGTTGTTCATCTACACCATGGGTGGCACGGCCGCTTATCACGATGTGCAGGATAGGGAGGAACAACTGCCCCTCACCAAGTTCCCCGAGCTGTACGCGCTGTTGAAAGACTTCATTTCCGGATGGAAGTGAGCGCTCCATGGTTCGGATGGCCATTCGCTGATTCGCACATCCGCTAATTGCGCTCCGATGTCCGCCACTCGCTCCGCGCTCACACTCGTCCCCACACCCATCGGCAACCTGGACGACATCACCTTGCGTGCACTGAAGGTGCTTGCGGAGGTGGATGCGGTGATCGCGGAGGACACGCGCGTAACCGGCCGTTTGCTCCAACACTTGGGCATCAGTCGTCCCTTGATCCCGTTCCATGCGCACAACGAGCACCGCATGGTGGAGCAGCTTGTGCAACGCCTATTCAACGGCGAACGCTTCGCTTTGGTCAGTGACGCGGGCACACCGGCGATCAGTGATCCGGGGTTCCTGTTGGTGCGCGCCGCCTTGAAAGGTGGGGTGAGCGTGGAAAGCCTACCCGGTGCCACCGCCTTCGTGCCTGCCCTGGTGAACAGCGGCCTGCCTAGCGAGCGCTTCGTGTTCGAAGGCTTCCTTCCGGTGAAGAAGGGACGACGCACGCGACTGGAGCAATTGAAGAAGGAAGAGCGCACGATCGTACTCTACGAAAGTCCGCACCGCATCGTGCGCACATTGACGGATCTCTCCGAGGTGTTCGGCGGTGAGCGTCGCGCCAGCGCGTCGCGCGAATTGAGCAAGCTGCACGAAGAGACCGTGCGCGGAACGCTGACCGAATTGGTGAAGCACTACACCGCCAAAGAGCCGCGCGGTGAGTTCGTGCTCGTGGTCGGCGGTTGCGATGCGGGTTATGACGAAGGCATGGATGTTGCCTGACCGGGGTCGTCGGGCGGATCGTCTTCTGCATTTACTTTGTCAACAAGATGCTGTTGATAACCGCATTCCTTCGGAAGATGGCCCTCGTCGCAATGGGGGGGCTATCGTTTGTGGAAGTGGTTAAGGCCCAGGCCTATATCTACCCTGATGCAGACGTGTACCTGAAGCATCGCACAGCGGACCCCTTCCTTCCCTTGGGCGAACCTGTTGGGGAATTCGTGGATCTCTACCCCAACATGGGTCAGTGGACCCTGCTGTTCGAAAAGGACGGTGTGAAGCGCAAGGTCAAGTGCAAGGATATCTGGGGGTTCATGTACAAGGGAGTGCTTTTCCGTATCAACGACGAAGGGCCGATCCCCGTGCGGCTGATGGTGGAGGGCAACGTATGCTACTACGAGAATGGATTCGCGCACCTGTACATGCAACGCGAGGATGCGGAGTTGGGCACGTTCGATGTGGGGTACGCCTCGTACCTGAGCAAGGACATCCGCAGCCCCATCGTTCCGGCCGTCTTCAAGGAAGGTGATACCAAGACGGTGAGTGGTCGTTTCCGCACGGAGTATCCGGCATTGGAGCCGCTGTTCTCTTGCATAGGAGCGCAGGAAGGCATGGACCCCGTGCGCCAGTGCGTTGTGGACTTCGAGGCCGGCCTTACCGGTAACCCGTGAAAGCCTGGACGCTCACCGCCCACGGAGACCCGCATCGGGTATTCGCTTTGTGCGAGCATGCAACGCCCGAGCCCAAAGACGGTGAAGTGCTCATTGAATGCGAAGGCTTCGGCATCAATTATGCTGACGTGATGGCGAGCAAGGGTCTTTACCGCGAAGCGCCGCCTACGCCCAGTGTACTGGGCTACGAAGTGGTGGGCCGCGTGCGGGGTCTAGGTCCGGGCGCCCCCAGTGAACTGCTCGGCCAACGGGTGGTGGGCATGACGCGTTTCGGTGGATATGCCCAATTCGCAGTGACCGACCATCGCGCTGTATGCGGCATTCCGGAGGGCATGCCCCTTGGCACCGCAGCTGCGCTGGCCACCCAAGGCTGCACCGCTTGGTACGCAACGCACCTGCTCTGTCCGCTGCGCGAAGGGCAACGTGTGCTGATACATAGCGCAGCTGGTGGTGTTGGTCATCTACTGGTGCAGTTGGCCATGCGAGCGGGTTGCGAGGTCTACGCCGTGGCGAGCGGAAGCGCTAAGGTGGACTATGTACGTTCCATCGGGGCAAAGCATGTCTTCGATCGAGCGCAGGGCGATCACCGTGCGCAACTCGAACAAGCGCTACGGGGAGCTCCGCTGGATGTGGTCTTCAATGCTGTTGGTGGGGCGTCGTTCAAGCAGGACATGCGATCGCTCGGTAGCGGAGGGCGCATCGTGCTTTTCGGAGGTGCCGAGCGTGGGGCCTTGGGGCCGTTGGGTACGCTTCGGTTCGTGTGGCGCATGGGGATCGTGGTGCCCATTCTGCTGATGATGAAGAGCCGTTCGATACTGGGATTGAACATGCTGCGTATCGCGGAGGATCGCCCGCAGGACATTGCGGAATGCCTTCGTAGCACGGTGGAGGCATGTGCGAAGCATCACCTTTCCCCACATGTGCACGGCGAATACAGCGCTGCTGAACTGCCGCGCGCAATGGCCGACTTGGCCGGAGGTGCCACCATGGGCAAGCTGGTGGTAAGGTGGTCATCATAGGCTCAACCGTCCGTCCTTGACGGGCGTGATGGGTGGTGCGGATGTGGCGCTCAACGGTTGTGCTGGTGTTCAACGGATGGCCCGTCCCCCTAGGGCTGCCGGTAGGTTTGCTCCTGCACGGGAACAACCACCTCCACTGCACCGAACGCCATGGAACGCACCGCCATCCATTCCACTTTCCTGCTTGTCGCTCTTGCCCTTGGGTCACGCATCGTTGTGGCGCAAAGTCTTGTACAGGCTGATGTACTCCCGGCCGTGGGCGCCAGCTGGCACATGCGTGCGTTGCAAGCACTGCCACCGGAGATACCGCTCTCGCACGATATGGTGTGGCCTTACAGCGACGTGGTGGGCAACGACCTGTTCGGCACCACGCACACCGTTCTAGAACCCGAGCCCATAGCGGGGAGTGCCGTCTATGCTGATGCAGACCGTGCGGTGCGGACCGTGCCGGATAATGGCTCTTCCACCAGCTTTGTTTTCTACGACGTGAAGGACCACGAGTGCCTGGACCTTGGCACATTGGGCAGTGCCACCTCCACGGTGTATCAGCCCGGCGCTTTGTTGCACGCATATCCCCTTGAGCTTGGCGACCAGCGCACGGGTTCGTTCTGCTACACGTCCACGAACGTTGGAGGGTCCGCACAATTCTGTGGCAGTTCCGTGGTGTCGCTGGCGGCCACGGGTACGCTGGAGCTTTCCTTCGGCACCTTCCACGATGTGCGATTGCTCACCATGCGCAAGGCTGCGGCCGCCGCACCCGACGGCACGGACTCGGTGATCACAGTGGTCAACGATTGGTACGCGCCGGGTATCCCATATCCTTTGCTGCACTTCACTACTTATATCAACGCACAAGGGGGTATCACTCGTAGCGGACAGATCCTGGACGATGCTGCTCTGGTGAGCTTGGCCGAGCCATTGCGCGAACGGGGAATGCCAGTGTATCCCAATCCCACTACTGGCATCTTGACCGTGGAGCATGGGGGTTCCGGTATCCTATTGGTGCAGACCGTGGACGGACGCGTGGTGCGCTCGCTGCCACAGAACACGACCGAACGCGCCGAAGTGGATCTGGGCGACCTTCCTGCCGGGGCCTACACCTTGCGTTTTCACGGCAAGGGCGAAGCGCGAACAGCACGGGTCGTAGTAACGCATTGATCACTGGTGATGACTACCCGCATATGCCCGTCCAAGGGCGCTCGTGGACGCCGTCTTTTCCCATTGGGTCGGCTGGAATAGGTCAACCGCTCGTCCCGGGATGGGCACGCGCCGGGGACGAATAGTTTTGCCCGACCATGAAGAACCACATGAAACGCGCACTTCCGCTGCTCGCCTTGCTGGCGGTCGAAGCATCCGCACAGAACGAACCGCTTTGGCTGCGCAGTTCGGCCATCAGCCCGGATGGTACCACCATCGCCTTCTGCTACCAGGGCGATATCTGGCGGGTGCCCACCGCCGGTGGTGATGCCACCCCCCTGACCACGAACGATGCATACGATTATGCCCCGGTCTGGAGCCATGACGGCCGCAGCATCGCCTTCGCCAGCACGCGTTACGGTGGGGCCGACGTGTTCGTGATGGGTGCCATGGGCGGTGCACCCACGCGCCTCACCTTCCACAGCAATGGCGAGATCCCCACGGACTTCACACGCGATGATGCGAACGTGATCTTCTACGGCACACGCCAGGATGACGTGAAGCACCAGCAGTTCCCCGTGGGTGGTTTCGGTGAACTCTATACAGTGCCCGCGAAAGGTGGCCGCCCCATGCAGCTGAGCACCATCGCCATGCAGAACGCACGCTACAACCCCGAAGGCACCATCCTCGCCTTCCAAGACCGCAAGGGTTACGAAGACCCGCTGCGCAAGCACCACACCAGCAGCGTAACCCGCGACATCTGGACCTACGATACAGCGACCAAGGCCTACAAGCAGCTCAGCACCTTCGCCGGAGAGGACCGCAGCCCGGTGTGGAGCAAGGATGGCAACACCCTCTACTACCTCAGCGAGCAGAACGGCTCCTTCAACGTGTACAAGATGCCCGCGACGGGCGGTGCCAGCACGCAGGTGAGCCGCTTGACCGATCACCCGGTGCGTTACCTGAGCATGAGCGACAATGGCACCCTCTGTTTCAGTTACCGCGGTGAGCTCTACACCATGACCGACGGTGCTGAACCGAAGAAGGTGGCCATCCGCATCAACAACGATGGGCGCTACAATCCGGAGAAGATCATCAGCGTGAACAACGCCAGCGAGTACGAGGTGAGCAGCAACGGCAAGGAAGTGGTCTTCGTCCATCGTGGCGAAGTGTTCGTGTCCTCCGTGGCCGAAGGCACCACACGCCGCATCACCAACACGCCCGAACAGGAGCGCAACGTCAGCTTCAGTCCCGATGGCCGCAGCATCCTCTACGCCACCGAGCGCAACGGCAGCTGGGACCTTTACACCACAAGCCTCACACGCAAGGAAGAGAAGTACTTCTTCAATGGTACGGTGCTGAAGGAGGAAGCATTGCTGAACACACCGGCGGAAGAGTTCCAGCCGTTCTATTCCCCCGATGGAAAGGAGGTGGCGTATTTGGAGGAGCGCACCACGTTGAAAGTGCTCAACCTGGCGAGCAAACAGACGCGCACGGTAATGGCCGCCGACAAGAATTACAGCTACTCCGATGGAGACCAGTGGTATGAGTGGAGCCCGGATAGCAAGTGGTTCGTAGTGAATTTCCTGCACGAGCAGCAATGGATCGGCCAGGTGGGTATCGTAAAGGCCACCGGCACGGAACCCATCGTTGACCTTACCCGTAGCGGCTACGGTGGCTACGGCCCACGCTGGGCCATGGACGGCAAGGCCATCGTGTACACGAGCGATCGCGACGGCATGAAGAACCACGCGAGCTGGGGCGGTCAAGGCGATGCCTATGCCTTCTTCCTCACGCAGGAAGCCTACGACAAGTTCAAACTGAACAAGGAGGAAGCCGCTCTGGCGAAAGAGGATGAGGACAAGAAGGATGGTGACGACGAGGAACTGACCGAAGAGGAGAAGAAGAAGAAAGAGAAGGAGGACAAAAAGAAGAAGGAGGACGAGGAGAAGGACAAGCCGGTGAAACCCATCACCATCGAATTGGAAGGCCTGCAGGAACGTCGCCTGCGCCTGACGCCGAATTCCAGCTTCCTCAGCGGTGCTGTGTTGAGCAAGGACGGCGAGAAGGTGTGGTACTTCGCCGCTTTCGAGAAAGGCACCGATCTGTGGCAGTACGAGGTGCGCACGCGCGAGACCAAGATCCTCAACAAGATGGGTGACGGCTGGGCCGGTGGCCTCATGCTGGACAAGGAGGGCAAGAAGCTCTTCTACATCTCCAACGGCAGCATCAGCTACTACGACACCGAGAAGAACGAGAACAAGGGCGTGGGCATCAACGGCGACATGCTGCTGAATGAAGGGGCCGAACGCGCCTACCTCTACGAGCACATCTGGCGCCAGGTGAAGAAGAAGTTCTACCGCGTGGACATCCAGGGTGTGGACTGGGACAAGTACAAGGCCGAATACCAGCGCTACCTGCCGCACATCAACAACAACCACGACATGGCCGAACTGTGCAGCGAGCTGCTTGGTGAACTCAACGCAAGCCACACCGGTGCGGGTTATGGTGGCGATGAAGTCCCGAATGGCGACGAGACAGCTTGCCTCGGCCTGCTCTACACCAACGATGCCGGTCCGGGCTTGAAGATCGCCGAGATCCTGGAGAAGAGCCCCGTGATCAAGAAGGGGTCGAAGATCAAAGCCGGTCATGTCATCGAACAGGTCGATGGGCAGGTGATCGAAGCCAATGTGGATCCCGCACGCTACTTCAACCGCAAGGCCGGCAAACCCATGTTGCTCGGCATTCTCGATACCAAGACGAACACACGCTGGGTGGAAACGGTGAAGCCGATCACCTGGTGGGAACAAGGCGACATGCTCTACAAGCGGTGGGTGGAGAATAGCCGTCACCTGGTGGACAGCCTCAGCGGCGGACAACTCGGCTACGTACACGTGCAGGGCATGGACGATCAGAGCTTCCGTGTGGTGTACGAAGAAGCACTGGGCCGCTACCACAACAAGAAGGGCTTGGTGGTGGATACGCGCTTCAACGGCGGCGGCTGGTTGCACGATGACCTGGCCACTTTCCTCAACGGCAAGACCTATATGCGCATGGAGCCACGCGGCCAGAAGCTGGGCACCGAGCCGCAGTTCAAGTGGCAGAAGCCGAGCGTGGTGGTGATGAGCGAAGGCAACTACAGCGATGCGCACATGTTCCCGGTGACCTACCGCGCCATGGGCATCGGTAAGCTCGTGGGCATGCCTGTTGCGGGCACCGGTACCGCCGTGTGGTGGGAAGGTCTGCAGAACAACATGTGGTTCGGCATACCGCAGGTGGGCATGATCGACAACAACGGCCAGTACCTGGAGAACCAGCAACTGGAGCCCGATGTGAAACAAGCGCTTGACCCCGGCGCCGTGAGCCAGGGCCGCGACCAGCAACTGGAAGAGGCGGTGAAGGTGCTGATGAGGTAGAACGCACTCATTTGAACGCAATGAACCCCGGCTGCTGGTCGGGGTTCATTGCGTTCTCGCTCACCGTTGAATTCAAAGTAAGTAGCTTAATACATCGGCCACGGCAAGGCGGTGGTCGCGTTCCAGCGCAAGAGCTCGCTCGCGATTCTGCTGTATCAGCAACGATTCCATCTGGTATTCCAGTACGCTGATCTGGCCTGCGCTGAAGGAGCGCTCGAGCAGCAGCTCACTATCGTCCGCTTGTGCACGTTGCACGAAAGCCGCGGTGATGTTCTGCAACTCCATGGCACGGTCGTATAGGTGGCGGGCCTCGTAGAAGTGTTTTACGCGATGTTCTTCGGTGAGCAAGGAGTATGCTTCGGACCATCGCTTCTGCTGCCTCACCTTATTGCGGTTGCTCCACAAGGGAACCACCAGGCCGGCATGTGTGCCATGGTAGGTGGCACCGAGGATGCCCTGGTAACGATAGCCCACTTCGAACTGGGGAAGCCCCGTGGCCCTGTATAGCCGTTCCTGCTGAGCGCTCACTGCGGCCTGCGCATTCAGGATCAGCAGGTCCGGGTCCACGGCTTCCATCGAGGCCTCCACCTGTTCGAAAGACGGTAGCATGTCCAGCGGGGGGTAGATGGTATCCGCGAAAACGATGCCGATACCGCCGTTCAACTCCATTAAATGCTGTTCCAAGGCCGTACGTTCCATTTCCGCTGAACGAACATCGGCGATGATCCCCGCTTCCATCATTTCAGCGCGGCGCAGGTCCAGCACGGTAGCTGCTCCCCGTTCGAACCGGATGCGCAAGCCAGCGACGAAACGCGAAGCGAAGTCGGCACGGCGCTGCAAGAGCCCTGCGCGCTTGTTGGCATGAACAAGGGAGATACAAGTGCGCTGGGCGTCCAGGAGTACGTCACGTCGCACGGCTATGTTCTCTTGGTCGTGCTGATCGTTCTTCAGTTCGGCCATTGTGCGCCGTGCTGCATACGCCGTTGGGAACTCGAAGACCTGGGCAATGGTCAGATCATGTTGTACGCCTGCCGTGGCGGCTGGGCGACCGTTCATCCAATCATACTCCAACGTGGGGTCGGGGAGGGATAGCCCGGTGCGTTCCTGAACGTGCTGTGCTTCGAGCCTTTGAGCGCTCGCAAGCAGCTCCTTGTTGTTGGCTCGAACCTGGTCCAGTACAGCGGCCATGGTGCTTGTTTGTGCACGCAGGCCTAGGGCGAAGAGGATCAGGAACACCGGCGTGATGATCCGATGCGGCGGTACCGTGCCGCACCTTGCGCTCGTGTCGTGTTTCATTGCGTTCTGCGTTGGCCGCGCACCATGTGGTACACGATGGGAATGATGAACATGTTGAGCAGGGTGCTGCTGAGCAGGCCTCCGAGGATGACCTTGGCCATGGGACTTTGGATCTCGTTACCGGGATCCTGGCTGGCGAGTGCGAGCGGTATCAATGCCAGCGCTGCGGTAAGTGCCGTCATAAGAATGGGTGTGAGGCGGTCTACGGAGCCATGGATCACTGCGTGTTCCACCGACTCCCCGGCTTCTTCCAAGTGGCGATAGTGGCTGACCAGGAGTATGCCGTTGCGCGTGGCCACTCCGAAGAGCGTGATGAAACCGATGATAGCGGGTATGCTCAGCGTACCACCCGCGATCCATACGGCGAGCACACCACCGATGAGGGCCAATGGAAGATTGAGCAGGATGATGCCCGCTAAACGCGCGTTCTTGAATTCCTGATAGAGTAGTAGGAAGATGACACCGAGCGCCAGAAGGCTCGTGATGGTAAGTGTGCGGCTCGCAGCCTCCTCGCTCTCGAATTGACCACCATACTCGAGGTGGTATCCGGGAAGCAGATCCACCTCGGTGCCTATGCGTTGCTGGATCTCTTCCACCACGCTGCGCAGGTCTCGACCGGCCACGTTGGCGCTGATGACGATGCGGCGCTGCACGTTCTCGCGGTTGATGGTACTGGGTCCGCTCGTGCTGCGCACATCGGCTACGGCGCTCAGTGGCACGGCCCCGATGTTCGCGTCCATCGGAAGGTCCTGGATGGGCTCCAGGCCGTCGCGGTAGCGTGGTGCATAGCGCAGCACCAGGTCGAAGCGGCGCTCGCCTTCATACACCTCACCCATCTTCTCGCCTGCGATGGCCACATCGACGAACTGGGTGAAGTGGTTCGTAGGAATGCCGTACCGCGCCAGCATTCCACGTCGCGCGTCGATGCGTATCTGCGGGATATCGATCTGTTGTTCCACGGAAAGGTCCACCACTCCGGGAGTGCCGTCGATGACCGTTCGGATGCGGTTGGCTTGCGCGTAGAGGTCGCTGAGGTCCGGACCGAAGAGCTTGATGGCGATGTTGGCCCGCGTACCGCTGAGCATGTGATCCAACCGGTGACCGATCGGTTGTCCGATGGTGATGTTCACACCGCTGACCTCCGCCAGCTTGGCGCGCACATCGGTCAGGAAGGCATCGCGCCCGCGTTCGCCCAAGGTGAACGGCACCTCCAATTCACTGGAGTTCGATCCCTGTGTATGCTCATCGCGTTCGGCACGACCTGTGCGACGGGTAACGCCTCGCACCTCGGGTATGGAGAGCAGAATGCGTTCCACCCTATCGCCTAGGGCATTGCTCTGATCCATGCTGATGCCGGGCATGCTCACCGCCGCTATCACCAAGGAACCTTCGTTGAACTCCGGCAGGAAGCTGCGGCCAAGCATGGAGAAGAGCACCATGCTGGCCACGAAGAGCAGCACCGTGCCGGCGATCAGCGTTTTGCGCAGGCGAAGTGCCCCTTGCAACGCGTGTTCATAGGAGCGCTTCAGATTGCGCACCACCCAACCGCCTTCGCTGTGGCGCGCCAGTTGCCGTTCATTGGTCAGTAGCAAGTGGCATAGCACCGGCGTAACGGTGATGGCCACCACCAGCGAAGCGAAGAGCGCAACGATGAAGGATACACCGAGGGGTGTGAGCATGCGCCCTTCCATGCCACTGAGGAAGAACAGTGGCACGAAGGCGGCGATGATGATCAGCGTGGCGTTCAGGATGCTCGCGCGTATCTCGGTGCTGGCATCGAAGATCACCGTGAGCGCTGGCCGACGCGTTTCGGCGGGAAGTCGCACGTTCTCGCGCAGGCGTTTCAGAACGTTGTCCACGTCGATGATGGCATCATCCACCAGCGCACCGATGGCGATCGCCATGCCGCCAAGGCTCATGGTGTTGATGGTGAAGCCCAGCCATTCCAGGACAAGAACGCTCACCAGGAGAGAGAGCGGGATGGCGAGAAGGCTGATGATGGTGCTGCGCCAGTTCATGAGGAACACGAGCAACACGATCACCACGAAGATGGACCCCTCCACCAGTGAGCGTTGCACGTTGTTGATGCTCGCTGCGATGAAGTCGCTCTGCCTGAAGATGTCCGTGTGCAGGTTCACGCCAGCCGGTAGTGCTTGGCGCAACTGCTCCAGCGTCGCATCAAGGCGTTCGGTCAGTTCCAGCGTATTGGTGCTTGGCTGTTTGCTGATGGTGAGGACCACAGCGGGGCTTCCGTCCAGTGCGGCATCTCCAATGCGATCGCTGCTCCCGATGAGCACTTCGGCGACGTCGGCGATACGCACAGGACCTTCGGGCGTATCACGTACGACCACATCGCCGATCTCGTCCGGGTCCGCTGTGCGTGCCGTGCCGCGTACAATGTATTCCTGCCCATGCTGGACCACGTAGCTTCCTGCGGCGTTCATATTACTGCTCTTGGCCGCCTGCACCAGTTGTTCCAGTTTTACGCCGTACCGTTTCATGCGCAAGGGGTCGGCCTGGATCTGGTACTGCTTGTTCAAGCCACCCATGATGATGACATTAGCAACGCCGGAAATGCTTTGCAGGCGTGGACGCAGTTGCCATTCCGCCAGCGTGCGCAGGTCCATTCTCTCCTGTACGCTGCCGGTGGCCGTGCTATCCATTGTCAACGCCACCAGCATGATCTCACCCATGATGCTGGCCTGTGGTGCGAGCACCGGTTCGCTCACCCCGTTCGGCAGCAGACCGGCCACGGTAGCGAGCTTTTCGGTCACGGTCTGCCGAGCGAGGGGAATAGGAGTACCCCATTCGAATTCGACCCAGATGAGACTGAACCCGGTGGCGCTGCTGCTGCGCACACGGCGTACGCCGGCAGCACCGTTCACCGCGCTCTCCAGTGGAAAGGTCACCAGGCGTTCGACCTCTTCGGGAGCCATGCCATGGCTTTCGGTCATCACCACAACGGTGGGGGCGGTGAGGTCGGGGAACACGTCCACGTCCATATGCCTGGCCGTGATGGCTCCCCAGATCAACAACAGGATTGCGAGCGAGAGCACCACCGAACGGTCGTGCAGTGCGTATCGGATGATCGCGTTGAGCATGTTCGTGGGTGTCAATGCTCGTGACCGTGGGCGGGCATAGTGCCGCTGGCCGTGGCGAGTTTCACATCCAAGGCACCGATGCTCACCACACGTTCGCCGGGGTGAAGCCCTTCCTTGACCTCGACGCGCAACCCATCGTTCCCGCCGAGTGCGATGACCCGTTTGTCCATGGTCTCACCAGCGGTCTGCACATAGCAGTATGTGCGGCCTTCTTGTTCCAGCACCGCGCTCAGCGGAATGGTCAGTGCCTCAGCACCGGTGGGAGAGAGCAGCCATGCTTCGATCACGGCGCCGGGCAGTACGCCGGGCGCACCGTTCACCTCCAGGCGCACTGGGATGTACGCTCCATCGGCTGCGCGGCCCACGCTCTGTACGCGACCTTTCAGTTCCGCCATCGTATGCACCTTGCCTTCCATCGTTCGGATGCGTGCATCGGCCACGGCTCCCAACACGCCGAAAGCGCGCAGTGGAACATCAGCGTGGATGCTGAGGCGATCGTTGGTGGCGATGGTGGCCAACACCTCTCCGGGTTGAACGAACTGGCCTTCGCGCACACGCAGCGTGCGTACGTAGCCGTTGATCCCTGCAGAGACCGTTTGTGCTGATCCGCTCTGGTTCACTAATACTTCCGCATTGGCGAAGGCGTTTCGAGCCCGCAGCATTTCATCCTGTGTAACGAGTCGATCCTTGTACAATGATTCCGTCCGCTCCAGATCAGCCTTGGCGCGCTCGAGGTCATTGCGGGCCTGTTGCAGCGTGGCACCGGCGTTGGCGCCAACTACGCCCTGGCTGCTCAGCGTGAAGAGCGTGCGGCCCTTCGTCACGACCATACCTTCCAAGGGCGCTTCACCGGCCAGCTGTACAATGCCTGCGGTGCGCGCTGTAACGACCTCCTCGGCGTTCACTGCGGGTTCAACTTCAGCAGCTACGCGAACACTGCGCGCGAAAGGGGCGCTACGCACCAGCTCCAAGGAGAAGGGGATGCGCCATGCCTGTTCCTTCAGGAAGGTGATGTCGCCCGCTGGTGCTGCGGGCCGTTCAGCATGTTGGGCCTCTTCCGCGGTGGCGTGAACCGTCGCGTCATTGATGGCCAACGTATCGCGCCGCACCCCGTCGTGCAGGGTGAAGACCAGGCGCGCCGGACCCTCTTGGGCCGGAGTAAGGGTGAGACGGAAGATACCGGGGCTATCGGGGTCTTCCGCAAGATCGTATTGTGGAGCGCCCAGAACGGAAAGGGAAACAGCTGCCGCCCCGTGGTCGACTGGAGTGAAGAGGCTGCCCAGGCGCGTGAAGTGAGCGGCGAAATGGGTTTCCTGCCCCACCACGAGTGGCTTGAATTCAACGAAGAGCTCAACACTATCGGTGTAAAGCGTGTAGGTCAAAGACTCCATTTCGCCGTGGTCGTGGCCCCGGGTATCTTTCTCATCGTGCCTTGGTCGCTGGCACGCCATCAGCGCTGCGTAGAGCAGCGGGAAAAGCACATACTTGTTCATGATAGGATGAACTGGTTGAACACAAGATGAGTGCATCATGCAGCGATGCGTGTCGCGGACATGCCGCGAACTGCGGACCTGCTAGGGTCGCGGATTCAGCCCAGTCGGGGTGGGTTCCACTTGGAACCGGAGAACGCGCTCAACGCATTGTCCTCATAGTAGGGAACCACACGGCGCGCACGCCAAGGTATGGGAGCGGTGAGGCCACCAGGCTGTTGGTGCAGGCTAGCCACGGAGAGGGTGGTGCACGCCTCGTGCTGGTGCGGCACGAACGGGTCATGGTCGTCCTCATCATCGGCATGGCCATGCTCCAATGCGCCGCTGTGGTGATGGCCCAGATCGCTGTGGTGCTCAAGAAGGTGGAGTAGCACCCTAGGCACATGCGCCCAACTGTGGAGGTCCATCACGCCGAAAGCGTAAGACCCGAGGAGGAAGGCGAACAGCAAGCGACGCATGCATCACAAAGGTAGGCGACAGCGATCAGCGGTGTTACGATGGGTCGCCCAATGGGGTCATCCGCCTTTGATCCGCGCTCCGTGACCATCATGATCTTCACCGGAAATACAGTAGCAGCAAGGCTGTCCCTGCCACTAATGCGACCCATCCCCAGAACCTCGCCCGACCGGTGTCTTGGGCTGTTCGGCCTTTCAACAGCAGCCAACCACCAGAGACCAGGAGCAGCGCTCCATTGATGAACGTAACGGTGGGAATGCTCGCGAACAGCATCGGCTTCTGGGTTCGGAAGTGTGCAGCACAAGGTCGGCCGCTTCCATCCGTATCATAAGGACCAATGATCCCGCGGATGTTCTGAACGAGCAGAAGTACAGGCGCCTTGAGCGATACGTTCTTAACCAGCGTGGGACTTGCAGCCTGGATGCATGATGACGTCACCAGAAGTAGGTAGGCGCAGGCGGTTATGGGCCATCCTCATGATCGTGCTGATGCTGCTAGACATCCGCATCGCGCTGCCCAATGTGCTATTGCACGATCGGAACGACCGCCTCGCCAACATGCCGAATTGCATCGCTCACGCAGAGGATCTGGATCAGGCGCTGACCCGTGGAGCGTATCACATCGAGGATATCTTCCACGAACCGGGGATTCCCTGACCCGGGAACGCCCTAGTTCAATGCAGCTGGCTCCATCGACCTTTTTGTGGATCGGAAAGCACTGTTCAACGGTAGCCTGCTGGGCGAATTGGTCACTAGGAAAGCCGTTGGTCAATTTCAGCAAGGGCAGGTGGCGCCCGCCGCGGGGCAGAAGAAAACGGCCATTCTTGAGGATCCGATGCCCTTACGGATCGATCGCGTGGACGTGTTCCGTACCGCTTTCCTCCACGGGCTGCAACCGGCCGTCGATGGCGACATATCCATAGATCAGCATGGGGTGCATGAGCGAGGAGGAAAAGGGCTACTTCAGGCGCTTTTTCCGACCGCACAAAAGGGGTGAAGGCATGCGCTCAACGGGTCGCGAGGAGGAGGAATACGGAGTGATCCCGGATCTCCCCTATCCACTTACTTGCAATGTGTGCGGTACAGGTCCCGGACCTCATCGCCATACTGCGCTGTGAAGCCTTGGCTCAACGCCTTTTCCAAAGCTGTGCAGGCATCATCGTTCCGGGCTTCTGCGATGTGTATCAATGCCAGGTTGCGGTAGGCATAGGCGTTCGAGGGTTTCATGGATATGCTCTTGCGCACATCCTTGAGCGCACCTTTCATGTCGCCGAGCTTGTACCGCGCGTAGCCCCGGTTATTCCACAGGTGATAGGACTCCGACGCATTATCGCGTTCAAAGGCCTTGGCATACCACTCCAAGGCCTCTTCGTAGCGACCCATGTTCGCCAGATAGAAGCCCGCATTCACGTAGCCGGTCCAATCTTCGGGTACCAGTTCGGTGTAGCGGATCTGCATTTTGAGCGCCTCCTCGCCCCGGCCGACCTCTTCCAAGGTGTTGGCCAGTCTGCCGTATGCGGCATGGGCTGTACTGTCCAGCTCCAGTGCACGGGTCAAGTCGGCGATGGAGGGTTCGAAGTCGCGTCTGCTGTAATGGGCCGTTCCACGTTCAGTAAAGCACTTCACCAACCCTGCGGTGTCGGGTGCATATTCCAAGGCAACGGTGAGGTCGGCGATCTCGCGATCGAACATGCGCATGGCGCTGTAGACACTGGCCCGGTAGAGCAGCGCCTTGAAGAGGTGCGGATCGAGACGCAGGGCTTCATTGATGTCCGCCATTACCTCCTCGTCGTCCATATCAAGTCGATCCTTGCAAACTCCGCGCATGTGATGAACGTGGGCGTCGGCATCACGTTGCGCGATCAGTCTGTCATAGATGGCATGCGCCGCTTTCCACTCGCCATACGCGAAAAGGGTGTCGGCTTTCGCGATCTGCAGGGGATCCTGCGCCAAAAGCTGTTGGACGGACAGCAGGATTAGGACAACGATCATTCTGCGCACCTGCATGGAACGAAATTAGTTGGAGGATCGGAGCTGAGCCTTGGCGAGCGACGAAAGAGGATCAGCGGCAGAGCACCAAAGCCTTGTAGGATCCGTCGAGGTTTCGGATCCCACGAAGGCAAGCCAAGGTCCTAACGTGGCTTTCAGCTGCACGAAGTGCGTCCCCAAGCTGAATTCGAAGTGGCTGTTCCACGGGCGGAGGACAAAGCTCTACGCTAGCGACTCACTTCCCGCTGAACACCTTCTTCAGCAATTCGCTGGTACGGGCCATGGGGTCTTTGCGGATCCTGGTCTCCTCCTGCGCGATGAGGATGAAGAGACCATCGATGGCTTTCTGGGTGATGTACGCGTCAAGGTCAGGGTCCACGGCTTTGGCCCCGGTGAGCATGCCCGCCTTGTTGTAGCTGTTGGCCAGTGGGGTCCAGTAGCTGGTAAGGGCCACCTTCTTCGTGCTGTTGGCCACGATGGGAGCGAATTTCGCTCGCAGCGATGCAGAGGTCTGCTGAATAAGGTGATCGGTGGCAGCGCGGTCACCACCCTTAAGTATGGCCAACCCATCGCTCACGCTCATACCCAGCACGGCATCGCGCAGAACGGGTAGCGCCTCCTTGGCAGCATCTTCTGCCGCGCGGTTCATGGTGAGCTCGAACTCATCCACCTGCTTCGTCATTCCGATCTTGAGCAATGTGCTTTTCATCTTCTCGGCCTCGGGTGGGAAGGCGATCCGGATGAGTTCGTTCTTCCAGAAACCGTCCAATGCTGAGCCCTTGAGCACGCTGGTCTCAGCTCCCTTCTCCAAGGCCTCTTTCAGACCGGCGATCACCTCATCGTTGCTGAGACCACCGGCACCGCCGGTCTTCACTTTATCCGCGATCCCCTTGAGGGAACCAGGAAGTTGAGCATGCAGGGGGGTGACGAACAGCGCGGAGAGGGTGAGGACGATGAGTTGTTTCATGGAAAGGGATATCGGGCGCGAAAGTCTTCCAAAGAACGTGCCCGAAAGGTGGGCGAGGCTCAATTCCCGAAGTGCCAGCCCAGTGCGATGGTGACATCCCAGGTTTCTTGGATCTCGGTGATGAGGGGGTTGCGCTTCGCAGCCTCGATGTCGTCGTCGTAGGCCTGCGGCCGTAGCGGAAAGAGCAGGTGTAGGCTGAAGAAGCGCTCCGGACGTCGCCTTCCGTGGAATTCGATCCCGCCTCCGAAGGTGGGTCCGTAGTAGATCGTGTTGTAGTGCGGCACATTACTGTGGATCACCGCGTTGTAGCCGTACATGGCGGTAAGGAAAGGGCACGCGGGCGATGCGGGCATCAGGCGCACACGCAGGCCCAGGTTATAGCCCATGCCCGACATCACGAAACCACCCCCGGCGAAAAGGTCCAACTGATCCGCTGGACGCGCAGCGAGCTGTGCCCCGATACCACCGAAGGGCTGGCCGATGCCCAAGCCTATGACGACCTCCGATGGTACCGCCTTGTAAGGGTCGTGCGGGAGCGTTGGCTGTTGACCCAGCAGCTGTAAGGGCAAGAACAGGGTAGCCAGCACTAGGCGCATACCGAAAGATAAACGGTCGATCGGAAAGGTGAAGCGCCCCGCCGGGCGGAGCGCTTCATCAGAACAGACGCACAAGTATCACTCCTTCACGAAGCGCTCCTTCAGCACGCCGCTTGGTGTCGTCACTTCCAACAGGTATACGCCGCTGGCGAGTTCGCCGATGTGCAGTGTGCTGGCTCGCACCATATCGCTCTGCACCAGCTGGCCTGTAATGGAGAAGATGAGGGCCATGCGCTGGTTCACATCGTCACCGCTCACGGTAATGCGGTCGGTGGCGGGCACCGGGAAGAGGCTAAGGGTCGTGGTGCGCGTTTCAGGCATAGAGCTGAACAGTCCTTCGTTCACCACCAAGGTGGCGTTGGGTTGCACGTTCTCGATGTGATCGACGATGCCACTGGGCCAGTGCACCTCCACGGTGGCGGTGGTGGCCGCTCCCAGGCCGAAGTGGGCCAGCAGGCTGCTCATGTAGCGGAATCCATCGCCGCTCTTTATGTCCCGGATCTGGTGTACACCGTTGGTGATCACATGCACTCGCGCACCAATGCCGTTCTGGTTGCTCACCGAGCCAACGGGCCAGATCCGCAACCAGTTGTTACCGGTGCTTTGGTTGTAATGGATGCTTCCGGCATCCAGTATGTCCAGGTAACCATCATTGTCCATGTCTCCGATCGGTCCATTGTAAGGCACGCTCGCGTCGAAGGTGAAGGTGCCGTCTCCGTTGTTCATGAGCATTCCGTCGCCGCCCAGGATATCGAGCCAGGCATCGTTGTTGAAGTCGTGGGTCGTCCACTCGATGCTCTGGCCTTCGTTGGCGTTCACGCCCACCTCGTTGGTTACGTTGGTGAAGGTGCCGTCGCCGTTGTTGCGCATGAATTTGTGCACAGTGCTGCTGCTGCTGCCGATCATGGCGTCCATATCGCCGTCGTTGTCATAATCGCCCCAAGCGCTGCTCCAGCTCTGGTGTTGGTCGTTCCAACCCATGTCAGGGGCCACATCGGTGAAGATGCCGCCGTTGGAGTTGGGCATGAGCAGATCTTCCGGATCGCAGCCGCATTTGGAAACGAAGAGGTCCATGAGGCCATCATTGTTGTAATCGGTGAAGACCGATCCGTAGTTGCCGCAGGTCTCACCGTAGCCGCCCTGGCTATACACGAGGGTGCCAGTGCCGTTGTTGATGAAGCCCACGTTGGCGTCCACGTCGTGGCAGCTGAAGGCGTCCAAGTGGCCATCGTTGTTGAGGTCCACCATGTTGGTGCGCTGGCAGAAGATGTATTCGTCGTAGGATACTTCGGTGAAGGCGGTGCCGTCCTCATTGGCGAACATGAGCGTGACACCATCACCAGCGCCATAGAGCATGTCATTGGCGCCGTTCTTGTCCAGATCTCCCACGCAAAGGCTCCAGGACGCCACGTGGTCGGCGGGGCTGGTGGCGATGTCCACGAACTGGAACGTACCGTCCAGCTGTTGAAGGCCGATGTGCACGTTGGTCTCCGTGGGGTCAAGAATGTCGTCCAGACCATCGCTGTTCATGTCCACGGCCCCCAGGGAGTAGGTCATTCCGGGTACTTCGGTCTCCACGAAGTCGATCAAGTTGAGCGGTGGCGGAGGTGGAGGGAAGAGGGTGATGCTGAACTGGAACCCATCAGCGGACCAGTTGTCATCGAAGTTGAAATAATACGTCACATTGGCTACCGCGGTGAAGTCCAGTTCCGAGGAGTAGCCGTTGCCTGAATCATCATCGCCTACCATGCACACCAAGGCACCACAGACCCCGGTGTACACCTGAATGCGGGTATCGGTTGGTTCCTCCCCGAAGCTGGTGCTGATGACAACTCCGGTATCCACCGGACTGGTGAACGTGTACCACTCGGCGTGCAGGCCATCCCCATAGGGGCAGGCGTTACCGGGTGAGGGCGCACCATCCACGGCTTCAACCGTGTAAATGCCTTCGCTAACGGGCAGTGCCGTCCAACAGGAATTCTGTGCGGCCGCAGGCAAGGTCAGTGCCAGCGGTAGGGAGAGGAGTAGGGTTCTTTTCATGACTTGCAGGTCGGTTTTGATCGGTTTACGGGCAGGCGGGAGAAAGACTATTGATCCACTCGGTGATCAGGGCGAGGCCCTCATCATGCACGAGGGTGCGCCCCAGGAGCGGCATGCGTTCGGCCTCATCGGTGGCGGCTACGCGATAGTGCAACAGAGAGCGTGCGGTATTGCCGCGAGCGACGATGAACGTGTGCTGCGGCAACAGAGGGTCGTCCGGTGGCACGCAGACCCCCAGGTTCTCTGGGTCGGCGGTTTCACTGTAGGCGAAGCGCATGGGCCGGTAGTCGCAGTGGCTTCCCTCGCGATGGCAGTGGGCGCAATTGATGTCCACGTAGCCGCGTACGCGATCGGTCAGCGGCAGGGCGACATCTTCCCAACGTGGCACAGTGGCGATCCGCTTGGGGAAACCCGGCTGTAGGTAGCCCTGCTGAACCCAGTGGGCGAGTTGGTTCTTGTTCGCTGTGTTCGCGAAACCGGTTTTGTCGCCGTAGCTGAAAAGACTGTTGAGGTTCTGCGGTTTGGGACCGATGGGTGTGGAAACGCCATCGAATTTGTGGCACGTGAAGCACTCGGCCTGGGACGGAATGCGGTAATTCACCGTGCGCGTGGCACCGCCCTCTTCCACCCAAGTTATGGGGGTGTAGCTCCCGTTCAGATCCAGCGTAGCCTCGGTCTGTTGGGCATTCCACACGTAGTTGGCGAATTCCCATGCGCCGTTGCGTTTGAAAAGCAGGCGGGTCTCCACGAGGCGGCGCACATCTGCGGGCTGCACCCGGTCGTAATAGAAGGTCTTGATCAGCACCGTACCGTCCGGGAAGTCCAGCACCTCGTTGTCGCCATTGTAGGTGGCGTGCGTACCAGCAGGCATCCACACGAAGCGGAACTTGTGCGCGTAGTCACTGAACAGTGCGTTGATGGGTGCATAGGGCAGAACGCCCAGAACGGGTTTCTGCAGCGCCATGTGGCCCTTGAAGAAGTGGTAACTGGAGAGGGCGTTGAAGGGGAATTGTTGAGGATCCAGTTCCAAACGATCGCCTTGATCCTCGAACACGACGAGGCTCTCTTGCAGGTTCTCCTTGGTACAGGAGACCAGAATGGCGAACAAGAGCAGGACGAGGGCGAGAACTTTCTTCACGGGATGGCGCACAGGATAGGGATAGGCGAATATGGAGAGGACGCGTCGGATGGCGGTCTTCGTTGCCCTGCCGATCCGACGCTCACCCTTTGAAGGCCGAGCGGCCGGGTTCTGGGCCCGCTACCTTTGTGCCCGATGTCTTCCGCCGTTCCCGCCTTGCATCCGCAGCCCTTCGCCGACTGGGGCCTGGGGCTGCATCGGCCGCTGCTTATCGCCGGCCCGTGCAGCGCAGAGTCCGAAACCCAGATGCTGACCACCGCGCGTGGCCTGGCAGCGAGAGGGCAGGCGCAGGTATTCCGCGCTGGGCTCTGGAAACCCCGTACGCGTCCCGGGACTTTCGAAGGCAGTGGTGATGCTGGTCTGGAATGGCTGCGCACCGTGAAGGAGTCCACAGGTCTGCTCACCCTTACGGAGGTGGCCACGGCGCAGCACGTGGAGGCCTGCCTGAAGGCCGGCGTTGACATGCTTTGGATCGGCGCCCGTACCACACCCAACCCGTTCAGTGTTCAGGAGATAGCCGATGCTTTGCGCGGGGTGGACATACCGGTGTTCGTGAAGAACCCCATCAATCCGGACCTGCAACTATGGATAGGGGCGCTGGAGCGACTGCAACGGGCCGGGCTCAAGCGCTACGCAGCCATACACCGCGGCTTCTCGTGGTTCGAACGCACGCCTTTCCGGAATAGTCCCATGTGGGAATTCCCCATCCGCTTGAAGGCAGCCTTCCCCGAATTGGAGATCGTGGGGGACCCCAGTCACATCGCCGGCAGTCGAGACAAAGTGGGCTTGGTGGCACAACAGGCGCTGGACCTGGGCCTCAGTGGCCTTATGATCGAAGTGCATACCGATCCAGCCAAGGCTCGCAGCGATGCCGAACAACAACTGACCCCTGCGGACTATGCGGCGCTGGTGGAGAGCCTCATCTTCCGTCAGGCCCTGCCCACGCCTTCCATGCACGACCGCTTGGAGGAACTACGCGACCTCATCGACCAGTTGGACGAGGAGATCTCGCAGAAGATGGGTGCCCGCATGGACATCGCCGCCCGCATCGGCGACCACAAGCGGGAGCATAACGTGGCCATATTGCAACCCGAGCGGTGGGAGCGCATCATGCGGCGACAGCTGCGCTTGGGAGGGCACCTCGGCCTCAGCGATGCGTTCGTCCGCGAGTTCATGGACGCCGTGCACCGGGAGAGCATACGCCGCCAGACCAGCACGGATGCCCCCCTGGCCGCCCCGGCAGGATCTCCACAGTCCACCGCCGAAGGGCTGGACCGCTGAAGGCCCGCTCCCCTACATTCGCCTGCTTACAAAACCAACTGCAAGGAGATCACATGCTAAAGAACCTTACGCTCGGCATTCCGGCCTTGCTCGTTGCGCCACTGACCATGGCGCAGTTGAGCTTCACCAATGCCACCGACCGCATGAGCAACGTCACCATCAGTGGCGGTTGCATGGGTGTGGTGGATATGAACGGTGATGGACTGGACGACATCGCCAAACTGCACAACGCAAGGCAGTTCCAAGTGGATTACCAGAACGCGGACGGCACGTTCACCTTGGTGGACTACGGCCAGGTTAGTAACAGCGGCCAGTGGGGTTGGGCTATCGCCGATCTGGATAACAACGGGCACAAGGACATGGTCAGCGGTGGTAGCTACGACGGCTCCCACTATGTACGCATCACCAGCCCTGGCGTGTACACCCTGGCTGACCTGAACGGACCGGACATCTTCACCCAGGCCATGAGCATGGGCGACGTGGACAACGACGGTCGCGTGGATGTGTTCGCCTGCCATGACGATGGTGCTCCGAACCTGTGGTTCACCAACGCCGGTGGTGTGCCGATGAACAACAACGCTTACGTCAACTGGGCCACCGCCTGCTCCGGTACGGCGGGTGATATGAGCGGCAACTACGGCAGCTGTTTCTCGGATTTCGATGGCGACGATGACCTGGATCTCTACATCGCCCACTGCCGCCAGGGGGTGAACGACCCCAACGATTGCCGCCGCTGGAATCGCCTGTTCGTGAACAACGGCAGCAACAGCTACAGCGACCAAGCCGCCAGCTATGGCCTGGAGATCCGCAACCAGACATGGACAGCCGACTTCGGTGATTACGACAACGATGGCGATCTGGATATGGTGGCAACGAACCATGATGCCACCATCCAGCTCTTCGAGAACGACGGCACAGGCCACTTCGCCGATGTCACCTCCGGCTGCGGCATGGAAGTGAACGGCTTCTTCCTCCAGAGCAAATTCGTGGACCTGGATAACGACGGCTACTTGGACGTGGTGATCGCTGGTGGCGACGAGTACATCTTCAAGGGCAACGGCAACGGCACCTTCACACAACTGAACAACCTGCTGCCCGCCGGTAAGGACCTGCACAGCTTTGCAACGGGGGATCTCAACAATGATGGCTTCATCGACCTCTTCGCCAACTACGGCGGGGGCTACATCACCCCGGACGCTAATAACCCCGACCGCCTTTGGCTGAACGACGGCAACACGAACCATTACTTCACCGTGCGCCTGCAAGGCACCATCAGCAACCGCGATGCCGTTGGCGCGCGTGTCACCATCACCGGTCCATGGGGTACCCAAGTCCGCGAGGTGAAGGCTGGTGAGAGCTACGGCATGGTCACTTCTTTCGCCTGCAACTTCGGTCTTGGCCAGAACACCACCATCCCAACGCTCACCATCCGTTGGCCGAGTGGCTTGGTGGAAACGTTCACCGATCTGGATGTTGACCAGTCCATCACCGTGATCGAGAACACCTGCATCAGTCCGGTGGCTACGATCAGCACGCCTACCGCTCCCATCATCTGCGGCAATGGCGATGAGCTCATCCTCACGGCCGATGAAGGCTACGACTATGTTTGGAGCACGGGTGCCACCACGCGCAGCATCACCGTAGGAACGGCAGGCAGCTACACCGTTACCATTGACGACGGAGAAGGCTGCTCCGGTACCACCAGCATCTTCGTGCAGCAGAGCCCGGATGAGACGCCCACCGTGAACGTCGACGGCGACCTCAAGTTCTGCGAAGGCGGCGAAGTGGTGCTCTCTTCCAGCACGGCTTCTTCCTACACTTGGAACAACGGTGCAGGCAACGCGCAGACCATCAGTGTCAGCACCAGCGGCTCTTACGAGGTTACCATCGCCGGCGTGTGCGGTGATTTTACCAGCGATGCAGTGGATGTTGACGTGCTGGACGCGCCGAATGCGCCCGTTGCCGATGATGTGAACACGGCCCTCAACAACAGCGCCACGCTCGAGGCCAGTGGCGAGAACCTGGAGTGGTTCGGTCAAGCCAACGGTGGTGCCGTGCTAGGCACCGGCACCACGTTCGTGACCCCGGTGCTCAATACCGACGCGTCCTACTGGGTATCGTCCACCACCATTCATGGCGGGGATATCGCTTACGGCGGTCGTACCAACAACAGCACGAACGGTATCTATCATACCAATGCTGACAACTACCAGCTTTTCACGGCTTATGAGGACATGATCATCGCCAGCGTGAAGGTGTATGCCAATGGTGCGGCGAATCGCACGATCGCGGTGATCGACCAGAGCAATGGCAGCACGGTGGCCACGGGGACTTTCAACATCCCTAACGGCGAGAGCCGCGTTACCCTCGATTTCAATGTACCAGCTGGTGGACCCTACGGATTGCGCGTGGTGGGTGGCAACCCGCAGTTGTGGCGCGATGGTGCTGGAAGCAACCCCACGTACCCTTACGCTTTGGGCACCTTGGGTAGCATGACGAGCAGCACGGCCAGCGGTGCCAACGCCACCGCGTACTACTACTTCTTCTACGACATCGAAGTGAAGTCGCCCAGCACGGCTTGCGCCGGACCGCGGACAGAGGTTCAGGTTTCGGTGGGTTCCACGGGGAACAGCATCGCAGAGGCAGCTGCCGCCAACGAGCTGAAAGTGTGGCCGAACCCGACCAATGGCACCGTGAACATCGACCTCTCTGGTCTGAAAGGCCGTGTGGCCCTGGATGTACATGACATCACCGGACGTTTGTCGTTGTCCACCAACCTGGATGTTTCGGCCAACGGAGTGAGCGTCATGGACCTGAAGGGACTGGCCCCCGGTGAGTACACGCTGAACGTACGCCACGAAGGCGGTGTGCGCGTAAGCCGCGTGGTGGTGCAGTGATACTCTGTCTATCCTTTTCACGGAAGCCCCGCTCGATTGAGCGGGGCTTCTGCATGTATCCCCCGCGTAGCGGCCAACGTACAAGGGCGCCAAAACACCTCTCCATGCGCCATATCAACATCCTGTTGCTCATCGTGTCCATCATCACCCTCTCCGCCTGTGCAAAGGCGGGCCAGGAAGTGGCCGAGGAGTTGGGCATCATCCCGAGCACTTGCGGTAGCGATGGGGCCCGTGTACAAGCCGAGGTGGATGGATCATCGTTCTGCGGCGATGCTCAGATAATCGCCATGTCCGATGGGCACAGCGCTACAGTAAGCGGTATCGCCCTGCTGGGTAACACGCTCAGCCTGCAATTGGACACGTTAGGTGTCGGAACCTACACCATCAGCGAAGCGGATAACGCAGTGCTCTACCTGAGCGGTGGTACACCGTACACTACCGACAGCGACAGCGCTGGATCGGTCATCATCACCGGACATGATGGCGCAGCGCATAGGCTGAAGGCCACTTTTCAGGCGCGTGTGCGCAACGAGATGAGCGGCAGTAGCAAGGCTATCTCCGGTAGCTTGGATGTGACGTACAGTGTGAACCCCTGAACGGTCGTGGCACGGATCTGGCATCTTGGGGGAAAACCTCAACGATGCATCTTCGCTCCACCTTGCCTTTCTTGTTCGTTCTTTCACTTTTCTCCTGTAAGAAGGAGGATGATGCCGCACCGGTGGTGAGCGCTCCAGCGGCCCTCTGCGGCATCGCCGGTGCACGTTTGCAAGCATCCTTCGCAGGAGAGTCATTCTGCGCCAACGCGAGCCTCTTCGGTGATCTGGGGGCTGATGTCATCACGATCAACGGCATTTCCACGGCGGGCATGACCTTGACGCTGGAGTTGGACTCGCTCGAAGTCGGCACTTACGCCATGACCACCGATGTGAACCATGCGCTCTACACAACAGGGATGGGCCTTGCCTACGAGAGTTCGGATGCCACACCGGCCACGCTCACGATTGACTCGCACGACACCGGCTCCAACAGGATCCGCGGCTCTGTGATGGGTCCCCTCACGGAACCCTTGGGCGGAACCTCCGCGACCATCACGGCCAGCTTCGACATCACGTACATCGAATAGGGCTGGGCGTACCTTGCGCCTATGGGCGGAACGCAGCACCTCGGAGCGCACACGAGCATTGCCATCGTGGGTGCGGGTGGCACGGGTTGCGCTTTGATCCCTTTGTTGGGAGCACTTCAGGTTGAAGCTATCACCGTGATCGATGGCGACACCGTGGAGGCGAAGAATCTCGCACGGCAATTACTCTATGCCCGAGCGGATGTTGGTCGCCCCAAAGTGCAGGCCGCACTTGACCGCATGCGACCAACGACGGATCACATCACTTGGGTCGGCCACCATCACTTTCTGGATGCTGCGAATTGCGTGAAGCTCCTAAGCGGCCATACGGTGGTCGCCGACTGCACGGATGATCTCGCGGTCCGTGCCCTCATCGAACGGACGTGCCGCGCATTGAGAATTCCGCTCGTGAGCGGTGCAGTGCATGGCCATCAGGTTCAAGTCATCACCTGTGCCGGAGTGGACCATGCACGGCGCACGTTCTTCCAAGGCCGCCCCTCCGAGGATCAGTTGGGTTGCGACATGCGTGATGTGCCCGCGGCGGTGACAATGCTCACTGGATCGCTGATGGCACTGCGCATCACCGACCTGTTGAACGGCGGAGATGGCTTGGCAGGCGTGATGGACCTGGTGGATAGTGCGCGGGGGCGCTGGATGCGCATCATGGGTCCAGAAGTGGGCGAGTTCATGGATACACCCATCGACCCAGCGCACCACGCATGAACGAGATCACCATCGCTTTGCTATTGGCCCTGGTCGCCTTTCTCTATGCGAGCGTGGGCCACGGTGGCGCGAGCGGCTACATCGCGGTGATGTTGTTGCTGGGCTTCGCGCCCGAGGTGGTGCGGCCGACCGCTCTTGCGTTGAACCTCTTCGTGAGCGCGATGGCCTTCGCGCAATTCGCCCGTGCCGGACATTTCCGCTGGAACCTGTTCTGGCCGTTCGCTGCGGCTTCGGTGCCCTTCGCGTGGCTGGGTGCGCGCATGCAACTGGATGCGGTGGTCTATAAACGTGTGCTCGCCGTGTGCCTGCTCATCGCCGTGGCGCGTTTGCTGGGTCTGTTCGGTGCGAGCAACGAGCAGAAGCGATCGCCGGCATTGCCCCTGGCGTTGGCCATCGGTGCGGTGCTCGGCCTGTTCTCGGGTATGATCGGCATAGGTGGTGGCATCCTGCTGAGCCCGCTTCTGCTCGTCTTCGGCTGGAGCACCGCGAAGGAAAGCGCCGCGATCAGTGCAGGGTTCATCTTCGTGAACAGCCTGGCCGGTTTGGCAAGCATGTCCACCACGCTCTTCGCTCCAGGCAGCGGCATCTTCAGCAGCGCGCACCTGATCTGGATCGCGGCGGCCTTGGCCGGGGGTGCATTTGGGGCCTACATCGGCGCACAACGGTTCAGCCAGGAACGCTTGCGTCAGGTGCTGGGTCTGGTCTTGTTGTTCGCGTCGTTCAAACTGTTCTTCGCATGATCTCGGTGGAAGAAGCACGTGGGATCATCATGGCTGAGGTGGGCATCGCTGTGCGAGAAGGCATGTTCTTCCCTCCGGAAGAAGCCATCGGCCGCAACCTGATGGAGGATCTGTTCTCCGGTGAGTTTTATCCGCGTTCCGATGTGAGCGCGGTGGATGGTTATGCGGTAGGAAGCGTAGATGGTCCGTGGACGATAGTGGGTGAATTGATGGCGGGCCAGGTCGCTACGGAAGCGCTGCGTGCTGGAGAAGCTGTGCGCATCAATACCGGTGCGCAGGTACCGAAGGATACGGTTGCGGTCCTCATGCAAGAGCATTGCACACGCGACGGGGAGCGGATCGAGCACGCAAAAGGTGCGTTCAACAACGGAGCCAACATCCGCCGGAAAGGAGAGAGCGTAAAGCCTGGCGATCGGTTGCTGGCGAAGGGGTCGGTGCTTTCACCGGCCGCCATCGGGCTGCTGGCATCGTGCGGCGTGTATGAGGTGATGGTGGCACAGGACCCAACGGTCAGCATCATTCGCACGGGCGGGGAATTCCTGGAGGAAGGGGAGACGCACGAGGGCTCCATCCACAGCAGCAACGAGAAGATGTTGCTGGCCGCACTGAACGCTACGGGCATTGATGCCACCGACGATGTTCATCTTGTATTCGACGAGGAAGAAGAGCTGAGCGAAGCATTGCTTGCGGCTGCGGGAAAGACGGATGTGGTGATCACCACGGGCGGTGCATCGGTCGGCGATCATGACCTGTTGCTGCCCGTGCTGAAGAAGCTGAAAGCCACCGTGCATTTCCATGGGGTGGCGCAGAAACCGGGGAAGCCGATGTTCTTCGCTACGTTGAACGGAAGGCACATCTTTGGCCTGCCCGGTAATCCACGTGCGGCACTGGTGCTGTTCTACGAATACGTGCTGCCCTTCCTGTTAGCCATGCGCCATCGCGCCGATCCGTACATGCGAAGTGAACGACTTCCCATCGGCACAGCGCTCACGGTGAAAGGAGATCGTGCAGAGTTCCGAGCCGCGCGCGTGAGCAGTGGTCGCGTTGAGCTGCTGGCGGATGAAGGTTCCCACATGTTGCGCACCTTGGTGGAAGCGGATGCGTTGGCCTACCTGCCGACCAGCCAGCGCGCGTGCAAGGCAGGGGACCTTGTGGAAGTACACTACCTGCCGCAGAGCGGAACGCCGATACTGCGTTGAGGGAACGACAGCCGATGAACGAGAACGGATGGTGCGGTGTGGTCCTTGCCGGCGGCCGAAGCAGCCGCATGGGTAGGGACAAGGCATTGATCGAGCACAACGGCCGATCGCTGATCGCCAACGCTGTCGAGATCTTGCGTCCGCATGTGGATGAACTGCTCATCATCGGTGACCCGTCCACGTACGGGCGCATCGGTCCGCTGGTGATCGCGGATGATACTTCGGGGCAAGGGCCCTTGGGTGGTATCCTTACTGCACTGCGCTACGCGTGGAACGATCGTTCGATCGTGCTCGCGTGCGATATGCCGAACATCAATGCGCGTTTCATCGAGCACCTCAAAACATGGGCGGATAGAGACCACGACGCGGTGGTGGCACAATGCGATGGCCGCATGGAGCCTTTGGCCGCGGTTTACCACCGTTCGTGCCGCCATGTTTTCTCCGCGCGGCTCGCAGCGGGTGAGCGGAAGATGTCCACGGCGCTGGACCGTGTGCGCACACGCTACCTGCAGGTGTGCCCCGGTGAGGAGGAATGGCCCGATGATCTGTTCCGCAACATCAACACGCCTACCGATCTTTGAACCATGGAGGTCCTGTTGTTCGGCATGATCGCGGAGAAGGCTGGCTCGCCAACGTTGCAGGTGGATGCTGATTCGCTTGAGGCTTTGCGCACGCAGTTGGTGGAGAGGATCCCCGCGCTGCGTGGGATGCGCTATGCCATTGCGGTGGATCGGCAGGTGGTCACAACGGATCATGCGCTCACCGGCACCGAGGAGATCGCCGTACTACCCCCATTCGCCGGAGGATGAGCGATGCGAAGCCCCATAAGGTGAAGGACATCTTCGTGGAAGGGGCTATACCGCCATCCTTCATCGCCGAGAGCATCGCGAAGCATGCCACGCGAACGGACATCGGAGCGCACGAGATCTTCCTAGGCCAGGTCCGTGCGGATGTCATCGGTGGTGCAGGCGACGTGAACGCTGCTCGCACCGCTGCCATCGAATACACCGCCTACCGCGAAATGGCTCTAGAACGCATGACCATCATACGTGAACAGGCTTTTGCCAAGTGGCCGGCGATGACCTGCTTGCACGTGCATCATAGTCTGGGCGTGATCAAAGCTGGAGAGTTGTGTTTCATGGTCTTCGCCAGTGCGCCGCACCGACAACAGGCGCGCGAGGCTGTGGCCTGGGTGGTGGATCGGATCAAATCCGAACTGCCGATCTTCGGCCGCGAGATCCTGTCGGACGCCACGCACATCTGGAAAACCAACCTGTAGCGTCGACCCATGGGATCGACTCCTTGACATGATAGACATCACCCACAAGCCCACCACCTTGCGCGAAGCCACGGCCACGGCCTTGGTCACGGTGAGTCAGAGCGCCACCATCGCCGCTGTGAAGGAGAAGCGCGTGCCGAAAGGCGAAGTATTGGAGAGCGCACGGGTGGCGGCCTTGTTCGGCGTGAAGAAGACCCACGAGATGATCCCCGATTGCCATCCGCTGCCGATCGAACATGCTGAATGCACGTTCGCGGTTGGTGAGCAGGAGATCCTCGTCACCATGCGGGTGCGCACCATCTACCGCACCGGTGTTGAAGTAGAGGCCATGCACGGCGCGAGCGTCGCAGCCCTCACCATCTACGACATGCTCAAACCCATCGACAAGGGCGTGGTGATCACGGGCATCCGCTTGGTGGAGAAGAAGGGTGGCAAGAGTGATTGGACGGATCGTTTCGATGTGCCGTTGAAAGCGGGTGTACTCGTTATCAGCGATGGTGTGGCCAGCGGGAAGAAGGAGGACAAGGCGGGGGCTGCGATCGCGGAACGTTTGGCGAAGTTGGATGTTGAGGTGAGCCAGCAGGCTGTCGTCGCCGATGAACCTGATGCTATCGCAGCACGGGTGCGCGAATGGTCGAACAGCGGCCTTGACCTGATCCTCACCACCGGTGGAACTGGACTTTCTCCGCGTGATCGCACGCCGGAAGCGCTCGCTCCGCTGCTGGATCGAGAAGTGCCTGGCATCATGGAAGTGGCCCGTAGTTACGGCCAGGAGCGCATGCCTTGGGCGATGATGAGCCGTGGTATCGCTGGAATGATCGGCCGCACCTTGGTGATCACCTTGCCGGGTTCAACACGAGGAGCAAAGGAGACGATGGATGCACTGTTCCCGTTCGCAATGCACATCATCAAGGTGCAAGAGCATGCGTTCAGGCACGGTCTGTAGCGCTTCCCGTTCTTTGCGCCCATCATGATCAACGGCAAGGATGCATGGGTGGAGGAATTCGCACTGCACCATATCGGTGGGGGAGCGGTGGAGAACACCTACAGTGACTACACGGCGATATTGAAGGGAGACGAGGAACAGGTCTTCCTTCGCAAGCTTTTCCTTAAGCCCTTCTCGCAGATGGCCGCTACCGCTGAATTCGCGCATCCGGTGGGTTTGGAATACAACGTGCTGTACAACCTGTCCAAGGAAGCACAGGCCGGAAGGGACCTCGTGGAATGTTCGGTGGACATCGCGAAACACCTCGTAGCCGTATCACGTCACTATAATATCAAGGGAGGGGACCTTTATGTGGCGCGGTTGAACAATGTGGGCTTCGGCGATGAGCGCTATGCTGCACTGGGGATCTACAAGTTCGAGGAGAAGGAGGTGTTCATCCAAAGCAAGACCGAAGCGGGCAAGGTGTCCATGTGGTTGAATCGGGGCGTAGGTGGCTTGAGGCCGAACAAAGCCTGCTTGATCGTTTTCACGCAGGAGGCGCCCACCGTTTTCGTGTTGGATGATAATGACAATACCGATTATTGGCAGAAGGACTTCGTCGGTCATCGTGCTAAGCGTGATCACGTTAACAGCACGAGCGGCGTGTTGGAGCTCACGAAGTCCTTCATCACGGAACACTTGCCGCAGGAGTTCGAGACGCCACGTGCCGATCAGATCGACCTGCTGAACCGCTCGGTACAGTATTTCAAGGACAATGCTGAGTTCGACCGCACCACGTTCGTCGAACAGGTTTTCGAAGAGCAGGGGATGATCGAAGCATTCGATCGATTCGGCAAGGGATACAAGGAGAGCAACGACGTGGCCTTCGACGACAACTTCGCTATCAGCAGTCACGCCGTGAAACGCCAGGCACGGGTGTTCAAGAGCGTTCTGAAACTGGACAAGAACTTCCATATCTACATCCACGGCGACCGTAGCCGGATCGAACAGGGAGTGGATGAGCGTACCGGCCGGAAGTTCTACAAGATCTATTACGACCAGGAGGCTTAGCCGCCGATGCTCACCATGGGCCGTTCGCTCAGGTCGTTGAGGACCTCTTCCTGCTTCTCCGGTTTGAATGGCGGCAGCCCCCCCAACATAGCGTGTTTGGCCGCCACGTTCGCCTCGATCAGTTCGGTGATGTCATCGCCGCGGCGAAGCGCACTCAGCAGGTCGGTCTCTTCACGCGCGAAAAGGCAGTTGCGCATCTTCCCCTCCGCTGTTATGCGCAGCCGGTCGCAGCTACCGCAGAAGGGTTCGGTCACGGTGCTGATCACGGCGAAGGTGCCGCGCCAGCCGGGAACCCGGTAGGTCTTCGCGGTGCTGTTGATATCGTCGTTGAGGCGATCGAACGAATGCACGCTGCCGATCAGGCCAAGCATCTCGGCATAGGTGTACACCTTGTCGCGGCCCCAGTGGTTGCCGGCGAAAGGCATGAACTCGATGAAGCGCACATCGATGCCGTTGTGTTCGGTGAGTTCCACGAAGCGCAGGATCTCGTCGTCGTTCACACCACGCATCACCACCATGTTCAGCTTGATGTGCATTCCCCGGTCATGGGCCAGGCGCACATTGTTCCACACCTGCTCGTAGAGGTCTCGGCGAGCGATACGTTTGAAGCGGTCCGCATCGAAGGTGTCCAGGCTCACGTTCAGGCTGCGGAGTCCTGCGGCTGCCAGGCCATCGATGTATTTATGGAGCGATACGGCGTTGGTGGTCAACCCCAACTTCACGCGCATGGCCGCCAGGTCGCGCACGATCTCCACCACATCGGGGCGCAGTAAGGGCTCCCCTCCGGTGAGGCGGATCTTGGTGATGCCGTACCGTTCCACGAAGAGCCGCGCGATGGTCACGACCTCTTCGCGCGTCATCAATTCCTCGCGCTTCAGGAAGTGCTGGTCCTCTGGCATGCAGTATGTGCAGCGCAGATCGCATTTATCCACCACGCTGATCCTCAGGCTGCGGTGTGTACGGGAATGGAGGTCCTGAAGGGGCATGCCGCCCCAAAGGAACGAGGTTGTGCGCCATGGCCGGAACCAAACATCTGGCATTGCGTACAACGTTGCCATAAGGGCGGAGCGGACGTTCTCCGGTATCGCGGGGCCCTTATGACAACCTCAAAGACCAAGAACATGTTCAAGACCCCGATCCTCAACGTCGGTTCCCTGCTGGCCGGCCTTTTGCTCAGTCCATTCACATCCTCCACCGCTGCACAGTCGGGAAGCTTGGATGGTGCTTTCAACGTGGGTACTGGGGCCAACGGAAGGGTGTACACCATGGTGGCTCAGCCGGACGGCAAGCAGATCGTAGGAGGCGCCTTCACGACCTACAACGGAACGGCTCGCAACAGGGTGGTACGTGTGTCGCGTAGCGGCGCATTGGATGCCACGTTCGTCATCGGCACCGGTCCCAACGGGCAGGTGAACCACGCAGCGGTGGATGCTAACGGGAAGATCCTGTTGGGGGGCTCGTTCACCAGTTACAACGGAACGAATCGCTCGCGCCTGGTACGCGTGAACAGCAATGGTACCCTAGATGGGAGCTTCAACATCGGTACAGGGTTCAACGGCAACGTCAACTTCATCCTCGTCCAACCTGATGGCAAGATCCTGGTGGCAGGTATGTTCACCACGTATAATGGCGCAACGCAGAACCGCATCGTAAGGCTCAACAGCGATGGTACCCTGGATGCTACCTATCAAGTGGGCACCGGCGTTAACGGCGATGTGTACGCGGCATCCCTGGACGCAGAAGGGCGCTTGATCATCGGCGGTTCCTTCACCGCCGTGAACGGCACTACCCGGATCAATGTGGCTCGATTGACCACTACAGGTGCTGTGGACACGGGTTTCGATCCCGGCGCTGGTCCGAACAATGCTGTTTACTGCATCGCGGTTCAACGCGATGGCAGGATCCTGCTCGGTGGCCTGTTCACCAGTTACAACGCCATCACACCGTCCGCTCGCATAGCTCGCTTGGAGCGTTCCGGGGCGTATGACAATACCTTCTCGGTGGGCACCGGGTTCAACAGCTGGGTGTATACCATTGCAGTACAAGGTGATGGCAAGATCCTCGCGGGTGGTGATTTCACCACTTACAACGGGACCGCTCGGAACCGCATGGTGCGCCTCAATACCAACGGCAGTGTGGACAGTGGCTTCAGCATGGGTAGTGCGTTCAACAACTGGGTCTACGCCATCACCTGGCAGCCCGAGGGGCGTACCACTGTTGCGGGTGGTTTCACCAGCTACAATGGTGCTGCCCGCAACCGCATCCTCCGCCTACAGACGGGTTGCGATGAGAACGTTCAGCTGACGGTGAAGGCCGATGCATTCGGGTCACAGACCAGCTGGGAGCTTATGGGAGAAGGCTTCACCTATCCGGTGTGCAACGGGTCCGGTTTCACGAACAATACCGAGGTCACAGTGAGCTGCTGTGTGCCGCATGGCCCCATGCGCTTGCGCGTACTGGATAGTGCCGGAGATGGCATGACAACGGGTGGGTATGTGCTGAAGGATGCTTCGGGAAAACGCATCATCGACAATGCGAATGATGGTGCGTTCGCCAGCGAGAGCAGCATCGCCACGGGTGGTTCCTTTTACCTTCCGATGAGCGCATATCGTCCACTGAACAGCATTTGCGATAAGGTGGACTGGACGTATAACCAGCTGATGGTCGCTTCCGCTACCGACGAGGTGAGCGCGCAGTGGGGCGTGGGCGACCAGACCGATGATGGCTACGAATTCTGGTTCTACGATCCGGATGGTTCTTACTCGCAGCGCAAATTCCGCAGCCACGCCGCACCCGGTAGTTATGGTAGTGGCGCCACGCGTGCCTGCTACCTGAACATCACCTGGACACCGAACCCCATTCCGGAGAACGTGCTTTTGAACGTGAAGGTGCGCGGTCGAGTGAATGGAACGAACAGGGAATGGGGGGCGGCCTGCCGATTCAAGCTGGACCCGGTCTCCGCTGCATGTCCAAGGACGAAGTTGATCGATACCCCCGGTGATCAGTATTTCTCCTGCGGCGCTTCGCGCACCCGCTCGCAATACGTCACGGCCAAACCCGTGTCAGGAGCGAATCGCTACGAATTCGAGTTCGTGAACGTGGGCGACGGATACAACTACACCATCCAGAGCACCAACTACCATCGTTACCTGAATTGGGCATCGCCCGCGCTCGTTTCCGGTCGTACCTACCAAGTGCGCGTTCGTGCCAGCCGGGACAATGGGGCCTCGTGGTGTCAATGGGGAGAAACGTGCAGCGTGAGCATAACGGGACCCAATGCCATGGCGGCGGGTGCCGATGTGGATCGCGTAGACGAACTACAGCCGTTCGAAATGGTATTGTGGCCCAACCCGAGCGCCGGGGACGGAATGCAGATCAGCCTGACCGGCCATGAAAGTGATGCGTCGGTGGATATCACCATCATGGACATGACCGGCAAGCTCGTGCACCAGCAGCGGATCAAGGGAGAGGGTCCTGCATTGCGCTCCTGGATCGGCTTCGACGGGGATCTACCTGCTGGTCAATACTTCCTGCGCGCCAGCGTGGATGAGCATGTGGCCTTGCAACGCTTCGTCGTTACTCGATAGTCGTCCATTCTATAAGACCGGCCGAGGATCACGATCTTCGGCCGGTCTTCTTCTATTCTACAATGGTTTTACGAAAGGAAAGGACACGCTGTCCCTGGTGTTTGAAGGATGATGTATACATGGCCTATCACGACAATGTGTGGGGCCGTCCTGAGCATGATGATCGGAAGCTGTTCGCGAAACTCGTACTGGACGGCGCACAGGCAGGGTTGAGCTGGTACACCATTCTCATCCGCACAGAGAGCTATGCCCGGGCTTTCGACGATTGGAATGCCGAGAAGATCGCGTGTTATGGAAAGAAGGACATGGACCGATTGATGAGCGACCCAGGCATCATCCGCAATCGCCAAAAGATAGAGAGCGCCATCAAGAACGCCCAAGGTTACCTGCGCATCATGGAGGACGGCAAAGGTTCCTTCGATCGCTTCATCTGGAAGCACGTGGACCACGAACCGCGCATGAACGAGTGGAGCAGCTTGGGTCAGGTGCCCGTGAGCACCCCGGAAAGCGATGCGCTGAGCAGGGACTTGAAGAAGGCTGGGTTCTCCTTCGTGGGCACGACGATCGTCTATGCGTACATGCAAGCCATCGGCATGGTGAACGATCACCTGCTCAGTTGTTGGCGAAGGACCGGATAGCGCCCTCCCGGGGTTAACTTGGCAGCATGGCAACATTGGTCGTAGCGGCGCGTGTGGCCACGGTGGAAGGCAGTTCGTCCACGGAGCGCGATGATCTATTGGTGACCGAGGAACCGCTGGAGATCAGGCTGGGCTTCGGGAATTCGGAGCACCGTCGGGAGATACGCCTGAGCGTGACCATGCGTACGCCCGGGCATGATGAGGACCTGGTGCGTGGTTTCCTTCACTCCGAAGGCATCGTAGCGCGAGAGGAGGAGCTATTGCGTGTTGTGCCTTGTGCGAATGTGCGTGAGGAGGAGCAGGGAAACGTTGTGCGTGCGGAACTGCACCCCTCGGTGGAACTGGATCCTGCACGTTGGCAGCGCAATTTCTACACCACCAGCAGTTGCGGCGTGTGTGGCAAAAGCAGCATAGAAGCGGTACACCTCCAATGCAAACGACCGCTCGTTCCGATGGGTGCGATCGATCCCGGGATACTCACTGCGCTTCCTGAGCGCATGCGCATGGCCCAGACGGTTTTCCGCCATACGGGTGGGATACATGCGGCAGCGCTTTTCGACAGGAAGGGCGAGTTGCTCGTTCTGCGCGAGGACGTCGGTCGGCACAATGCCGTTGACAAGGTCATAGGCGCGGCATTGAGCACGGATATGCCGTTGGTTTCGAGTATGCTGCTGGTCAGTGGCCGTGCCGGTTTCGAACTCGTTCAGAAATGCGTTGTCGTTGGGGTCCCGGTCATGGCTGCCATTGGTGCACCCTCCTCGCTGGCGGTGAAGCTCGCACAGGAGAGCGGCCTGTGCCTCATCGGTTTCCTGCGTGGTGAACGGTTCAATATTTACGCATCATGAAGCCGAAGCAGCAGGATCCACAGAAGCGGCTTCAGGAACTTATGCGGGAGCGCATCGCGGTGCTGCCCTATGATCCCAGCTGGCCGCAACGCTACACGGAAGTGGAGGCACGATTGAAGAAGCTTTTGCCGAAGAACCTTGTTCAACGGATCGCGCATATCGGCAGCACCGCCGTTCCCGGCCTTAGCGCCAAACCCATCATCGATGTACAGGTTGAAGTCAATGACTTGCAGGAGGTACGCGAGCGTGTGGTGCCGATGATGGAGGAGCAGGGATATGAGTTCATCTGGCGTCGCTCCATGGGCGAGAGTGAACCCTATTACGCATGGTTCATTCTGCGGAATGAACGCGGTGAGCGCATGGAACATGTGCACATCATAGCGCCGGACCATGTCAGTGCGGACCGTATCGTTTTCCGTGATCTGCTACGGAAGCATCCGGAGGAAGCGGCATCGTACGAGACGCTGAAGAACATGTTGGCGAAGAAGTTCGCCAAGGATCGTGTCGCCTACACGCAAGGCAAGACGGAGTTCATCCACTCCACGCTTCGCAAAGGACGCGCTGGCCTATTGCGCTAGGGCGATCGAAGAACGGGGATATGCGCCCGTATCGGCTAGGTGAAGGTTCAGGGGTGCACGATCCCGTCTGCGGATACGAGCGCAGCCGCACCCTGAGAGCTACTTGGAACTAAGCAGCCACGCGTGGGTCTGGTCACCTTTGGCCGACCGCCAGAAGTAGCAGAATCGGTCGCGCTTGCTGTTCAATAAAGCCAGCACTTCGGGGTGGTCCTTACGCGGGTAGAACAAATGGATACGACCATTGCTCGGATCCATGGTAGGAGCTGGAAGCACGCCTTCTGTTTCGAAGGAAACGAGCAGGCTCCGAGCGGTGTTCCCTGTTCGCGCAGGTGTGCCCAGGAAGAGCAGGTCGCCGTTAGCCGTGGGTATGGCGCGTGTAACACGCATCACTTCCAACGCACCTGAACTACCGAGGTGAAGCGCCGTGCGCAACCCACCTTCCTTGTACCGATCGGGAGCGTGTACCGGAGAGCCCATGGTGATCACTTTAGGTGCCGTGAAGTTCGCTCGATCATCCCATTCATCGGTGAATAATGATCAGGCCTTGGTCAAACTTCATATTGGGTTAACATTGAAGCCGGTCAATGGACCGCCCAGCGCACCGCTACCTTCGCTCACATGAACCGTCGTTCCATCCGATTACTTCCTCCCGACAGGCACACGGGTCTTGCGCTGGTGCCCAAGCAGGAACGCGCGGCAGGGCTGCCTGCGTTGGTGCGTTCGTTGGCTCATGTGCAGGAGGAGACCGGGGTGCTCAACGGCATCAGCATACTGAACAAGCTGAACCAGAAGGATGGCTTCGACTGTCCGGGTTGCGCCTGGCCCGATCCCGCCCACCGGAGCCGCTTGGGCGAATATTGCGAGAACGGGGTGAAGGCCATCGCAGAAGAGGGTACCACCAAGCGTGTGGACCGCGCCTTTTTCGCGAAGCACAGTGTGGAGGAACTCAGCCACTGGAGCGACTATGAGCTGGGCAAGGCAGGGCGTTTGACCGAGCCCTTCATACTGCGCGCAGGAAGTTCGCACTATGAACCCATGGGATGGAGCGAAGCGCTCGCCTATGCTGCACAGCACCTGAGCGCCTTGTCCTCGCCGAACGAAGCGGTCTTCTACACGAGCGGGCGCGCAAGCAACGAAGCGGCCTACCTCTACCAGCTTTTCGTTCGGCGGTTCGGCACCAACAACCTGCCCGATTGCAGCAACATGTGCCACGAGAGCAGTGGTGTCGGGCTCAATGAGACTATCGGCGTAGGCAAAGGCACGGTGTCGCTGGATGATCTGCATAACGCCGGTCTGATCATCGTCATGGGGCAGAACCCGGGTACCAACCACCCTCGGATGCTGAGCGCTTTGACGAAGTGCGTGGAGAACGGCGGTCGCGTGGTGAGCGTGAACCCATTGCCTGAAGCCGGCACGCAACGGTTCGTTGATCCGCAGAGTCCGCTGGCGGTGTTGCGCGGCGGTTCGGCGCTCAGCAGCCTGCACATCGGGCTCAGGATCAACACCGATGTGGCCCTGTTGAAAGGGGTCATGCGACTCTTGCTGGAGCGGGAGGAAGCCCGTCCAGGCACCGTGTTCGACCGCGCGTTCATCGCCGATCGCACCGAAGGTCATGAAGCGTTCATCGCCGAGCTACGCAATATCGATGTGCAGGAGATGGCCGATACCTGCGGCATCACGTTGCAGCAGTTCCATGAGCTCGCTGATCTGATCTGTGGCACGGATAGGATCATCATCACCTGGGCTATGGGTCTTACGCAGCACGTGAACGCCGTGGCGAACATCCGGCAGGTGGTCAACCTGTTGTTGTTGCGTGGGGCCTTTGGCAAGCCGGGTGCTGGTGCATGCCCCGTACGTGGGCATAGCAACGTCCAGGGCGATCGTACCATGGGCATCTACGAAAAGCCCACAGAGACTTTCCTTCAAGCGCTGGACGGTCGATATCAATTCACCGCGCCACGCTCGCACGGCTACGATGTGGTGGATTGTATCGAAGCGATGCATGCGGGACGCGCCAAGGTCTTCATCGCCCTGGGAGGTAATTTCATCAGCGCCACACCCGATAGCGAGGTCACCGCGAAGGCCATGATGACCTGTGCGCTCACCGTACAGATCAGCACCAAGCTCAACCGCAGTCACGTGATCACGGGTGAGGAGGCGCTGATCCTGCCGTGTCTGGGCCGTAGCGAACGCGACATGCCATACACGCTGGACGGTGTTGCGCCCACTGGCGCGAAGCCGCAGTTCGTCACGGTGGAGGACAGCATGAGCGTTGTCCATCGTTCGCAAGGCGCGCACGAGCCCGCATCACCGTACTTGCGCAGCGAGCCCTGGATCGTTTGCGGCCTTGCGGATGCTACATTGAAGGAACATCCATCGTTGCGTTGGAAGGAGTGGGCACGTGACCACGACCGCATCCGCGAGGAGATCGAAGCGGTGATCCCGGGTTTCAAGGACTTCAACAAGCGTGTGCGGACACCTGACGGTTTCGTGCTCCCTAACGACGCGCGCGATGGAGCGCGGTTCACCACGGGTACAGGGAAGGCCAGTTTCAGCGTGGATGCCGCGCCTGCTTGGAATGTCCCCAAGGACAGATTCATGATGATGACCATCCGTACGCACGATCAGTTCAACACCACGATATATGGATTGGATGATCACTACCGTGGCATCCACGGCGAACGGCGCGTCGTGCTGATGCACGCTGATGATATGAGCGCCATGGGCCTTGCCGAACGCGAGCGTGTTGACCTGGTGAGCAATTACGAGCGCGAGCGCGTTGCGACCGACTTTTTCGTATTACCATATGCTATCGCGAAAGGCTGTGTGGCCACATACTTCCCCGAGGCCAATGTGTTGGTCCCCTTGCATTTGAAAGCCGAGAAGAGCGGAACGCCGGCGAGCAAGAGCGTGGTGATCTCCATCCGTAGGCGCTGAAGTGGCTTGTCGCCGAGGAGTCCTACCTTCCCTGCGCAACATCACTACACGGTCATTAACGTGACCACTTCATCCTCTCCCATGAAGAAGTTCCTGAAGGTGCTCGGCATCCTTTTGCTGTTGATCATACTGCTCGGCGTAGGTGCGGTCACCTACATCACGACCGCATTGCCCGACATCGATGCGCCCGCCGATCTCAAGGTGGAGCCCACGCCTGAGCGGATAGAGCGCGGGCGCTACCTGGCCAACAGTGTTTGCGTTTGCATGGACTGCCACAGCACCCGCGATTGGAACACCTACGCTGCACCGATGGTCCCTGGAACCTTGGGCAAAGGCGGCGAACGGTTCGACGAGACGATGAACTTCCCCGGTACCTTCTTCTCGCGCAACATCACCCCGGCAGGCGTGGGTTCGTGGAGCGATGGTGAATTGTACCGCGCCATGACCAGTGGCATCAGCAAGGATGGTCATCCGTTCTTCCCGGTCATGCCCTACCCGAACTACAACAAGCTGGCCACCGAGGATGTGTATAGTATCATCGCTTACCTGCGCAGTGTGCCGGCCATCGAGAACCAAGTGGCGGAGAGCCGGGCGGTATTCCCTGTTAGTGTTATCCTGCATACGGTTCCATCAAGGCCTGCACCCACCGAACGCCCCGCAGCTTCGGATATACTTGCGCTGGGCGCCTACCTTACCAATGCAGCCGGTTGTGGTGAATGCCACACGAAGATGGAAAAGGGTGAAAAAGTGGGCGAACCGTTCGCAGGTGGGTTCGAATTCGTTTTCCCCAACGGCTCCCTGTTACGCTCCCCCAACATCACTCCGAGTGAAGATGGTGGCATCGGGCGTTGGACGAAGGAGCAGTTCATCCAGCGGTTCAAGATGTATGCGGACAGCGGCTATGTTGCACCACCCGTGGATTGGGCACGGGGCGATATGCAGACCGCCATGCCATGGATGATGTATGCAAGCATGACCGAGGAGGATCTCGGCGCTATTTACTCCTACCTCCGGACGGTGAAGCCCGTTGATGGGATGATCGAGAAGTGGACGCCAGCAGGAAGCTAGATCACTCGGGGAACACCTGAATGGTCACCTGCTTCTCCACCATGTCGGAGAAAGTGCCCATGTAACGGGTGGAGCGCACGATGTGATTGTCGATCCAATGGTAGTTGCCACCGCGCGGCTTGCCAAAGAGAATGCCGTGGTACTTGAAGCCGTGCTTGTTCAACCAGGCTTCGGTCACCGCGCGATGCGCTTCCGTACGCGACGTGAAGAACGTGATGATGTGCCCTTGCTCGTACCAACGGTTGCACGTTTCGAGTGCACCGTCGAAGATCACGGCATCTACCATGCGCTCCGGTTCCTCGTTGGGGATGTCCTCGCAGATGGTGCCGTCGATGTCGATCAGGTAATTCTTCACGCTGTCGGGAAGGCCGGGGCTGGCCTTCTTGCCATCAACGTAGAGGTCGTGCAATTCGGTGGACATGGTGGTGTGCGCTTGCAAAGGTAGCCGCATCATTCCGCGTCGGGGTTCACCTTCTTCTTGCCTTCGGCCTTGCGCTTCTTGTTGGGCACCACTTTCTGACGGAAACGACCATCCAGCGCACCTGCGGCTTTCTGCGCCTCGCGCTTGGCGGCACGTTCGATAGCGTCCAGTTCCTTTTTCGTTATCGCTTTCTTCTTCGCCATGGCTATCACTGTTCATCAGCCCGCTGCAATGCGGCTGTGCGCATGGTGTGTGCTTTCTCCTTTCCAAGATAGCGCTCCACACCGGCGTGTGCGAGGTAGACAAGTGGTGTAGCCACCAGCGCAACAGTGAGCTTGTACGCGTACGCGGTAAGAACAAGTGCCGTCGCCAAGGGGAACGACATATCGCGCAGTACCCAGAAGGCGAGGTAGGTCACCACCACACTATCGATCAACTGGCTCACCAACGTGCTGCCCGTGGCGCGCAGCCAGATCTTCTTGTCGCCAGTCACGCGCTTGATGCGACGGAAGATGAAGGCGTCAACGAGCTGGCCGACGATGAAGGCCGTGATGCTGCCGAGGATGATGTTCATGCTCTGCCCGAAGATGTTCGCGAAGGCCGCTTGCATGTCTGGAACACCGGAGGACACGCCGCTGCCGATCCACCAACCCATGTCCGGCGGCATGCCGATGGCGAGGTACATCACAACGAATGCGAACGCGATGATCACTGCAGTGAGCATGGTGAGGAAGCGCACGCCACGAACACCGTAGTAGTCGTTGATCACATCGGTGAGGATGAAGACCAGAGGCCATGGCAGCACGCCCACACTGAGTACGAAGGAGAGGTGTTGCTGTCCGAGCAGTTGGAAGTCCGCCTTGTTCAACCCGAGCGCCTTTTCCAACTGGAACAGCTTCACGCCTATCATCTCGGCTATCAACGCGTTGGCGATGAAGAAGGCGGCGAGCACCACGAACAGGCGGTTGGCTTTGTCGGCCAGCAGCGCGTGTACCATTGGGCCAAATTAAGAGCCCTCCTCGTACATCTTCACCGCATCACCCACCCGCAAGACGCCATCAATGGACCCCACCGCGTTCATGCCGAAGTCCACCTTGGCGGCATCACTCGCCCGTCTGCGGTAGCGTGATAGTGTGGCCAGTGGCTCCTTGCCGCGTGCACCGGTACGTTGGTCGGTAGTAGTGATTATGCAGCGCGCACAGGGCTTCACCAAGTGGAAGATATACTCGCCGATCAGGATATGGCGCCAGTCGTCTTCCTGGAACGCGGTGCCCCCAGCGATGACAAGATTGGGCCGGAAACGGTCCATGGACACCTGCGAATGAGCGCCAAGACGGCTATTCAGGTCGTCCAGGGAGGTCTGGGAGAGGATCAGGTAGGGAAATCCATCGCTGAGCGAAGTGACGGCTTGGGCGTAGCGCGTGTCCGTAGGTCGCAACGTGCCGTCGGGCATGAAAACGGGCGTGCATGACACCCCCAGTTGCTGTGCGAACCACTTCGCCATCACGGGCGGGGCAGGTATCACATCCACGGGTTCATCCCAAACGGAAGCGGGCATGGTGGAGCCGCTCTGCAATGCCCAGGGCAGGTCCAGGTGCCTGCCATCACGGATGTCCGTCACTTGGAAACCTTTTGCCGTTGGCTTACAATGCAGACAGGCCATCGCGGGTATTTCGCGCTGCGAGATGAAGCGTCCTTCGGCGTCCACGAGCATCCAACGCCTGTCGTGTTCAAGGCCGCGATCGGTCAAGCGCGCGCGGTCCACAGGAAAGCCTCCGAGCGATTTCACCGGGTGGATATGGATGGAGGCCAGGTGAAGGTTCATCGGCGAACGATGCGCTTCAGCACAGGGCTGCCGTTCACCAGCAGGTGTATCAAGTAGACGCCTGCTACTGGCGGTAGTGTCAGACGCAGGCTATTGTTGCGTCGCTCTGTCGGTATGCTCAGAACCGCACCTCGAGCATCGTAGACGGTCACGAGTTCGACCCGTTCATGGCTCGCAAAACGGATCTCCGCTGTGCCGTCAAGGCTCGGATTGGGGGATACGGTGATGCGCTCCAGCGACGATGCCGCCACACCGAGCGGTCCTAAGCCGATGGAGTCGGCGGCCACGAGGATGGGTGAATGATCGCTCTGGCCGAGCATGGTGCGGAACGTATCGATGTATGCGGAATTGAAGGCGAACATCGCTGCATTCCAAGCGGGTGGTATAGGCTGGTAGTAGACCTGTGCTGTTGCCAGAAGAGCACCATTTACACCGCTGACGGGAACATGGTAGTGTACAACATCGGTCCCGCTGCCTTCAGCCCCGAACGCATCGTGATTGAAATCGATATCGTTCAGCGCAACGCCAGCTATACGCATGGTATCGTAGCTCGCATGCGTTGTGGTGAAGCCGAGGGGTACCAGACGGTCATCCTTCAAAGGGGTTTTCGCGCGCTCCAGCACGGTGGTCGGGTCGCCGTTCACATCGCCCATCACCAGCTCGTAGATCTGCACATCCTCCTCCCTGCGGATCACATCATGGTGCGGCTCATATGGGGTATCGTGGCCGAGCACTTCGAACGTATCATCAACTAGACCGCTGGCGAAAACGGTGTCGCCGTCCGCATTGCGCACCACAAGGCGCACAAAGGCGCGACGGGAAGGATATCCGCTCGGGAAGCGATGCCCTGCACGGTTGGTCAGGCGCACATCGAAGAAAGCGGTGTCCGCTGTGCGTCCCATCGGATCGAGGTCCACATCCATTGTACGCTGCATCAACATGGCCTTCGTTCGCGCGATCGTACTGTCGAACTGTTCTTCGGTGGCAGGGATGTGCAAAGCCTCACGATTCGCCTTCATGATCTCCAGCATATGCACGTTCGCTCCGGCCAGGTGGTGCAGTCCGAACGGTGTTTGACCAGGCAGGAACGCATACTCCGCTGCCAAGATCACCGGCCCCTCCACGCGCGGCATGTGGCAGGTGTTGCAGTGTACATCGTTGGCGCTGTAAACACTGTTCTTCCACTCATGGTAGGTGGCTTGTTCCACGAACTCATCACCGGTCGTGTTCCCTTGCAGGTCCACGGTCTGCGTGATCAGCGTGTGGCAACCGGCACATACTTCGCTGTTCACCATGTGATCGCCGAATCCGGGTGTGAATCCCACGAACGATTGCATGATGTTCGGGTCGATCTGGTCATCTGCGTAAGGCCCATAGACATGGGCACTGTCGAAATGTAGGTCGCCACTGAAGAAGTGACCGGCATCAATGGGGCTTTGCATGTGGCATGCCAGGCAGCTGACGCCGTCACCGGCCAGCACGCTGGTGTCCAACATGGCTGCGGTGAAAGGCGGCCGGCCCGCCATACGTTCTTCGTGCATGGCCAGCGGAGCATGGCAGCTCAGGCATTTGTTGCTCAACGCTTCGCTATGTGCCGGGTTCACCAACGCCTCATGGTCCAGCTTCGCGCGGAAGAAAGGATCGCGCGCACTGTTCGCCATCAAGGTGCTGCGCCAGTCGTTCACCACGTTCACATCACGTCCGTTGGCCGGGTCGATGCTGGCCTCACCCAGCAGGTCACGTCCGTGGCACCCCGCACAGCGGCCGCTCGTCCAGAAGTAGTTGCTGCGCAGCACCGGTAAGGTGTCGCTCACACTGCGGAAAAGGGCAAGCGCTAGTCTGCCGTGAGGACCGCGCACGGGTCGGTTGGCCTCCGTCCATGCTCCCGACAGCACCACGACGAGCACCACACCGAGAAGTAGAAGGGGCTTCCTTCTGCGTACCATGGTCGAAAGTTAGGGGCGTTACCGGCTGCCCGGCGTGTCAGCAAGTGCGGTCGAGCGGATCGTACCAGGGCCTGATGAAGATCCCTTCAGGCCGGCCAGGCGAGTAGGGCCAATCCCATCAAGGCGATGAACAGCAGGATGCCCAATTGTCGGTCGCGCAGATAGCTTACCATGGGGCCTTTGGACGGGGAAGCTTGGTCGGGTCACACGTTCAACTGCAACATCGCGTTGTTCATGAAGCGATAGCGCACATCCCGAGCTCCTTTCCCGCCACGCTACTTTCGCCCCCGTTCATCATGCGTCTTTCTGCTCAGCGATTTTCCCTGGCCACATCGGTGGTCGCTTTCCTTGCAGCCATGGGGCAGGATGTGCGTGCGCAAGGGGCACAGCCTTTCCTGGACCATTGGGACGCGAAGAAGACCATCAAGCGCAGTGAGGGCCTTATGGTGAACGGCCGGGAGTGGAATGAATGGAAGTTCTACGATCGGGAGGGCCGACTACTGGAGCAGGCTGAGTTCCGAATGGGCGAGCGCCATGGACGTGTGCGCATCTTCCATCTCAATGGCAACGTGCATCATGACGGCTGGTTCCGTTACGGCAAGGAGGATAGCCTGCGGGTATCGCGTTACAGCGATGGGGACATCATGGAGCGTGGTCTTTACAAGGGCGGTAAGAAGATCGGGGAGTGGCGTTACTACAACCCGGACAGCGTGCCTTTGCTGGTGGAGACCTACACGGATAGTACGATCCTCGTTCGCGATGCATGGGATCGGGAGGGGAAGCCCACGGTGGTGGAGGGCAATGGTATCATGCGCAGCTACTACGCGAGCGGGTCCGTATTGGAAGAATTCACCATCAGTAATGGACTGAAGGACGGGCCTTGCATGGAGCTGTACCCGGCAGGCAACCCCAAGGCGAAAGGCGCCTTCCGGCAGGGCGAAAAGCACGGCCAGTGGTCCTATTGGTACTCCAACAACAAGCTGGAAAAGAAGGATGCCTTCACTGGAGGTAAACTGGATGGGCACTACGAACTCTGGTTCAGGAGCGGCCAGCTCAATGTGGAAGGCTGGCACAAAGAGGGGCTGAAGGATAGCGTGTGGACCTGGTACACCACCCTGGGCAAGAAGGACCAGGAAGGGCCTTTCAAAGCAGGGCTACGCGAGGGTGTTTGGAAATACTGGTATTCGAACGGCCAGCTCAGTACCACCGGCGCCTTTGCCGCCGACAAGGAAGAGGGGGAGTGGGTCTACTTCTACGAAGGCGGGCAGTTCTGGAAGAAAGGCACCTTCGAACAAGGCGTTAAGGACGGGATATGGACGACTTGGTACGAGGGCGGACAGAAACTCCAGGAAGGCCCTTATGCGAACGGCAAGGAAGAGGGTGAATGGCGCAGCTGGTTCGAGACCGGCGCACAGAAAGCCATCGGTTCGTTCAATGCCGGACGCATGAACGGCCTGTGGCGCGGCTTCTTCCCCGATGGACAACCCGACTTCGAGGGTTACTACAAGGACGATCTGAAGAACGGAGCATGGAAGCTCTACACCGAAAGCCCGCCTGGCAAGGAGATCGGGGGCCGTGTGAAGGAGGAGGGTGTCTACCTGGACGGCAAGAAGAGCGGCCGCTGGGTCACTTATAACATCAGTGGTATCGCCGTGGCAGAAGGCAGTTACAGCAACGGAACGCCCACTGGGGCATGGACCTATTTCGATGATGCCGGTGTAAAGATGCGCGAGCAGACCTTGCTCGATGGTGATCCCGATGGCCCGTGCAAAGTGTATGATCAGCGGGGCCGTGTGATCCAGGAGATGACCTACCGCAACGGCAGGCTGCATGGCACCATGACCGTTTTCGGCAGCGACGGAAGGCCGGTGAAGACCACCGAGTACGAAGATGGACAGGTGAAGAAGGCCCTTCCTCCTGCAGGGGAAAAGCCACGTGGTGGCGGAGTACCGGGGGGGCGTTGATCCAGTGTTCGGCGTTCCGTGCCAAATGCCTACATTTGCCCCCGTAAGTCGGCGGAAGAGGAAGAGGGGACCGCCCCTCTTTTTTGTTCCCAAGTGGTTCGTAAGTCGGTCATGGTCAGCGTAGAACAGGTGCGGAATAGCGTGGAGGAACACCTCCAGGGAACATCACATTTCGTGGTGGCGGTGGAGGTGCGGCCGGGCAATAAAGTGGTGGTAGAGGTGGATAACGACCGGGCCATCACCCTGCAAGAGCTGGCCAACCTGAACAAGGCCGTGCGGGAACAACTTGGCGATGCGGCCGACGATTGCGAGTTCCAATTCAGCAGCCCGGGCATGGGCCGCCCCTTTAAGGTGGAGCGGCAATACCAAAAACACACTGGCCGCCTCGTGCTGGTGGATCTGGCCGACGGCCGCACGTTGGAAGGGAAACTAGAGCGATACGACGGGAACAGCCTGGACCTGCGCATCCAACACCCCAGCAAGGTGAAGGGTCGTCTACCCAAGCTGGACGCCGAGATCACCACGATACCGGCAGCGGAGATCCGCGCCACCAAAGCAAGCATCACATTCAATTGACCACACAATGGCCACTGTGAATCTCCTCGAGTCCTTCGGTGAATTCAAGGACAACAAGAACATCGACCGCGTAACCATGATGGGCATCATGGAGGATGTTTTCCGCGGTGTCGTGAAGAAGCGCTTCGGAGAGGAAGCCAAGGTGGACATCATCATCAACCCGGACAAGGGCGACCTTGAAGTGTGGTTGAATCGCGTGATCGTTGAGGACGGCTTCAGCGAAGACGACAACTTGGACATCGAACTGAGCGAGGCGCGCAAGATCGAGCCCGACTTCGAGGTGGGTGAGGAGGTGAGCCAGGAAGTGAAGATCGAGGACTTCGGCCGCCGCAACATCCTCTCCTTGAAGCAGAACCTCCAGGGCCGGATCATGGAGTTGGAGAAGGATCACCTGTACAAGAAGTACGCGGAGCGCGTTGGCGAGATCATCACCGGCGAGGTGTACCAGATCTGGAAGCGCGAAACGCTGATCCTGGATGATGAGGGCAACGAGCTGATCATGCCCAAGGATCAGCAGATCAAGACGGATTTCTTCAAGAAGGGCGACAACGTGCGCGCCGTGGTGTGGAAGGTGGAGATGCGTAACAACACGCCCGTCGTCATCCTCAGCCGCACCGCACCGGAATTCCTGGAGAAATTGTTCGAGCAGGAAGTGCCCGAAGTGGCCGATGGCCTCATCACCATCAAGCGTATCGTGCGCGAACCGGGCGAGCGCGCCAAGGTCGCCGTGGAGAGTTATGACGACCGTATCGATCCGGTAGGCGCTTGCGTGGGCATGAAGGGTTCGCGCATCCATGGCATCGTGCGCGAGCTGCGCAACGAGAACATCGATGTGATCAACTTCACCAACAACGAGCAACTGCTCATCCAACGTGCGTTGAGCCCTGCCAAGGTGGGCGACATCAAATTGGACCAGGAGCACAAGCGCGCCGAGGTGTACATGAAACCTGATCAGGTGGCGCTCGCCATCGGCAAGGGCGGCCACAACATCAAGCTGGCCGGCAAGCTCACCGGGTTCGATATCGACGTGTACCGGGATACCGACGAGGTAAGCGACGACGTGAGCCTGGATGAATTCTATGATGAGATCGACGAGTGGATCATTGACGAGTTCAAGAAGATCGGGTGCGACACTGCCCGCAACGTGTTGGATCTCTCCGTGGAAGAATTGGTGAAACGCACTGATCTGGAGGAGGAGACCATCGACGAGGTGCGCCGCATTCTGAAGAAGGAATTGGAGGGTTGATGCAACGCATCAGCACGGTATTTTGAAAGGAACGAACCGCGATCCCCGATCGCACAGGAAGAAAGGAAGGCCAACAGCGTAGTGCATGAGTGAAACGACCGATAAGGGATTGCGATTGAGCAAGGTGGCCCGGGAATTCAACCAGGGGTTGCACACCGTCGTGGAGTTCCTCGAGAAGAAGGGACACAAGGTGGAGAGCAATCCCAACACCAAGATCCCGAATGACCTGTACGAGCTGCTCCAGGCGGAGTTCGGCACGGACAAGGCCATCAAGGAGCAGAGCAAGGCCACCGTGCAGCAGCGCCAGGAACGGGAGACCATCTCGTTGAGCCATGCCGCTCCGGTGAAGGAGGTGCCGAAACCGAAGCAGGAACCTGCGCCCGTGGTACCTGCCCCGCCACCCCCTGCGCCCGCTGTGCCGAAAGCCGAAGAGCCTGTACAACCTCCGGCTCCCATCGAACCTGTGAAGGGGACGAATGAACCCGAGGTGATCAAGGCACGCGCCGAGAAGACCGCAGGCCCCAAGACAGTAGGCAAGATCGACCTCGACGCGCCAAAGAAGTCAGCCAAGAAAGCCAGCGAAGTAGAGGCCCCGAAAGCTGCTGCCAAGGAAGTACCCGCAGTTGGGCCGGCTACCCCAGCCCCTGCAGAACCGGTCACGCCGGTGGCCGCGGCGGCGACAACGCCATCTGCTCCCGCCGCTCCCGCCGAACCGGAGACCATCCGGGTGAACGTGCAGAAGCTCGCGGGCCTGAAGACCCTCGGCAAGATCGAACTGCCGGTGGAGAAGGAGCGCAAGCCAGCCGAGCGCCCCGGTTCCGATAACGAACGTGGTCGCCGCAAGCGCATCGTGAAGCCCGGACCGGTCAACGTGGACCGCGCCGTTCAACAAGAGCAACGCAGCACGCCAAGCACCGGCCGTCCCGGCGAGTTGGATGAGAACGCGGTGAAGAAGAAGGTGAGCGAAACGCTCGCCCGCCTTACCGGCAGCAAGAGCAAAGGCGCCAAGTTGCGTCGCGAGAAACGCGATCAACGAGGCCGTCGTTACGAAGAAGAACAAGCCGCCAAGGAACTGGCCGGCATGACGTTGAAGGTTACCGAATTCGTGACCGCGAGCGAACTGGCGAGCATGATGAGCGTGCCCGTGACCGACATCATCAAGGCCTGCTTCGCGCTCGGCATGATGGTGAGCATCAACCAGCGCCTCGATGCGGAGACCCTCGCCGTGATCGCCGAGGAATATGGTTTCAAGGTGGAGTTCGTCGGTGCCGATGTGCAGCAGGACATCCCCGAAGAAGCTGACGTGGCAGAGCGCGTCACCGCTCGTCCGCCGATCGTCACGGTGATGGGTCACGTCGACCATGGTAAGACCTCGCTGCTCGATTACATCCGCAAGGCCAACGTGATCGCCGGTGAAGCAGGTGGTATCACCCAGCACATCGGTGCGTATGGTGTGCAACTGGAGAGCGGCAAGAAGATCACCTTCCTGGATACCCCGGGTCACGAAGCGTTCACCGCCATGCGTGCGCGTGGTGCGCAGGTCACCGACATCGCCATCATCGTGGTGGCGGCGGACGACAGTGTGATGCCGCAGACGCGCGAAGCCATCAACCACGCCCAGGCGGCTGGTGTGCCCATGGTCTTCGCCTTCAACAAGATCGACAAGCCCGGCGCCAACGCCGAGAAGATCCGCGAGGAGCTCTCGCAGATGAACATCCTTGTGGAGGAATGGGGCGGTAAGTTCCAGACCCAGGAGATCAGCGCGAAGAAGGGAACAGGCATCGAACAGCTGCTGGAGAAAGTGCTGCTCGAATCCGAACTGCTCGACTTGAAAGCCGATCCAGGCAAACGCGCGCACGGTGTGGTCATTGAAAGCACGCTCGAACAGGGTCGTGGTTACGTCACCACCTTGCTCGTTGATGCCGGTACGCTGCGCAAAGGGGACATCATCCTCGCCGGCCAATACAGTGGCCGCGTGCGTAACATGTTCAACGAACGCGGACAGCAGGTCACGGAGGCGCCGCCTTCAACACCGGTGTCGATCCTTGGTCTGGACGGCGCGCCTAACGCGGGCGATACGTTCCAGGTGTTCGAGGACGAACGCGATGCACGCACGATCGCTACTCGCCGCACACAGCTTCAGCGCGAACAGGGTATCCGTACGCACAAGCACATCACGCTGGACGAGATCGGCCGTCGTCTCGCGATCGGCGACTTCAAGGAGCTCAACCTCATCGTCAAAGGCGACGTGGATGGTTCCGTGGAAGCCCTCACCGATTCGCTGTTGAAGCTGAGCACCGAACAGATCAAGGTGAACGTGATCCACCGCGCCGTGGGTCCTATCGCGGAGAGCGACGTGTTGCTGGCAACGGCTTCGAACGCCATCGTAATCGGTTTCCAGGTGCGTCCGACACCGGGAGCGCGCAAACTCGCCGAGACCGAAGAGATCGATATCCGCCTCTACTCCATCATCTACGCGGCGATCGAAGAGATCAAGCAGGCCATGGAAGGCATGCTCGCACCGAAGGAAGTGGAGAAGGTGGTGGGTTCCGCCGAGGTACGCGAGGTCTTCAAGATCAGCAAAGTGGGCACCGTTGCCGGTTGCTACGTGCTCGATGGCAAATTGGAGCGCAAGAACAGGGTTCGCCTCATCCGCGATGGCATCGTGGTCTACACCGGCGACCTCGATGCGCTGAAGCGTTTCAAGGACGAGGTGAAGGAGGTGACACACGGTTACGAGTGCGGCCTCAGCATCAAGAACTTCAACGATATCAAGGTCGGCGACGTGGTGGAAGCGTTCACCATCGAAGAGGTGAAGCGCACGCTGAACGATTGATCGGAGACGATCGGAAAATGAAGAAGGCCGGTTCAAATGAACCGGCCTTCTTCATTTCGTTTTCGTGCCTTTTGTGGAGGTGGACGTCCCTGATCGGGACGAAGGCCTGGATGAACGTTGCAAGATGAACGCTGAGATGATGGAGCCCAGCTCAGGTTTCTGCGGATCAGCGGGGATTCGTTTTCCCCATACGATGGCTACAAATGAAATGAACCAAAGTGCCAGCGCTAGGACGCCCACCATTGCTGGAGATATCCATGATCGAGCATGCAAATCAGATGGTGGCAACAACGATGACCACCCGGTCGTTGTCCCAAGTATGACGAGGGCGCTGATCACAGCCGAGCAGCCGATCAGTATGATCCAAGCATTCCGTAGTCGGAGTCGCATAAGTCGTCAATCTGAACAGAAGTTAGTCACACGCTATCGAATGATCGTCCCCGAACGATCGATCAATCCAGCCTCGACCGTACAAACTCAATCCACTCGCGGCATCTCGATCTCGTCCGGCACGATGTAGCTACCGGGATACAAGACCTTCATATCGCGCAGCAGATGCTCGGCTTCCAAACGGGTGCGCAGATCGCCTACCCGCAACCGGAAGTTCGGTGCCAACCAGCTTAGGTAAGCAGCTATATCCGGGTTCTTCTGGAGGAAGGAGCGTTTCGTGGCCTCGGCGGTGGCACGATCCCCAAGGAAGATCTGCACGCGATAGCCCTTCTGCACATGTTTGTGCTCGCTATAAGCGTTCAACAGCTTGCTGATCTCCGGTGTGATCTTGACCACCACATCGCCGGTGCGGTCCGTGGACGGCGAATCGACCGCCAACCCTTGGCCTGGCATGGGCCCGAGGTCAGCCTGCGCAGTGCACACGAACGGCGCACAAAAGATCAAGAGAATAACGGCGGATCGCATCAACGGCACGAGGCCAAAAGTATGCCGCAGGCCGGAGGGATGAAGCCGCCGCGAACGACGTCGCAGTGTGCTTATTATTTAGAAGCGCTCTAAATAGTGACATCGCTGTGGCAAGCACGTCAACCGGCTATCCCCCAATTGGTCCGCTGGCTATTTTTGCGGCCGGACAAACGGATGGTTGTCCCTTCTAAAATGCTCGGAATGCCGCTTGTAGCAAGGATTTCAGAACGTTCCCCCGGGCTCTTTAACATTTCCCTATCAGTCTTCTTGTTCCTCTTCGCCACGGTGGCCTTCGCGCAACCGGACGGAGAAAAGCTGTTCAAAGGGAACTGTGCCAGCTGCCACAAGCCCGATAAGGACATGACCGGTCCCGCCCTGAAAGGCGCCAAAGCGCGCTGGGAAGGGAAGGGCGATATCCATGCCTGGGTGAAGAACAGCTCGGCTTATTTGAAGACCGGCAATCCGTATGCCACGGAACTGTTCGCGAAGTGGAACAAGAGCGTGATGACCGCGCAAACCCTCACGGACGAGGAGATCGATGCGGTGCTGGCGTATGCGGATGCGTACGTGCCCCCTGTTCCCAAGGGGCCGGATCCCACAACGGTCACTCCAGGGGGCGAAACTTCCAACTGGCCCTGGCTCGTTGTCATCGCCCTATTGCTGCTCGTTGTAGGGCTCAGCCTCAGCGGCGTCAAGCGCAGCCTCAACAACGCGGTCCGCGAAGCGGAAGGCAAAGAGCCGGAGCCGGACATGAGCTTCGGCCAGCGCCTGCGCAACTGGGCCTGGCACAATAAAGCGGCTGCCAGCATCCTCGGCTTGTTCATCGTGGTTTTCCTCATCCTGAAACTATGGGATGCCGCTTTCGTGATCGGTGTGTACGGTGGTGATGAAGTGCCACATTACAAGCCCGAACAGCCCATCCTCTTCAACCACACCCTGCACGCGGGCAAGGCCGACAAGGGCAACCTGGCCATCAACTGCCAGTATTGCCACAGTAGCGCCGAGAAGAGCAAACACGCGGGCATCCCCAGCACCAACGTGTGCATGAACTGCCACAGTGCGGTGAACGAAGGCCGTACACCCGAAGGCACCAAGGAGATCGCCAAGATCTACGCGGCCGTGGGTTGGGACGGCAAGGCCTACACCGGCAAGCCCGAACCCGTGAAGTGGGTGAAGGTGCACAACCTGCCGGACCACGCCTACTTCAACCACCAGCAGCACGTTTCCGTGGGCAAGCTGGAGTGCCAGGAGTGCCATGGTCCCATCGACGAGAAGATGGACGTGGCCGAGCAGTGGGCGCCCCTCACCATGGGCTGGTGCATCGACTGCCACAATACCAAGGATGTGAAGATGGCCGGCAACGGCTACTACGACGAGATCATGGCCCGCTTGGAGGATACCGACATGGGCCACGAAGAATTGAAGAAGTACCTGGAGGACGAGAAGATCAGTGTGAAGGAGCTTGGCGGCTGGGAATGCGCCAAGTGTCACTACTAAGAACACCGCGCGCCGCATGTCGAGCACGAAGCGATATTGGAAAGACCTCGGGGAACTGCATCAGCAGCCCGAAGCGATCAAGGGTCGTGAGAACGAGTTCCCGCAGGACCTGGCCATCGACCAGGTGCTGGGCAACTCTTCATTGACCGGGGCCAGCACGGGCCGTCGCGACTTCTTGAAGTTCCTGGGCTTCGGCATCGGGGCTGCAACGTTGGCCGCGTGCGAAACGCCGGTCATCAAGTCCATACCATACGTCACCAAGCCGGAGGATATCACCCCTGGCGTGGCGAACTGGTATGCGAGCACCTTCTACGACGGTGAGGATTTCGCCAGCATCCTGGTGAAGACCCGCGAGGGCCGTCCCATCCATATCAAAGGCAATCCGCGTTTCGGAATAAACCGCAACCCGGCACTGGCCAAGGGCAGCATCAATGCCCGCATGAACAGCTCCGTGCTGTCCTTGTATGATGGCGCGCGCCTGACCGGTCCTGTTGCCAAGGGCTCTGAGACCGCCACGACTTGGGCCGATGCCGACAAGTCGATCGCTGCGGGGATCGCCGCTGCCGCTGGGAAGCGCATGGTGATCCTGAGCAACACGGTGATCAGCCCGAGCACGCAGGCGGCCATCGCTGCGTTCAAAGCGAAGAACCCCACGGCTGAACACGTCCAGTATGACGTGATCAGCTACAGCGGTGTGACCAATGCCAACCTGAAGAGCTTCGGCAAGCGCGTATTCCCCAGCTATGACTTCACCAAGGCCGATGTGGTGGTAAGCGTGGACGCGGACTTCCTCAGCAACTGGGGCAGCACGAGCGAGAACACCTGGCAATACGCCAGCCGCCGCAACCCGGATCTGGCGATGAACCGCCACTTCCAGTTCGAGGCACGCATGAGCATGACCGGAGCCAACGCCGACGTGCGGGTACCGTTGAAGATCAGCGAACTGCCCAAAGCCGTGGTGGCGCTTCATGCGCACGTCAGTGGCAACAGCGCCGGTGCCGATGCGGCCATGATGAAAGCTACCGAAGGCGCTGCTAAAGCGCTGATGGCCTCCAAAGGCCGCAGTGTTGTAGTGTCTGGCAGCAACAACGAAGGCGTGCAGGTGTTGGTGAACAGCATCAACAGCATCCTCGGCAACTACGGTAGCACGATCGACCTTGATACGCACACACATTTCAAGCAGGGTGATGATGCTGCCGTGGCACAACTGGTGAAGGACATGAACGCCGGCTCTGTCGGTGCGCTCTTCATTGCAGGTGTCAACCCGGCCTACAGCCTTCCCAACGCAGCCGCGTTCAAATCCGGTCTCGCGAAAGTGGGCCTCAGCGTCAGCTTCAGCGGTTACGCGGATGAGACCGCCAGCCTCTGCTCCTGGATCTGCCCGGACAATCACTATCTCGAAAGCTGGAACGACTTCCACCCGAAAGTGGGTCAGTACGCGCTCGCACAACCTGCGATCCGGCCGCTCTTCAACACGCGTCAATGGCAGGAGAGCCTGCTCGTATGGAGCGGCTCAACCAGCAATTACTACGAGCATATCCGCAGCGTGTGGCAGGCCAACATGGCCAACCGTGGTCCGGAGATGGGCTTGTTCGAGGACAACTGGAACACGGCCGTACACAACGGGGTGCTCACCGCTCCTGTAACTCCTGCCGCACTTCCGGCGGTGTTCGCTGGCGATGTGGCCGCTGCCAGCGTCGCTGCTGCGAAAGCCAGCTCCGGTGCGGGTGAATTCGAACTCGCGTTGTATACGACGGAAGCCATCGGCAGTGGCCAGCACGCCAACAACCCCTGGTTGCAGGAGATGCCCGACCCGCTCACCAAGATCACGTGGGACAACTACGTGTGCATGGCCCCAGCGGATGTGGAGAAGCTCGGCCTCAACATGTACCTCGGCGAACAGGCGCCCGCGAGCTTGGTCACGGTGAAAGCCGGTAACAACGAGATCACCCTGCCCGTGGTGCCGACCCCTGGACAGCGCGCGGGTACGATCGCCATCGCCCTCGGTTACGGCCGAGGCGAGAATGGTGAGAAGGTGGGCAAGGCGGCTTGTGTCACCGATCACAACGGCGACTTCAAGCCGGTCGGTAAGAACGCCTATCCCTTCACCACGTCCGCAGATGGTGGTGTGAACTACGACGTGCTGAACGTGACCGTTACCTCCGCTGGCGGGACCTATCCGGTAGCCATTACGCAGACGCACCTAACGGCCATGGACCGCCACAGTGTGGTGAAGGAAACCTCCGTTGCCACCTATAAGGCTGGCGACAAGGCGGCGTACAACCACCCGCACACGTTGGGGGTTCACGAGGACGTCAACGGTGACGGCGTGATCAACACGCAGGATCGCAAGCCCGTGGCCGAATTCGACCTCTGGCAGGAGCATCCGGTGGAAGGTGTTGGCCACCGCTGGGGCCTCAGCATCGACCTGAACGGCTGCATCGGTTGCGGCGCGTGCATCACGGCATGCAACAGCGAGAACAACATCGCGGTGGTCGGCAAGGACGAAGTGCGGCGTAGCCGTGAGATGCACTGGTTGCGCATCGACCGTTACTACAGCAGCGCCACTACGAAGGAATCAGCGAAGAAGGATGGCTTGGGCAAGATCGACATGTACCTCAAGATGGAGGTGCCGGAAGAGAGCCCGACCGTGATGTTCATGCCGGTGATGTGCCAGCACTGCAACCATGCACCGTGCGAAACGGTATGCCCGGTGGCAGCGACCACGCACAGCAACGAGGGCCTGAACCAGATGGCCTACAACCGCTGCATCGGTACGCGCTATTGCGCGAACAACTGCCCCTACAAAGTGCGTCGCTTCAACTGGTTCAACTATGTGAGCGAGAAGTTCGGCGAGGTGAACCCCGCATGGGACGATCTGGGCCGCATGGTGCTGAACCCGGACGTGGTGGTTCGCGGTCGCGGTGTGATCGAGAAGTGCAGCATGTGCGTGCAGAGCATCCAGGCTGGCAAGCTCGCCGCGAAGAAGGCTGGTACGCCGGTGAAGGATGGCAGCATCGAAACGGCGTGCAGCGCAGCCTGCGGTACGGGCGCCATCGTATTCGGTGACCTGAACGATAAGAAGAGCAAGGTGCGTGGCCTGGCCGACAGCGACCGCAGCTACCACATGCTGGAAGAGATCGGCGTGAAACCCAATGTGAACTACCTGGTGAAGGTGCGCAACACCGAAGAGGCTGCCGCACACCACGCCTGAGCAACGAATTAGGAACCATGCACGCAGAAGCAGCGATCCGCGAACCGCTCATCCTGGGTCACAAGACCTACCATGATATCACCAATGATATCGTAGGTCCGATCGAGAACAAGGCGCCCCGTGGCTGGTATGTGCTCATCACCATCGCAGGCCTGATCGCCCTTTACGGCGTAGGCTGCATCATGTACTTGCTAAGTAAGGGCATCGGTACATGGGGTTTGAACAAGACGGTGGATTGGGCCTGGGACATCACCAACTTCGTTTGGTGGGTGGGTATCGGTCACGCCGGCACACTGATCAGCGCCGTGTTGTTGTTGTTCCGTCAGAAGTGGCGGATGGCCGTGAACCGCTCGGCGGAAGCCATGACCATCTTCGCGGTGATCATGGCCGGTACCTTCCCGCTGATCCACATGGGTCGTCTGTGGGTGGGTTACTGGGTGTTCCCGCTTCCGAACCAGTACGGTTCGCTCTGGACCAACTTCAACAGCCCGTTGTTGTGGGACGTGTTCGCGATCTCGACCTACTTCAGCGTATCGCTCGTGTTCTGGTACATCGGCCTGATCCCCGACTTCGCGACCATCCGCGACAAGGTGACCAAACCGGGCATGAAGAAATTCTACAGCGTCCTCAGTTTCGGATGGAGCGGTAACGCCAAAGCCTGGACCCGCTTCGAGGAAGTGAGCCTGGTGCTGGCCGGTGTGGCCACCCCGTTGGTGTTCTCGGTACACTCCGTGGTGAGCTTCGATTTCGCCACCTCGGTGATCCCCGGCTGGCACACCACCATCTTCCCGCCCTATTTCGTGAGCGGCGCCGTGTTCAGCGGCTTCGCGATGGTACAGACACTGTTGCTCGTGATGCGCAAGGTGATGAAGCTGGAGAACTACATCACGGTGAAGCACGTGGAGTACATGAACATCGTGATCATCGTCACGGGTTCCATCGTGGGTGTGGCCTACATCACCGAACTGTTCATCAGCTGGTACAGCGGTGTGGAATATGAGAGCTACGCGTTCATCAACCGGGCTACCGGTCCTTACTGGTGGAGCTACTGGGCGATGATGACCTGCAACGTGATCAGCCCGCAGGTGTTCTGGTTCCGCAAGCTGCGCCGCAACCTGGCCTTCACCTTCTTCATGAGCATCATCGTGAACATCGGTATGTGGTTCGAGCGCTTCGTGATCATCGTGACCTCGCTGCACCGCGACTACCTGCCCAGCAGCTGGAACATGTTCCACCCCACGTGGATGGACGTGGGCACGTTCCTCGGCACCATCGGCATCTTCTTCACCCTCTACCTGCTCTTCGCCCGCTACTTCCCGGTGCTGGCGCTGAACGAGGTGAAGTCCATCCTGAAGGTCAGCGGCGAGAGCTATAAGAAAGAGGCCGCGAAACACCATCACCACTGAGCACAATGGCGAATAAGGTCATCTACGCCGTTTACGAGGATCCCGAACAGCTGAAGGACGGGGCGCGCAAGTTGGTGTCCAATGGCATCAAGGTCAAGGACACGTGGTCGCCCTTCCCGATCCACGGGATCGACCCCATCATCGGAGTGAAGCGCACTCGCCTGGCCATCGCGGCCTTCATGTATGGCATCACCGGTACGTGCCTCGCGACGTTGGGCATGTGGTACATGAACATCTTCGACTGGCCGATGAACATCGGAGGCAAGCCGAGCATGAGCTACTACCAGAACGTGCCGGCCTTCATCCCCGTCACCTTCGAATTCACCATCCTGTGCGCTGCGCATGGAATGGCCATCACGTACATGATCCGCAACAAGACCCTGCCAGGCATGCCGGCCCGCAACCCGGATCCGCGCAGTACGGACGATAAGTTCATCATCGAAGTGCGCACCGGCGACAACCACGGCCACAGTGCCGAGGCCATCACCAGCCTGCTGCGCGAGACCCCGGTGTTCGAGATCAACGAACGCCAGTACTGAGCCATGAGCACGAGCAAGCGAAATCCGGCGATCACGATCAGCGCACTGGCACTGGTGGTGTTGAGCATGGCCTCCTGCGGCGGCGACCCCAACAGTCCCGGCGTGGAGTACATGCCCGACATGTACCGCAGCCCGGCCGTGGAAGCCTATGTGGATTACGGTCAGGACCCTTACCACTTCAGTGAGGAACTGGCCCAGGAGCAGCGCAACACGCAAAGCGCCAAGCTGCCACCTGCAGGCACCATCGCGTTCGCGGCTGAAGCGGAAAAGGCACAGTTCAACATGCCTTATCCCTACAAGAACACGCTGGAGGATTACGAGGCGGCGGGCCTGAACCTGAAGAACCCGATCGCGATGACGGAGGCTACGGTGGAGCAAGGCAAGGTGATCTACACCAAGTTCTGCCAGCACTGCCACGGAGAGAAGGGCGAAGGCGACGGCAGCGTGGTGAACAACGGCGGTTATCCCCAACCACCGAGCTACACTGCAGCACTGAAAGACCTGCCCGAAGGCAAGATCTTCCACTCGCTCACCTACGGCAAGAACCTGGCGATGGGTTCACACGCATCGCAGTTGAACAAGGAGGAACGCTGGCTGGTGACGCGCTATGTGCAATACCTGCAGAACGGCGGCAAGATGACACGTGAGGTGGCAGCGGCCACGACGGTAGCGGCCACCACGCCAGCTCCGGCAGCGAACTGATAACGGAACAGCAGCGATGAATTTCTCCATCACCAAACGGGCACGCAGCATCACCTTCGGGTTGATGATCCTGGGTGTGCTGGCCGCAGTGGTCGGCATCATGGGCGATCACACCGAACACCACCAACGCACGTGGGCATCCCTGTTGGTCAATAGCTTCTTCTTCTTCGGCATCGGCCTGGGCGCCTTGTTCTTCTTCGCGCTGCAGAACGCCACCGAGACCGCTTGGAGCGTTCTGGTGAAGCGCGTGTTCGAGAGTCTCTTCAGCTACTTGAAGTGGGGCTGGATCCCGCTGGTCATCGTGTTCATCGCCGCCAGCTTGCACATGAACCACATCTACCATTGGATGGACCACAGTCTCTACCACGAGTACATGGTGGGCGAAGGGCATGATGCACATTACGTGGATCAGCTCGAGGCTGGCGCTGTCGCCAATCCGAATTACGACACCATCATGGCGGGCAAGAAGGCCTTCTTGAACGTCCCGTTCTTCTGGATCCGCACGATCGCTTACCTGGCCACCTTCATCTTCGCTGGATATTGGTTCCGCAAGCAGAGCCTGCAGATGGATAAGGAGACCGGCGACAGCCTGGTGAAGCGGATGATCCTGAACTACAAGCGGAGCGCGCTTTTCCTCGTGTTCTTCGCCGTGTTCAGCAGCATCCTCTCCTGGGATTGGATCATGAGCATCGATGCACACTGGTTCAGCACGCTGTTCGGTTGGTACACGTTCGCCGGCATGTGGGTGAGCGCGATGATCAGTGCGGTGATCCTGGTGCTCTACCTGAAGCGCAAGGGCTACCTGCCGCAGGTGAGCAACAGCCATATCCACGACATGGGCAAGTGGGTCTTCGCCATCAGCTTCCTGTGGACCTACCTGTACTTCTCCCAATTCATGTTGATCTGGTACAGCAACATCCCCGAGGAGGTCACCTACTTCCAGGACCGTATCAACAACCACCCCTGGCTGATGTGGGGCACGTTCTTCATCAACTTCGCCGTGCCCATGGTCTTGCTCATGAGCCGCGACGCCAAGCGGAACCCACGCTTCCTCATCTTCGTGGGTACGATCATCTTCATCGGCCACTGGATGGATGTGAACATGATGGTGATGCCCGGCAGTCTGGGCCACCACTTCCATGGCATCGGCCTAGTGGAGATCGGGATGTTCCTCGCGTTCCTCGGAGCATTGATCCACACGGTCCTTACTGCGTTGACGAAAGCACCGCTCACCGTGGTGAACCACCCATACCTGGACGAAAGCGTACATCACCAGATCTGATCATGCAAAGCGCACTTCCATACCTCATCGCTGCACTGGGCCTATGGGCCTCGGCGATGCTGTGGCAGGTGCGCAAGCTCACGGTGCGCTACGAGGAGGTGCGCCGCCGGAACGTTGAACAAGACCGCCCTTTGAAGGGTTGATATCGAACGAACGATGACCAAGTTGTTGATCCTGATCGTCGTGGTGCTGGGCATCCTTGCGGTAGCGCAGCTTGCCCGCGTCTACGAACTCACATCGCGCCTGCGTGGCAAGCGTGAGGAAGACATCTCCGATAGCGACAACCGCTTCAACGGGCGCATGATGTGGCTGTTCCTGCCCGTGTATTTCGGCTTCTTCCTGTGGCTGTGCATCGCTTACAAGGACAAGATGCTGCCGGTGGCCGCCAGCGAACATGGTGCGGAGACCGATTGGTTGATGGACTTCAACTGGTGGATCCTGATCATCACCTTCATCATCACGAACATCCTGCTCTTCTGGTTCGCTGGTAAGTACGTGTACAGCAAGGACCGTCGTGCGTTCTGGCAGCCGCACAACAACAAGCTTGAACTGGCTTGGACCATCGCCCCGGCAGCGGTGCTCGCGGTGATCATCATCTACGGGTTGAACAGCTGGGCCAAGATCACGGCGCCCGCCTCTCCCGATGCCATCCAAGTGGAACTGTACGCCAAGCAATTCGATTGGACCGCACGTTACCCTGGCGCAGATGGTAATCTGGGTGCCACGGATTTCCGCCTCATCAACGGCACGAATCCGCTGGGGATCGTCACGCGTGAGAGCGTTGCTGCACGTCTGGCCGAATTGGACAAGGAGATCTCCGGAGCGGACAGCACCTTGGCACATGCCATTCTCGCCGAAACGAAATCGCACGAGCTGACCGACCAGGTGGAACGCATGCGCAGGAACAAGCAGCGCATCATCAACCTGCGCACCTTGATGGAGCAGGACATCATCGAAAAGGGTGTCGCCAGCCCCTACACGCATGGTGCTGATGACGTCGTGATCAAGGAGTTCCATCTGCCGGTGCGCCAGGAGGTGAAGGTCTTGATACGCAGCCAGGACGTGATCCACAGCGCCTACCTGCCGCACCTGCGCGCGCAGATGAACGCGGTGCCGGGAATGACCACCACGATCAAGATGACGCCGACCATCACAACGGACAGCATGCGTCTGGTCACGAAGAACGAGGCGTTCGACTTCATCCTGCTTTGTAACAAGATCTGCGGTGCTTCGCACTACAACATGCAGATGCCATTGGTGGTGACCGATGCCGCCGCGCACGACGCGTGGTACGCGGAGGCCATGAAGAAACCGTTCCAGGCGCCGCCTGCGCCCCCCGCGCCCCCCGTTGCCGTACCTGTGGATAGCGCTGCCGTCGCAGCCGCCGCTGGCAACACGGTCGCACAGGCTCAACCGTCGCACTGAACAGAAAGGAATTGATGACCATGGGTGCTACTACCGCACACGCGCACGCTGCCGGCCACGGGCACGAGGCGCATCACCACGAGGAGAGCTTCATTTCGAAGTACGTCTTCTCGCATGATCACAAGATGATCAGCAAGCAGTTCCTCGTCACCGCCATCGTGATGGCGTGGGTGGCGGTGATCATGTCCTTGCTTTTCCGTCTACAGCTGGCCTGGCCCGGTGAGGGCTTCGCCTTCAGCAGCTTCTTCCTTGGAGAGAAGTGGGCGCCCGGTGGAGTACTGGACCCCAACATGTACCTGGCGCTGGTGACCATCCACGGTACCATCATGGTCTTCTTCGTATTGACCGGTGGTCTGTCGGGAACGTTCGCCAACCTGCTCATCCCCTTGCAGCTCGGTGCGCGCGACATGGCGAGCGGCTTCATCAACATGCTCTCGTACTGGTTCTTCTTCCTCAGCAGCGTGGTGATGCTAGCCTCGCTTTTCGTGGAGGGTGGCCCCGCTTCTTCGGGGTGGACGGTCTATCCACCACTTAGCGCTCTACCGAAAGCCATCCCCGGCTCCGGCGCGGGTATGACGCTGTGGTTGGTCAGCATGACACTCTTCATCGCAAGCTCGCTGATGGGTGGCCTGAATTACGTGGTGACGGTATTGAACCTGCGTACGAAGGGGATGAAGATGACCCGCATGCCATTGACCATGTGGGCGCTTTTCCTCACCGCCGTGCTGGGTATCCTCAGTTTCCCGGTATTGCTGAGCGCTGCGTTGCTGCTCCTTTTGGACCGTTCAATGGGTACGAGCTTCTACCTGAGCGACATCCACATCGCGGGCGAGGCGTTGGACCACAGCGGCGGAAGCCCGGTGCTGTTCCAGCACTTGTTCTGGTTCCTCGGTCACCCGGAAGTTTACATCGTGTTGCTTCCCGCGCTCGGTATCACTTCGGAGATCATCTCAACCAACGCACGCAAGCCCATCTTCGGCTACCGTGCGATGATCGGGTCCATTCTTGCCATCGGGTTCCTCAGCTTCATCGTATGGGGTCACCACATGTTCATCACCGGGATGAACCCCTTCCTGGGGTCGGTGTTCGTGTTCACCACCTTGTTGATCGCCATTCCCTCTGCGGTGAAGGTGTTCAACTACATCACCACACTGTGGCGTGGTAACATCGTGATGACGCCGGCCATGCTCTTCAGCATCGGACTGGTGGCCACCTTCATCGCCGGTGGTCTCACAGGCATCATCCTCGCGGACAGTGCCCTGGACATCAACGTGCACGACACCTACTTCGTGGTGGCCCACTTCCATATCGTTATGGGCATGAGCGCCATCTTCGGGATGTTCGCAGGGATCTACCACTGGTTCCCCAAGATGTACGGCAAGATGATGAATACGAAGATGGGCTACGCCCACTTCTGGATCACCTTCGTCTGTGCCTTCGGCGTGTTCTTCCCCATGCACTTCATCGGCCTGGCCGGTGCGCCTCGTCGCTACTACAGCTACAGCGAGTTCCCCATGTTCGATGGCGTCGTGGACCTGAACGTGTTGGTGACCATCTTCGCCATCATCGGCGCGTTGGCCCAGGTGATCTTCACCTATAACTTCTTCTACAGCGTGTTCCGTGGACCCAAGGCGGTGCAGAACCCCTGGAAGAGCAACACGTTGGAATGGACCACCCCTGTGGAGCATATCCACGGCAACTGGCCCGGACCGCTCCCGGTCGTTCATCGCTGGCCATATGATTACAGCAAGCCCGGTAAGGCAGAGGATTGGGTGAGCCAGATCACCCCGCTGGAACACGGCGAAGAGGAGCATTGATCCGCCTACTTGCTCCGGCAAGCCACTTGAATGTCCGCATCTTTGGATGCGGACATTCGCGTTCGATGCGGACCTTATTCCTCCTTCTGCTCACGTCTTTTGCGATCAGCCGCGTACAGGCGCAATTGCTGGACAGCATCGCACTGTTCGCGCAGGAACGACCCCGTCCGGTGTTGCGGCTTGACATGAAGGGTTCCTTCGTAAGCAACCAGAATGTGCGGATGATGGGCGTGAAGCTGGGGCTTGAGCATGCTCGCCGGTTCCAGTATGGCGCAGGTTATAGTTTTCTCTTCTCTCCTGTGGAACGTGACCGCTTTGTGCACGGCTTGGGCACCCGCCCCACCCGATTGCGTATGGGCTATGTGCACGCTTATGTGGACTATGCCTTTTACCAGCGCGGGCCATGGGAGGTGCGCATACCGGTGCAGGTGGGGGTTGGAAGCGGGTCCGTGGTGTACGATGATCAGGCGGGACGCAGGCAGAAGCTGTTCCGCTCGGGTTTCATCATCTATGAGCCCTGCATGACCGTTCAATACCGGTTCTGGAAGTATTTCGGCCTGGGAGCCGGCTGGGGCTACCGCCTTGTGATGCGGACCGGCCATAGCCTTGATGAGCGCTTGACCGCCCCGATCTACACCCTCGGCCTGCGCATTTTCTTTGAGGACGTATACAGGGACCTGGACAAGCAGCTTGAATGAGCGTTGAACCGTGGCGCCGTTACCTTTGAACGATGACCGGTGGTTTCGATGTCCGCAATGAACAGCGTTCCGCTTCCGACAAGGAGCTGGAGCAAACACTGCGTCCGAAGCAGTTCGGCGAGTTTGCTGGGCAGAAAGCGGTAACGGACAACTTGAAGGTCTTCGTGCAGGCTGCGAAGCAGCGGGGCGAAGCACTGGACCATGTGCTGCTTCACGGACCGCCAGGCTTGGGCAAGACCACGCTCGCCAACATCATCGCTCAAGAGATGGGCGTTGGTTTTCGGGTAACGAGCGGTCCCGTTCTGGACAAGCCCGCCGATCTGGCCGGACTGCTCACCAACCTGGAGCCGCATGATGTGCTCTTCATCGACGAGATCCATCGGTTGACGCCGGTGATAGAGGAATACCTCTACAGCGCGATGGAGGACTACCGCATCGACCTGGTGATCGACGCCGGACCGAACGCGCGAACCGTGCAGATCGCGTTGAACCCGTTCACGCTCGTTGGTGCCACCACGCGTAGTGGATTGCTCACTGCACCGTTGCGGGCGCGCTTCGGCATCAACAGTCGATTGGACTATTACGATGCCACCATTTTGAAGGGCATCATCAAACGCAGCGCGGGCCTCTTGAACGTGCCCATCGTGGAGGAGGCCGCACAGGAGATCGCGCGCAGGAGCAGGGGCACACCGCGTATAGCCAATGCATTGTTACGACGGGTGCGTGACTTCGCGCAGATACAGGGTGATGGTACCATCGATCTCGGCATCGCGCAACATGCGCTGCGAGCATTGAATGTGGACGCTCATGGATTGGATGAGATGGATAACCGCATCCTCGGTGCCATCATAGATAAGTTCAACGGTGGTCCTGTTGGACTCAACACCGTGGCCACGGCGGTCGGTGAGGAGGCGGGGACCATCGAAGAGGTGTATGAACCTTTCCTGATCATGGAGGGTTACCTGCAACGTACGCCGCGTGGAAGGCAGGCTACGGAGCGAGCGTACAGGCATCTGGGCCGTGTCCCCAGTGTTAAGCCTGGCAGCCTGTTCGAGTGATCGAACAACGCATGTCCTAGCTTCGCGACATGTCGCAGGTCCAGCGCAGTTTCCTGTTCTACCTGGTCACGATCGGCCTGTTCGGGGTGCTGATCTACGGCATCATGCTCAAGGGCGATGCGCTGCGCCCGGTGCAGACCGAACTGCTGCCACCCACCATCAACGTGGCGAACGATGCCTCCGCGCTGGACGCGTTCAAGCACACCATGGATGGCAACATGCACCACCCCTTGGCGGTGCTCATCATGCAGATCCTGGCGATCATCGCAACGGCCCGGTTCTTCGCCTACCTCTTCAACAAGTTGGGTCAACCCTCGGTGATCGGGGAGATCGTGGCGGGCATCGTTCTTGGCCCTTCGGTGGTGGGTTACTGGTTCCCTGGAGCGTTCACCTTTCTTTTTCCGGAAGGCTCGCTCACGAACCTGCAGTTCATGAGCCAGATCGGCTTGATCCTATTCATGTTCGTGGTGGGCATGGAACTGGACGTGAACGTGCTGAGCAAGCGTGCGCACGACGCGGTCATCATCAGCCATGCGAGCATCGTGATCCCATACGCGCTCGGGGTCGGGCTGGCCTACTTCCTGTACCTCGAATTCGCGCCGCCCACCATCGCGTTCTCGTCGTTCGCCTTGTTCATGGGCATCGCGATGAGCATCACTGCGTTCCCGGTGCTCGCACGGATCATCCAGGAGCGTGGATTGTCGAGCACGCGTATCGGCACGGTGGCGATCGCATGCGCCGCTGCGGATGACATCACCGCCTGGTGCATTCTTGCTGCGGTGATCGCCATCGTGAAGGCTGGTTCTGCGGCGAGCGCCGTGTTCACCATCGCTTCGGCGCTGCTCTATGTATTGTTGATGATCAAGGTGGTGCGCCCTTTCCTGGTGCGCCTGGGCGAGATCCACAAGGACCGAGATACCCTGAGCCGCCCCATCGTGGCGTTGACCTTCCTGGTCATGCTCGGTTCGTCCTACCTCACCGAGATCATCGGCATTCATGCGCTGTTCGGCGCATTCCTCGCAGGTGCCATCATGCCTTCAGCGTTGAGTTTCCGCAAGGTGCTCATCAACAAGATGGAGGATATCAGCCTCGTGCTGCTGCTGCCGCTTTTCTTCGTGTTCACGGGCCTGCGCACGCGTATCGGCCTTCTCAATGAAGGCGACCTGTGGCTGGTCTGTGCTGCCGTGATCGGTGTGGCGGTACTTGGCAAACTGGGAGGTAGCGCCCTGGCAGCACGCTTCACTGGGAACAGTTGGAAGGACAGTCTTGCCATCGGCGCGCTCATGAACACGCGCGGGCTGATGGAACTGGTCGTATTGAACATCGGGTACGACCTGGGCGTGCTCACCCCGAAGATCTTCGCGATGATGGTGATCATGGCCCTCGTCACGACTTTCATGACCGGCCCGGCTCTCTCGTTGATCGAACGGTGGTTCGGGAAGGATGAAGAGGATCTGTTGGAGCCCGTGAAAGTCGACCGTCCCGGATGGCGGGTGCTTATCTCCTTCGGACAGCCGCAGAGCGGAAAGAAACTCTTGCAACTGGCAACGGAATTGTCGCGCAAGGACGCCGCTGCTTTGGACGTTACGGCGTTGCACCTGTCCGCCAGCGAGGATCTGAATCCGTTGGAGCACGCGGATGTTGAGCGGGAGAGCTTCGAACTGGTGAAGGAGGAAGCCGCTCGCTTGAATCTTCCGTTGGAGACCGTGTTCAAGGTGACCAATGATATCGCGAAGGATATCGTTCAAGTAACGAACGCGGGCGGCTATGATCTACTGCTGGTCGGGTCCGGCAAGCCCCTATTGAGGGGCACGTTGCTCGGGGACCTGCTGGGGTTCACCAGTCGTGCTTTGGACCCCAGCAAGCTGATCGGTTCGTTGACGGGGCAGACATCCTTGATGCCTGCGGATGACCAGCTGGATGAGCGCGTTCGCCAGTTCATCGAGGGTGCGCAATGCAGCGTGGGCATTTTCATGGACAAGGGCTTCACAACGGCCAGCCATATCCTGCTGCCCATCTTCGCCCCCGGCGATCTGTTCCTGTTCAACTACGCGGAACGCTTCATGCGCAATGTGGATGCGAAGGTCACCATCCTGGATGCCGCAGGTCTTACGGCTCGTGAGCCATCGTTCCATGCGGAGGCTCAGCGCTTGTCGCGTCTCGCACCCGACCGATTGACCATCCTGGACCGCCGGATCGTTGACCAGTCCATGTTGCAACGGCACACGTTGTTATTGATCAGTTACCCCAGTTGGGCGCGCCTGGCGGAGAGCAGGAGCTTGTGGCTTTCGCAGGTGCCCAGCACGTTGATCGTGAAACCGTAGTCGGTTTCAGTGCACGAGCTCTTCGAACAGCCGGTCCACCGTGCCATCCAGGTCAGCGCACAGTCCCGGGTGTGGTCGTGACGTTTGAATAGCGCTGCTACGCACCGCAGTGAGCCAGCGGAAACGGGAGGCAATATCGAGGGTGGAGATGGGCCCTCCTTTCGGGTCGCCGTGCGCGATGCGGGTGAAGGCGTGCAGGTTCTCGCGTACCTCGTCAAGGTCCAGATCACTGCGCAGGGAGCGCAGCCTGTTCTCATTCAGCTCAACACGCGCCTTGATGAAGCCTGCATGTTTGGAGAAGAGTATGATGCCCACGTTGACGAACTCCTCGCGCGCCAGCACGGGAAGCAGTCGCACAACGGCATACTCATACAAGTGCTGTTCGGGCATGTTGTGCTTCGGCGATGAAGGCGGCTGAACGGGCGAGTCGTTGCTGGAGGAACTGTTTGTAGATCGCGCGGATGTCCGCAGGGCTGAGTTCGCTTCCGGGCCATCGCGACCATTCATCCGGTACCAGGTCCACGATGTCGTTGAGCAATGCTGGAGTGATGCGCGTTCGAGCCAACGCGTCGGCTTGCTCCAACTCCGAAGCGTTGGGAAGCAACACGTGGTCCTTCACTTGCACAAAAGGCCCACTGGCATGTCGCTCCCAGTTGTCCCAGGCATGGTGGAAGTACAGGCATGAACCGTGGTCGATCAGCCAGAGCTCCTTCCGCCAGATGAGCATGTTGGTGTTGCGCACCGTGCGGTCGATGTTCGTAAGCAAAGCATCCAGCCATACCACGAGCGAGGCTTCCAAGGGGTGGACATTGAACACCACTGGATCGAAGGTGATGGCCCCCGGAAGGAAGTGCAGTGCCACATTGATCCCGGTGCTCTTCTGCAAGAGCTCCTGGATCTCCTCATCGGGTTCGGTCCTCCCGAACGCTGCATCCAAGCGTGCGAAGACCAGCTCCGGTACCCGAAGCCCCAGTGCACGTGCGACCTCGCCTCCGATCAACTCCGCGATAAGCGCTTTCGGCCCATGTCCGTTACCAAGGAACTTCACCACGTATTTGAAGCCATCGTCGGCGTCGGTCAGTCCGGGCAGGGAGCCTCCTTCACGCAGGGGCATGATGTACCGGGTGATGTCGACGTGCCGCAGGTTGGACATGGCGTGGCAAGTTAGCGGGCGCTACCTTGCCCGCATGCTCACGCCGGGCGAACGCTCCGATCTGGTCAAGGCGAAAGCGCGAGAGCTCGGGTTCCTCGCGTGCGGGGTTGCGCGCGCGGAGTTCCTGACGGAGGAAGCGCCACGGTTGGAACGTTGGCTGCGTGAAGCACGACACGGGGAAATGGGCTACATGGGCAACCATTTCGACCTCCGTTTGGACCCTCGGAAACTCGTGGACGGAGCTAAGAGCGTGATCAGCCTGGCTTACAACTACCACACGCCACCGTTACAGCAGGACAGTGAGGCGCCCAAGATCAGTACGTACGCTTACGGTCGGGATTACCACAAGGTGGTCAAGCAGCGGCTGAAACCCCTTGTCGCGTTCATCAACGAGCGGTTCGGCGATGTGGCGCTGCGCACCTTCGTGGATAGCGCACCGGTCTTGGAGAAGGCTTGGGCGCAGCGCAGCGGTGTAGGCTGGGTGGGCAAGCACACCAACATCATACGGCAGGGTGCGGGGTCGTTCTTCTTCCTGTGCGAGATCATCCTGGACCTCGAGTTGGAGCCCGACGCTCCCGTGACCGATCACTGTGGTACGTGTCGCAGGTGCATTGATGCGTGCCCCACCGAGGCGATCACGCCCTACGGTGTGGACGGCAGCAAGTGCATCAGCTACTTCACCATCGAGCTGAAGAGCGCGATACCGGAGGACATGGCCGGTAGGTTCAAGGACTGGGTGTTCGGTTGTGATATCTGCCAGCAGGTGTGTCCCTGGAACCGCTTCAGCACGCCGCACAGCGAGCCACAGTTCGCGCCGAAGCCCGAGCTCATGGGCATGAGCAGGGACGAGTGGCACGGAATGACGGAGGTCGTCTTCGAACGATTGTTCGAAGGCAGTGCGGTGAAACGGACGAAGTACGAAGGCCTGAAGCGGAACCTGCGCTTTCTAAGAAAAAGCTGAGATCAGGAACGCAACGTGGTCTGGAAAACCTCGATGATAACATCCTTGTACACATGGCCGAACGTGGCCAGGCACCATGCTTTGAGCACGAGCTGATCGTGCTGGCCCAACCAACGCCGGGCTTTAAGGAGCTCCTTCTTGAAGAGCCGTTGATCGAAACTGACTTTTTGCAGCACCTGTTTGCTGAACTCCATCATCTTCCTTCCCTGGTCCATCATCACGGTTCGGCTTTAGCGCGGTTGAAGATAGTACGGCTGGGAGGGGGTGTGGCAACTATTCGTCGAACGGTTATCCACCACTGATCCCACCGGTTGACAAGGATAACGGCAACCAAGGCGGATGGATGCACGAGAAGTGTCAAAAAGTGTTGTTCGGGAGGATATCAAAGAAGAGTGCAAGGGATATCCCGGCGATTCTCGCGAGGAACGAGCATGGATGAAGCTATCCGAAGGCTTGGCAACGCATGGACCTGAGACCCCTTGCGCAGCCTACGAGATGACCTTGAGAGAACGCTTACGGTTGGAACTTGCGCTCCGTCACCTGCTTCACCTCATACGTGTCCCGTTGTGCAACGTACGCTATGAGCGCGCAGTTGTTCGGCACCAGGACATTGCTGGGAAGTGCATAGGAGAACGTGGCGGTCAATGTATCGCCCACCGTGGCGCTGCCGGTGATGATAGGCTCACCCCAAGTGCCGTTCAACGCGGCCCTGAGCACATGCCGGTGCTCATAGTTCTCCACGTTGCTTGGTGTGGCTTCCGCATCGATCTGCCAATCGATCACGTGGTCCTCCGTAAGGTAGATCACCAAGTCATGGTCTCCGGTGATATCATGCACGACAGGTACACGGATCTGTCCCTGCACGGTGTTGCTGCCCGCGTCAAAGTTGAAGGCGGTGAACTGGATATCCAGATCGGCCTCCTGTCCAGCCATTACGGCCATGGCTTCAGACCAAGCGCCGTCACTGATGGTGCGCGAGTTATTGTAGGATGTGCGGTTGAACATCCCCAACGGCAGTCCCATGACTTGGAACGTGCTTTCATAGGTGCTACCGGCCGGGGTGCGGAAATCCGTGTCGAACAAGTCGTCGCCGATGGGCTGCAAGGGAGCTGCGAACCCGTTGATCATATGCACGCCCACCACGACAAGTTCCTCCCCATAGATGTCGACCAGCTCGTGTGCGACACGTGCTGCGCGCGGACAGTTGTTGCAACGGTGTCCGGTAAGGTCTTCCAGCAGGACCCGGCGCGGTATGCCCTCCACAACGGGTCCGCCTCCGTTCGAGCTTGGTCGTACGGGATCGCTCACGATATCACATCCTCCGAAAAGAAGCGTACCGAGAAAAAGCGCGAGGCCGGTCTGTCGCATGGGCACTAGAAGGTACTGGTGATGGAAAGGCTGAGACCGTTGGCCGCAGGGACCTGCCGACATACACCGCCCACGCAGAAGATACCGGCCCGTTGTCGACCGTAGTTCAATTGGAAGCGGTTCCCGCCGCGGATATAGCCGACCGACCCGATGGGGTAGTGCAGCGGTTTCTGTCCTTTTTCTTCGAGGTGCGCATCGCCAACATAGTTGAACTGGTCCATGGCGGCCACGAACCAATGCGGGCTGAAGGTGAATTCGGCGAGGGCGGTGGCCCAATTCCCTTGATCTTCCTTGGTGCTCAAGTGCTGAAGTTCGAAACGCACGGAGTTCTTGTCGGAGAAATTGTGCAGACCCTCGAGGATGATGATGTCCGCGTGGACCGCAGGCTTGCCCGGCTTGCCTTGGATGATGTCAATGTCGTACCATACATTGAGGTAGGTGAGCGCCAACTCCCACGTGCTGCTCACCTTCTTGCGAAGCTCCACGTTGAGGTCCTGGAAATAGCGGCGGTCTCCCGGGGTGAAGAACCGTGAGCGATAGCCGAGACGAGCCGTGGTATCATCCGCCATGCCCAACCGGGTCGTGTCCAGCGCATAGGCCACCGAGTAGTTGAGCGCCAGTTTGGTGCCATACTTGCCGCCGAGCTTCGTGCCTTTTTTCCACTTGTAGAAGAGTTCACCTTGCGCAGCCACTTCGCCATTGGGTTGTGTGGCGTACGGGTACAGGGTGGCGGGAAGATTATAGGTGTGCTGCTTCGCGAGCGGTGGCAGGAAATTGATGTTCAGGTCGAACGGCGTGGGGGCCGAGCGGTCGCTTTGGAAGAACATGTTGTCGAAGGAGTGCGCGCCTACGGAAATGCCGAGTCCCTTCACGGAATACGTGGCGTTCACCAGTAGGGCCTGACCCTCCTTGTAGATGAAGCCGTTCTTGTTGTTGGGGTCGTTTATCTTGTAGGCGTACTCGGTATACAAGTTCCACTTCGGCGTGGTGTAGTTCAGTCGTACGGCCCAGGCCCCTACGTTCTGCGGCAGTTCAAGCACAGGGTCCCGATCCTCTTGGAACTTGCTCACGAAGCCTGCCCCGATGATGAGGTTGTTCGGGCTTGTCCAGTTGCTGTCCAGCGCTTCGCTGAGCGAGATCTCAGCATCGATCCCTCGCACGATGCCCGGTCCCTTCACGGCCTCGTTCACGAAGGACAGGCGTTGCTGCCCTACGAAGCCCTTCAGGTAAACCCCCCTCACGGGCTTGTACTTAACGCGGATGCCGTCCATGGCGTTGTCCACCCCCAGGTAGCGTTCCTCGTAACTGCGGAAGATCATGCCCTGGCCGAACTGCTCGAAGAAGTTGCCCACCGTCACTTCCAGATCGCTCTGCTTGTACTTCGCATAGCGGTATCCGATACCGCTACCCGAATAAGCCACACCGGCCGGATAGCCCGCCAACGGAGGCGTGTAGCTCTCGAAGCGTCCACCGGCCTCGAAAGGGCCGTTGGTGTAGATCAGGTTGGCCCATGCATTAGCGCCCAAGCGCTGCGCAGGCACCACGGCACCAATGGCGGAATCCTGGTTGTAGAACTGAAGGTCCGTGCTGAAGTTCCCGTGGATCTGACCTCCTTCCTGCGCGGAGAGGTCGCCAGCAACGAACGCGAGAAGAAGGGTGCCGAGCCACAGCGGGCGGCGGTGGTGGGCCATGCGAGGGTCGTTCACTTCTTGCCGACGAGTTCGCGCACCTTCTGGTACAGTTCGTTCTCGTCGCCGGGTTCATAGTTGTTGTGCTGGTACACGATCTCTCCTTTGCCGTTCAGCAGGAAGGTGTGCGGCACATTGTTCACGTTCAGTGCGCGCTTCAGGTCGCCGTTGGGGTCCAGGTAGATCTCGTAGTCCCAATCCTGTCCGTTCACGTAGGGTGCTACACGGGCCGTGCTGCGCACATCGTCAATGGAAACAGCGATCAGCTTCACTCCGGTCTGCTCCTGCCATACATCGTACTTCTCCGCTATGGTGCTGAGCTCGCGCTTGCATGGTGCGCACCAGGTGGCCCAGAAGTTCACGATGATGGGTTTGCCATTGTTGCTCCAGGTCTTGGTATCCACCTTCTTGCCATCCATGGTCTGCAACGTCACGGAAGGCATTCGTCCTTGAGCGGTGACGAGCACGGGTAGTAGGAGGGCGACGAGACAGGTGAGCAGGTTCTTCATGGTGCGAGGGGGTGAAAATAGGAAGGTCGGCGTCCGAGGATGCGAACATCGTACCGGAACGCCGACCTTCCTTGCTTTCAGTCTGGTCTTACTTGGTCAGGTTGATGGTGCGGCTGGCGCGGAAACCGTCGGCGCTGATGTTCACGAAGTACACACCGCTGTTCAGGTCGCTCAGGTCAAGCGCCTCACGCTGTGCACCGCCATTCAAGGCGCGGGTGGTGCCGAACACGCGCTCGCCCAAGGCGTTGAAGACCTCGATGGTGGCTTTTCCGCTCTGCATCGAAGCGTCGAAGGCCAGGTTCACGGTACCGTTGGTCGGGTTCGGGAAAACGCGCAGGTTGCCCGCAGCTTCATTCTCCTGCATGCCCACCGCTACCGGAGCGATCGCGGCCTGCACGATCTCCTTGGTGCTGTTGTTCTGGATGAAGGCGACCACGGTGAGGTCCTCCATGCCGCCGTCCCAAGCTTGGTAGTTGCCTTGTGCAGGGCTGCCGAACGCCATGGTGTACTGTTGATTCACGGTCTGGGTGGTGCCTGCCTCGAAAGCGCTCAGGGTATTGCCCTGCCCGTTCGGCATCATCTTGCGCTGGATGTAGTGGAATTCATCCTGCGTGGTGGTGGAAGCTGCGTAGTCGTAGCCGTTCTCCACGATGCCGATGTGGAGCTTGTGCGTGCCGGAGTAGGCCCAGTAGGGGGTCACATCGGCGGTCACGTTGATGGTGTTGCCACTTGTCCAGTAGTTGAGTTGCAGGTCTACGAACGCATTGCGTGCAGCCTCGTCCTGGATGTAGTCCGCAGCGACCGACTGCATGGCCTTGCCATCGATGAACAGGTCCGGGATGCCGGTAACGCCATAGTAGCTCTTGCGGGTATTGCCGTCAGGGTTGTAGCTGGGGTCGTTGCCTGGAGCGGGCCAGTTCATGTGATACTTGATCACCGCGATGTTGCTGCTGGGGTCGTTCACGTTCAAGCCCGTCAAGGTGGGTCCGAACGTAACGTTCAGGCTCGCGCACGGAGGGCAGGTGGAGCTTGTGAATTGCTCGATGATGGCCGTCCGCTGCACGCTTTGGCTGGCAACGCCAACGCCACCGTCGATGGCGTCGTTGTCGGTCACACCATCTCCGGTCACACCGCTCACGTTCACGGCCAGGTCATGTGAACCAAGGGTGGCGTTCCATGGGGTGGGGTGAGAGAATTCGTACGTCTCGCCGGGGGCCACGGTGGCGTTCACCGTCGTGGAGACCGCAGTGCCGTTGTCCACGGTGTAGGAAAGGTCGAACGACGTGATCTCGGTGATACCTGCGTTCACCACGGTACCGCTGATGGTCAGGTCGCCCTGTGCTACAACGCTTTCCATGGTGAGGCCGCTAAGGGCGAGGTCGGTCCCCAGGAATACGGAAGAGACCTGTTCGGCGCCGAATGAACCACCGGAAGCCACTTCCACGCCATCCACGGTAACGGAATATCCACCATCGCCGTAGCTGCAGCACCAGCCATCGCCGTAACCATCTTCGGCGTTGAAGATGATCTGGGTGCCCTGCGGCACACAAACACTGATGGGGTCGATCGGATACTCGCCGTTCGCGGCCTCATCGGTGTATCCATCGCCTTCCGCATACACGGGCGTGCCACCTGGGCCGGTCAAGGACCACGAGATCTCCGAACCGTAGCGGTCGAGCGTGACGTTCACTACCACTTCAGATTCGCCATCTGGGCATTGTGCCGCCGCGCTCAGCGAGCCCAGGGCCAGGATCGAGGACAGGAGTAAAGACTTCTTCATGGTGCAGGTCTAGAGATTGGTTTTTCGTAGGGCGTTGTAGAGGCGGTCGATGTTGCGGGATCGTTATCGAGGCGACCAAATGTAGACGGGTGATCTCCGCCGCGGACCGGTTTATGATCCTCACCTTGGGATCCTATGAGGCCAATAACGACGCCGTTCTCGACCACGGGAAAGGGCGGTGAAATAATGGCGCGGACTATCTTTGTGCCTGTAAAGGTGAAGAAACCAGAAACAGCTCGTTCCATGATGCTACGCTACAGTCTTCCGTTGGCTTGTCTCCTCAGTACGGCCACGTTCGCTCAGGACTTCATTACCCTTACCGATGGAGAGGGGAGTGTGGTCAACGGCACCACCGTGGTGCATACGGGTCTGGCTGGCGACATCGGTGACGGCACCGTGGATGAGGTGGATATCCTGGCCACCTTGGTCTCCGGTCCCGAGCGCGAGATCAACATGCGCCGTTACGAGTTGGAGGTGGAGCCCTACACACAGAACTATTTCTGCTGGGGCCTTTGCTACGGTCCGCAGGATGCGGGAGCCATGCCGTCCTGGAGCTCCCTTCCCCAGCACTCGTTGGATATGGAGGCAGGCGTTGGTCTTTCCAACTTCCACGCTTACCATGTACCACAGGGTGTGGAAGGTTGCAGTACTTATCGCTACGTGTGGTTCGACGTTTCGAATAGTGATGATAGTGTATGGGTGGATATCCAATTCTGTAGCCTCGGAGTGGGCATCGAAGAACGTGCTAGCGCAGCGCACATCACTGTATTCCCCAATCCATCCAAGGGAGCTGACGTTGAGTTCGATGTTGAACTCGTGAACACCACCGGTGCGGCGGCCTTGGTGATCCACAATGCGCTGGGCGAGCGTATCCGCAGCAGTGCATTGCGCAACGGCCAGCCTGTAGCACGCATGTCCACCGAGGGATTGGCCCCCGGCATGTACTTCGCGAGCGTTGACGTACAAGGGCGAACGCTCGTAACGCAACGCTTCGTGGTCAGCGGTCGCTGATCCGCTTCCGCAAGTGAAGAGCCAGCGCGGGTAGTCCCTCGCTGGCTTTTTGTTTCCAGTGGTGGGCCCCTTGGACGCCGACCTGCGGGTCTTTTGGATCAACGACGAACATCTCCGCCGTGCGGGGGAGGTAGTGGATCAGGCCTGCAGCTGGATACACTTGCAGCGAGGTGCCGACCACGACGAGCACATCCGCCTTCGAGATCAATGCGGCGGCCCGTTGCATCTCAGGTACCTCCTCCCCGAACCAAACGATGTGCGGTCGCAGTTGGGATCCCAGTGCGCACCGGTCACCCAGGCGAAGTGATGTGCCGTTCAGACGTGTGATGAGCGTGGGTTCGGCGGTGCTGCGGACCTTGAGGATCTCTCCATGCAGGTGCAGCACGCGTGTACTTCCGGCGCGCTCATGCAGGTCGTCGATGTTCTGCGTAACGACCTCTACGTGGAACCGGTCTTCCAGATCCGCGATGGCGCGGTGCGCCGCGTTGGGTCGAGCGGCCAGTACCTGCTCGCGGCGCATGTCGTAGAAGCGGAGCACCGTGGCAGGATCGCGCCGCCAGGCTTCCGGGGTGGCAACGTCCTCAATACGGTGTTCCTCCCAAAGTCCATCGCTGTCACGGAAAGTGCGCAATCCACTTTCGGCACTGACGCCCGCTCCGGAGAATACGACTAGGCGCTGTCTGGTCATGGGTGCAACGGCGTTGGCCGAGCACCAAAATAGGGGGCGGTGGAATAGGGACTTCCGTTATTTTCGCGCCTCTTCGTTGGACCTTATCCGCTGCGCATAGCACGACCCTACCCCTTGTTTTATTGAACCCAGCCCATCTCGAGGGGACAGGATGATCGACAGCCTGAACGGAATTGTTTTGGAGGTGACGCAGGACCATGTGGTGCTCGATGTGCATGGCGTGGGCTACCTGGTGGGTGCCTCGTCCAGCACATTGGCACGTATCGCCATGGACTCCACTGTACGACTCTTCGTGCACTATGCGGTGAGCGTTGATGTGCGCTCGGGCTCCAGCGACCATAAACTGTTCGGCTTCCTCAACCGTGACGACCGCCAGCTGTTCCGGCGCCTCATCGAGGTACAGGGAGTGAGCGCCACCATCGGGATGTCCATCATGGGTGCGCGTAGTTCCGCGGAGATCCATACGGCGATCCTGGTGGGTGACGAATCCATGTTGAAAGGCGTGAAGGGCATCGGCCCCAAACTGGCCCAGCGCATCATCGGCGAGCTACAGGGTAAACTGGCCGGTGTGGCCATGCCTGCGGCAGCCGGTGCCATGCCTGTGGGCAATACGCTGAAAGCGGAGGCGTTATCGGCACTGACTTCGCTGGGGCTGGACCGCCTGAAAGCCGAACGTGCCATGAACGTGGTGCTTCAGGAAAGGGCCGGGGACATGCCCGCCGTGGAGGAATTGATCAAGCTGACCCTGAAGAACCTTTGAGCGTGCGGCCGGCCTTGCATCATTCCCCTGTTCAGCGCAGCCTGTTGGCGTGGGTGGGTAAACTGTTCCTGCTGGTGCTGATGGCAGGCGCTGCGGATGATGTGAAGGGGCGGGAACTGGCTTATGCCATGTTCATCCTTCAGGTGGATTCGCCGGAGGTGGAACTGCAATATCCCCTCACCGATCCCTTGACGCCGGGTGCGCCTTCCACGGGTAACATCAACCTGAAGGACCCGGAGAACATCGAGAACAACGTGGTGTACGATCCGGTCACCGGCCAGTACATCATGCAAAGCACCGTGGGCGGCTCATTCGATTATCGTCCGCCCATGAGCATGTCGCTGGATGAGTACATCAACTACGACATGGAACGGTCCATGGAAGGCTATTGGCTGGACCGCGTGGAGAAGGACAGCGAAAGCGCCCAGAAAGCGCTCATACCGGCCATCAAGGTGCGGGGCGAAGCCTTCGACCGCATCTTCGGCGGAAATACCATCGACATCAAGCCACGCGGTAGTGCGGAGGTCATCTTCGGTGTCAACATCAGCAAGACGGAGAACCCGCGCATCCCCATCGACCAGCGCCGCATCACCACGTTCAACTTCGACCAGCGCATCCAGCTCAACCTCGTGGGCAACATCGGAGAGAAGCTGAAGATCAACACCAACTACAACACCCAAGCGACGTTCGATTTCGAGAACCAGGTGAAGCTGGACTACACCGGCTATGAGGATGAGATCATCCAGAAGATCGAAGCGGGGAACGTGAGCCTGCCGTTGCGCGGAACGTTGATACAGGGCAGCCAGAGCCTTTTCGGGTTGAAGACCGAATTGCGTTTCGGGCGCCTTACCGCCACGGCCATCTTCAGCCAGGAGAAAGGCCAGCGCCGCAACGTGCAGGCACAAGGCGGTGCACAGACCACGCGGTTCGACATCAAGGCCGACGAGTACGAGGCCAACAAGCACTATTTCCTCAGCCATTACTTCCGCGACCGTTACGACGAAGCACTGCGCACGCTGCCCACGGTGAACAGCGGTGTGGTGATCCAGCGTATCGAAGTGTGGGTGACCAACACGCGGCAGGATTTCCAGCAGACACGGAACTTCGTAGCCTTTACCGATCTGGGTGAGGATGGTAGCGCACAAGCGGTCGCCGCCGGCCATTTCAGTGCCGACCTGCCCGCAGGCCTGGTGCAGGACCGGCCCAACAGCATCGTCGCTGACAATAGCGCGAACACCTTGTTCCAGACGGTGAGCACCAATGCGGGCATCACCGGCTTCGTGAACTCCAGTGCAGCCTTGCAGGGGCTGGGTCTGGTGGCGGCGCGGCACTACGAGAAAGTGGAGAGCGCGCGTCTGCTCACCAGCAGCGAGTACACCTTCAACCAACGCCTCGGTTTCATCACCCTGAACCAGTCGTTGAACAACGACGAGGTGTTGGCCGTGTCCTACCAATACACGTTGGATGGACAGACCTACCAGGTGGGTCAATTCTCGCAGGACGGCGTCTTCACGGGCGATACCGGTGGCGGCACCGGCGAAGGCACCACGGTGAACCCGGCGGGCACCGAAGCGCTCGTGCTCCGTTTGCTGAAGGCGACGATCACCAACCCGCGCATACCGCTGTGGGACTTGATGATGAAGAACGTCTACTCCTTGGGCGCCTTCCAGGTGAACCGCGAGAACTTCCGGTTGGATATCGTCTACAACAACCCCACGACCGGTGTGGACATCAACTACATCCCGCGAGCGCCGTTGGATCAGATCCCCTTGATCCAATCCCTCGCCATGGACCGGCTGGATCCCAACAACGCGCCCAATCCCGATGGTTGGTTCGACTTCATCGATGGTGCGGCCAGCACCGGCGGTACCATCCAGTCGCAGAGCGGCCGCATCTACTTCACTACGCTGGAACCCTTCGGTAGTTACCTGGATAGCAAGCTGGTGGGCGTTGACCCGAACATCAAGCGCACCATCGTATACCAGCAGTTGTATGACAGTACCAAGACCGCTGCACAGAACATCCCGGAACTGAACCGCTTCCGCCTGAAGGGCAGCTACCGTTCCGCGAGCAGTGATGTGATCTCCCTCAACTCGGTGAACATCCCCCAAGGTTCGGTGAGCGTAACCGCAGGCGGTGTGCGCCTGATCGAGAACCAGGACTACACGGTGGATTACAACCTCGGCCGGGTGCGGATCCTCAACCAAGGGATCCTGGAGAGCGGCACACCCATCAACATCGCCCTGGAAAGCAATTCGCTGTTCAGTATCCAGACGAAGACCCTTGCCGGCGCGCGCTTCGACTATAAGATCAACAAGGACTTCATCCTGGGTGGCACCGTGATGAACCTGTACGAGCGCCCGTTGACCCAGAAGGTGAACGTTGGCGAAGAACCCATCCGCAACACCATGGTGGGGCTCGATGCCACATGGGCGTCCAAGTCGCAATGGATCACGGACATGGTCGACAAGCTGCCGTTCTACGCAACCAAGGCGGAGAGCAATGTGAGCGCGAGCCTGGAAGGGGCCTACCTGATCCCTGGCCACAGCCGCGCCATCGGCAATGCGGGTACCAGCTACATCGATGATTTCGAAGGCAGTGTTAGCGTGATCGACCTGCGCACGCAGAGCTTGTGGTTCCACTCGGCCGTGCCACAGGGCATTCCATCGCTCTTCCCCGAAGGTGATCTGGTGAACGACCTGGGCGCGGGTTATCGCCGCGCACAGCTGGCCTGGTACGTGATCGATCCGCTGTTCTTCCGGAACAACAACCTTACCCCGGCCAACATCGCCAACAGCAGTGAGATCCGCAGCGACAACCGGATGCGCGAAGTGTTGGAACAGGAAGTGTTCCCCAATCGCCAGCTGGCCGCCGGTACGCCCACCAACATACCGGTGCTGGACCTGAGCTACTACCCTTCGGAGCGTGGACCGTACAACTACAACCCGAACCTGGACGGTGATGGCAACCTGCCCAACCCGGAGAACAACTGGGCGGGTATCACGCGACGCATCACCACCACGGACTTCGAGGCCAGTAACATCGAGACCATCCAGTTCTGGGTGATGGACCCCTTCTTCAACGCCAGCAACAGTGCTGGGGAGCCGGCCACCAACGTGAACTCCGTGAACAGCACCGGTGGCGACCTCTACCTGGACCTTGGCAACATCAGCGAAGACGTCCTGCGCGACGGACGCAAAGGCTTCGAGAACGGCCTGCCCAACTCGGCGGACAACACATCGTACGTGACCAACACCACCACATGGGGCGTTGTTCCGGCCACCCAGAGCGTGGTGAACGCCTTCGCCATCACGGAAACGAACAGCAACAAGTTCCAGGACGTGGGTCTTGATGGTCTGGGCAGTCCGGCGGCGGGTATCCCCGGACGCAACGAGAGCGAATTCTTCGACGATTACATCAACGCGTTGAACCCCGGGGCACGTGCGCGCTGGGAGAGCGACCCTTCCAATGATGACTACCGCTTCTTCCGGGGCGATGAACTGGACAACGCCGGTGCGGACATCCTGGAGCGCTACAAACGCTTCAACGCGCCGGAGGGCAACTCGGTGACCGACGAGGATTCGCCCCAGGATTACCCCACGCAACAGACCACGCTACCGACCACCGAGGACATCAACCAGGACCAGAACCTGGGCGAGAGCGAGAGCTACTTCCACTACAAAGTGCCCTTGCGTCCGCAGGACATGGTGGTGGGTCGCGGTTTCATCACCGATCGCATCCTGGCCACGGCCAACACGCCAGATGGCCCCAAGCAGGTCTACTGGTACCAGTTCAAGATCCCGATCCGCCAGCCCACGGCACAGGTCAACGGCATCCAGGATTTCCGGAGCATCCGCTTCTTCCGCCTTTACCTGCATGACTGGCAGCAGGAAGCCACCCTGCGCTTCGCCCGCCTGGAATTCGTACGTGGCGAATGGCGCAAGTACCTCCAAAGCATGGAGACACCGGGCGAGGTGATCGGCGGCGACCCGGACCCCACGGTGTTCCAGATCGCTGCGGTGAACATCGAGGAGAACGGCAATCGCACACCGATCAACTACGTGCTGCCACCGGGCATCAACAAGGAGATCGACGTGGCCAGCGCCAACCTCCGTAACCTCAACGAACAGTCGCTCCAGTACAAGGTGTGCAACCTGCGCGATGGGGATGCGCGCGCCGGTTTCCGCAACGTTCAGTTCGACATCCGCAGTTACAAGAAGCTGCGTATGTACATCCACGCCGAAGGCAGCGACCCCAACGATGCGCTGGAGTATGGTGATGCCAGTGTGTTCATCCGCCTGGGCAATGATTTCGACCAGAACTACTACGAGTATGAGGTGCCCGTGGTACCCTCCACGTTCTTCAACCGCGACCCTTACAACGTGTGGCCCGAAGCGAACAACGTGGTCATCGAGTTCGCCAAGTTGAACGACCTGAAGATCCAGCGTGACCAGTCCGGTGCCAGCCGCAGCGAGCGCTACCAAGGCACGGACGGCGACCGTCGGGTGTACGTGAAAGGCAGTCCGAACCTGAGCCAGATGCGGACGATCATGATCGGCATCCGCAACCCGAAACGCGAAGGACCCGAAGCCAATCCGTGGGTGATCGATGATGGTATGGCGAAATGCCTGGAGGTGTGGGTGAATGAATTGCGCCTCACGGATTTCGACCAGAGCGGAGGTTGGGCGGCACTGGCACGGGTGAACGCACAGCTGGCCGACCTGGGTAGTGTGAGCGTGGCCGGCAACTACAGCACGCCGTTCTGGGGCAGCATAGACAAGCGCGTGAGCGAGCGGCAGCGCGAGACCAAGTATGGCGTGGATGTGAGCGCGAACCTGGAGATGGGCAAGTTCCTGCCGGAGGAGACCAAGGTTAAGATTCCCCTGTACGTGGGCTATTCCGAACAGATCAGCAACCCGCAGTTCGACCCGCTGAACCCGGACATCACCTTCACCGATGCCACACGCACACTGACGCGGGATGAACGGAAGGAGCGGTTGAAACTCTCGCGCACCTACACGCGCCGCCGCAGCATCAACCTCACCAACGTGCGCAAGGAACGTGGGCAGGGTAGCAAGGAGCAGTTCTTCGACGTGGAGAACCTGAGCTTGAACTACGCCTACAGCGACCAGGAGTACTACGATGTGAACACCGCCTACGAGAACACACGCACGTATCGGGGCTCCATCGCCTACATGCACAACCCGAAGCCACGCCCCATCGAACCCTTCGCGGGCATCGGCTTCGTGGGCAAGAGCAAGTGGTTGAAGCTGGTGAAGGATTTCAACATCAACCTCGGCTTCAAACAGATCAGCATGCGCACCAGCGTGGACCGCATGTACCTGGAGCGGCTGGTGCGGCCCAACCCGGACATCGAAACGCTGCCCCCGCGACCCACCTACAACAAGAACTTCAACTGGAACAGCCAGTACGGTTTCCGGTACGACATCACCAAGGCCCTGAAGCTCGACTTCAACGCGAACAACATGGCCTTCATCGGGGAAACCCCCGGCCGCGTGAACGCCAAGGACAGGGACGAGTATGCGCTGTGGAAGGACAGCGTGATCTCCAGCATCAAGAGCTTCGGCGAGCCCACGCGTTACGACCACACCATCGGCCTCACCTATACCCTGCCGCTGGACAAGTTCCCGATGACGGACTGGATCACGGCGAACACCGGCTACACGGCCGGCTACCAGTGGGACCGTGCACCGTTGACACAGGACACGCTGGGAGCCACTATCCAGAACTCGCAGAACATCTCGGTGAACGGCCAGTTCAACTTCGTGAACCTCTACAACAAGTCCAAATACCTCAAGAAGATCAACGACAAGGGTAAGGGAAGAGCGGGCCAGCGCGCTGGCGCCAGTGCCAAGGCCAAGACCGCCAAGGCGGACTCCACGGCCAAAGAACCCAAGGAAAGCAAGATCAACCCGCTGGAAGGCCTTGCGCGGGTATTGATGGTGCTGCGTACAGGTACGGTCACCTACAGCCAGACATCGGGCATCCTGCTGCCGGGGTATTCGCCGCGTACCAACATCATCGGCATGGACAACTTCGGTGCGCCGGGCTTCGGCTTCATCACCGGCCAGCAGAACCATGACCTGGGCGGCAACATCGTGCGCGACTTCGCCACCGATGCTGCGCGACGAGGGTGGCTGGTGAACACACCGTCCATTTTCAACCCGTACACCAACACGCGCAACGAGACCATCAATGCGCGCGTGAGCCTGGAGCCTTTCCGGGGCATGCGGATAGAGCTGATGGCCAACCGCACCAAGGCCGACAACAGCAGTTCCTACTTCCGCTACAACCGCGACGAGGATCGTTACGTGAACGACAGTCCGCGCGACGCCGGTAACTTCAGCGTGAGCATGCTCAACTGGCGCACCGCCTTCTCGCGCGATGACGCTGACTTCGTGAACAGCGTGTTCCAGCAGCTCCTGGCCGACCGCCAGACCATCAGCGCGCGCCTGGGCCAGGAGGCCGGCACTGCGCTGGATACCGAGTCCGGTTACTACGATGGTTTCGGCCCCACGCACCAGGATGTGGTCATCGGCGCCTTCACCTCGGCCTACACGGGCAAGAACCCCACGAGCATGAAGCTGGATCCGCTGAAGCTGATCCCCGCACCGAACTGGGACGTTACCTACGACGGCCTCACCAAGCTGCCGATGTTCGAGAAGATCTTCCGCACGTTCACCTTGAAGCACAGCTACCGGTCCACCTTCAATGTGGCCAACTACCAGACCAACCTGCTCTACGTGGAAGGTGGTGGAGTGCGTGATGCGGCCAACAACTTCATCCCCGAGAAACAGATCGCGGTGGTCACCATCCAGGAGGCCATGCGACCGTTGATGGGGGTGGACGTGACGCTGAAGAACAGCATGCTGGTGAAGTTCGAATACAACCGCGATCGCAACCTGAGCCTGAGCCTGGCCAACAACCAGGTGACCGAAGTGCGCGGCAAGGAATACGTGGTGGGTACGGGTTACCGCCTGAAGAACGTGAAGTTCCCCTTCGCCATCGGTGGCACCACGCCGAAGAGCGACCTCAACCTGCGTGTGGACCTGAGCCTGCGTGAGAACGCCACGGTGATCCGCAAGATCCAGGAGCAACAGAACCAGCCCACGGCCGGCCAGAACATCATCTCCATCAAGACCAGCGCCGACTACGTGATCAACGAACGGTTGAACGTCCGCGCCTTCTACGAGCGGGTGATCAATACCCCGGTGATCTCCACCTCTTTCCCCTCGGCGAACACCAACGCCGGTATCAGCCTGCGGTTCACGCTGGCGCAGTAGGTCTTGGTCAACGCAAGGCGACCCGGGGCAGCGGGCATTGAGGCATGCGGCTGCTGAAGCCCTGACATAAGACCGCGCCCCTTACTTTCGCCACCACATCACAGACGCTCTCAACCGACCATGAACATCCCGGCCGAACTGCGCTACACCAAGGACCACGAATGGGTCCGCATCGAAGGCAACACCGCCACCATCGGCATCACCGATTTCGCGCAAGGCGAGTTGGGTGACATCGTCTTCATCGATATCAACACCGTGGGCCAGGACCTCGCGCACGAAGCGGTGTTCGGTACGGTGGAAGCGGTGAAGACCGTGAGCGACCTCTTCATGCCGGTGAGCGGCACCATCGCGGAGCTCAATCCGGGCCTGGCCGATGATCCTGCTTCGGTGAACAGCGACCCCTACGGCAAAGGCTGGATGGTGAAGGTGACCTTGAGCGACCCCGGCCAAGCCGACGGCCTGCTCACCGCCGACCAGTACAAGGCGCTGATCGGCGCCTGATCCACGCATGACGCGGTTCCTGCGTCTCGCGATCGTCTGGGCGCTCATCATCGCTGCGCTGTGTCTCACGCCGGGCAAGGCTATTCCCTCGTGGGAGTGGGCCGATCTGTTGAGCGTGGACAAGATGGTGCACATGCTCCTGTTCGGTGTGCTCAGTTACCTCTGCGCACGTGGTCTTCGCGATCGCTCGGTGAACACTTGGAGCGATGGTCGTATCCTGTTCATCGCCGGATTGCTGTCCTTCGCTTACGGAGCGTTGATGGAAGTGCTGCAGGGGATACCGGGCCTGGGTCGCCATGGCGATCTGGTGGATCTTACCGCGAACACGATCGGAGCGCTCGTTGGAGCCTTGCTCGTGAAACGTCTCTGGGTGAAGAAGGCCGCTGCTGCCTGAACCTATCCACGCACGCTTCGATATCTTTCGGAACATACCGCTCCTTCACATGGCCACGAAGACCTTGACCGCCCCGCTGCGCATGCCCGATCCGCGGACCACGCCGACCATCGATCAAGTAGGCATCGAAGAGCGCGTTGCTCGTATCAAGACGCGCAGCATCAAGAAGGAGACAAAGGTGCAGGGCATGAAGCTGGCCCTGAACATGATCGACCTCACCACCTTGGAAGGGGCGGACACGCCAAGCAAGGTGCAGCAGATGTGCTACAAGGCGATGCATCCGCATGATAGTCTGCCGGGGTTGCCCACGGTGGCAGCGGTCTGCGTTTATCCTTCATTGGTGAAAGTGGCGAAGAAGGCCCTCGGTGATAGCGGCGTGAAAGTGGCCAGCGTTTCAACGGCGTTCCCCAGCGGACAAGCACCGCGCAACGTGAAGATCACCGACACGAAGTTCGCCGTAAGCGAGGGCGCTGATGAGATCGACATGGTGATCAGTCGTGGCAGGTTCCATACAGGGGACTACGCATACGTCTACGACGAGATCGCCGCGATCAAGGAAGCGTGCGGTGATGCACGCTTGAAAGTGATCCTTGAAACGGGCGAGCTCGGCACCTACGACAAGGTGCGCCTGGCCAGTGACATCGCCATCGCGGCGGGTGCGGATTTCATCAAGACCAGCACGGGCAAGATCAATCCCGCCGCGACGATGGAAGTAACGCTGGTGATGTTGCACGCCATCCGCGACCACTACCTGAAGACCGGTGTGATGATCGCGATGAAACCCGCCGGCGGCATCCGCAAGAGCAAGGAAGCGCTGCACTACCTGATGATGGTGAAGGAGGAGCTCGGCCCCGAATGGCTGAGCAACCACTGGTTCCGTTTCGGCGCCAGCAGTTTGGCCAACGACATCCTGATGCAACTGCAGAAGGAGGCCGACGGGCACTACCAAAGCGCGGATTACTTCAGCAATGATTGAGAGGCGGTCAACTGTTGCCGGGTACCACCGAGTTGATCTGAAGCATTTTTGGTCGGTTCGAAAGCCGAACCCACGTCTGCAATACCGCCAAGCTTGAAGGAGTGGAGGCTCTTGAGAAGGCGGGTACTAATCCCCGTGTGGTCTATCTTGCACTAGTCACCCAACCATCCGATCCCTTTCCGGGTTATCAGGTCGTCGGAGGGCATGGTGTTGGCCAGGCCTTGGCTTCCGACAGGAAGATCAAGTTCGTTCGGCGGCGTGCCTGGTCTTGATGGGGATGGAACATGGCCAAGTAACATGCTGATCGCCAATGGTTCGTTGCTGGAACGGTGCATCCGGAAGGATAGCGCGGCCCAGTTCGAACTGTACAAGGTGCTGCGGGATATGCTCCTATCCGTCGCACACCGGTACGAGCGTGATGCCCTTCAGCGCAAAGCCATGGTGAACACCGCATTCCTGAAGATCCTGGACCATCTGCATACGAAGCATCCCGATGCCCCTTTCGAGGCGTGGTGTAGAAGGATCATGATCAACACGGTACTGAACGAACAACGGAACCAGCGCACGGCCAATGGTCATGGCGTTGTGAAGCAGGTGGAACTATCCGATAGCCGAGGTCCTTCCACGCTCAATGGTGCTGAAGAGCTCATACAGACCGAAGAGCTTCAACGCATGATGGACCGCCTGCCCACGGTCACCCGCCAGGTCTTCAACCTCTACGCGATCGATGGCTGGAAGCACCGGGAGATCGCCGCAGAGCTCGGCATCAGCGAAGGCACATCCAAGTGGCACGTGAACCACGCCCGGCAGGCGTTGCAGAGCATGCTCGAAGAGGAACTGCGCGCTCACCTCAAACTGCGGATCGCATGAGCGGGCAACATTGGATCGATGCGTTCTTCCGCAAGCGCTTGAAGGAGCAGAGCTTTCCCGTGGAAGCGGGTGAGTTCGAGGATATGCGCGCCTTGCTCGAACAACGGAATGCCGCAACGGGTGTGGTGCGCACAGGGCTCTCCAAGTGGTGGCTATCGGCCTTGATCCCCGTGGCGGGCATGGTGTGGTGGGTTATCGGTGGCAACGGCGGCGCTGAAAGGGATGTTGCGCCCAGTGCACAACAGAACACGGTGGGAACGGACACTGGTGAGCAACACGCAGAAGCGGCGAGCCACATCGATAGGGGTGATGGAACGGGTCCGTCGGATCCGCTCGCGAGCAAGCAAGATGTGTCACCCGCTTCGCTTGTTCCTTCAACAACGCATACGGATGAGGAGGTGCCGCGTGCCGAAGCCGGTGCTGGTGGCATGCGATCGACAGGGGCATCACCTTCGGGTACGCATGCTGCCGATGCTGCGCAACGCACCGGTCGGGCAGAAGCACACGGGCATATTGCGAACACAACGCTGCAGGAGCGGAGCGAGAGCGAAGTGAGCCCGACCAGCCCGGATATGCGCGTGGATGATACGATGTCGGGATCGGCACATGTTCGTCAGTTCACGACCCAAGAGATGATCGCTGCGGGTTCCGCAGAGGCTGAACGGAGCGAAGAGGCCTCCACGGCAACCCCGGATGTTGTCGGCGCCCGCAGCGATGCAGGAATGGTGAGCTTCATGGAGCTGCGCAGAGCCGCACCATTGGCCGCTGCACCTGAACCGATCACCCGGGAAGTGCCCATGTTCGAACAGCTTCCGCTGGGTGCGCTTCATTTCTTCGGTGCGCCACTGGCCGTGCGCACCAGGACAGCTGCTGGTGAGCGGTCAGGTGCGGAAACAGGCTCGTTGTTCGGTTTGGAATACCGCATCCGTGCCAAGCGCTTCGTATGGGCCACGGGGATCCACTACGGCAGCTATGCGCTCAAGGCTGATCAAGGCACGACCGATGTGAAGCTGAACTTCGTGGAAGTGCCGGTGCTGGCTGGCTATCGCTTCAGCCAGGGGCGCCTCGGATTCCTGGTGCAAGGTGGCGTGAGCGTGGATCTCTTGTTCAACGCGCGCGGTCAGTATCGTATTGAAGGGGATCGGGCGGGTTCAGCCTTTCCGGACGATGCCTTCCATACGACGAACCTCTCCTTGCAATTGCGGCCCCAGGCGAGCTACCAGGTAAACGAGTACTTGAGCGTGAACGCAGGCCCGCTTTGGAAAGCCCAGATGAGCGGCGTAGCGAAGGAGGGTCCATTGGATGGTGCACGCATGAGTAGTTCCGGTGTTAGCCTGGGCCTCTCCTGGCAGCTGGAGCGCACCACGTATTGATGAACGGTCTCTGACTGCCGGCCGGCCGGCAACAACGCACGGACTTCGAGTTGGCGGTCCGTGTAATTACAGCGCCGCACCCAACCATACCGGACAAGTCAGGGTTAATGGGGTGTACCCAACACCAGCCGAACATGATCCGGGCATCACACGACAACTTGCAACGCGGCATCATGCTGATCGGTGCTACCGCGATGATCGTTGGCGCCTTGCGCGCCCAGGACGGTGCGCTGGATCTCACCTTCAGCAGCGATGGGCAGGTCGGTTTCCTGCCGCAGATCCCCGACGTGATCACCGTGGATATCCTGGAGACGGGCGGAAAGATCTTTCCGATCCTGTCCGGCGTCAACGGCGGTACCTCTTCCTACATCCTGAAGTTGAACAACGATGGATCGTTCGACAGCTCTTTGGGTGGTGACGGCACGCTGGAGTTCGCCAACACGGGCTTCATGGACGCGGCGCTTTCGCAGGATGGATCGAAGATCGTGCTGCTCAAGAGCACCACGGACGGCTATGAGGTCGGTGCCATCGACCAGAATGGTGCGGTAGCGCAGCCCTACACGCCGGTGGTGGCCTCGGGTGGCAATGGCTTCGCCAAGATGCTGGTGGATGGGGAGGGCCGTATCGTTATCGGGAAGGCCGGGACCAACAACGGCGAAGGGTGTGGCCAGGTGATGCGTTTGAACGAGGACTTCACCCCGGACAACACCTTCGGTACCAACGGTGTGGCGTACACCCCTGCGGCCCCCTTCTGCTATCCGCTCATGGAGATCGACAACCTGGGCCGTATCGTGCTAGGCAGCTACCAGCCGGGCTGTGCCGGCATGTGGCGCTTCAACACCGATGGCACCGTTGATGCATCGTTCAACTACACCCTCGATCTAACACCGTACATCCAGGACAACTGGATCATCGATTTCGCGATCGCGCAGGACAATTCCATCTACCTGCAACCGAACACTTGGGGCTGGCCCGCCTACCTCTTCAAGCTGCTCGAGAACGGCGCGGTGGATATGAGCTTCGGGACCAGCGGGTACCTGGACCTGAGCGATGCCGATCCCAACTACTACTCGGCGCCCGATGAGCTCTTGATCGAACCGAACGGTGGTCTCATCGTGCTGGCACAGACCTACGGGGCGGACGGCTACATGAGTGCGAAGTACCTCACCCGGCTGGATGAATTCGGCGCCTTGGATACGGAGTTCGCACCGGGCGTGCAGCCCATTGATGACAATGGCTTCGATCTGCGCATCCACTTCCATTGTGCCACGTTGCAACAAGACGGCAAAGTGCTCGCCATGGACATGGTGGTGAAATGGCTGAACGGCGAGTTGCATGGTTATGCGCCGCTGATCACGCGTTTCCACAACTCGAGAGGGGCGCTTACGGCCGTGCGTGAAAGTGGGCCGCGCCTGGAACAGGTCGACGCCTTCCCCAACCCAACGCTAGGCTCGGTGACCTTGCGCGCACCGGGTTCCAACACATGGCGCAATGCGACCGTGCGCATCACCAACAGTATCGGCGCGATCGTGCTACAAGAGCCCCTCGTGGGTGAACGCATCGATCTCTCGGCATTGCCTGCCGGAGTGTATCTCTGTGAAGTGAAGCATGCGGCAGGAACGGTGCATGCACGGATCGTGAAGGAGTGAAACAACATTCTTGAACATGACCCACCAACAGCGCATGCGGCAGCGGATGCTCCTGGGCCTCTTCATGCTCGTGGTCATCGTTCCTCATTCATTGAGGGCACAAGTCACCATGGAAGTCGCCTGGCAACGTTGCCTGGGTGGAACTGACACGGAGTGGGGCAGTAGGCTGCGACCGACCAGCGATGGCGGGTTCATCTGCATCGGCTCCGGGACCTCCTACGATGGCGATATGGTGGAGAACAATGGCACCGATGACATGTTCGTCATCAAACTCAATGCGGACGGAACGACTCAGTGGAAGCGCGCTCTGGGTGGATCCCTTTCCGAACACGGATACGATTGCCTGGAGACTGCGGACGGATCTTTCATCATATCCGGCAACAGCTATTCCACAAATGGGGACCTGACCACGAACCAAGGGGACCAAGACCTATGGGTGCTCAAGCTCACGTCGGCTGGCACGATCATCTGGCAGCGTACCTACGGTGGATCAGGCACGGAGTTGGGCGGCGTGCTACTCGAAACACCGGACGGCGGGTTCCTGCTGCAGTTGACCACCGGTTCCAACGATGGGGATGTTGTGGGATACCATGATGGTCCTGGCACCCAGGATCATTGGCTGTTGAAGATCGACGGTTCAGGGGGCGTTGTTTGGAGCCGTGCCTTGGGAGGCAGTGCCTTCGATTCCGGAGGAAGGCTGATCACGACCGCGGACGGTGGTTTCCTGGTGATCCTACAAACGGAATCGACCGATGGCGACATTGCAGACTACCGTGGCAATACCGATTGTTGTTTGGTGAAGGTGAGCTCCACGGGAAGTGTCCTCTGGTCGCGCTGTGTGGGTGGCACCCAGCGTGACAACGGGTTCGACATCGTGGAACTAAGCAACGGGGACATCGTGCTACTTGGATCGACCCTTTCGAGCGATGTCGACGTAACGCTGAACCGTGGTGGTTATGACGTGATCCTGGCGAAACTCACGAGCACCGGGTCATTACTCTGGACGCGCACCTACGGCGGCTCGCAGGATGATGATTGCCGAAGTTTGATCCGAACGAGCGATGGGGGATTCGTAATGGTCGGTTCTTCAACATCGACCGACGGGGACTTGTCCAGTAACCACGGCGGTAGCGATGTGTGGGTCTTGAAAGTGGAAGCGAACGGTGCGATCGAGTGGCAACGGTGCTATGGTGGCTCCATGAGCGATTGGGCGTTCTTGTACGATCTGGAGGATGCAGGTTTCTTGTTGACCGGGATCACCCAAAGCAATGATGGGGATGTGGTCGGGGCCCATGGTGAAGGAGATCTCTGGTTCATCAATCTCGGGGCCAACGGCGATCTCATCTGGCAGCGTTGCCTCGGTGGATCGAACGCCGACTGGGGATACGTGCAAGCCCGTACCGCAGACGGAGGCTACGTGGCTTTCGGCTACACCGATTCCAACGATGGAGACGTCTCCGGCAACCACGGTGGACGCGATATGTGGGTGGTGAAGCTCATGGTTAACGAGCCACCGGTACCATTGGAATGCGCGCTCTTCGTACCCAACGCCTTCAGCCCCGACAGCAGCACCAGGAACGATGCGCACTGCATCTACGGCACCGAATGCATCGCGTCGATGCAGTTCAACATCTATGATCGCTGGGGCAACAAGGTCTTCGAGACCACCGACCCCAAAGCGTGTTGGAACGGCACCCACAACGGACAGCCGCTCGACCCTGCGGTATTCGTCTATCACCTCAGTGCCACGCTGAACAGCGGAGAGACCATTGAACGCCAAGGCAACATCAGCCTGCTGAAATGATACGTTCGCACCCAACCATCACGGTGCGGTCCGGGTTATCCAAGTGAACGGAGAAGACACATCCAACATGATCGAACGAGGAGGGAGGCGAAGCAGGATCGGAATGGTGGCGGGGCTGCTCCTGTGCCTGGCGATACATCCGCTCAGCGCACAGGTCACCACCGAAGTGCTCTGGCAACGCTGTATCGGTGGGAGCGGATTCGATGATCCCGGTCCGGGTTTCACGCGAACGGATGACGGTGGCTTCGTGGTGATCGGCTGGAGTGATTCGAACGACGGTGATGCGCTCGGTAATCATGGAGCTATGGACATACTCGTCAGCAAGCTCGATGCCAACGGCGCTGCGCAATGGAGCCGTGCCTTGGGTGGTTCAATGGCCGAGTTCGGTGTATCCGTCATGGAAGCCACGGATGGCTCCATCTTCGTGATGGGCAACACCGGTTCTGCGGACGGCGATGTGACCGGTACCCAAGGGATCCAGGACATCTGGCTGGTCAAGCTCAGCGCCCAAGGCACCCTTCTGTGGCAGCACACCTATGGGGGTTCCGGAAGCGAGAACGCGATAGCGCCCCTTCGCCAAACCCCCGATGGCGGCTTCCTATTCCACGGCTTGACCACCTCCAACGACGGGGACGTTACCGATCTGAACGGTCCGGGTGCGCAGGACCATTGGATCGTGAAGCTCGATGCGGCAGGCGATATCGAATGGAACAGGACATTGGGAGGCAGCGAAGCCGAATACGGCATCAACGTGCTACCAACGCCTGATGGGGGCTACGTCGTGAACTTCGCCTACGTGCGATCGAACGATGGAGACGTGGTGAACAACCACGGCGGGGATGATCTCTGGCTGGTGAAGTTGAACGCGACCGGCGGCATCGTTTGGTCGCTCACCATCGGCGGGAGCGACCAGGAGCAAGGCATGGATGCGGTCGTGTTGCCCGATGGGGATATCGTGATACTCGGTCACACGAAGTCAACGGACGGTGATGTCCAGGAGAACCAAGGCGACTATGACATCCTCCTGGCGAAAGTGAGCGGCAACGGAGTCTTGTTATGGACACGCACGTACGGTGGCTCATTGCAGGAGACGGCGAGCGAGCTGTTGGCATTGGATGGTGGCGGTTTCCTGGTGATGGCATCAGCGCGCTCGAACGATGGGGATGTGACCGGTGCGCACGGTGAGCAGGACATCTGGGTGCTCAAGGTGGATGCCGATGGCGACCTGGTCTGGCAACGGACCTTCGGTGGAAGTGCGTTCGAACTGGGCATTCTGGCGGCGCAGACCGATGACGGCTACCTCTTATGCGGTTCCACCTTCTCTGGCGACGGCAACATCCAAGGGCACCATGGCGATCGGGACCTGTGGCTGGCGAAGATCGACGCGCAAGGCGACCTCGTTTGGCAACGTTGCCTGGGCGGGTCCGGGGCCGACCAGGGTTGGCTACGCGCCCAACTGGAAGATGGGTCACTGGTGGCTTACGGCTACACGGAGTCCAACGATGGCGATGTCTCCGGCAACCACGGCGGACGCGACCTGTGGGTGGTCAAGCTGCAGGTGAACGGCCCAATGGAACCACCTGAGCCACTGGCCTGCGCGCTCTACATCCCCAACGCCTTCAGCCCGAACAACAGCAGCACGAACGATGCGCAATGCCTTTACGGCACCGACTGCATCACCACCATGGCGTTCAACATCTACGACCGCTGGGGCAACAAAGTGTTCGAAAGCACCGATCCAAACAGCTGCTGGGATGGCACCTTCAATGATCAGCCGCTCGATCCCGCGGTGTTCGTCTATCACCTCAGTGCCACGCTCAACAACGGCGAAAGCGTGGAACGACAAGGCAACATCACCCTGATGCGATGAGCCACTCAACCAGGAACGCACCGTGCGGGGCATCTTACCGGAACCGAACGCAAGCCCGTGCAACACAACTGCCCATGATCACACCACGACACTGGAGTAGCCAACGCATCCTGTCCCTTTTCGGAGCCGGGTTGATGGCCTTGGGCACCGCCTTCGCGCAGGATGTCCACTTCACGCAGTACACCATGCAACCGCTGTTGCAGAGCCCGGCCATGGCGGGCATCGGGCACGACATGCGCGCTGTGCTGCAGTACCGCAACCAATGGGCGAGCGTCACCACGCCGTTCACCACCACGGCCTTCAACTACGACATGCAGTTGAAGCAGAAGCGCGGCAAGTCCGGCTTCCTCGCCTTCGGTGTCAACTTCTTCAACGACAAGGCGGGCGATTCCAAGTTGAAGTCAGCGCAGGGCGGGCTCAGCGTGGCCTACCACCTCAAGACCGGTCAGAACAGCACCATCGGCGCGGGACTGCTCGGCGGTTTCGGTCAGCGCAGCATCGACCCCAGCGGTCTGCAATGGGGTGAGCAGTACGATGGCAATGGCTACAACGCACAATTACCCACCGGTGAATCGATCGCCACGCGATCGTTCACCTTCGCCGATTTCGGCCTGGGCGGTGTATGGCACTACAGCGGTACCTCCGGCGCGAAGGATGTCGTGGCGAACCAAAGCCCCCAAGCCACCTTGGGGTTCGGGTATTTCCATGTCACACGGCCCACCTACACTTTCCTGGGTACGGAGGAACAGTTGAACGCGAAGCTGGTGTTGCACGGTAACGCGCGCATCCCCGTGGGTGAAGGCAACATGGCCGTGGTGCCCGGTTTCCAGTACAGCAAGCAGGGTGCTTCTACAGAGTTCCTCGCCAGCGCCATGTTCCGCTACGTGCTCACGCCCACCTCCAAGGTCACGGGCATCAACAAAGGTTCGGCGCTCTCGCTGGGGCCGGTGCTGCGCGCCAAGGATGCCGTGGCCATCGCTGCGCTGCTGGAGTTCGGGCAGCTGGCCGTGGGCCTCAGCTACGACCTCAACACCAGCGACCTGTCAAAGGCCAGCAATGGCAATGGTGCCTTCGAGCTCACGCTTCGTTTCGTGAACCCGAACCCGTTCAACAGCAAGTCGAAAACACGCGATTGAGCCGTGCGGGAGATGCTTCGATCCATGTTGGTCGGTGCGTTCGCGGCCCTGGTCGTTTGCGGCGTACAGCCCGCATTCGGCCAGCGGCCCGCGAAGAACGACACCGTGAAGGTGAGCATCAAGAAGCTGATACCGCCATTGAACACACCCTTCAACGACTACGCGCCCGTGGTGAGCGCCGATGGTAGCACCTTGCTTTTCACCAGCAACCGCCCGGCTACCGAACGCGACATCGCGAAGGGACGAGTAGGGAAGGAGAGCATCTACGAGGTCACCGTGGATGCCAAGAAGAAGTGGAGCGCACCCAAGTTGCTCGGCCCTGCGGTGAACGCACCCGGAAGGAACAACAGCGCCATCGCCATTTCGCCCGATGGCCAACGCATGCTCGTGTACCGCGACGATGATGATGGTAACGGCAACATCTTCGAATCGGTGTTGAAGGGAACGGAGTGGTCAGCGCTCAACGAATTCCCCGAGCCCATCAACAGCGACGAGCACGAGTCCTCCGCGTGTTATTCGCTGGATGGCCGCACCGTCTACTTCGTCAGCGATCGCAAAGGCGGGCACGGCGGCAAGGATATCTGGTCGGCCGCCCGCACGGACAAAGGCAAGTGGGGCGCGCTCACGAACCTGGGTCCCACCATCAACACAGCGGAAGATGAACAAGGCATCTTCCTACACGCCGATGGGCACACGCTCTACTTCAGCAGCAAGGGCCACGAAAGCACCGGCGGATACGATCTTTTCGTGAGCACCTTCAGTAACGACAAGTGGAGCACACCAAGGAACCTCGGAGCCCCGTTGAACACGCCGGGTGATGATCTCTACCTCGTCATCCTCGCCGATGGACGCACGGCCTACATGAGCAGTGAACGCAGCGGTGGCCTTGGCGCGAAGGACATCTACGAAGTGAAGTTCACGCCCATCGCGGGGCGCAAGACGCAGGACCCGTTGCTCACCGTGCTGAAGGGAAGTGTGATCGACGAAGAGACCAAGGTGCCGCTGGAATGCAACATAGAGATCACCGACAACGCAACGAACACCTCGTTCTCGAAACAACGATCCAACAGCAGCACGGGTAATTTCCTGCTCTCACTGCCTTCGGGGAAGAACTACGGTATCAGCGTTTCGGCTCCCGGCTACCTCTTCCACTCGGAGAACTTCGAACTCACCGACACCGCCAGCTACAAAGAAGTGGTGAAGGTGATCGAGATGAAGAAGCTGAAGGCCGGCAAACGCGTGGTGCTCAACAACGTGTTCTACGACTTCGACAAGGCCACGCTGCGCCCCGAAAGCACCAAGGAACTGGATGCTCTTGCTGAACTCCTGAAAGCGAACCCCACGCTACGCTTCGAACTCGGCAGTCACACGGATGACAAAGGCGCCGACGATTACAACCGTAAACTCTCCGAAGCGCGGGCCGCCTCCGTCGTGGTGTACCTGGTCGGCAAGGGCATCGCGCAGGACCGCCTGGTCGCGAAGGGCTATGGCGAAAGCGCACCGGTGGCCACCAACGAGACCGAAGAAGGTCGCCAGCAGAACCGACGCACGGAGTTCAAGGTGTTGGAGTAGGGTGCGGTGAAAGCAGAAAATGACAACGGCGGGATGGACCCCGCCGTTGCTGTTCGCTACGTGCTTCTTATTTCTTCTTCGCAGGCTCGGCACCGCCCATCATCCCCAGCTGCTCCATCATCTTCATCTCCTCCATGTAGCCCCAGTGCTCCACGATCTTCCCGTTCTCGAACCGCAGGATGTCCACGGAATACACATCGACGGGGGCGTTGGTGGCGGGCATGCTCGGGTCCATCGCGCCGGTGTTCTTCGCCTTCCAGCGGTAATGCGCGATCACGCGGTCGCCTTCGGCGGTCATGTGCAGGTCCTCCGCCTTGCTCTCGGTGAAGCTCGCATTGGAGACCGCGATCATGTCCTTCAGTTGTTGGATGCCCGTGCTGGTGACGCCCGGCATGGCCATGTGGCTCACGTAGTTGTCGGCGACGATCTCTTCGAGGCCATCGGTCTTGCCGCTCCACCACGCGTCCAGGAAGCGCTGCGTGGCCTGCTTCATCTGGTCCTTGGCGGCGTTGTTGGTGCTATCGGCCACCATCATGGCTTTGTGGTCGGCCATCATCTTGTCATGCTCCGGGCTGGAGCCACCACCGCAGGCGACGAGCAGTGCAAGTGGGAGGGCGAGGAGAAGGTGCTTGTTCATGGGGTTGGGGTCGAGTCTTGCCCGAAAGTAATCGTGTTCGGCGCGCTCGATGGAGAAAGCTCTGCAAGGCTCACGCGCTGGATGGTCTTCGGGGGGCTTGATGAACGAGGGCTTCGGGCTAACTTTGACCTATAATGGCATCCCGAGCTTCAGACTTCAACGTGCGTGATACCCCGGCTTATACAATGGCCCAGGCTGCGCACTATTTGGGGCTGCCCTACAGCACGGTCAAGTCTTGGGTCGTTGGTCAGACGTATTATGATTCGAAGGGACGGGAGAAGTTCTTGAAGCCGGTCATTCAACCTGCGGATAAGGACGACAGCATCCTCTCGTTCCGTAACCTTGTTGAGCTGCATGTGCTATCGGTTACCCGCCGGGCGTACAAGATTCCGATGCCACAGGTCCGGGTCGCTATTGAGTATATCAAGAAGGAACTCGGCACCGCGCATCCGCTGGCTGACGTCGAACTACAAACAGACGGTATTGATCTTTTGGTTGAGCAACTCGGTCAACTGGTTGCTGCGAACAAGGGTGGGCAGGTCACAATGCGCGATGTCATCCTTCAATATTTGAAGAGGATAGAACGTGACAGGCATGGTGTTCCCCTCCGCCTCTATCCTTTCACGAGGAAAGCGGCCTTTGAACAACAACCTCGGTTGGTTGTTATCGACCCGGAACTCTCTTTCGGTCGATTAGCGCTCGCAGAAATCGGTGTTTCAACTCGCATGATCGCCAATCGGGTCAAGGCTGGCGAATCGATCGAGGATCTCATGGCGGACTATAACTGCTCATCTGAGATGATCGTCGAAGCATTGCGGTGTGAAATGACCATGTCGGATGCCGCCTGATGCCTCTAGTGATACGGAGATCGTCTTCTTCGTCGACCGGTGCTTAGGTCGGCTCAAGGTGGTTGATGCACTAACGGCAGCCGGGTACCAAACCATTCCACACGATAAGCTCTTCAAGCAGAACGTCAAGGACCACGAATGGCTTCCGAAGGTGGCCAAGCTGGGCTACGTGATACTGTCCTTCGACGAACATTTGAAGACCAATGCCCTGGAACGGCTGGCGATCAAGAACTCCAAGGCCAGTGTGTTCGTCCTGGTCTCAAAGAATCTCGTCGGCGATGAGATGGCTGCGGCATTCGTCAAGGCCGCTCCGGCAATGAGACGGTTTGCCACAAAACACAAGCGGCAATCATTCATTGCCAAGGTATATGGCACCGGAGCGATCGCGCCGTGGAAATGGGACCAGCACCTGTAAAGATCAACGTTCGGCATCCTCTACCTTCACCCCATGGCAAAGAAGTCCACCCTCGACTGGCAACTCGCCCCCGCTCCCGAATCCGCTGATCACGTCAAGATCAATGGGCAGTACGAGCTCTTCATCAACGGCAAGTGGCAGAAGCCGAAGAGCGGCAAGTACTTCGACACCATCAACCCCGCCAACGAGAAAGTGCTCGCGCGCATCGCCGAGGCCAACGACGCCGATGTGGACGCCGCCGTGAAGGCCGCCCGCAAGGCCTACGACACCGTGTGGAGCAAGATGCACGCGGCCGAACGCGCCAAGTACATCTACCGCATCGCGCGGCTGCTGCAGGAGAAGGCCCGCGAGTTCGCCGTGATCGAAAGCATGGACGGCGGCAAGGCCATTCGTGAAAGCCGCGACGTGGACGTGCCGCTGGCCGCCGCGCACTTCTTCTACTACGCCGGTTGGGCCGACAAGCTCCACTACGCCTTCCCCGGAAAGCAGACCTCACCACTCGGCGTCGCCGGCCAGGTCATCCCCTGGAACTTCCCGCTGCTCATGGCCGCGTGGAAGCTCGCCCCCGCGCTCGCCTGCGGCAACACCGTGGTGCTGAAACCCGCCGAGACCACACCGCTCACCGCGCTCAAGCTCGCCGAGCTCTTGCAGGAAGCCG
>JAEUTA010000020.1 GCA_016788205.1 Flavobacteriales bacterium | reverse complement strand
GTCAGACTTTGATCTCCACATCCACGCCACTCGGGAGCTCGAGCTTCATCAGGGCATCGATCGTCTTGGAAGACGAGCTGTAGATGTCCATCATGCGTTTGTAACTGCACAGTTGGAACTGCTCGCGCGCCTTCTTGTTGACGTGCGGCGAGCGGAGCACTGTGAAAATGCGCTTGTGGGTCGGCAGTGGAATGGGACCACTGACGACAGCGCCCGTGCTCTTCACCGTCTTTACGATCTTCTCGGCACTCTTGTCGACGAGGTTGTGATCGTACGACCGCAGCTTGATCCTGATCTTTTGGGTCATCGCTTATTCGCGGGTTATGCTGAAACCTTACCGCGCACCTTGGCCAGAACGGCTTCGGTCACGTTGTTAGGGGCAGGTACGTAATGACTGAATTCCATGGTGCTGCTGGCGCGGCCAGAGCTCATCGTGCGCAGGGAGGTCACGTAGCCGAACATCTCGCTCAATGGCACGGTGCCCTTGATGGCTTTCGCACCGGCGCGGTCCTCCATACCCATGATCGTTCCACGGCGACGGTTGAGGTCACCAACGATATCACCCATGTTCTCTTCCGGCGTGATCACCTCGATCTTCATGATCGGCTCGAGCAGCACGGGTTTGCACTTGGGGATGGCGGTACGGAAGGCGGACTTCGCGCAGATCTCGAAGCTCAACGCATCGGAGTCCACGTTGTGGAAGGATCCATCGTACAGCGTCACTTTCAGGCTTTCCATGGGGAAGCCAGCGAGCACACCGTTCTTCAAGGAAGCTTCGAAGCCCTTCTGAACAGGTCCAACGAATTCCTTCGGGATGGAACCACCCTTGATCTCATCGATGAACTCCAGGCCGGTCTTCTCCGGATCCGTCTGTGGCTCGATGCGAACGTGGATGTCAGCGAATTTACCGCGACCACCCGTCTGCTTCTTGTACAGCTCACGGTGTTCAACGCTTCCGCTGATGGCCTCGCGGTATTTCACCTGCGGAGCACCTTGGTTGCATTCCACCTTGAACTCGCGTTTCATACGATCCACGAGGATCTCGAGGTGCAGTTCGCCCATACCGCTGATCACGGTCTGGCCGGTGTCTTCATCCGTGTGGACCTTGAAGGTGGGATCCTCCTCGGCGAGTTTCGCCAAGGCAGCACCCATCTTGTCCAGATCCGCCTGGGTCTTCGGCTCTACGGCGATACCGATCACAGGCTCCGGGAAGCTCATGCTCTCCAGGATGATCGGATGCTCTTCAGCGCACAAGGTGTCACCCGTACGAATGTCCTTGAAACCAACGGCTGCACCGATGTCACCAGCGACGATACGCTCCACAGGATTCTGTTTGTTGGAGTGCATCTGGAAGATGCGGCTGATACGCTCCTTCTTATCGCTGCGTGTGTTCAGTACGTAGCTACCGGCTTCCAACACGCCGCTGTAGGCGCGGAAGAAAGCGAGGCGGCCAACGAATGGATCGGTCGCGATTTTGAAGGCCAGACCTGCGAAAGGCTCATCGGGATCAGGACGACGCAGGATCTCCTTGTCGGTACGTGGGTCGATACCGGTAACGGCATCGATGTCCATCGGACTGGGCAGGTAGGCCATCACCGCGTCGAGCATGGTCTGCACGCCCTTGTTCTTGAAGGCGCTGCCGCAGAGGATCGGCGTGATGCTCATGTTGATCGCGCTCTTGCGGATCGCGGCCATCACTTCAGCCTCGGTCAAGCTATCTGGGTCGGCGAAATACTTCTCCATCAACTTGTCGTCGCTTTCAGCAACGGCTTCGATGAGCTTGTCGCGCCACTCCTTCACGGTCTCCTTCAGATCCTCAGGGATAGGAACTTCGCTCCAGGTCATGCCTTGGTCAGCTTCGTTCCACACCATGCCGCGGTTGTTGATCAGATCCACCACACCCTTGAAGTCCGCCTCTGCACCGATCGGCACTTGCAGGGGAACCGGGTTGGCGCCGAGACGCTCGCGGATCTGCTTCACCACGTTGAAGAAATCGGCACCGCTGCGGTCCATCTTGTTGACGAAGCCGATGCGGGGCACTTTGTATTTATTGGCTTGGCGCCATACCGTCTCGCTCTGGGGCTCAACGCCACCCACAGCGCAGAACAGGGCTACGGCACCATCCAGAACGCGCAGGCTGCGCTCCACCTCCACGGTGAAGTCCACGTGACCCGGCGTATCGATCAGGTTGATCTTGTACTTATCACCGCGGTAATTCCAGCTGGTGGTGGTGGCGGCAGAGGTGATGGTGATACCACGCTCCTGTTCCTGCTCCATCCAATCCATGGTGGCCGCACCGTCGTGTACCTCACCGATCTTGTGTACAAGACCCGTGTAGTACAGGATGCGCTCGGAGGTCGTCGTCTTGCCCGCATCGATGTGGGCCATGATGCCGATGTTCCGCGTATATGTGAGGTCCCTCTTGGCCATTGTGCTCTTGCTCTACCGTCGTTATCAGAAGCGGAAGTGGCTGAACGCTTTGTTCGCTTCGGCCATCTTGTGGATCTCTTCCTTCTTCTTGAATGCTCCTCCTTCCTCCTTCGAAGCGGCGAGGATCTCGTTCGCGAGTTTGTTCGCCATGCTCCGTTCGTTGCGGCTGCGGGCGTACCCGATCAACCACTTCATCGCGAGGCTCTTCTTGCGGTCCTCACGCACCGCTTGCGGAATCTGGAAGTTGGCACCACCCACACGGCGGCTGCGTACTTCCACTTGCGGGGTCACGTTCGTGAGGGCCTTACGGAACACCTCCAGACCGTCCTCACCACTTTTCTCAGCAACGATGTCGATGGCGTTGTAGAAGATGTCCAGGGACTTGCTCTTCTTGCCGTCGTACATCAAGTTGTTGACGAACTTGGTCACTTGCACATCACCGAACTTGGGGTCCGGCAGGATGGTGTGCTTTACTGTCTTCTTGCGCATGGCTGCTGTTCAATGACAGGTTACTTCTTCTTGGCGGGGGCTGCTCCGGGCTTCGGACGCTTGGTGCCGTACTTGCTGCGACGCTGGTTGCGGCCTTCCACACCCGAGGTGTCCAGAACGCCACGTACGATGTGGTACTTCACACCTGGCAGGTCCTTCACACGACCACCGCGCACGAGCACGATGCTGTGTTCCTGCAGGTTGTGGCCTTCACCGCCGATGTAGGCGATCACCTCGTACCCGTTCACCAAACGCACCTTGGCCACCTTGCGAAGTGCCGAGTTCGGCTTCTTCGGGGTGGTGGTGTACACCTTGGTACACACGCCGCGGCGCTGCGGGCACGACTTCAGGGCAATGGACTTGCTCTTGTACACAGGGTTCTCGCGGCCCTTGCGGATGAGCTGTTGAATGGTTGGCATGAGCTCCTTTCGGTTGGCTTTCAGGGTTTTCGGCCATTCGTTGGCTGAAAACGGGCTGCAAATGTAGCGCTTTCCACTTTCCAACCAATTGGTGTTCATTCAAAATTCCCTCCATTAGGAGGCCGCCGGGATCCCGCCACCGATCCGGGTTTGCGCCATTCCGTGCCGTAAAACCCTGCGATCCAAGCGGATGAACGGCCGCCGATCCGCAGCGATCCCGCGTCCGATCAGCATTTTCCATGCACAGGTCGGCTCGTCATTCCAGCCATGAAACTATCTTTGTTAGCATCATTTGATATTATAAATGGACGTCGGAAGCATCACGTACTACTCCATCAGCCCGCGCATGTTGAACCTGCTGGCGACCATCCATCACCGCTTGGGAGAAGTGCATGCACGGCACCTGCATGGCCCAGCCTTCAACCTGGAGAAAGCCTATCACATCAGCGCTGTACATAGCACCCTGGCCATCGAGGGCAGCACGTTGGACGCCCTGCCCGTGGCCGACATTCTGGATAAACCCAGCACTGCCTCTGGAGGGACTTCAGCACTTGAGGCGTTGAATACCCACCGCGCTCACGGGTTGATCGAGGAGCTCGACCCCTTCGTGGAGCACGACCTGCGCCACGCTCATGGAGTGTTGATGCACGGCTTGGCGCTGGATGCCGGCCACTTCCGATCTGGTCCGATGGACGTGCTCTATGGTGAACCGGAGCCCTTGCGGTCTGCCAGCGCCCATGACCTGCCAGCCAACGTGCAGGAACTACTGCGCTACGCGGAAGAGGATGACTTCCCGCCGCTGATAACCAGTTGCGTGCTTCACTTCGGGCTGGTCTACCTGCGTCCCTTCACCGCTGGAAATGGCCGACTGGCCCGGCTCTGGCAGAAACGCATGCTGATGCGCTACTGGCCGGTGTTCGCTTACCTGCCGGTAGAAGCTTTCATCCAGCGCACCCAACCGGCGTACTATGCTGCTTTGGAGTACGCCGACCGTCGCGGGGATTGCGGGGACTTCATCGCCTACCTCTTGGAACGTATCGATGAAGCGCTGGCCGAATTGCTCGCTGCACCCAACCCGATGCTCAGTGGCGCGGACCGTGTGGGCATCTTCCTTAAACAAGCTTCCGACCGACCGTTCCGCAGGAAAGACTACTTGAACATGTTCCCGGAGCTGAGCACGGCGACCGCAAGCAGGGACCTGGCGGAGGCCGTGGAGCGAAATGCATTGACGATCTCCGGCACCAAGCGTCAAGCTCAGTATAGAAGGCTCACTTAGATGGGAGCATCAATGCACATGGATCACGACACACATTTTATGCAGGATGCACTGCTTCTCGCCTACTCCGATCCCTAGTACACTCCTGTTGATATCACGAACCGGAATGCCTCACGACCAAGGCTAACTTCGCCGCTTCATGGATCATTTGAAAGGGCTGAACCCCGCCCAACGCGCCGCTGTAGAGAACACTGATGGGCCCACCATGGTTATCGCCGGTGCGGGTAGCGGCAAGACGAAAGTGCTCACCGTGCGCATCGCGCATCTGATGACCAAGGGCGTGGACCCCTTCCGCATCCTCGCGCTCACCTTCACCAACAAGGCGGCGAAGGAGATGAAGGAACGGATCGCGCGATTGCTAGCTGATATGCCGGGCCTCAGCACCGAAGCGCGCAACCTCTGGATGGGCACCTTCCACAGCGTTTTCGCCCGCATCCTCCGCGCCGAAGCGGACAAGCTGGGCTACCCCAAGGACTTCACGATCTACGATACCGACGACAGCCGCAGTGTGATCAAGGGGATCGTGAAGGAGTGGAAGCTGGACGACAAGCTCTACAAGCCGAGCCAGGTGCATGGGCGCATCAGCATCGCGAAGAACAACCTCATCGGCCCGCTGGAATACCTATCGAACGCCGAACTGATGGCCGGTGATGCCAGCGTAGGCCGCGAGAAGATGGGCGAGATCTACAAGCTTTACGCGGAGAAGTGCTTCCGCGCGGGCGCCATGGATTTCGACGACCTGCTCTTCAACACCAACATCCTCTTCCGCGACCATCCGGATGTGATGCTGAAGTACCAGAGCCGGTTCCAGTACCTCCTCGTGGATGAGTATCAGGACACCAACATGGCCCAGTACAACATCGTGAAGACGCTCGCTGCACGCCACGAGAATGTGACCGTGGTGGGCGATGACAGCCAGAGCATCTACAGCTTCCGCGGAGCGAACATCCAGAACATCCTCAACTTCCGCAGCGACTACCCGGACCACAAGATCTTCAAGCTGGAGCAGAACTACCGCAGCACGAAGACCATCGTGGGCGCCGCCAATTCGCTCATCGAGAAGAACAAGGACCAGATCAAGAAAGAGATCTGGACGGATAACAGCGAGGGCGAGAAGATCAACGTACACCGCTCGCTCACCGATAACGACGAGGGGCACTTCGTTGCCAACAGCATCTTCGAGAACAAGATGCGCAACCAAGTGCCGAACAAGGGCTTCGCGATCCTCTACCGCACCAATGCACAAAGTCGCAGCATGGAGGAAGCGCTGCGCAAACAGAACATCCCCTACCGCATCTACGGCGGCACCAGTTTCTACCAGCGCAAGGAGATCAAGGACCTGATCAGCTACTACCGTTTGGTGTGCAACCCGAACGATGAAGAGGCACTGAAACGCGTGATCAATTACCCCACGCGTGGCATCGGCCAGACCACGATCGACAAGCTGATCGTGACCGCTGCGAGTTTGCAGATGAGCATCTGGGACGTGATCCAGAAACAACCGGAAGCGATCGACGTGCATGGCGGCACGCGCAAAGCCCTGGGTGATTTCGTGACGATGATCGAGAGCTTCCGCACGATGCTGGAAACGCATACCGCACACGGCCTCGGTGAGTACATCGCACAGAAGACCGGCATCCTCCGTGATCTCTTCGTGGACAAGACGCCCGAGGGCGTGAGCCGCTACGAGAACATCCAGGAGTTGCTGGCCGGTATGAAGGAGTTCAGCGAGGCGAACACCGAAGGAACCGATCTACCTCGTACGCTGAGCGACTTCCTGATCGATGTGGCGCTGCTGACCGACGCGGACAACACCGACCCGAACGACAATGACAGGGTGAGCCTGATGACCATCCACAGTGCGAAGGGACTGGAGTTCCCGTACGTGCACATCGTGGGTTTGGAAGAAGATCTTTTCCCGAATTTAATGAGCGTGCAAAGCCGCGCGGATCTGGAAGAAGAGCGTCGTCTCTTCTACGTGGCCATCACGCGCGCCGAGAAGAAAGCTACGCTGAGCTACGCCATCAGCCGGTACAAATGGGGAAACCTCACCGCCAGCGAGCCCAGCCGCTTCATCGACGAGATCGACCGGAAATACTTGGAAATGCCGGCGCAGAATGAGCGCGGCGCTTTCAGCAGTGGGCAATACGTACGACCTGGAACGCCCCCGTGGGCGCGCCAAAGCGGACAAGGCGAAGGCAACCGCCGTTCGCTTGGGCTGGACCAGGGAGATGAAGACCGGGCGGCATCGAAGCCGGTATACGGAAGGGAGCGGAACGCACCGGGACTCGGTCGCGCATCGACGCCACCATCTGGCAGCCTGCCTCCCGTTCAACGCCCGGCGAACCTGAAACGCATCTCGAACGCTGGAGCTCCTATTGAAGCGACCAACTCGCTGGGCGGCGGCTCATCGGACATCGAAGAGGGCATGACCGTTACACACGAGCGCTTCGGCAAAGGCAAGGTGCTGAAGGTGGAAGGCAAAGCGCCGGATCTGAAAGCCACCGTTTTCTTCCCAAGCGCCGGGCAGAAACAGCTGTTGTTGCGCTTCGCGAAGCTGACCGTGGTAACGGACTGACCATCGGTGATCGGCATCATACTTGAGCAATGTGGCTGATGCCGCGAGCCGTGTTCTTGTTCCTGGTTCTCATCTTATCGAGCGCCGCGCCAAAACCCGATGCACCGATCCTTGCTACTTATGAGTTCGGATTCAGCCTGAACCTGGCCGGGAACAACGACAAGCAATACACGCTCTTCATCTACAAGGTCCACGAAGGGCAAGTCTTGGAAAGTACCGCGATCTCGGAGAGAACGTTCATTCTGCAAGCGATGGGTTTGGAGGCGAGTCGGGCCAACCCAGCGAGCATCGACCTGTTCAAGCAATACGACATCTCCGAATGTGATGCGCGGCGTGACAGTCTTTCCTCAGTTTACGCTTACCGTTGCTCACCCTTGAACGATCTCTGGCGATTGCGGTATGGTGGCGCCACCAGCAACACTGGCAGCGCTGGTTGGGCACAGGAACTGAACACGCCTGGCATCCGCCAGCAGATCATCCTTCAAGCTTACCGGTCGGACCATGAAGAGCATTGGTTGGGACCGTACTTCGGCGCCAAAGCCTTCGCCCTTCTTCGGGACATGCAGGACCCCGCCTGGGTGAGCACCTACCGCGACGGGAGATAACCTCTCCGCTCGCCCGTGCGTTCAACCGGCTTCATGCGTCGGTCTCCCCACTTCGCATATGGCTTCGCGTGCTTTCTACTGAACCCTCCTACCGGTTCGGCGCAAGCACGCTATGAATTCGGATTCAGCTTGAACCCGACAGCACAAGGCGAACTGGCAGCGCTGTTCATCTACACGGTGAAGGATGGCGTGGTGCTGAACAACGTGCCGATGCGCCCCACCTTCTTCGTGCTCCAGGCCAGCGGGCTGATGGAGAGCAAGGCCAACCTGGAGAGCGTGGACCTCTTCGACCACTACGGTATAAAGAACTGCGGTGCTTGGACGGATGACGGCACGCTCCGCACGGACTTGAATTGCACCACGCTACAGGAGCTTTGGAAATTGCGATACCGCCATGGCATGGGCGCCCAACCGGGCGAAGGCTGGGCCGCTGAAGAGTTCCGACCGTCCGACCGACAACAGATCATCTTGCAGTTCTACCGCAAACCGGAAGACGAGCACTGGCAAGGGCCGTATTTCGGGGAGGATGCCTTCCGCTTGCTGCGCGACATGCAGGACCCGGCTTGGGTGCGGACCTATGCGCAAGGTGGCTAGCTGTCACATTCGGGCGCTTCGTTACATTTGACCACCTCCAGCATCCGGAGCAGGGCTGACGGCCCGGCATTCCTCCAGGAACGCCACCTTTCTCTACAGCATGAGCACCGCACCGTTCGACTACAACACGTCGCGTCCCCGTTTGATCATTCCCGAATACGGCCGCCATGTGCAACGCATGGTGGAGCATGTGATGGGGATCGAAGAACGCGATCAACGGACCCGCACGGCCAAGGCCATCATCCAGGTGATCGCCCGGCTGAACCCGCAGTTGCGCAACAGCGAGCACTTCGAGCGCACGCTCTGGGACCACCTCTACATCATGAGCGAATTCAAGCTGGATGTGGACGGACCATTCCCCAAGCCTACACCGGAAGGGCTGGAAAGCAAGCCCAACCGTGTGCCTTACCCGCAAGCGCAGATCAAGTACGGCCACTACGGCAAGATGGTGCAGCGCATGATCGACCAGTGCGTGGCCATGGAACCCGGTGAAACGCGCGATGCCTACACCACGGTGATCGCCAACCAGATGAAGAAGCAATTCCTCGTCTGGAACCGCGATACCGTGCCCGATCCGCTGATCCTGAAAGACCTCGGCGAACTGAGCAAAGGCAAGCTGCGCGTGAAGGAGGATGTGCAACTGGCCCAGACGGCCGATCTGCTGCGCACGCAGCAAACCGGCCCACGCAACGAAGTGGACACCCGCAAACGCTACACTAACAACAATGGCGGTGGCGGCGGTGGTGGGAAGAAGCGGAATCGCAACCGGAAGAAGAATCGGTATTGAACTCAGAGAGCAGGCGCAGGAACAGGGGCAATGCACCCTTTCCTACACCTACTAATGCACCTGCCTCTTCCCGGTGGTGACAACCACTTGTTGAAACCGAGCGGGACCAAGGCCCCGACCTCGCGCATGCGGGCCTTTGCTTCGCAGCATGGGAAGCTTCAAGATCGTCGGTGGCCATAGGCTGAAAGGAGAAGTGGTGCCACAGGGTGCCAAGAACGAGGCGTTGCAGATCCTCTGCGCGGTGCTGCTCACGAGCGAGCCGGTGACCATCCACAACGTACCGGACATCGTGGATGTGAACAAGCTGATCGACCTGCTGAAGGCGATGGGCGTGTTGGTGGAGAAGCTTGGTCCCGGCTCGTACCGCTTCCAAGCCAAAAGCGTGAACCTGGAGTTCTTCCTGGACCCTGAGTATCGGCGCATGGGTGGAAGCCTGCGCGGAAGCGTGATGGTGGCCGGCCCTGCGCTCGCACGTTTCGGACGTGGCTACATCCCCAGTCCGGGTGGCGACAAGATCGGTCGGCGCCGTATGGACACGCACTTCACCGGCTTCGAGCGTTTGGGGGCCACCATCAAGTACGACGAGAACGACGCCTTCTATCGCGCGGAAGCGAAGCAGTTGAAGGGCTGCTACATGCTGCTGGACGAAGCCAGCGTGACCGGCACCGCGAACATCGTGATGGCTGCATCGCTCGCTGAAGGGCGCACGACCATCTTCAATGCGGCCTGTGAACCCTACTTACAGCAGTTGTGCAACATGCTGGTGCGCATGGGCGCCAAGATCAGTGGCATCGGCAGCAACCTGCTGCACATCGATGGCGTGAAGGAGCTCGGCGGCACCGAACACCGCATGCTGCCCGACATGATCGAGATCGGTTCGTTCATCGGCCTGGCCGCCATGACGCGTAGTGAGGTCACGATCAAGAACGTGCAATACGAGCAGCTCGGCGTGATCCCGGGTGTCTTCCGCACGCTCGGCATCGCCGTGGAACGTCGTGATGATGACATCCACATACCCGCCCAGGAACACTATGAGATCGAACCTTTCCTCGACGGTAGCAACCGGGTGATCAGCGACCATCCATGGCCCGGATTCACGCCTGACCTGCTCAGTATCGTGCTCGTCACCGCCACACAGGCGCGTGGCCACGTGCTGATCCACCAGAAGATGTTCGAGAGCCGCCTGTTCTTCACCGATAAACTGATCGAGATGGGTGCTCAGATCACGCTTTGTGACCCGCACCGCGCTTTGGTGATCGGTAAGGACTTCGAGAAGCCGCTGCGCGCCATCCGCATGACCAGCCCGGACATCCGCGCCGGTGTTTCGCTACTGATCGCGGCGCTCAGCGCAGAGGGCACCAGTACGATCGATAACATCGAACAGATCGACCGCGGATATCAGGACATTGAAGGCCGACTGCGAGCCCTTGGTGCACGTATAGAACGGGTGTAGGGGCCTATGAGGCTCGACCCAAGAGCTAGGCTCAACGGCCCATCTTCAGTTCTTGCATGCGTAACTTCCCGGCACTGACCAGCCATCCCATCCCGGCACGATGTTCGCCCTGATGGGAGCATCATCCACCCGCTACCTTCGCGCCATGGAATTCCGCACCCTTATGTCGAAGACCCGCATCGTTATCAGCGCAGCCGTTGTGCTGCTCGCCGTTTATGGTTTCACCGCCCGTGTGAAAGAGAGCTCGCCCGAGGGCGATGTTCAGGTGGGGACGGGCATTGGCAACAAAGCACCAGAGCTCTCCTTCTTCAATGCCGACAGCACCAAAGTGATGAAGCTGTCCGAACTGAAGGGGAAGTACGTGCTCATCGATTTCTGGGCCAGTTGGTGTCGACCGTGCCGCATGGAGAACCCGAATGTGGTGTCGGCTTACAACAAATACAACAAGGCCAAGTTCACCGACGCAAAGGGGTTCGAAGTCTATAGCGTGAGCCTGGACCGCAGCCGTGATGCGTGGAAAGGGGCGATCGCCCAGGACGGCCTCCTGTGGAAATACCATGTGAGCGACCTGCAATTCTGGAACTCCAAAGGAGCACAGCTCTACGGGGTGAATTCCATCCCGATGAGCTTTCTCGTGGACCCCAAGGGCATCATCATTGCCAAGAACCTGCGCGGTATGGCGCTGCATCAGGAATTGGACAAGCATGTGAAGAGCCTCTGAATCCCGCTCGTCTCGCTCTACGAAGGCCCAGCTTTGCGCTGGGCCTTCGTTTTTGCAGCCCTGAACGATAAGCCTCCGCGACCCATCGAGCGCTCCGGCCTATCCGGCGAAATAGGTCTGGATATGTGCACAACGGAAGCCAGGGCCGACTAGCCTTGTGGTGACCAATGGTCCGATCACGGGCCGCACAAAACCAATCCGTCCTTTCATGCACTTCACTTTACGCCTTTCCCGGGCACTTCGCATGTCCGGCCTGCTGCTCGCGTCCTGCTTTGGCCTGGCAGGCTTCGCCCAACGCAATTGCGGCAGCATGCACTACTTGGAACAACAGATCGCGGCGGACCCTGAGCGCGCGGGGCGTCTGGAGATGATCGACGCGCAGACCAACAACTGGATCGCCGAGCACGGTGCAGAGGACCGCGCAGTGGTGACCATCCCGGTGGTATTCCACGTGGTCTACGCCAACAGCACACAGAACATCAGCGATGCCCGGATCAATGCGCAACTCGCGCAGCTCAACGCCGATTTCGCCCGACTGAACAGCGACGCGGGCAGCACCCCATCGGCGTTCGCCGGACTCGCGGCCAACACCGAGATCCAATTCTGCCTCGCCCAACGCGACCCAAGTGGCAATGCGACCAGCGGTATCGTACGCCGTAGCACCACCGTCACTTCGTTCACGGACAACGACAACGTGAAGCGGACCGCCAATGGCGGAAGTGATGCGTGGTCCCGCGACAGCTACCTCAACATCTGGGTGTGCAACCTGGGCAGCAGCCTGCTCGGCTATGCGCAGTTCCCCGGTGGTGCTGCATCCACCGATGGTGTTGTGGTGCTCTACAGCAGCGTAGGTGGGATCGGAACGCCCGGAACAGCTTCACCCTACAACCTGGGCCGCACGGCCACGCACGAAGTGGGGCACTGGCTGAACCTCCGCCATATCTGGGGCGATGCGAGCTGCGGCAGCGATCTGGTGAGCGATACGCCTACCCAACAGCAGGACAATGCAGGCTGCCCCAGCTTCCCGCATGTGACGTGCAGCAACGGCCCGAACGGCGACATGTTCATGAACTACATGGACTATACCGATGATGCCTGCATGAACATGTTCAGTGCTGGACAGAAGAGCCGCATGCAAGCGCTCTTCGGCACGGGTGGGTCGCGCGTCGCGTTATTGAGCTCGCTCGGATGCACCCCACCGAGCGGAACCACGTGCGGCGTACCGGGCGGTCTCGCGTCCAGCAGCGTCACCACATCCTCCGCCTCCGTTTCGTGGAGCGCTGCGACCGGAGCCGTGAGTTACAACCTGCAATACAAGCTGTCCTCGGTGAGCACATGGACCACGGTGAACACCACGGCCACCTCCTACGCCCTGAACGGCCTCAGCGCAAGCACCAGCTACAACTTCCAAGTATCCACGGTGTGCAGCAGCTCCTCATCAGCATACTCCACTGCGGCCAGCTTCACCACATTGGCGACCGGATGTGCGGATGCCTTGGAGCCCAACAACAGCACAAGCGCGGCAGCAACCGTTACCCTGCCGCTCAGCATGAACGCCCTGGTCTCCAGCGCTACGGATGCCGACTATTACAGCTTCACCCTGGCAAGCACATCCAACATCAGTGTTGGATTGAGCAACCTGGCTGCTGACTATGACCTGCGCCTACTGAACAGCAGCGGCACACAACTCGCCAGCAGTGCCAACGGCAGTACCACTGCGGAGACCATCAGCTACAGTAATGCGGCCGCCGGTACGTACTACATCCACGCGTTCGGTTACAACGGGGCGTTCAGCGCTACACAATGCTATGCGCTCACCGCCTCGGCAACTACCGTGGCCTCGTGCGGCACACCGAGCGGTCTGACGGCTTCGTCCATCAACACCTCGGGCGCAACGCTTGGTTGGACAGCCGTGAGCGGCGCGACCAGCTACAACGTCCAGTACAAGCTGGCCTCCGCGAGCACATGGACCACGGTAACGAGTACGACCAACACCCGAGCGCTCACTGGCCTTTCCGCTGGCACGGCATACAATGCGCAAGTGCAGGCTGTTTGCTCCAGCGGTAGTTCATCCTACGGCACTGCCATCAACTTTACGACCACCGCCGTTAGTGGCTGCACCGATACCTGGGAAAGCAACGGCACGAGCGCTACGGCCAAGACCATCGCGACGAATACGGATATACAGGGTACCATTGGCAGCAACGGTGATAGCGACTGGTATAAATTCACCAACACCAGCAGCGCTTCCCGCATACGTATCAACCTGACCAACCTGGCAGGCGATTATGATGTACGACTGTACCGCGGCACAAGCACACAAGTCGGGATCAGCCAGAACAGCGGGACCACAGCCGAACAGATCATCTTGAACACCACGACGGTAGCCACCTATTACGTCCGTGTGTACGGTTACAACGGAGCCTTCAGCGCATCGCAATGCTACACCTTGCGCGCGAACACGAGCGGGTCCAATTTCCGCGAAGGTGTTTTTGCTGACGATGAAGAGATCGAACTGGAGCCGGTGAGCGGTCTACTGAACTTGTACCCGAACCCGACCGCGAACGACCTGAAGCTGGACTATGCGGCGAAGGCGGAAGGAACCCTGCGCATCACGGTGATCGATGGCATGGGACGCGAGGTGCTGAACACCAACCAAGCCGTTGCCACGGGAGCATCCACGCTCAGCCTCGCATTGCCCGAATTGAGCAACGGCATGTACGTGTTGCGCATCGTGGAAGGCGGAGAACAGCACCAGCTCCGTTTCCAAGTGCAGCATTGATCAGCGGATAGCATCCTCCTCCGAAAAAGCCCCGGGCCCCGCCCGGGGCTTTTTCGTGACCACATGCCATCCTGTCCGCCAGCCGAGCATGGCACCGGAATTGCCGACCGGCTCCGCCGGAACGCCGGAAAAACAAGCCAGATGGCATTCAAGAACCCGTTCCGCCGCACAGAAAAGGACCTGCCCGCCATGGAGAACGACACCGTGAAGAACGAACAGACCACTTCCGTCACCCCTGAACAACCCGTGATGGAGGCTCAAGAGCCTGCCACGGCTGACACGGCGTCAGCCCAAGAACGAACGGAGACAGAGGTGCTCAAAGCTGAATTGGACCTGCTCCGTGCTGAGCACCAGGCCGTGCATGACAAGCACATCCGCCTCTTCGCGGAATTCGACAACTTCCGCAAACGCACCGCGAAGGAGCGCCTGGACTTGATGCAATTCGCCGGGGAGAACACCCTGAAAGCCGTGCTGCCCGTGCTGGACGATGTGGAGCGGGCCATCGCGAACAACGACAAGGTGGATGACATCGCCGCGATCCGCGAAGGCTTCAAACTGATCGCTCAGAAAATGCAGCATGTGCTGGGTACGCAAGGCCTAAAGGCGATGCCCGATGCGAAAGGTGAACCGTTCGATACCGATAAACACGAGGCCATTACAAAGGCCCCGGCCCCTACAGCGGACCTCAAGGGGAAAGTGCTGGATGTGATCGAGAGCGGCTACACCCTGCACGACAAAGTGATCCGATACGCCAAGGTGGTCGTCGGCGAGTAATTGAACTGACCTGATCGAACGCACCCGTAGCGTCGGCCCAGCGGGTCGACAAAACCCGCGATGAGCAAACGAGACCCCTACGAAGTCCTTGGTGTAGCCCGCAACGCCAGCGCGGACGAGATCAAGAAGGCGTACCGCAAACTGGCCATCAAATACCACCCGGACAAGAACCCGGGCGACAAGGGCGCAGAAGAGAAGTTCAAGGAAGCGGCTTCATCTTACGAGATCCTCAGCGACGCTGACAAGAAGGCCAAGTACGATCGCTTCGGACACAACGCACCCGGCGGTTTCGGCGGTGGTGGTGGCGGTTTCCAAGGCGGCGGCATGAACATGGAGGACATCTTCTCCCAGTTCGGCGACATCTTCGGAGGGCATTTCGGTGGGGGCGCGTTCGGTGGCTTCAATCAGCAGCGAGGTGGTCGTACTGTGAAAGGCAGCAACCTGCGCGTGCGTCTGAAGCTCACGCTGGAGGAGATCGCGCACGGTGCCGAGAAGAAGATCAAGGTGACCAAGCTCGTCCGCGGCAAGGGCAGCGAGTACGGCAATTGCGCCACCTGCGGCGGAAGTGGCCAGGTGCGTCGTGTGCAGAGCACCTTCATCGGCCAGATGCAAACGGTCACCACCTGCCCTACGTGTGGTGGCATCGGCCAGACGGTAAGCAAACGTGCACCGGGCAGCGACGAGCATGGCCTCGTCCGTGAAGAAGTGGTCGTGCCGATCAAGATGCCTGCCGGTGTGGAAGAAGGCATGCAGCTCAACATCAGCGGCATGGGCAACGAGGCACCCGCTGGCGGTGTACCCGGTGACCTGCTCGTGGTGATCGAAGAAGAAGCACATCCAGAGCTGAAGCGTGACGGTACCACCCTGCACTACGAGACCTTCATCAACCTGGCGGATGCTGCACTCGGCTCAAGCATCGAAGTGCCGTTGGTTTCCGGCAAGGCCAAGGTGAAGATCGAACCCGGCATGCAAAGCGGCACCACCATGCGCCTGCGAGGAAAAGGCCTGCCCAGCGTGAACCACCACGGCACCGGCGACCTGCTCGTGCATGTGATGGTGTGGACGCCTACGGACCTCTCGAAAGAAGAGAAAGCGGTGTTGGAGAAACTCCGCACCAGTCCTGGCTTCCAGCCCAAGCCCACTGCGAAGGACAAAGGCTTCTTCGAACGGGTGAAGGAGATGTTCGGGAACTGACCACGCGATCACGACGCGAAAGGAGCCATTACCTTTCGCACATGCACCTTTCTCTACGCTCCTACCCGCTCCTTCTCGGTGCGGTGATCATCTTTTTCGGGTGCACCGGTGTACCTGAGAAAGGCGCTGAAGATGTGATCAACCTAGAGATCGTTCCACCAACTCTACAAGCGCGCACAGACTGGGCCCAACAGCTGGCCGACAGCGGGCTGGTTGGCACCTTCGTTCTTTGGGAACCGGATAGCGCAAGGCTCCAAGCGTCGGATACGGCGCGTGCACGCAAAGGCTTCCTCCCGGCCAGTACGTTCAAGGTCTTCAACTCGCTCGTGGCGCTACAGGCCGGTGCTGTTGCCAACGAGCATACCATCATTCGTTGGGACGGTGTGCAACGCCGCTCGCCCGATTGGAATGAAGACCAGGACATGGCCCAAGCCATTGCGCGAAGCACGGTGTGGTGGTATCAGGTGGTAGCGCGACGTGCTGGCGCGGAACGCATGCAGCACTGGTTGGATACCGTGGGCTACGGCAACCACATGATGGGCGATTCCATCCACCTCTTCTGGCTGCAAGGCGGACTGCGCATCACGCCGTTGGAGCAGATCGGTTTCATGGAAGCGCTGCATCGGGAAGAACTCCCATTCGACCAAGCACACCAACGCACCGTGAAGCGCATCCTACCCGGCGACAGCACATCCGTTTGGAAACTGCAAGGCAAGACCGGCTGGGCCATTCGTGTGGATGAAGAGTACGGCTGGTACGTGGGCTGGGTGCAACGCGAGGGCCGCACAGCCTATTTCGCCACGAACATCGATATGAAAACGATGGACGATGTTCGCAAACGGTACACCATCACCTACGCGCTACTCGAACGCGAGGGATGGGTGGATCCGAAGTCCGCCCAGTGATCAATCCCGCCGGAAGCGGATCACCTGGGAACGGTCCGCACCGGTCACGCGCAAAGCGTATCGCCCTGCCACCAATGCATCCAACGCCAGCGGTTTCAACCTGCCTTCATGGTCGGTCCATTCGACGTGCTCCAACACTTCACCCCGTTCGTTGAAGAGATCGATGTTCAGCGGCTCATCGACGCGCTGTCGTGCTACTACGACTTGCCGTGTGATCGGGACCTCAGTGCTCCAGCCGTCATCTGAAATGGGCGCAGCGCGTTCCATCCGTTCCGGCCGGGTCAGCGGCACCACTTTCGGCACAGCGGCATCCACCATCATGCCATCGGCAGAAGCGACGTCCAGTGCGCCTTGCGGACCTTGTTGAGCGGCAGCCAGACCAACAAGCCCAAGTGAACCCACGACCGTCGCGGCCCACGCCAGCCATTCATTCCTATTCCTCATGACCATGTGTTTGGTGCCGCAAAGCGACAACTGCCAGATGACCGCAACGGATGGCCTGCGTTAGATCCAACGCAGCGCGGAAATGATGATGAGGAAGAGACCTTCCAGAAAGGTGTTCAGGTGCGTTGCGGTACGAGCAGGGCCACAGCCCGGCCTCCCTGCATGAGCACCATCCCGTTCTTATCGATCCGTGTTTCCCGAGCGGCACCCATCGCTTCGATCACCGTGCGCTCCACCAGGCGCATATCGTCGCATTCGCAAGCGGAAGGCACCAAGCCTTGGAAGCGCACCTCGTTCTTTCCCGTTGACCAGCGCCCGGTGAAGGTGCCGCATGTGCTTTTGCCGATGAGCTTGCCGCTCTTGTCCAGCTCGATGGTGAGCGGGGGTAACGTGCGGCTAAGGTCGCTGCCGAACACCTGCACCACGCGCCAGCGACCGAGCAACCGACTACTGAGGGAGATGCCTGGGAATACCACGCTTCCCAACACCGCGTAGGTGAGTATCAAGGTGGAGATGGTCGTCGCCAAGCGCTTCAACATGTGGTGGAATATGTCCTTGAAGATGAAAATTAACCGCTAGGCTTTCCATCGTTCACCACCATTTGCCCAAGCGTTGGATCGGTGACGAACAGGACCCTGGAGCAGCGACGTGTGGTAATGATGAAGAAGGTCCGCTTTCTTGCGACATTCGCCGGGAATGAACGCATTCACCATACAAGGAAACCTGGTCGACATCACGGCGCGCGCAATTCGGCCCGTTGAGATGGCGGTACGTGAAGGCCGCATCCAACACATCAACCCGACCGCTGGTCCAGTGAGCGGCTATCTGATGCCCGGCTTCATCGACGCGCACGTGCATGTAGAGAGTTCCATGCTCATCCCCAGTGAATTTGCGCGGCTGGCCGTGACGCACGGTACGGTAGCCACCATCAGCGACCCGCACGAGATCGCAAACGTCCTGGGCGTTGACGGCGTTGATTACATGATCGAGAACGGAAGGCAGGTGCCATTCCACTTCTTCTTCGGCGCGCCAAGCTGTGTGCCAGCCACCACCTTCGAAACGGCCGGCGCAAGCATCGATTCAGAACAGGTGGGTCAGCTCTTGGAGCGTCCCGAAGTGCTCTACCTGAGCGAGATGATGAATTTCCCCGGCGTGCTCAACGGTGACCCGGAGGTCCTGAAGAAGATCGCCCATGCGCAACGTCTCGGCAAACCAGTGGATGGCCACGCCCCCGGATTGCGCGGTGAGCTAGCCGAGCGCTACATCAAGGCCGGGATGAGCACGGATCACGAGTGTTTCACCGCCGAAGAAGCGCTGGACAAGCTGAAGCACGGCATGTGGGTGCAGATCAGGGAGGGGAGCGCCGCGAAGAACTTCGAGGCGTTGCAAGGCCTCCTGCACGACCACTGGGAGCGCATGATGCTCTGCAGCGATGACAAACATCCGGACAGCTTGGTGCTTGGGCATTTGGACAGCGTTTGCGCGCGAGCTGTGGCGGCTGGTGTCGATGTTTTCAAGGTGCTCCAGGCCGCCTGCCTCAACCCGATCAAGCATTACAAGCTGCCGGTCGGCCAGCTACGCGTGGGGGATCCGGCCGACTTCATCATGGTGGAGGACCTCGTCACGTTCAAGTCCCTGAAGACCTTCATTCGTGGAGAGTTGGTGGCGGAGAAGGGGAAAAGCCTGATCCCCCGAGTGAAAGCCAGCGCACCGAACAACTTCAGCTGTTCGCCCAGAAGGGCAGCGGACTTCCACGTACCGGCGAGAACGGGCGAGCTGCTGGTGATCGAGCCTTACGATGGGCAGTTGATCACCGGGAAAGTGGCGATGACCCCAACCGTGGTGGACGGCAGTTGCGTGGCCGACCCGAGCCGCGACCTGCTGAAGATCGCCGTGGTGAACCGTTACGCAGACGCTCCGGTAGCCGTGGGGTGGATCACCAACATGGGCTTCAAACGTGGAGCACTCGCCAGTTGCGTGGCCCACGACAGTCACAACATCGTCGCCGTAGGGACCAACGACGAGGACCTGTGCGCGGCCGTGAACGCCGTGATCGCCGCGAAGGGGGGCGTGAGCCTGGCTGATGGTCCCTTGCAAATGACGCTCGCCCTACCCGTGGCCGGGATCATGAGCGATGCCGACGCCTACGACGTGGCCCGGGACTACAGCGCCATCGACCGTGCCGCGAAAGAACTGGGCTGCACTATGGCGGCACCCTACATGACGCTCTCCTTCATGGCCCTCCTGGTAATCCCCCATCTGAAGATGAGCGACTTGGGGCTCTTCGATGGAGATGCCTTCGCCTTGATCTACGGTTGAGCGACGGTGGTCTACCTTCAACCGCGTGAAGGCACGCTGGTCTATTTCCTTGCTGGTCGCATCCACGCTCGTTGGATGCGCGTCGAACAAGGGCACCATCGGCGATGGGGCCTTCCAGAAACGCCGGCTCAATACCGGTTGGCATGTAGACCTGGGCTTACGTTCAGGAGGCCGTACCGCCGACCACATTGCTCAGATGAGGCCGATCGCATCGGCAACATTGGCAGCTAGGGTCACTCCATCGGCTGAGCCGCTGGCATCCACCATCCCGGTCGACCCTCCCAGGCCCGAACGACCCATCGATCGGCTAGTGAGCATGCCGGTGACCATGCCCGTCGCAAGTGCTAACGAGGTCCTGACGCATACTCCGGACAAGCCCTCCGCAACCTCTCCTGAAGACACCATCGGGCAGTGGAATCCTTGGGCGGTTCCGGCATTCGTCGTCGCCCTCGGAACGGTGGCCTACGCCATCCTGGGCACGAGCGAGATAATCGTGGTGCTGGCCGTGATCGCGACCCTGATCCTCGCTTCGATCGCGGTGCGCAAAGGGCGTACGAATGAATGGCGCGGAAAGGGCTTTGCCATCGCTGCGCTCATGGTCGGTGCGTTGGCAGGACTGATCACGCTGATCGCCCTATTGGCCGGGGCTTGACGCCCGGAACATTGTTTCCATTCAGGTCCTTGTACTACGACGCATTGAAGGTCATTCAATTGGACATCCTTATGGACAACTGCATGTTCGATAAACTGTAACAAACTTGTTTCCAAACTATTAAAAAGGCCAACATTTGGGACATACATGAGGGCATATCAAGAGACAATAACTTGGCTTCGGTTCAGGACAGAACTCAAACAGGCACCTCCCTCGTTCTGGCTGCTTGTCGGCGAATGCGTGGCCGGGCTGAGGCACCTGACCAGCATTCCATTGCCCGTTGCAGAGGCTCGTGGCATGGAGCGCGAACTACTCTCCGGGGCCATCCACGCGCGGCTAGCATTGGATGGGAACACGATTCCATCGGACCACATCCTCCGGCACCTCGAAAGCACGAGCAAGTCACCCTTGCGTGGGCGCACGCGGACCGAGGTGGAAGCGCTTCTCGAAGTCCTGAACGACCGGTCGACGGTCGCCCTGGATACCGAAGGGGTGAAGCGTCTTCACCGGTCTCTTGTGAAAGGCTCTGAAGAAGATGACCGACCCGGACAATGGCGACTGCTCCCCACTGGTGGTAGACCATTCGAAGGGGTGCCTCCGGAGGTGGTGGGGCTGTTCACCGAGGAGCTTTGCGACTGGCTCAAAAGCGCCGAATTGGCAGCCCCAGCGGACGATGAGGAGGAAGGCTACGCGATCATCCGCATGCTCCTGGCCGAGCTCTACCTGTCTTGGATCAGGCCGTTCACCAGTGCGCATGCACGCCTGGCCGTCGCGGTGGGATCCGCCATTCTCCGAGTGGCTGGAATGCCTGTCCATGCCGCCCAATTCGTTTCCATCGCTTTCCACCGACAGGCACGGGAACTCCAGCGGCAGGTCCAGCATGCATCAGAAGGTGCCGCCGACACCATCCCGTTCATGGCCTTCGCGCTGCGCGGAATGACCGAAGTGCTCCACGAATTCCACGAACGGATCCGCAACCTCCAAATGCGCGGCCAATGGCGCGCACAGCTCCTCGACCTCTTCCAAGAGGGGAACGACGAGCCTACCCGCAGGCAACGCCAGGTGTTGCTCGACCTTGCCAGTGCGGAAACACCAACTCCCTTGAGCCGCCTGGACAGCCTCTCCCCCACCCTGGCCAAGCTTTACGCCGGTGTTTCTGAGAAGACCTTGCGCCGTGATGTGGATGCCCTGCTCGCCGCGGGTGTCGTGCAGAAAGGACCGGATGGCTTGCGCGTGGACCTCTCCAACCTGCTGGCGTTCAAAGCCTGAAGTGCTTCGCAAGCATTTCGGCATAGGCGGTTGCTTGCGCGATCAGCGCAGCAGGTGAAGTGCCCGCTTCACGCATGGCTTTCAACGAAGCAGAACCCGCTGACTTGGAGAGCTTGGAGCCATCCGCGTCCACGGCCAAGGCATGGTGATGGAAGCGCACCTCGGCGAACGTATCTCGCTTCAATAGCTGCGCCAGATGAGCCTGACAAGCCGTGGAAGGCAGCAGGTCGGCACCCCGAACGATGAAGGTGATGCCCATCTCCAGATCGTCGCAGAGCGAAGCGATCTGGTAGGCTGGACGGGCGTTGTCGCGCTGTAGAATGATGGGATCAGGCAGCAGCGCTGGTAGATCGAGCGCAGATGTCGTCCCGTCGAACTGCTTCACACCCACCGTACATGGAACGGGTATCCTTAGGCGCCAAGGCGTTCCATGGGCAACAGCTTCCTCTTTCGAAGTCCGACAGGGATGCTCATTCCGATCCATCTGCTCAAAACGAGGCCGCGCGCAGGTGCAGGGATACAGAACGCCTGCTGCCCGCAGTTCTTCGGCCAGCGCCGTGTATCGCTCCAGGCGCAATTGCTGTGACCAGTTCGTTCGGAAGTCAGTCGGACCGGATGGCCCCTCATCCACGCGGATCCCCAGCCATTCGAGGGACTGAAAGATGTCCTCCACATATTCCAGGCGGGACCGCTCCGCATCCAGGTCATCGATCCGGAGAACCACTTTCGCCCCAACGACCTTGGCCAGCGCAGCGGTGACCAGGAAATTGAAGGCATTGCCCGCGTGCAGGTAACCGCTCGGCGTGGGTGCGATGCGGGTCTTCTTCATGCGCCTAACGAGCAGTGCCCGGGGTGGGACTCGAACCCACACAGCCCTTACGGACCAAGGGATTTTAAGTCCCTCGTGTCTACCATTTCACCACCCGGGCGGCGGCTGGACCACTCCAAAATAACGATGCCCCCTTTCGGAGGCATCTTTTGAGCGAGAAACGGGACTCGAACCCGCGACCCCGACCTTGGCAAGGTCGTGCTCTACCAACTGAGCTACTCTCGCAATACGGTCCGCTTCAACTGACGTTTTCGGCGAACGAGGGCGCAAATATAACAAGCGGACAGAAGTCCACAAGCCCGATTCACGCCTTCTTCAACTTCGCCTTGCCCGGTTCCACCAGCCGCTTGATCTCGTTCAGCTTGAACAACGCCTCCACAGGGGTCAAGGTATTGATGTCCAACGCGGTGATCTCCTCGCGGATCCGTTCCAACGCCGGGTCATCCAGTTGGAAAAAGCTCAATTGAGGTTCACGCCCCAGGCCTTCCGTGGATGCCTTGTGCGCGAGCTTGGGCCCTTGCGGATCAGGCGCCTCGCCCAGATCACCCGCGTGGCTGGCCTCCAGATGCGCAAGCACCTTTACCGCACGCGCGACAACTTTGGTCGGCATACCCGCCATCTGCGCCACATGGATCCCGAAGCTGCGGTCGCTGCCGCCGGGGACGAGTTTGCGCAGGAAAAGCACCTTGCCATCCACCTCCCGCACGGCCACATTGGCGTTCTGGATGCGCGGGAAGCTCCCGCTCATCTCATTCAGTTCGTGGTAGTGCGTGGCGAAGAGCGTCTTCGGCCTGCCGGCGTGATCGTGCAGGAACTCGGCGATGGCCCAAGCGATGGAGATGCCGTCGTATGTACTGGTCCCGCGACCGATCTCGTCGAGCAGCACCAGGCTGCGATCGCTGAGGTTGTTGAGGATGCTCGCCGTCTCGTTCATCTCCACCATGAACGTGCTCTCGCCCGTGGTCAGGTTGTCCGAAGCACCGACACGCGTGAAAATGCGATCCACCAATCCAATGGTGGCAGCGGATGCAGGCACATAACTACCGATCTGCGCCAGCAAGGTGATCAACGCCACCTGCCGGAGCAAGGCTGATTTACCGCTCATGTTCGGGCCGGTGATCATCACCAACTGGCGCGACTCCGGATCAAGTAGTAGATCGTTCGCCACGTACGGAACTCCGGGCGGCAATTGCTGCTCGATCACCGGATGGCGCGCATCGCGCAGGTCGAGCACACGCCCTTCAGCGATCACGGGACGGCAGTATTTCCAAGCCTTCGCATTGTTCGCAAAGCCGCGTAGCACATCCCACTCGGCCAGGGCCAGCGCTGTGCTGCGAAGCGAGCCAACGTGCGCGACGACCTCTTCCACCATGCCGCGGAACAACTCTGTCTCGAGCGTGAGGATGCGCTCTTCCGCCCCGAGGATCTTCTCCTCCAGCGTCTTCAGTTCATCCGTGATGTAGCGCTCGGCACCCACCAACGTTTGTTTGCGCACCCACTCGGGTGGCACCTTGTCCTTGTGCGTGTTGCGGACCTCCAGGTAGTAGCCGAACACATTGTTGAAACCGACCTTCAGCGATTGGATCCCGGTACGCTCGCTCTCGCGACGTTGGGCGTCCAACAGCAACTCCTTCGCATGGCTGCTCACATGGCGCAGCTCGTCGAGTTCGCCGTTGATGCCGGTCTTGATCACACCACCCTTGGCCGGATTCACTGGAGGATCCTGTTCGATGGTGGATGCGATGCGCGACGAAAGACCTTCCGGAAGTTCGATCGCCTGCGCCATCGCGCTTGTGCCGGGCCGTGCGCCCAGCAGTGTACGAACGCGTTGGGCAGCATCCATCGCCACATGCACCTGCAACAGTTCGCGCGGATTGATGCGCCCTGCCGCGGCCTTGCCGGACAAGCGTTCCAGATCACCGATGCGGCCGAGCTCCTCGCCCAGCGCATCGCTGAACGAAGCATCCGTGATCAGTTCATCCACACGGTCGTGGCGTGCATTGATGGCTTCAGCATCCACCAAGGGGAATAGGATCCAGCGCTTCAACGAACGCGAACCCATGGGCGTGGTACAGCGGTCGATCGCGCTCTGTAACGTGCGCGCACCATCGTTCACCGCGTTCACCAGCTCCAGGTTCCGCACGGTGAACCGATCCAGACCAACATACGCCTGTGGCCGGATCCAACCGATGCGGTCCACGTGCGCCAGACGGTCGTGCCGCGTTTCCCCGAGGTAATGCAGGATGGCCCCGGCTGCGCGTTGGCCCAGACGCAGGTCCTCGATGCCGAAGCCTTTCAACGTGCTGGTGGAGAACTGACGGAGCAGCCGCTCCCGCGCGAAGTCCTCCGTGAAGGCCCATTCGTCCAATGCGAACGTATTGTACGTACCGCACGCGCTGAGCAAGGCCTGATCCTTCACGCCTTTCGGGAACAACAGTTCGCTGGGGGCGTGGCGATCGATCAGGCGGGATGTTTCATCGCCATCCTCTTCGGCCACCAGGAATTCCCCCGTGGTCACATCCAGGAACGCGATGCCGTAACGACCGTTCTGCCCGCAGATCGCGGCCAGCCAGTTATTCGCGCGGTGATCCACCACTTGATCGCTGTAGGAAACTCCCGGCGTGACCACCTCGGTGACCCCCCGCTTCACGATCGTCTTCGTGAGCTTCGGATCCTCCAGCTGGTCGCAGATGGCCACCCGGTAACCGGCACGCACCAGCTTGGGCAGATAGGTATCCAGCGAATGATGCGGGAATCCCGCCAGCTCTACATCGCTGCCACCGTTGTTCCGTTTAGTGAGCGTGATGCCCAACACCCCGGATGCCTTGATCGCGTCGCTGCCGAAGGTCTCGTAGAAGTCCCCTACACGAAAGAGCAGCAGCGCATCGGGGTACTTCGCTTTGATGCTGCCATACTGCTGCATCAAGGGTGTTTCGGCTGACTTGGCCATGGTGTGGAGCGCCTACTTTCGCCCCACATGCAGGGCTTTCGGCAAAGCCTGCCAAGGTACCGCCCACGTCTCTGCCGATCACCCACGAAGCCCACTTCGATCTTCACATTTTCCGAACACATGCCCGCCACCGACCGCAAACTGAGCATGGAGGAACTGGCCCGGCCCAGTGCTACCGAGCACCACGCTCGCCCGAAACGCCCGATCCGGCTCGTGTTGGACGATGTGCGCAGTCGGCACAACGTGGGGTCCATCTTCCGCACGGCCGATGCCTTCGGTGCCGAGGGCATCATCCTTTGTGGGTTCACCCCGCGACCTCCACATCGGGAGATCGAGAAGACGGCACTGGGAGCGACGCTTTCCGTGCCTTGGACAGCCGAGGAGACCACCTTGGACACCGTGCGATCCTTGCAAAGCCAAGGCTATCGGGTCTTTGCCGTGGAGCAGACGTTGCAAGCACGTCCATTACAGGATCTGCGACCAGATACCGAACGACCGCTCGCGTTGGTCCTGGGGAACGAACTCAACGGTGTGGCGGACGAGGTGGTGGCAGCCTGCGACGGATCCCTGATCATCCCGCAGCATGGCAGCAAGCACTCCCTGAACGTTTCGGTGTGCGCTGGTGTGGTATTGTGGTGGTTCGCAGGTCAATTGGGATGATCCCGCAACTTTTCCACCGGTTCCCGTACAAAGGCAACCCTCGTCCGTTCAACAGGTCTATGAGGATAGAAGCCACGGGCTCCATGGTACGTTCCAAGCAAAGCCTCTATATTTGACTGCTACCGGTCCGGTATCCATGAAGGAACGTTACTCCTCCATCACCCAATTCTTGTTCGCCTTGGGCCTTGTTATGCTGGCCGCTCCCTTGAGCGCTCAGTATTTCAGGCAATCAAGCTACTGGAAGACCCAGCGTCAGGAGGTGAGCCTCGGCTTCGGCATCTCCAACTTTCTCGGAGAGCTCGGTGGTCGTAACCAGATCGGATCGCCGTTCGTCTGGGATCTGGAATTGAGCCAGACCCGACCTGCGGCCCATTTCGACTTCCGCTATTACATCGCCCAGAAAATGGCCTTAAGGGCACGGGCCACCTACGGTGTGTTGGCGGGTAACGACAACCTGACCTCGGAGCCATTCCGCCAGAACCGCAACTTGAGTTTCAAGAGCGATATCTATGAATTCTCGCTCGTGTACGAATTCCACTTGTACAAAGAGGAATTGGGCCACATGTACGACTTGCGCGGGGTGCAGGGCACCAAGTCATCACGCGTTGGATTCTACTTCTTCGCTGGCGTAGGTGGATTCTACTTCGACCCCAAAGCCCAGTTACAGAACACCTGGGTGCGCCTGAAACCACTAGGCACCGAAGGACAAGGCCTGCCCGGTGGTGCGGAAGAATATAACAACCTGCAAGTATGTATCCCTATGGGAGTGGGTGTGCGCAAAGCGATCTCCAAAACGCTGAGCGCAGGTCTCGAACTGCAGTATACCAAGACCTTCACCGATTACATCGATGACGTCAGCACCAACTACTACGACAACGATGCCATCCGTGGTGCACATGGGGATGTGGCGGGATTCCTAGCGGACCCAAGCTTGGGCGTAGGGCCGCTTTACGAGTACGGGCTTGACCCGACCGCCGCTGGACAGCAACGTGGCGATTCCGACGATCTGGATGCTTACATATTCCTGAAGGCCCAGGTCCACTACAAACTGATCAAGTACAAGAGTGGTAGCAAGAAGTATCGCACTCGCATCCGACGCCAGAAGATCGTGTTCTAAACCATCTACTCAACGACTTGAAGAGCCTTGCTGAAGAAGCAGGGCTCTTTTGCTTGCAAGCCATCTGAACGGATCTTTGGACCATGCCCTATCCAAGATCATTAAAAGCCCAACAGCGATGGTCCGACAGGCATCTTTTCCCGTGGGCCATCGCTTCACTGGTGCTTACCGTGATCCAACACGTTTCCAGTTTGGATCTGGTCAGTACCGGGTCAGCCCATCGCATGGGCGTCACCTACATCCCGGTCGTCTTCGGGACCTTCGTGCTTGCCGCATTGCGCTGGCGCTATATAAAGCTCCGGATCAAGGACATGAATGTAAGCTTCCCCTGATTTCGGGCCGATCATAACTAGAGGCTCCAAGGGCATTTTGGGATCAGGGTTGGATGAGCACTGGCGGCCGGTATCCGAGTGCTTTGTGAGCACGAAGATGGTTGTAGTCGTACATCCACTCGGTA
>JAEUTA010000013.1 GCA_016788205.1 Flavobacteriales bacterium | reverse complement strand
GATCGATGTGTGGTTCGACAGCGGCGCGATGCCCTACGCGCAGTGGCACTACCCCTTCGAGAACGAGGCGACCTTCAAGGAGAAGTTCCCTGCCGCCTTCATCGCGGAAGGTGTCGATCAAACCCGCGGTTGGTTCTACACGCTGCACGCCATCGCCACGCTCACGCAGGACAATGTCGCCTACCAGACCGTGGTGAGCAATGGCCTGGTGCTTGACAAGGTGGGCCAGAAGATGAGCAAGCGCTTGGGCAACGCGGTGGATCCGTTCAAGACGCTGGACCAGTACGGCGCCGATGCGGTACGCTGGTACATGATCAGCAACGCCTCGCCGTGGGACAACCTGAAGTTCGACGCGGAGGGCATCACCGAAGTGCAGCGCAAGTTCTTCCGCGCGCTCTTCAACACTTACAACTTCTTCGCATTGTACGCGAACATCGATGGTTTTGCTCCCTCTCCTTTGGAGAGGGATGGGGTGAGGCCGGGGGGTGGAGTTCCTGGTGAAGCCACATTGACCGAAAGCGACCGCTGGATCCTCTCGCGCTTGAACAGCGTGATGAAGCTCGCGGACGCGAATTATGCTGACTACGAGCCGACCATCGCTGCACGTGCCATCCAGGACTTCGTTGTAGAGGACCTGAGCAACTGGTACGTGCGCTTGAACCGCCGTCGTTTCTGGAAAGGTGAAATGGGCGCGGACAAGAACGCCGCGTTCCAAACGCTGCACCGTTGCCTCGAAGTGATCGCGATGTTGAGCGCGCCGATCGCGCCGTTCTTCAGTGATCGGCTGTATCGCGATCTAACCGGAACGAGCGTTCACTTGAGCAACTGGCCGAAGCACGATGAAAAAGCGATCGACCTCGAGCTTGAGCAACGCACTGCGCTTGCACAGAAACTGACATCGCTCGTGCTGAGCATCCGCAAGAAGGAAGGCCACCGCGTGCGTCAGCCCTTGCAGAAAATGATGGTGCCTGTGACGGACGCAACGATGCGCACGCGTCTCGATGCGATCCGCGAATTGGTGTTGAGCGAGGTGAACGTGAAGGAGCTCGTGATCCTGGACGCGAGCGAGAGCAAACTCACGAAGAAGATCAAGCCGATCTTCCCGAAACTCGGCGCGCGCTTGGGCAAGTTGATGAAGAGCGTGGCCGCTGCGGTCACCGCGTTCGATCAGGCGCAGATCGCGGAGTTGGAAACGAAGGGCAGCTTGAGGCTCACTGTCGAAGGACAAGAAGTAGAGCTGCTGCGCGACGATGTGGAGATCACCGCTGAGAACGTGCCCGGATTGAGCGTGGCCAGTGATGGCGCATTGACCGTAGCCCTCGACATCACCCTGAACGATGCGCTGATCCATGAAGGCATCGCCCGCGAGCTCGTCAGCCGCATTCAGACCCTTCGGAAAGAGAGCGGCCTGGAGATCACGGACCGTATCGACCTGCGCATCCAGCGCAACGGGGATAGCCGATTCGAGCAGGCCATACGCTCACATGCCGGTCATATTCTCGCCGAAACACTGGCCATAACCCCTGAGGACCAAGTGCTTGTGGACGCTTTGCCCAATGGGGGGCCGGGTGTGCACGAATTGGAGCTGGACGAGACCACACGCTGCGCGCTCAGCCTAGTGCGGTCGGCCAATTGAGGCGGGTGGGCGCCTATATTTGCGGACATTTTTCAAAACCGGGATAGTCATGGCCAAGAAACCAGCGAAGAAGGCGGCGAAGCCAGTGAAGGCAACGCCGAAGAAAGCCTCGAAGCCCGCCGCGAAACCGGCGGCTAAGAAGGCGGCGCCGAAGAAAGCGGCCAAGGCACCGGCGAAGAAAGTGGTCGCGAAGCCCGCTCCGAAAGCAGCGAAAAAGCCGGTGAAGCCGGTGGCCAAAAAAGCCGCCCCTGCCAAACCCGCTCCGAAAGCCGTTGCGAAGAAGGTCGCTCCTGCGAAACCCGTTGCGAAGACCCCGGCCAAGAAGATCGAGACCAAGCCTGCTCCGGCAGCTAAACCTGTACCTGCACCGAAAAGCGTGAAACCGGCCCCCGCACCGGAAAAACCCGTGAAGAAGGAAACGAAGAAGGAAGAAAAGGCCGTTAAGGAGTCGAAAGCCTCTGCTGCCAGCAAACCGCTGGTCACCCAGGTAGTCGCACCTAACCGCCCCATGGGAGCCCCGGTCGTGAAGAAACAAGTGAGCACGCTTGAAAGCGCCGACAAGGTGCGTTACAGCGATGATGAGCTTTCCGAATTCCGCGACCTGATCAACAAGAAGCTGGACGAGGCCCGCAAGGACTACGACCTGTTGAAGCAGACCTTGGCGAATACGGATAACAACGGCACGGACGACACCAGCCCCTCGTTCAAGATGATCGAGGACGGCAGCGAGACGTTGAGCCGCGAGGAGACCGCGCAGCTAGCCAGCCGTCAGGAGAAGTTCATCAAGCATCTGGAAGACGCCTTGCTGCGCATCCGCAACAAGACCTACGGCATCTGCCGGGTCACGGGTCGTTTGATCAGCAAGGAGCGTCTGCGTCTGGTCCCTCATGCCACGTTGAGCATCGAGGCCAAGCAGCAGATGGGCAGCTAGTACGTGTGATCAACGGCGTTCCGTGCCACGCCCGGTGCCTTGGCGCCGTGTGATGTCGGACCTCAATTGCCCATGAAGAAAGCCCTCATCATCATCCTGCTCGTGCTGCTGGCCGACCAGGCGTTGAAGGTGTGGGTGAAGTTGAACTTCTTCTACGACAGCTCGATCTCGATACTCGGAGAAAAGGGCTACCTGCATTTCATCGAGAATCGCGGCATGGCCTTCGGTATGGAGTTCGGTGGTGAGTGGGGCAAGCTGATGCTCACGCTCTTTCGGATCGCGGCCGTTTCGGCCATCGGCTACAGCCTGTACCGGATGATCCAACGCGGCACCACCACCGCTCTGATGGTCAGCGTCTCGCTCATCATGGCCGGTGCATTGGGCAACATCATAGACAGCACGTTCTACGGCATGATCTTCAGCGCGAGCACCCCTTTCGAGAAGGCCGTGCTATTTCCTCCGGACGGGGGCTACGCTCCGATCCTTCATGGCGCCGTGGTGGACATGTTCTATTTCCCGCTTTGGCAGGGCCGTCTTCCGGAATGGCTACCGCTCTGGGGTGGTCAACACTTCGAGTTCTTCCGACCGGTCTTCAACGTGGCTGATGCAGCCATCACCATCGGTGTCGTGATGTTCATCCTCGTGCAACGCAAGCCTGTTGCGACAGCGAAGGATGAGCTTACGGCGCCCGAGACGGCGCCAGGTCCAGCGAGCGATCCGCTCGTTGATACGGTCGCCTAGAGTTCCACGCGCGCCAGGAACAAAGCCTGCATACCGACGCCTGTCGCATTGGTTAGTTCCGGAATGTTCTGCACGATGATCTGCGGGCGCAGCTCATAGCAGAAATGGACCCGGCTCCAGAACGGGCTCACCGTAGCAACCCGCCAATCCAGGCCGAGCGGCACGTAGGCTCCGAACCACCACCCGGTGGCATTCCTGAACGTTTCATGCTCTTCCAACGTATCGTCGAATTCATGATCGCCGCCACTCCATGGATGGGAGTAGCCTCCATCGGTGTAGGCCTCCACTTCATGGATGACCGTAGTGCGCGCGTTCATGAGCACGCCGCCCATGACACCGGCGCCTCCGTAAAGGCTCCAGCGCCCCGCACGGCGCCACACCAATGAGGCGTTCGAACCAAAGCGCTCGGCCGAATAGCGCATCCGATACTCACTCTGGTTCACCGAGTCGATCACCGTCCGCACTCCGGTCTGCGAAGAGGTCAGCGTGTCGTAAGGCGTGCGCGTGGTGCGGCTCAACGTTCCTCCGAGAGATGGGCCGCTTCCATAGAGCACGCCGATGCGTAGTTCGGGTCCTTGACGCTCCGTCGTCGCGCAGGGGAAAAAGCTGATACCCATATCGAAGCTTCCTTCTCCGGAGATCCAGTTCTCCTTGCCGAACGTGTGGTCCGATAGATCGCGGCTCAACAATTCCGAACCGGGTGCGAAACGCGCCATGTCAGCACGCCCAAAGAAGGGGTCCACGCTCACGAAACCACCACCGCCCAGATGTACGGACCCCGAACGACGAACAGGCGTTGCGTCCTGCGCCATCACCAAGCTGCTCCATCCCACCAACAGCGCGATCATCAACATCCGGTTACAGCGAACGTGATCCGGCGGGCTAGTTGCTTTCATGGTGGTGGGTTGTTATCGAACAGCCACGCGCGGTCGTGCGATCATTTCCTTGGCAACAAGCAGTTCCGCGATCTGCACGGCATTCGTTGCCGCTCCCTTGCGCAGGTTATCCGCCACGATCCATAGGTTCAACGTCCGCGGCTGGGTCTCATCCCGCCGCAGGCGACCAACGAACACCTCATCACGGCCGTTCGCTACGAGTGGCATGGGGTATTCATCCTTCGTCGGTTCATCCAGAAGCTTGATCCCCGGAGCTTTCCTCAACAACTCACGCACGACTTCCAGCTCGAACTCTTTCGCGAACTCCACGTTGACGGCTTCGCTGTGGCCACCGGTCACCGGCACGCGCACAGCCGTTGCCGTCACCCGGACGTTGGGGTCGAGGATCTTCTTCGTTTCATGCACCAACTTCATCTCCTCCTTCGTGTACCCGTTCTCAGTGAACACATCGCAGCGCGGGATCACGTTGCGATCGATGCGGAACGGATAAGCCATTTCACCCTCCACACCTTCGCGCTCGTTCTCCATCTGCTTCACGGCCTTCATGCCGGTGCCGGTCACGCTCTGGTAGGTGGAAACGATCACCCGCTCCACGCCGTAGGCCTTGTGCAACGGTGCCAGGGCGAGCACCATCTGGATCGTGCTGCAGTTCGGGTTGGCGATTATGCGATCCTCCGCCGTGAGCAGGTGTCCGTTGATCTCCGGCACCACGAGCTTCTTGTCGGGGTACATCCGCCAGGCGCTGCTATTGTCGATCACCGTGCAGCCCACCTCGGCGAAGCGCGGTGCCCACTCAAATGAAGTGCCGCCACCGGCGGAGAACAAAGCGATGTCAGGCCTCTTCGAAATGGCCGTCTCCATGTCCATGACCGGCACATCCTCGCCCTTGAAGCGTACCGTGCGACCGGCGCTGCGTTCGCTGGCCACGGGCAGCAGTTCACCCACGGGGAAGTTGCGCTCTTCGAGCACCTTCAACATCACGCCACCGACCATTCCGGTGGCACCAACGACTGCGACTTTCATGAGAGGAGGTTTGTCCATTAACGGTGCCCGAAAATACTACCTTGCCTGCTGTTCAACCCGCTCTGTACATGCGTTGCCGTTCGCTCCTGACCATGCTTGCCTCGTGCGCGATCGTGTTCACCCAAGCGCAGTTCGCCGATGACCTCAGCGACGGCGACTTCACGACGGGTCCCGCGTGGAGCGGGAACGATGCGCTCTTCGTCGTAGCTGATGATGCTGGGAACCAACGGCTGCGGAGCAACAGCCCGGGTGCAGCGAACTACTACCTGAGCACGCCGAGCACGTTGGTGAACGATGCACAATGGGAGTTCTTCTTCGACCTGCGCTTCAGCACCAGCGGAGCGAACTATGTGGACGTCTTCCTGATGAGCGATCTCGCGGACCTTTCGGGAGCCGTGAATGGATACTACCTACGATGCGGCGGAACAGCGGACCGGCTGGAACTCTTCAGCAGTGAAGGAGGCAGTGGCTTCAGCACGGGCCTGGTGAGTCCCGACGGGGTCATCAACAGTTCCTCGAGCAATCCGTTCCGCATCAAGGTGACACGTACGGCGGCAGGAGCATGGGCCTTGTTCTATGACGATGGCGCATTGGGCACATACAGCAGCGCCGGATCCATTACGGAGAACACCACCACAAGCGCTTCACACTTCGGCATCCGCATTGAACAGAGCACTGCCGCATCCGTTCCGAACAATCATTTCTTCGATGACTTCGATGTACAGGCCATCGAGGTTGACCTGACAGCTCCATCGGTCCTTTCAGCGAACTTCACCAGCGCCTTCGACGTGGATGTACGCTTCAGCGAACCGGTTGAAGAGGTGAGCGCGGAGACCGTTGCGAACTACGTGTTCGCTCCAAGCCTCACCATCAATTCCGCGATCCGCGATGGCATCGATGCTTCTTTGGTACACCTCGGCCTCGGCGCGGGCATGACCAATGGAACGGAATACACCGTTACGACCACGGGTGTTCAAGACCTGGTCGGCAACGTCGGTGCGGCTTCGGCCGGCACGTTCACGTATGTGGTACCGGTCGCTGCGGAGTTCCGCGATGTGGTGATCAACGAGATCATGGCGGATCCCTCGCCGGTGGTGGGCCTGCCGGAAGCCGAGTTCCTCGAACTGCACAACACCACCACGGACCGCGTCTTCGATCTGGCCGGTTGGGACATCAGTGATGGCGGCACTCCGGTGGCCTTCCCCAGCTACACCCTTGGCCCCGGGGAGCATGTGGTGGTGATGGCCACGGCCAGCCTGCCGCTCTTCCCCACCATCACCAACAAGGTGGGCCTGACCAGCCTGCCCGCACTGAACAACGATGGTGATGCACTGATCTTGCGCGAGGCCAGCGCAGTGATCATCGACAACGTGAGCTACGCGCTGAGCTGGTACCAGGATGCGATCAAGGACGATGGCGGCTGGACCCTGGAACAGATCGACCCCACATCGCCGTGTAGTGGCCCGAGCAACTGGCGGGCAAGCAACGCCGCTGCAGGTGGTACACCCGGTGCGCAGAACAGCATCTACTCGATCGTGCCGGACAACACCTCGCCCGCGCTGGCTTCCGTGCAAGTGCCCGATGCGAATTCCCTCGTGCTCACCTTCAACGAAGCGATGGATGCTGGCAACATCGCTGGCGGTGTGTACACCATCACACCAACGATCGGTGTTGGTGCTGCCATCGCTACAGGAACGAACACCGCCACGCTCACGCTGCTCGATGCCCTGGTGGTCGGCACCATCTACACCATCGTTGTCGAAGACGTCACCGACTGCCCCGGTAACATCATCGCTGGGGCGAATACCGCCAGTTTCGCATTGCCAGAGCCGATCGAAGTCGGTGATGTCGTGATCAATGAGGTGCTTTACGATCCGTTCGGCAGCGGCAGCGATTTCGTGGAACTCTACAACCGCAGCACCAAGGTGCTCAGCCTGGCAGGCCTGCAGTTGGCGAACGTCTCCGAAGGTGTTGTGGGTGCTGGGGTGCCCATCACGAGCAACGCGGTACTGCTGCTTCCCGGGGAATATGCGCTGGTCTGCGAAGACGAGTTCGATGTGGTGACCAACTACCCGCAGAGCCACACGGATCGTTTTGTAGTGGCCGACATGCCCAGCTACAACAACGGCGAAGGCTCGGTGGTCTTCCTGGACGCGACGGACAATGTGCTCGACCGCTTCGACTACAACGACGACCTGCACTTCGAACTGGTCAACAGCCCCGAGGGCTACAGCCTGGAACGCGTTTCTCCTGACCGCCCCACGAGCGACAACACCAACTGGCAGACGGCTGCGGATGTCGCCGGGAAAGCGACTCCGGGCTTCATCAACTCCCAATACGCCGCCACCCCGAACAATAGCGGCGAGATGACCATCGAGCCCGCCATCTTCTCGCCGGACAACGATGGCTACCAGGACGTGCTCACCATCGCCTACAAATTCGACGAGCCCGGGTACGTGGGCAACATGGTCGTGTACGACATCGCGGGACGTGAATCGCGTCGCTTGATGGAGAGCCTGATGCTGGGCACCGAGGGCGCCATCTCCTGGAACGGCATGCTGGACAGCGGCAGCCTCGCGCGCATGGGTCCGTACATCGTTGTGCTGGAGGTGTTCGACCTGGCCGGTGATGTGCAGAAGTTCAAGAAGACCGTGACGTTGGCGCACCGGTTGGATTGAGCGGCATCTGAGAGACGCCGGATTCGCTCCTGCTGTCGTGTTCCGGCGTGACCATTCAGCGAACTCACACCTGTTGTTGGCATTCTCTGCGCGCTCCGCGTCTCTTCGGTTGATGCATTCCCCAACTTCGCACCCATGACCGAGCAACTCACGAAGAGCCAGGAGCTCATCGCCCGCCGCAAGGCCGCCGTACCCAACGGCGTGGGCATGTTCAACTACGCCACGGCCGCGAAAGCGAGCGGTGCCACCATCATCGACGAAGATGGCCGCGAGCTCATCGACTTCGCCGGTGGCATAGGCGTGGTCAACGCCGGTCATTGCCCGCCGCCTGTGGTGAAAGCGATCCAAGAGCAGGCCGAGAAATTCCTGCATGTGAGCTTCAACGTGGCCAGCTACGAGCCGTACATCGCGCTCTGCGAAAAGCTGAACACGCTGTTGCCGCACGGTGGTCCCACGAAGACCTTGCTCGTGAGCACCGGTGCAGAAGCGGTGGAGAACGCCATCAAGATCGCGCGGCAGGCCACGAAACGCAGCGGTGTGCTCTGCTTCACCGACGCGTTCCATGGCCGCACCATGATGGCTATGACGCTCACCAGCAAGGTGGGTTACAAGCCGGACTGCGGGCCCTTCGCACCGGAAGTGTACCGCACACAATACCCGAACTACTTCCACTATGGTGCCGGTCGCAGCGAAGGAGAATTCGCGAAAGCGGAACTCCATCGCTTGGAAGAACTCTCCCACAACCTCGTCGACCCGAAGAGCCTGGCGTGCGTGATCATCGAACTCGTCCAAGGTGAAGGTGGGTTCAACGTGGCACCGAAAGCCTACGTGGAAGGTCTGCGCAAGTGGTGCGACAAGCACGGTATCCTGCTGATCTGCGACGAGATCCAAGCGGGGTTCGGTCGTACCGGTGCGTGGAGCGCGTACAGCCACTTCGGCATCACGCCCGACCTGAGCACCTGGGCGAAAAGCCTCGGTAGCGGCATGCCGATCGCCGCGGTGATGGGCAAGGCGGAGATCATGGACAAGGCGGCGGGCAGCAGCATCGGCGGAACCTACATCGGCAACCCGGTGAGCTGCGCGGCTGCGGTGGCCACCTTGAAGTACATGGAGGAGATCGACATCAACGCAAAAGGCCGCCATGTGGGTGACGTGATCCGCAAGCGCTTCGAGAAGATGAAGGCCAAACACGATTGCGTGGGTGATGTGCGCGGCCTGGGCGCCATGATGGCGATGGAGTTCAACGTGAAGCGCGACCCCTCGCAACCGGACGCAGACACCTGCACCAAATTGATGAACGCCTGCGCCAAACGCGACCTGGTGGTGATCACCGCCGGTACCGACAAGAACGTGATCCGTGTATTGAGCCCCCTCGTGATCAGCGACGAACTGCTGAACAAGGGGCTGGACATCATGGAGGAGGAGTTGGAGAAGATCTGCGGATAGTGGTTCGCCGCAGAGACGCCGAGGCACAGAGAACTCAGGACCATCACGCGACCAACCAAGTCAAGCATCACGCAGCAGCAGCACGTATGACATCGCCTTTCTCCGCGTCCCTGCGCCTCTGCGGCGAATAACATTCCATGAAACCATTCTCGATCGCCGGCGTCCAGATGCGCATCAGTGCTTCGGTCCCCAACGTGGAGGCCATGAAGCTGAAGCTGGACATCCTCATGAACCTCTACCCGTGGGTGGACATGGTGCTCTTCAGCGAGCTCTGCGCCTACGGACCGCTCACCGCCAACGCCATGCCCGTGCCCGGTGAGTTCGAGCAGGAGATGTGCGCCATGGCCGCGAAACACGGCATCTGGCTCTTGCCAGGCAGCATCTTCGAGCAGAAGGATGGCAAGATCTACAACACGGCCACCGTCATCGATCCCGAAGGCAGCGTGGTGGCGCGTTACCGCAAGATGTTCCCCTTCTACCCCTACGAAGTGGGTGTTACCGGTGGCGATGAGTTCTGCGTGTTCGACATCCCCGATGTGGGGCGTTTCGGTGTGAGCATCTGCTACGACATGTGGATCCCCGAGACCACGCGCACGCTGGCCGTGATGGGCGCCGAAGTGATCCTGCACCCCACGCTCACCGGCACCATCGATCGCGAGATCGAGCTGAGCATCGCACGCGCCAGCGCCGCGACCAACCAGTGCTATTTCTTCGACATCAATGGGCTGGATGCCGGTGGCAGTGGCAAGAGCATCGTCTGCGGTCCAGAAGGCCGCATCGTCTACCAGGCCGATGTGAACGAGGAGTTCATCCCCATCGAGATCAACCTGGAGAAGGTGCGCCGCAGCCGCGAGCTGGGTGTGCTGCGCCTGGGCCAGCCCATGAAGAGCTTCCGCGACCGGCCGGTGGAATTCACCGTGTACACCCCGGGAACCAAGCACCCCTACCTGGAAGGTCTCGGACCGCTGATCAAACCGCAGCGCGTACACGAACTGGGCGAATTGCAGATCAAGGACGAAGCGCGCGCTAGCGAACTACCCAAGCGTGTCGTTACTTCGTTCAGGCCACCGAGCGATCCGTATTCCATCGGCTAGATCAGTCCACTACAACAACACGCAACCACCATGGGCGCATCCACCTCCTTCAAGCACCACGCGAAGCTCAAGGATTACGTGAGCTGGTTCGAGATCCCCGCGTACGACCTGCACCGCGCCGCCACCTTCTACAACACCATCTACAACATGCAGATGGAGGTGGTACACAACGGCGATTTCACCATGGCCTACTTCCCGGCGGACAAAGGCATCGGCGGTGCGCTGATCCAAGGCCCCGGCTGCTACCCCAACGAGAGCGGTGTGCTCCTTTACCTGAACGCAGGTGATGACATGGACAGCATCCTCGGCCGCATCGAGCTGGCCGGTGGGCGCATCGTGATGCCCAAGACCTTGATCGCCGCACAGGCCGGTTTCTTCGCGTTGTTCATCGACAGCGAAGGGAACCGGTTGGCGTTGCACGAAGGACCTGCGCGCAGCGGGACCATTGCGAAGGCGGCCAAGCCGGTGAAGGCAGCGAAGAAAGCTGCGGCGCCGGCGAAGAAGAGCGCGGCGAAGAAGGCGGCTGGGAAGGCTGCCGCCCGAAGGCGCAGCAGCTAATGCTATTTACTCGCCTCTTGCCTTTCGAAGATCGTCTCCAGCTTGAAAGTGCTTGGCCAGAATATCCTTCAGGATGTTGAATCGACGCACAGTTGATGTTGAAAGTTTTGCTCTCAATATCCTGCGTCGCGTAGGACTCGCAAAGTAGAGTCCGGAAATAACGCGCTCGTAGCTGGCATTTGCGTGGAGGTTAAGCTCCGAGTCAAGCATGATAAGATCTTCCGGTTCGAACATTTCCTCCATTCGTCTTTTCTGTAATCCTTCCAAAGGGAGTACTGCGAATTTTTTCGCCTCATCTTGACCAAAAAGGTCGGTAGCCTTCTTGTACATCTTCCTGCCCTCGGAATCGTTGTCCCATAAAGCCACGTACCGCATCTCAAATCCGTTCAGATATTGGATATTCTTGATAATCGAATCAGCACTTGTACCAGGAAGAAGGGTTGTGTTCTCAGGAAGGTCCACACAACACTCGATTGCATACTTATCATAAATGCCCTCAACGGCAACTAGCGAACTCCCTTTCGCAGCATAGTCGAAGGCCGAGATTTGCAATGCTTCGAGGACAGGTTGCAGGGCCATTGTGGCCTCCTTAGTTGTTTTGGCTTGTGGAAGTGGTGTAGCCAATATTTGCTTGTTGCTGCGTTTCTCCACAACATGAATATGATTCAATGGAATATGTTGCGGATCAAGAAGCATGTGAGAGTGCGTACAGTATATCACAGAGCCATGATGGTCCGAGAGATCGACTAACTTCTTGCAGAGCTTCTGTTGCGCAGAATTATGGAGATACGAACCAGGCTCATCCAAGAGATAGACGGTCCCTTTAGTATTGTCCAAGACCTTCGGGTTGAACTCTAGCTTCATCACAAAGTTGAAGAACCATAGAAACCCCTTGCTCCTATCAATCACGTCAAAGAAGCGCTCACGGCCATCTATCCTCTCTACCACTGATACCTCAAGTTCATGCTCTGTTTCGCCAGGATTGAACCGCAACCTTATTGTAACTGCCCCGTGCTTGTTCAGGAGAAAAGACTTCCAAGCCTTGGTCAAGGTTGAGTTTAAGTGGGCCTCAACATCGGAGAGAATTGCATCGCGCCGCCTTTGGTCCGTCTCCGCGCCGACAGTGAAAAGAGAATATTTCTCCGGAGTAAGTTCGAATAATCGCTCGTAGATAGCCAACCACCCAGTGAGACGCGACGGTCGTGCTTTCGGCACCTTCAGTTTCGCAGGTGGGCGATCCATAAAATCGTCGTTGTACAGAATGTATGGCAGTCTACCCACCAGGTATCTCGCAAAAGCTCCGACGATGGACTTCTTGAACTCGGACGGCCACCGAATCCCCACAAAGTCATACTTCTTCGAATCCAAGTCTCTTACGATATGAATCCTCCCATCGAACTGTGATTTGATTGCGTTGAGGTTCGCAGGAAACTGAGCCTTGGCAGTTTCAGCCGGAACGCCCGATTCTTCCTGGTCCAATGTCTCAGCTTCCAAAGACTCTTCTTCAACGAAGTCAGCGTATTCATCTGCGAGCGCTGCGAATGATGTGGCGATTGTTGCTGTAATCATCGGCGGGGTCGATTCCGATGTCCGATACAGGTTCTTCGTATCCTTCATATGCTTACCACCATACTCACTGTCATTGATAGAGTCGAAGCAATAAATGCCTTGTAGAATCGTGGTCTTACCGCATTCATTGATACCCACAAGAGGTACCAATGCAGCCTTGGATAAATCGACAACTACAGGCTTCTCAATCGCACGATATCCCTGTATTTTAAATGCTGTGTACTTCATTCTCTCAAGAATCTTTCGAACGACAAGAACTTCGTCATTCTACCGAGTTCAACATAATAACTTTTGAAGTTAACCCCGCTCGGCAGACTCACTTATCTTTCCCTAGGGCTTACCCCCTTTGCCATGCCAGCCACCAGCACCGCAACCCGTTCCCACTACAACGCCGCACGCCTGCGCTCCCACACCTGGGACCAGCTGAAGCTCGCCGCCATGGACCTCGACGAAGGCCGTGCGCGGCCCGAAGAGGTGGGCGCCTTGCTCAAGGAGTTGCTCAGCATCGAACTGTACTGGGCCTTCCCCGGGCGCGAAACGGTGCGTCGCCTGCAGGAGATGCTGCGCGGCAAGGAGCACCATGGCTTGCTGCTCGCCGTGAACCAGGTGGTGCGCATGCTCAGCAGCGGTTCCTTCCGCAGCGATCCTGCCGTGCTCGCCGATCCGCTCGCGGGCCGCAACGAGCTGTTGGATGCCGACGAGGAGAAGCCCCGGCCCAACTACTTCGAGCTGCTCTTCGTGGACGAGCTGGAAGAGGAAGAGGAAGCGGCCCTGAAACGCAAACTGCAAAAGTGCCGCGACAAGGGCGACGCCTTCATCTACGACACCGTGGTGGTGCGCACCGTGCAGGACGCATTGATCGCGCTGCTCTTCAACCACAACATCCAGGCGGTGGTGGTGCGCTCCGGAACGCCCTTCGCCAGCACCAATCACAAGGGCGTGCTGCAGGAATTCACACGCGCCATCGATGCGTTGAAGGTGGACGACATCGGCCGTGCCAACACCGACATCTACCTCGGCCGGCTGTGCAAATGGTTCCGTCCGGAAGTGGACCGCTACTGCGCCACGGACACACCCGTTGACCAGCTGGACGCCGCCACGCTCGCCTGCTTCCGCCGCATCTTCTACCGCACGGAGGATTTCGCCGAGCTGCACCTCACCATCCTCCGCGGCATCCAGGACAAGTACCAGACACCCTTCTTCACCGCGCTGAAGGATTACAGCAAAAGGCCCATGGGCGTGTTCCATGCCATGCCCATCAGTCGCGGCAACAGCGTGTTCAAGAGCCGCTGGATCCAGGACTTCGGCGAGTTCTACGGGCGCAACCTCTTCCTCGCGGAGACCAGCGCCACCACCGGCGGCCTCGATTCCCTGCTGCAACCGACCGGTCCGCTGAAGACCGCACAGCAGCTCGCTTCGCGCGCCTTCGGCAGCAAGCACACCTTCTTCGCCACCAACGGCACCAGCACCACCAACAAGATCGTGGTACAGGCGCTGGTGGAACCGGGCGACATCGTCCTGATCGACCGCGACTGCCACAAGAGCCACCACTACGGCATGGTGCTCAGCGGCTCGTACCCCGTGTACCTGCACAGCTATCCGCTGCCGAAGTACAGCATGTACGGCGCGGTACCACTCAGCCACATCAAGGATCAACTCCATCTCTTGAAACGCGGCGGCCGCCTGGACAAGGTGAAGATGTTGCTCCTCACGAACTGCACCTTCGATGGTGTGGTGTACAACGTGGAGCGCGTGATGGAAGAAGTGCTCGCCATCAAACCCGACATCGTGTTCCTGTGGGATGAAGCCTGGTGGGCCTTCGCGCGTTTCAGCTATGTGCTGCGTCAGCGCACGGCGATGCATGTGGCGCAGAAGCTCGCGCGCAAGTACCGCACGCCGGAATACAAGGCCGAGTACGAGAAGCACATCAAGGGTTTGAAGAAAGGCGAAGCGCCACGCCTGCCCGATCCAGCCGCTGTGCGCATCCGCGTGTACGCCACGCAGAGCACGCACAAGACGCTCACGAGCATGCGCCAAGGCAGCATGATCCACATCTGGGACGAGGACTTCGAGAAGAAGAGCGAAGCCAGTTTCCACGAGGCGTACATGACGCACACCAGCACCAGCGCCAACTACCAGATCCTCGCCAGCATGGACGTGGGCCGGCGCCAGGTGGAGTTCGAGGGCTACGAACTGGTGGAGAAGGCGATCGAACTCGGCTTGCTCTTACGCCGCACCATCCGCGAGAACCCGCGTTTGCAGAAGTGGTTCGACATCATCACCATCAGCGACCTGGTGCCGAAGGAGCACCGCGAGAGCGGACTGGACAGCTACTACCGCCGCGACCAGGGCTGGAACGAGATCGAGAAGGCGTGGGACGTGGACGAGTTCGCCGTGGACCCCACCAAGATCAACCTCTTCACCGGCAAGACCGGCATCGATGGCGACACCTTCAAGAACAAATTCTTGATGGACAAGCACCAGATCCAGATCAACAAGACCAGTCGCAACTCGGTGCTGTTCATGACCAACATCGGCACCACGCGCGGATCGCTTGCGTACCTCACGAAGGTGCTCCTGAGCATCGCCGAGGAGCTGGAACAGCGCAACGCCGGTTTCGAGCACGTGGACAAGAAGGCGCACATCGACACCCTGCGCGAACTGCGCGAAGAGGAGACGCCGCTACCGGACTTCACCAACTTCCACCGCAGCTTCCAAGGCCAGCCCGGCGTGCCTGGCGGTGATCTGCGCGCGGCCTACTTCCTCGCCTACGATGAGCTGCGCTGCCGCAACGTGATGCTGGATGCGGCCTTGAAGGAGCTCGCCACCGGCAACGAACTGGTGAGCGCCAGTTTCGTGATCCCCTACCCGCCCGGCTTCCCCGTGCTCGTTCCAGGGCAGGTGATCAACCGCAAGATCATCGACTTCCTCATCGCCATCGATGTGAAGGAGATCCACGGCTACCGGCCGGAGCTGGGGCTGCGCGTCTTCACCGATGCAGCATTGGGCAGGCAGCGCACAGTGACGGCGCTGGGAACGGTACCGTCCCCGTCGACCGACACATCACACAAGTCGATACCCCTGACGAAGAAGGAACGCCGCTGATCGACCCGTCATCAATGAACGCCTGAACTTACCTTGCCCGCTCCTATGGCTAAGAAGACGTCATCCCCTCGCAAAGGCGCAAAGAGGACCTCCGCATCCGCGCCGACGAAGACCACATCGAACCGCCCCTCGCCGAAGTTGTCTTCTTCCCGCCCCAGCGGAAAGAAGCCCGCGAAAAGTTCCACAAAGCAGTCCGCTCCGGCGAGCAGGAGCGCGGTGAAAAAGAACAGCACGAGGGCGCGCTCGACCGCCACGCTCAAAGGGATCAGCGACATCCGTCGCTTCTTCCACCGCAACGAGATCCCACTGTACTTCATCAGCGCCACCAACTTCAACCTGCTGGGGGCCGATGAGTGGATCAAGGGCTTCAAGTTCATCACCTACATCGATTGCTTCGATGGGTTGCATCCGAACTTGATGAGCCCCAAGACCGAAGAACCCCATGAGGAGTTCCAGAGCATCGAGGACATCAACAACTACCTGCTCACGCACAGCGAAGTGCGCGACTTCATAGAGAGTCGCAAGACGAACGGCAAGAACGGCAAAGCGCTCTTCCTCATGTTCGATGAGAAGACCGAGGCACTGGCGAAGAAAGCCGGGTTGGAAGTGATCTTCCCGCCGGCCAAACTGCGCAGCTGGCTGGACAACAAGGTGAACACCAATCGCGTGGCCGAGAAGGCCGGTGTTCCCTGTGTGCCTTACGTCCTCAGTCGGGTGAAGCATTACGAGCATCTGCTGGCCGTGGCCCAGAAAGGGAAACTGGGCACCGACCTGGTGGTCCAGACGCCTTACGGCGATAGCGGCCACACCACCTTTTTCATCAAGACCTCCGTCGACTACGACAAGTATGCCAAGGAGATCGAGGCGGAGAAGGAGTGCAAGATCATGAAGCGCATCAATTGCCGAGGTGCGGCCATGGAGGCGTGCGTCACCCGTCATGGTACCATCGTTGCGCCGCTGATGACCGAACTCGTCGGTTTCAAAGAACTCACGCCTTACAAAGGAGGCTGGTGCGGTAACGAGATATACGCCGACACCTTCACCGATAAGATCCGTGCGAAAGCCCGGCGCTACTCACGCAAATTCGGGGACCAGCTGCTGAAGGAGGGCTACAAGGGCTACTTCGAACTCGACTTCCTCATCGACACCGACAATGGCGAGATCTACCTCGGGGAACTGAATCCGCGTGTCACGGGCGCGAGCTCCATCACCAACCACGCGGTGTTCGCACTGAGCGACATGCCGTTGCACCTCTTCCACACGCTGGAATGGATGAACGCCCCCTACGAGTTGAACGTGAACGCGCTGAACCGCCGCTGGAGCAAGGAGGAGAACATCGACACGTGGGGCCAGATGGTGATCAAGTACACCACCGATGATGTACAACGGGTGACCGACGCACCCCGGAGCGGCATCTGGCGGATGCGTGAGGACGGCAGCATCTACTTCTGGCGCATGGACACCCACCGCCGTTACGTGGAGAAGGACAATGAGGCCTTCTTCCTCCGCATCACACGTCCTGGCGACTGGTTCTACGAGGGTGCTGACATGGGCATCCTGGTGATGCGCGGTCGCATGATGACCGATGACTTCCAGCTGACCGAACGATCGAAGAAGTGGCTGGCGGCCATCCGTACACAATTCAAGAGCGTTGCTCCCGGGGCTTCAGGTGCGAACGGACATGAGCACTTGTTGGAGATCGGCGGGTTCAAAATGATGTGAGGACGACGGCAGCATGTACGTACACCTCAAGCTCGTAAAAGAGCCCTGGCCCAGCGAACGCTGGCAGACCTTCTTCGACCGTGCCTGGCCGCTCTTCAAGATCTGGTACGAAGGCGAAGGCATTGACAAGCGCCCCGACCTGGTGACTTGTCGCGGGTTACTGGAGTTACACATGCCCGAACTGATACCCGTTTACAACACGTTGTGCCGTCTTGCGAAGAACGACGATGTGGCCAGCCGCTTCCTGAGCATGTGGTGTCCACCGCCGTATCTCGCCGGGTGCTCCCAAGTGGCATGGACCAAGGGCTCACCCACGCTGATCCGCAACTACGATTTCGACCCTCGCTACTTCGATGGGCGCTTGCGTTACACCGAATACTGCAAACCCGTGATCGGTATCCAGGACAGCGCCTGGGGACTGCTTGATGGGATGAACATCGATGGACTTGCCGTTTCGCTGGCCTTCGGGGGGCGGAAGACATGGGGGAGCGGATTCGGCATACCACTGGTGTTGCGCTACGTATTGGAGACCTGCAGCACCACCGATGAAGCCTGCGAAACGCTCAAGTGCATCCCGGTGCATATGGGCTACAACATCACCGTGGTGGACAAGAGCGGCAGGTACGCCACCGTTTACATGAACCACGATCGGCCGGCACAGGTGGTGTACCAAGCTGTGGCCTGCAACCACCAGCACCAAGTGGAGTGGGATGAATACGCAGCCTTCACGCACACGATCGAACGCAAGCATTTCCTGGAGGAGAGCATCGCCGGCCCGAAACAGACACGTGCGAACCTGATCAAACAGTTCCTGAGACCTCCGTTGTACAGCCAGCAATACCTGCGCGGCTTCGGCACGTTGTACACTGCGGCCTACGACGTGGAGAAAGGCCGTGTACAGATCATCTGGCCTGAAAAGCAGGTGGAGGCGAGCTTCAAGCGCTTCGAGGAACAAGAAGTGGAAGTGGTGCTGCTTAAGCCCGTGGGGCGGTACCTGGCCAAGTAGACCTTTCTACAGGGTGGGTCCGGCGAACAACGTACGCGCATGCTGCCTTCCTTGCCACTGTGTTGTGACATTCGTGAACACCTTTGCATTATGCCTACGACCCTTTCCTCCCCGTTCACGTCCGCCAACCTGATCAACGGCTCCTGGTCATCCCATGGGGACGGCACTTTCAACACCGTCGTGGACAAATACCGTGGTACTGAACTCGCCAAGCTCCCCCATGCTACCGAAGCGCAGATGGAAGAAGCGATCACGGCGGCGCACGGAAGTCGGGAGACGCTGAGGAAGCTGAGTGCTGGCGAGCGTAGTGCGAAGCTGGATGCACTTGCCGCCTTGATCGCGGAACACGAGGATGCGATCGTCGACCTCATGGTGAAAGAAGCTGGCAAACCCATTGGTGCGGCCAGGATCGAGGTAGCGCGCAGCATCACCACGGTGCGCACAGCGGCGGCAGAGGCTTTGCGTTTCGGCGGGGAGGTCATCCCGCTCGACTTCGGAGCCGGTGCCGGTCGCATGGCCTTCACGAAACGCTTCCCCATCGGCGTCATCGCAGCCATCACACCCTTCAACTTCCCGTTGAACCTGGTGTTGCACAAGGTGGCGCCCGCCATGGCCGTCGGTTGCCCAGTTGTACTGAAGCCCTCTCCTCAAGCCCCGCTGTGTTCGCTCTTGCTCGGCAGCTTCTTGGAAAAGATCGGCTGGCCGAAGGGCGCCTTCAGCGTGCTCGTGTGCGGAGTCCCTGTTGCCGAGAAGCTGGTGAAGGACGAGCGCGTGGCCATGCTCAGCTTCACCGGAAGCGACAAAGTAGGCTGGCACTTGAAGAATATCTGCGGAAAAAAGAAACTGGCCCTGGAGCTCGGGGGTAATGCCGCTGTGATCGTGGACGAAAGCACCGATCTCCCGGCGATCGCGAAGGCGGTGGCCGTTGGTGCCAACGTCTACGCTGGGCAGACCTGCATAAGCACACAGCGTATCTACGCGGTGAAAAGCGTCTTCGCCGAATTCCGTGACTTGCTCGTCAAGGAGTACGACGCACTGAAAGCCGGTGACCCCAACGACACGAGCGTGACTGTGGGCCCGATCATCGACAAAGGCCACTTCGAACGCATCAGCGGCTGGGTGGATGAAGCGGTCAAAGGCGGTGCGACGTTGCTTGCTGGAGGAAAAGCGGTGGATGCCTCGTGCAACGTCTATTCAGCGACCTTGCTCACCGGCACCAGCACCACTATGAAAGTGAGCTGCGCAGAGGTCTTCGGCCCGGTCGCCGTGCTGGAAGAGGTAGCTGACTTCAACAAAGCCATCGCCCAGGTGAACAACAGCGCCTATGGACTTCAAGCGGGCGTATACACGAATTCGATCGCACGGATGAAACAGGCCCATGACGAATTGGAGGTTGGCGGCATCATCCTGAACAATGTGCCCGGCTTCCGCATGGACAGCATGCCTTACGGCGGCATCAAGGACAGTGGCTTGGGGCGCGAAGGGGTGAAGTACGCGATGGAAGAGATGAGCGAGCCGAGGCTGCTGGTCTACTGATCCTTCTTCGCCGCTTTCTCCAACTTGTCCACCCGCTCCACGATCCTGTCCAGGTTCCGGAAGTGGATATAGCTCTTGCGGTACTTGCCCGCTTCCCACGCCGGTGAGCCCATGTAGGCCTCTCCCGCCTTGGTGTCCTTGCTGATCCCGCTCTGCGCGGCGATGATGGTGCCATCCGCGATCTTCAAGTGGCCGATGATGCCCACCTGCCCGCTGAACATGCAGTTCTTGCCGATCTTGGTGGAACCCGCCACAACACCGCCGGCCGCGTAGTATGTGTTCTCGCCCACCTCCACGTTGTGCGCTATGTGGATCAGGTTGTCGAACTTGACTCCCTTGCGCAGGATGGTGGATCCGAGCGTGGCGCGGTCGATGGCACAGTTCGCTCCGATCTCCACATCGTCCTCGATCACCACATTGCCGATCTGCGGGATCTTGGCGCCGCCTTCAGCGCCTGTCGCGAAACGGAAGCCATCGCTGCCGATCACCGTGCCGCTGTGGATGATCACGCGGGCACCGATGGAACAATCCGAGTAGATGGTAACGTTCGCGAAAATGGTCGCGCCGTCCCCAACGATGACGTTGTCCCCGATGTATGCGTGAGGATAGATCTTCACGTTGTTCCCTAACCTGGCGTTCTCCCCGATGAAAGCGAGCGCTCCGATGTAACAGTCATCGCCATAGGTGGCGCCTGCGCTGATCACCGCCTGTGCGGAAACACCCTTCTTGTCCAGCTTGATGGTGTTGTACATCCCCAGCACCTTGGCGAAAGCCCCCTGCGCATCCGCCACACGCACGAGCGTTGTGTTGACGGGAGCCGTGAGCGGGAAGTCCCTTCCGATGATGACCACGCTGGCCGTGGTACCGTACACGTACTGGGTATATGCTGGATTAGCCAGGAAAGACAATGAACCCGGGCCACCCTCCTCGATCTTGGAAAGGCGCGAAACGGTAGCGTTGGGATCCCCCTCCACGGTGCCTTGGAGGAGCTGCGCGATCTGTGCGGCGGTGAATTGCATGGGCTGGTGGAATGCGGGCAATGTAGCGCCCCGGAAGCGTATGACCCGAGCAAGCGGATCCGTATCGTACGGAAGAGCCTGACCGTTCACGCCGTACTTCTTCACCGAGTGAGGCTCCGGTAGTCCTTCGACCATTGCCATCCGGCATTCGTCGGTATAGATTAGCGTTCCGTGCATTCAAGGAAGTCGATCTCCTTCGATCCATTCGTCTACCACCGATGAAGTCACCACTGCAACACCGCCGGACTTGGGTCGCCATCACCACCATAGGAGCCATCGTTGGGTTGGCGGCCACGATAGAGCCCGAGCGCACTCCGATGCACGGTCCCGGCAAATCGGCAGTACCACTGAGCGACTTCGTCAACTTCGAATCCTCGCACGTTCACCCCATTGACAAGACGCCCGACGGCACCAAGCTGTTGGTGGTGAACACGGCGAACAACACGTTGGAGGTTTTCGCCATAAGCACTACGGGCCTGCTCCACAGCGCGACCATCCCGGTGGGCGTTGATCCTGTAACGGTGCGTGCGCGTTCCAACAATGAGGCCTGGGTCGTGAATACGGTGAGCGACGATATCAGTATCGTGGACCTCACGCTCAAGGCCACTGTACGGAGCGTGGTCACGGAGAACGAACCTGCGGATGTCGTTTTCGCCGGTTCGCCGCAAAAAGCGTTCGTGAGCTGTGCTGAACAGGAGATGATACAGGTGTTCGATCCTGCGAACCTGGCCACGGCACCCACTGCCGTGCTGCTGAAGGGCGAGCAACCCCGCGCGCTGGCGGTGAGCCCGGACGGAAGCACCGTGTACTGCGCCTTCTTCGAGAGCGGCAACCAGACCACGGTGATCCCGGGCAACCAGTTCCATGCCGGCGGCTTCTGTTCGGTCCAGACCGGTGCGTGCTCCACCATCCCCAACGTCGTAGCCAACCCTGCCGGCCCTTACGGGGGCATCGTTCCAGTACCCAATTCGGGGGCGACCGGATTCAACCCACCGATCAACCCGAACAATTCCGTGGCACCCGGCAACAATAGTTTGGTGGTGCGCAAGAACGCGGCAGGGCAATGGATGGATGCCAACGGCCGCAACTGGACCAACATCGTGACCGGCGGGCTTCCGAACACCCTGCGCGTTGCTGGCTGGGACATGCCGGACCGGGATGTGGCGATGATCAGCGCCAACAACCCCACCACGGCCGGTGTCACGTACAAACAAACGCTCGGGAACATCCTCATGGCCATGGCCGTGCACCCAAGCGGCGAGGTCCATGTCATCGGTACGGACGCTACGAACGAAGTGCGTTTCGAGCCGAACCTTCGCGGCAAATTCCTGACGGTGAACGTGTCGCGCTTCACTGGAGCAGGAAGCGTGACCCGTAGTGACTTGAACCCGCATATCAACTACACCACCCATGCCTCCGCTCAAGCCGACCGCAAGCGTTCCATAGGCGATCCCCGTGGTATAGCTTGGAAAGCGGATGGCAGCAAGGCGTATGTCACGGGCATGGGGTCGAACAATGTCATCACCATTGGCAGTACCGGCGCGCGCACCGTTCCAGAGCCCATTGATGTGGGTGAAGGACCCACGGGATTGGTGATCGATGATGCCCGCAGCCGCGTGTACGTGCTCAACAAGTTCGACGGGTCCATCTCCACCATCGACATGACCACCGATAAGGAGATCGCACGCACCGCCTTCTTCGATCCCACACCCCTGGTGATCAAGAACGGGCGCAAACATCTCTACAACACGCACACGGGCAGTGGCCACGGCCATATAAGCTGTGGTTCATGTCACGTGGATGGCAAGTGGGACCGCCTCGCGTGGGACTTGGGCAACCCGGCCGGTGAGATGACCTCCGTGACCGACGCCGCGGGCAACAGGAGCTTTCACCCGATGAAGGGCTTGAAGACCACCCAGTTCCTGATCGACATCATCAATCGCGGGACGGGCAAATTGCATTGGCGCGGAGACAAGCAGACGTTCCATGATTTCGCCGGAGCCTTCCGCGACCTGCAAGGGACCGATGCCCCCTTGGACGCCGCAGGTATGCAGGAGTTCTCCGACTTCCTAGCCGCTACCTGGTACGTTCCCAACCCCTATAGGACCTACCGCCCGGAAGTCTCCGTAGCCTCCACCGTGGAGCGCATGAACAACCCGAACCGCGTCCGTTCCACCGGTACCACCTTCCAGACCGTACCTACCGCTGGTGTGAAGCTCTTCGTAGCTGTGAACGTGAACTGTTCGCATTGCCACCAGACGGGTTCCGGACGTGGTCATCTACCCGGCAACGGGTCCAACAGCACCAATGGTCAAGTGGTCATGACCAACAACACGAACATGGTGCCCGACCTGCGATCCGTATACCGCAAGAACGGCTTCTTCTACAACACCACCGAGTGTACCAGTGGCTTCGGAATGATGAGCGACGGGATCATGGAAACGCTTTTCAACCAGACGGGTACACAGCACTATCTGGGCGACTATGAACCCGAGCTGCTCAGCTGGTCCGGCGGTATCGATGCTGTGAACAGCCCGGCCAGCCAGACCTTCGACCGCGTGCATCCCACACAGGACGCCATGCCAGCCGTAGGTCTCCGACACACCTTGCACGGCGCTGTGGGTAGCACTGCGCAGCTTACGACGATGAAGACCCTCGTGAACGACAAGCCTGCTGAATATGCCATGATCGTCAAGGGCATCTGGAACGGTGAACAACGGGGATTCTATTACCTCGGCAGCGACAACTATCAACCTGATCTGAATGGCGCGACCGCCGTGACGCACGCGCAACTGGTGACCGCGGCACAAGGGGGCTCATCTCCCCTAACGTGGACCATCGTACACCCCAACACCAAGATCCGCACTGGTGTCGATAGGGACAGCGACGGGACGTTCGACTACACGGATGGCGACGCAGAGCTCGACCTGACGGTCTTCCTGGAAGGGGCCACCGTAGCGAACACCATGCGCACGAACCTGGTCACTGCCGGGCTTTTGCCCACTACGGACCCCTACGGACTTGGCGGAGCGGCCAGCTCTACATTGCTTACCCGCACCGCTGCATCCAAGCCCGTTGATTGGGTGCTAGTGCAGTTGCGCAGTGCAGCGAACAGCACCGTCGTCATTGATGAGATCCCGGCCATGGTGCAAGCTGATGGACGCTTGGTGATGGCCGACGGCAAGGCGCCCTTGCTGTTCCCTGACGCACCACGAGGCAACTATCACGTGGCTGTCTTGCACAGGAACCACCTCGGTGCCATGACTTTTTCCACGCAGGTTCTCGGGGCCGGGGTCCGCTCGCTGAACATGAGCGACCCTGCTTTGGTGATGTACGGTAGCAATGCTCGCAAGGTCCTTGGTAGCATCGCCGCGCTGTGGGCTGGCGACGGCAACGGCGATGGCATTCTGATGTACACCGGCTCAGGCAACGATCGAGACCCGGTGTTGTTCCGCGTGGGCGGGGTGGTCCCCACCAATACGGTCGGCGGTTACTACCCAGAGGATGTCAACCTCGATGGTGTGGTGATGTACACGGGTTCAGGCAACGACCGGGACATCATCCTCCAGAACATCGGCGGGGTGATACCGACCAGTACGCGCATGGAACAACTACCTTGATCGGGGCAAGGCTCGATCGGTCGATATTTGGGCGGCCATGTCCGATCTCGACGTCCGTGAGAAGGTGAAACTGCTCCCGCATACACCGGGGGTCTACCAATTCCTGGATGCGGAAGGCATCATCCTCTATGTGGGCAAGGCCAAGGACCTGCGCCACCGGGTAACGAGCTATTTCGCCAAGACGCACACCGATGGCAAGACGAACATCCTCGTGCGCAAGATCGCGGACCTACGGGTCATCCATGTGCCAACGGAATTCGAGGCGTTGCTTCTGGAGAACTCGCTGATCAAGCAGCACCAACCGCGCTACAACATCCTGCTGCGCGATGACAAGAGCTTCCCGTTCATCCGTATAGTCAATGAACGTTTCCCGCGTGTGGAAGGCATGCGCAATCCCGAGCAGGACGGCAGCGAATACTATGGACCGTACGCCGGGGTGCGCACCATGAAGACCGTGCTGCAGCTGACGCACAAGCTCTACAAACTGCGCACCTGCAACTACGACCTATCACCCAAGAACATCGCCGCTGGCAAATTCAAGCGGTGTTTGGAGTACCACATCGGCAACTGCAAAGGGCCGTGCGAAGGGCTGCAGGGCGAGGCCGATTACAACACCAGCATCACGCAGGTCCGCGAGATCGTGAAGGGACGCGTGAGCGGCCTGCTGAAAGTGCTGAAGCCGCTGATGCATGAACACGCCGAGCGCCTGGAGTTCGAGGCGGCAGAGGACTATCGCAGCCGGATCGAGCGTCTGGAGAACTACCGCGCCAAGAGCATCGTGGTGAACCCGGACATCGGCGACGTGGACATCTATGGACTGGTGAGCGACACCAGCAGCACGTACGTCAGCTACATGCGCGTGATCGACGGGGCCATCGTGCATGGGATCACCATTGAATTAAAGCGACGTTTGGAAGAGAGCGATGTGGAGATGCTTCAGTTGGCGATCGCCGAACTGCGCGAACGTTACCACGGCACCGCACCTGAAGCCATCGTACCGTTCGATCCGGAGATCGAAGTGCCGGGCCTCACCTTCATCGTCCCCAAGATCGGCGACAAGAAGAAGCTGCTGGAACTGTGTGAACGCAATGCACGGTTCTTCCTGGCGGATAAACAGAAACAGGAAAAGCTGGTCGACCCGGAAGCCAGCACGAACCGGATCCTGGAGCAGATGAAGCAGGATCTCCACCTCTCGGAGCTGCCGCGCCACATCGAGTGTTTCGACAACAGCAACACCCAAGGCACCGATCCCGTGAGCGCGTGCGTGGTGTTCAAGGATGGCAAGCCGAGCAAGAAGGATTACCGCCACTTCAACATCCGCACGGTCGTGGGACCGGATGATTTCGCGAGCATGGAGGAGAGCGTGGAACGCCGTTATGCGCGTTTGATCACGGAAGGTGAACCCCTACCCCAACTCGTGGTGGTGGATGGGGGCAAGGGCCAGCTCCATGCGGCGATGAGCGTCTTCGACCGGCTGGGCCTGCGCGGTAAGGTGGCGCTCGTCGGTATCGCGAAACGATTGGAAGAGCTCTACTTTCCGGATGACCCAGCGCCTCTGCACATTGACAAACGCAGCAGCACGCTGCGTGTGATCCAACAGATGCGGGATGAGGCGCACCGCTTCGGGATCACACACCACAGAGGCCGTCGCAGTAAGCGGATCGTGCGTACCGGCCTCGAAGACATACCCGGTATCGGACCGACAACGGCGCAAAAGCTGCTCAAGCGTTTCGGGTCCATCAAGGGCATCAAAGAGGCCACGGCCGACGAAGTGGTTTCTACTGTAGGTGCAAAAAAGGCTGAGATCTTGAGGTTGGGCCTGTCACCGTCGTAGTTCACCCCGACGGCCGTTGCTCGTTCAGTATTCCGACGGACGCGGAAGCGTCACTATTTTGCCTTCATGTTAGGTCGACATGCATCGCTCGTATTCTTCTTGGCCATCGCTGGCCCTGGCTTCGGCCAGAATTTCGATTGGGTAACCGTCTTCCCCTCTAGCGAACAGGCAACGGGTCGTGCTATCGCCCAAAGCCCGAATGGGCGCATTTTCACTGCCGGGGAGTTCAGTCAGAATATCACTGTTGGGGATTCCGAATACGTTTCCGCAGGATCCCGGGATATCTACGTAGCATGCCTCAATGACACCGGAGTCGTTCTTTGGTCCGAACAGATCAGCGGCACTGGCATGGACCGGGTGTGGTCATTGGCTGCTGACAACAACGCCGTCTACCTCTACGGCACATTTTCGAACCAATGTTCGGTCGCAGATTCGCTTATCGTGGGCTCCGGCAACATGGACATCCTTATTGTCAAATTCACCCCGAACGGCGAACTCGCCTGGGTACGAACTGCTGGTTGGATCGGCAACGATGAGGCGCGTACCTTGGCTCTCGCACAAGACGGGACATTGCGCATGAACGGGACCTATCTATATGATGCCCGTTTCGGGGATTTCATCCTCCCCTACGCGGTCGAGAATGACTTTTTCGTCGCTGCCATGGATAGTGAAGGAAACTGGCAATGGGTCAGTACGTTATCCGGATGGAGCAGTTTCCGTCCACAAGATCTGGTTACGTTGGACGATGGTTCCTGTCTGACCGCAACTTGGTTGTATGGCCCAACGGTGATCGGTGGTGATTCCGTATGGGTCGGCCCTGATCCGGTGAATCAACTGATCCACGTCTCTCCCTCGGGGATCCTAACCGCGGACAGCACACTACCCGCCGATTGGAACTTCAACCTCTTGAGAATAGCCAAACGTTCTGATGGCGGTCTCTTCGTTGCGGAAGTCTTCTCAAGCGGCTATCAACCCACCGGCATCGATCTCCCAGACACATGCTCTCGGGACATCCTATTGCTCTCTCGTTCACCGACCGGTCAATGGGAATGGGCAAAGGTCATCGGGAATACCGGCGCCGAAAAAGACCTTAGCCTTTTCGCTGTCTCGAACATCCATGCGGCAGTTCTCGGTGCATATAGCGGATCCCTGAACTATGCGGACCAGACCCTGGAGTGCACGGACTATGCAGACATCTATTTCACCCGATTCGGAGCCCAAGAGGATCCGTTACAATGGTACTCTTGCGGTGGCCAACAAGCACAGTGGATGAACACAGCGGTGATGGACTCCGAAGGCGAATTCCTACTAGTTGGTCATTTTCTGTACACTGCTGTTCTCCCTCCCTTTGAGCTGGAGCACAGCGATGGGTGGAGTGCCTACGTCGCCCACACGGCCAAGCCGGAGGTCGGGATCGCTCCGGAGCGCTCAAGCAAGAACGAGGCTTGCAAGGCTTATCCCAACCCCACTACTTCCTTCACCGCTCTGAGTGGTATCGGACCCGGAGCGCAAGAGCTGAGCATCGTCGACCAGTTGGGTCGCCTCGTTCACGAGCGCCACTCCTATCGGGAGTTGGCACCGATAGACCTTAGGGTGCTGGAAAATGGGTCATACTTCATCAAGACGAAGACCTGTACTTTTCGCGTCATCAAAGAGTAGCCGAGGGCGCCCAGGCTATTGGCCGCATTCAGGTCCTAGTCACTTTGGGTAGAAATATGCCATCCTACATGTGCCTCCCAGAAGACGATTTTCTCTGGATCGGCGCGAAGAAGGCCGAAACACTCCTGCAAGCACTCCCCGTCCTTTGAACCGCAGCGCGATCATCCTTCTTGCGTTCCTGCTCCAGCTGAGCGGTCAGGCGCAGCAGTACGATTGGTGGGTGCAGAAGCACGATTGGGATGGCCTCACGCATTGGTCGGACTACCTGAAATTCTCGCCGGGCTACATGGGGCCGAACGCCTTGCCTGTACCACGGCTAGAGCGCGGTGCGATCGATAGCACCAGCGCCCTCGAGATCAGCGCGCGCACGCATTGGAGCCGTGGGGATGACACCCAGGATCTTCTTCTCCGTTACCAGCATGCGTTCATTCCGGGTCGTATCGCCGTTGCGGCGGAGTGGATGGCCATAGAGCACTATGTAACCGACACCCTCATCCGCGATGAACGCTTCTCGCGGGAGCGCGATGGCAAGGGCATCAGTGCCGGTGATCTGAACGTTTCGACGATGTTCCGCCTGATACCCGAAGAAGGCAAGCGTTGGGGCGTGGTGTTCCGTGTGAACCTGCGCACCGCGAGCGGCGACAACCTGAAAGCCGCTCGCCACACGGATGCGCCAGGATATCACTTCGATCTATCCACCGGGCGATGGCTCGCTCTTTCGGCATCAATGCGCCTGCGCCTTCATGCAACCGCCGGGTTCCTCGCCTACCAGACAAACCGCAACGACTACTACCAGAACGATTGCCTGCTGTACGGCGCCGGGCTGCTGCTTGAACATCACCGTTTCAACGTGGGAAGTGAACTGGCGGGCTATTCAGGCTATCTGCACCTGAAGGATGATCCGCTGCTGTGGCGCTCACATTTCGGGTTCCGTGGAACGGTTGTCGAACATCGGCTCATGCTGCAACACGGGCTGAACGATTGGATGTGGACCACGTTGGCTTACACCGCGCATATCGTCATGGGGAAAGCAAAGTCTTGACCGCTCATGCAGCCGCAGGTCAGGATCCTCCTTCCTTTTCACAATGCCGTTTCAACGTTTGATACAGCGATCGGCAGCATCGTTGGTCAGACCTTCCAAGAATGGGATCTGGTGCTCATCGATAACGCGAGCAGCGATGGAAGTGCATCGATGGCTCAGCATTGGGCTCAAAACGATCATCGCATCCGCCTGATCGAAGAGCCCATCCTCGGCATCGCACATGCCTTGAATACCGGTCTCATTCAAGCCACCGCACCGTTCATCGCGCGCATGGATGCTGACGATATCGCCCATCCAGAGCGGCTTGCACGACAAGTGGAATTCCTCGCGGCTCATCCTGAAGTCGGTGTACTGGGCACATGCACACAGTTCGCAAGCACCGTCGAGCGCAACAGTGGCATGCGCTGGTTCGTGGACTGGCAGAACGCCATCCTCACACCGCAGGAACACTATGTGAAGCGCTTCGTGGACGCACCGTTGGCGCATCCTAGTGTGTTGTTCCGACGCGAGTTGGTCGATGTCTACGGCGGATATGATACGGGGCCTCTACCCGAGGATCACGAACTGTGGTTGCGCTGGATGCACCGTGGCGTGCGCTTCGCCAAGCTGCCTGAAGAACTGCTCACCTGGAGCGACCATCCCCAACGCCTCAGCCGTACCCATGCCAACTACAGCGTGGATGCATTCTTCAGCACCAAGGCGAAGTGGATCGCCGCATGGCTGCAAAAGCGTTTGAACGGACGTCAGGTGATCATCGCAGGTACCAGTGGGCTTTGCCGGGATCGCGCTACGAAACTGGAGCAGGTGGGCGTGACCATCCATGCGTTCACCGATGTGAAGCCGCGCAAAGTGCCGGGCTATGCATTCATCCCGCACGACGCGCTTCCTCCAGCCGGTGAAGCGGTCATCATCTCCTTCATCTCGCAACGCGGCACGGGTGATCGCATCGCCGCATTCCTGGCGTCGCGCGGTCTGGTCGAAGGCGTGGACTTCATCCTCGCAGCTTGAGGGAGACATTACCTTGGGCGAATGAGCCCTGATCGTCTCTCCGCCCTGCGGGATCACTTCAACAGCGGCCGCACCCGCGATCTTCCCTATCGGCGTGATGCGCTGAAGGCCCTGCGGAAAAGCCTGTTGCAGCACGAGGAGGAACTGCTCCAAGCGATGCATGCCGACATGCGCAAGCCGCGTTTCGAGGCCTACATGAGCGATATCGGTCTGGTGCTTTCGGCCATCGACGAGGCGCTGGATAAGCTGAAGCATTGGTCCGCACCGCAGCATGTCCCCACACCGTTGGCCATCCAGTTGGCGGAAAGCACCTTGCACAAGGAGCCGCTCGGCGTGGTGTTGATCATCGCTCCATGGAACTATCCGGTGTTGCTTCTGCTTTCGCCACTCGTCGGCGCGATCGCGGCAGGCAACAGCGTGGTCTTGAAACCGAGCGAAGAGGTCCCTGCTACCTCTGCGGTCATCGAGCGCATCATTCAAGAAGCGCTTGCTCCCGAGCACGTTCACGTTGTTCAAGGGCCCGGCGGAGAAGTGGTGCCCGCTTTGATGAACGGCTTTCGTTTCGACCACGTGTTCTTCACCGGCAGTCCGCGCGTGGGCCGCATCATCCTTTCATTGGCCGCACCACAACTGGTTCCTGTCACGCTGGAACTCGGTGGCAAAAGTCCGGCGATCGTGGATCGAAAGGTGAACCTGAACGTCGCTGCGAAGCGCATCGCCTGGAGCAAGTACTTCAACGCCGGGCAGACATGCATCGCCACGGACCATGCCTTGGTGCACACTTCCGTGATGGATGAGTTCCTCGATCGTTACGCTCGTTTCGTGAAGAAGGCTTACGGCGATGACCCGCAGCGGAGTGCGCATTATGCCCGACTGGTCAACAGCAAGCGCTTCGATACGGTCAGCACCTACCTGAGCCAGGGACGCACTGTTATCGGCGGTCAGCACGATGCGCATGATCGTTACATCGCGCCCACCGTGCTTACCGATGTGAAGCTCGACAGCCCGGTGATGAGCGAAGAGATCTTCGGGCCGGTGCTTCCGGTGATCCCCTGGACGGAACGCGAAGAGGTTATCACCATCACACGACGTAACCCGTTCCCGCTGGCTGCCTACATCTTCAGCAACGATGAGCGCTCCCGGCGCTGGTTCCTGGATCGGATCCCCTCTGGTGGCGCTTGCATCAACCATTGCATGTTGCAGTTCGGCAACTCCGCGCTTCCCTTCGGAGGTCTCGGTACCAGCGGCATGGGACGGTACCATGGTCGGCACTCCTTCGATCTGTTCAGTCACCAACGTGGGGTGGTCAACGCCAGCACCTTGGTCGACCATGGCTTGCAGGAGCCGCCCTACACGAAGCTCAAGGAGCAGATCCTGCGACAAGCCCTCTGATCACTCCAGGACACGCTCCGCGCGCTTGGGGCGCAAAGCATCGCGGATCAGGATCATGTACTGCTCGTCGCATTCCATCGTCGCGGTGTACCCCGCCGATCGTGGGGCTGTCCAATGGGCATGCCCTGTGACACCCTCGCGCGCGCAGAACGTATCGAGGTGCTTTAGGAAGTGTACGGCCGTGGGCTCGGCATCGGGTCCGAAGAAATCCCAGTGGAAACGGAGGCGTGGCATTGCGTTAGCGCCGCTAATACCGCTTCGGAATACGTACTGCTCCGACCGCGCCTACGGCTTGTCGGAACAAACGTATTCTCTTGCGCGCATTAGGCCCGTTCCACCGGTTCTTAACACATGAACGAAGTGGCCTAATTTGCGCAACGTGGAGGCGTTCTACATCTTTTTGATCGCGACAGTGGCGAGCATCATCGGCTCGTTGCAGGCCGGCCTCGTGAATACGGCCGTGCTCGCGCACACCGTGAAGCGCGGCCCGGAAGCTGGGAGGCGAATGGCGCTGGGCGGAGCTATCCCCGAGTTCATCTATGCGGTGCTAGCCTTCCAGTTCGCTTCGTGGTTGCTCGATGCGCTTGGGTTGAGCCCACAAGGCGTGGCTCGTCTGGTGGGGGGTATCCTGGTCGCCTTGGGCGTCTATTTCGTGGTCCTGTTCAAGCCTGCCTTCGACCTGGAGAAGGTGAACGTGAAAGCGAGTGGGGTACGCAAGGGATTCCTCCTGGGAATGCTCAATCCGCAACTCATCCTATTCTGGAGCGGAGTCCGGTTAGCGCTCAGCTCGTTCGGTTTCACGCCCCTTGGCTGGCTGGACATGCTGGCCTTCGGGTTGGGCGCTTTCGCCGGTGCCATGCTGCTCCTCCTCCAGCTTGTAAGACTGGGGCGTCGCGCCTTGGAGAAGTGGGAGCCGCGCACGTTGCACTTGCTCTTCCGCGCGGTGGGTGGTGTGCTGGTGATCAGCGGACTCGTTGCGATCCTTCGCAGCTGAACGATCACGCGAGCCGGTCGCTTAGCAGGCGCATCTCCATGCTGGGAGCCATCTTTTCATAGAGCATGCGGTAGGTGGCCTCGCTGATCGGCATGTCCACCTTCAACTTCGTATTGATCTCGTGCACGCACTTCACGGCGTAATAGCCCTCTGCCACCATGTTCATCTCCATCTGGGCCGCTTTCACACTGTAGCCCTTGCCCACCATGGTGCCGAATTCGCGGTTGCGGCTGAAGGTGGAATAGGCGGTCACCAACAGATCACCGAGGTAGGCGGGCTCGTTGATGTCACGATCGATCGGATGCACGGCTTTCACGAAACGCGCGATCTCCTGGATGGACCGGCTCACGAGCACTGCGCGGAAATTGTCGCCGTAACCGAGACCCACACTGATGCCTGCACATACGGCCACCACGTTCTTCAGGATGGCGCCGTACTCCGTTCCGTAGATGTCATCGCTCAATGTGGTCTTCAGGAAACGTCCGCTTAGCGCTTTCGCCATCGCTTGCGCCTTGGTCTGGTCCTGACTGGCGATGGTGAGGTAGCTGAGGCGTTCCATAGCGACTTCCTCGGCATGGCACGGACCACAGATCACACCAAAATCGTTCTCGGCGATACCCCAGTGCTGGAAGAGGTACTCGCCCACGATCTGGTTCGTCTCCGGCACGATGCCCTTCACCGCGCTGTAGATGGTCTTGCCTTTCAGTTCGTTCTTTTCCAGTTGATCCAACGCGCCTTTCAGGAATGCGCTCGGGACGGCAAGCACCAGCACATCGGCGTTCTTCACCACGGCATGGATGTCGTTGTCCATCGCCAGGCGTTCCACCTCGAACTGTGCAGCGCTGGTGTAGTCCGGGTTGTGCCCGTACTTGCGGATGTGCTCGATCGTGGCGGGCTTACGCACCCACCAGCCGACCTTTTCCTGCGTGGTGGTCAGCAGCTTCACCAGGGCGGTGCCCCAGCTACCGGCTCCTATGACGGCGATCCGTTGTGCAGCGTTCATCGGGCGTGAAGATCGGTGAAGGATCCCACATTGTTACGAGGCCCGTGTAGGTCGACCCTCCCGGCTCAAGGCCGGGATGACGGGGTCGACGGTACGGGTGCGTACGGAACCCGCATCGGCAGCCGAAAAGGTCAGAAGGTCACCGTGGTTTCCACCTCTTTCCCTTCACGCAATACCTTGATCGGCGCGGTATCGCCCTTGCTGAATAGGCTGAGGCCCTTCATGTAGGCCATCATATCGGTCACGTCGATGGCACCGAGCTTCACCACCACGTCACCGACCTTGAGGCCCGCCACAGCGGCTGGTTTGCCATCGGTGATACCATCGATGCGCATGCCTTTTCCATCGTAGAGGTAATCGGGCACCACGCCCAACGTGACTTTGAAACGCGGCACGTTCTCGCTGTTCACATCCTCCGTCTTCGTGAACGCCACTTTGCCATCGTCGTTCAAGGTGGTGATGAGCGACTCGATGTAGCGCGTCACCTTCAGCATACCATCGAAGTTGATCTTCTCCACATCGTCGCTGGGCTTGTGGTAGTCGGCGTGCGTGCCGGTGAAGAAATGGATGGCGGGCACACCTTGCAGGTAGAAGCTCGTGTGGTCACTGGGTCCTACGCCGCTCGTGGTGGTCTTCGCCTTCAAGCCACCGATGAGCACACGATCGACCTCGGCCCAAGCGGGTGATGTGCCCACGCCGTTCACGCCGATGACGTTACTCGTATCGAGACGACCCACCATGTCGAGGTTGATCATGTAGTTGAGCGTGCTGATCGGAAGCGTTGGATGCTTCGTCCAGTGGTTCGATCCGTAGAGTCCCTTCTCTTCCCCGCTGAAGGCGATGAAGAGGTAATCGTTCGCGCTGGCCTGGTCCATCTCCGCAAGGTCCGTTGCCAGCGCAAGCATCACCGCGATACCACTGGCATTGTCATCAGCACCGTTGTGGATCGCCTTCTCGCCGCGATGCAAGGAACCTTCGTCGCCGTAACCCAGGTGGTCCAGGTGCGCGCCGATCACCACCACGTTGTCCTTGCCGCGATCCAGCAGGCCTACCACGTTGTAGGCCGTGCGTTGCGGACGTTGCACATCCACGTTGCCCACGAACGGATTCCCCGTGATGATGTACTCGTGATAGCTATCGCCCTTCAGGTAGAATACGGGGATACCAATGGCTTTCACCTTCGCGTTGAAGTTGAACGAGGGCTCCTCCACATCCTTGTCATCGTTGTAGAACACCACACCTACAGCTCCGAGTTCCGCGGCCTTCGCGGCCCGGGCGCTCAGGTCATGGTAAGCGAGGTATTTGCTGTGCGGGTGTATCCCATCCGGTGAGCCGATGGCGATGGCAGCGATCCATCCCTTCACTTCTTCGTCGGAGTAGTCGTCGTACTTCAAGTCCGGCGCCTGGATACCGTAGCCCACTTTCTTCACCTTCGCTCGTGCAACGCCATTCCCGCTGAAAGGCAATACAGCGAACTGTTCGTCGACCATCAGCTTGCCGCGCCCGATCTGCAGGGTGTTGTTCGCACCGAGCACCGGATCCGCGCTGAAGTTGAATGCCTGGATGTAGCTCGCGCTGTCCCCATAAGGCATCAGTCCGAGGTTGCCGAATTTGGCAGCGATGTAGTCCACGGCCAACTTCTCCCCCGGAGTGCCAGCCTCACGCCCTTCGAGCTGATCGCTGGCGAGGTATTGCACATCGTAGCGCATCTGATCTAGCACGTCAGCATCGGGCTTCTGCTGGGCTAACACGGCGCTGCTGAGCAGGGAGAGCGAGAGTAGTAAGAGGTTCTTCATGGCGGGGTGCGAATTTACCGTTGACCGTACGACCGCGTGTCACTTTGTCGTTGGCATGACGCTTGCATGACCGCTTCGCCATGAAAAAGCTCTTTGTCACCCTCGCCGGTGTCCTCGCGTTCATCTACCTGGTGAACCCGACGTTCGGTGTGTTCGAATTCCTACCGGACAACCTACCGCTGGTGGGCAACATCGATGAAGCCACGGCCACCATGGTGCTGCTTGGCGCGCTGCGCTATTTCGGTTGGGACCTGACGAATTTGTTCGTGAAACGAACCGCGTTGAACTTCGGCAAGTAGGACCCGGACCTCGCGCAACGAAATACGAACCGTCCGGTGAACGATCTTCGTAGCCATGCGCATCCCCTTGCTTTCGCTATTCGCCGTTACGGTACTTCTCGGCTGTGGCCCGGCGAAAAAGCCCGCGCCTCCCCTGCCGAACCGCTGGGCCGACCCAAGGTTGTGGCCGGTCCTTGAAGCACAAGAGCACCGGAACACGGAGGCTCTTTGCGTGCTGTTGAAAGACACGTCGTCGACCATCCGCGCAGCGGCGGCATTGGCTTTCGCATCGCTACAAGACTCTGCTTCGGCCGGTTGTCTGCTGCGTGCATTGGCCGATACTTCTGTCGATGTACGCGTGAATGCGGTGTTCGCTCTCGGCTTCATCGCCAACGACAGCACCGTCGATCGTATGGCCGAGCTCTCGGATCGCGAGCGGGACAGCACCGTACATCGCGCTTACTTGAGCGCCCTGTTCCTGAACCTGCAACGGCGCAGCAAGCTGAAAGAACTGGCACCCGCCATCTACTACTTGGAGCGCAGCAGCGGTCAGGAAAGGATGCGCGCAGCGGATGCGATCAGGCGACTGGCCCCAGCGCTATTGTTGAAGGACAGTGCGCTGGTGCTGCGTGCAGTGACAGAAGAACGGGATCCCGATGTGAAGGCGACGTTGGTGCGAGCGCTTGCGCAGATCCCTGGCGCCCGGCGACAGACGTTGTTGCTTGGATCCGCACAAAGGGATCAGCCGCTCTCCTTGCGCATTTCGGCGATGACAGCCTTGGGCTTCAACCCCGATGAACGAACGCGTGACTCCTTACTGGCATGGGTGAACGACTCCGTTCCGGCAATACGCACTGCCGCGATCGATGCACTGCACAACGGCGGTGTGTTCAGTCGTGGTGGCTCTTACTGGTCAGTCACGGAGAACGATCGATGGTTCGATGCATTGACCAAGAACCGACTTCGCGGGTTGATGGCCTACAACCGGGATGCGCAGAAAAAGGCGGTACTGGTCTTGCGCACCGACACCGCACATGGACCTTACGCCGAGGCCGAACGGATCAAGGCGCTGAGCATGACGGATGATGAATACGGTGACCGGGTGCTTGAGAAGGTCGTGTACAGCGACAGGCATCCAGCGATCCGACAAGCGGCTTTCGATGTGATGGCTGATCGCAACCTGTGGGCCATGACCATGCCGCGCGCGATCTCTGGTGACATGCAGGTGGCGCAGGCTTCACCGTTCTGGCACCGGGTATTCGGCAGCGGCGATCCTGGCCTGATCTGCGCGGCGGCCGAAAAGTTGACCGGAGCGCAACCTCGTGAATTGAGCGTGCTCTTTCCTCCGGAAGTGGAACAGCAGGCACGCACCGCATTGCATTCGTTGCGGGATCTGGAAGCGATCCAACTACTCAATGATCTGGCGGCCAAACGTGATGGCGCAGCGGTGCGGACGCACCAAGCACCACCGTTCAACCATCCGATCGACCCGGTCAAGTTGCGCGCATTGCAGCAGGGCCAGCGCTACCGCATCGTGACCAACAAAGGCGAGATCATCATCAAGACCGATGTGGACGAATGCCCCGGAAGCAGTCTCGTGTTCGATTCGCTCGTTACCGCTGGGTACTACAATGGCAAAGCCTTCCATCGCCTGGTGCCGAACTTCGTGTTGCAAGGCGGTTGTCCTCGCGGCAATGGTTACGGGGGTATGCCCTGGACCTTGCGCACGGAGATCGGCAGCACACCCTTCACCACCGGCTCGGTCGGCCTGGCATCTGCGGGCCGTGATACGGAGAGTTGCCAGTTCTTCATCACGCATAGCCCAACGCCACATCTCGATGGGCGTTACACCCGTTTCGGTGAGGTGGTGAGCGGAATGGACATTGTCTGGAAACTACAGATCGGTGATGTGATGGAACGGGTGGAGCGGATCAACTGATCTTCGCGCATGTTGGAACGCATTCCTTCCATGCATGGCGTGACCACCGAGCGCCTGCTGTTCCGCACCGCGACGATGGATGACACGTCGTGGTGGATGGAGTACATCAATGACGCTTCCGCGATCCGTTTCATGCCGTTCACTGTGGGCAGTGAAGAGGACTGCCGCTTCTTCATCCAACGCACATTGGACCGCTACGCCGCGGATGGTTCTGGGTTGAACGCTGTCATCGAACGCTCAAGTGGAAAGCCGGTGGGCATGACCGGTCTGCTGACCCAAGTGGTGGATGGGCAGGATGAACTGGAGATCGGCTACCACCTGCTGCCATCAGCCTGGGGCAAGGGTTTCGCGACGGAAGCGGCGGTCGCATGCAAGGAATTCGCTCATACGAACAACTGCCATACTTCCGTAATCTCACTGATCGATCACGAGAATTCGGCGAGCCAAGCGGTGGCAGGGCGCAACGGTATGGTGCTCGAAAAAGACACGATCCATCGCGGGGTGCCGGCGATGGTGTGGAGACATCGGTTCTAGCGATCAACGAGTTGGATCAGCCCCACCGGAACGACCGCTCTGCGCCTCCGCGTCTCTGCGGCAAAGACCTAGTCGAACTTCTCCGGCCGCATCTGCGGGAATAGCAGCACCTCCTGGATCGCCGGATTGTCCGTGAGCAGCATCACCAAGCGGTCCATGCCGATTCCGATGCCTGATGTGGGCGGCATGCCATATTCCAACGCGCGCAGGAAATCCTGATCGATGAACATGGCTTCGTCGTCGCCGCGTTCCATCAACTTCACCTGTTCCTCGAAACGCTCGCGCTGATCGATCGGATCGTTGAGTTCGCTGTAGGCATTACCCACTTCGAAACCGGCCACGTAGAGTTCGAAGCGCTCGGTCAGACGCGCATCATCGCGGTGCTTCTTGCACAGCGGGCTCATCTCCAGCGGGAAGTCCATCACGAAGGTCGGCTGGACCAATTCCGGCTGTACCAGTTCGCTGAAAAGCTCGTCGATCAACTTGCCTTTGCCCATGGCGGCGGTGATCTCAATACCGTGCTGTTTGCACAGCGCACCGATGGTCTGCTCATCAGCGTTCAGCACGTCCACACCGGTCTTCCCCTGAATGGCGCCGCACATGGTGATGCGCTTGAAGGGCTGGCCGAAGTCGATGGCCTTGCCTTGGAACTGCGCAGTGGACGAGCCATTTGCAGCAGTGGCCACTTTGCGGAACACGCCCTCGATGAAGTCCATCATCCAGTGGTAGTCCTTGTACGCCACATAGAGTTCCATCACGGTGAACTCCGGGTTGTGCGTACGGTCCATGCCTTCATTGCGGAAGTTGCGGCTGAACTCGAACACGCCATCGAAGCCGCCCACGATGCAACGCTTCAGATAGAGTTCGTTCGCGATGCGCAGGTAGAAGGGCACATCCAACGCGTTGTGGTGCGTGATGAACGGGCGTGCCGCCGCACCGCCCGGAATCGGCTGCATCACCGGTGTATCCACTTCGATGTAGCCAGCTTCTTGGAACGCTTCGCGCATAGCAGTGAACACGCGCGTACGCTTCAGGAAGGTCTCCTTCACGTGCGGGTTCACCACCAAGTCCACGTAACGCATGCGGTAGCGCAGCTCGGGGTCGGTGAAAGCATCGTGCACCTTGCCTTGATCGTCGGTCTTCACCACAGGCAGCGGGCGCAGGCTTTTAGCAAGCACCGTCAGTTCCTTCACATGCAAGGTGAGCTCCCCGGTCTGCGTGCGGAACATGAAGCCCTTCACACCGATGAAATCACCGAGGTGCAGCAGCTTCTTGAACACCTCGTTGTAGAGCGTCTTGTCCTCGCCGGGAGCGATCTCGTCGCGGTTGACGTAGATCTGCTGATCGCCGGTGGCATCGCGCAGCACGGCGAAGCTGGCCTTGCCCATCACACGCACGCTCATCAAACGCCCAGCGAGCACCACGTTGGCCTCGGGCTGTTCCCCTTCCACATGTCCGGCATCCTTGAACGCTTCCTTCACCTTGACCACCGTATGCGATACGGGGTATTGGGCTGCGGGGAAGGGTTCGATGCCGAGGGCGCGCAGCTTGTTGAGGGCTTCGCGCCGCACGACCTCCTGTTCGGAAAGGACGAGGGTTGACATGGGTTCTTGAGAGAAATGGGCCGCGAAGATACCGGGGAAGCTCAGTCCATGCCCAGATCGTTCGTCAACGAATCTCCCAGCGCGATCCTCATGATCGGCACTCCTGCATTATCGGCGACGATCCCGAGCACCACCATCATCGCTGCATATCGTGATGCAGGCACTTTCTCAGGAATCAGAACATGATGGTTGTGGGCGACAATCCGATCAATGAACTGACCTATGGACGGCGACTCCAAGGTGCCACCGGGGTCCTGCATGATGAAAAGAATCCGAACCGATCTGAAAGGTCCAAGATCCGGCAACAGACATCCAGACGCTTCCAAAGACCGAGTCAATTCATCGAACATTCCAGCTGAGAGTGGGAGATCGATCGGTTCCTCTTCCGACCTTCCTGGCATCGCCCTTCGAACAACGGAGGCGACCTGCTCCCGTTCACCCGAGCGGTTCGCCATTACGTCCAAGATCCGGCAAACCTCCTCTGCGACCTGCTCCACAGTATGGATCGCTGACATACGATCGTCCTCGAAGCGCATATCGAAACGCTTCTCGATCTCCATCACAAAGGCGACTGAATCCAAGCTCATAGGTAGGCAACACTCCAGCTCAAACGTATGGTAACCCGTTCATTATACCCGAATATCCAGACGAGGCAAACCTCCAAGCCTTCGATCCCGTATCACGCGCCTACTTTTGACCCCGTACCAGAACCAGCACGATGCAACAGCTCATTGAAGCCTTTCCGCAACAACTGAAGGAAGCCCTCGAGATCGGCCGCGCGGCCAAGTTGAACGCCCCCGGCGGGCCTTACGCCAATGTGGTCGTCACCGGCCTGGGCGGTAGCGGCATCGGCGGCCGTATCGCTGCACAGCTAGTGTCGGCCGAGGCCACCTGCCCCATCGAGGTCTACAGCAACTATTACCTGCCCGCCTACGTGGGCAAGAACAGCTTGGTGATCGCCTGCAGCTACAGTGGGAATACCGAAGAGACCATCGCTTCCATGGAGCAGGCCCTGACCAAAGGTGCTCGCGTCTGCGTGGTGACCAGCGGCGGGAAGATGCTGGAGATGGCCAAGGAAAAAGGACTTGACCACATCCTGATCCCCGGTGGCAATCCGCCCCGCACCATGCTGGCGTATTCGCTCACGCAACAATTCTTCGTGCTCCGCCACTACGGCATCATCCGCGACGACTTCGAGAAGTCCATCGCAGCAGCGGCAGAATTGCTGGAGCGTGAAAAGGAGCCGATCAAGAAAGCAGCACTGGAGCTCACTGAGAAACTGGTGGGCAAACAACTGGTGATCTACAGCGAAGCCAGCACCGAGGCGGTGAGCATCCGCTTCCGCCAGCAGGTGAACGAGAACAGCAAGGTACTCTGCTGGCACCATGCCATCCCAGAGATGAACCACAACGAACTCGTGGGCTGGGCCGGTGCCGACAAGAACATCGGCGTAGTGATCTTCCGTCACAAGGAGGACCACGAGCGCAGCCAGATCCGCATGGAGATCAACAAGGCCGTCTTCCAGAACTACACGCCGCACATCAACGAGGTGTGGAGCAAGGGCGATAGCGCCATCGCGCGTCAGCTGTACCTGATCAACCTGGGCGACTGGGTGAGCCTGTACTGGGCCCAGAAGAAAGGTGTTGACCCCAGCGAGATCGCGGTGATCAACATGCTGAAGGGAAAGCTGGCGGAGATGAAGTAGCGCGTTCTCAACGCAGAGGGCAGAGACGCAAAGGGCGCAAAGAAGACGGCGGCCTGCGGCCGTTGAGGCGCAGAGGCATCGATCGCATGACGTACAAGGAGATCAGCGCGACCATCATCGGCGCAGCGATCGAAGTTCATCGTGAACTTGGACCGGGGTTGCTTGAAGGTGTATACGAGCTGTGTTTGGTCGAAGTGATTCGGGAGAAGGGTCTTCGCGTTGAACAGCAGATCCCTGTTCCGATCCATTTCCGTGGAAAAGACCTCGGCACCACACTGCGCCTCGACCTCATCATTGAAGGGCGCGTCATCATGGAGGTCAAGGCCGTGGAGGCTATCCATGACAGCCATCTGGCCCAAACACTCACGTACCTCAAACTGACCGGGTGCAAACTCGGCCTAGTGATCAACTTCGGCCAGCGCCTCCTGAAAGATGGCGTGGAGCGTGTCGTCAACGGCCTTCACGAAGAATAGTGCCCCAGCGCTAAGGACAAAGGCGCAGTGAACGCAGAGGATATCGAGCATTCTCGGTCACTGGCTCGGGGAACTAGTCCGCACTTGGGCGCTTCAGCGCCTCTCCCTTTCCGAAAAGCAGCATTCTCTGCGACCTTTGCATCTCTGCCCTCTGCGTTGAGCACCTCCCATGAGACAAGTCCACTTCCAAGACCTCGGCCTGATCGACTACGCTGCGGCGTGGGACTACCAGACCAAGTTGTTCCAGGCCACGATAGACCGAAAGATCGCCAACCGCAACCTGCCGGAAAGCGAACAGGTATTGACGCAGGATCACCTGCTCTTCTGTGAGCACCCGCACGTGTACACGCTGGGCAAGAGCGGCAAGCAGAGCCATCTCTTGTTGAACGAAGCGGAGATGCGCGAGAAGGGGGTTCAGTTCTACCCGATCGATCGCGGCGGCGACATCACCTACCATGGGCCGGGGCAGATCGTGGGCTATCCGATCTTCGACATGGACCACCACTTCACGGACATCCATCGGTTCCTGCGCACACTGGAAGAGGCCGTGATCGGTACGCTGGAAGCCTACAACATCAAGGCCGGTCGCATCGATGGGCTCACGGGTGTGTGGCTCGACTGGAACGATCCGTTCAAGGCGCGGAAGATCTGCGCGTTCGGCATCCGCGCGAGCCGTTGGGTGACCATGCACGGCTTTGCATTCAATGTGAACACGGACCTTTCCTACTTCGAGAACATCGTGCCGTGCGGGATCACCGACAAGGGTGTGACGTGCATGGCGAAGGAGCTGGGCGGATTGTTGGACGTCGACGCCGTGAAGAACAGGTTGAAGTTGGAACTGGCGGACCTCTTCGACGTACAACTCGTGGAGCCCGCGTTACATTAGTCCGACCACACCACCATGCGCATCCTCGGCAAGATCCTCCTCTGGCTCGTCGGCATCGTCGTGGGCCTCATCGCACTGGCCTACATCACAGGCAATGATCACCTCGTGCGCGGCGTACGCTACACGTACTTGATCGGCCGCTCGTCACCAGAGATCGATGATCGCGACTTCTTCCCCTACTCAGCGATCCCGGCTTCGCAGCCACAGCCCTGGCCACAAGGCACGCGCTACGGCAAGCTTCAACTGAAGCCTGAGCAGGAAGCGAAGCTGAAAGAGCTGTACTCCGTTGGGTTCGCGCTCTTCCAACATGACAGCCTCATCTTCGAACAGTATTGGAACGGGTGGGATGCCGATAGCGTGAGCAACAGCTTCAGTGTGGCGAAGAGCTACATCAGTTTGCTCGCCGGCATCGCCATGAAGGAGGGGAAGATCCAAAGCGTCTTCCAGCCCGTGGGCGACTTCATTCCGTTGTACAAGGATGGTTGTTATGCGAAGATCAACCTGTACCACCTGCTCACCATGAGCACGGGTCTTGATTGGAGCGAGAGTGGCGCGGACCCTTTCAGCGACAATGCGAAGGGCTACTACGGGAGCGATGTGCGCGAGATCAGTTTGAACCAGCCGTGCCGTGAGGAGCCCGGTAAGAAGTTCGACTACATCAGCGGTAGCACGCAGATCATGGCGGAGGTGTTGGAAGCGGCGTACGATCGACCCCTCGATGAACTGGTACGCGAGAAGATCTGGGGCCAACTCGGCTGCGAGCACGAAGCTTACTGGGGCAAGGACACGGAGGACGGTGCCTTCAAAGCCTTCTGCTGCCTCTACGCCACGGCGCGCGATTTCGGTCGGATAGGTCAACTCTACCTCGATAGCGGTATGTGGCACGGACAGCAGATCATCGACCGGGAGTTCTGGAAAGCGAGCATTACGCCAGCCGCCATCGACGATCGCGGCGAACCCAACAAGCGCTACGGCTACTTCTGGTGGCTAGCCGAGTTGGACGGCAAACCCATTTGGTATTGCCGCGGCTTTCACGGCGAATACGTGGTGGTCATGCCCGACATGGATCTTGTGATGGTGCGCACCGGCATGAAGCGCGAAGAGGTGAACGATGCCGGCCACCCGACGGACGTGTTCGAGTGGATCAGGATCGCGCGGGAACTGGCCGCACATCCAGCCCAAGGCGTGTAGTAGCGACCTTTGTGCCATGCGGAAGGACATCCACCCACCGAAGGTTGAAGGCATCGCCATGGCGGTGGTGAAGGAGAAGGATGATGACGGCGAAGACGGCTGGTTCGTGTACCTCATCAACCAGAACGACACGGCGATCCAGAACGTGTTGGTCAGTTCTCGCGGCTACGGCGAATTGGGCGGAGAAAGCCGCAAGACAAGCGAACTGCGGCATTTCATGCATGAACTTGGGCCGAAAAGCTGGGCGAAGATCGAGCGCATCGTGGAGGATGTGTTCGCGCTGAGCAACCAGTACTGGCTGAGCTTCTATATCGGCGATGCGTTGCACGACAAGAAGTACATCTTCCTGGCCGGAAGCATCGATGCGACCAACTTCACCACGATCCCGCTCATGCATACGCGCGGCGTGATGATCGAGTGACCTTGGCATACCGGCGGCGTCTCTATCTTGAAGATCCTTTCATGATGCTTTGACCCCATGCGCCCCGAACCGAGCAAGATCCTCTTCATCGATATCGAGACCGTTCCGCAGGAGTACGGCTGGAGCGGCCTCGATGAGCAGACCGCCAAGTTGTTCAGCGATAAGACACGGTTCGAACAAGAACGCAATGGTAAGAGCGCAGAAGAACTTTGGGGGGATCGTGGTGGCATCCTGGCAGAGTTCGGCAAGATCATCTGCATCGGCGTGGGTAGCCTTCATCGCGAAGGGGGCGAGCTGAAGCTGCGCGTGACCTCGTTCCACGGCACGAACGAATACGACGTGCTCTCCCGTTTCGCGGACCTGTTGAGCCGACACTACGATGCCGATGACAACTGGTTGTGCGCACACAACGGCAAAGAGTTCGATTTCCCGTACATCGCGCGACGCTGTCTGGTGAACCGTATTCCATTACCACGCATCCTGGACATCGGCGGCTTGAAGCCTTGGGAAGTAGGCCACCTGGATACCATGAACATGTGGAGTTTCGGGGATCGCAAGGCCTACACCTCGCTGGCCCTGCTCACGCATGTACTAGGCATCCCGTCCCCGAAGGACGATATCACCGGCGCCGATGTAGCCCGCGTATTCTACGAGGAGAACGGACTGGAACGCATCGCCACGTACTGCCGGAAGGATGTGGTGGCCACCGTACAGCTCTATTTGCGCTTGATAGGGAAGGAGCTCCTGCCGCCAGATCGCGTCACGATGGTGTAGGTGATGGCTAGATGGCTCGTCCGCGAATGCGATCTTCGCGGCATATGGCTCCTGGCCGCCCTCTTTCCCTTCGCTGGTCATTCACGGCATTCCTTCTCCTTGCGAGTCTGCTGACCCTTTTCGCCTGGAACACCAACGCCGCAGAAATGTGGAAGGTGTTGAGCCACGGCGGCGACCAACTGGGCTACTACCAATACCTGCCGGCGCTATTCCTGGAGGGTGGTTGGGACCGGATGGAATATGTGCACTACTTGGAGAATGGAAAGGGGCTCAACCTCTTCACCATGGGTGTGGCCATCTTGCAGGCGCCTTTCTTCCTTACGGCCTGGGGCTGGTGCGGACTCACGGGCATCGAAGCCACCGGATATACGCTCCCCTTCATCTTCGCTCGACTCTTTGCAACGGCCAGTTATACCTCGGTGGGCGCCTTGCTCGTGCTCAACACCCTCCTCCGCAGGTTCCATTGGATCAGTGCCGTGGCGACCGTGGCGCTGATCCTCTTCGGCACGTCCTTGTATTTCTATACGGTGCATGCGGGAGGAATGTCCCATGCCTACGCGTTCTTCTTGATCGCCGCCGTGCTGCACCTTACCGACCGCATGGTCCAACAGCCTTCGGCCCCAGCGCTCATAGGCCTGCTCCTTTGCCTGAGCCTGCTTGCCTTGATCCGTCCCCTGCACGCGGTGTGCGGCCTGTTCGTGGTTTTCTTCGACGGCAACGGCGTGCTCCGCTCCATACGCGCAAGATGGTCCTGGGTACTGATGTTCCCCAGAGCGATGCTGTTGGGGATATCGGGGGCAGTGGCTCTTTGGATACCACAGCTACTCTACTGGCACAGCACCACCGGCTCTTGGTTCGTTTTCACGTACGGAACAAAGGGCGAGGGTTTCGATTGGCTGCGCCCCCACCTGCTGGATACGCTCTTCAGTCTCCAGAACGGATGGTTCATTTATACACCGCTGATGGCCGGGGTGATGGGAGTGCTACTCTGGCAGGCGTGGAAAGGTACCGGCAATGCGCGCCTCATCCTCCTCGTCTGGTCCCTTGTCTGGTACGTCTATGCTAGCTGGTGGTGCTGGTGGTTGGGCGGCGCGTTCAGCTATCGCGGGTTCATCGAGTACTATCCCTTCCTGGCGCTACCGTTGGCTTGGTGCATTGAACGGATACGGGGCTGTTCTCGACCCTGGCTCATTGCCGGATTGGTGGTGATGGCACTGCTCATCCGCGTGAATGTGCGACTGAGCCAGTTGTACGCCTACCCTTGGGAACGGCCTACCTGGACGTGGGTGAAGCTGGGGAACGTCTATTGGAAAGCGCTCGGGCGCTGATACCGCATCTACGAACGGAGCGCCCGGGTGGAGCAGACCTCGATGTCCAGCTCTTTAAGCACCACGTTCTTCCGGTCCGGGTTGATGAAGTAGAGCTTGTCCACGATCTCTGGCCCGTGCGGTGGCACCTTGAAGCTCACGTTGAATTCCCCTGGAGCGATGTTCTGTGTCCAATAGCTGATGCGCCCCAATGCGGCATTCTGTTCCATGACCAAGCACAAGGGTGCTGTCGTCCGTCCACGCAGGAAGACCTCGGCATAGAGAAGATCGTTCATGCCCCATTCCAGCCGCCTGAACTCAAGGGGGAATTCAGTAGTGGCCAGACATAGGGACCCATGAGCTGGTCCATCACAGACCACGCTGTCGCACCGCGTCTCCTTCACTTCTACAGACCAATGTCCGTGGTGAACGATCCGGTCGCATGAGACGCTTCTTGCACGCTCTCTTTTTGCGAAGAGGAAATACTCCATGGGTGATCCGCCGAGCACGATCCAGCGTTCCTCCGGCACGATCACCTGTACTAGGTCCAGCCCTCCATCCTTCAGTAAGCCATCCAGGGGCATGCCACCCTCGTTCGGCCCATAGGCGGCATCCCATACCAAGAGGTCGTTCTGGCGCAAGTCGTTGCCGTGTGAAACAGCAGCCGTGTCGAAAGGGTCGATCTCCGCGAAAAGTGCGACAAGAGGTGGTGCGTGCACGATACGGCCGTGCTCCCCCTTCCGTGCGCGAACGACCTCCCCCACCCGCTGGGCCACACGCTCCACCGGCGACCCGTGCATGGGCAGGCGATGTTCGCCCAGAAATGCGGCAAAGGCCCAGCAGATGAAGGCCAACGTGCCTACAGCGCTCAGAACTGTCGTCATCCAGCGGCGAGGAGAAGACCAGCGAGCGGGGACCACGAACATGACGCACACGAAAAGTGCAGCGAGCGGAGCTCCCGTCGCCAACACGCGCGTCAATCCAAGCGAACCCTTCAACCCCTTCCACCAAAGGACGGAGTGCACGACAACGATGGCGAAAGCGGGCAACAAGGCGCATACCGTAAAGAAGGCCACCACTCCCCTTTCCGTTCCACGCCGGAGCGCGAGTACGAACCCCGAAACAATGGCAAGTGCCAGTGCCCACATGAAGGGGGCACCATAGATGTGCTGGATGCGGTCCGTGAAATGCAGCAAAGGGCCTTGTCCATAGACTGAAGCGGCCCCGGTGTACGGATCGCGCGTGAATACCCAGAACGGATCGACGAAGACGAAGCCTCCAAGGATAGCATAGACCACATGTCCCGTGAGTATGAACGGCAGGGCCTTCCATTGACCTCGCCCAGCGACCCATGCCAGCAGGAATGGCCAAATAGCCACGTACTCCGGTCGCGCGAAGGGAAGGAAGGACGCGAACACCATGGCCTGCACATACCGCTCCCTATACATTCCAAGGACCGCTAGCATCGTAACGAGGGCGAACAACACTTCTGTCATGCCCGCGAACACCATGGCGCCATACACGGGCATGCACAGGAGCATGGGCGCGAAGAGCCACCGGGCCATGGAGCTACGGTCCTTCAGGATCAGGTCCGCGGTCCAGCAGGTGGCCACGAAGCACAGGGCGTTGAACAGCGCCATTCCCCACAGGCCCAGTTGCGCGAAGGGCGAAGCCAGCAGCGTGAATAACGGTTTGCCCCAATGGTCGAGAAGCAGGTGCGGGTGCTGCCAGGCATACCGCGCTATCAGGTGGTGCATGACGCCATCGCCGCTTTCGGGGATGCCGGTGGAAAGCAGCCGCAGGAAGACCATGGTGGCCGCCAGGCTCATCCACCAGAACACGAGCGCCGGCCGCTGGTCGCGCATCACATCAAGGTTCAGAGACCGTACTTGACGATGCACCAAATGGCGCGGAATCCATCTTTCCAGCCGATCTTCTTGCCTTCGGCGTACGTGCGGCCATAATAGCTGATGCCGACTTCATAGATGCGCGCATCCTTCACCCGCGCCAGCTTGGCGGTCACCTCCGGTTCGAACCCGAAGCGTCTTTCGCGTAGATCCAAGCTCTTCGCGATATCGCTGCGGATGAGTTTATAGCACGTTTCCATGTCCGTGAGGTTCAAGTTGTTGAACGCGTTGGACAGTTGCGTGAGGAACTTGTTGCCGATGCTATGCCAGAAGAAAAGGATGCGGTGCGGGTGGTGGCCCATGAACCGTGAGCCGAAGACCACATCGGCGAAACCTTCGCAAATGGGACGGAGCAGGTCGTTGTACTCGCGCGGATCGTACTCCAGGTCGGCGTCCTGCACGATCAGGTATTCGCCGGTCGCTTCCTTGATGCCGCGATGGATGGCGGCACCTTTCCCCATGTTCTGCGGCTGCTGGAAGAACTTGATGCCCATGGCGGGGTTGGTGGCGATGTACCGCTCAACGGCCTGTACGGTCCCATCCTTGGAGCCATCGTTCACGATGATCACCTCCTTCTGTATACCATCGCGCAGCACGACATCGCGAACCTTGTCCAGGATCAGGTGTATGGTCCGCTCCTCGTTGTAAGCGGGTATGATGATGGAAAGCGTGCGGATGGACATGGCGGGCGGCGAAGATAGCCGGAAGTGGCTGTGCTACGGGCTGTTGTAGGGATGCTGGGGCTACACAAGATGTTGGCTAGGCTGGTCCGAAAAACCCTCCCTTATCCACCATACTTGACGCAACTTACCTTGCCGCAGGCGCTCCACTCGACCAGGCACGAGCGCGTTAATGATGCGCTTCACTTGGACCGAACACCGGCGCGATGCGCTACTGATCGCACTCGCTGCACTACTGATCAGGCTGCTCGCCCTCCCATGGGCACATACCGTTCATGCGGACGCCGTGAGCAGGATCCATATCGCCTATGAGTGGTTATTGGATCCTCACTACATCAAGGACGGTTATTGGGGGCCATTGCACCACTACCTCAATGCCCTCTTCATGCTGGTGTTCCCCGGCAAGGTGCTCGGTCCGGTGATACTCAACATCCTATGTGCTTCGCTGACCGCCATTCCACTCTACGGCATCGCCATCAACCTGTTCGGAGCGCGCAAGGGCGCCATCCTCACGGCTTTGTTGTACGTATTCGCGCCCATCGTGATGTGGACGAGCCTACAGCCGCTATCAGAGGTTTCATATGGCCTCTTCCTGGCATCATCGTTCTACTTCCTTTCACGGGAAAGCAGATCGATCGAGGGCTTCCGCGACCCGGCCATCGCCGGGCTTTTCCTCACCTGTGCTGCAGCCACGCGGTACGAGGCATGGGTCATCATCGCGGCGTTCACCTTCGTCTCGCTCGTCCTGCGACCATGGCGCGAAACCTTGGTGTTCTGGTGCTGTGCGATGCTGTTCCCCGCTACATGGATGATCGGCAACCATCTCGAATTCGGCGACGCCCTCTACAGCGTGAACCAGAACGACGTGTGGAACATGGGCAAGGAAGGCATCAACGATGCGATCACACCTGTTGAACGATTCAAGCGTGTGGTGTTCTTCCCATGGTCCTTCAACCTGAACGTTTCGCCCATCGTGGCGCTGCTCATCGCCGTTGGCCTTGCATGGGGATTGATCAAGCGTCGGCTTACGCGCAAGCAGATGGTGTGGCTGATCCCGTTCCTGGTGATGGCCTGTGTGTTCCAGAAGAAGGCGTGGGATGGTTCGCTCATGCTGCACCACCGCTTCATCGTCACCTGGCTCGTTCTGCTTCTGCCGTTCGTCCCCATTGTGCTCTTGGGCACACGCTGGTTAAAGCTTCGCTGGGCCCTGTTGGTGATCGGGGCACTGCTGGTGCTCCCGTTCACACGCTTGTGGAACAAGGTGCCGTACTTGGAGGTGACATCGAACGAGAGTGTGCCCGGTCAGGCCTTCGAGGACCTTACACTGGCCTACTATCGTGAAATGGAGATCGTACCTCGACTACCGGACGAGGACACGGAAGTGCTGCTGAAGGAGATCGACCGGAACGTACAGGGTGGTGAGGGATTGCTGGTGGACTTCATTGGTTGGGACCGTAGCTACTATCTCTCGTTGCATGCCAAGGCGAACACCAAGGTGGTGGGTGGCGCGAAACACGAGGAGTACGATGCCGCTGGTCTCGCAACGTTCTTCCAGGAATTCCCGCGTGGTTTCATGGTCCTTTCCCGTTCCGGTAAATTGAAGGACCGGATCCAAACGGACAGCGTGAATTGGTACATCGAGGGTGTACCTGTTGTGATCTCCGCCCAGCTCATGCGGTCGTCACACGGAAACTTCCTGTATTCCTATTCGGTCACCGGCGGATCGTCCGCCATCCCTTCCGCCACCCTTTCCCACATCTTCCCAGAAAAACCGGATGCGCTCTTCTTCGAGGATCTGATCCGCAAGGATGAGGCTTGGTTCAACAAGATCCGCAGACACGCGTTCTTGAAGCATCAAACGCTGGAAGAAGCCATGCGCGATAACGTGAATTACATGTTGGAACACCCTTGATCGCAGCTCGGCCGCATCATTCCTGGTAGGCGTTCCGCTTCAGCTCCACACCCAACAGACGCAAGATGAATCCTGTACGGAAGCGTTCGTTCCGGACGAGGACCGTCCGGTCATCAATGCGCAGCGCCGACAGGTCAGGATAGTACCGAAGGGTATCCAAGTCGGGTGAGGCTCCGTGCAGCAGGATGGTGCGATGGATGGCACGCGGCTCGCTCTGGTACACCCACGTACGCCGTTCATACACGTTCATCAGCGTCCCAGGGAAGCGCTCGTCGATGATAGGACATCCGTAGTCGAGGTACTCCATCTGCGGAACGCCTTTGGCCCAATAGGGAAGCAGGACCAGGATATCCGCATCGTACTTCTGCAACGTATCTCCGAGTTGCTTGCAGTCCCACTCCAGCGCCTTATAGTGCTTTACCGCTATGGGGCTGTGCTCCTTCATGCGGATACCTTCCCGCACCACAGGGCCGGCCACGTCCATCTTCACCACGAGCAGTAAACCGGCCAAGACCAGTGACCACCGCTCCCAGTTCGGCAACACGGGGCGAAGACCCGCTGCCCACCAGTGCATTCCAATGACCAAAAGCAGTGGCAGTGCCAGGTACATGCGGACGGAGGAGTGGAGCAGCACCCCGGCATCGTCATTCACCTTGTTCACCCCCATGGCCAACAACACGAACGCGAAACCCACGAACAGCGCGATCGACGCTGCGCGATCGCGCTTCCAGAGGGCCACGCCGATCGCGGGCAACGCTACGACCACCAGCCAGCCCAAGGGCCAGACGACCGGCATGAGGTGCGAAAAGAAACGGTCCAAGTGGGCGAACCCGTCCCGGACATCCCCGATCCAGAAGCGCAACTCCAGCATGGTGTGCACGTTGTGATCGGGCCGCTCAGCATAGAATGTTCTTGCCAGGTCCTGGGTGTACCATGTTGCGATGGCCCCCAAGACCATGATGATGTAGTAACGCGTATCACGCACGTTCTTGAGCCAGACGTAGAACACCACCGGTAGTGATGCCACCAGGGAATTCGGATTGCACAAGACGCCGAGGCTGGTCGCCGCCGCCAACACCACGAAAGACCATCGACCCCTGGGACGAAGCAGTGGTATGATCAGAAATCCGGAGAAGAACAGGCCGGAGACGAAGCCTCGTGACACCGTGGTGAGCATCCCGTACTGAAGAGGCAATGCGATAGGTACCAGCAGTGCGAGAGCGGCCTCCTGTGTTCTTCCTTCCCGATGGAGCATACAGGCGAAGAAAAGAAAGGGGAAAAGCGCCAGCAGAGTGGTCGCTACCGGTAACGCGATGTGATGCGGCACACCGCACCATAAGAGAGGCACCGCCACCAAGGCCTCAAGCATGAAGTTGTAGTTCTGCCCATAGAAGTACGGTTCGCGGAAGACGCCCTGTGCATAGTCCGTGGCGCCCTGCCAGAATGTGAGATCATCACTTCCTACATAAGCGAACCCGAACTCGGAAAGCAGGATGGCGCGATCGATGAACAAAGCCAGAACGAGCAGCAGCAGCCAGCGGCCGGTGCTCCTGCCGCGCGACACTTCGCCTGCAACGTTGTTCATCGCAAGGCCGATGGGTCACACCGTCATTTCAGGGACATCAGCGCGAGCGACCAAGCGGCCATCCGTCTTCGCCTTTATCTCTTCCACGCTCACCCCCGGAGCGCGCTCCAAAAGCACGAAACCTTCCGCCGTGATGTCGAACACACCAAGGTCCGTGACCACCTTCTTCACACACTTCACACCGGTCAGCGGAAGTGTGCACTGTTTCAACAGTTTGCTCTCCCCGGCTTTGTTGGCATGCATCATCACCACGATGATGTTCTCCGCACTTGCGACAAGGTCCATGGCACCTCCCATGCCCTTTACCATCTTACCCGGTATCTTCCAGTTGGCGATATCGCCCGAGTCGGTCACCTCCATGGCGCCTAGAACGGTGAGCTGCACGTGCTGCCCCCGGATCATGGCGAAACTCGTGCTGCTATCGAAGATGCTGCTACCCGGCAACAAGGTCACCGTCTGTTTACCAGCATTGATCAAGTCCGCGTCTTCTTCGCCTTCGAAAGGAAAGGGGCCCATGCCCAGGATGCCGTTCTCACTTTGGAAAACCACGTTCATATCCTTGGGAACGTAGTTCGCCACCAGCGTGGGTATGCCGATACCGAGGTTGACGTAATAGCCTTCGCGCAGCTCGCGGGCGATGCGCTGGGCCATTTGTTCTTTGGTGAGTGCCATGTTCCTGATCTGTGGCGCTAAGGTCGCACATCGTCCGTAACACCGTATACCCTTACGCGCACGTATGGAGCGGCATAGTTGCGATGACGGGCATTGTAAAAGAACATCTTCATTCTGTCCACATCTGCTCCGAGCGGGGCCATCCGCTTTACCACCTGCAGCGTATCGGGGGCCCAGTCGTTCCGAAGGTGGTGCATATCCGTGCCGCCATAGTGCGTCTTCTCTCCCTTCGAACGCTCCGTATCGAACACCAGAGCCAGCGGAATGGTGCGCTCATCACTTCGCAGTACGACTTCCGTGGCGATAAGAAGCGAGGTGTTCAATAGAAGGCTATCCAACACCGGCTCCCACAGGCCCACGAATTCGTCGCTGGTCATTCGTACGGCGAACGACGTGTCACGCATCAGCACTTTGCGCAATGGAAGGTCGCGTTCGAATAGGACGATATCGTTCCCGGCTCCAGAGGCAAGCAGATGGTAGCCGGCAGGGCGCGCGTTGAGCAGGGTGTCCATCACCAACAGATCGCACGGAGCATGGGAATATCCATCCATCTCGAAATGGAGCACCGGTTCTTTTCGCTTCTCTCGCGCACGATCCCAACATTCAGAAAGATGGTACGGCCCTCCGATGGACAGAGGAGCTTCAACGCGCGACTCAGCGGTCTTCGCCGCGTCAAGGACCTCCTCGGGGATCAATTCCCTTACCCAGAACGTTGTGCGCACCGTGTTCGCCTCTGCGATCGTGCGCAGCGGCAGGAGAAGCAATACGGCAGCAGCCCACGCCGACCAAGACGAACCGGTCTTGCTCAACTGAAGTTCCGCGATCCGGTCTATCACCAACGCCGCCAAGATGATCATGTAGGGTACGAAGTGCAGCGCCGTGCGATCGGTCGGATAGGCCATATCCAACGTGCTACCCAATAGCCAGCGGCCAAGGATCTCCATGCCGAAAATACCGGCGAGCACGACGCGTGGATCGGACCAAGCCTGCGGCCGATGTCGCAGCAACGGCCACAGGCCCCCAACGATCAGAAGCAGTGCGAGCACAGCGAAGAAGATGGGCCAACGATCGCCGCCAAGGCCCAATACCCAGTAAGCCAGCGAGGCTGAAGTGTCTTTCACAAGACCTGTATGTCCGCCCGCATAAAGCAACCCGCGCTCCGATAATGCCTGAGCATAGGCGATGGACGGCCACAGCAAGAGAACCCCTAGAATACCGATACCGACCAGCGAGACCCAATGGGCACGCACCGATGTCTTCGGTCGCAGAAGGACGCTCAATAGCGTGAACGCGAAGATCCCACAGGTCACGGGTAGCAAGGTCAGACAGGCATATGACGCGAACGCACCGAGCAACATGGCGAGTAGCGGTGCTTGCCACGAACCCTTGGAAAAGGAGCGGACCACCCACACCAACGCCATCATCTGGAACGAGATGCCGGGGCCATAGCCTCGGCACAGGGAAAAGAACTCGATGAGGAACGGGGTGCACAACAGCGCTGACCACAGCGCAACGCGCACACGCACATCCTTGACCCAGCTGGCAGCACCGTGCACAGCCGCTACGTAGACCACGAGCATGACCACGGAGAACATGCGCAAACTCAGGTCCGCATCGCCGAACAATCGATGCGTGGCCGCTGCCACAAGCGAAACGAGCACGTGATTGCCAGCATCCCACGCGGCATGTGGAGGCCAGAGATTGCCGTTGTTCACATACTCCCGCAGCGTACGGATCTCATCGTGCAGTAACGGAACATGCTGCGCGCGCAGCACGACGTAGCAGAGAACAAGCACCGCCAAGAGCCCAAAAGCGCCCTTTTCGACGTTCGTCCAAGCACTTGGTCCCGTTCGCTGCATGATCATGGCATGCGGTCCCGAACCGGTCAATTCCGCTTACGCACCGTGCGTTGTTCGATACGCTTCTCGTAGCCCTCGCCCTTGAAGATGCGGTTCACGAAGATCCCCGGCGTGTGGATCTCATCGGGATCGAGTTCGCCCGGTTCCACGAGTTCCTCCACCTCGGCCACGGTGATCTTGCCCGCCATGGCCATCATGGGATTGAAATTGCGGGCGGTGCGCTTGTAGACCAAGTTCCCGAAACGATCACCCTTCCATGCTTTCACCAGAGCGAAGTCGGCACGAAGCCAGTTCTCCAGCACATACATCTTGCCGTCGTACTCACGCGTCTCCTTGCCTTCGGCGATCTCGGTGCCATAACCAGCTGGGGTGAAGAACGCCGGTATGCCGGCACCACCCGCACGACAGCGTTCAGCAAGCGTTCCTTGCGGTATCAGGTCCACTTCCAGTTCGCCGCTCAGCATCTGGCGCTCGAACTCGGCGTTCTCCCCCACATAGCTGCTGATCATCTTCTTGATCTGGCGCGTTCGCAGGAGCAGTCCAAGACCGAAGTCATCCACGCCCGCATTGTTGCTGATGCAGGTGAGGCCTTTCACGCCTTTGCGCACGAGGGCAGCGATGCTCTTCTCCGGGATCCCGCAGAGGCCGAATCCACCGACCATCAAGGTCATGTTGTCCTGGATGCCTTCGAGGGCCGCATCCGCATTGGCCACGATCTTGTTCATGCGTAGGTGAAGTGCGACGAAGATAGCGGGACGCCCGGACCCTACTCGTCCCAGATCGGCTTCGTCACCCCGTTCGTGGCCCCGCCCTTGTTGCGGCAGTTGGTCTCCACGCCCAGGTCGCCTTCGGGTCTTTCGAAATCGCCGGTGCTGATCTCGATCCGCGGATTGGCGTACACCTTGTTCATATAATAGCCGTAGATCGGCAAGGCCATATTGGCTCCCTGACCTTTGTCGGTGCTTGCGAAACGCACGCTACGGTCATCGGCGCCGGTCCAAACACCTGTAACGAGATCCGGTGTGATACCGATGAACCAACCATCGCTGTTGTTCTGGGTGGTGCCGGTCTTGCCCGCCGTGGGGAATTTGATGTTGCCGTATTTGGCTCGATTGCCCCAGCCCATTCGCAGACGCATGCCGGTGCCCACGGTCCTGTTCGTGCTTTGGTTGTAGGCGCCGTCGGTCACCCCCTTCAGCATGTCGAGCATGATGTAGGCCGTGCGTTCATCCAGCGCTTCGTACGTGTTCGGCGTCACGTCATACACCGTGTTGCCGTTCTTGTCCTCGATGCGTGTGAAGATGATCGGCTCGATGTACACCCCTTGATTGGCAAACGAGCTGAATGCACCGGTGATCTCCATCAACGTGAGGTCTGCGACACCGAGGCAAAGCGATGGCACCGGATCCAATGGGCTCTTCACGCCCATGTGCCGCGCTAGGACGGTGACCGCTTGAGGACCATACTGCTTCATTAACCAAGCCGTCACCGTGTTCATGGAATTGGCCAATGCGTACTTCACGTTCACCATGCCACCGTACACCGCGTCACTGTTCTCCGGGCACCAATCGGGCTGGCCGGGTGGCATGTCGAAACACACTTTCTGGTTGGGCACTTCCCGACAAGGTTCCATGCCTTCGCGGATCGCCGTTGCGTAAACGAACGGCTTGAACGTGGAGCCCACCTGACGACGCGCCTGTTCCACGTGGTCATATTGGAAATGCTTGAAGTCGATACCACCAACCCACGCCTTCACAAAGCCTGTGTGCGGGTCCATGCTGAGCAAGCCGCTTTGCAGGAAGCTCTTGTAGTACTTGATCGAGTCCATCGGGCTCATCGTCGTGTCGATCTCGCCCTTCCAACTGAACACGCGCATTTTCGTCGGTGTATCGAACACCTTCGGGATATCCGCCTCCTTCACCACTTTCCAATACGTGTCGCAGCCACCGAGGTCGGGACGGCAATGCCAGTGATCACTGCCTTCGTGCTTCACCTTCTCGATGTACTTCGATGGACGTTCGCAGTTGCCGCATTGTTTACCAGTGAGCTCTTTGTAGCGCACGCTGCGGGTCATGGCGGTGTGCAGGATCCCATCGATCTCCTCCTGGCTCACGCGGAAATCGAACGGACGGTTCTTCTTCTTGCCAAGGTCCTTGAAGAAGTCGGCTTGTAGTTCGGTGCCCAGGTGCTCGCTTACAGCGAACTCGCCATAGCGTTGCATATCGCCGTCCAATGTGGTGTAGATCTTCAGCCCGTCGGTGTAGATGTCGTACGCAGAGCCATCGGACTTCGCATACTTCAGGGTGCCGTCCTCGTTGGTGGAAGCGAGCAGCTCTTGCAACTTCGAGCGCAGCACTTCGCGGAAGTACGGCGCTGGGCCTTCGGTGTGGTCCACACGCTGGAACTTCAGCCCCAGCGGAAGCGCCTTCAGCGAATCGTACTGTTGATCCGTGAGGAGGCCGTTGCGGCGCATCTGATCGAACACCACCATGCGGCGATGCATCACGGTATCCAGGCGGCTCGCGCGGTTCGGGTTGAAGAGCGCGGGGTTCTTCAACATGCCCACGAGCATGGCCGCTTCTTCGATCTTCAAGGAATCGGGTGTGGTGTTGAAGTAGACACGCGCCGCACTGTTGATGCCCACCGCTTGGTTGATCCAATCGAAGCGGTTCAGGTACATCGCGATGATCTCGTCCTTGGTGTACTGCCGCTCCAGCTTCGCGCTGATGATCCACTCCTGGAACTTCTGGAACGTGCGTTTGAAGAAATTGTCCGCACGCTCCGTGAACAGCATCTTGGCGAGCTGCTGCGTGATGGTACTGGCCCCGCCCTTCTTGCCCAGGAAAACACCTGCGCGGATCGTCCCGCGTACATCCACACCGCTGTGCTGCCGGAAGCGTTCATCCTCCGTGGCGATCAACGCGTTCACCACATTGGGGCTGATCTGCGCATAGTCCACGGGGATGCGGTTCTCCTTATAGTACTGGCCCATCTGGGTCCCATCGCTGAAGAGGATGGCGGTGGCCAGATCGCTGCGCGGATTTTCCAGATCCTCGGTGCTGGGCAGGTCGCTGTTCGCTGCCAGGAAGAGCATGAACAACAGGCCGAGCACCGGCGACAGCACGATGAACCACCACAGCAACCTGCGTCTGCGATTCGGTCGTGGGGCGGGGTTCTCGCTCATCCGGTGGATAACGCCGTGGGCGGCGTGCTTGTTGGGTGGCCGAATTTATCCGTCAGCGCCGAGCGGTCGAAGCCACAGCGCGTGGAGTTTTCCCGGCCGTTCCGGTGATCACTGCTTGGAGCGCATCACGCTCATGCCCACATCCAGCACACCGGACAGCTTTTCCGTGCGCATAGCTTGTTCCAAGGTCACGGTGTATTCGCCGCTAGAAGGGAACCGGTTGCCCAGCTTGTAGAGCACGTGCGCCTGGTAGCGGTCCGCGAAAATGAAGCCTTGGCCCTTGCCAAACCACTTTCCCGTGGGGTCCGCTAGCAGGCATTCCACCGTATCACGTGCCGTGCGGCCGCCGGGGCCTTTCAGGTCCACGAACAGGAAGAGGTCGCTGAAGGGATAGTCACCGTTGTGCCGCACATCGATGAAAACATCGTGCTTGCTCACAGTGTCCGTTATGTTGAAGGTGAACGTCGGTTTGAACGCACGGTCCCACGCGCCTTCAGCGACGGGAACATCAGCCTGGAAAACGGGCGGCTCGGAACAGCCCGTGAGCAACACGAGCGCCAAGGCAACGAACACGGTCAACGATCTCACGCGGCTGGAGGGTTCGGGGGCGCACTTTCTCCACCACCGCCCTGCGGACGGTCACCTCCCCGGCCACGACCTCGGCCACGGCTGCGACGTCCACCGCGATCACCTTCGGGGCGAGGGCCCTGACCTTCTGGACGAGGACCACGATCACCACCTTGCCCTTCCGGACGAGGAGCACGCTCTGGTCGTCGGCCTTGCTGACCTTCGGGGCGCGGGCCACGATCGGGACGTGGGCCTTGGCCTTCCGGACGAGGGCCGCGTTCGGGACGTGGGCCACGATCACCTTCTGGACGAGGACCACGTTCCGGCCTCGGGCCACGGTCGCGCGCTTGCGCACCTTCCGGACGAGCACCCTGTTGGCTCGCTCCTTTAGGGCGATCACCGCGATCACGTCCACCGCGACCGCGCTTCTTACCGCTCTTGTTCTTGCTATCGAAACGGGTCAGATCGTCCTGGCCCACCACGTTTTCGTAATCCGGCGTCTTCACCTTCTCCTCCACTTCATCGACCATGTTCAGATCCACCTCCGGTTCCACGCCAGCCTTGTTCTGTGCCAGCACATCGCGGACCACATCGATGGGGAAACCCGCCATGATGAATGGGCCGCCCGGCTGCTTGAAACCGTACCACATCTTCCCGGTGAAGATGTCCGTCTTCATGTGTACGCCCGTGCCCTGCTGCGTCTTCAACTTGGCGTTCTGCGAGGGATAGCTCTTGATCGCCTCGATGTACATGTCCAGCTCGTAATTGAGGCAGCACTTCAGCTTGCCGCACTGGCCGGCGAGTTTCTGAGGGTTCAGCGCGAGCTGCTGGTAGCGCGCCGCGCTCGTGGTCACGCTGCGGAAGTCGGTCAGCCAGGTGCTGCAGCACAGTTCGCGCCCGCAGCTACCGATACCACCGATGCGACCTGCTTCCTGCCGCGAGCCGATCTGCTTCATCTCCACGCGCACCTTGAAGCGGTCGCTCATCGTGCGCACGATCCCGCGGAAATCGATGCGGTCCTCGGCGGTGTAGTAGATCGTCGTCTTGGTTCCGTCGCCCTGGAACTCCACGTCGGTCACCTTCATGTCCAGGCGTGCATCGGCCACCATGCGGCGGCTGGCGAACATGGTATCATCTTCCTGCTTGCGGGCCACGTGCCAGCGGTCGATGTCTTCCTGTGATGCTACGCGCAGCACCTTGCGCAGTTCGTAGGTCTCGCCGGTCACCCGCTTGCGTTCCATTTGGGCGCGCACGAGTTCACCAGTCAGGCTCACCATGCCGATGTCGTGACCCGGAGCGGCATCAACAGCCACCAGATCACCGGGCATCAATTGAAGCCCCGAAGTGTTCCGGTAGAAGGCTTTGCGTGTGTTCTTGAAACGGACCTCCACGCCATCGAAGGCTTGCTGGCCGCCCGGCAACGGAACGCCCGTGAGCCAGTCGAACACGCCCAGCTTGTTGCAGCCACTGGTGCTGCAATAGCCGTTGCTTTTGCAACCGGCCGGTTTGCCGTCCGGTCCAACGGTACTACATCCTGCACACGCCATTTCGCTCAGTTCCAGCCCTTTCGTAATGGGCGAAGAGGTGCGAAGATAACCTGATGGCGCCTGCTGGGAGCGGCCTCCGATAGGCCAAGACCAGTTCTTTTCACCGGCTTACAGCTAAGAACCCTCTCTTCAGGCAGTAGCAGGCATCCGCAACAGCCCCATCATCTTGTAGCTCAGGTCGCTGAAGAGGATCTTGGGGTTGGCGTTGCGCTCCACGTGGTAGTGGGCGGTCTCCAGTTCGCGGCGGATGCCATCCACGTTGTTGTGGTTCATCAGCTTGCTGAAATTCTGCACGAATTCGTGCTCCTGGCCCAGCACACGCACCAGCTCTGGGACGTTCTGCCACTGCAAGGCGCACTGGCGGATCAGGTACAGCCCGTAGCGCATCAACGACTTCTGCCTTTCGCGACCCATCTTCTGGAAGGCCTCGCCGAACTCCACGGCCACGCTCACTTCGCGCCGGAAGCATGCACGCAGCCAATCGCGGAAGAAAACGAACAACTCCTCCTCGTTCTTGTTGGCCATGTCCACGGCTTCCAAGAGATCGCCTTCGCTGCGCAATGCGATCGCCATGGATTCATCAGGGCCCAACTCGGTGAAACGTTCGCGCAGCGCTTCGGCCAATTCTGTGGGGCGCAAGGCGGGCACCTTCACCAGCTGCGCACGGCTCAGGATCGTTGCCAGGAGTTGTTCGGCATCCGTGCTCACAAGCAGGAACACCGTGTTCGGTTCGGGCTCCTCCAACACCTTCAATAGCTTGTTCGCTGCGGCGGTATCCATCAGCTCGGGCAGCCAGATCAGCATCACCTTGTAGCCGCCCATGAACGAACGCAGGCTCAGCTTGCGCTGGATCTCCTGCGCGATATCCACACCCATGCGCAGCTGCTTGTTCTCGCTCTCCAACTGATCGCGCCACTGCTCCACGTCGAGGTAAGGCTCAGCGAGCACCGCCTGCCGCCACTGCGGCGTGAACGGTTCGCACACCTTCACTTTCTCGGTGAAGAAGATCGGGAACTCCAGGTGCACATCGGGGTGCTCCAGCTTGTTCATCTGCAGGCACGACGAGCATTTGCCGCAGGCATCCACCGTATCGCGTTCCTGACAGAGCAGATAGCGCCCATAGGCCAGTGCCATCGCCAGGTTACCACCACCACGCGGTCCCATGAACAACTGCGCATGCGCCACACGCCCTTCGCGGATGTTGCCGATGAGCTTCGCCTTCAGCGCCGCGTGACCGATGACCTTGGAGAACAACACGAGTGCAAGTTTACGGGCTTCGCCGATGCGCCATTGGCCGATGGTTACTGGCTGCTTGCCGAACCTGCATGGTTGGCAAGCAGCCAGTAGCCAATGGCCAGCAGCAAGTATTTTCGCCGCCATGCAAACGATGAACACCTACTCCTTCGCAGGAAAGAAAGCGCTTGTACGTGTGGACCTCAACGTGCCCCAGGACGCCAATGGCAAGGTGACGGACGATACCCGCGCCCGCGCCATCGTGCCTACCGTGCAGAAGATCCTGATGGACGGTGGCAGCGCGATCCTGATGAGCCACCTCGGCCGTCCGAAAGGGAAGGTGAACCCGAGCATGAGCCTGAAGCCCATCGGCGAACACCTGAGCACCCTGCTTGGCAAGCCGGTGATCTTCGCCACGGATTGTGTCGGACCGGATGCCAAAGCGAAAGCCGCTGCGCTGAAGCCGGGCGAGGTGCTCCTGCTGGAGAACCTGCGTTTCCACCCGGAAGAAGAAGGAGGCGATGAAGCCTTCAGCAAGACCTTGAGCGAACTGGGCGATGTGTACGTGAACGACGCGTTCGGCACGGCACATCGCGCGCACGCCAGCACCACCATCGTGGCGAAGTTCTTCCCGAACGACAAGCTCTTTGGCCAGTTGATGCAGGCCGAGATCGACAGCGTGGGCAAAGTCCTGGGGAATCCACAACGCCCGATGACCGCCATCGTGGGCGGCAGCAAGGTGAGCAGCAAGATCGAGGTGTTGCAGAACCTCATCGGCAAATGCGACGAGCTGATCATCGGTGGTGGCATGGCCAACACCTTCGTGAAAGCCCAAGGCGGACAGACCGGCGCCTCCCTCGTGGAGGATGATCTGCTCGAAACCGCGCGCACTATCATCAAAGAAGCCGCTGCGAAAGGTGTGAAGCTGCACATCCCCACGGATGCCGTGGTGGCCGATGCCTTCGCCGAGAACGCCAACACCGACCAATGCGCCGCCGATGCCGTGCCCGATGGCTGGATGGCCCTCGACATCGGTCCGAAGAGCATCGAAGCTTTCCGCGCCGCCGTGCTGCGCAGCAGGACGCTCCTCTGGAACGGCCCGATGGGCGTGTTCGAGATGAAGCCTTTCCAACAAGGCACCGTGGCCATCGCCCAAGCCGTGGCCGAGGCTACCAGCAAAGGCGCGTTCTCGCTCGTTGGCGGTGGTGACAGTGTGGCCGCGGTGAATCAGTTCGGGCTGGCCGAGAAGATCAGCTACGTGAGCACCGGTGGCGGCGCGATGCTGGAATACTTGGAAGGGAAGGTGCTGCCGGGGATTGCGGCGGTGCAGGGGTGATACTTACAACGAACCAGCACCATCCGATAGCAGGCGTACAGGCTGCGAATCGTTGATAGGAACTTCTTCTGTCCGGCTACAGATGCTGACCGCCAACTTTCTTCGGCAGTCTAGTCTGCCTTTTTTGCAAGTATCCGCGTAAACGACATAGCTCCTTCCCTCTAGGAAGCCTTTCGTGCAGCTCGAATAGAGCATCTTGACCCGGATCTTCCTACCCACACTGCCCTTGTAAACACTGTCAACCTCAAATAGTGTTTCATACCAACCTGCTTTGTTCCCATTGGAAATGACCTTCCCCACAAATATCAAGTCCGCACTCTCTTTGCCAGTTAGGAAGAGGCACTTACAAGCAAGTGCTAAATGTCCGCCAAATACGACCAACATCACCAGTACCAAGATTCGCATGCTGCAATGTACCGCATGCCTCCAAGCGAGATTGAACTAGGATAGTGGACCTGTGTCGGTCCCCTCGGCCGAAGAGTCACCGCAGTCCAGATCATCTCACCTCCTCATCCCCTATCTTTAGGTCGCCTTTCCGGGTGTCTCGAACGTCGAGCCGCTGTTGGAACGGCATAACAAGCACCCCGAACACTTGGCATCATCAGGATCATTCAACAAGCGCGACAAGGAGAAGAAGCGCCAGCAGAAGCACGAGGAGAAGGAGCGCCGCAAGGAGGAGCGCAAGGCGAACTCCAGCGGTGGCGGTCTGGACAGCATGATGGCTTATGTGGACGAGAACGGCCAGCTCACAAGTACGCCGCCAGACCCCACGAAACGAAAGGAGGTCGCCTTGGAGGATATCGAGATCGGCGTGCCCCGTCGCGAACACGAAGAGGTTTCCAACGAGCACGTTGGTCGTGTTGATTTCTTCGACACGTCCAAAGGCTTCGGCTTCATCAAGGAAGATGGAACACAGGAGCGATTCTTCGTGCACATCAGCGGATTGCTGGACGAGGTGGGCCAGAACGACAAGGTGATCTTCGAGACCGAGCGGGGCCCACGCGGCATGAACGCGGTGCGTGTGCGCAAAGGTTGAGACCTCCCTCCATGCTCAGCGCGTCCGGACGTTTCGAACTACGGCCGATCATCGCAGCGGACAAGGTGTACATCCACCGTGGACTCTCCCATCCTGAAGTGATCAAGCATTATGCGGTCAGCTTCGCGACATTGGAAGCTACCCAGGAACAGATGGACTGGTATGCGACCCTGGAGCGCGAAGGCACAGGTCAGTGGTGGGCTATCCGTTCGGCGCAGCTTGGTGATTTCCTTGGCGCCATCGGGATCAGTGGCATCGTGAAGCAGCATCGCCGGTGCGATCTGGGTTATTGGTTGCTGCCGGAGCATTGGCGCAAAGGCGTCATTCGCGAGGCACTTCCACTCATCATCGACCATGCTTTCGAGACGCTCGGGCTGCACCGGATCACGGCGGAAGTGGAAACGGACAATCCCGCGAGCACCAAGGTGTTGTTGCATGCCGGTTTCGTCCATGAAGGCACCTTGCGCGAAAGCGAATGGAAGGATGGTCGCGCTATCAGCCTGGATGTCTTCTCTCGGTTGAACCGGCCATGAGCGAAGGCCTTCACCAGGACCGCTCGTTCACGGGTGGCGAACTACGCCACGATGAATTCGCCGGTTCCGAGTTCGAGAATTGCATCTTCCGAAGCGGGCAATGGATGAGCGCGGACCTCGCAGGCGCACGCTTCTCGGATTGCACGTTCGAGCAATGCGATCTGAGCAATGCGGTGGTTCGCGGAACCGGCTTCCGCACGGTGGTGTTCAAGGGCTGTAAGTTGCTCGGCGTGCCGTTCGACCAGTGCAACACCTTCCTCCTCGCCATGCGGTTCGAGCATTGCCGGATGGACTTCGCATCGTTCCGGTCATTGGCGTTGAAAGGTGCGCGCTTCGCATCGTGCAGCCTTGTGGAGGCCGATTTCAGCGGCACGGATCTGCGCAAAGCATCCTTCGACGATTCGGACCTCGCGGGCGCCGTGTTCGATGAGACCGTGCTGGAGGAGGCTGATCTTCGCGCGGCGCGCGATTTCATCATCGACCCCGATCGCAATCGCATCAAGGGAGCGCGCTTCGCCCTGGATGGTCTGCCCGGGTTGTTGATGCGCCACGGCATCAGCGTGGAGTGATCCTTACTCGGCGATCACCTCCTTGATCCCCTCCATGGCCCGCTTCACCCATTTCGTTCCCTCCAGGGCGGGGACCACCAATGGCGCAGAAGCACGCACCGGTGCATATAGCACGGAGGCATCACGAACTTCCGCCGGTGGCAGTTCACCTTCGGAATAGCCAACGACCAGGTTGAGCGCCACGCTGATGGCGAAGAGCGCGCGCAACAAGCCGAATACCACGCCCGCGAGCTTGTTCGGCAAGCTCAACTGCGCGATGTCCACCACGGTGGTAAGGAAGCGCGCGAGCAGGTGTACGCCCAGCAGCACGATCAAGAACGTGACCACGAATGCGATCGCAGCGTTGTCCGTCCCCAGGCCGGTGGCTTCGGCAACGCGTTCGCTCAGGTGGATGCCCGCCCAGATGGCAGCGATCAGCGCGACCAAGGAAGCCAGCTCCACGATGGAGCCGCGCATGAAGCCTTTGATCCCCGAGAAAGCGACGAGGGCGATGATGGACCAATCCAACCAATTCATGGTACGGTAAGAGTTGGTGAAGTTCTGAAGAACTTCGCACCCCTATTCAACGGACCAGTGGACCTCGCATTCGAAAAACGTTGGCGCGACCTTGTAACGACGCTCTCCAAGCGTTTCGATGCCGGCACGCTCGACCTAAACGCCTTGCTCTTCCTGATCGGCGTTCAAGAACTTGGGCAGCACGCACGCGAATTCAAGAAGGACGAAAAGGTGGCGCTCATGCACATCGCCATCTGCGTGGTCCTGCTTCCCTATGGCTACTACAAGGAACTGGGGCGCGATGCCGATGGCTGGCCGCACTTCGAGCGGGTGAAGGAACTTCCACCGCTGGCTGCGGAGGATCAGGAGCGCCTGATGAAAGAAGCGGTGCTCACCTATTTCGAACGGTGATCCCTAGTCGGGGATCTCCTCCATGATGAGGGTCTCTTCATTGGTCTCCTCCTCCAGGATCTTGATGATGCCTTCGGCGTACATCGTATCCTTGAACGTGAGGATGTCCATTACGGCGAAGCCCGCCTGGCCCTGTTCATAGAGGTCCGTGTAATCGAACTCCACCGTTCCGTTGGCTTTGGTCATGCCCTCCTTCTTCAAGCGGGTCAGGTCAGGCTGTGCGGGAACGAGCGGGTTGGCATAGAGGCGTACATAAGCCTCTTCCACGGGGCTGCCGTCAGCATCCTTCACGGTGATGACCACCATGGTGGATTTCTCCTTGTTACAGCCCGATGCGAAGAAGGCCAACACGGCGACCATCAGGGCGTTGGTAAGAACGCGTCGGAAGGCGGATGTGGTCATTGGTTTACTTTTGGGGGCCTTGAAGATCAAGGCCTTCGGAAGGATGTCAAATGTAAGCAAGTGCCCGAAGTGCCGGCAACGCCTCCGGATCACGCTAATGACCATCCTTGCGTGCCTTCGGTTGCCTGTAGCGATCATGGCACAATCGCCTGCGGTCCAGCCCCGTGCGCTTGTGGAGGTCCGTACCGAACTGGGCAATATGATCGTGGCTCTGTACAATGAGACCCCCGTACATCGCGATCACTTCCTGGCCCTGGTCAATGCCGGGTCCTACGATAGCCTCTTGTTCCACCGGGTGGTCCCTGGATTCGCCGTAGAGGGCGGCGACCCGAAAAGCAAACGGGCCGCGCCGGGTGCTTTCTTGGGCCAGGACACCGACCCACAAGGCCTTCCCTCGGAAGTGGTGCCCGGCCTCATTCACCGAAAGGGAGCACTGGCCTGTGCTCCTGCGGGCGACACGCCTGAGCATGCTGGCCTGGGACACCGGACACGGTTCTATTTCGTGCAGGGTGGGCTGTACAGCACGGAGGAGCTTGCCCAAGTAGCAGCACGCAATGCCCGCTTGGGAACACCTTACGTCTATTCCGAAGCGGATATGGAGACCTACCGGACCATCGGCGGCCTACCTCGGCTGGACGGTTCTTATACCGTATTCGGCGAGGTGTTGGAAGGTGTTGAAGTGCTGGACGCGTTGAGCCGACTGCCCAGCGACCAATGGGACCGGCCATTACAAGATGTACGAATGTTCATGCGACAACTGAGATGAGCTTGATCGAACGAGTGACCGCCCTCGAGGCGGAAATGGAGAAAGCCACCGCCCGCACCGCGGAGGAAGTGGAGAAGTTCCGCGTGGCCATGCTGGGCCGTAACGGTGCTGTCACCGAACTGTTCGAGGCGTTCAAGCAGGTGGCCGGTGAAGAGAAACGCGCGCTCGGCCAGCGCATGAACCAGTTGAAGCAGGCCGCACAGGCCCGCTTGGATGCGCTGAAGGCCGGTGTAGACACGAGCGGTCCTGTAAAAAGCCAAGCCCTCGACCTCAGCGCTCCGGCACTGACCGAGCCCTTGGGAAGTCATCACCCCATCTCCATCGTTCGCCAGCGCATCATCGATGTGTTCTCGCGCATCGGCTTCACCGTGAGCCAAGGGCCCGAAGTGGAGGACGATCACCACAACTTCGGAGCGCTCAACTTCGCCCCGGACCATCCGGCGCGTGACATGCAGGACACCTTCTTCGTGGAGGGTGATGATCTCGCGTTACGCACCCACACCAGCAGCGTGCAGGTGCGCGTGATGGAGGGCAGCAAGCCACCGATCCGCACCATCTCTCCCGGCCGTGTCTACCGCAACGAAGCCATCAGCGCACGGGCGCACTGCATGTTCCACCAAGTGGAAGGGCTTTACGTGGACAAGGGCGTGAGTTTCGCGGAGCTGAAAGGCACGCTGGACTATTTCACCAAGAGCATGTTCGGTCCGGATGTCACCATCCGCATGCGGCCGAGCTACTTCCCCTTCACCGAACCGAGCGCCGAAGTGGATATGAGCTGCAGCATTTGCGGTGGTAACGGCTGCAACATCTGCAAACACAGTGGCTGGGTGGAGATCATGGGCTGCGGCATGGTGGATCCTGCGGTGCTCGCCAACTGCAACATCGACCCCGAGGTATACAGCGGCTTCGCGTTCGGCATGGGCGTAGAGCGCATCACACAGCTCATCTACCGCGTGCCCGATCTGCGTATGTATTGGGAGAATGACGTACGTTTCCTCGACCAGTTCACGGCCGCGACCTTCCGTAGCTGATCACGCAATGCCCGCCGCGCTCCACACGGATGTCTGCATCCTCGGCGGAGGACCCGGTGGCGCTTCCACAGCGATCCAACTGGCGAAGCATGGCGTGAAAGCCGTGTTGCTGGAGAAGAGCACCTTCCCGCGCGACAAGGTCTGCGGCGATGCGCTGAGCGGAAAGGTGATGCGCACATTGGAACGCCTTGATCCTTCGCTAGCCGCCTTGGTGAAGGCGGAGTCCACGGCGATGCCCAGCTGGGGTGTCACCTTCGTTGCCCCGAGCGGGCGATCATTGCGCGTTCCATTCTCGCGGACCACTGGCCTCGGCGAAGCGCCGGGAGTGATCCTTCCGCGTATCCGGTTCGACGATGTGCTCTTCCAGCGAACGAAGACGGCGAGCGGGGTCACCGTGTGCGAGGGTGTCGCAGCGAAAGCGTTCGTCCGAACACCGGAGGGCTGGCATATCACCACATCGGACGCGCGTGCGATCGACGCTCGATTCGTGATCGACGCCTCGGGTGCGAATTCACATTTCGCCCGACAGGTCGGTGGCTTGCCCATGGAGCACGAACACCATGCAGCCGGTGTACGCGCTTACTATACCGGTGTGCGCGACCTGGATCCACAAGGCTTCATTGAATTGATCTTCCTAAAAGATCTGTTGCCCGGCTACCTGTGGGTATTCCCATTGCCCGATGGACGAGCGAACGTTGGGCTCGGTCTGCGTAGCGATGTGGTGAAGGCACGCCGCGCGGATCTGAAAGCCCTTCTGGTCGAGTTGGTGACCACCCATCCCCAGTTGAAGGATCGCTTCGTCTCAGCAAGCATGGACGGCCCGATCCAAGGCATGGGGCTTCCGCTGGCCAGCAAACGCAGGCCTTTGAGCGGGGATGGTTACCTGCTTGTTGGTGATGCAGGTCATCTGATCGATCCGTTCACCGGTGAGGGCATCAGCCATGCGATGATCAGCGGTGTGTACGCGGCAGATGTGGCGGTGGATATGCTGCAACGCAACGACCTGTCTGCGATCGCAGCGAGAGCCTATGATGAGCGCGTTTGGAAACGCCTCGGCAAGGAACTGGCGATCAGCACCCGTTTGCAGCAGATGGCGGACCAGGCCTGGTTGTTCAACTTCGTGGTGGACCGCGCCAACAAGAACCCTGCGCTCGCGGATACCATCAGCAGCATGTTCACCGACCTCGACCTGCGTGAGCGATTGAAGAAGCCCGGGTTCTACATGGACCTCCTGCTCGGCCGGTCCACGACGAAGGCTTGACGGATCAGCGGCGCCTGGCTGCCACGAACCAATCCCACGGGAACGGCGCCTTCATCCACTTCGGCGGTGCATCGAACTCGGTGCTCCACGGGTACTCGAGCTTTTCGATGGCCAGCACGTCGAAACCACGGGCATCGAGCAGGGCCTCCAACTCTTCCTTCAGGTAATGTTTGGTCGGCACATTGTCGATGTAGACCGTCCCGTGCTCCAATCCATTGCTGTTCAGGGCAGCTTTGCGCTGCGCTTCACGCGGATCCATCCCGTTCTTCAAATTCCATTGCAGGTGCCTGTAGGCCGTTAGCAAGGCCGAATTGAGCGACGGTACCACCAGCAGCAGGTGCCCTTCGCGCTTCACGCTACGCACCGTGCGCTCGATGAGCGGTTCGCGCACCTCGATCGCCGCATTGAGCAGCGTGTTGATACAGAGAACCACATCCGTAGCCGGATAGCCGTTGCGGTCCTTGCTCAGATCCGCATGGACGTACTTGATGTTGTCGAACTGCGGACAAGCCTTCTCGGCCACCTCCAGGCACTGACTGCTCACGTCCACCGCATACACTTTGCCGTAGCGCTCGGCGAGCATGGGCAATGTGCGTCCCACGCCGCAACCGAGGTCCGTAGCGATCACGTCCGGCCCTGCGAGCTTCTCCACCCAGTGCGCAATGAAGCCCTTGGTATCATTCGCCGGTACGTTGAAGATCTCCTCCTCGAAGGTGTCGGCCACATTGTCCCAATCGCGTTCGTTCATGCGTTGCAAGTTGTGCAGCAACGCGCAGATGGGTGAAGAACGAACAGTGCGTTGCGGCGGGTTGTACGTTATCATGCAAGGTATCCGCGCGTGGTCCGTGAAGGCGTATGGATGTGCACAACACTTTCCACGATCACCGGTTGATGGTCACATCCGATCCACACGCGTTCCTTTGCCGCGCCGATGGATAGCCTGGTCCTTCTCCTCTTCTGTTTGATCGCCGGCGTGTTGTTGCAACGTGTGCGGTCGTTCCCTCCGAACGCTGCTGTCACGCTGAACCAATACGTGCTGTACGCGCCTTTGCCGGCACTTGCGCTCTACCACATACCGGAGATCAGTGGGGGCTCGGAACTGCTCTATCCGATCTCTGTCGCGTGGATCTGTTTCGGGGCTGCGTGGTTGTTCTTCGGCGCATTGCGGCGCACGTTCGGTTGGTCGCGCAAGCTTACCGGCTGCTTGATCCTGACCGCCGGGTTGGGCAACACTTCCTTCGTTGGTTTCCCGGTGATCGAAGCAGCGTACGGAAAGGACGCTCTCGGAACTGCTTTGCTGGTCGATCAACCCGGTTCGTTCGTGGTGCTTTCCACGCTCGGCATCATCGTAGCCACGATCTACTCACGTCATCAAGTCAACGCCAGGGAAATGGCTACGAAGATCCTGCTCTTCCCGCCATTCATCGGGTTCGCTGTGGCCGTACTGATGAACGTCGGCGACCTCCATTTCCCGGAAAGCGTTCGCGGTGGCCTGCTCCGCATCGGCAACTCCGTCACACCTGTCGCGCTGTTGGCCGTGGGTCTACAATTGCGCATCGACAAGCAGAGCAAACACTGGGGCTTCCTCGGTCTTGGACTCACCTACAAACTGCTCATCGCACCGGCCATCATCTTCCTGCTGTACGTGATCGCACTCGATGGGACAGGCAAAGTGGTGCGCGTCTCGGTGTTGGAGAGCGCCATGGCTCCGATGATAACGGCCTCCATCCTTGCGTCCTCCCACGGCCTGAAACCTCGACTGGCCAACATGATGATCGGCGTGGGTATTCCGCTCTCCCTGTTGACGGTCGCTATTTGGTACTACGTGCTGGAGGGCATCTGAGCGACCATTCGGTCCATCCTTCCGTCACATGACCGTGGCGCGGCCCCGGTGCTCCCGCATTCATCCTGTAACTTGTACGTTCTCCCTACTCCTATGCGCACGTTTCTGAATTGCTCCCTCTTGCTGGCTTGCACGCAAAGCCTGGCCCAGATCGGCTGGACCACCCTCGATGCGCCCAGCACCGTCCGTTACGACGACATCCACTTCATCGATGACAGCACAGGATGGGCTGCTGGTGGCCCCGGTGGCGAGATCTACCACACCACCGATGCGGGCGACAGCTGGGAGGTGCAGTTCGCTTCACCCAGTTACCTCCGCTGTATCGAGTTCCTGGACGAACTCAACGGGTTCTCCGGCTCACTCAACGGGCAACTCTTCCGCACCACGAACGGCGGTGAGACCTGGGCGGACATTGCTGAGAACATCGATCCGCAACCCGAAGGCATCTGTGGCCTTTCAGCACCTGATGTGAACACCGTGTACGGTTGTGGCATCTGGTCGGGGCCCGCGTTCGTCATCAAGTCCGTGAACGGCGGTGATGATTGGACCTACATCGACATGAGCGCATATGCTTCGCGACTGGTCGACATCCACTTCATCACGCCGTTGATCGGCTTTGTGAGCGGCACGGCAGCAGAGACGAGCCAGGGCGGCATCGTGCTCTACACCGATGACGGCGGCACAAATTGGTCACCGAAATTCACCACCAACACGACCAGTGATATCATCTGGAAGATCCAACAGCTCGATGACACGCACTGGTACGGTAGTGTCTTCAGCGAACCGGTGAACGACGACACGCGCATGCTGCAAAGCATCGATGGCGGAATGACGTGGACCATGCACACCGTGGCCGATACGTACACCTACATCGAAGTGATCGGCTTCATCAACCCCGAACACGGTTGGACCGGCGGACATGACCAGCTCTGGGAAACGACGGACGGAGGAGAGACATGGGCCGAGGTCGAGCTGGGGTTCAACTACAACCGCTTCTTCAAGACGAACGACAGCACCGCCTACATCAGCGGACAGCGCATCTATCGTTACCGCGGCGAAGCTCCACAAGTGGGCATCGCAGAGAAGGAAGAGCACATCGTCGCACACAAGTTGGAGGTGATGCCGAATCCATCCGATGGCCGCTTCAACATCCGGTTGACCATCGACAACCCGACGATGGTGGATCTGGTCGTGCTGGCACCCAACGGCTCAACGGTCGAACGTCCCATGCACCGACGCGTTGGCAAAGGCACGTACACCCTACCCATCGACCTCGGCGCCGCAAAGGGTGCGGGATACGTGGTTATGGTGCGGACGAACGAGGGGATGCTCTACCGGAAGGTGTTGCTGGAGTAGCTCGGAGCACTACGGCCCTGTTCGGCCAACCAGTGGGATCGTGTCGAGGATGTCGACATCACTGGTTGCAACTCCATCCCGATTAACAAGAACAGTATCAGCCTCTATACTTATCTGTTTGGTTCTGTATTCGGCCGTGGTGACCGCATGATCGCGCCCCTCCCGTTGATCAACGACGTCACCCGTGCAGTGAATCGCCGAGCCGAACCAACCGACCCTCGCGCTGTGTTGATGATGCGTTCCCCACTGTAGGTCCGCCAACAATTCGCAGGCCTCCCTTTTGCCGCTTGGATTTGTTCTGACGAAGTACAGTTCGCCCGATGTACAGAGCAGTCCACTCGGCCCGCGATTGCGCGATAGGATCAGTCTGGCGCGTGAACCGTGTACAGTCTTATTCGCAAGGGCTACATATTCCCGAGTTCCCTTTCGTATCGAACGATGATGTTCGGGATCCGATGACGACAGGTCCAACCCGGTAGTATCCACTGTTCGCCCGGCAGCGAACGCACGACAGAGATCGTTCGGTCCTTCAAGACGCAATGAGAACCTGAAGGGCTTAGAATGCGCTTGCTGGGTATGCTGTTCCGACCCATGCCGACACCCGGCTAGCACGATGATCACCAGCACGGTCCCAAGCACCGATCGCTCCATCGTCTACGCAGGGCTCAACTTCAGCATGTTGGACATGCCTTGTTCAGCGATGGGCATGCTGGCCACGTTCACGAGCAGATCACCTTTCTCCACGAGTTTCTTCGCCCGCAGGATGTGCTTGATGTCGGCGATCGTGTGGTCGGTGCTCACGGTCTTGTCGTAGTACTGTGCACGTACGCCCCAGACGAGGTTCAGCGTGTTGAGGATGGAGCGGTTGCTGGTGAAGGCGAAGATGTGCGCCTTGGGCCGCATGCTGCTGATCTTGAACGCCGTGTAACCGCTATGCGTCATGGTGACGATGGCCTTGATGTCGATCGCGGCGGCCATGCGCACGCTGGCCATGCAGATGGCATCGGTCACCATACGGTCGTCCTTCTCCAGATCGGGCTGCTCCACGTTGAACATCGTCTCGCTGGTCTCCATCTCCAGCAGGATCTTGTTCATGGCCTTCACCACTTCCACCGGGTACTTGCCTACGCTGGTCTCTGCGCTCAGCATCACCGCATCGGCGTGATCAAGCACGGCGTTGGCCACATCGTTGACCTCCGCGCGTGTCGGTGTGATGTTGGTGATCATGCTCTCCATCATCTGCGTGGCCACGATCACCGGGCGGTGGTGGATAAGGCTGCGACGGATGATGTCCTTCTGAACCAGCGGCACTTTCTCCATGGGGATCTCCACACCCAGATCGCCACGTGCGACCATCAGCGCATCAGCCTCACGGATGATCTCGTCGATCTCCAGCAGCGCTTCCGGCTTCTCGATCTTGGCTATCACCTTCGCGCTCTTCTCGCGTTGGTAGATGATGTGCTTGAGCTCGATGATGTCGCGCGCACCGCGAACGAAGCTGAGGCCGATCCAATCCACATCGTGGTCCAGCGCGAAGTCAAGGTCCAGTCGGTCCTTCTCCGTCAGGCTCGGCAGGCTGATCTTGGTGTTCGGTAGGTTAAGGCCTTTGTTGGAGCTGAGTGGTCCGCCATGGATCACGCGGGTGGTCACGGTGGTGGAGCCGTCCGTTCCGGTCACTTCAAGGCGAAGCTTGCCGTCGTCGAGCAACACCAGTTCCCCCTTTTTCACATCCTTCGGGAACTGCGCGTAGCTCGTGCTCACGATGCCCGCCCGGCCTTTGATCGGTTCGGTGGTGATCACCAGTTCACTTCCATCGGGAAGGTCTATCGGGCCATCGGCCATCTCCCCCACACGCATCTTGGGGCCTTGCAGGTCGGCAAGGATCGCGGTGGTGAGGCCCAATTCGTTGTTCAGTTCACGGATGGTGCCGATGAGGTTCGCATAGAACTGGTAGCTACCGTGGGAAAAGTTCAAACGGCAGACATCCATGCCGCTCAGCATCATCTCGCGCAATACATCCTTGCTGGAAGAGGCGGGGCCGATGGTGGCGACGATCTTGGTCTTCGGGTCGTTCATAGGGGTGGTTCAGAGCAGGAGCTTATGCCCGGCCCGGAGTTGGTCGTAGAGAAGCGGGAACGCAGTGAGCACGAATTCGGCGGACCGTAACCGGTCCAACAAGTCTGGTCGGTCCTCAGCGAGTTCATTGTCCACCACGAGGAAGAAGTCGGCCTGGCGTTGCTCCTTCAGCAGGATGCCATCGCCGCTGTGGTTGTTCACCAGGGTGAAGCGCGCCTGCGTATGCTCGTCCACATGGTCGTAGGCGGAATAACGGGCGAGGATCCCGTTCGTTTCGTCGGTGATATCGGTGCGGCGACGCGTCAATTCCAAACCCACGCTGCGGTTGATGGACCAACACAGGCGATAATCGTTCACGTGGCTGCTGATGCCGATCACGGTGATGTCCGGCACGGGATCCAGATCGAGCTTCAGCTTGGCCATGATGGAACGACCGCTCGGGCGGTCCGCTTGCAGGCGTTCGCCAAAGGTAGCCACGCTGCGGTGCGTGGGCCCGGCGGTCGAACGACCTATCAACCAGCGTTGTTGGAAGGCTCTTCGGGGCGGCTGGGACGAGCGGGGCGCTGGGATCTGCGCGCTGCATGCATGCTGGGCGCGTGCTCCGCGTTCGGCGCGGCTTTGGCAGGCAGCGAACGCGGAGGTTGTGGCTTGCGCGAACGCATCCCACGGAACGCACTTTGTGCCGCGTCCTGCTCTGCCACTTTCTTGCTGGCACCATGGCCCGTGCCGCGCACTTCACCGTTGATGCGCACTTCGGCAACGTAGTGTTTACCTCGGCCATTGCCGCCCTCTTCACGTACCACGAATTCGACCTTCTTACGTCGCTTCTGGCCCCACTCCAAGAGACGGCTCTTGCCATCGCGATCCTCCTTCTCGATCTCCTTCAAGTCGAAGTAGGTAGTCAACAACCTCACTACCACTTTGCGTGTGCGGTCAAAGCCTTTGTCCAGGAAGAGCGCGCCGATCAAGGCTTCCAACGCGTTGCCCGGGACCGAGGATTCGTGCGAACGTGCCACGTTGCTCTCCATCACCTTCTCGATCTGGATGTGCTTCGCGAGTGTGTTGAGTTGTGTGCGGCTCACCAGTTTGCTGCGCATCCGTGTAAGGAAGCCTTCGCCTTTGTCCGGATACGTGGCGAAGAGCAGATCACCGATGATGGCATCGAGGATCGCATCGCCGAGGAATTCCAGACGTTCATTGTCCGGAAGGTCGGGCCTGTCTTCAGCGACGGCGCTCACATGGCGCAAGGCCTGCCGGAACAGCGCCAGATCACTGGGCGTAACGCCAAGCTTCTCGCGGCACCATGTGCGCACGCGACGTTCCTCCGGATTTCGGGCACGATTGAAAAGACTACTGATCACGCGGAGAGCGGACTAGCTGTACTTGCGGAAGATCACCGCTGTGTTGTGCCCACCGAAACCGAAGGTGTTGCTCATGGCAGCGTTCACCGTGCGCTTCTGGGCGGTGTTGAACGTGAAGTTCAACTTCGGATCGATCTCGGGATCATCCGTGAAATGGTTGATCGTGGGAGGCACGATATCCGAATGCACGGCCATGATGGCGGCCAGGCCTTCCACCGCGCCCGCGCCGCCAAGCAGGTGCCCGGTCATGCTCTTCGTAGCGCTGATGTTCAGCTTGTACGCATGCTCACCGAAGAGGCGCTGGATGGCTTTCACCTCCTGCGGATCGCCGATGGGCGTGCTGGTGCCGTGCGTGTTGATGTAGTCGATGTCCGTGGGCTGCAGGCCGGCATCGCGCAAGGCGTGCTTCATGCACAGTTCCGCGCCGAGACCATCGGGGTGCGGTGCGGTGATGTGGTAGGCATCGCTGCTCATGCCACCGCCGATCACTTCGCAATAGATCCGAGCTCCGCGTGCCAGGGCATGTTCGAGGTCTTCGAGGATGATCGCAGCGCCGCCTTCACCGAGCACGAACCCATCGCGGTCCTTGTCATACGGACGCGACGCCGTTGCCGGGTCGTCGTTGCGTGTGCTCATCGCGTGCAGGGCGTTGAAGCCACCGACACCCGCCTCGTAGATCGCTGCTTCGCTACCACCCGTTACCACGGCCACACAGGTGCCGAGGCGGATGTAGTTGAAGGCATCGATCATGGAGTTATTGCTACTGGCACAGGCGCTGGCCGTCACATAGCTCGGTCCGCGCAGGACATGGCGCATGCTGATGAGGCCGGCCGCACTGTCCGCGATCATCTTGGGGATGAAGAACGGATTGAAGCGCGGTGTACCGTCACCCCGCCCGAAGGCGATGCACTCGTCCTGGAAGGTCTTAAGGCCACCGATGCCGCTGCCCCAGATCACACCGACGCGTTCGCGATCGATCTTCTCCAGGTCCCAGCCCGCATCCTTGATGGCCTCATCGGCCGCCACCACGGCGAACTGGGTGTAGGGGTCCATCTTCCGGGCCTCCTTGCGATCCATGAAGTCTTCAGGGTTGAAGCCCTTCACCTCGCAGGCGAACCGTGTCTTGAACTTGCTGGCGTCGAAGCGCGTTATGGGCGCAGCTCCGCTACGGCCGCTCACCAGACCCTCCCAGTACTCCTTGTGGGTGTTCCCGAGGGGAGTGAGCGCGCCCAGACCGGTGACTACCACGCGTCTGAGCTGCATGCAGTGCGGAAATTACTTCGCGTTCTTCTCCACGTAGTCCACAGCCTGACCCACGGTCTGGATCTTCTCGGCCTGGTCATCGGGGATGGCGATGTTGAACTCCTTCTCGAACTCCATGATGAGCTCGACGGTATCGAGGCTGTCAGCGCCAAGGTCGTTCGTGAAGCTCGCTTCAGGTGTGACTTCGCCCTGATCCACTCCGAGCTTGTCCACGATGATGGCGATGACCCTTGACTTGATATCCGACATGTCAGTTCGTTATTGGTTGAACAGGGTGCAAAGGAAAGACATTTTCCACATGCGCAACCGGGTTGGACCGCTGCGATCGACAACCCGCTGCTGTTCATATTATCCATTGGTTATCAGGAGAAAGCAACGATCGAGCATCCCAGATGGAGATCCACAGGGCCCGGTCAACGATCTTCGCACCTGTTGAAAATGGTCCGGATCGCCATCCTCGCCTCGGGTAGCGGCAGCAATGCCCAACGCCTCGTGGAGCACTTCAAGGGGCATGCTTCGGCGTCCGTGGTCTTGATCGGATGCGACCAACCCAGGGCCGGCGTTATTCAGCGCGCGTGGGACCTCGGCGTACCGCTCTACCTCTTTAATGGTGCACGGCTGCGTTCAGGTGACGTGCTACGCGAACTGCAAGGCCAACGCGTGGACCTCATCATCTTGGCTGGCTTCCTACGCTTGATCCCGATCGACCTGGTGCAGGCCTATCCGCAGCGCATCATCAACATACACCCCGCGTTACTGCCGAAGTATGGTGGCAAGGGCATGTATGGCCACCATGTGCACGAAGCGGTGATCGCGGCAAAGGAGACAGAGAGCGGCATCACCATCCACTATGTGAATGAGCGTTTCGATGAGGGGGCGCACATCGCGCAGTTCAAATGCCCGGTGCTGCCGGAGGATACGCCTGACTCGCTCGCAGCACGGATCCATGGGTTGGAGCATGCGCACTTTCCGGAGATCGTGGAGAGACAAGTTGCGCTGTTGGCCGATGGCCTTTAGCTATTGGCTGGTTGAGGGGCTCCGCTAGGGCATCGCCAGTGCTGCGCAGGCTACTGCTGACGACCAAGTTGGTCAAGCTGAGCGGCCAATAGCCAACAGCTAAGAGCCAGCAGCGCATTCCCCACCTTTGCGCAGCATGCTATCGTTGTCAGAGATCGGCAAGGCCTTCCTCATCCTCTTCGCGGTGATCGATGTGGTGGGCAGTATCCCGCTGGTGTTGCAAGTGCGTCAGAAGGCGGGCAAGATCTATCCGGCACGGGCGGTGCTCGTGAGCCTCGGCATCATGGTCACCTTCCTCTTTCTGGGTGAAGGCATCCTCAACATTCTGGGCATTGATGTGCGCTCCTTCGCCGTGGCGGGTTCGTTGGTGCTGTTCTTCATCGCACTGGAGATGATCCTGGGCGTGCGGTTGTTCAAGGAGGATCTTTCTGCACCGGGCCTCACCGATGGCAAGGACGACAACAAGGTCTACAGCGTGGTGCCCCTCGCCTTCCCGGTGATCGCCGGTGCGGGTAGCATCACCACCATTCTTTCCCTACGGGCAGAGTTCGCATCCGTCAACATCCTCATCGCGATCCTGCTGAACATGATCCCGGTGCTGCTGGTGTTGCTGCTCACTTCACCGATCGAACGGCTGCTCGGTCGTGTTGGCCTCATCGTGATCAAAAAAGCCTTTGGCGTGATCTTGCTCGCCATCGCGGTGAAGTTGTTCGCGGCGAACATCACACAGCTATTTCCAAATTAGAGCTGAGCGAGACTCACCATCTCGCGTTTCAAGGATTGAATGTGTTGATCCCGTTCATATGCAGGGTGACGGAGAACTTCTCCACCCTCTCCCCTGTTAATCATCTCTTCGTAGCGATCCAGATGATTGATCAGCACGGATAGTGCTTGAACTCGCGCAGCCTTTGACTGAATGGTCGCCTGTCGCAACATCTCGGCCTTCACTTCTTCTTGAGCGTTAGCACTTCTCTCTAGTTCCTTGCGAGTGGACTCAAGCTCCCTACGTTGGAGTCCAAGCTCTCGGCGCTGTAGTAAGATAGTGTAGATGATCCCGGCAAAGGCCAATCCCGAGAACAGTGAATTAACCGCCCCGAACATGTCTCCAAATTGGCCACGAATCACCGCTTCATCTTCTACATAGACAATCGCAATCCATGACGCAGACCAGACAACGAGAACGATAGCCATCAGCACAAATAGGGGCTTCAGCTTGTCCTCGCCTTTGCCTTCTTGTCCGTTCCTTTGATCCATCCGTTGAAGATAGATGAAGATCACCATCCACACCGACGGCGCCGCCAGTGGCAATCCTGGTCCGGGTGGTTATGGTGCCGTCCTCGAGAGCGGCAAACACCGCAAGGAATTGTGGGGCGGCTACCGGCTCACCACCAACAACCGCATGGAGCTTATGGCCGTGATCGCCGCGTTGGAAGCGTTGAAGAGCCCCGGCATGGATGTGCTCGTGGTGAGCGACAGCAAGTACGTGGTGGATGCCGTTGAACAGGGCTGGCTCTTCGGCTGGGAGCGGAAACGCTGGGCCAAGGTGAAGAATCCCGATCTCTGGAAGCGATTCCTACAGGTCTTCCGCAAACACAAGGTGAAGTTCGAGTGGATCCGCGGGCACAACGGACATCCGCTCAACGAGCTGTGTGATCAGCTGGCCGTTGCGGCTTCCAAGCAAAGCGTGCTGGCGGTGGATGAAGGCTACGAAGCACAGGCCGAAACGCTGCTCTGAGCACCACCCCTATCTTCGCTCGCCTTCACCGAACCGCCCATGGCCAAGCTCTACGCCACCGTCAACGCCAAGGAAGAAGCCATCGTGCTCGAGCGCACCTCGCCCAGCGCGCCATGGACACCCGCCGGAGAGAACGCCGCCGACCTCGTGCGCACGGGACCGTCCACCTTCAGCTTGGTACGCAACGGCCGCAGCCATCGCGTACTCGTGTTGAAGGAAGACAAGGAGAACGGCACAGTGCGCCTGCGCATCGGTGCGAACACCTACACCGTACAGTTGCAGGACGACCGCTCCCGCCTGATGCAGACGCTCGGCTTGGACAAGGCCGCCACCAAGGTGAAGGAGATCAAGGCGCCGATGCCCGGCATGGTGCTCAACATCCTGGTGAAGCCCGGCGATGTGGTGAAGAAGAACGATCCCATCCTCGTGCTGGAAGCCATGAAGATGGAGAACCTGATCAAGGCCCCCGGCGATGCTACGGTGAGCGCCATCCACGCCGAAAAAGGCAAGGCCGTTGAGAAAAGCCAGTTGCTGGTGAGTTTCGGCTAGACCGAGATGTATGGAACGCTGATGCCGCTGATCGAACAGATAGGCGCTGATCTTAGCTAATGCTGCTCCGGCCTTATCTGCGTTGATCAGCCATATCCGCGTCATCTGCGTTCCATCCCCCTTCGCCTCTCGTTACCTTGGCACCATGGACCGCAAACAATTCCTTTCCCGCTCGCTGAAAGTGTCACTCGGTGCCATCGTTGCTGGTCCTGCATTGGCCAGTGCCGCTTCGTGCAACTCCGCACCAGAGGCCAACGATCCTACTGGCGAAACAACCCCGTCAGCACCCGCCTTGCAGCTGGCACAGATCGCCCTGCCCTACGCGTACACGGCACTGGAGCCCTCCATCGATGCGCAGACCATGGAGATCCACTACACCAAGCACCACGCGGCTTATGTGAAGAACGTGAACGAGGCCATCGCTGCAGAACGTGTCGTTGCCAAGGATGAGGCAGACCTGCTTGCTCGTATCGGGTCGTTCAGCGCCAAGGTGCGCAACAACGCAGGCGGTGTGTGGAACCATAACTTCTTCTGGCAGGTGATGGGCCCTGGTCCCTCCACTCCGCTCGGAGCGCCAGGCGGAAAAGTGCTCGATGCGTTGAACGCGAGCTTCGGCTCCTTCGACAAGTTCAAGGAAGCCTTCACCGATGCGGGCATGAAACGTTTCGGCAGTGGCTGGGCGTGGCTGGTGGAACGCAACGGCCAGCTTGTTATCGGTTCCACCCCCAACCAGGATTGTCCGTTGATGGACGTGAGCGAACTGAAGGGGAAACCGCTGCTTGCTCTCGATGTGTGGGAGCACGCCTACTACCTCAAGTACCAGAACAAGCGCAACGAGTACATAGCCAACTGGTGGCAGGTGGTGAACTGGGACGAGGTGGCGAAGCGGATGGCTTAGCCCTCCACCAGCTCGATATCGAAGTCCACCAGTTCCACGAACTGCTGGATGCGCTCATCGATGTCTTCACGGCTCACCTCCAACAGACGCTCGATGCCGAACTTCTCGCAGGTGAAGCTGGCCATGGCGCTGCCCACGATGATGGCGCGCTTCAGATTGTCGAAGCTGTGGTCCTGCGTGCGGGCCAGGTAGCCGATGAAGCCTCCAGCGAACGTATCGCCAGCGCCGGTCGGATCGATCACATCTTCCAGCGGCAATGCGGGTGCGAAGAACACGCGGCCTTGTCCAAAGAGCAGGGCACCGTGTTCGCCCTTCTTCACCACCAGGTATTTCGGACCCATGGCGAGGATCTTTGTTGCAGCCTTCACCAGGCTATGCTCGCCGCTCAATTGGCGTGCTTCCGCATCGTTGATGGTGAGGATGTCCACGCGGGCGATCACCTCCTTCAGTTTCTCCAGCGCGCTGTCCATCCAGAAGTTCATGGTGTCCATCACCACAAGGGCGGGACGCTGATCCATCTGGTCCAACACCTTGCCTTGCACTGTGGGATCCAAATTGCCGAGCATCACGTACGGAGCCTTGCGGTATTCCGCCGGTAGCTTCGGGTCCAGTTCCAACAGCACGTTCAGGCGGGTCTCCAGCGTGTCCCGGCTATTCATGTCGTAGTGGTAGCGGCCGGCCCAGAAGAAGCTCTCCTTGCCTTTCAGGATGTCCAACCCATCGAGGTTCACTCCACGGTCGCGGAGCTGCTGCATCACATCTTCCGGAAAGTCATCGCCCACCACGCTCACCAGACCCATCTTCTCCAGGAAGACCGAAGCCGCCAGGGAGATGTAGGTTGCGGCTCCACCCACGGTCTTCTCGGCCACGCCGAAGGGGGTTTCAATGCGGTCGAAAGCGACGGTTCCTACGGTGATGAGTTGCATGGGAGGTTCGGGTCTTTTTACCGCAGAGGCGCGGGGTTCGCAAAGGTTCGCAGAGGAACAGGTTACAGGCATGCCGGGAGTGACCCGGCTTCTCTGCGCCCATTGCGCCTCTGCGGTAAAAAAGAAAGCCGCGTCAGCGGCTCTCTCTTTTTTGCTCCCCGGGCTGGACTTGAACCAGCGACCCCATGATTAACAGTCATGTGCTCTAACCAGCTGAGCTACCAGGGAAGGTACCCCGTTAAGGGACGGCAAAAGTAGAATGATCGGGGGTATCCGCCAAACCTCGGCCCACCTTTGTGGTCATGTCCGCTGTTCATCCGCCTCGTTGGAAGACCGCTATCGTGGTCTGGATCGCCATTTACCCCTCCATCACCCTGCTTTCCTGGCTGGCCGGACCGTGGTTGATCCAGCTTCCGCTCCTGGTTCGGACCCTCGTGGTTACGGGTATTCTGGTGCCGCTGCTGGTGTTCGTGCTCCTGCCCTTCCTGCAAAAGGCGCTAGGGCGATGGTTACGGGCGGTTTAGGCGCCTAGGCGGCGTTCGGGGTAGAACGGACGTCCTAGAGGCATCAACTGCCCGATCATGCGTTCGATCCTTACTCCGGCCGCGTTCCTGTTCTCACTATTCGCCACGGCCCAGTCCGGCCCCTGCGATCCGTTCAATTTCTGCTTTGTCCCGAGCATGCTTCCCTCGGGCAACCTGTTCCTGGACAATTGCTCATCGGGCCCGGCGAACACCCAATACGTTTGGACCTTTGGTGACGGCACGTCCTCGACATCGGAGCACGCCGAGCACCAATACAGTAGCCCGGGTGTATACCTGGTATGCCTCACCGCCTATTGGGATAACTGTTCGGACAGCACCTGCACATCGATCACTATTGGCGGCGGCGCTCCCTGTGAAGCTGGCTTCGATGTGGAAATGGCCTGGAACGCGGGCACGGACGGCAACGTCTTCTTCAACGCCACCTCCAACCTCCCGGGCACCAATTTCATTTGGTACTTCGCCGATGGAACCGAGGGCGGTGGCCCCGCTGTGGAGCATACTTATGCGGAAGCTGGCGACTACTTCGTATGCGTTTCAGGTTGGTACTACAACGCCGCCACCGAAGACACATGCTGGACGGAGGATTGCGCCATGATCACGGTAAGCGGCGGTGATCCGTGCGATGGTCTTGAGGCATGCTTCGAGGTTTCGCAGCTTTCCGGTTCGGGCTACTTCTTCAACAACTGTTCTTCTCCATCGCTCAACTCCACCTTCGTTTGGCTCTTCGGGGATGGCAGCACATCCACCCAGTTCTCGCCCATCCACACGTTCACTGAATCCGGTGTGTACATCGTATGCCTGGTGACCACCTGGCCTGGCGGATGCATGGACGAGACCTGTCAGGTACTCACCGTCGGCAATGATCCATGTGCGGACTTCGAGGCCTGCTTCGTGACCAACGACTTATCACAACCTGGTGCGTTCTTTTTCGACAATTGCACCAACGGACAAGGAAACTCCCAATACCAATGGACCTTCGGTGATGGCGGCACCAGCACGGGCACTAATGTGGACCATGTGTACCAGCAGAATGGAACCTACGCCGTGTGCCTCACCGCCTACTACGGCAATTGCGTTGATAGCACCTGCACCATGGTGGTGGTGGACGATATTGACGAGGATCCTTGCGATGGATTGGTGGCTTGCTTCGAACCCCTTCCCTTCGAGAACGGAGCCTACTTGTTCGAGAACTGTTCCCAGCTTCTGCCCATCGCCATTCCGGCCAGCTACGCGTGGAACTTCGGCGATGGATCGACGAGCACCGAGGCCCAGCCCGACCACAGCTTCGCGCCGGGCACCTACACCGTTTGCCTCGCCGTGACCCACGGCGATTGCACGGACGAGTTCTGCACCACCCTCACCGCCGGCGGGGATGACCCTTGTAATCAATTGACCGCCGATTTCATCACCGAGCCGAACGGCCTTGCCATTCAATTCATCAGCACCACATCCGGACCCTCGCCGCAGAGCACGTTCTCCTGGACCTTCGGCGACGGCACAACAGGCAGCGGCCCCAACCCCATGCATGACTACGCCGTGCAGGGTGTTTATGAAGTCTGCCTTCACGTGGTGAGCATCTATGCATTCCCGGGGCAACCGGTGGTGAGCTGCGAAGACGATGTGTGCTACACCGTGGATGTCGGCTTCGGTGATCCGTGTGATGAACTCGTAGCCTGTTTCGAACCCCTGCCTTTCGAGAACGGCGCGTATTACTTCTCCAACTGTTCAGAGACGCTGCCGATCGACATTCCAGTCTACTGGCTCTGGGACTTCGGTGATGGTACAACGAGCGACAATGCCCAACCCGACCATGTGTTCGCGCCGGGGGTTTACACGGTGTGCCTCACGGTGACACATGGCAATTGCGTGGACAGCACCTGTACCACCATTGCTGTTACGGCCGGCCCCGAATGCGACCCCAACTACGCGGTGGAATTCTCCTGGGTTGAGCAAAGCATCTCGGCCACGTTCACCGCCACGGCCAACTTGCCCACCATCGGCTACAACTGGACCTTCGGCGACGGCACTGTGGGCTATGGGCAAACGTTGACGCAACTCTACGAACCTCCTGGGCCGTTCGAGGTGTGCGTGAGCGCCTGGTATTGGAACGACATTCAACAGGATACCTGCTGGGCGCACCACTGCGAGTTGGTGGACCTGTTCGATACTGGACTGGGTGAACTGGATGGGTCATCGATCCGGGTGTTCCCGGTGCCTGCGACCGATCAACTCACCATCGCTGGTCTGATGGCGAACACGCAAGTGACATTGTTCACCGCCGATGGCCGTCTCGTGCAAAGCGCCTTGGTGACCGGCACAGTACACAACATGGATGTGAGCGGTCTTGCGAAAGGCGGTTTCGTGCTCCGGCTAGCGACAGATCACGGCAACCTACACCGTAAAGTGATCGTGGAATAAGTTTGTGTTTGGTGAAAGCGACGCCCTGTGGTCTTGGATCACGGGGCGTTGTCTTTCCAAACGGTTGGTCGGCGGGGATCGACTCACTCCCCCACATCATACACGAAGCGGAACCCCGGCACACCGCGCTGCCCAGCGAGCTCTTCAGCCGTTCCATCGCGATAACGCACACGAGCGGGTGTTGCGCCTTGTGCGAGCAGGAACTGCATGGTGCTTTCGCGCCGCGCGTATTCGATCTCGCCGGCGATGCGATCCGCTTCGGCCGCGCCGAGTAGCGAGAGACAGCGGTCGTGCAATGACTTGCCTTCCATGCTTGCCGTGCGTCCATCCACGTAAGCGGTGAACGCCGTGTCGCGCGCACTCAACTCGATGATGCGCGTGCTGTCGGCGCCATCGATCGTTGACTTGTCAGGGAACAGGAAGGCCTTCTTTGCGTGGAACACGGCCACCTCCTTCGCTTCGGCTTTCGCATCCACGATGGAAACGAGATCCACGCTGAGTTCGGGCTTCGCTTTCAGTGCGGAGACGAGCTGTTTCAACGTCTTCTCCTGTGCTTTCGCCGGGGCCGCTTGCAGATACTCGAAACGCACGCGCTCGAGATCCGTCTCATCCGCACCTTCGAAAGCGCGCACCAGCAAACGTCCCGGCGCAGTGGCTGCTTTCACGATAAGATTCTTCAGCACCTGCCACACGATGGGCCACACTTTGAATTCGGGATCCTTCAGGTCGCCTTTCACCGGCACATCCAGCTCCACCACGCCTTTCACATCCTTCAACAGGCCGGCGGCCAGTCGCAGCGGCAGCACATAGATCTCCGGATCGTGCTCCTCCACCTTCTTGCCCACCTTCAGCTTGTCCACGCGAAAGTGGTTCTCCGAGTCGATCTTGCCGTCCTGCACCACGGTCTTCGTCACGAACTGCAGCAGGCCATCTTCCAACGGATGCGCGGCATACCAGCGGCCGTAGGCGTCAAGGTGGTTCAGTGCGAGTTCATCCACCGTGAGGTCCACGGTAACGTTGCGGATGTTCTTCGGGTCGAAGACGGCATCGCCCTTCAGCTTGCCGGTCTCCTGCAGCACCGCACTTGCCGTGACTTTACCGGCCTCTTGGTCGCTGCTGGTGATCCGGTTCGCACTAACGTTGATCGCGGAGATCGCATAGCGGAACGGCTGTGCTGGCGTGTTGTCCTCGAAATGCACGGCGCTGTTGTTGAGTGCGAGTTTCTTCGCCGTGTAATCGCTGGCCACGATCTGCTCGCCGAGGTAGCTGATGTAATCGGCCAGCATAACGAACACGTTGCTCTCGCTGGCTTGCAGCTGTGTGGCCGCACTATCACCCGCGACGGCTGTGGTGTCCAGTTTCAACAAGCGTGTCCAGTTGTCCGTGCCATCGGCCAGCATCGTGAACTTCAGGTCGGCGCCATCGAGCACGACTTCACCCATATCCACGCGTTGTTCCTTGGCAACCAGTGTATCCAGTCGTGAGGTGGCTTTCTTCAGACTGAAGAGCTTCTCGTTGTTCGGGTCGGTCAACTTCACGTCGTGCAGATCAAGACCCGCGCTAACGGCCAGGCTCGTTGTGTCAGCATAGCTGTCGAGTAAATTCAAGTCCAGATCCATCGCGCCTTCCAGCGACTTGCAGTTGAAGAAGTCCTGGAGGTATGGCAATAGCTGCGGCAGCGCGAAGGCCTTCAAGTGTGCATCGATGCCGTAGAGCGACTTGTCCGTATCCAGCATGAAGCCGCCGTCCATGCGTCCGCCGTCGTTCAGGTCGAAGCCCAGACCGAAGTCCATGCGGGCGCTTTCCGAAGAGATGATATTGCTCGTGGCCTTGAGGTTGTTGATGCCCACCGGCGCAGCGAGCACATCACTCTTGTAGTCGATACGGCCGTCGCTCAGTTGGATGTCCTCCATGCTGAAGCGCACAGCGGCACTGGTATCCACGGCGGTCGTGTCATCACCACCCAGCTCCAGCAGGTCGCTGAAGTTGAAGCGATCACCGTTCTGCACGATGTGGAAATAGGGCGACTCGATACGCAGCCCTGTGAATCGCCAGTTGTTCTCCTGGAACCCCTTCCACAAGTTGCTACGCACGCTGATGTTCTTCCACGACACGAATACGTCCTCACTTTTCGGTTCGTAGCATGTAACGCCCGTGACCCCATACCGGAAGGTGAACGGGTTGAGGATGATGCGGTCGATGGTGACCTTCCGGTTGATCCACTCCTCGCTGTGCGTTTCGATGTAGCGCTTCAGGATGTACGGGAGCAGCAGGGCGACCACCAACAACGTGGTCACCAAGAAGGCGACCAAAGCGATCAGCCACCGTTTCTTCCGGCGTGGCTTGGGGGGAGTCTCTGTCATGGAGAGCGTTAAAAGCAGAAGCGGCCCCGAAGATCGGGACCGCTTCTCATTCGTAGGTACTGGGCTTTATGCGGCCGCCTCCTGCTTGGGTTGCAAGAGTTGGAAATCATTCATGACCACTTCGGTGATGTAGCGCTTCACACCTTCTTTGGTCTCGTAGCTGCGGTGTACGAGGCGGCCTTCGAGCGCCACCGGCGACCCCTTGCGCAGCATGCGTTCCACGGCCTCGGCGGTAGTACCCCAGGCCACTACCGTGTGCCATTGGGTGTCGGTAACACGCTCACCGCTGGCATTGCGGTACGTGTCGTTGGTGGCCACCGAGATGCGGGCCACCTTGCGCCCCTTGGCGATCTCCCGCACTTCGGGATCGAAACCGAGGTTACCGATCAGGTGCACTTTGTTCTTCAGCGTGTTCATGGGACTGTGTGTTTTGGGTGTGACTTTTCGTTTCCGCCGCCGGTGCTGTTGCCGAACGACGATGCAAACATTCCGCGGCGAGGAAAGCGTAATCGGCTGATAACCAGTTGTAATCGGTTATACGCGTTTGTCCAACGGATGCTGTCGTTTGTTACCGCAGCCTTCCATTCCCCCTGAACCGCCCGTCACCAAAGGGCTTCCTGTATCTTTCAAGGGTCTCTCCCAAGGCAGCGTTCGCGCGGCGTCCGTTGTCTTGTTGTCGGAAAGGCCTTTCCAGGTTTGCGCGAATTGACCGAACGTGAGCTCGTCCAGGGTTGCCTGGGTGGGGACCGCCGTTGTCAGGAGACCCTGTACACGCGGTACGCACGGCGTATGTACGCTGTGTGTCTGCGCTATGCCCGCCACCAGCTGGAAGCCCAGGACCTAATGCAGGAGGGTTTTATCCGGGTGTACGAGAAGCTCTCGGCGTTCCGCATGGAGGGTTCACTGGAAGGCTGGATCAGACGGATCATGGTACACACTGCGATCAATCACTACCGCAAGAAATCGTTCCAACAGGAGCGTTTCGGTCTGGAGCATCTACCCGAGGCGCCCGTGGACTCCATGGCCATTGAAAACCTCGGCGAGCAGGAACTGATGAAGCTGATCGCCGAACTACCGGAGGGCTACCGGCACGTGTTCAACCTCTATGCGATCGAAGGCTTCGACCATGCCGAGATCGCCGCCATGTTGGGCTGTGGCGAAAGCACCTCGCGCAGCCAGCTCTCCAAAGCGCGTAGTTATCTGCAAGCGCGTATCGAACGAAAAGACGTACTGCACCATGCGGGAAGGACATCCCATTGACGAACGATTCAAGGCGTTGTACGACGCCGAGGCCGCACCGCCCGAAGCGGTGCATGAGGCGTTGGCCGCCCGCATGGGCTGGAGCGGCCGTTCGGGCGGCGGAGTTGGTTGGAGGCCCTGGCTCATGGCCGCTGGCGCGATCGTTGTCGTGGGCCTGGCCATTGGCGTATGGGTACCCAATGGGTCCGCTGCCGGTTCGGAAGAGGCCTCCGGCAGCACCGTGGCTCAGGGCCCGAAACCGCCGACGGAAATGCCGGCAGCGCTCAGCGGAACATCCGCTCCTGCTCCGTACGATCCGCAGAACGAGAATAACAGTGGCAAGGCCGATGCTGATCCATACGGCACGGCACCTTCCACCGGCGAAATGCGCGGTCGTTCACCGGAAGACCACGGCCGATCCGCTGCGGCTGCATCCCGCGCAAAGACGCGTGGCGCGGCCGCTGCAGGGGATCTTCCCGTTGCTCGGGAACACGAGCCGGTTGGTGATGCTCCTAACGCTGAAGAGGAGGGCGGAGTGCTGCGTTCCACCATCCCGGGCATCGCGCACGACCAGCGAACGAAGGAGCGGCCATCGGTCACGTCCTTCCAAGGCGTGAACAGCCCGGACCCGACGGAACCCTACCTCGATCCGGAGCTGAGCGTTGATCCGCTGACCCGCGAGCGGATCATGCGGATGGACCCTCTTGCGCCGATGATCGCTCCCGTGGCTCCGGGTTCAACCTTTGCCGGACAGGAGACCGTTGGGTACGTCTTGCCGCACGGAACCTGGTGGCTGGCGCCGTACGCGGGTATGGGCGTTGTGAACGGGCAATGGCACGGGGCGGGCTCTTCCGCACTGAGCCAAGCTGAGCACTGGCGCTCTACCACACAGTTCGGGGTGTTGCTCGGGCGTGAATGGCGCAGTGGCTGGAGCGTTTCGGGGGGCTTGGGCCTGGCACGTGTGCGCAGTACGTTCGCGCACCAGGGTGAGGGAGCTCAGGAGGTTTACACCGATGTGGACACCACCTGGGTGGAGAATGTCTTTCCCGGAGCCACCACGGACATCACCATCTATTCTTGGACCATCGATTCGTTGACGGAGACTCGAACGGGTGCTGGGCAACGTATCGATGCCCGCAACCGGTATGGTGCCGTACAAGTGCCATTGATGCTGGCCTGGCACACGAACGCGCGTCGTCTCCGCTACGGAGCCTTCGCCGGGGTCACCGCTTGGATACCAACTTCCCGAAAAGGCCTCACGTTGGTCCAAGCGGCGCCCGATAGCGCTTTCGTTACCACCACGCTCGGTGATGACCGTGTCAGCGCTCGTTTCAGCCCTCAGCTGCATGGCCAAGTGGGACTCAGTCTAGGCTACTCCCTTTCAGAGAGACTGGGGGCCTATGCCGAGCCCATGATATCTACCCCGCTCGTTTCGTTCGATGGCCGCGAAGTACCCTGGCTCACACGTCCCTTGCTCCAGATCCGGTTACAATATGAGTTCGCTTCGAAAGCCCGCTGAACGCCTCCTCGGCCTTGTGACCGCGGCATCTCTTTGCGGATCCCTATCCGCCCAAGAGCCTATCTGCGCGGTGCTCTTGCGCCCTGCGTTCAACTACACCACGGATGGGCTTACCGTGCTGCTGGCGGATAGCTCCACCACCTTCGGCCAGAGCGCGCAGGTCAGCTATTCCTATGGGGATGGCTCTTCTGCCACTACCGACAGCTCTCATGCATACCAGCAACCGGGCACCTACACCGTGTGCCTCACCCTTTCCACGACCACACTGGACTGTTCGGCCACCTTCTGTAGGCAAGTCGTGGTGCCGCTGAACGCGTGCGCGGGCATTTCAGCGCATTTCTCCGCCTCCGGTGCAGGGACGAACGCTGTGCAGTTCCTGGATCTGTCCATCGGCGCATCCGCAGGAGAGCGGCTATGGGAGTTCGGTGATGACAGCACCAGTACAGAAGAATTCCCCTCCCACATATGGCTCTTGCCGGGCCCGCACTTCGTCTCGCTTACACGCACGCTCGGTGAATGCTCTGCCACCTACGGTCAATGGGTGGCGGTCGACGGCAACGCCTCAACATGCGGACAGGATCTCTTCGTTGACTTCGAGCCCACGCATGATGGGCTCAGCACGGCGTTCCAACCGACCATTGTGGCCAATAACGTTATCCCTGTCCTGGAGATCTGGTCCTATGGTGATGGCAACGTGGACACGGCGTTCGCGGGGTTCAACGAATTCGTGGGGGTGGGCGAATACCAGACCTGTCTGTTGGTCGGCGCTCTTCGTCCTTCGAACCTCGATACCTGCTTCTCCTTGGTGTGTCGTACCATGCAAGTCTCGCCACTGTCGATGATCGATGAGCCCGAAGCGCCCTCATTGCATGCTTGGCCCAACCCCTTCACCAACGAGGTGTTCGTGGAGGTTGGAGCGACGGCTTCACGGGTACGGCTCATGGATCCGTTGGGGCGTGTCGTTGGAGTATCATCCAGCCGGTCTGCCGATATGGTCGTGTTCTCCGGTACGACACTGGTGGCGGGCACCTATTTCGTAGAGGTGGATACACCCCTGGGAAGACTCCGTCGTGCCGTGATCAAGGCCCAATGAAAAGAGGCGGATCGCGCTTTGCTTGATTCGCCTCTTTCTCAACAAGCCTCACTATTCCTGCTCTGCCCGGCCGCCAAGGAGCTGGTACTCGTTCACGACCACTTCCGTGCTGTAGCGACGCTCACCCTCTTTCGATTCGTAGGTGCGCTGCACCAGACGCCCTTCGACCACCAGACCGGAGCCCTTCCGAACTTGCGAGGCCATCTTTTCCGCCTGCTTTCCCCAGACCACGATGGGATGCCACTGCGTGTTCTCCTTCCATTCACCGTCCGCACCCTTGTAGCGCTCATTCGTCGCCAGGCTCAGACGGAGCAACGCCTGGCCGTTACCCAGGTTCTTCAACTCGGGGTCCTTCCCGAGATTGCCGATCAGCTGCACCTTGTTCTTCATTGAAATGTTCATGGCCTCGTTGATTTTGCGTTTTGGCTGGGGCAAAGCAGGGGATGTCGATCCGGCGGTGTCGGTGGATCTTCATTTACAGGCGTTTGCAGTTGTTCGTTGTCGTTTGCTTTACGGCCTGTGGATACATGGCTTTTCTATCTTTAGCCGCCCTTCCGAATGACGGGGCTTTTCCCTGCAAGGAACTTCCAACCAATGAGCCACACGACAAGCAAGATCCTGGTACCCACCGATTTCACGAAGGTGGCGGACTGTGCGATGAACCACGCGATGACGGTCGCCGCCAAAACTGGTGCAGCTGTTTACCTGCTTCATGTGGTGGATAAGCAGGCGCATGCGGAGGAGGCCCGCAAGAAGCTGGAAATGGAGGCGTCGCGCGCGCGGAAATGGAACGACAAGGCCAGCGTGACCGCATTGGTCCGTATCGGTTCCATCTACGAAGATATAGGCGATGCTGCGGCAGAGATCGGTGCAGGGCTCATCATCATGGGAACACACGGTATGCGCGGCATGCAGTTCATCACCGGCAGCCGTGCACTGCGCGTTATCACGAGCAGTAACGTGCCCTTCGTGGTGGTTCAGGAGCGCATGATCAAGGATGCCGGTTACCGCAACATCGTAGTGCCCTTGGACCTGCACAAGGAGACCCGGCAGAAGCTGACGTTGGTGGCCGAGATGGCGAAGACATTCGGTAGCAAGGTCCACCTCATCACGCCGAAAGAAGACGACGAGTTCCTCCACAAGCAATTACTCAACCACCTGAAGTTCGCCGATCAGTACCTGGGCGAACGCGGGATAGAGCACGTGGCCACTATCGCCAAGGAGGATAGTGGTGATTTCGTGAAGGCCGTGGTGAAGCACAGCGTGGAGCTGGATGCGGATCTGATCGCCATCATGAACCTCACGGAGGGTAACATTTTCGGCGTGCTGGGCGTGCCCTACGAGCAGGAGATCATCGCCAACGAGGCCCAGATCCCCGTGATGTGCATGAATCCGGTCGAGACCGGCGTGGGCGGCGGTTGGACGATGCAGGGCTGATCCCTCATCATTCGCCTGATCCTGGATCGATCAAGTGGGGGTCGTTGTTGACCTCTACCGACCCAATGGCTTTCCCTGGGGTGGCCCAAGGCTACGCGCGCATCCCGATCACCAAGATATCGTCCACTTGCTCATGGGCACCGCGCCAGCCCTTGAAGGCTTCATCCAACATGCTCCGCTGCCGTTCGATAGGGAATCGGCTCACCTCAAGCAACAGGTCTCGGAAGCGCTTATAGAGGAACTTCTTCCCCTTCGGCCCGCCGAACTGGTCGGCATAGCCATCGGAGAAAATGTACACCATGTCTCCTTGTTCCAGCTTTATCCGATGATCCGTAAAGGCATGTCCCTCAAGATCGAAGCTGCCGATAGGTCGCTTATCCGGCGTGAACCGGAGCACCTCCTCGCCACGCACGATGTAGAGCGGTGAGTTCGCCCCTGCATATTCCAACACCATGCGTTGCGGGTCGTAGTTGCACAGGGCCATGTCCATCCCATCGCGCACCATGAGCTCTTCACGGTCCTTGTGCAGGGCATCGAAGGCGATCTTGTTCAAGACCTTGAGCACTTCGGACGGGCGTGATCGTCCTTGCTCGCGCACGGCTTGATTAAGGCCATTGTGTCCGATCAGGCTCATGAAAGCACCCGGTACACCATGCCCGGTACAGTCCACAGCTGCGAACGCCACTCGATCGTCGATGCGGTCCACCCAATAGAAGTCCCCGCTGACGATGTCCTTGGGCCGGTAGAACACGAAGGATTCAGGGAGCAGCTCGCGAATGCGTTTGTCAGGTGGTAGGATGCTGTCCTGTAGGCGCTTCGCGTAGCGGATACTGTCCGTTACGTTCTTGTACAGCTCCACCACCTTTCGGCTTTGGCGCTCCACCTCTTCCTTCTGCCTGACCACCTCTTCCGTGCGCTCCACCACCTTCATTTCCAGGATACGTTCACGTTGACCCAGCTCATCGCGCATCTTCAACAACGCATGACCAAGAACGTCGTCGTCGCTCAACGGTTGATAGTCGGCCGCGAAATCCCCCGCTGCCACGGCGTGCGAGAAGTCCGTGGTGCGCCGAAGACCTTCCACAAGAGAGGTGAGCGCCTTGCCCATATCGCCGACCTCATCGTTGGTCGTGCGCACCTTGGTGCGTGGGAATACCCCTCTGCCCAAGCTTAGCAGGACACTTCGCAGTCGCTGTACCGGTGCTACGATGCCGCGAACGATGAAGAATGCGGCCACCGCACCAACGATGACCAGCGCGATACCCATGTACAACACGAAGAATTTCAACGAGTCGAAGCTTCGTATCATGCCTCCACTGAGCGCAACGCGCTTGCGGTCCTGCATCTCCAAGAGACGGTCGAGGTCCGCGAGCACTTTCTGCGTGCTCTGGTCGAGCGGGCCACCTTCTTCGGCGATGTCATTCCGCTCCATGTGAACGAACGGGTCGCTGTAGCTCTCGAGCGAAGGCAGCAGGTGCTTTATGCGGTCATGCAGCTCGAAAAGTTCGCGCATCTCCACTGTGATCTGTCCCATAAGGGCGACCTCCTCGTGCTCCCAGTTGGCCATCAGCGTATCGATACGGTCCAGCAGTTGCGGAAGCTCCCGATTCGTGATGTCCACCAGATTGGTCTTCTCGGGCGCGTCGGCCCTGCTCTCCAGCAATGCCCAATGCTTGATCAGCATTTGCGAGTTCACCGTAAGGTTGCGCAAGCGCACCAAGGCATCAACGCTCGGAGAATAGACCTGGTTGATCTGGTCGTTGATGGAGCGGCTGCGCTCCAGTGTACGGTTGGTGAGTATCACCACGAGCAAGGCGAAGAAGATGAACAGGCCGAAGCCCATACTGATCTTCCTGCCGATGGTAAAGCGGAAACGCATCTGGGATCAACGTCCGTCCTCCTGCGGGATCTCCTCGAAGAGTTGGCGGAACTTATCCGAATTCTCCTGGTCTTGAAGACTGTAGTAGATACCCTCCAAACCCAATAGGGTCTCTCGGCGTGTCGGGTTCATATCATGAGCCTTCAGCATGTATGGCAGGGCTTGCTGGAAGAATTCCCGACTCGCCTCCTGGATCTGTAGGATGCTCGGGATCTCGTCGTCGGCATCGATGCGTTGGATGTTGTAGACACCCCGGTTGTAGAACAGGGTGGCCAGGTTGTAGTTGGCACCGTAATTCTCGGGGTCGATCGCTAGCACTTCTTTGTAGGCGACGATGGCCTTATCGAACCACTCGGTGCGCGTCCTGTCCTGGTTGAAGCGCTTGGTATAGACGGTCCCCAAAGCGTTGGTGAACTCGATGGTGCGCCCACCAAGGTCCGCCTTGGGGTCAAGGCGCGAGGCCGCTTCTTGATATTTCGGGAAAACGAACAGCGCCCGCTCTTCATTCATCTCGTTGAGCGCCTTGGCTGCATCATTGAAGAATGAACGCGTCAGGAACTCGTAGGCCTGCAGTGCGTTCTCCTTGTAGGTGCCTGTTCTGTCCAGTCCAAGGCAGGTAAAAAGACTGGCCAAGGCTTCGTCACGGAGCATGTCGCCCTGCTCCTGGTCCTTGGCTCCTTTGTACGCGTCTTTATATACAAAGCCTCGCAGCAGCCAGGCTTCTGGATCCTCTGCATGGGCCGGTGTGCGCACGGCGGAATCGACAAGTGCCTTCGCAGCGACCAGATCGGCCGCTTGATATTTACGCAGCGCCTCGACCAGCACATCGCCCTGCGCAGCCAGCCAGGGTGAGGCCAGGAGCGCAAGAACCACTATGATGCCTCGGCGTACCATGCTTATTCTTCCACGCGATGCGCAAGGTTCTTCAGCGTCAATCCCATGACCAAGCCGTGCTTTTGAGCGTTGGCCAGGCTCATCTCATACTTCAACAAGTTCTCCACCTTCACGAAGTTCACCACGGCACCATCATCCAGCGCTCCGTTGTATTCAGAAACCACCATGGTGGGCTGGCCTTGCAGCTTCTTGTAGATCTCCGGCAAAAGGGCCAGGTCACTGCGGCCTACGAACAACATGTGGCAGCGCTCCACATCCGCGGACTTCGGCAGTTTGCGCACCTCGATAGGCTGCTTCCCGATGGTGCGGGTGGAATATTGCTTGATCAATTCCTGATAGAGGTTTCCACCACCGATGATGCCGATGACGAAGTTGCCGCTGCGCATGCCTGCATCCTTCCACTCCACCAACTTGGCGATGTTGTACAGGTAGTTCGCTTGCAGCATCGCCGTAGTGTCCTTGTCCGCCTCGCGCGGCTGCTGAGGAACAGCGGCGAACATGAAGCACGGGGTGATGAGCAGGATGCGGACGATCCGCAGAACGGTCTCCGTTCGGGGCGTAGTTTTAGCGCCCCACCACACCCTTCCCTTGTCGGATCTCACGAACACGGAGCAAAGTAGGCGGATGCGAATGCTACGCTGGGCGTTCGTTCTTTGCATCTGTCAACATCAATTTGTTGACGTGCAGGGCCAAAGCCCACGTGCCCGCGCCTTCGATGCCGCTGCCGCGGTTAGCGAGCAGGGCTATGAATGGCTCGCCTGGAGCTCCGCTAACATCGGACACCGGCTGACGGGAAGCCCGCAAGGCGTCAGGGCACAATCGCTGGCCGACAGCCTTTTCCGGCTTAGTGGCATGGACACGGTGTACGCTCACGCATTCCAAGCCTATGCTTGGGCACGAGGAACCGCCAAGCTCACGGTGGGTGACGGTAAGGGCTTTTCGCATCTTGCTTGTGTCGCCTTGGCCAACACACCATTGGAGTGCTCCGTGCAGGCGCGGATCGTCGATGCTGGCAATGGGCTTCCAGAGGACCTTGCACGCTTGGGCGAGAAAGCACAGGGCGCGGCGTTGCTGGTGAACATCGGTTTGGTGGCGGCCGTTGAGGGTGCCAAGAACCTGCACCGCAGCGAAAAGGCCGCATTGGCGATGAAAGCAGGGGCCGCTTCCATACTGTTCGTGAATCAGGTGGCCGGCGGGATCCTCTTGACCGGTACCGCTTCCATAGATGGAGCCTTGATACCGATCCCCGCAGCCTGTCTGGCCACGGAAGATGGTTCCAGTTTGCGAGAGCGCTTAGCCGCCGGGGAACCCCTGACGGCACGACTCGAAATGCGCAACACGAGTTCACTCATCACGGCGCTCAACATCATTGCCGAGCTGAAGGGCTCTAGGTTCCCGGAAGAAGTGATCCTGGTTGGCGGACACTTGGATAGTTGGGACCTCGCCACCGGCGCGACGGACAATGGTCTGGGCTCCTTCTCCATCCTCGACCTGGCCCGTTTGATGAAGAGCATGCCCTTCCGGCCTGAGCGCACCATTCGTTTCGTGCTGTTCATGGGCGAAGAACAGGGGCTGCTCGGCTCGCGTGCGCTCTCGGCACACTACGCTCAGAGTGGCGCATTGGAGCAGGTCAAGTGCATGATCAACTTGGATATGAGCGGGAACCCACAGGGGTTTGGCGTTGGTGGGCCGGCGGGCTGGAGGCCGATGATCGCTGATGCCTGTGAACGCATCGCGCGCATCGACTCAGCTGCATTCGATGGCCGCTGTAGTGAGGAGCTCTGGTTACATAGCGACCACCAGCCCTTCCTGATGAAGGGCGTACCGGTGATCTATCCCCTCAGCGACTTGGGCAAACACGTGTACGGATGCTACCACAGCAGTTGCGATGACATTCATCTCGTAAAGCCCGGTGCCATGACGAACAATGTGCGTTTCGTCGGTGCTCTTCTTTACGAGTTGGCGGGTGCAGCGAAGCTGCCAGGACATTTCTCCCAGACGGAACTGAAAGATCGCTTGATATCAGCGGGCTTGGAAGGCCCACTTCGGATCGGCGGCGACTGGCCGTGGGAGTAGATCAAGCTTCCTTCTTGTACCCGCCCCCACCGGTAGCAGCGCTCATCCCCTGCAGGTCGCGGTCGAACAGGTAAAGACCTCCCTTGTCGTTACCGATCAGGTTGAGCTTATCGATCAGCGTACGCGCCAACGCCTCCTCTTCGATCTGTTCGCCCACATACCATTGCATGAAGTTGTGCGTGGTGTAGTCCTTCTCCTTCAAGCAGGTGTCCACCACGCCATTGATCTCCTGCGTCACCTTCGTTTCGTGGAAGAGCAGCGCTTGGAAGATGTCGGTGATGCCTTTGAAGTTGGTGCCGGGTTGCTTCAGTGCGGGGATCACTGCTTTTCCGCCGCGTTCGTTGATGAACTTCACGAGTTTCAGCATGTGCATGCGTTCCTCGTCGCTGTGCTTGTAGAGAAAGGCCGCTGTGCCGCTGAGACCTTGGTTCTCGGCCCAGGAGGCCATGGCGAGGTAGGCTTGGCTGCTGGCCGCTTCAATGGCGACCTGTCCGTTCAGGGCTGCTTCGATCTTTTTGCTCAGCATGGTTGATCGCCGATATGGCGCGGTGTTGCGTGGTTCGATGCCAAAGGTAACAACCCCTCCCGGCGGTGATGCTCAGCGTTTGTTGAAGCTGTTCATGGCTTGTTCCACACCGAGCAGACCGAACTGGAACACGGCTTTCGCAGCGACCTCGATCCGATCGGCAAGGGTCTTGCGTTCGGTCTCATTCCAAACACCCAGTACATATTCGCTTTGTCGGCCGCGAGCGAAGTCACTGCCGATGCCGAAGCGCAAGCGAGGGAACACTTCGGTTCCCAAAATCTGGATGATGCTGGTAAGGCCGTTGTGGCCCCCCGCCCCACCACTGGGTTTGATGCGGATGGTCCCGAAAGGCAGCGCGAGATCATCGGTGATCACCAGCACACGGTCTGCCGGGATGTTCTCCTGATCCATCCAGTAGCGCACCGCTTTTCCGCTCAGGTTCATGAAGGTGCTTGGTTTGATCAGGATGAACGTCCGCCCCTTGTGTCGCATTTCGGTGCGGTCTCCATACCGGTCAGCCGAGAAGCGCACTTCCGCCAAGCCGGCCAGGTGTTCCAAGACTTGGAAGCCGATGTTGTGCCGCGTATCGGCATACTCCGGCCCGGGATTCCCCAAACCAACGATCAGGTACTTCATATCTGTTGCGAAAGAACGAGGCCCCCGCGATGTGCGGAGGCCTCGATGCGTGCATTGTCAGGCTGAGCCTGTCGAGGCTTACTTCTTCGCGGCAGGCTTGGCAGCAGCGGCCGGTTTCGCACCAGCGGCAGCCTTCGCGTCGCCTGCTTTCGCAGCGGCAGGAGCAGCAGCACCAGCAGCCGGGGTAGCGGCAGCTTCTTCCTGCTTTTTAGCCAATTTCACGGCGACCACAACGTCATCTTCGCGCTCCATCAAGGTGAGACCATCGAACTTCAAGTCGCTCACGTGGATGCTCTTGTTGATGTCCAGTTCGGCGATGTCCACTTCCAGGTGGCTGGGGAACTTGGTGGGCAGACCCTTCACGCGCATTTTGCGCATGTTCTGACTCAGGTTACCGCCTTTACGCACACCGATGGGCTGGCCCTTCAGGCGGATGCTCAGGAATGCGGTCGTCTCCTTGTTCTCGTTCAACTCTACGAAATCCACATGCAACACACGGTCCGTTACCGGGTGGAACTGCTTCGCTTTCACGAGGGCCAGGGTCTTCGTCCCATTGAGGTCGATCTCCACGCCGTTCATTTCGGCGGTGAAAGCGGTCTTGTTCAGGGCCGCTTCATCCACGCTGAAGTGGACGGTGTTCTCGCCGCCGTAGAGCACGCAAGGCACTTGCTTCGTGCGGCGCAATTGGGCGGCGTACTTGGTGCCGAGGTTGGTGCGGGGGGTTCCGGTGAGGGCGATCTTGTTCATGGCCGGTGTTGTTATGCTACGATGAAATGACTGCTGATGCTCTCGTGGCTCTGTACGCGCTTGATCACGTCGCCGAAAAGGCCTGCCACGGTGAGCTGTTTGATCTTCTTGGTCGCCTTGGCCTTCTCGGCGTTCAGCGGAATGGTGTCGGTAACGATGAGCTCGGCGAGGGCGCTGCGTTCGATTCGGTCGTACGCATCGCCGCTCAGCACAGCATGCGTGCAGACCGCGCGTACGCTGGTCGCTCCCTGCTGCATCATCATGTCGGCAGCTTTGGTAAGCGTGCCTGCGGTGTCGCACATGTCGTCCACCAGCACCACGTTCTTGCCTTTGATGTCGCCGATCACCGTCATGCTCTCGATCTGGTTGGCCACTTTGCGCTGCTTGTAGCAGATGGCCATGTCGCAACCGAGGTGCTTCGCGTAAGCGTTCGCGCGTTTCGTTCCGCCGGTATCCGGGGCTGCCATGATCAAGTCCGGCAAAGCCAATTCCTTGATGTAGGGAAGAAAGATGCTGCTGGCGAACAAGTGGTCCACCGGAACTTCGAAGAATCCTTGGATCTGATCGGCATGGAGGTCCATGGTCATGATCCGGTCCACACCGGCAGCCGTGAGCATGTTGGCCACCAGCTTGGCGCCGATGGAAACACGCGGCTTGTCCTTGCGGTCCTGACGGGCGAAACCGAAATAGGGCAGCACCGCTACGATGCGTTTCGCACTGGCACGTTTCGCGGCATCAACCATCAACAACAACTCGAACAGGTTGTCGCTGGGCGGGAAGGTGCTCTGCACGATGAAGACAAGCTCTCCGCGCACGGTCTCTTCGAAACTGGGCTGGAACTCGCCATCGCTGAAACGGCTGACCGTGACCTCACCCAAGCGCTCGCCATTACTGGCGGCGATCTTTTCGGCCAGATACCGGGTGGCGGTACCGCTGAAGATCTTGGCGCTTTCCTGCATGGGTCGAAGGGCAACTCCCGAAAAGGGCTGCAAATGTAGTGATCTTCGGGAGGTTATCAACACCTGTTCGTGACCTCTTTTCCACATGAGGATCAACGGGATGCTAACAACCTCGGCGTCTACCTTTAGACCGTCGGCCCATGCCCGACCCCAGACCCTGCCTTGAGCCGAAATCCTTCCTCCGCCGACCCGTTCATTCAACAAGTCCTCGCCGCCATCCGGTCTTCCGGCCATGCGGGCATCACCAGCCAGCAGCTCGCTTTGCAGCTGGGTATCAGGGATAAGAGTCAGCGTTACCGGGTTTTTGATGCGATCGATGCCCTCTTGGATGATGGCAGCATCGAGACCGGCAAGAAAGGGCGCTACACCGTGACGGGCGGTAAAGATTCCGCCGAGGGCACCATCGACATCATCACCAGCGGGGCGGGATATGTGCGCCTTGGGGGTGGCGAGGAGGATGTTTATGTGCAACAACGCGATATCGGCACCGCCCTGCATGGGGACACGGTGGCTATCAAATTGGTCGGAGGACGTGGTTCGCGCTTGGAGGGCAAGGTGGTTAAGGTGCTGAAACGTAGGCGCCTGGAGTTCGTTGGCACGGTCCACAAACACCAAGGCCGGATGATCCTGGTGGCCGACGACCAGCGCATGCAGCGCCCCTTCGTTATCCCCGCCGCCGAAGTGAACGGAGCCACCGAGGGTGATAAGGCCATCATCGAACTGGGCGAGTGGAAGGATGCCCGGGATGAGCCCCGTGGCAGGGTGCTTCGCATACTTGGCAAGGCGGGTGTGCACAACGTGGAGATGCACGCCATCCTCGCGGAATTCGGCCTGCCGCTGGAGTTCCCCGAGAGCGTGTTAAAGGCTTCCGAAGAGATCCGCAGCGGAGCTACGAACGAGGAGATCGCTCTTCGCCGGGATATGCGCGATGTCCCCACGATCACGATCGACCCCGACGATGCGAAGGACCTGGACGACGCGCTGAGCGTTCGCAAGTTGGAGAACGGGAACTGGGAGATCGGTGTGCACATCGCCGACGTGAGCCATTATGTGAGGCCCGGAAGCGTGCTCGACATGGAGGCCGCGAGCCGTGCGACGAGCGTGTATCTGGTGGATCGCGTGGTGCCCATGCTGCCTGAGAAGCTTAGCAACGACCTGTGTTCCCTGCACGCGGATACCGATAAGCTCAGCTTCAGCGCCATTTTCGAGTTGGATGCTCAGGCCCGGATCAAGGGCGAGTGGTTCGGCCGCACGGTGATGCGTTCACGCCGCCGGTTCGCGTATGCGGAAGCACAAGCCATCATCGACGGCAAGGGTGAGGGTGCGTTCCAGGACGAGGTGCTGTTGTTGCACCGCCTCGCCCAGGTGTTGCGCAAGGAGCGCATCGCTAACGGCGCATTGGAGATTGGCGGCAACGAGGTGAAGTTCAAGCTGGATGCAGATGGCAAGCCTCTCGGTGTGTATGAGAAGGTGATGGGGTCCGCGAACTGGCTGATCGAGGAATTCATGCTGCTGGCCAACAAACGCGTGGCCACTTGGGTGAACAAACGTCCACCGGGCAAAGAGGGCCAACACCAGCGCGGAGCAAAGCCGTTCGTTTACAGGATCCACGATGTGCCTGATCCCGAGAAGATCGATCAGCTACGCACGCTGGCGAAGAGCTTCGGCTACACCCTGCGTCACGCCGATGCCGCTGAATTGCCGCACGCCATCAACGATCTGTTGAAGGATGTGAAGGGCACCGAGGAGGAGAACATCATCAAGCAGGTCGCGATCCGCAGCATGGCGAAGGCGATCTACAGCACGGAGAACATCGGGCACTACGGCCTGGCCTTCGAGCATTACACGCACTTCACCTCCCCCATCCGCCGCTACCCCGACCTGCTCGTACACCGGGCCATGGCGCATTACCTCGCCGGCGGTGGACCCCTGGACCGCGGAGAGCTGGAACTGAGCTGCAGCCACAGCTCACGCATGGAGAAACAGGCCAGCGATGCGGAACGGGCGAGCATCAAGTACAAACAGGCCGAATACCTGCTTGCGCGCATCGGCCAGACCTTCACCGGAATCATCAGCGGCCTTACCACATGGGGCGTTTACGTGGAGCTGAAGGAGAACAAGTGCGAGGGCCTCATCGGGCTGCGCGACATCCCCGGCGATATCTTCAAGTTCGAAAAGGAACGCTACATGGTCGTGGGCCAACGCACCGGTCGCAAATTCCGCCTAGGCGATGAGCTGGAGGTGATGATCAAGGCCGTGGACATGGACCGGCGCGTGGTGGACTTCGGCCTGGCTGGTGAAGCGGCTCCTGCGGTCACCACATCGGGCAAGTTCGAGCGGCGCTCCATCGCACCGCGCAAGGCCAGTAGCAAGGGGAAGAAGCCCAAGCAGGCACCCAAGTCCAAGAAGGGGAAGAACCGGCGTTAGAAGAGGATCAGGCTCGGTAGGTCTCGATCAGTTCGATCCCTCCGATGATGTGATCATTGAACACCTCGAGCTCTTCGGCCGGTACCCAAAGCTCATCATGGATTTTTCCGCCAACGTTCTGCACGGTGTAGCGGCTCAGAAAAGATGCATCCACGTCGAACTTGACCACGTGACCGATCCCTTTCGCGGGGACGTTCCATTCTCGCGTGATCTGCCGTGCATACGCGAGGTTCATGACGGGATAGAAGATCGGTTGCTCAGCTAGCCTAGGAGGAAATCGCTTCCAACCAGACGCTTCTATCAAGGCCAGTTCGTTCTGCCCAAGTGGTCTGTAAAGTGTGACCACCTCCATGCCCGGCAGACGCTAGACGAGGTTCAGACGCTTCGCCAAGTCGTCCTTGTAGCTGCCGCCGATCGGGATCACCTTCTTGTCGTTCTCCAGGATCAGGTTGGGCTGCTCTATGGCCACGATCTTGTCCAGACGAACAATAAAGCTGCGGTGCACGCGGATGAAGTCGGCCTCGGGCAGTTTCGCCTCGATGTCCTTCATGGTGCTGTGCACGGTGTAGCGCGTGTTAAGCGTGTTGATCACCACGTAATCCTTCAGCGCTTCGATGAAGTAGATGTCGCCGGTCTTGAGCTTCACCAGGCGGCTGTTGCTCTTCACGAACATAATGTCGCGTCCGCCCGCATCCTTGTTTTCCACGAGGCTGTAGAGCAGGTCGCGCTCCTTCAACACCTCGGTCTCCTTCTTGTGCTTGTACAGCGCCATCTCGATCGACGTATGGATGTCGATCTCCTTGAACGGCTTGATGATGTAGCCGTATGGCTGGGTCACCTTGGCCTTGGCGAGCGTGCTCTCATCGGCATAGGCCGTAAGGAAGATCACCGGGATGTTGGTCTCCTTGCGAATGGCATCGGCCGCTTCGATCCCGTTCATCTCGCCCTTCAGCATGATGTCCATCAGGATGATGTCCGGCATATGCTCCAAGGCCAGGCTCACGGCTGTTTCGCCGTTGTTCGCCGCACCCACCACGTTGTAGCCTAGTTTCTTCAGGCTGTGTTGGATGTCCTTGCTTACGATGCTCTCGTCCTCAACAACGAGGACATTCGTTTGGGCCATGGTCTATCTGTAACGTTCAAAAGTAAGCAAATAGGCGACCCCTTGACCAGCCTTCACTTGGAGCTTGCCATCCAGCTGGTCTACCAGGGTGCGCACCAGTTCAAGGCCCAAGTTGCCGTCGTTCTTGGTGTTGAAGCCTTCCGGCAGGCCCACGCCGTCGTCGGCTACGGAGATGGAGACCCTTTCGTTCTCCAGCCTCAGCCCGATGTTCACTACGCCGGCCCGTCCGTCCGGAAAGGCGTGTTTGAAGGCATTGCTGATGAGTTCGTTGAGGATCAAGCCGCAGGGGATCGCTTGATCAAGGACAAGCTCGGCGCGCTCCAGGTTGCGTTCCAAGGCCACCTTGCCGTTGAGGCTGTAGCTCATCACCAGATTCCGGCTGAGGCCATCGATGTAGGTGGCCATGTCGATGGAACTGAAGTCCTTGTTCTGGTACAGGCTCTCGTGGATGAAGGACATGCTGCGGATGCGGTCGCGGCTCACGCGCAGCAGCTCCAGGATCCGGGCATCGTTGTCCACGTGGGCGGTCTGCAGACTGAGGATGCTGCTGATCACCTGCAGGTTGTTCTTCACGCGGTGATGCACCTCTTTCAGCAGCACCTCCTTCTCGTTAAGGCTCTGGCGCAGCTTGATTTCCGCCTCCTTGCGGTCGGTGATGCCGTATGCCATGCAGGAGATCTCCTGTACTCCACCGGCGCCGGCGATCGGGTTCAGGAAACACTCCACCCAGATCGAGCGGCCGTCGTCTCCGCGTAGTTCGATCTCGAATTGTTGCGGCGCACCTTTTCGGGCGGCTTTGAATTGCGCGATGGCAGGTTCTGCGGCCCCGTTGGCGACTCGCTCGCGCATGGAACCGATGAAATCGTCGCCGCGTTCGAAATGGATACCGATACGACGTTCCGTGGTGCGTTGGAAGTGTTCGTTGAACGAGGTGATCCGGTAGTCCTTGTCCAAGGTCCAGATCATCACGTTCGCTGCATTCTCGAAGATCGCCTTGATGCGTGCTGCTTGCTGGCGCACAAGGTCTTCCGCCACCTTCTGCTCGGTGATCTCGTGGCCTACGCCGAACACTTCCATCACGTTACCGTCCGGAGCGAACACCGGGCTCAGGAATATCTCATTACAGACGCGCTCTCCGTTCTGGTCGATACGGTCCGTTTCGAACCGCATCGGTTTTCCGGAGAAGGCCTCGGCATACTTCTTCTCCCAGAAAGCGTGGTATTCAGCAGGCGCGAACAAAGCCCGCGGCCTTGCGGGGTCGGTGTTGATCTCTGGTCGCTTTCCATGGAGCCGTTCGATCATATCGCCATATCCGCGGTTGTAGCTGGTCAATTTGATCTGCGGATCGACCGTCCAGAACATGTGTTCGCTGCTCTCGAACAGGGCGCGCAGTTTCGCCTCGTGTTGCTGCACCTTCGCGCGGGCGGCATCCACGTTCGTCATATCCGTGAAGATGCTGCGCGTGGCCACGGGCCTGCCATCCACGCTCCGGAGATTCGTGGTGCCTTCCACATGCACCTCTTGCCCCTGCTTTCCGATGAATATCGTGCTGATCCGCTCGACCTCTTCGCCCGCCATCACACGGGAGTGCCGTTCGCGGTACGCAGCCAGATGGCCTGGATGCAGCACCTCCTCGAGCGTTAGTTCGTTGATCTCGGCATCGGCATAACCCAAGGCGTTCTTCCAAGCCTTGTTCACATACTCGAACCGTCCGCTGGGGTCCACGCTTTGGATCATGTCAGTGGCGTTCTCGAACAAGTCCCGGTAGCGTTCTTCGCTTGCACGAAGTGCTTCTTGGTCCTTCTTCATGCGCGTGATGTCACGCGAGACACCCATGGCTCCCAGGAACTGTCCGTCCTCATCGAACATGCGCGAGGCTGCCAGGAAAGAGGTGAACACTTCACCGTCCTTCGTCACGTTCTTGATCTCGCCGGTGAATGCTCCATAAGTGTTCAATTCATTCTGGATCCGAGCGAACTCCGTTGGGTCGGCGTAGAGCTTTTGCGTGCCTGTCCCCATCACCTCATGTGGCTCGTAACCGAAACGGATCTGCGCAGCGGGGTTGTATTCCGACACAAGACCTTGTGGGTCGGCGGCCATGATCATATCGAGCGAACTATCCACGAGACTTCGCGCGAATCGACGCGAGCGTCGAAGCGCATCCTGTGTGCGCCGGTGTTCGTCTATCTCCTGACGCAGCACTTGATTCACCTCCTCGGCCATCTGCACGCGCAACCGTTCGCGTAACAAGTGCTGTCGTTCCTGCTCGTCCTGTAGGGTGAGTTGAACGGCGGCCGTTCCTTCAAACAGTGCTTGCGTTGCGAAAAGTCCAAGCTCACGGCTGCGATCCTTCGCGAGACGGACAACCACGGGTTGTCCATCCGCGACCGAACCTCCTTGCTCCATCAGTTGCAACACCGCTGCTCGGTCTTCCGCCAGGAAGAGCTGGTCCACTTCCTGGCCGATGAGCGGCTCGCTAGCGAGTTGCTGAGCAGCGGGGTTGGCATATTGGATCCGGCGTTCCTTCACAACCAGAATACCATCACGCATATGTTCCACCAAACTGCGATAGCTCGATGTGAGGGTGGCCTGTTCTATCTCCGCCTGACGGATTCCAGTGACATCGATCAGGGTTCCTTGGATCGTCTGTTCACCATCATCCGTTTCGTCCAAGAACACGTTCTCCAACACCTCGACGGCGCGGCCGTTGCGATGTTTCAGCGTGAGTTCGAAGTTTATGAGTTGCTTGTCGCGGAGCAGGGCTTGTAGGAACCGATCGCGTTCGGCCTGGGATGGATAGGCGACGGTGGCCTGCAATTCCATCAATTCCTCGCGGTCGCGATACCCGAGCAGTCGCGCCAGTGCATCGTTGCATTCGATGAAGCGCCCGTCCATGGTGGTGCGATACACACCCGCCAGGTTGCGGCTAACAAGCTGGTCGTATTGCCGCTTCAGGTCCGCGTAGGCCTTCGCTACATCCTGCTCTTTCAGGCCATTGTCCGGGGCCTCTTTGCGAACCATGCCACGAACTTACTGAAGCGGAGGGCTGGCGAGGGTGATCAGGGTGCTACTTCGTCGATGTGATAAGGTGCCGGGATTTTTTCCCCATCGATGCAGATCTCAGCACCATCCTTGAACTTGACGATAGTGATGGGGAAACCCTGTTCGTTGTAGTGGATGAACTCTCCCTGTTCCAAGCCCATCTTGTAGCGGCCTTCCAGCTGCACTTGTCCACTGGTATAGAACCACTTGTGCTTGCCGTTCGGGTCTCCGTTAACGAACTCGCCGGTGAAACTCTTCCGCCCGTTGTCATAAGTATATACCCAAAGGCCATCCTTCAAACCATCCTTGTAGGCTCCTTCCTCCTTGTGGTCACCCACTTTGTAGTACCACTTCCCATCCTTCAAGCCATCGAGGTAGTCACCCTGAACGATCACGTTCCCTTCCTCATCATATTCAACCGAAGCACCGTCCTCCTTGCCTTTCCGGTAGAGTTCCTCCCGATGCTTCTTGCCATCCTCATAGAACCATTCCCAAGTCCCTTGCGCAAGGCCAGCCATGTATTTGCCCTTTTGTTCCACGCCACCGTTGCGGTGAAAGAAGCTCCAATCCCCTTCTTTCTTGCCCCCTTTGTACGTGCCCGAAGCGCGTTTTTCGCCGGTAGCATAGTACTCCGTCCACTCGCCCTCCAGTGCTCCCACATCGTTCACAGTGCCCTGGCTCAGGAGCTGGTCACCAGAATAGATGCTCGCCGATGATGGCTCTCCCTTCTCGTTGAACTCCCGGAACAGGCCTTCCTTTTTACCTGTGCGTGAGTAGCTGCCCATACTGGCCACCTTGCCATTGGCATGGTAGGTCTTCTTGATATCTATAAGCTGTGCCTCCGTGGCTTTTTCATCCTTCACGCCGCCATCGAACTTCACCATGTCCTTCAGACCACCTTGGGCGTCGTACTCCTTGAACAGGCCTTGGCGTTCGCCATCCACGTAGTTGCCCTCCCACTTCACCTTGGCGTTCGCATAGAACTCTTTCCACGGGCCTTGTTTCAATCCCTGTCTATCCACCTTGTTGATATCCTCGCGCTTCCGCAGCAATCCTGCTCCATACTGAAGTAACGAGATCACCCGTCCATCGTCCGCATACTCGTAACCCCTGCCCTCTTCCTTGCCTGCTTTGAAGGGGATCTCCTTGTGCAGGGTGCCATTGGCATGGAAATACTTCGCCACGCCTTCGCGTTGGTCGTCCACGAAGGTCTCTTCGGCCATGAGCACACCGGCCGTATCGTACTTCAACGATGGCCCGTTCTTCTTATCGCCCATGTAGGTGATGGTGCTGGCTAGCCTCCCCTTCTGGTCGTAGAACTTCCAAACGCCTTCCAACAACAGGGCATACCGCGAACCCTCACTGCGCAGAACACCGGTCTCGTAAAAGTTGCGCCAGTGGCCTTCCGGTCTACCATCCACCAACAACCCTTCGCTGGCCACTTTGCCGTTCGTGTGGAAATACCGGTGCAGACTGTCGTTCGATGTTTGCGCGAAAGCGCACATCATCATCATCATCGAACAACCACCCAGGAACGTTCTCCACATGTTCTTCTTGTATTCTCTTTTCCTTTTAAAAGGATGATGATATAGTATGGGCTGTTGGATCTGTTGATGATCCGATCCTCCGGGTCTTGCACGGATGGCTTATCAAAATTAGCTCACTGCGGATGAACGATCCAACAGATGGGTGCCTGCTTGATACCATTGGGCTCCTAGGACTTGATCATAGCAATGAACGATCGTTGATATCGTGCTAGCGTGGAAGATGTCGAAAAGAACAGGGTGAATGTTGGCCTGCTGATCGTGTGTTGCAGGTGCATATCGATCCACAACGAAGTTTGGTGGAATGGCTGTTCTTCTTAAGTGGATCAACACCGATCCCTTCGCTGAAATGTTACCGCTGGATATCCACAGCGTGAACAGCGATCCCACGATCGGATCGTCAGATCTCTTGGAATGGAGTGCCGAGGTATCTTTGTTGTCAAGCGAACGGCACCATGCACATCCTTATTGGCAGTGACCATGCAGGCATTGACTTGAAGCATCACTTGAAGGACCATCTCAAGGCAGCAGGCTTCGAGGTCACCGACAAGGGTACTCATGTGAAGGACAGCGTGGACTATCCGGATTATGGGCATGCCGTTGCTACCGGTGTGTTGGCTGAAGCTGGAACCCTGGGCATTCTGATCTGCGGAAGCGGTAACGGCATCAACATCAGTGCGAACCGTCACCGTGGTATCCGTTCTGCTCTCGCTTGGAAGCCCGAAGTGGCCGCCTTGGCCAGGCAGCACAACAACGCGAATGTGCTGGCTCTTCCGGCACGCTTCATCACCGAAGGCGAAGCGGTGGAGATCGTGGATGCCTTCCTTGTCGCGCAGTTCGAAGGTGGCCGCCACCAGCGTCGGGTGGAGAAGATCGAACTGTAGGTACACCATGCATCAACGATACCTGCTCACGCCACTTCTGGCCCTGTGCTTCTGCTTGGGGCTTCACGCTCAGGTGGATAGTCTTGCATTGAAGTATGCAGGGACCATTACTTCTGAGGAACTGCGTGAACACTTAGCGAAACTCGCGAGCGATGAATTCCTTGGCCGGGACACGGGCAAGGAAGGCCAGAAACTGGCAGCAGCTTACTTGAAAGAACAATTCGTGAAGGCGGGGATCCCAGCTGTTCCGGCACCTGATCCAGCGGCCATTCGTGAGGGCTACTACCAGCCTTTCGATGTGGTGGAGGTCCGCTCTGGGACCATCAGCATCGTGAAGGACGGCCGAACCTACACGTACGGCAAGGAGCTGGTCTATTTCCAGGAGGTACTGCAGACCGGTCGTGGCGTGAAGGAGCTCATTTATGTCGGTGACATGGCCAAGCCGCTGAAGGTCTCCGTGCAGGGCAAAGCGGTGCTGGTGGATACGCGCAGCATGGGAACCGGGCCGAACGCCTTGGGGATCCTTCGGACACGTGTGGATGCGCTCCGTGCAGCAGGTGTCTCGCTGGTGGTGGTGAATATGCCTTCGTTACCGGAGCTGCTGGGTTCCATGCACTTGAGCGATACGCACATGCGCCTGGCGGACAGCGGTACAAAAGCCACTCAGAAGGAAGCGCAGGCCCAGATGATACTGGTGGATGAACCGGCCATGGACCAGCTTTTGGCAACAACCACCATGGCCAAGCTGCGTCGTAAAAAGAAGGAACGTGCCATCCCTGTTTCCTTCGAGCTGGAGGTGAAACCCGGAGAACAACGACTAACGGCCGAGAATGTCCTGGCCTTCATCGAGGGAACGGACAAGAAGGACGAGATCGTGGTGCTCACCGCGCACTACGATCACATCGGCGTGCAGGATGGTGTGGTCTATAATGGGGCGGATGATGATGGCACGGGTACCGTTGCCATAATCGAGATGGCGCAGGCGTTCATGCAGGCCAAGAAGGCAGGTCATGGTCCGCGGCGGAGCGTGCTGGTGATGCCGGTGAGCGGCGAAGAGAAGGGCCTTCTGGGTTCGCGCTACTACAGCGAGCATCCCGTGTTCCCGCTGGCGAATACCGTGGCGGATATCAACATCGACATGATCGGGCGAAGGGACAGTGCACACGCCACATCGCCCCCATACATCTATATCATTGGAAGTGATCGACTGAGCAGTGGTCTACATCGGGCGAATGAACAAGCGAACAGTCTGTATACCAAGCTGGACTTGGATTACACGTTCAATGCCGAGAGCGACCCCAACCGCTTCTACTACCGGAGCGACCACTACAATTTCGCGCGGAAAGGAGTGCCCAGCGTATTCTATTTCAGCGGGGTCCATGAGGATTATCACCAGCCCGGGGACGACGTGGAGAAGATCGACTTCGGACTGCTTCACCAGCGCACATTGCTGGCGTTCTACACCGCGTGGATCCTAGCGAACCAGGAGGAACGGATCGTGGTGGACAAGCCCGTAAAGCCTTGATCTAGGCTGCTTTCTTCGGCTTTGCCTGAACCTCTGGTTCGGCGAGCAGCTGCTCCACGAAGAGGTGGAGATTGCGGCGATAGTTCTCGTAGTGCGACCCGGTCCCAGGCCCGTAGAAGCCTGTGCGGATGCGGCGAACAACCCCGTTGCGGTCCACGAAGATGCAGGTGGGATAGCTCATCACATGGTCTAGGAAGGGCAACTTTTCTGCGGCTTTCTCCTTTGAAGCCAGGCCACCGTAGACGATGGGATAATCGACCCCCAGCGTCTGCTTGAAACGTTTGAGACCGGCGATGGCCTTGGCTTCTTCCGGATACTTCTCGAACGCGATGGCGATCACACCGAGTCCCTTATCGGCATACGCGCCGTAGATCTCGTTCAGCAAGCGCGTCTCATCCACACAATTCGGACACCAGCTGCCCATTACCTGCACCATCAACACCTTGCCCTTGAATTTGGCATCGCTCGGTGACACGGGCGTTCCATCCAGATCGGGGAACTGGAAGTCCACCATGTCGTAGCCCTCCTTCAGGAAGGTGAGGGAATCGGGGTCTCTGAGCTTGTAGTCGGGATTGCGGTAAGCGACCCAGGGCTCCTCCCAATGGCTTCCGCTCCAGTAGCGGCCTACGAGACTGTCCCCGTACAGAGCCGCGTTGAACAGGAAAGCGTGTGAGCCATCGAAGCAGGAAAGCTTCATCGAGTCGTTATCCACAGCGCCCTCCAGGAAGCGGTAGTCGCCAGTCTCGGTCACGAAGGTTCCTGTAAGCCGACCTCCATCGTGCTGTTCGAAAAGACCGATCGCGTTGTACGCGTCCGGAGTACCGTTGCTGAAGTGAACCTCCCAAGTTCCTTTCAACACAGCGTCATTGGGCGAATTATTCGGGAACCGTTCGGAATGACCTGCACTGGCGCGGAAAGCGATACGATAGTCCGGGCCCTTGAGGTAGTTGTGCCAGAAGCCCTCGATCACGCTGTCATTGCGAACGACCCCCTTGAATTCGGAGTCGAACAATGGCATGCGCATGAGGAAGGTGTCTTGGACCAGAACGATGTCCTGGACGACGATATCCTCGCTTCCATTGTGGATGTGGGCGGTCCAGATGGAACTATCGTTATGGGCCAGGTCGAACAGGAAGGGCAAAGGATGACCGTTCAGGTCCATTTCCATTCGCCATGGACCGGCCTTGGGTACAGGGGTGTGAACCTCCCGGTTTCCGCATCCAGCGAGGGAAAAGGTGACTACAGCCGCGGCGAGATATGACGAACGGTTCGGCATAAGGGGCCGCGAATATATCCGGACACCCTGAACCGAAGACGTCGGAAACCGAGCACCCTTGCGATCCGAACGCCGCCCGGGATGGTCAGAGATCGAACTTGATGCCTTGGGCTAGGGGCAGCGTTGTGCCGTGGTTGATGGTATTGGTCTGGCGGCGCATGTAGACCCTCCAGGCATCACTACCGCTCTCTCGGCCACCGCCCGTCTCCTTCTCGCCACCAAAAGCACCGCCGATCTCCGCCCCGCTGGTTCCGATGTTCACGTTGGCGATGCCACAGTCGCTGCCGGCGGCGCCTAGGAATCGCTCGGCTTCACGCAGGTCCAGCGTCATGATCGAACTGCTCAGGCCTTGTTTCACGCCATTCTGAATAGCGATGGCCTCGTGTACATCGCCGTTGTAGCGGAGGAGATAAAGGATGGGAGCGAAGGTCTCCTCGTGCACCACGGGCATATCGGGCTTTGCCTCCACGATGGCGGGCTTCACGTAGCAGCCGCTGCCATAGCCACCGCCGGTCATCACGCCACCCTCTACCAGAACGGTGCCTCCCTGCTTCTTGGCGGCTTCCAGAGCTGCGTTGTAGAGCCCAACAGCGTGCGTATCGATCAGGGGCCCCACGTGGTTGTTCTCGTCCAAAGGATCTCCGATGCGGAGCTGGCCATAAGCCTTGACCAATTTCTGTTTGAATGCGTCATAGACCTTGTCGTGGATGATCAAGCGGCGCGTTGTGGTGCAGCGCTGGCCAGCCGTACCGACAGCTCCGAAAACGCAACCGATCAGGGACATGTCCAAGTCGGCCTTATCGCTGATGATGATGGCGTTATTCCCACCGAGTTCGAGCAAGGAGCGGCCCAAGCGTTGGCCCACGGTGGCCGATACTGCCTTCCCCATGCGGGTACTTCCGGTAGCGCTCACCAAGGGAATGCGCTCATCGGCACTGAGCCACTCCCCTACTTCACGGCCACCGTTGATCAGGACGGAAACTCCTTCGGGTACGCCGTTGCGTTTGAACACTTCTGCGGCGATGTGCTGGCAAGCGATGCTGCAAAGCGGCGTCTTCTCGCTCGGCTTCCATACGCACACGTCACCACACACCCAAGCGAGTGCCGTGTTCCAGCTCCATACCGCGACCGGGAAGTTGAAGGCGGTGATGATGCCGACAACCCCGAGCGGATGCCACTGTTCGTACATGCGATGATCGGGCCGCTCGCTATGCATGGTAAGCCCGTGGAGCTGTCGCGATAGACCGACCGCGAAATCGCAGATGTCGATCATCTCTTGCACTTCCCCCAGACCCTCTTGGTAGCTCTTGCCCATTTCGTAGCTCACCAGTTTTCCGAGGTCGGCTTTGTGGCGGCGAAGCTCCTCCCCAAGTTGGCGCACGATCTCTCCGCGCTTGGGGGCTGGCCAGGTGCGCCACTCGATGAAACCATTGCGTGCCGTCTCCAACGCCTTGTCGTATTCGCCTTTCGTCGCGCTGCGAACGGAGCCGATCAAGGCACCGTCAACCGGGCTGTGACTGGTGAGGACATCGCCCTCACCAGTCAGCCATGAAGTGCCGGTTGATACACCGCTATTGTTCTCTTGAACACCGATCCTCTGTAGGACTTCGGCGATACGATTCTTTGGCAGGGTCGCGGTAGTACTCATCACATTCAATTGAGGCCGCAAATGTATGTGCTGCCCATAGCCCGATCAAGAGGGCTATGGGCAAGCGGATGTGTGGCGGACCGCGAATAGAATCAATATGCTGATAATCAGCGCTTTATAATGAATCCCAGAAATGAAGCGTAATCGACGAACGCAAGCCGCCCGGACCCACTCACGCCGGACGGCGGGTTAGTGCCGGAGAACGGACGGAAGGGGCCTTCTCAGGCTTTTGCCTTTCTGGCGAGGTACAACGAACTGGAAGTTGGTCGTCCGGTGACGAGACTGGCAACGTTGGACCAAGCGCCTATGAAGAGGCCTCTGACCAATGCGAGCACTTTTGGGGCGCCTGCATAACCTTCGCTTAGAATGGCGATGTAGGGAGCATCCATCCACATCCGCTTGGTCTGGATCAGTTCGAATCCATGTTCCCGAAGTAGGGCGTGAACATCCTGTTGGCGGAAATGGTGGAAGTGCCGGGGAACGTCCCAGGCCGCCCAGAATGTTCCGTAATGCGTGGCATCCCAAGAATCTCGATCAGGCACGGCGATCACGAGCACACCTTGATCAGCGAGCTGGGCGTAGATGCGCTTGAGGGCGGAGCGTAGATCCGGAAGGTGTTCGAGAACGTGCCAGAGTGTTACTATCTGGAACTGTTCGAGTCCTGGGACTTGTTCCAAGGAAGGAACAACGGGAACACCAAGCTCAGCGATGGCATTCTCTCGCGCCTTTAGGTCGGGTTCCACGCCCTGCACGATGTAGCCACGGCTCATGAGGTGGGCCAAGAATGAGCCTGTTCCGCAGCCTACATCTAGGACTTTTCCGTGCGGGTGAAGCTTGCGAATGATCCGGTATTTACCTCGCATTCCAAACTTACGAGCGACTTGATACAAACGATCGACCACCGTAGCAGAGGTGTTCGAGTGAGAGATATACTTGACGCTCTGGTAGTACTTTCCGATGTGCGGGGCGCTCGGCCGAGGGTCGGTGAATCGGAATCCGCAGTGTCTGCAATCGCGAACGCTGAAGACCTCTTGGGAAATGGAGTGATCGGTGACCTCAGCCCAAAGCTGACGTTCGCGAAAGTGACACACGGGGCATTGCGGCAGTGTTTCCAAGCTAGTATGTTCCACGTGGAACGATCATGTAGGTTAGGGAAAGGGAGGTCTAAGTTCTCAGCGCCCCAAATACACCAAGAGAACGCTCAGGTCCGCGGGTGACACGCCACTGATCCGAGAGGCCTGGCCCAGGGTGTTCGGGCGGATCTTATCGAGTTTTTGGCGGGCCTCTATGGAAAGGGACGTTAGGCGAGCGTAGTCCATTCCGAGCTCAAGGGGCACATCCTCTAGGCGCGTTAGTTTCTCGGCCATCTCCCGCTCCTTGTCGAGATATCCCCCGTACTTCACATCGATCTCCACCTGTTCGATCACTTCTGCACGGAGTTCGCCGGCACTGGCAGCCACCTCGGCTACTGATATGGAAAGTGGCTCGAGATCGGCGTAATTGATCTGAGGACGGAGTAGGATGTCGTAGAGCCGAACTTTCTGCTTGAGGGCAGATGTTCCACGTGGAACGATCAAGGGATTCGCGGTCTCTGGGGATGTGCTTTCGGCGCGTAGTGCGTCCACCAGGGCTTTGCTGCGGTCTTGCTTCCGGAGGGTGCGTTCCAGCCGTTCGTTGGTCGCTAAACCGATCGCATTCGAACGCGGTGTGAGGCGCAGATCGGCGTTATCCTGACGGAGAAGAATGCGGAACTCGGCACGGCTCGTGAACATGCGGTAGGGCTCTTCGGTACCCTTTGTGATCAGGTCGTCGATGAGAACTCCGATATATGCTTCATCCCGTCGGAGGATGAAGGGCTCTTGGTCGTTCAGCTTCAAGTGAGCGTTCATGCCGGCCATGAGACCTTGGCAAGCGGCCTCCTCGTAGCCCGTGGTTCCATTGATCTGACCAGCGAAGTATAAACCATTGACCAGCTTTGTCTCCAGTGTATGTTTGAGCTGGGTGGGGGGGAAGTAGTCGTATTCCACGGCATAACCTGGCCTGAAGATCCTCGCGTTGGCGAAACCCGCGATCTTGCGCAGTGCAGCGATCTGAACATCTTCTGGCAGACTTGTGCTGAAGCCATTGATGTAGGTCTCGACCGTATCCCAACCTTCTGGCTCCACGAAGATCTGGTGCCGGTCCTTGTCGGCGAAACGGTCGATCTTGTCTTCGATGCTAGGACAGTACCGGGGACCTATTCCTTGAATCCGCCCATTGAACATGGGGCTACGGTCGAACCCGGTGCGAAGAATGTCATGTACCTCTGGACTGGTGTAAGTCATCCAGCAGGATAGCTGGTGCTTGGGCGGGCTCGTAGAAGGGGAGAAGCTGAACTTTCCTGGCTCTATGTCACCGGGCTGCTCTTCGAGTTGACTATAGTCGATGCTGCGGCCGTCGACCCTTGGTGGGGTTCCTGTTTTCATCCGGCCGGCCTCGAAGCCCATGCGCACCAGTTGTTCAGTAATGCCATGGCTGGCCTTTTCGCCGGCTCGACCTCCACCAAGTTGACGTTCACCGATGTGCATCACACCGTTCATGAACGTACCACTTGTTAGGATCACGGCTCGGGCCCTAACGGACAACCCCAGGCCTGTTCTGACGCCCACGACTTGACCATTTTCCACGAGGATCTCATGGACACTGTCTTGCCAGAAGTGAACGTTAGACGTTCCTTCCAGCATGCGACGCCATTCGTTGGCGAAGAGGTTCCGGTCGTTTTGGCTTCTTGGGCTCCACATGGCGGGGCCTTTGCTCCGGTTGAGCATCCGGAACTGGACTGTACTCTTGTCCGTGACGATGCCCGAATAACCGCCTAGTGCGTCCACTTCGCGAACTATCTGGCCCTTCGCTACACCACCCATGGCCGGGTTGCAACTCATCTGCCCGATAACCCCCATATTCATTGTGACGAGTAGAACGCGCGACCCCATGTTCGCTGCCGCTGCCGCTGCCTCGCATCCTGCGTGGCCACCACCGACCACAATTACATCGTACGTCTCAGTCATGCACACATGTTCCACGTGGAACGATCACCTACGAACTTGATATTCAAGAACTTATGACAATGTTGTAGGTATAGGTTCCATGGTCGCAGCAAAGGTAGTCCTTACTTTGATCGGTGGAATGTTGTTTCCTTGGGGAGTTTGATCATTTGGCATAGGTGCATTGCTCCGTGAGGTCCGCGATCGAGCAGGGGTCGAAGTGGGCTGTGCCATTGTAGTGATCAACGACGAGCCTCGCTAAGGGCCTAACCGCACAGGCTTAGATCACAAGGACATGGAGCATGAGTTAGATTGGCGCATCACATCACATGGAAAGAATAGCCCTGCTTGTTTTGACCGCCTGTCTTTCGGCGGTCTCTAACGCACAAACGGATTTCACCTACACGGATCTGTTGGCGCTGGATCGGATCAGCGGTCTTTCGGTTTCTCCGGATGCGACCAAGGCTCTGTTCTCGGTCCGATCCACGGATATGGTCAACAACAAAGGGGCATCAGCCTTATGGGTGAAGGACTTGTCCAAAGCATCAAAGCCAGAACAAAAGCTGCCCATCTCTGACGGTGGAGCGTTCGGCGCTCAATGGGACACCGATGGGCGATACATCTACTTCTTGAGCGCAAGAGGAGCAGATAAGACCATGCAAGTATGGCGATCTGATACACGAGGAGAGGGTTCTGAGCAGCTTACGCGGTCACCGTTGGATGTCGGCTCTTTCCGCGTCGTTCCAGGAGGAAAAGGCCTGGTGATCTCCCTTGCGGTCATTCCAAATGGGGAAGGCGACGAGATTCTCGGCACCGTGCGGAGCCTCGCCGAGCAAGGAAAGGGAAGTGGCGCTGTGTATGACAGGCTGTTCGTTCGTCACTGGGACACCTGGGCCGACGGCACTCGTAACCACTTGTTCCATGTGAATGTGAACGACGGCTCCATGAAAGCGCTTACTCCAGGATTCGATGGTGATGTTCCCAGCAAACCATTCGGCGACGAGGCCGACTATGTGGTCTCTCCGGACGGATCTACCGTGTACTTCAGCGCACGCGAAGCCGGTACCACGGAACCCTGGAGTACTAATTTCGATGTGTACGGTGTTGCCATCGATGGTACAGGATTGACCAACCTAACGGGTACTAACCAGGCATGGGATGCAAGTCCACTGCTATCGCCAGACGGTAGAACACTGGCTTACAAGGCGATGGATCGGCCGGGCTTCGAGGCCGATCGTTTCCAGATCCGGTTGCATGACCTGAAATCCGGTCAAGTCCGAAGGTTGGCGTCCTCCTGGGATCGCAGTGTGGCTTCCATGCAGTGGGCTGCGGATGGGAAGAGTCTTTTGGTGACGGCCGATGACATGGGTAGCCACCGGCTCTTTCGTGTCGAGGTAAAGACCGGAAGTGTGACGGCGCTTTCCAAGGGCGGTCATATCGACGCGTTCGCGGCAACGCCTTCCGGGTTCATCTTCTTGAAGAGTGCCATGAATAGCCCGTCTCAACTCTATTCATCCCGTTCCGGGTCGGCCATGATCGACGACGGTGCAACGGTGCTCACGGCGATCAATTCGAGTCTCAAAGAGAAGCGCTTCGGCGCGTACGAGCAGTTCAGTTTTCCGGGATGGAACGATGAACAAGTGCACGGTTACGTTCTCAAACCCTCGACTTACGTAGAGGGCCAGAAGTACCCCGTGGCATTCCTCATACACGGAGGGCCACAAGGGAGCTTTGGCGATATGTGGAGTTTCAGGTGGAACGCACAGACCTATGCCGGGGCTGGCTTTGCGGTCGTCATGATCGATTTTCATGGCAGCACGGGTTATGGTCAGGCTTTTTGCGATGCGATCAGCGAACACTGGGGCGACCGGCCGTTGGAAGACCTTCAAAAGGGGTGGGCCCATGCGCTGGAGCATTATCCTTTTTTGGATGGCGACCGTGCGGCGGCCCTAGGCGCGTCCTACGGTGGCTACATGGTCAACTGGATCGCTGGTCGTTGGAAAGAGCCCTGGAGGTGTCTTGTGAGCCACTGCGGAGTTTTCGATACGCGAAGCATGGGATATAGCACCGAAGAGCTATGGTTCAGCGAATGGGAGAACGGAGGAAGTGCATTCGCACATCCGGACAGGCACGACCTGTTCAATCCGGCGCTTTATACCAAAGACTGGAGTGTTCCCATGCTCGTAATCCATGGAGAGCGTGATTACCGCATCCCCGTTACGCAGGGCATTTCGGCCTTCACCGCCCTGCAAGAGCGACAGGTTCCGTCAAGATTCTTGATGTTCCCTGATGAGAACCACTGGGTGTTGAAACCTCGGAATTCGCTACTGTGGCATAGCACGGTATTCGATTGGTTGACCACCCACACCAAGCAGCGATAGGTGCGTATCTAAAGCAACGCGATCACCAAGGTCCACGCCGTTATCACGGTAGCCAAGGTCAACCACAAACGCCTAAGGGTGCGCTGTCCAGATAGCTTGATCGCCGTGTGCAGGCGAGTAAGGTCATGATCGCTACGCATACCATTGTCGATGCTGATCCCATGCCGATCACGAAGTGCGCACAGCGATGCTTGCCGAACAGCAGCAAATGGGGCGGAACGGCCCCATAACAACCACATGGCCCGGCATTCATGCGTGGGCGATCTACCGGATTCGTGATCGTGGGATCCGGTAGCTTGGCCAAGGACGAGAGCAGCACAGTTGGACCGGCGCTACTTTTGACCACTGTTGCCCAGCTCCATGTTACGGATCCCTCTTCTGCTTCAAGCCGCCACTTATTCGGGTTGGTGTATGGGTCAATCCATTTGCCAGATCCAAGGGAGTGGCGCCAGCAGCCCGTATGATGGTCAAACAGTTACCACACAGGGCGTCGTCACAGCCGTTTTCTCGGGTTCTGGTTCGCTCAATGGCTATTTCATCGAGGAGCCGGAATGCGATGAGGACGCATCCACGAGCAATGGCATTTTCGTTTATGACCCGACTCCCGGCGGCATTTCGATAGGCCAGCGGATTTCGGTAAGCGGGGTGGTTGATGAGTTCAATGGGACCACGGAGATCACCAATGCGAACTACACCGTTTTAGGCTCTGGCGGAGTGGTGGCCACGGATCTTGTTCTGCCTATAGCGGCAACGGGTCATTGGGAACGTTATGAGGGCATGTTTCTCCGATTCCCCGGAACGCTCACGGTAACGGACAATCAGGGCTGGGTGCAATACGGAGAGTTGCACCTGGCGCCGCAGCGGACCATGACACCGACCGACGCAGTGGACCCCAATGATGCGGTCGCCACGGGCACCACGACCTCGGGTTCGAGCAATGTTCCTGCCGTGACCAGCGCAACGAGTGTGAACGACCGCAGTAACGTACTACTCGATGATGGGCGCACGAATGCCTATCCTGTGCCACTTCCATGGGCGGGGGTGGACGGGACTTTGCGGTGCGGCAGTACGGTGCAGGATCTTCAGGGCGTCCTTCACTATGCGTATGGGGAATATCGTTTGGAGCCCATCGGTCCGTTGTTCTTCGAACACGATCCGCGGCCGACTGTGCCGGTCGTTGGAGGTACCATCCGTGCGGCTTCATTGAACGTGCTGAACTACTTCTCCACCCTCGGTGGTTGGGGAGCGGCCAACATTGGGGAAATGAGCAGGCAGCGCACGAAGTTGGTCGCCGCACTTCAAGCATTGAACGCGGATGTGATTGCGCTGTGCGAACTCGAGAATAACGACGTGGCTTGGAGCGATCTTCTTGCAGGCCTCAACGCAGCGGTGGGCACAGGCATGTATTCCGGGATGGAAGAAGATGGTTTTGGTGGAGGCACGCGTACGGTGGTCTTCTACAAACCCGCTGTTCTAACACCGGTCACGCAGCTATACTGGCTCGGGACCAGTATTTTCCAGCGACCGCACCTTACGCAGGGCTTCGAGGTCAATGCTACCGGAACCCGGTTCTTGTTCAGCACAATGCACCTGCGCAGTAAGCTCTGTGATAATGCGCAGGGCCTGGATATGGACCAAGGGGATGGCCAAGGGTGCTATAACGACCTGCGCAAAGCCCAAGCCTCGGCGCTGGTGCAGCACTGGTCCGGACTGCGAGCTTCAACCGGTATAGCCGCCCAGTTGATCATGGGTGATCACAACGCCTACTCTGAAGAAGACCCCAATGATGTGTTGCGCGCGGCCGGCTTGGTGGATCTGGTCGGTACAGTGGAGCATACCCATGCCTACGACGGGGCCTTCGGAGCATTGGATCACGCCTTTGCCACCGTAGCCATGCATGGAATGGTCACGGGTGCCCATGTTTGGCACATCAATAGCGACGAACCAGAGGCGCTGGACTACCACGACGCCAATCTGTCCCGTTATCAACCGAACGCGTTCCGCTGCAGTGATCACGACCCCGTTCTAGTGGGGATAGAACCTGGTCCAGTGGGCATGCACCAGGAAGAGCTGCGCTCGGCCGTCAGGGTGGCCATGGATGGAAGGACCGTTAGCTGGGTGGTGGGCGAGCCGCAGGGGTCGTTGTTGTTGGAATTGTTCAGCCCCCTGGGCGCGTTGATCCACCGCGACCGCACAACTCTTGCTGACCAGATCGGGTTAGAGCTGAGGGATATGCCTCCCGGTCCTCTTTTCTGGCGCTTATGCACGGGCGCCAATGGTGCCCTCTTGGGTGCTGGTAGCCTACTGGTGCCGGACCAGGACTAACGGCCGTAATAGAAGATGATGCTGGCTTTGGCGAGCGTCTGTTGGTTCAGGTTGAAGCCCACTAGAGCCGCTCCGGCGGTGGCATCCAAGCCCAACTTCTCGGTCTTGAGCGCATGCACGGTGATGATGTACCGGTGCTGTCCATGCCCCGGAGGCGGGCATGGGCCGCCATATCCCGTACCACCGAAGTCCGTCATGCTTTGAATGGCTCCCGCCGGCATTTTTCCATCCATGGACCCAGAGCCCGCCGCCAGATCCGTAACGTCTTTGGGGAGGTCGAAAACCACCCAGTGCCACCAGCCGCTACCGGTGGGAGCATCGGGGTCATACATGGTAACCGCAAAACTCCGTGTGCCTTCCGGCGCGTGGACCCAGCTTAGTTGGGGGCTTAAGTTCTGTCCGTCGCAGCCGAAACCGTTGAACACTTGCGTTGCGGTAGCCTGGCCGCCAAGATCGGAACTCCGCAAGCTGAACGTCGTTTGGGCGTTCGTGCCTAATGTGCACACGAAGAAGAATGGGATCAAGGGCCGCATGTCGGTCGTATCTGTCGCACGAATATATCGCGTGTCCCGTCCTAACTTCACGGCATGGTTTTCGTCATGGAACAACCTCCAAGACCAAGACCGCGTCTAATCACTACAATTCACACCCATGCGTACTTTTTTGTTGACCACGGCCGCAGTCTTCGCACTGTGCGCTTCAGCTGATGCCCAGTCGAAAGGCTCGTCTGTTACCCCCATGACCGTTGCAACGCCTGCACAGGCCGATCCGCTCATGGACCAAAAGCGGCAGCTCTCCGGCGAGCTGAAGACCACCCGCGGTATGACGGACGGCCTGCTCAAGAAGGCGATGGATTCCGTTACCAACGGCAAGGCCGAGGATCATGATAAATTCATGAAGATCGCCGACGGGATCAAAGAGGTACAGGCTAAGATCGACGATCAGTTGAGCTTGGTGAATCGCGCGACGGAAAAGGATAGCGAAGGTGTTTTCGCCAGAGCACGCGAGGTGATCACCTCGAGCAAGGGGTCGTTGGAAGGCTTCAAGAAGCAGCTTGGTGTAGGCGCCGATCAGACGAAGGAGCCGGTGAAGGAGAAGCCGATGACGAAGTGATCGACCGTTAATGATAAAGAGGGGGCCGGTGCACTGCACCGGCCCCCTCTTTTGCGTTAAAGCTCGCTATAGCCGACCCAAATACTTGTCTTCCAAGCTGCGCATGGCCTCCCGCTTGGCCTTGGACTTATCGCTGTGCCCCAGCAGGTGCAGCAGGCCGTGCACCATCACGCGATGCAATTCGTGCTGACCGGATACGCCGAACTCCGCAGCATTTTCCTTGATCCTATCGTAGCTCATGAGCACATCTCCAGCCACGCCGTTGTTGCTCTCGACGGGGAACGTTATGACGTCGGTATAATCGTCGTGCTGGAGGAATGTCCTGTTGTAGTTCAACAACGCGGCATCGTTCATCAACACGAAGTTCACCGCGTCGATCCGCGTTCCATGGTCCTGTGCCACACCATGCAGCCACCTGCGGAGCCGTTCGCGGTCGCGGAACGCATCGGGCACCTCTTGAAGAACGAACCCGATGGAGCCGCGCGTTGCCATCACTCCTTTACCGGCTGCAGGCTGAAAGCCATGGCCACGGTGGAGCCATTGTCGCTGAACTCTACGCTGTCCGCCAACGCGCGCATGAGGAAGACCCCCCGCCCGTGCGGTTTTTCGATATTCTGTGGGTCGGTAGGGTCTGGGAGATTCTCGAAATCGAAACCAGGCCCCTGGTCCTGCACCATGAAGAAGATCTTGTCATCCTTCACCTCGTAGGCCAGGGTGACCGATCGCGAAGGATCCAGTGCGTTGCCATGGTGTATGGCGTTGTTGACCGCCTCGGTAAGAGCGATGAGGATGTTGCCGTAGTGGCTCTCGTGCACCTGGTGCTTGGTGCAGGCCTCGTCGATCAGTTTTTCTGCCAATGCGATGTTCTCGGCCTTGGCGGGAAAGTCGATGCGTTGCGTGAATTCCAGCTCTTCGGTCAGTGCTCCCATAGCGGTTCAGGGTCGGTCAAAAGTACCGAAATAGGAGTTGACCCGATCGCGATAGTAGGGCTTCAATCCCGGAGGCACTGTTCGTAACAGTTCGGCTTCACGAGCTTTCCTGCGCTGGTAGTCAAAGTAACGGGCCGGGTCCGCAGCGGGCAGGGGCTTGCCCTCGTTGCTGGTCCGCTGCTGATCGAGCTCTCTTTCGCGCTCGGCTTTTTCGTGCTCCAATAAGCGCGACATGATCTCCTGTTGGCGACGAAGTGTCTCGGGAGTGATGTTCTTGTTCACGATGTCCTTCTCGTTCTGCTCCATCTGTTCGGCCATCTTGGTCAAGGGGTTGCCGGCACCGCTCCCGTCCTTGTTCAGCTCCTGCGCGAGCTTCTGCATCTCCTTCCGGATCGCTGCTTGTTGTGCGGCCATCTGTGCAAGCTGTTGGCTCATGCCGGGCATGCCCATACCACTCTTCTCTCCAGGCTTTTCCACGGGTTTATCGCCAGGCTTCTGTCCCTTTTCCATGGCCTTGCGCATTTCCTCCAATTGTTTTTGAAGAGACTGTTGGTTGGCCTTCATCTTGGCCATTTTAGCCTTGTCCCCCGGCTTTGCCCCGGAGCCCCCTGGCTTCTTACAGTTCCCACTTCCCGGCTTGCTCTGGGCGTTCATCTGGGCCATCATCTGCTGTAGGGCCTCATCCAGCAGGAGTGCGAGATTGTTCAGGCTGGTCATGGCGTGCTGCTGCTTGTCGGCCGCCATGGGTTTGGAGCGCTCGTTGGCACGTGCATCGCCCATGAAACGTAGCGCCTCGTCCATATTTCCGTTCACGGCGTTCATTTCACGGTTCACGATGCTCTCCAGCTGTGGCACACGTTTGCTCAAGGCGAAAAGGGAGTCTTCGATCACCTTCGCATCATCTCGCAGCTTTCGCTGTGTGCGGCCCTGCTCAATGAAGCGGGGATCCTTGGTCGTGGTGGTGGTCACATCGTTCATCAGCCGTTCTTCGTCGAAACTTAGCTGGACGATGTTCTCCAGGAGCTGGCGCAAGGCGTCCATGTCCTCTTCTTGTTGCTCCTGGGCGCCGCTCTCCATGCTGCTCTTCATCTGGAAGGCCAGCTGGTCCATCTTCTCTGCTGCGTTCTTCTGTGATCCGCTGGCCTTCTTGTTCTGCTTCTTGTCCAGCTCGTCACTGCTCTTCTCTTGTTCGTTCTGGATCTCTTGTTCCTGTTCATCCGTCTTTGGAACGTCCATGGGCTCTTCCAGCTCGCTGTTCTTCTTCTCGAGCTCGTCCAATTGCTTCCGCAGGTCCTCCATCTCCTTGTTCAACTCCTCCTGCCGCTGCTTCATCACTTCCTGATCGGTCTTGCCCAGTCCGTTCTCTTCGGCGAGCTTTTCCTGCTTGTCGGCCAACTCTTCAAGTTGCTTGGCGATATCCTCGGCTTTCTGTTCGACCTCCATGCGCTTGAAAGTCTCCAGCGCACGGTCCAGCTCCTTCTCGATGTCCTCCTGGTCCATCTTCATCTCCTGGAGCTGTTCCTGTAGCTTCTCCTTGTCCATCTGCTCCATCAATTCCTGAACCTGACGGTACAACTCCTTCATCTCCTCGCTGAGCACGTTCTCGAAAAGTTCTTGGACCTGCTTCTGCTTTTCCAACAGGCGCTCGTCCTGCGGTCGGAATTCCTGTTGCCGCTGCTGGCTCTGCCTCAGCTGCTCGGTGCTCTTCTCGATCTCCTCCTGAAGTTGTTGCTGGCGCTGCATTACGTTCTCCAGCTTTTGTTTATCCTGCCAGCTAACGTCCTTTTTCTCCAGCAGATCGCGGCGCAGTTTGTCCAACTCCTTCTGTAGGTCATGGGCCTCCTTGATATTCTGCTTCAAGTCGCTCTTGATGGCATCGCTCTGCTGCTCTTCCTGCCGGGCGAGTTCTTTCAGTGTGGGGGCGGCGAACACCTGCGGGGTGCTGCGAGCGCTCTTGCTACCATTGACACCGTCGTTATCCCAGACTTCGAACCAGTGCTCGATCTTATCGCCAGGGTTGATCGCGAAGCCGTACACGTCCCAGCTATGGAAGAACTCTTGCCGCGTGTTACGCGTGTCCAGCGGTAGTTCTTTCACTCCGCTCCGCAACTCGGCTGGCACGCTGTCGCCACCGTTCACGAAACGATAGTGGAACAGGAGTCTCTTGAAGCCGTGGTCGTCCCCAAGATCCCCGTGGTAGAAAAGACGCTTCAGAGCCGTGCTGTCCGTTCGCGTCTCAACCACGATGGTCGGATAAAGGTCAGGGACCACTTCAACCCGGTACTGCAATGGATCACGGGCTGAACGATCGCCGTTCCGCGGGTTCATTCGGTACGTATGGCTCTGAAGGAAGCGCCGCGTACTGCGGAAATTCCCGCGTGAGCCGTCGGAGGCCACCGGTGCAAGCGCGAACGTGGTGTCGTCGAAGGCAAGATCAAGGCCGTCGGCACTGCGAGCGTTCACGTTCCACGTGATGCGCGTTCCGGCCGGTATGGTGATATCGCCGGTATTGTTGACCGTTCCGTTCGGCTTGCCGAGATAGGCCGGATACTCCATCGCCAAACTGAAATCAAGCAGCAGGGGGTCGGGGATGGTGCGCAGGATGTAATTCTCCGAGTTGAATCCTTCGGCCGAGAAACGGAACTCGATGGGTTGCTGTACGTTGCGGAACCGATGGGTGAAATGGGTACCGTCCTTTTTCACCAACGGTATGCGTTGGCCATCAACCTCCAGGTCCACTTGCTGCGGAATGGCAGCTCCCTCTATGCTTAAGAGGATCTCATGATCCTGACCCTCGGGAACCTGGAGCGTGTCGGAGATCAGGATGAAGCGGAACGGTGCTTCGGGAATGAACTCACTGCCGTGGGCTATGAGGCGCTTGGTGGGACCGGTGAGCAGACTTGGGGCGGCAAAGAGCAGTATCAAAAGAACCGCCAGCGGAGGAAGAGCGTAGCGCAGATAGCGCTTGTTGTTCCGCAGGTCAATGGCATTGACAAAAGGCACCGGTCCCAATTCGCGGCTTCGCTGAGCGATGGCGGCCTCGATCAACTCGCGTTGCTGGGGCTGGGCAGCAGCCATGCCGCGCAGCTGCAGCGTATTCACCAACTTGTCCTGTACGTCGCCGAAGTGGGTGCCTATGATGCGGGCGGCCTCTTCATGCGAGATCACGGTGCCCAGCCGGAAGAGCTTCATCATCGGAACGGCTATGAACCGGGTGACAACGGCTATCGTGGCCACCAACGTGGCCCAAAAAAGCCCCGTACGCGTCCCGGTGCCGAATCGCCCGAAATACTCGAGCAAAGCCGCGGTCAGGAAGAACGCAATGATCAGGCCCACGCTGTACAACATGCCACGGATCACGCGGTCCTTGTAGTACTTGCGTATGAAAGCGTCTAGCTTGGCGATAAGCTGGTCCTGAGCCGGGTTCATGGGTGACTGCCCTCAACGGCCATGCCGAAGCGAGTGTTGCGGAACAAAGCTAAGGCAGCGTGCAGGGGATGACGAGCCGTACACGCTGGTACCAGTGCGGTTCGATCCATGTATCAGTTGCCGGGAACGCTGACATCGCCTCTGCGCGATCTCCGATCCGGCTATTCAACAACGATACGATGGTTCCAGCGCATAGCGTTCCCGGAGAGATCCAGCAGGTAGGTCCCGGGTGCTACGTTGAATTGGACCTGGACAACTGCACCGGCGAAGAGGTCGCTCAGGCGCTGCTCCGCGACAACGCGCCCCGTCATATCCATCAAGCGTAGCAAGGGTGTTCTAGCGTTCATGTCGACGGATCTTAGCGTGAACGTGCCGTCGTTCGGATCGGGGTATACCGCTACCGTTCCGTGCGAAGCTCCGCCGGCCATCCGCACCCCGGTGCTTACCGAACTCGCTGATCCGGTGCAGCCTTCCGCCGAAGTGACCACAACGGAGACCGAGCCGGGCCCCGGGGGGGTGAAGCAAGCGCCAGCCGCACCTACCACCACGTTGTTGAGGTAGCTCCACTGGTAGGTGAACTCGCCGGAGGGTTGTGCGCACACGAGTCCGAGCTCCGTGTTCTCGATTATCTCGACCTGCGGGGTGGCCCCGACCAGAATGGGGAATGAGGCCTCATGTTCACAACCATAGCTGTCCAGCACGGTATAGGTCAACACTTGCCCGCCGACGACCGGGTCTAGTATGGCGCTAGCGTCGGTTCCATTGGTGATCCCCGGACCGCTCCAGTAGCTGGAATCAGCGCTGCTGCCCAGTACGGGTCCTTGATCGATGAAAGAGCTGTCCGGTTGCTCTCCGAACGAGATGCACCAACCACAGAGGTATCCATTGTCAGAACCGAACATGTCCGAAGAAGAGAACGTCCAAGTTCCGTTCAGCGGGCAGCCAAGCAGTTGTGTCAGTGGCTGAACACTGGCATAACGCCCGGCGGCCAGAGCGGTTCCTTGACTGACAGGAACGGTATTGACCCCGACAGAGGCGGCTAGCGTTCCGTTCTCTGGCGAAAGGCCGAAGCAGTATTGGAAACAACCGCCCGGAACGATCTGCGAACCATCGTCATCGTTCGCATCACCAAGGAACGTACCTCCTCCGCCCTGCTCGTGCAGGACAACGGATTGGCCGTTGGGACAGGCCACGGTAAGCACCAGGTCGCCCACGTACGAGTGCTCCAGCTCCACACAGATGTCACCTAGTGCGGCGATCTCGGATAGGACACCATTGGGCTGTCCGCTCACTTGAAGCAACGATATGGACGGGGCCGGGTCGTCTATCAAGGGTATGCCATTGGTCGGTGGTGTGCAGGCCACGGCATCGCCGATCATGAGCGGTTGTTGAGCGACAGCTTGGAGCGCGACGGATTGACCTTCACATGCCAGAGCAGGCACGAGGGTGCCGGTAAAATCGGGTGTTGCGCTTACAAGAACATGCACCGGGTCACTTTCACCGCTACTACAGCCGACCTCGTCGATCACCTCCAACGAGATCTCATATACGCCCGGGTCAGCGAAGCTGAAGACGGCCAAGGCGATCTCCATGGTGTCACGTTCGGCCGCTACGTGCCAGATCCAGGACGAGATGGTATGGCCGGGGGCTGCCGAACTGGCGTCAGCATTGACGCCCACCACGTCGCCCTGGCAGATCCTGGCGAGATCGCCATCCGTGGTGGAGAAGAGTGCCGTTGGAGGGATGCATCCGCCTCCCTGTGCAAGGGATGTTGAGGCCGAAAGAAGCAGGGAGACGAAGGTGGCGTAGTGGTGTTTCATCGCAGCGGGTCGGGGTGTGTGGCGGGTTGCGCTAAAGAAGGCGGGTGAACGGCCATCTAGTGGGAGTGACGTCGAGGTACGCGTTCGGGGTGCTTGGAAGGAGGGAAAGTTCAAGAGCGGCGACGAAGAAAGCAACCCCGGCCTATCTTCAACGGCTCGACCGGCGAACCAGAACAGGCATCCGGTCCCGAGGGACCACGTCTTACCGCGGATGTCGATGATATCGAACTACCCTTCATTACCTCGTCTCAGGAACGTATTGCTCGTGCTTCTTTGCTTGGGCTTGCTGCCCGAGGCGCAGGCATGGAACAAAGGCTCCGAGCAGGAGGTGAGGTACGGTCGGTCATTGATCGGCATTGGAAAGCGTCTCGGCACATCACGGATCAAGCGCTCTAATAACACGTACGGCTCACACTACTTCGTTTCGTTCTCGGCCATTCCCCTGAAGAAGAACACGGGGTTCTACAAGAACACGATGGTCTCCTTGAACACCGTGGCGTATGGGCTTACACAGAACCTTTCCGTAGCTGGCTCATTGGACTTGGTATCGCTGATCCGGGCACGCAGTGGTGGACCCGTGTACTCGGGACGCATGCAGGTCTGCGGCAGCGTGTCGGAATTGGTGCATTTAGGTGCTTCGGTCACTTATTTGAACACGCGCGTACCTATCGGCGTGGAAACACCAGAGGGTGTTGATGTGCCCCCGGGATTCGCCACGGCCTTGGGCATGGTCACCATTGGCAACAAGGACAACCAGCTAACGGTAGCGGCCGGTATCATGCACAACGGACAGGATCTTGGACGAGGTCCGCTATTGAACATCAACGGCGGCATGCGCGTGTTCGCCAATGTGATGTTCATCACCGAGCACTGGATCTTTTCCGACCCAGACCGCTCGTTCCTCGCACACAGCTATGGCATCCGCATCATTGGTAACGATCTCGCCATGGATCTTGGGTTGGCGTACGACAAGGAATACACCCGGAAGATCACTGCGGTGGGTCTGCCGTTCCTCAGCGCTACCCTCAACTTTTAGTAGGGGCAGCGCGCTACGCCCGAGGCGTGGGGTTTTCCGGAGTTTCAATGGCAAGGCGTTTCAGTGCTTCGGCGATCAACTGGGCCGAGTGGCGAACAGCGGATCCAGCGAAAAAGTAGAGTCGTACTGCGTGGCCCATTCCGATTCTTCAAGGACAGCATCGCCGGACATCTTTTCCTCTCCGGTGTGGCGCCCTGCCGGCCTGCCGTTGTGGGAAACGGAGCTCGAACAAGAGGTCCCGTGTGCTGAAGGAGGGTGTTGCGACATTGGAGTAGCCCGCAGTGGCCGTACCTTTGCGGCCCGAATCATGCCGACGAGAACCAACACCATTCCGGCCGACCTTACCGCCCTCCCGTTGGTCGACGAAGAAGAGTCCCGCCAGTTCGTGCTGGTGGTCGGTGGCCACAGGGCGCGAATGGAGTACGATCGTACACCGGACCGGATATTCCTCACCCATCTGCTGGTTCCACCTGCGATAGAAGGCCATGATGTGGCTGCAGTGCTCACGGAAAAGGTGCTCACTTGGGTGGAGTCACGGAACATGAAGCTGGTCCCGTACTGCCCCTACGTGAAGACCTACTTGCGCAGGCATACGGCGTGGCAAAAACTCCTGGTGAAGGGCGTTCAATTGTAGGCCGGTCCGTCTCGGTCGCCCCCCGTTACCTTCGCGCCTCATTTGTGAGCACCATGCTCGGCACGTAACGTGTCCGTTGCTATGGTCCGCAGAACGATCGCAAGCATGTCCGTTCGAGTCCGTTTCGCACCAAGCCCCACCGGCCCCCTTCATATGGGCGGTGTACGTACCGCCCTTTACAACTACCTGTTCGCTCGCAAGCATGGCGGGCAATTCCTGCTTCGTATCGAGGATACCGACCAGACCCGGTATGTCCCAGGTGCGGAACAGTACATCAAGGAGAGCTTGGAGTGGTGCGGTCTGTTACCCGATGAGAGTCCATGGGTGGGTGGTCCCGACGGGCCGTATCGCCAAAGCGACCGCAAGGACCTTTATAAGCAGTATGCCGACGAGTTGATCGCCAAGGACAAGGCGTACTACGCTTTTGACACTCCGGAGGAACTCGAGGCCATGCGTGCGCGATTACAGGCGGCGGGTGTTGCCGCTCCGGCCTACAATGCCGTTACGCGCGAGCACATGAAGAACTCGCTTACACTGAGCGCGGACGAGGTAACGGAGCGGCTCGCTCGCGGGGATCAGTATGTGATCCGGCTAAAAGTGCCCCGCCATGTCGAAGTGCGCTTCGAGGACATCGTTCGTGGCTGGGTGGTCGTGCACAGTGCGAACATCGACGATAAGGTGCTTTTTAAGAGCGACGGGATGCCGACCTATCATCTGGCCAACATCGTGGATGATCATCTCATGCGTATCACCCATGTCATCCGGGGTGAGGAATGGCTGCCCAGCGCGCCATTGCATGTTCTGATCTACGAGGCGTTCGGATGGGAGCGGCCGGCCTTTGCGCACCTTCCCTTGATCTTGAAGCCGGACGGCAACGGCAAGCTCAGCAAGCGGGATGGGGATCGGCTCGGCTTCCCGGTGTTCTCCTTGGATTGGGTGGATCCCGTGAGCAAGGAGAAGAGCAGTGGCTACCGTGAAAAGGGCTACTACCCGGAAGCCTTCATAAATATGCTCGCGCTGCTCGGATGGAATCCGGGAACGGACCAGGAGATCATGAGCTTGGACGAGCTTACTCAGCTTTTCGACTTGGAGCGTGTGCACAAAGGCGGCGCCAAATTCGACCCTGAGAAGACGAAGTGGTTCAACCAGCAATACCTGCGGAAGCGGCCAGCCGCGGAGTTGGGCGCCCAGCTGCAGGAGCGTTTGGGGCGACAAGGGGTGGACAGTACACTTGAACGCGCTACGAAAGCCGCCGAGCTTTTGAAGGAGCGCGCCACCTTCGTCGAAGACATGTTGGAGGGGGCTTACCTGTTCACCTCCGGCTCACCGTTGACCGGGAGTGGTGCAAGCGAAGAAGAGCTGAGGAAACGCTGGAAGCCCGAGGCCGCGCCGGCGATCGAAGCCTACATCCGCGCTTTGGCGGATCTCTCGACCTTCTCCGCTGCCGAGTTGGAGGGAGCCTTCAACGGGGTGCTGCAACAACAAGGATTGAAGGTGGGTCAACTGATGCCGATCTACCGCCTCTTTGTGGCCGGACGCATGCAGGGTCCCGGCATGTTCGATGTTAGTGCCCTGCTTGGTAAGGAGGAGGTCGTTGCGCGTCTCAAGGCCGGTTTGCAGCACTGTGCGTCATGGGCGTGATCGAGGTCAAAGGGATAAATGTGTTCGCCTACCATGGCTGTTTGGAGGAAGAAGCGCGCATCGGTGGACGTTACAGGATCGATGTCCGCATAGAAGGCGACCTCTCGGAGGCGGAACGCTCGGATGACCTGCGGCATACGGTGGATTATGGACGTGTGACGGCTATCGTGCACGAGGAGATGTCCGTCCGGAGCGCCCTTATCGAGCATGTTGCGGAACGGATCCTGCGATCGCTAAAGCGGCAATGGGAGAAACCTTATCGCTGGCGAGTTCGATTGGTCAAGCTACGTCCACCCATCCACGGGGATGTGGAAGAAGCTGTTTATACAGTGGAGGGTTGACCACCGCTTCGGTGAGAAGTTGTAAGCACCTATCTTCGCGGGCCGTTTGATGGTCGCGTGGCCGAGTGGCTAGGCACAGCTCTGCAAAAGCTGCTACTGCGGTTCGAATCCGCACGCGACCTCGAAGAAGTAACGCCCCGACCATGTCGGGGCGTTCACTTTTCCCGGCCGGAGCGTTCGTTGGTCCTATCCCGTGCGGTGCTTCGCTCTCAGGATCATCGCAGGGGCGTACCTTGGCCCATACCGATCGCAGCACACTTGCGTTGTGAGCAAGGTTGAGATCCGTCGCATGCAACGTAACCTGTTATTCCTGTTCCTACTCTGGTGTTCGGCACCCATACGCCTGTCCGCGCAGGAGCGCAGTGCCATAGGCCAATGGCAGGCGCACCTTCCCTATACGAACCTGATCGCAGTGGTAGAGGGTGGTGGTGGTATTTATGCCGCCTCCACGACGGCTGTTTTCCGGTACGATCCAGTGAGTGAAGAGATCGACCTATTGAACAAGACCAATGTGCTCAACGACGTGGGCATCCAGGGTCTGGCTTGGAATGATGAGCTGGGCACGCTGCTGGTCTACTACTCCAATGGCGACATCGACCTGGTGAAGGACGGGACCAGTTGGAACATCGGCGACATCAAGCGTAGTTCCATCATCGGCAACAAGGGTATCTACAGTGTAGCGATGCTGGGTACCAGGGCATATCTGGGCTGTGGCTTCGGCATCGTCGTATTGGATCTGGCGGCCCGGGAGGTGCGGGAAACGTGGTTCATCGGGCCTTCTGGCTCCCAAGTACGGGTTAATGGCATCGCGATGACGCAGGATTCGATCTATGCGGCTTGTGGCACGGGCCTCTTCACTGCTTCCCGTTCGGCTGCCAATCTGGCTTCTTTCACGAGCTGGACCAAACGGGTGGACATGGGCGCGTCGCTCTCCAACGGGCCCTTCAACTGCGTGACCACGTTCGGTGGACGACTGTTGTTGAACGCGCAGCGTACCTCGGGCAGTGGTGGTGATACACTATTGGTGCTGGAACAGAACGATACCTGGACCCGCTTCACCCCGTTGTATGACCGGGTCAATCGCGACATGAAGGTCTCCGCAGATGGGCTCTTCGTCGTCATTCCGCACGGTGGGGATATCCACGTCTACGATCAACAGCTCGTGGAGATCGGCTTCATCTACGGATACTTGGGACAGTATTGCGACCCGTCACAAGCGATCCGGTTATTCTCGGGATTCGTGTGGGTGGCGGATCGATCTCAAGGTTTGGTAAGGGCCCCCGGAGGCACGGAAGCCACGGCGGTATTGCCCAATGGGCCAAGAACGGCTACGTCGTGGCGACTGGCCAGTGATCAAGGTTCGGTGTACGTTGCCACCGGTGCGGTAACGGGCACCTGGGACAATACCTTCTTGAAGGATGGCGTACATCTGTTCCAGGATGGTGCATGGAAAACACTGGAGCGGAGCAGGTATCCGCTGATGAACGGAGTGAACGAGTTCGGTGGAGCCCTCAACGATCCCATCTCCGTGGCGATCGATCCGGATGATCCCCGGCATGCGTTCGTGGGCAGTTGGGACGAGGGTTTGCTGGAGATCCGAGATGGAGCTCCGGTGGCCATTCTCAACGCATCGAACAGCTCTCTTTCTGAAGATGTTAACCCTTACCAAGGACGTCTGTACGTTTCGGGGCTTGATTACGATGAGGAGGGGACGCTCTGGATGAGCAACGCGAAATCGGCCACTCCCATCGTTGCGCGGACCAAGGAAGGAGAGTGGCATACGTTCGACCCGGGCTCCACCCTTGGCGGCAACGCTTTGATAGCGGATATCCTGGCGGCCCGGAACGGTTATAAGTGGGTCATCCGCCCACGCGGGAATGGTCTACTCGTATTCGACAGTGGAACTTCGCTCGGGAACACGGATGATGATCGTTACGTGCTGGTCACCAATCAGACCGGCCGAGGTGGGTTGCCGGCCCCCGATGTCTACTCCATCGCCGAGGACCGAGAAGGACAGGTTTGGGTGGGGACGAGCCGGGGGCTTGCCTTGTTCTATTCGCCGGAGGTGGTATTCTCCGGAGAAGAGTTCGATGCCGAGCAGATTCTGATCGAGCAGGACGGCAATGTGCAGATCCTGTTGGAGACGGAAGCGATATCGGCCATTGTGGTGGACGGAGCCAATCGCAAGTGGATCGGTACACAGACCAGCGGTATTTATCTCATCTCGGCCGATGGGCAGGAGCAGATCCTGCATTTCACAGCGGAGAACAGTCCGCTGCCGAGCAACAACATCGTTTCTGTCGCCGTGGATGGTCTCACCGGCGAGGTGTACATGGCAACGGATCGGGGTATCATGAGCTACCGGGGCGATGCCACAGAAGGAGGTGATGAGAGTGAATGCGTCAGCGTATTCCCGAATCCCGCGCGCGAAACGTACTCGGGACCGATCGCCATCACCGGTCTGGTGCGCGACAGTGAAGTGAAGATCACCGACGTGAGCGGCAACCTGGTCTTTCGTACTACCTCTCTCGGTGGCCAGGCCATATGGGACGGCAACGATATGAGCGGTCGTCGCGCCGCCACTGGGGTCTATCTGGTGTTCGCAAGCGATATCACGGGTACCTTCAAGTGCAACACGAAGCTGCTGCTCGTGAAGTAACAGGAACATCAATGCGGCTTTTGGGCAGCTGCCCCGGTCATGCTACACACCACACGAGGCATCGTGCTCCGATGTGTTCGACACAGTGAAAGTACGCTCGTGTTGAAGGCTTTCACCGAGCACCTCGGTGTACGGTCTTTCCTCGTGAGGCCCGGTCGGAAGGGTGGTGGGTCACAAGCGGCCCTGCAGGCGCTTAACCGGGTGGAGCTTGTTGCGAGCGAAACAACGGATCGCGATCTGCTCAGTATCAGGGAGCTGCGCGTGGAGCGACCATTCTTGCTCGTTCCTGTCGATCCCGTCCGCGGCGCGCTGGTGCTATTCGTGCAGGAAGTGCTGTACCGGGTACTGCGGGGCGAATCAGCGGATCCCGAACTGTATGTATTCGTGGAGGAGGCTGTGGAGCTCATCGATACGACGGCCGATGTACGCAACTTCCCTTTGGTGTTCTTGGTGCAGCTCAGCGGTCAGTTGGGCTTCATGCCGGCCATGCCAGCGGCGGGCGAGGACTATTTCGACCTGCATGAAGGTGAGTTCACGCGTATCTCGAACGGGCACTGCATGGGGCCTCCGCTGAGCACGCATCTTGCGACAATGCTGTCTTCGGGGTTCAGTTCTTTGCACGACCTGAAGATCGGGGCCACCCAGCGCAGGGAATTGCTCGACCGGTTGTTGCTCTATTTCAGGATGCACGTGGAAGGCCTGGGTGAGCTTCGTTCCCCGTTGATACTGCAGCAAGTGTTGGGCTAAAGGAAGGAGTCATCCGCACTACCTTGGGCCTCGCGTTCAGCCCATGCTTCGTCTCTTTCTCCTCGCCGCCGCTGCGGCCCTCGTCGCGGGTTGCCAGAACGCCACTCCGGAAATGAAGGTCACCGTGCTCGCGCCGCCCCTTGCGGCAAGGAAGCCATTCGAGATCACCACGCATGGGCATACCCGCACCGATGAATACCATTGGATGCGCCTGAGCGAAGAGCAGCGGAACGCACCGGAGCCTGACGCCCACACGAAAGAGGTGGTCGCGCACCTTGATGCGGAGAACGCCTACTGTGAGGCGATGATGGAGCCTGTGAAGCAATTGCGTGAGGATCTCTTCAAGGAACTGCGGTCACGGATCAAGCAAACGGACCTCAGCGTGCCCTACCGCGAGAACGGCTACTGGTATCATTCGCGTTTCGAAGAAGGCAAGGAATACGCCATTCAGGTGCGCCGTAAGGACGAGCCGGGAGCGACTGAACAGGACTTCCTGGATGAGAACGAACTTGCCGCAGGCACCACGTACTACGATCTCGGCGACTTCGAGATCAGTCCGCAGAACAACCTGGTGTGCTACAGCGAGGATCGTGTAGGCCGACGCCAATACGAGCTTCGCTTCAAGGATCTGAGCACAGGCAAGGACCTGCCTGATGTGATCACCAACACCGGAGGTGGCTGCGCGTGGGCGGATGAGCGCACGGTCTTCTACCCGCGCAAGGACGAAACGCTGCGCTCGTATCGCATCTATCGCCATGAACTCGGCACGGACGAAGTGAATGATGTGGTCGTCTTCGAGGAGAAAGACCCTGGGTTCAGTTGTGATGTGTACCGCAGTCGTAGCGACCGCTTTGTGATGATCACCACGGAGAGCACCACGAGCAGTGAACATCTCATGCTCCCCGTGGACGAACCGAAGGGCGAGTTCAGGGTCTTCCTACCGCGCGAAGAGGATCACGAGAACACCGTTATCCATGTTCCGGGTACGCCAGGCAAATGGTACATCATCACCAATTGGAAGGCGCTCAACTTCCGGTTGATGGAATGCGCCGAAGGCCAGACGAACGACAAGCGGAAGTGGAAAGAAGTGGTCGCACATCGCGCCGAGGTGCTTCTGGAGGATGTGGATACGTTCAAGGATCACCTCGTGATCTCCGAGCGGCGGGATGGCCTCACCCATCTTGTGGTGCGTCGCTTGAGCGATGGGCGCCAGCACGAGATCGCGTTCCAGGATCCTGCCTATGTGTGCTTCACCGGCACCAATGCGGAGTGGAACACGGACAAGCTGCGCTATGGGTACACTTCGCTCACGACGCCAAGCGGTGTCTACGAGCACGATCTGAATGCACAGACCGACACGCTGTTGAAACAGCAGGAGGTGGTAGGTTCATTCGATGCGAAGAACTATACGAGTGAGCGCATCTGGGTGGTCGCGCGGGATAGCGTGAGGGTTCCTGTCTCCATCGTTTACCGGAAGGGTACTGCGCTGGATGGAAGCTCTCCGTTGCTGCTGTATGGCTACGGTAGTTACGGGGTTACCATCGACCCGACATTCAGCAGTGCGCGCCTTTCCTTGTTGGACCGGGGTTTCGTCTATGCCATCGCGCACATCCGCGGAGGAGAGGAGCTTGGCCGTGAATGGTACGAGACCGGGAAGATGGAGGACAAGATGAACACCTTCAACGACTTCATCGATTGCGGTGAGGCGCTGGTGAAGCTGAAGTACGCCGACCCCAAGCGGCTGTTCGCCTTCGGTGGAAGTGCAGGGGGCTTGCTGATGGGTGCTGTGGTGAACATGCGTCCGGAACTATGGAACGGAGTGATTGCAGATGTGCCTTTCGTAGACGTGGTGACCACCATGCTGGATGAGAGCATCCCGTTGACCACCGGCGAGTTCGAGGAGTGGGGTGATCCGAAGGAAAAGGAGGCGTACGAACGGATGCTGAGTTACTCGCCCTACGACAATGTGAAGGATCAGGCCTACCCGGCCATACTTGTGGGGACGGGCTTCCACGACAGCCAAGTTCAGTACTGGGAGCCTGCGAAATGGGTGCAGCGATTGCGCGAGCACCAGAGGGGTGAAGCGCCGATCTTGATGCACGTGAACATGGAGGCTGGTCACGGGGGCGCCAGTGGAAGATTCGAATCGCTGCGGGAAGTAGCTCGGAACTATGCGTTCCTGTTGTGGCGAGCGGGCTTGGCGGAGTGACTCTTCAGCTCGCGAGGCTTTCCACGTTGATGATCTCCTCGGGCCGCATGTCGATCACGCTCACGGGTTCGTGCGGCACGTTCTGCAGACGCTCGTAATCACGCACGCTGGCAAAGAACAAGCGCTTCTCGGCAGCATCGACTGCGGTCTCCTGGGTTTCCACCTCCCAGATCACACCGAACACTTCCTTTCCGTTGCGCAATCTGAAGCGGCAGTGTTTGTGGGCGAAAGGTCGGATGCGTGCGAGTTCCATAGCGCTGATCGACGGTGATTTCGTCACTATCGACAACGCAAATTAGATGCTCAACGACATTCTTGTATCGTTGAAATATCAACAGCGATCGATAAAGGTTGCGAAGGACCTGATGGTCAGTGGTTCGCAGGCGGCGAAAGAAATGGCGAGATGAGATAGGAGTGCGCGCTGGACGCAGATGCAGTGTGTACGATCACTTCGATCGTTGACCGATCACCCCTCTTGTACACCGACCTTGATCTTGCGACCGGGCTTCAAGCCTTCATTCTCCAGTTCGCTGTTCATGCGACGGAGATCATCCACTGTTGTGCCCGGGTAACGTTCGGCGATGTTCCACAGCGTATCGCCGGGTTGGACTTCGTAATAGATGTAGAGGTCGGTCTTGTCCACCGGCTTCGGTGTCGCTTGTGCGGTCACGGTTTTGGTGGTGCGCCCCACTTTCAACTTCTGCCCGGCGTGGATGGTAGTGCCGCGCAAGCCGTTCATCTTCTTCAACTCGGTGACGCTGATCCGATACTTGTTCGCGATGACCCCCAGCGATTCGCCGCGGCGCACGGTGTGCATCTTGGGTACGGAAACGGTCTGTGCGTCGGCGACTGCATTAGTGCTGTTCGAGGGCGCGGGTTTACTGGTCGGTGTCGCTTGGAAGAAGGCGTATTGAATGCTGTCCTCGTTGGTAACGAAGACACCGGCTGCGCGCTTAGGCAGGTAAACCGTAACGGGTTGATTCACGTCTGGCACCACACCCAGCTTGAACGTCGGGTTCAGGTCGAGGACTTCTTGTGTGCTTGCGCCGGTCAACCGGGCCACGCTTGCGAGGTCAAGTGGGTAGCAGACCTGCACGGTATCCACTTGGTGCGCGCAATAGGTGGGAACAACAGGATAGAGGTTGTGGTCAGCGGCATGTGCGAACACGTAGTTCACCGCGATGAAGGCGGGTACGTACCCGCGTGTTTCGCGTGGAAGGTGGTCGTAGATCTTCCAATAGTCCTTTTCGCCACCGCTGCGACGGATCGCCTTGTTGACGTTGCCGGGGCCGCAGTTGTACGCGGCGAGTGCGAGCTCCCAGTTGCCGTACATGTTGTACAGGTACTTCAGGTACTTGCACGCGGCTTCCGTGCTTTGGTAGACATCATGTCGCTCGTCCACATAGCTGGTCGCTTTCAGGCCGAACATCTTGCCAGTTGGTAGCATGAACTGCCACAGACCAACGGCGCTGGCGCGGGAGCGGGCGGAGGGATTCAAAGCGCTCTCCACAACGGCGAGGTACTTCAACTCCAACGGCATCTGGTGCTTGTCGAGGTATTCCTCGAACACCGGGAAGTAGAGGTCGGAAAGGCCCAGCATGCGCGAGGTCATCTCCCGCTTGCGCACGGCGTAGAGGTCGATGAACGACTGCACCACCGGATTGTAGGTGAGCGAGAAAGGCGTGTGGCCATCCAACGCAGCCAGGCGGCTTTGGTAGGTGGCTTCGGGCCAGGCTGGGATGTAGGTAGCGGGGAAGCCGTGGATGTTCAGCTTGGCGGTGTCTGCGTGCAGGGGTGAGTTCTTTACCCAGGGCAAGGCGGCGAGGTCGTCCAGGCGGGCGGCCACGGGGTCATCTGCCATGAGCGGCAACGGAGAACCAGGCTGCGCGGCCAGCGATGCCGGCAGGAGAGAGGCCAGCAGGAGCTTGCGAAGGATGGCGAACATGGGGCCCAAAGTATCCCTAATACGTTGGAACAACGCCTTTGTTATGTCCACAGAAAGCTGTGGAAAGGCTGGGCGGGCTGCCGGTATCGCGTGTGTTATCCCCTGAAGATCAGGTGGAAATGACAAAACAGGTTGGTGGTCAGTGCCTTGGGGGCAGGCTTGAGGGTCATGCTGGCTAGCCGACCGGTCGCTACGGGGCAAGCAACCTGAAAAGCACCCCCAGCAAAGTTATCTGCGAAAGGAGGGGGGTGGAGATGAACAATGCGGACAGTTATGAACGGGGTTATCCACGGGAAAGACGTCAGTGTTTCTGGAAAAGGGGGATGTATTTGTCGGAGGGCGGGTTTATCAGAATCCCAGGAGGTGATAATCTGGCGATCCCAGAGGGTTGGCCGATCAGCTACGGATAAGTAGTCGGACAATTGTCTGAAGATCAGACACAAACGACCCAATGGAGACGATGCTCAGCAGCCGAACACCTCCGCACTCGCCGCCAGCAGCCGTACCTCATCGAAGGGCTTGCCCGTGAGCTGCACGCCGAAGGGCATACCGTTGCTGTGCTTGCCCGTGGGCAGGCTGATCGCAGGGACACCGGCTAGGTTCGCCTGCACGGTGAAGATGTCTTGGAGGTACATCGCCACAGGATCGCTGATCTCGCCGTGACCGAAGGCGGTGCCGGGGCAGGTTGGGCTGAGGATCAGGTCGTAGTTCTCGAAAGCGGCCAGGGTGTGGTCGCGGATGATGCGGCGCACGCGCTGGGCCTGGCCGTAGTAGGCGTCGTAGTAACCGGCGCTCAACACGAAGGTGCCAAGGAGGATGCGGCGTTTCACTTCGGGACCGAAGCCTTCGGTGCGGCTGAGGCGGTAGGTCTCGTCAACCCCTTTGGCGTTCTTGCTGCGGTGGCCGTAGCGGATGCCGTCGAAACGCGCGAGGTTGCTGCTCGCTTCGGCGGTGGCCAGGATGTAGTAGGTGGGCACTTGGTGGTCAAGCAGAGGAACCGAGATAGGCTCCACGGTGTGGCCCTCGGCTTTCAGGCGGTCGATGTGCGCTTGGAGATGTGCCACCACTTCGGGATCCATGCCCGCGCGCTCCAACCCTTCGCGGTAGTAGGCGATGCGCAGTTTTCCCGGATGCTGCAGCGTGGCGTTTTCCACAGGCTTCCGGCTGGTGGTGCTATCCTTCTGGTCGTGGCCGGCCATCACATTGTACACCGCAGCGGCATCGGCCACATTGTGTGCGAAGGGTCCGATCTGATCGAAGCTGCTGGCAAAGGCGATGAGGCCGTAGCGGCTCACGCGTCCGTACGTGGGTTTGAAACCGACGGTGCCGGTGAATGATGCAGGCTGGCGGATGCTTCCTCCGGTATCGCTGCCCAGGGCCACATGCACGATGTCTGCAGCCACGGAAGTAGCCGCGCCACCGCTGGAACCGCCGGGGACTTTCGTCTTGTCCAAGGGGTTGAGCACGTTGCCGAACGCGCTGTTCTCGTTGCTGCTGCCCATGGCGAACTCGTCGCAGTTGGTGCGGCCAATGATCACGGCATCCGCAGCGAGCAAGCGTTCAACAACGGTCGCGCTGTAGAGCGAGGTAAAGCCTTCAAGGATGCGCGAAGCTGCGCCGACCTTGTGATCCTTGTAGCAGATGTTGTCCTTGATGCTGAGCACCAGACCGGCAAGCGGACCGGCATCGCCGGCTTTCATGCGGGCATCCACCCGCGCCGCTTGCTCACGTGCGCTGCGATGGAAAAGTTCGAGGAACGCGTTGAGGTCTTGATGGGCTTCGGCGCGCTGCAAAGCGGTTTCCACCGTGGTGGTTACCGATGTGGCGGCCGCAGAGCGTGCTTCGGCGAAGGTGCGTGTCATGTTCGGGTGGTTCCAACGCCAATGGCAGGATCACGGGATCCTGCTTGCGCGGACGAGGGGACGATCAATTCGTCGTGCCGTCCTGCTTGTCGTTGCCGTCCTTGGCATCCTTGAACTCCTTCATGCCCTTGCCGAGGCCGCGCATGAGCTCGGGGATCTTCTTGCCGCCGAAGAGGAGCACTACCACAAGGAGGATCAGGACGATCTCCATTACACCGAACTTGCCCATTGCAGTTGGCCTGTGCGGTCGTTTGGTGCTGACCGTAGGCCCGCCAAAGGTAGCCTATCCGCAGTTCCGGTCTCAGTCCCGAAAGAGCCACGGCCCGGGATCGACCTTCACGAGGCCTTCGGCGGTGATCTTCCAGAGTTCGACGTGCGCCACCGAGCCGTTGTCGTCGGTGAGCACCGTGCCGACGGTGGCCTTGGTATCCACTTTCTGGCCTTTGGTCACGCTCACGTCGCGGAGGTTGCTGTACACGGTGCGGTAAACGCCGTGGCTCAGGATCACGGCTTTGCCCGCGCCAGGGATCACGATTACGCTGCTCACTTCGCCGCGGAACAAGGCTCGCACTGCAGCGTTCTTCTCGGTGGTGATGTCGATGCCGTTGTTCTCGATCACAATGCCTTTGAGCACCGGGTGTGGTTGTTTGCCGAAACGACTGGTGATGACGCCCTTCTCCACCGGCCAGGGTAGTTTGCCCTTGTTCTTCTCGAAGTCGGCGTTGAGTTCCTTGGCTTCCGGAGTAAGGCTCAGATCGAGTTTCGCCGGTGTGCCGGGTTTGCTACCCGGAGCGGGTTTCGGCTTCAGTTCAGCTTCGATGGCCTTGCGGATGGCGGCATCGAGGTCGCGGCGTTGGCTCTCCTGCTTTTTCTGCGTGTCGCGCAAGCGGCCTTCTTCCTTCTTCAAATTGGTCAGCGTATTCTGCTGGCCAGTGCGATCGTTGTTCAGCTTCTGCTTCTCGGCCTGCTGCTGGCCCATCAACTTGTTCTTCTCGTCGCGTTGTACTTGCAAACCAGCAAGGCGTTCATCAATGGTGGTGCGTGTCTCTTCGATCAATGCAGCCTGACGTTGGCGTTGTTCCGCGATCTGTGCCAGGTAGCGGGAACGGCGGTAGGCCTGCTGAAAACTGTTCGCCGCGAAGAGGTAGCTCATGCGGTCGTAGGCACTGCGGTTGCGGTAAGCGAACTGGAGCATGCGTGCGTACTCCTCCTTCAGCTTCACCATGTCCTGCTTCAGTGAAGCGACCAACTCCACGTCCTCGGCGATGCGTTGATCCACTTTGCGGAGTTCGCCGCTCATCGCATTGATCAATTCCTGGCGAGCGCCGATCTGGCTTTCGAGCAATTGCAGTTGTTCTTGTGTGACGCGCTGTTCCTTGCGTGCTTGATCGATCAATGCCGTGGTGGTCTTGATCTGCTTGTCCAGTGCAGCGCGTTTCTTCTCAAGTTCCTTCTTGCTCTGCGCGGAAACACCGGCCGCGGAGAGCAACAGGAACAGAACAAGAGCGACTCGCGTCATCGCGTTGAAGCTCGGTATGTGAAGGCGCATGCTCATGGCATGGGCGTGAATTTCTCCGGTATGCGGAAGTTCAATTGCAGCGGGCCTTCGAGCTCGATGCGCGAAAGTTCGAGCACGCCGGTGGCCTGGCGGGTGGGTTCGCTCAAGGTGATGCGGATGCGCGTCGGAAGGTGGTGGGTTTCCGGACCGCTCCGTTCTTCATAACGCACATCGGCGGTCTGGTCGCGTACGAGGTCCGCGATCTGTACACGAGAAACACGGAAGCTGTCCGGTTCGATCCAATAGCGCAGCACGATGGCTTCCTTCTCTTCGGCCTTGCGCAGCGTGCGTTCCAAACGACGTTCGCGCATGTCGCGGTCGCGGGCCAGCGTATCTCCCGGGCTGATATCTTCTGCGGCACGCACGAACTTCCGTTTCTCCTTGCTGGTGAGCACGTACTGTCCGTCCTCGCGGTCGCTTCGGTATTTCTCGTTGGGGTCAAGGCCGATCGGTTTACCGAGCAACGCTTGTTGGAAAAGGTCCAAGCTGGGTTGCAGGCCGAACTTCGCTCTGGCCATTGCAGTATCACCGATGAAGAACTGGTCGTTCACCTTGTCCATCATCTTCAAGCTGTCCGGCGTGAGCAGGATCCGTGCGACTTCGATACCGAGTGCGGGGACCACGCTTACCCACGCCGCACTGTCGCGCACGGAACGGATCTGCGCCTTGAAGCTTTTACCGCCATCGGGCAGTTCGATGTCGACGTTGGCTTTTGCTGAATAGTAGCGGAAGGTGTCGGCGTTGGCAGCGTTGATGCGCTCAAGCAGCTTCTCGGCGGAACGGGCAGGGATCTCCGGCCGGATGATGGGAATGGGCTTCCTGGACTTGCACCCGGCGGTGATGACGAGCGCGAGAAGCAGTATCGCTGTTCCCGCCGTGTTCATTCCACGCGTGCGCCTTCGTTGATCTTACGGTCCAGCGCATCGGTGCCGCCGCCGAGCGTTTTGGCCTTGCGCCACTGTTCGGTAGCGCCGTTCTTGTCGCCGAGCTCGAAGAGGATGTCCCCGTAATGCTCGATCACGACGCCGTCGGCTTCACCGGAAGCGATCGCTTTCTCGATCCACACTTTGGCATCGGCGTACTTGGCCATGCGGAAGAGGATCCACGCATAGGTGTCCATGTACGTCGCCGAGTTGGGCGTGATCTCCAGTGAACGCTTGCTCATGCGTTCGGCCTTCTCCAACTGTTCGTTGCGCACGCTGAGGTAGTAGGCGTAGTTGTTCAAGGTGCCCGCATTGTCTGGCTCCATCGCGAGCGCCTTGTCGTAAGCCTTGTCGGAATCGGCGAAACGTTCCGCTTCGTTGTAAGCGTCGCCGAGGCTGCTCCAGAACTGGGCTTGGAGTTGCGGATTGTCCACCACCACATCACGACCGGTGATCAGCGTCTCGATGGCCTCATCGTGTTTACCGAGTTGCGAGAGCGCGATGCCGTTGTAGAGGTAAGGCTCGGGCACGGTGGGGAAGATGCTGATGGCTTCTTCGGCATCCTTGTGCAGGGCTTCGTGATCGCCGAGTTGCAGATCCAGTTGCAGCAGTTGCATATGGATCGGGAAGCGTTCCTTTTCGGTGCGCAGCGCTTCGCGGAACTGATCGCGCGCTTCGGGCAGCTTGCCATCACGCAGCAGGAAATCGCCGTGTATGGTGTGCGGTTTTCCGCTTTCGGGGTGCGCCTTCTCCAGTGCTTCGATCAAGGTGTACGAACGACGGATGAGGTCCGGACGTTCGTTGGGTTTCTCCCCTTCGCGTTCGGTCATCTCGAAGAAGCCGATGAGCACTTGCATCTTGGCGTCGATGTCGAGATCGGGATCCAGGAAGGCCACGCCGAGCTCGTTGTAGGCCTCTTCCATCTTGCCCACACTGTAATAATGTTCGGCCAGCGCGATGCGGAGCATGCTGTTGTCCGGATCAAGCTCCAGGGTCTTGCGGTACTGCTCGAGTGCTTTTTCGTGATCGCCTTGCTGGTCGTACACTTCGGCGAGCAGGCCCATATACTGCGGCTCGTTGGGGTAGGCTTTGATGGCGCGTTCAACCAAGGCCTGTGCCTCCCCCATACGAGCGCTCTGGCTGAGCATGCCGAACTCCTGCATGATCAATTCCTCGCTGAGGCCGAAGCGTTGTTCCTGCTCGTTATAGACCTTGATGGCATCATCCACCTTTCCGCTTGCGGCGAGCATGTTGGCCAGGTCGAAGTACACTTCGTATCGATCAGGCCATTTGGCCAGCACTTCACGGTAGACGGCGGCGGCTTCGTTCGTCTGGCGGTTCTGCGCGTAGAGATCCGCGAGCAGGAAACGGTACCAGATGTTCTCCTTATCGGCTACCACCGCGCGTTTGGCGTGATCGAGGGCTGCCGGGAAATCCTGTCCTTGGTGGTAGAGCTTGGCGAGCTCGAAAAGGGCTGCACCGTTCGTGGGGTCCAGCTTCAGTGTCTCGCGATAGAGTTGCACCGCTTTCGGGATCTGCCCACCGAGACGTGCCTGCGTGGCCTCCATGAAGAGGCGCATGATCTCCGCGCGCTTGTCGGTTCCCGGGCTTGCCGCCGCCCCACCTTCATGATCCACGCCGGCGGGCACTTTCTCCACGGTCTGCTTCGCTCCGCCGCAAGCGATCAATAGCGTCGCGATAAGCAAGACGAAAAGGCCGCGCCCCGCCATGGTGCGCGGACCGTGCAGAGCGTTGCGTTCGTTCATCCGATCGTGCTATCGTCGCTGATGCTCACATCAAGGGCCGTGCCCTTCACGCTGGCGCGCTCACCGATCATGCTGTTGTCCATCACGCAGTCCTGTACACGCGTATTGCCCCGTAGGATCGAATTCTTCACAACGCTGCTGGAAACGACCGCCCCGGCCTCGATGGAAACGTTCGGTCCAACGATGCTGTTGGTGATGGTCACGTTCTCGCCGATGAAGCACGGTTCGATCACCACGCTGTTCTCCTTCTTCACTGAACCGCTCACGAGGTCCTTCGTGCCTTTCAGGAAGCCGAGCACCTTCGTGTTGGTGTCCACCATGGCGTTCTTGTTGCCGCAGTCCATCCACACATCCACGCTGCCAGCCTTGAAGCGAGCGCCCTTCTGCTTCATGTTCTCCATGGCATTGGTCAGCTGGTACTCGCCCTTGTCCTTGATGTCGTTATCGATCAAGTACTGCATCTCCTTGCGCAGGTACTCGCCGTCGGCGAAGTAGTAGATGCCGATGATCGCGAGATCACTGACGAAGGTCTGTGGCTTCTCCACGAACTCGGTGATTATGCCTTTATCATCCAGCTTCACCACGCCGAAGGGCTTTGGGTCGTCCACCTTGTTCACCCAGATCACGCCGTCGCAGTCCTTGTCCAGTTTCAGCTGGGCGCGGAAGAGCGTATCGGCGAAGGCCACGATCACACGGCCGTTCAGCGCGCTTTGGGCGCAGAGGATGGCGTGTGCGGTGCCAAGAGCCTCCTTCTGGTAGTGGATGGTGCCTTTGCTGCCGATGGCTTTCGCTATGCCGAGCAACTCCTCTTCCACCTTTTTGCCGAAGCTGGGGTGGACGATGAAGGCTACCTCTTCCACGGCTTCTCCGGCCACGGTGGCCAGATCTTCCACAAGGCGTTGTACGATGGGCTTGCCGGCGATGGGCAGCAGGGGCTTGGCGGTGGTGTGGGTGTGTGGGCGCATGCGCTTACCCATACCTGCCATTGGGACGATGATCTTCATTCGATTGTTCTCGCTCAGCGGGTGCCGGTATGTCCGAAACCTCCAGCGCCTCGTTCAGTGGCGCGAAGGTCCGCACTTTCCGCGAAAGTGACCCGCAGGTACCGGGCGATGACCAGTTGGGCAACGCGCTCCCCGTCTTTCACCTCGAAAGCCTCAAGACCGTGGTTGATCAGCAGTACGCCCACCTCGCCCCGGTAATCCGCATCGATAGTGCCGGGGCTGTTGAGCACCGTGATGCCATGCTTGAAGGCCAGTCCGCTGCGGGGGCGCACTTGAGCCTCGGTGCCTTCGGGCAGTTCCAGGAAGAGGCCCGTGGGAATGAGAGCTCGTTGGCCGGGTTCCAGGATGATGGACTTGTCTAGGTTGGCGCGAAGGTCCATGCCGGCGCTGTGGGCCGTGGCGTAGGAGGGGAGCGGGTGGTGGCTCTTATTGGTGATGCGGACTTCCGTCGACTTATCAATGACCTCGTTCATACCGACAAAGGTCGCAGCGCATCCTTCTCAAGCCTCCAGGCCGCACCAAGAAAGATCAACAACACGATGGCGCGAAGGCCATAGTTCAACATACCCTCCAACACCACCTGCTCGCATCCCCACCACAGCACCACCGCACCCGCCATGTACAGCAGGATGCGGCTCACGTCGTACGGGATCGGGTAGTTGCGCTGACCCCACACATAGCTGATGATGGCCATGCTCGCGTAACAGAGAAACGTGGTCCATGCCGCGCCCATGTAACCGAAGTGGGGGATCAATGCGAAGAGCAGCACGATGGTGATGAGCGCACCGATCAGGCTGATGGTGCTGCCCACGCGCGGCCGATCGGTCAGCTTGTACCAAACACTTTGGTTGTAGTAAATGCCGAGGAAGACATTGGCCAGCATCAGGATCGGTACCACGCGCAGACCGACGTGGTATTCCGGGTTCGGGATGAACCATTTGAAGAGATCCAGGAAGAGCATTACCACCAGGAAAGCGGACATGCACACCGCAACGAAGATGTTCATGATACGTGCGAACGTCTCCTTGCTGTTCTTCTCCTTGGCATGGCTGAAGAAGAACGGCTCGGCGCCCATGCGGAAGGCTTGGATGAAGAGCGTGATGAGCACGGCGAGTTTGTAACACGCGCCGTAGATCCCGATCTCGCTGTCGGCGATGTCATCGGGCAGCAGGTATTTCAGGATCACGCGGTCGGCGGTCTCGTTCACCATGCCGGCGAGCCCCGCGATCATCAGTGGTGCACCGAAGGCGGCCATCGCGCGCAGCAGGTCCTTGTCCATCGCTTTCAGCGAAGGCCAAGAGGGAAGCAACACGAGCAACTTCACAGCAGTGCTGACGAGGTTGATCGCGAACACGTAGCCCACGCCGAACGTCGGATCGTACACCGCGTCGATCAGCGCGTTGCTCTCGTCCATATTGTAGCGCTTCATGCAGTACAGCAGGAAGAACAAGCTAAGCCCGATGTTCACGCCCACGCTGAGCAGGTTGATGAAGGCGTACTTCCACGGCCGCCCCTGTTGCCGCAGCCGTGCCATGGGGATGGCGGTGATGGCGTCGATGCCGATGATTAACACCAACATCAGCACGGAGCTCGCGTACGCATCAAAGTGCAGCCATTGGGCGAGTTGGTCGGAGAAGACGCTACCGAGGACCATGAAGGCGAGCGCGGGGAAGAAGAGGCCCCAAGTGGCGGTGGAGTAGAGGGTGCGGTTGTGCGGGGTGGTGGGTTCCTCGCGCGAAGCGAAACGGAAGAAAGTGGTCTCCATGCCGAAGGTGAGCAGCACGTTGAGCAGCGCCGTCCAGGAATAGAGCGCGGTGACCACCCCGTACTCGGCCGGTTCGAACACGAACGTGCTGGTGTACAACGGCACCAGCAGGAAGTTGAGGAAGCGCGCAACAATGCTGCTGAGCCCGTAGATGGCTGTTTGGCCGGCGAGTTTGCGGAGGGCGCTCATTCGGGGATTGAACGCCGAATCTCAGCAATGATCGGGTTGATTCGGCTATCATGCGCCGCTGGGGGCACAAGCAATTTCCTGCCATCAACGAAGTGGAGAAGTAGTGCAGGTTGCCTGGCGTATATGTTTGAGCGCCATTCAATATCACGTACATCGGTCGTGGAAAACGTTCTCACTCCACGACCGAAGTATGTTGCAGTGATGGTCCTGTTGACCAAGTCAAAGACCACTGCACCAGGAATCAAGGTTGCCATCCACAGGACTGTGCATAGAAAGGCAAGTGATGAGGACAGAATCAAGAATGACTTCTTGTCTGGTCCTTGAGCTAGGATATGGCTAAAAGAGAACCAGACACCGATGAGACCCAGCGCTAGGAAGCAAATAAGGCTCAGTGGAACCCAAGCCCTTGTCTTGAACAAGATGTCTTTAGGGTCGATCACGCCCCCGTGAAATTCGCCTTCCTCTTCTCCACGAACGCCGTTGTTCCCTCCTTGAAATCCGCTGTGCCGAAGCATTTGCCGAACTCCTCGATCTCGCGTTGCAGGCCATTGGCGCCGGGTTCGTAGCCGGCGTTCACCGCGCGGATGGCGGCGGCGAGGGCGGTGGGGCTGTTCTTCATGATGCGCACGGCCAGTTCGTGGGCGGTGCTCAGCAAC
>JAEUTA010000003.1 GCA_016788205.1 Flavobacteriales bacterium | reverse complement strand
CTCGTGTACGCCACGCACCCCTTCGACGTGGTGGGCTGGGACGGCTACAACTACCCCTACGCCTTCAGCATCCACGACTTCGAGCCCATCACCGGCCGCGTGCACCAGCCGCCGCCCGTGCACCAGACCTTCGAGACCGATGCCTTCGTAGTGTGCAGCTTCTGCCCGCGCCTCTACGACTACCACCCGCAGGCCATCCCCGCGCCATACAACCACAGCAACATCGACAGCGATGAGGTGCTCTACTACGTCGATGGCGATTTCATGAGCCGCAACGACGTGGGCCCGGGCCACATCAGTTTGCACCCCGCCGGCATCCCGCACGGCCCGCACCCCGGCGCCATGGAACGCAGCATCGGCAAGAAAGTGACCGACGAGCTGGCTGTGATGGTGGACACCTTCAAACCGCTGATGGTGACCGAGGAGTGTTTGAAGATCGATGATGGGAAGTACTGGAAGAGTTGGGTGGAGTAGCCGATCAGACAATTAGAAGATCAGATGATCAGATAATTGGCACGTGTCACACCGAGCATAAGCGGAGCGGCACTACGCAAGGCGCGAAGCGACTGAGGAGTCGAGGTGTGGGCGTGCCCCCGGCTCAAATGCAGCCGGTGTCGGGCTATCCGCAGTCGTCCTCGCTCGCAAAGCCTCGCTGTGGGCTACTTGCTTCTATCCCTCACGCACCCACGCACTGACTCCTAGTAAGGAAGCGGGTAACCGAGCGTTTCTATGCATGTCCTTCAAGACATATACAGAAAAGCACACTTTTCTATACACGTTGCCTCGATCGACTTTGGCGCGCCGCCGGGCTAGGATCTCAGGTGACCGGGGCGGAGGTCTTTTCACCCGAGTTGAAAAAGCGGTGAACTCTTTTTAAGTTTGTGCCTCAATAGTTAAAAAGCCCTGGGCGCTTTTTAAGCAGTCGCACACCCTCCTCACCATGAAGTCCTTCCTTGCTGGCCGGGCCACCCCAACGACCGCAGGCTACAAGGCCTTCCAGCCGGAGCCGATCAACCGGCCTTTCCGACTGGACGACATGGAGTTACAGGGCCTCTTGGAGCAGGCCACACTGAAACTGGGGGAATTGAACGCCTTCGGGGAACTGGTCCCGAACATCGGGCACTTCATCCGGATGCACGTGTACAAGGAGGCCACCGTGAGCAGTAAGATCGAGGGCACCCAGACGAACATGGAGGAGGCCCTCCTGGACGAGCGTGCCGTTTCCGTGGAACGCCGAGACGACCGCCGCGAGGTGAACAACTACGTGAAGGCAATGGAACACTGTCTGGCCAGCATGAACGACCTGCCCTTGTCTTCGCGCATGCTGCGCGAGGCCCATGAGACCTTGCTCCAAGGAGTGCGCGGTGAACACAAGATGCCAGGCGAGTTCCGCCGCAGCCAGAATTGGATCGGCGGCGCAAGCCTGGCCGATGCCGCGTTCATTCCTCCGATCTGGGAGGAAGTCGGCCCGTTGATGAGCGACCTCGAGAACGTGTTCCACAACGATCGCACCGGCCTGCCTCATGTACTCAAGGCAGCGTTGGCGCACTACCAGTTCGAGACCATCCACCCCTTCCTCGACGGCAACGGCCGTATCGGTCGCTTGATGATCACACTCTACTTCGTACACGCCGGTGTGCTAAAGCAGCCCGTACTCTACCTGTCCGACTTCTTCGAGCGCAACCGCAGCTCGTACTACGACAACCTCATGCGCGTGCGGAGCCAGAACGACATCCGCCAGTGGTTCCGCTTCTTCCTAGTGGGCGTGATCGAAACGGCGAACAAAGCCACCAACGGCTTGCGCGAGATCCTGCGCTTGAAACAGGAGTGCCTCGAAGTACGGATACCGCGCATCGGCCGCCAGACACAGGCCGCCCCGAAATTGTTGAACCACTTGTTCCAGCAACCGATCGTGTGGGCCGAGGAAGTGATGAAGGCCACCGGCCAGAGCTCACCTTCCGCCTACAAGATCATGAGCGACTTCGAGCGCATCGGCATCCTGCGCGAGATCACCGGCAACAAGTGGGGGCGCATCTATCGGTTCGAAGAGTACTTCAAGGTGTTCGAGTAGCTCAGCGCGAACTACAGTTACCATTCTTAAGCGCATGCCGACCAGAGCAGACGTCAAACTTGATCCCGAAGAGCAACACTTCGCTCATCTTCTAATGAAGGACACCATAACGAAGGAGGAAGAGCGAGAGTTGGAGCGTTTTCAACGTGAGTACCGGCGTGTGAAAGCGGATCGATTCCTGAAACGCTTCATAACACCACTCCTCGTGCATGCCGAAATCACAGGCTGGGGAAGCATGGGTAGTCCGAAGTGGCTTCATCGTTCCGCGCGTCTATCCGCTTTGGCGAGCAATGATGCTTTCAAGGATAGCCAATATGACTACCCCCTTACCGCTGATAGTCGATTCATTCATTACACAACACCTCAGACGCTCCTAAGTATGCTGAGGGAGACTTCCATACGGTTGTACGACCTGAACCATATGGATGACCCTCGAGAGTTCACTTTCGCGGCAAAAGACCTGGGCTTTGCTGACGGCTACTCTCTCAAAGAGGCGCGCTCCAAACTGTTCTCCTTCTCTATGGTCGAAATTGACCAAGAAGGAACAACCGAAGACTTCAACCTTTGGCAGTACGGTGGCAATGGACACGGTGTCGCTATTGTCTTCAGCATAGACCCGACCACTCAGCGCCACTGGAACAACTACCACCTAAGCCGAATCCAGTATTCAATCCAAGAGCCGGAAGCATTCATTGGCTTAGCTGAGAGAATCCGAGAGTTCGGCCATGCTGAGAATTTTCATGTGCGCGATTTTGAAGACCTCTTCGTCAAGCTCGTCGCATTCCACAAGTCGGACATCTTTCGATTTGAAAATGAAGTCCGACTTCTTCACTACCACGACCATGACTTCTTTTCACGGCCTTCTGAGAATAAGACGTGGCCAAAAGATCTTTCGTTGGATGTTGGGCGCAATGGGCAACGAAGCTTCTTCGACAGACTCTACCTCGGGAAGAACTGGGAAACGCGATATCAGCTACCACCAACCATCGACCCGGATGGAACCGCCAAGAGCCTAATTCCTCGATTGAAGATTGAGCGGGTCATTCTGGGGTACAGACTCAAGCCGTCAAACGTCCGAGATCTGTGCGAGTCGATTCATCAGTTAGCCCATGAGAAGCTAGGAGAGACCTTCGAGATAAGGCCAAGTCGATTCTTCGAGCACTTCAATCGACACACCCCCAACTAATGATTGAGCACTTCGGGCATTTCGCGTGAGGGATTGGACCGAAAAGCCCGGAAGCCGGTCATTGCGAGGAGGAACGACGAAGCAACCGGCTGAGGACTTGGAGGGGAAAGCCCGACCCGGCTGCATTTGGGCCGGGGCACGCCCCAATGACCTTCCTCATCCCCACCCCCACAAAATGTCCGAACTTTGGGCACCGAACATCCTTGCGGATACCCTTATCCCTACCCCAATGGCAACCGGATTGAAAGACGTGGACTACGGCCTGGAGAAGATCATGGCCGATGCACAGGACTTCCTGCCCCTGCTGGGCACGGACTACGTGGAACTGTACGTGGGCAACGCCAAGCAGAGCGCACACTACTACAAGACCGCCTGGGGCTTCCAGAGCCTGGCCTACGCGGGCCTGGAGACGGGTGTGAAGGACCGCACGAGCTATGTGCTGGTGCAGGACAAGATCCGCCTGGTGCTGACCACGCCGCTGACGCAGGAGCACGAGATCAACGACCACCTGCGCAAACACGGCGATGGCGTGAAGGAGATCGCGCTGTGGGTGGACGATGCGCGCAAGGCCTACCAGGAAACGACGAGCCGCGGGGCGATCAGCCATTTCGAGCCGCGCGTGGAGAAGGATGCGGATGGTGAGGTGGTGAAGAGCGCCATCAAGCTGTACGGCGACACGGTGCACGTGTTCGTGGAGCGCAAGAACTACAAAGGCACCTTCCTGCCGGGCTTCCGCGAATGGAAGAGCGCCTACAACCCCACCACCACCGGCCTGAAGTACGTGGACCACATGGTGGCGAACGTGGGCTGGAACCAGATGAACACCTGGGTGAAGTTCTACGAGGAGGTGATGGGCTTCGCGAACGTGCTGGGCTTCGACGACAAGGACATCAGCACGGAGTACAGCGCCTTGATGAGCAAGGTGATGAGCAACGGAAACGGCCGCATCAAGTTCCCGATCAACGAACCGGCCGAGGGCAAGAAGAAGAGCCAGATCGAGGAGTACCTCGATTTCTACAACGGCGAGGGCGTGCAGCACATGGCGATCGCCACGGACGACATCGTGAAGACGGTGCGCGACCTGATGGGCCGCGGCGTGGAGTTCCTGAAGGTGCCTTCCACCTACTACGACGGTCTGCTGGACCGTGTAGGCCCGATCGACGAGGACCTTGCACCGCTGGCCGAGCTCGGCATCCTGGTGGACCGCGACGACGAGGGCTACCTCTTGCAGCTCTTCACCAAGCCGCTACAGGACCGCCCCACACTCTTCATCGAGATCATCCAGCGCAAGGGCGCGAAGAGTTTTGGCAAAGGCAACTTCAAAGCGCTGTTCGAGGCGATCGAGCGGGAGCAGGACGCACGCGGGACGTTGTAGTTGTGACCATTGAACAACCATTGAGAAGGGCGCCTTGCAGGGCGCCCTTTCTTTGTGCAGGACCATGCCCCGCGCCGACATCAAACGCCTTTCGCGTCTTACCGCGATCCTGACGCGGTTGCAGACCAAGCGCCTGGTGACCGCTGCGGAGCTGGCGCAGCGGTTCACGGTGAGCGAACGCACCATCTACCGCGACATCCGTGCGTTGGAGGAAGCGGGTGTTCCGGTGATCACGGAAGAGGGCAAGGGCTATCTCCTGATGGACCACTATCGGCTGCCTCCAGTTACGTTCACCGAGCAGGAGGCCAATGCGCTGATCGCCGCAAAACAGTTGGTGCTGAAGACCACGGATTCGTCGTTGATCGCGCGGTATGCGGAGGCGATCGACAAGATCACTTCGGTGCTGGACCACAGCGCGAAGGAGAAGATCAACCTGCTCGTGGACCGCACGCAGTTCAAGAACATCGAGCGGATCGAACGCACCAGCGACAGCCTGTCGGAGGTGCAGTTCGCGATCACCAACTTCCGGGTGGTGCGCATCGATTATACCAACGCGGACGAACGGTCCTCGCAGCGGTCCATTGAGCCGTTCGCGCTGTTGAGCACGGCGAATTGGCTGTTGATCGCGTGGTGCCGTCTCCGCAAGGAATTCCGCTACTTCCGGCTGGACCGTATCAAACGGCTGGAGGTGCTCGACGAGCCTTTCATACCGCACGATATGACACTGCAACAGTTCTTCGAACGATATCCCGGCAACGGAACATCGTCCGAGGAAAAAAGTACGTCCACACCCTTGACATAAGGTTGTCCGAGCGCGCCAGCACTTTTGGCCGCACAAGAACGACCCGACATGTCCATCACCCTTTCCAACCTGCCCTGGCTCGGCATCGCGCTGGCCTTCGTCCTCACTTCATTGCTCGGCGCTGCATGGTTCACCGCCCTTTTCAGGAAGCCGTACCTCCGCACCTTGGGCCGACCGGTGGACGAGCCCCAGAGCAAGGATCCCATCTACTTCGTTGGACCGATGGTCTGCAACTTCCTGGTGATCCTCACCACCGCGATCCTGATGGACGCGCTAGGCATAACGACCTATGGCGCCGCCCTGACGTTCGCACTGGTCGTCGGCTTCGGCTATCTGGTCACGAACACGATGAACATCGCCATCAATCCGAACATGCCACGCCCGATCCCGTACGGCATCCTCAGCGGTGTATACCACCTGATCGCCATGATGCTGGTGTGCTTGGTCCTAGTGGCGATGCGATAGCCTCAGCGCACCCGCTCGAACAGGATGTTCCGCGCCCGACTACCGGACACGCGGCAGCCGTTGATCGCCCCCTTTCCATCGCGCTCGAACGTGAGCAGGCCCATATGACCGGCTTCCGTGGTGAAGGAATCCCGCTGGAACGGTCGCATGGGGAACGGGCCACCACGATGGCCGCTGACCACCAACCCACCATCGGATACGGCCACCGAGAGCACTCCACCCAACTCACTGCTCAGGTAGGTCCCCAAGAAGTCCGCGGAACGGATCGCGGCCACGTCCACTGGTGCCAGTGTGACCTTCGGACCTCCCCACGTGAAGTCATAGATGTGGTTGTCCAAGCGGTAGGCCTTGCCATCGGCAGACGTATGGAAGACGAAGCGGTTGTATGCGTTGCCCAGTTTGAAGACGTTCTCGTCGACCTCTTCCAGCGGAACGGGCGCATCACCGGGGGCGAACTGGATGGCCAATCCCCGATCCGCGCGCTTCACGGAGAGGATCCGGCCCGGGAAGATCTCGTATTCGCCCGTAAGTGGATCGTACTTGGAGCGACGTGGCTTCTTCGTCGATGCCTTCGGTTCCGTCCGCTCCACCTCCTCCGCAAGGAAGTAGTCAATGGCGCGTTCCGCGGCTTCCACCGGGTTGAACTCCTGCGCATTGGAGGTGATGGCAACGACGAACCGATGTTCCGGGATGCATACCAGGTAGGCTCGGTAACCCGCATCGCCGCCCCCATGGAAGATGACGTGCTGGGCTCTGTACGTCTTGTGGTCCAAGCCCAACGCATAGCTGATGGGATCGCCGTTCGCGAGCGTACCGGACCGTTGCAGGCGGTCGATCAACGCGCGGTCGCCCACAACAGGCGTCCCGAAGTTCTTCGCCCACAAACACAGATCATCCACGGTCGTGTTCAGGCCGGTCGAGCCGATGATGGTGTGGTTCACCGGGCGCTTCACAAACGTTGAGCCTTCCGCACCATAGGAATAGGCCTTGTTCGGCACCACGGCACCGGGCATGTCCAGGATCCGTGTGTCCTTCATGCCCAAAGGCGTGAAGACGCGTTCCTGCATGAACGTGGAGAACGGCTTTCCGGACACGCGCGCAACGACCTCGGCCAGCAGGATGAAGCCCGAGTTGCTGTATTCGAAGGCAGTGCCCGGCGTGAAGTTGAGACCGGTCTGACGCAGAAGAATACCCAGTACTTCGGCATTGGTGGCAGCATCATCTTGACCGATGCCGCTGAGACGCAATAGTTCGTCCACATCCCGCAAGCCGCTGGTGTGTTGGGCCAAGTCGCGGATGGTGATCGGATGCGCGTAGATCGGAAGTTCGGGCAGGTACTTGCGCACATCTTCGTCCAAGGAGAGTTTGCCTTCGGCCGCGAGCAGCAGCGCGGCGAGCGCGGTGAACTGTTTGGAGATGGACGCCACATGGAAGACCGTGTTCGGCGTGACGGACACGTTGTGCTCCAGATCGGCCATGCCGTAACCCTTCCGATAAATGCTCTCGCCATTCTTCATCACCGCGATGGCGAGACCGGGCGCATCGGTGGTGCTGTAGTTGGCCAGGTAGGCATCCATCTCCTCGGCCGGTGTGGATGGCTTGGCACCCATGGCAAGTACACGGATGTCGTAGGCACCGGCGGGCGCACCCTCTTCGATAGAGCGCACTTCGATGGTGTAGTTCCCAGCCGTAGTCGCGGTCAATCGCACCACTTCCGGACCAGTCCTACCGTTCGGCGAATCGAATTCGGCGAGTTTCGTTCCTGCGGGATCGATAGTGGCGACGGCGACATCCATGTCGAGCTAATCGACCCGTACGATCGCCCAATCCCCTGCCTTCAAGGCCAACGAATAACGATGGAACTCGGATGCGTTCAGCGCACGATGCTCAACAACGTTCGGTTGCAGGGGGGAGCTGACCGGCTGTGCGATCGCTGCGAGGTTCGTGCAGCATATCGCTGCGCAAATGGCAAATGACCGAGTGGTAGACATGGTGGGCTTCTTCGACCGCAAGGAAAGCAGCCCGAACGAGCACCCTCGACCGATTTACATGAGCGGTGCCAGCGTTACCGTCGGCGCTTGGACGCTTCGTTGAGCGGTTGAACCGCAGGTCTGCATGAGCGACTTTCTTCGTTCAGCCTTTGGCCTCCCGTTCCTTCCTTGCGAGCGCGAGGTAAGTGGCGCGGATCGCATCGAGCTCCTTGTCGTCCAACTCCTCCAGGTCCAGCAACGAGTTGTTAGCCTCCTGCTGCGCGCGTATCAGTTCATCCAGTTTGATCTGCAGCGCTTCCGTATCGCGATTCTGGGTGTTCTGGATGAGGAACACCATGAGGAATGTGATGATGGTGGTGCCGGTGTTGATCACCAGCTGCCACGTATCGCTGTAGTGGAACAGTGGACCTGTTAAAGCCCAGATGAGGATGACGAGCACCGCCAGCAGGAAAGTGACCGGTTTGCCGGTGAACGTGGAGGTGCGTTTGGCGAACCGCGTGAACGGCGAATTGATGTGGGCGTGCATGACGGATGAATGTTCCGCCAAGGTACCGGCGCACACGTTCACATCACGGCCAACTTCCGTACGAACCGGTCGGTCCCACGCCGCACCTCTACCACGTAAGCGCCGGGTGCAAGGCCATCCAACATGAGCGCCGTGCCATCCCAACGCTTACGGAACACCGCACGGCCCTGGGAATCGTTCACGACCAGATCCAACGGTCCGCTGGTAGCGCGCCATTCGATGGACGGCACAGCCCCGAGCGTACGCACCACGATGGGGTCCACCTGTGGGCCATCGCCAATGCCGTTGGCCAGCGTGCATTGCTCTACCATGGCCGTGAAGTCTTCGAGCGACATGGTCTGTTCCACGGGCTCATCGATATGGCCCACAACAAGACCGCCTTCGAAGTCCAGCAGGTACACGCCGCATCCACTGATCATGTAATCCTCCTCGCGCTCCAGGTCAGGCGGGTATTCCGAGTTCACGACCGTATTGCCCATCAGGTCCGTCCGGTCCAGGCCCAAGATCAGCGTATCGCCTTGGTTCCAACCGGTGTAAAGGCGGCACAGCGCACCATTGTCACCCCAAACGCGCACCGTATCGTTGTTCATCTCACCTTGGAAAACCTGCACGATCACCACATCGATGCCATAGTAGTGCTGTTGCAACGGAATGGCCATCACCACCGCATCGGGGATCCACCATTCCGGTTCCTCGTAAGGCGGGTTGAGCACCCCACAGAACGTGTTGGGGCCGAAACAGGAACAGGCGGTGGCGATCGATGTGCCAGCAACGAAAGTGCTCAACGTAATGATCCGACGCATGTGGATGGATTTGGAGTGTAGACGCAAAACACCCCCGAACCTGCTGCCTTGGGGTGACGGAACGTTGCACTTCCCTCACTTCGATCCCACCACACTAATTTCGCCGCTGGTCGACATGGTACGCACTGTTCCCTGGTTCCTAGGCTTCTTAGCTGTTGTTCTGGTTTCTTGCGAACCCGAAGATCCTGCCACGCCGGAACGGAACCCTACCATCGATTTCCGGATGGATAGTGGATTCGTTTTCACCAACGACACCCTCCCCCTGAACGACACCGTTCGTGTAGGGGTCGTGATCGTTGCCGGCGATGACCCGCTGCGCACGTTCCAAGTGCTGACCGCCTACGACGGTGGACCGGAAGGGCTGGCGGATAGCCTGACCATCCCTACTGGATCGTTCTCCTTCGAAAAGTCCATCGTTACACGCAACCTAGTGGGAATGGAGCGCTGGATCTTCTGGGTGCAGGAGCGCGACGGGGACATTACACGACGAGCGCTCACGTTCACGGTGCAATAGCTCTACGAAGGGTTCGGGAGGTTCCGGTATTTTCGCGCTCCATCCGCGAACCAGTATCTCGAGAAGCCGCGCGGACGATCACACGCATGTACCGCACGCACACCTGTGGCGAACTCCGCCTCGCCGACGCTGGAAAGACCGTTACACTCTCCGGATGGGTCCAACGCACCCGCGACCTGGGTGGGATGACCTTCGTGGACCTCCGCGACCGCTATGGCATCACACAACTGAGCTTCAACACCGAGCGCAACAAGACGTTGTGCGACCAGGCCAATGCGCTGGGGCGTGAATTCGTGGTGCAAGCGACCGGCGCTGTGAAAGAACGCGAGAGCAAGAACAACAACATCCCCACCGGCGAGATCGAGTTGATCGTCACCGAGCTGAAGGTGCTGAACAGCGCGAAGCTTCCACCCTTCACCATCGAGGATGAGACCGACGGCGGTGATGAGCTAAGGATGAAGTACCGCTACCTCGACCTGCGCAGGCCGGCGGTGCGCAGCAACTTCGAACTGCGCCATCGCATGGCGATGGAAGTGCGCAACTACCTCAGCAGCCAGCATTTCCTGGAAGTGGAAACACCCGTGCTGATCAAGAGCACCCCGGAAGGCGCACGCGATTTCGTGGTTCCGAGCCGCATGAACCAGGGCGAATTCTACGCGCTGCCGCAGAGCCCACAGACATTCAAGCAGCTCTTGATGGTGGCCGGTTTCGACCGCTACTTCCAGATCGTGAAGTGTTTCCGCGATGAGGATCTACGTGCCGATCGCCAGCCGGAGTTCACGCAGATCGACTGTGAACTGGCCTTCGTGGAACGGGAGGACGTGCTGAACACCTTCGAGGGTATGGCGAAACACCTCTTCAAGACCATACTTGGCAGGGAATTCCATGAGCCGTTCCAGCGCATGGAATACGATGATGCGATGCGCTCATACGGCAGTGACAAGCCCGACCTGCGTTTCGGGATGCCCTTCGTTGAATTGACAGAACACGCACAGGGCAAGGGATTCAAGGTATTCGATGAAGCGGAACTCGTCGTGGCTATCCGAGCTGAAGGCGTCGCTGCTTGGAGCCGGAAGCAGACCGATGCGCTGATCGACTTCGTGAAGCGCCCGCAGATCGGATCGAGCGGGATCGTGTTCGTGCGCTGGGCTGAGGATGGCTTGAAGAGCACGGTGGACAAGTTCTATTCCCAGGAGGATCTACAAGGCTGGGCGTATGCCACGGGCATGCAGAAAGGCGACCTAGTATGCATCCTCGCTGGTGAACAGCACAAGACCCGTAAGCAGATGAACGAGCTGCGCCTGCATCTCGGCGACCTGCTCGGCCTGCGCGATCCGTGGACATTCAAACCCTTGTGGGTCGTGAACTTCCCGTTGCTCGAGAAGGATGAGGAAAGCGGCCGCTGGCACGCCATGCACCATCCGTTCACCTCTCCCATCCCCGAACATGCGCACTTGCTGGAAAGCGACCCCGGCGCGGTGAAGGCCAATGCGTATGACCTCGTCATCAACGGCACCGAGATCGGTGGTGGCAGCATCCGCATCCACGATCGCAGCATGCAGGAAGCGATGTTCCGCGTGTTGGGCTTCACCGATGAGGATGCCCGTTACAAGTTCGGCTTCCTCATGGATGCCTTCGAATACGGCGCTCCCCCACACGGTGGCGCGGCCTTCGGTTTCGATCGTTGGGTGAGCCTCTTCGGCGGCCGCAGCGACATCCGCGAGTTCATCGCCTTCCCGAAGAACAATGCGGGCCGCGATACGATGATCGATGCGCCGAGCCGGATCGATGAGCCGCAGTTGAAGGAATTGGGCATCGGAGTTACCGTGAACAACAAGTGAGATGAACGACGAACAGTACCTACGCGAAGCCATCCGTGCCGCGCAACACGGCATGAGCACTGGTGAAGGAGGCCCCTTCGGCTGTGTGATCGTGAAGGACGGTGTGATCGTGGGCCGCGGCAACAACCGCGTCACCAGTTCCAACGATCCCACGGCGCATGCCGAAGTCGTGGCCATCCGCGATGCTTGCACGAACCTGAACGATTTCCAGTTGACCGGCTGTGTGCTCTATACGAGTTGCGAGCCCTGTCCCATGTGCCTTGGTGCGATCTATTGGGCGCGTCCGGACCGGATCGTCTTCGCCTGCACACGCGAAGACGCTGCTGATGCGGGCTTCGATGACCAACTGATCTACGACGAACTTCCGTTGCCTTACGGCGAGCGGCGCATACTCACCGAGCATAAGCTGCGCGATGAGGCACAGGTGGTGTTCACAGAATGGAAGGATAAGCAGGACAAGATCCGTTACTGAAAGCCGTAGAGGGACGAGCGATGATCGTACGCTTCCTCCCCTTTTTCATCTTCGTCGGTGGCCCCATCGCACTTTGGGTGTTGTGGGCGGCGCGCAGTTCCGGTCTGCTGAAGAAGAAAGTCCCTTTGAAGGCCCGCGAGAGGCAGGTGTTGGCGAAATATGCGCTCTACTATCAACGGCTCTCACCGGAAGCCCAACACGTGTTCGAAGAGAAGGTCTCGCTCTTCGTGAACGAGAAGACCTGGGTGGCTGCGGGCATCGCCGCCACACCGGAGATGAAGGTGATGATCGGCGCGTGTGCTGCACAGTTGCTGCATGGTTTCCCGGAGATCGAACTGCTGCACTTCAACCGGATCGTGGTGTACCCGGAAAGTTATCGCTCCCATCGCAGCGGAAGACTTCACCAAGGTGAGGTCAGGCCCAAAGCGGGCATGATCATCATCTCGTGGGAAGACTTCGTGCACGGCTATGCACACAGCCGCGACGCGCATAATGTCGGACTTCATGAGATGGCGCATGCCCTCTGGTTCGAGAACACGATCATCAATGGCGAGGACCATTTCCTCCCACCTACGACCTTGGCACATTGGCAACAACTGGCTACTGCAGAGATCGATCGGATCCAACGCGGGGAGGTTCGCTACTTCCGGGATTATGCGGGCACCAATCAGGCCGAGTTCTTCGCTGTGGCAGTGGAGTACTTCTTCGAGCAGCCAGCTGTGTTCAAGGCCGCCGCACCCGAGCTTCACGCTTGTTTGTGCACGCTACTGAAGCAGGACCCCTCTTTGGCCTGAGAACAAAGGTGCCTGATCGCTCAGGTACCAAAAAGCCGAAGCCCCTTGCGGGGCTTCGTTCATCCTGTTGACCGACCAGGGCTCGAACCTGGACTCTTCTGAACCAAAATCAGACGTGTTGCCAGTTACACCATCGGTCAATACCGCTTTGGATGGCACCAAAGCGCGGCAAAAGTAATGGTTCCGGCATTGCAACCCAACCCTTTCAAGATCCCCGCACGGGACTTTCGGTATTTTCGCGACCGCCCACGTTCGCCTTCCGACTGAATGTGTGGCCCTTACGCATCCCGACCCCTGCCCGAATGGACTATAAGAAGCTGAACATCATCACCGGTTGGTCGGTGTTCCTCATTGCCACATGGACCTACATCGTCACCATCGAACCCACGGCCAGCTTCTGGGACTGCGGTGAATTCCTGGCCACGGCGAACAAGTTGGAGGTTGGCCACCCACCCGGTGCCCCGCTGTTCATGATCATCGCGCGGGTGTTCAGCGCCTTCGTTTCGGTGGAGAATGTGCCGGTAGCGATCAACACGCTCAGCGCATTGTGCAGTTCGTTCACCATCCTGTTCCTGTTCTGGAGCATCACCCACATGGCCCACAAGCTGGCCACACGGGAGGGCCGGGAGCTTACCAGCGGGGCGCTGATAGCCGTGCTCGGCAGCGGTATCGTGGGCGCCTTGGCCTACACCTGGAGCGACAGTTTCTGGTTCAGCGCTGTGGAAGCGGAGGTGTACAGCATGTCCTCGTTCTTCACGGCCATCACCTTCTGGGCCATCCTGAAATGGGAGAGCGTTGCGCACGAAGCGCATAGCACGCGCTGGCTCATCCTCATCTGCTACCTGCTCGGTCTGGGTATCGGCGTACAGTTGCTGGCGTTGTTGTGCATCCCGCCCATCGCCATGGTGTACTACTTCAAACGTTACGAGAGCACGCCGAAGGGCATCATTACGGCCTTCGTCATCAGCGCTGTCATCCTCGGCACGATACAAGCGATCATCATCCCGGGCGTTGCGAAGCTGGCCGGCAAGTTCGAACTGGCCTTCGTGAATGGCATGGGCCTGCCGTTCAACACGGGCAATCTGATCTACTTCCTGCTGGTCCTGGCATTGGTGTTCTTCGGTCTGCGTTGGACGCAGCGCACCGGACGTGTGGTAGCGAACACGGTGATCCTCGGTGTTACGGTGATCCTCGTGGGCTACAGCACCTACGCGATGACGGTGATACGCAGTCTGGCGAACCCACCGATCGACGAGAACAACCCGGAGAACGTGTTCAACCTGGTGAGCTACTTGAACCGCGAGCAATATGGTGATCGCCCCTTGCTCATCGGCCAGTTCTGGGACTCTCCGTACGCCAATGAGCGCGAAGACGGCAACCCGGTCTACACGGCCACCTACCTGGTGCAGAAGAACGACCGTACGGTGAAGCAGTTCTACGATGGCTGGAGCGCAGAGCATTTCGTGGAGCAGAACCCCGGACATACGATCAAGAACGAGTACGTCATCACGGACGCGCGTAAGGGCAGCGAGGTGGTATACGAGCAGGAGTTCACCATGCTCTTCCCGCGCATGTACAGCTCGCAACGGAGCCATATCGATGCGTACAAGGATTGGAGCGAATTCCAGGGTCGTCCCATGCGAACGACGGATCGCGAGGGCAAACCCACGATCATCTACAAGCCCACGTTCGGGGAGAACATGCACTTCTTCTTCAGCTACCAGATGGACTGGATGTATTGGCGCTACTTCATGTGGAACTTCGCCGGACGCCAGAACGATGTGCAGGGACATGGCAACATCCTGGACGGGAATTGGGTCACTGGTGTGAAGGCGATCGATGCACAACGCCTGGGGAACCAGGATCAACTGCCCTCGAGCCTGACGCAGAACAAGGCATGGAACAAATTCCTCCTCCTGCCCTTACTGCTTGGCGTGATCGGCTTCGTGTTCCAACTGGTCCGGCATCCGAAGGATTGGACCGTGACCATGCTGCTCTTCTTCTTCACGGGTATCGCCATCGTTATCTATCTGAACCAGACACCGTACCAGCCACGTGAACGCGACTATGCCTATGTCGGCTCCTTCTATGCGTTCACCATTTGGATCGGCCTGGGGGTGATGGCCCTGTATGACGCCGCACGCACGCTCACCCAGAAAGAACTGGGTATGGTGGTCGGCGCTGCCGTCGGCCTCGGGGTGCTGAAGTTCCTGGTTGAATCCATCACCGACGGCGACCACGCCATATCCTACACACTTCTCTACATGGGCGTTCTGGGCGGTGCGTTGGTCGGTCTCTTCTTCTTACTGGGAAGAGTGCTGAAAAGCGATGTCCTGCACGGAACGCTGGCAGCGTTGGTGTGCCTGGCCGTTCCCGGCATCATGGTGGCGGAAGGTTGGGATGATCACGACCGGAGCACACGTATGCCCGCCCGTGACCTGGCGAGCGACTACCTCGAGAGTTGCGCACCTAACGCGATCCTCTTCACCAATGGGGACAATGACACCTTCCCGCTTTGGTACGCGCAGGAAGTGGAGGGCATCCGCACCGATGTACGCGTGGTGAACCTGAGCCTGCTGAACACGGACTGGTACATCGATCAGATGCGTCGCAAGGCCTACCAGAGCGAGCCCGTTCCCTTCTCCATGGCACCGGAGAAATACCGCCAGGGTACCCGCGATGTCGTGGCGTTGCTGCCGCAGAGCAAGAGCTACCGCGACCTGCGGGAGATGATGGCCTTCGTGACCAATGATCGCAACATGCAGGTGCTCTTCCAGCGCGGTGTGAAGGACGCGTACTTCCCCACGGACATGTTCAGCATCGCTGCGGACAGCGCTGCCGTCTTCGGTTCGGGCACGTTGCAACCCGGTGATACGAGCTGGATACCTCGCGTGAACTGGAAGATCGACCGCCAGGTACTGCTCAAGAACCACCTGATGGTGCTCGACCTGCTCGCTAACAACAACTGGCAGCGCCCGATCTACTTCGCGGTGACCACCGGGCCCGACAGCTACATCAACCTACAGGACCATTTCCAATTGGAGGGCCTCACCTATCGCGTTGTACCGGCCTACTCCCCGAATGACAACCCGAACCTGCAAGGGCGCGTTGCGACCGACATCATGTTCAAGAACGTGATGGACAAATTCAAGTGGGGGAATATGGACACGGATGGAAAGATCTACCTGGACGAGAACATCCTGCGTATGACCACGAACCTGCGCCTTCAGCTCAGCAGTCTTGCCGAAGCCCTGATCGATGAAGGCCGCAACGACGAGGCTCGACAGATCCTGGACCTTTCCCTGGCGAAGATGCCCGAGCGCAACGTGCCGTTCGACCGCATCCTGCTGCCCACGGTGGAGGCTTACTATGCCATCGGTGACAAGGACAAAGCCAATGTGCTGAGCGAGCGTCTCTTCACGATCATGGAAGAGAACTTGAACCACTTCCTCAGTTTGGAGCCCAAGTTCGCAGGGCGCTTACTGGACGATATGGCGATCACACACGCCGTGATGGGACGCTTGGCGAGTTCGACCGGCAGGGCCGACACCACCTTCGGAGCATCGATGCAGGAACGGTTCGATGCCATGGAAGAGCAGTACCGAGGTAAGCTGATGGAACTTGAGGGAGGGCGCCGTGCAGCACCGCGCATGAAGTTCTAGGCTCATGTATCCCACGCGCATTCCGCGGATCCTGCGCAGGCTGATGCCAGGGTTCCGTTGGAGCGTGGATACAAGACGGAATGAACTGTACCTGACCTTCGATGATGGACCCATCCCCGAAGTGACGCCCTGGGTGCTGGACCAGCTTGCGGCATATGGTGCCAAAGGCACGTTCTTCTGCATCGGCCGCAATTGCGGGTCGAACCCGGATATCCTTGATCGCATACGACGGGAAGGTCACACCGTGGGCAACCATACCTGGGACCATCCACGTGGTCGGGGAACATCCACGTTCAGCTATCTACGGAACGTGCTCCGCTGCCAGGCGCTTACCGGCTCGCCGCTGTTCAGGCCGCCATACGGGAGCATCACGAAGCGTCAATCTTCCGCCTTGCGCAGGCGCTTCGATGTGGTGATGTGGGATGTGCTAAGCGCCGATTTCGACACGCGGATGAGCGGCGAGCGGTGTCTGCGCAACGTGATCGACCATGCACGCCCGGGGTCCATCGTTGTTTTCCACGACAGTCTGAAAGCCGAGGCAAGGCTGCGCTACGCACTGCCGCGCACCCTTGCCCATTTCAGCGCAAAGGGTTACTGTTTCAAAGCCCTTTAAGCCTACTGCATCACCTCCAACACGGCGAACTCCACACGCCGGTTCTGTGCATGTTCCGCTTCGGAACAAGTGACCCCGGGAGCACAATGGTTCTTCAACCGGGAGATACCGTAGCCTTTCGCCACCAGTCGATCGCGCTTCACCGCACGGGAGACCAGATAGTCCACGATGGCCTCGGCACGTCGCTGATCAAGACGGGAAGCATCCGTGCCATCGCGGGCATCACTGTGCACACCGATCTCCACCTTCAGCGCTGAGTTCACGTTCAGCCGTTCCGCAAAAGCGTCCAGCTCCGTGCGTGCTATCGGGTCCAATTTGACCTCCCCCTGGGCCCAGCGTACGTATTTCAACGGAAGCGGCGCACCGATGTCAATGGGTTCAAAGCTCAGATCACGCGCCTCGCTCAGGTCCATCAAGCCTTCCTTCATCCCGATGGTGGACACCGGCACGCTGATGCTGTAGTAGCCATCCTTCTCCAAAAGCACCTCGAACTCTTCGTTGCTCTGCAAGCGCATACTGAAGTCGCCGCTCTCGCCAGTGGTCATGCTTTCGGAGAAGAAGCTGCTCATATTCACCACCGTCACGCGCACACCAGGCAGGAACCCTGGACGATCCTTGTACCGTGCCGTGCCGCGCAGCCAGATACCAGCATCCGGTACCATGTGTATATCGCGCGTAACGATCTGTTGTTCCTCGATGCGCTCCGTGCTGAGGTGTTGAATGCCCGGGTATCTGCCCCTCATCTCCACCTTCAGTTCGTATTCCTTGTTCTTTTCCACGGGGAAGGAGTATTCGCCTCGGGCATCCGTGGTGGTGGTACCGACCAACGAACCATCCTTGTTCAGCAGGCGCACCTCGAGATCGATCAATGGTGATCCGTTGTCATCATCGATGACCAAGCCCGTGACCAGAAAGCGCTGCTCAAGAGGAGAAAGCATCTCGAACGTGTAGATATCATCGTCCCCGACTCCGCCCGGACGATTGCTTGAGAAGTATCCGCGCTTACCGGCTTTATCGATGATGAACGCGAAATCGTCCAATGTTCCGTTCACCGGGGCACCTACGTTCATGGGCGGACCGAACTCATCCAATCCGAGGTATTTCGCGGCATGGATGTCCAAACCTCCCAATCCCGGATGGCCATTGCTGGAGAAGTAGAGCGTGTTATCCGCGCCCACGAAAGGGAACACTTCGTTCTGCACTGTATTGATGGCTGAACCGAGGTTGACCGGCTCTCCCCATTGTCCCCCCTGATCCAGGCACATGTAGATATCGGTTCCGCCATAGCCCCCCGGCATATCGCTCACGAAGAAGATCCGCTTGCCATCCGGTGACAGTGCAGGATGCCCCACGGAGATCTCACTGTTGTTGTAGAGGAATTGCTCCACTCCACCCCAGCTTCCACCACGGTCATACGCTTTGTAGATCGCCAGTCGATTGATACCGGTCGTACTCTTCTGTGTACGTCCGTTGAAGTAGCCATTGCGGGTGAACCACATCACACTGCCATCGGCGCTCGCGCTGGCGGGTCCTTCGTGCAACTTCGAATTCACCTGACCGTCCAGCGGACGAACATTGGTCAGGTCACCCGCAGGACTGGCGCTGGCAACGAACATATCCAGGAACGGTTGATCGTTCCAGGCCGCACGGCGCTCCACTCCAACGGTGGCATTGCGTGATGAAGAGAAGACGACCCTATCCGTTCCCAACCACGTTGCACCGAAATCGGAATACGGTGTGTTGATGCCCACTGAGCGCACCGTGAACCGGTCCATGTCCGCCGTGAACTTCCGTGCGAAACCGCTGATATTGCTTCGCGGCTTCTCCCCCGCCTCGCTCGAAGAGGCCAGATACCGGTCCATCCACTCCTCGGCCTCGGCGTATTTGCCATTGCTCTTCAACGCCTCTGCATAATTGAAGAGATCCTTCGGTTCACGGTTCAGGAATTTCACCACCATCGCGTACCATTTCTCAGCTTCATCGCTCCGGCCCAAGCGCATGTAGCATTCAGCGAGACGCTTCGTCACGTGTTCGTTCACCGCACCCAGTTCGGTCGCCGTGGTATAACCCTCGATGGCACGCGCATAGGCCATCTGCTGGAAGTGGCGGTCAGCCTCATTGATGTACGCGTCCGCGTTGCCTTGGGCGAAGGTCCCCAGGCACATCAGCAACACTGCGAACAGAAAAAGTATCCGACGTACCATGGCCTAGAAGTATCGGGGGGAAATGGTACGACCCTTCAAAAAGCGGAGATCATAACTGAGCATGATCTCGTGCGTCCCCGCGTTGTACGATCCGATGCGCGTGGTAGTGAGGTCGAATGCATACCCCGCGCGCAGCTGATCGGTAAGCTGATATTGCCCCATAACCCCGAACGCGTTCCCCAGCCGGTACATGGCACCGAACCAGATCCGTTCCCGCAGCAGGAAGTTGGCGTTCACATCCAACGACAAGGGAGCCCCTTCCACGGTCCGGAACATGAACGAGGGCTTGAATTTGATGTCACGTGAAAGATCCATCACATAGCCGGCGATGAGGAAGTAATGCCGCGCTTCAGAAGAACGGACCACAGCTCCAGCGTTCACCGCGTCCAATTGATTCTCCAAGAGCTTCGGCGCGGATAACCCCACGAAATAGCGTGGGCTGTGCCAGAACATTCCGAACCCGAAATTGGGCAGGAGCTGACTGGCCGTATTCACGTTCGAAGGATCGACCTCCACGGTGGTGAGCTTGGCCAGGTCTGCTTGATACATGTTGATCCCGCCCTTCAAACCGAAGGACAAACGGGTGTCCTCACCGGTCCGTACGCGATAGGCGAAGTCAGCGTAGACCGCGGTCTGCCGCGAGGGGCCTATCCTGTCGTTGATGGCCGTGAAGCCGAGTGCGAGGTTCTGTGCCTTCAAAGGGGTGTGCGCCAATACGGTCTGGGTGGCGGGAGCTCCTTCGAACCCGACCCACTGGTGGCGGGAAAGTGCCATGACCGTGAATACATCCGCACTGCCCGCGTAGGCTGGATTGAAGGCCAGCGTATTGAACATGTACTGGCTGTACAGTGGATCCTGCTGCGCCAAAGCCCGCTCAGTGAGCAGCGAACCGGCTATCAGCAGCGATAAGGGAAAGGTGCGGAGCCGGATCATCGGACCAATTGAATGAAGCCTGTGATGGGTTCCCTGGAGATGCCTAGATCCAGCACATAGAAATAGGTCCCCGTGGCAGCACTGCCGGGAAGGAGCGCGTCCGGTGAAGAACCATCCCATACCACGTTGTTGTTGTCATAACCAGCGGCATCGTAGACCTCCGCCCCCCAACGATTGAAAATGGAGATGGTATTGTTCGGGAAGCCCTCGATGCCCGGTATCCGGAACGTCTCGTTCACACCATCACCGTTCGGCGAGAATGACTCCGGAACGAACACCTCACTGTCGAACGAACATGGCGCGAAGGCTTCCACACGCAATTCCCCGCAGGCATTGCCATCACTCACCAAGGCAAGGAAAGGCTGGCTCACCGCAACCGGGTCGCTGGTGAAGACGTACGGTGCGGATGTGCTCAGGGAACCGCTAGCACCCAAGACCTGATACGAGGTCTGTTCGCCGCGGACGATCGTGAAGGTCACCACATAAGTGCGATCCTGTTCGTTGCATACGGTGGCGAGATCCACCACTTCCGGCCTGGAGACCACCTCTACTTTCACCAAAGCGGAAGCCGTCGTACAACCTGCTACGCTGACCACATATCGGAAATCATAATCACCAGGCTCCAACCCTGTCGTATTCAGCACCGCACCCGTGAGCCCACCGGATGCGTTCACGTCCGTCCAAACGCCATTCTCATCTGGCGTGCCGTTCAATCCCGTGATCAGCGAATAAGCGGTGAGCGTATCGCACAACACGACCTGACCGTTCGTTCCTGCGTCAGGCGGGTCGTTGACGGTGATCTGGAAGACCGCTGAAGAGTCTGGGCAGTATGTGTTCCCCTGAACGGTATACGTGTACGTACCGCCAGCATGAACCGCTGGGTCGAACACGCCGTTGAACGCACCCGAAGGGCCGTTCCAAGACCCGCCATTCTCCGGTGTTCCACCGAGCTGGGCGAAGAGGTCCAGCGGGGCACCGGTAGAGCACATTACCAGTTCGTCAGCGGTGCCCGGGTCGGGATAATCCACGGTCGAGATAAGGACCGTGGCCTGAACGTTCCCGCAACCGGCATCTTCGACCGTGTACACGAATGCCGATTGTCCGCCCACCGGCAGCAGGCTCGCATTGATGGTCGTATCACCGGGCAGCAAAGCGCCTGTGCCTGCCGGGTCGGTCCAGGTCCCGCCTGCGTCCGGATCACCGGCCAATGCACCCAAGAGGAGATAATCCGTTTCAGCGCCACAAATGGTGACGCTATTGTCCACCCCAGCACTGGCTCCGGAACCCACGTTCACGGTTACGATGCTGAACGCGTTCGAACATGGTGCGGTGGCAAGGATGGCGTACTGGAATTGCCATGAACCATTCCCAGCCACGGAAGGATTGAACACATCCCCTGTCAGGGCTCCTGAAACACCGATGTCCGTCCACACACCACCGGTCTGCGCTCCGGCACCCAATGCTGCGAAGAGATCCACCGCGTTCTGTGTGGCACATGCTTCCACCGTAGCGTCGGCGCCTGCGTTCGGAGCTGGGAAAAGGGTCACGGTGAGGAATGCGGTATCGTTGGCGCACGGTGTCGTACCCGTGACCACATACCTATAGGCTCCGGAGACATCAACGTTCGGATCGAAGTTCTGACCGTGTGCGAGACCACCCGGCCCGCTCCACGCACCGCCTTGTTGCGGAAGTCCACCGAGCAGATCGCGCATGTTGAAAGGCGCTTCATCCGAGCAGACATCGACAGTTGCCGAGGAGCCCGCTTCGGCGGCCTGCGGTTCTGCCACGGTCACGAAGGCGAAGTCCGCCGGGCAGGGGGCCTGCCCGTTCACCCGATAGCGGTATTGACCGGGTACATCCACGGCTGGATTATAGATCCCCGAGAAAGGAAGATTGTTGCGCGTCCAGGTTCCGCCTGGCTGTGCATTCGCACCTAGGTATCCGAAAAGGTCCACAGGGGCATCGGTGGAGCAGATGGAGGCACTCGCATCCTGACCGGCATTGGCTGGTTCACGCACCTGCACGGTCACATTCGCGGTATCCGCAGCACAACTGCCGATCGCCGGGACCACGTAGATGTAGACACCTTGCAGGTCCGTAGCGGGCACGAACGTTCCGGTATGTGCGGCACCCAGCGGGCCGAACCAGCTACCCGTGCCGTCAGGATCGCAACTCAAGGAGCCGATCAATCCATCGGGTGGGTCGTTCAAACAGAACCCGGCGAAGCCATCGCAACCAGCGAAGGGCCCCGTTTGAACATGGACGGTAACCGTGGCGGTATCACTTTCACACGTGCCAACTGCGGGCAGCACGTGATCAAAACGCCACGTGGTGTTGTCCGCCACCTGTGGCCCGTTGAAGACCCCACCGATCAATGCGCCACTAGCATCAACATCCACCCAGTACCCGCCGGGCTGGGGCGTTCCACCGAGGCGTGCAAAAAGGTCCACGATCTCATTTTCACATACATTGATGCTCGCATCATCGCCCGCATCGAGGTCGGCTGCGATAGCCACCGTAACGACGGCTGAAGTTTCCGGACAAGGCCCGGCGCCGGCCACGGTATAGGTGAAGTGATACGTGCCCGGTGCAAGCGAGGTACCGTTCAATACCCCACCGGACAGCGCCCCTGTACCATCATCATCGCTCCAGCTACCGCCGGAAGTTGGAGAACCTCCCAAACCACTTGCCAGTTGGATCGCCGGATCACCGATGCAAGCTGCGATGCTGCCGTTCGTGCCCGCACTAGGGGCGGAGACCAAGGTGATCTGCACCTGGGACACCGCATTCACGCACGGCGATGTACCGACGGCCGTATACACATACGCGCCGCCCACATCCGTTGCAGGGTCGAATTGTGGGCCATGCGCATTCCCACCGAAAGACCAAGCCCCCGACGTCCCCGGTGTTCCTCCGAGCAGGGAGATCAGATCGACCGGATCGGATGAGGAGCAGATCTGCGCAACGGTACTGATACCCGCATTCGGGGCGGGATTCACGAAGACCGTGACCGTAGCTGAGTCAGATGCACAGGGCGCGACACCCTGGATGCGGTATTGGTAGGTGCCGGGTTGCGAAGAAGCAGGATCGAACATGCTGCCAACAGGCCCGGAAGGTCCGGTCCACGACCCACCGGGGTCAGGGTTGTTGTTCAACCGGTCGAACAGGGAGAACGGCGCATTGTTGCTACAGACGGAGGCCACACCGTTCTCGCCAGCATAGGGCCGTTCATTCTGGAAAACGGTGACTTGGGCCTGTGCATTGGGACAGGGTGCAGCACCGGCAACGGTATACGTATAGACCCCTGCCCCATTCGTACCCGGCACGAAGATCCCGGTATGTGCTACCGGTGTCGGATCGGTCCATGTCCCGTTCAACTGCGGCGATCCGTTCAATACGTTCACCAATTGGAACGGTGTATTGTCATCGCAGACCGTTATCAAGCCATTGAAGCCCGCATTGGGAGCTTGGTTCAGGGTTACGGAGACGAGGGCCACGTCGCTCGCACAGCCGGGAAGACCAGCTACGGTATACACGTAAACACCGGAGACATCGCTGTTCGGCAAGAAGGAACTGCCATGGCCAGCACCGGTCGGTTGATAGGTCCATGCACCACCACCCTGTGCACCGGCACCCAACAAGGCGAACATGTCCTGCGCCCCACCACTGCTGCATACGCTCAGGTTGGCATCGTTACCCGCATTCGCTCGTTGGTTCACCGTTACGCTCACCGTTGTCACCGCATTCGCACAAGGGGCGGTACCGGCCACCGTGTACGTATAGATACCCGGCACACTGGTGCCGGGAGTGAACACGCCACTGGAGGGTCCGGTCGGCGGGGGCGTTGTCCACGTGCCGTTCAGCGCTGGAGAACCACCGAGGCTATCCACCAACGCAAAAGCCGGGGCGCTGCTACAAACAACGATTGACCTGCTCGTCCCTGCATTGGGCGGAGCGTTAACAGCGACCGTTACCGACGCCGAGGCGTTGGAGCAAGGAGCAGTACCTAGGACAGTATAGGTATACGTACCGGGCGCAGTGGTACCCGGGATGAAGACGCCGTTGAACGCAGCGGTGCTCGGCGAAGGGCCTCGCCATGTTCCTGTGAGGCTCGGTGAACCACCCAGGGCAGTGACCAGGTTCACGCTCGTGCCATTGGAACAAAGCACGAGCGATGCGCTGCTACCAGCGTTGGGGACCTCGCTTTCAGAGACGGTCACCACGGCAACATCCGGAGCACAAGGTGCCAACCCGGTAACCGTGTAGAAATAATCCCCGGGGGCATCGTTCAGCGGGACGTAGAATCCGTTGTGGACACCGCCCGGCCCCATCCAAGTGCCTCCGGTCTGGGCACCGCCGTCCAGAAGGCTGAAAAGGGAGAACGATTGACCGTTGGAACATACCGTCGTGTCTGCGTTGGCCCCCGCGTTCGGAGCGTTGTTCACCGTAACGGTCAACGTTGCGATGGCAGACCCGCAGGGCGAATTACCGAGCACCGTGTAGACATAGACCCCTGGAGGGTCGACGCCAGGGGTGAAGAGATTCCCGTGCGGATCACCACCGAACGACCAACTCCCCGGCTGCGGAGCCCCCCCCAGACGCAAGGTCATGTTGAACGTGCCATCGTTGCTGCACACGGTGGTCGAAGCGCTGGTACCTGCGACAGGGGCGCTCACTTCGGCCACGGTGACCGTTGCGCTCGCGTTCGGGCACGGAGCTGTGCCGTTCAATGTGTAGGTGAAAATGGCCGGCGCCTGTGTCGCGGGATCATACTGTCCATTACCAGGGCTCCAGGTGCCTCCAGGCTGTGGATTGCCACCCAAAAGCGGGAAAAGGTTGAACGCTCCGCTGTTGCTACAAACCGTGATACTTCCGTTGGTGCCAGGCCGCCGCGGGGCGACAACGGTGACGTTCACCTGCGCTTGATCGGACATACACGACGCCGAACCCGTCAGCTCATACCGGAACGAATAGGTGCCGGCCGGGACGACCGTGGCATTGAAGAATTGCCCCGTAAGACCGCCGGTACCGGACAAGTCGGACCAGGCCCCTCCTTGCTGCGGAGTGCCACCAAGCCCTGTGAAAAGATCCACGAGATTGTTGGAGCCACAGACATTGAGCGTACCGTTGGACCCTGCGTCAAGAGCGGCAACGATGGTGACACGCACTGTCGCACTTGCGTCTCCGCACTGCCCATTACCTGTTACCGTGTAGGTAAAATCATAATCCCCTGCGGGAAGACCTGTCGGCGTGAATACCCCATTGCTCAACTGCCCGGTAGCGTCGTCATCGGTCCATGTTCCTCCAGCATCAGGAGAGCCACCGAGGGCGACGAAAAGATTCACCGCACCCGCATCCGGGCAGATGGAAACCGTGGCATCATCCCCTGCATCTGGAGCTTGATTCACCGTGGCCGTGACAGTGGCCAGTGCGGCAACGCATGGCGCCGAAGCCGCAACGGTATACGTGTAGATGCCTTGCGGGCTCGTGCCGGGGAAGAACACACTGGTGACGTTGCCACCACCTGGAGCGGTCCAGCTACCTCCTGCATCCGGAGTTCCACCGAGCTCACCGAAAAGATCCACAGGGGCATCCGTGGAACAACTGGAGAAGCTCCCGTTCGAACCAGCCACCGGCCGACGCTGTTCAGTGATGGCGACCACAGCGCTCGCAGCAAGGCATGGTGACACGCCTGCCACCGTGTACGTATACGCTCCCGGCGTAGAGGTGCCCGGCAGGTACGTCCCCGGAAAAGAGCCTCCTCCCGGCCCGGTCCAAGCACCACCAGCATTGGGAGTTCCACCCAAACGAGAGATCAAGGTGAACGACGCTTGATCACTGCATACCGTCACCGTTGCATTGGTACCTGCGTTCGGTGCCTGGTTCACCACCACCGTTGCAAATGCTGTATCGTTCACACATGGTGCCGTTCCCGGCACGATGTACTTGTAGGTGCCAGCTGCGGTGGTCCCGGGAATGAACGTTCCGTTGAAAGCAGCGTTGGTCGGCGTTCGCCAGGTGCCGCTGCCGCTGGGCGTTCCGCCGAGCACGGTGAACAGTTGGAACGGAGCCATGTTACTGCACACGGTGATGGAGCCATTGGAACCTGCGTTCGGGGCAGTGACCTTGGCCACCTGAACGGTGCTCGAAGCGGACGAGCAGGGCGCAGTGCCGGTGACCGTATACGTGTAAGTACCGGCCGGATCCAAGGACGGATCCAATGTTCCGGTATGGGATGATCCGTTCGGTCTGGTCCACGCACCACCTGATGCGGGGGATCCACCCAGCAAGGTGAACAGGTTCACAACAGGGCCATTACTGCAAACGGTGATACTGCCATTAGTACCGGGGTTCGGTGGTTGTACCACCGAAACGGTTACCGCAGCGGTGGCATTGGCGCATGGCGCTGTCCCCATCACGGTGTAGGTGTAAGCCCCAGCTACCGATGTGCCTGGCGCGAACGTCCCGTTGCTGGCACCTCCTCCGGGAGCGGTCCAAGTACCACCGGGGTTCGGCGCTCCGCCAAGCAAAGCGAAAAGTCCGAACGGGGCATCCGTGGCACAGGCGGTGTGGTTGCTGGAAGTTCCGGCGTTGGGTGCCTGGGTGATGTTCACCGTTACCACGGCGGTCGCGTTAGCACAGGGCGCGGTGCCCGACACCGTATAGGTGTATGCTCCCGGTGCACTGGTACCAGGGGTGAATGTTCCATCGCTTACGCCGCCAGGGCCGGTCCAAGCGCCCCCGGGAGCGGGAGTGCCACCGAGTTGTGCGAAAAGGTTGAACGCCGGGTTGTTGGAACAGCGCGTCACCGAGGCATTGGTGCCTGCGTTCGGGGCGGTGTTCACCGAGACGGTGACCGTAGCCGAGGCGTTCGTGCATGGCGCGATACCCGCTACCGTGTAGGTATACACACCAGCGACGCTCGTACCTGGAATGAAAGTCCCTGAAAAGGCCGCACCACCTGGGGCCGTCCATGTGCCTCCGCCATTCGGCGATCCACCCAAAAGCCCGAGCAGGGCGAAATTCGCATCGGTGCTGCACACGGTCCTACTGCCGTTCGTACCTGCGTTAGGTGCGGTCTGTACCGTGACGGAAAGCGTTGCGGTACCCGCCGGACAAGGAGCTGTTCCGGACACCGCATAGACATAGTCACCCGCAGCATCGGTACCGGGAACGAAATTGGCGCCATGGGCACCACCGGGGCCGGTCCATGTCCCACCCGGCTGCGGCGTACCTCCCAGTCGGGATATCATGGAGAATGATGACCCATTGCTGCACGCGCTGGTGTTGGCACTGGTTCCTGGATCGGGTGCGGCCACCACGGTAACCGTGACCGTGGCAGTTGCATTACTGCACGGTGGGGTGCCGAGAACGGTATAGGTATGGACGCCCTGTGCGGAGGTACCGGGCGTAAAAGTGGACGAGACCGGAGCACCGCCCGGGCCGGTCCAAGCACCGCCGGCCTGTGGAGTTCCACCCAGTTCTGCGAATAGATCGAACGGGGCAGCAGAACTGCACACGCTCCGGGCTGCATTGGTTCCGGCATTGGGAGGCGCGATCACCGTGACCGTCACCGTGGCCGAAGCATCCAAGCACGGAGCCACGGCTGCGACCGCGTAGGTGTAAACACCCGCAACAGAGGTACCCGGGGTGAACGTACCGCTTACCGGTTGCCCTGCGAGCGTCCAGGAGCCACCGGCATCCGGCGTACCTGTAAGTCTGCCGAACAGGTTGAAGGCCGGGGCGTTGGCGCATATGGTAGCGCTCCCGTTGCCACCAGCATCGGGTCCGGTATTGATGGAAGCCGCCCAACCTGCACCCGTCAGCAAAAGATCACTCGTCCAGACGAACGTTAGACAGCCACTAGGGTCCGAAGAGGTGAAGGTTTGTCCCAACAACGAATTCAATCCTGAACCAGTTGCCAGCACAGGTGAGGAAGCGCTCGCTCCGTTGTGGATCACCAAATTGTCCAGAATGCCCGTGAGATCCACGTTCCATGCCGTGAAGGTGATGCTGGACAGTGGTCCCGACCCTGCCCCACCCGGCGGACAGAGCACAGCTGTCATACTCTCACTATTGCCGTAGTTACCTCCAGCGCCACCACTGTCGTAGAAGGTTCCGGTGCAGGTCTCCCAGGTGGCACCATCGACCATGACGAAGGTTTGAGCGTGAAGAGCATCCACCGCGCAGGCAAGCACCGCAGACAAGGCAACCAGCTTGAACAGCCGGGCGAAGCGTACAAGGAAAGTAGGGATCACGTCGAAAGGACTGGCCTCGGTAAGGAGGACGGCCAATTTACGAGGCTTCCGGCTCTTTATGCCACTCCATTAGCAATGGAGTGGTGTTCGGATCGACGGCACTAGCCGTTCCATCGACCAAATTCGACGTCCAGGACCGAAACGACCACTGGCCATTGACTGTCACGCTGCGAACTAGGGTTGTGTGGCAGGAGCCCCGGTCGCCTGTTTCGCCAGGGTGATCGCCAGCATCACCTCGTGCGTACCGGTGCTGTAATTCTGAAGATTGGACGTGATGATATCGTAGGAGTATCCGAATTGGAAGGTCTTCTTCAACCAGTACCCCACCATGGCACTGTACGCATCATTGGTGCGATATGCGGCCCCGATCCAGAACGTATCCTTGTAGCGCACTGTGGCCGTAAGGTCCAGCTTCAGGGGAACAGGGCTGGTATACTTCACGAGGAATGAAGGCTCGAGCCGCCAATCTTCACCTACCGGGAGGCGATATCCGCCCATCACATAGTAATGGTCCTCCATGCGACTGAGTGTCGCCGAGGTCTCGTCCAGGAAATAGACCTTGTTCCGCAGCAGTTGGGGAGCTGTTGCGCCGAACCAGAACTTCGGACCATAGAGGTAGAAGCCGAATTTGGCATCGGGCAGCAGGTCGCCGCGCAATTGATCATCCATAACTGGATCGCCCGGATCGTGGAATTGGATCTTGGATCCATCGATAAGGAACTGGAGCAAGCCAGCGGAAACCGCGAGCGAGAGTTTGACGTCCTGGGTCAGCTTCAGGTGGTAGGCGTAGGAGAACTGCACCCCGGTACGCCGTGTGGGACCTACGATGTCGGTGAACAGATAACCGCCAAGGCCCATCTTTTCGCCCACGGGTGTGGAGCCGCTGAACGTGAAGGTGCGCGGCGCGTCCTGTATCCCCACCCACTGATACCGATGGGCGGTCCGCAGTTCGAAGAACGGGCGGCTCCCCGCGACGGCCGGGTTCACCACGTAATCGTTGAACTGGTATTGCGTCAACTGCGGCAGCTGCTGAGCGCTGGCCTGTGCGGCCGTTGCGGCCATGATCAGGTGAAGTATGCGGCGCATGTTGATCATGGTATCAGCGGATCACGGTAAGCGGGCCGGTGTACGGTTCCGGGAATCGTTCGTCGTTGAGTTCGATCACGTAGTAATAGGTGCCTACCGGAACGAAGCCGTCGCGGTACTTACCATCCCAGGGCTGGTTATATCCTACACTTCGGAAGAGCTGGTCTCCCCAGCGATTGTATACCTCCACTTCGCAATCCGGGAACAATTCGATGAAGTCGATCACCCATGTATCGTTACGTCCATCCGCATTGGGCGTGAAGCCGTTGGGGATCACCACCGTTGGAACGACGGTGACCAGAACGGAATCCGTGGCCGTGCAGCCGTTCGGTGCAGTTACGGTGACCGCGAACCACGTGGTTATCGTCGGGTTGGCCGTTGGGTTGGAAGCGTTGAGATCGCTCAGCAACGAATCGGGTGTCCACAGGAACAGTGAACCCACCGGACCTGTTGGCGAGCCACCAAGAGCTACCGTACCCCCGAGGAAGATGGTCTGGTCCACACCGGCGTTCGCGATCGGCAGTGACAGCACGGTGACCGAAACTTGATCCGTGGAAGAGCAAGGGCCGTCCGTCACCACAAGCGTGAACAGGTTATGGCCATCAGGAAGCCCGCTCACCTCGACGACGGGCGTTGTGCCCACTTCCACACCTTGTGCGTCACGCCAGGAATAAGAAGTGCCTCCTACGCTCGCAGAGCCATCGAGCGTAACGGTGGTGCCCGAACAAGCTTGCTGATCGGCGCCGGCGATGGCCTCGACGGTAGTTAGTGCATCCACCGTGATGACCGTATCCAGCATGCAGTTGTTCGCGTCGTTCAACACGAGCTGGTAGGCACCTGGGTGGATACCCGTGATATCCTCTGCTGCTGAACTGAACGCATCCGGTCCAGTCCATTCGAAGGTGTACGATGGCATTCCTCCGGTTGCCGTGATCGATATGGCACCGTCCGACGCATCCGCGCAACTGGCATTCGTGATCACATCCACGCTCAATTCCAGCGCTGGTGGCTCCTCGATGGTATAGGCGAACGAGCTATCGCAACCCACCCCATCGGCTATCACTAACAGGTACTCACCGGGGCAGAGTTGTGTCGCAGAAGCATCTCCTTGGCCATTCGGTGGAACAGGGCTCCATTGGTAGGACAAGACTCCGATGCCTCCGGTGGCGCTCGTCAGCACACTACCGTCACATGCACCATGACAGCGCACATCGCTAAGCGTTGCACCGTCCACGATCGGCGTGTACGGGGCTATGGTGAAGACGTACGTGGTGTCGCAACCGAGCGCATCGGAGATCGTAACGGAGTAGTTCCCCGCGCACAATCCGGTGACATCTCCAGTGCCCTGACCAGCACCCGGCTCAGGTGACCAGAGTATGGTATAGGGCCCTGTGCCACCAGTCGGAACTACGCTTGCCACACCATCGCAGGGTCCAGCACATGTCTCACCGGTGAATGTCAGCGCAGCATCGATGGCCGATCCTTCCGTAATGGAGAAGGGCACCACGCGTACACAACCATTCGCGTCAGTGATGGTAACCGTAAGGTCACCGGCACATAGCCCATCCACCTGTACGGTGTCCTGTGCTATGACCGCACCTGTTGCATCGGTCCAAACGATGGAATAGTCCGGAACACCACCTGTGATCACGACCGTGGCCGTACCATCACATTCGCCATAGCAGGCGTTGTTCGTCGTGGTGAGCACGGCATCAAGCACCGGTGGATCAACGAGGGTTATGGTGATCAGCGTATCGCAGCCATTGGCGTCGGTGATGACGACCGACCAATCCCCGGCGCATAGATCCGTAGCGGCATTATTACCCTGACCGCTCGGTGGCACAGGGTTCCATGCGAACGTGTAGCCGCCAGTACCACCCTGCGGCGTTAGCACGATGCTGCCATCGCAAGCGCCATTGCAAGTGATCGGTACCAGGGCAACATCGGCCGTAAGCTGATCCGGAGAGAGGATGAGCACCGGCACTACGATGGTACAACCCGAAGCATCGGTGATGGACACCTCGTTCACTCCCGCGCACAAACCATCCGCATTCGGTGTCCCTTGGCCGATGAGCGGTGCCGGGGTCCACGTATATTGATATGGTGGCACTCCACCGGTGGGTGCTACGGTCGCCGTACCATCACACGTCCCGAAGCAGCTCACCGGCGTGGTGCTCAAGTTGGGGATGATCGGTTCCGGTGAGGCGACGGTCGCTGTATCAATGGAAATACAGCCGAGCCCGTTCGTGACCATGACCAGGTAGTCACCCGCACACGCGGAAGAAATGCCATTCGTGGTCTGGTTCAAGTCGGTACCGAACGCATCATACCAAGCGACCGTACAGCTCGGCTCTCCACAGTTGAACACCACTTGCGCGTTACCATCGCAAACACCCGGACAGCTAACGGTATCCCCTGTCGCCGTGAGCACTTCTCCATTCAGGTCCTGGACCGGAACGAGCAGTGAATCCGGACAGCCAGCGCCATCGGTTACAAGTACCTGATAGAACCCTGCACAGAGCGCGGTCAGGCTATCCGAGGTACCGAAGATCGAATTGTTCTGCGTCCACAGGTAAGTATACGTGCCTGTACCGCCACTCGCCGACACGAACGCTTCGCCGTTGCACACTCCGCATTCGCTGCTTATGCTTCCGCCGGAGAGGTCGATCGGGGCTGGCGTGGCCACGGTCCATGTGCGCTCCAATGTGCAGCCATTGGCATCCGTGAGCAAGAGAACATGGTCGCCGCCACAGAGATCGAAGGCCCCGTTCGAGCCTTGACCGCTCGAGGGCAGAGGGTCCCAGAAGAATGTATACGGCGCAGTACCACCACTCGGTGTAACTACCACACTACCATCACATGCACCACTGCACGAGACATCGGTGATCGCGGCTTGCTGATCCAACGGTTGGGGTTCCAGGATCAATACTTGAACCGTTGTATCGCAGCCGGACGCATCTTCTATCAGAACGGTGTAGACGCCTGCGCACAAACCTGTCGCTTGTGGCGTGGCTACCCCGCCGCCTGGTGGAGGATCCCATGTGAACGTATATGGAGCAACGCCACCGACAGGGCCCACCGTGGCCGTTCCATCACAGGCCCCAGCACAGGAGGCTGCGGTCGTGCTCAGGTTAGGGATGATCGTCGTGGACGGTGAGACCACGGCATCCGCAAGGCTCACACATCCGTTCGCGTTCGTGACCTGCACGGTGTATGTGCCCGCACACAGGTTGTTCAACACCGTGGTGCCTTGAGCGATCACATTGCCATCAACGTCCATCCATTGAGTCGTGCATGCGGGTGCACTACAGGTGAAGTCCACCGAGACACTACCGTCACACAGATTGGCACAAAGGGTCGCTCCATCCACCGGAACGAGCACTTCGGCATTGCTGTCCTGTACCTGTGCCACGGCCAGTGCTGCACAACCGAACGCATCACGCACGGTCAGTTGATACACCCCGCCACACAATCCGTTCGGCGCCTGGTCGGTGCTCACCTCCGTACCGCCCAGCATCCAGCTGAATGTGTAAGGACCCGTGCCACCGGTCACGGTGGCTGTAGCAGTACCATCGCAATTGGGGCAGGTACTCTGCGTGGTACTGACGCTCACCACCAAAGGCTGAGGCTCTGTCACGGTGAACGTACGGTCCAGTGTGCAGCCGTTGGCATCGGTGATGGAGACGGAAACATTCCCCGCACAGAGACCGAACGCCGCTGATGTTCCTTGACCGCTAGCTGGTGCGGGTGACCAAGCGTATGCATACGGCGCCGTGCCACCTGTCACCAACAAGGTGATATTGCCATCGCATGTGCCGGAGCACGACGCATCGATGATGATGGAGGAGAATAGAACTAGCGGCTGCGGCTCCGTGATGAGGACTTGGGCGGTGGTCTCACAACCGCCACCGTCACCAACAGTTACCGTGTACACTCCGGCGCACAACCCTGTTGCTGCTGGCGTTCCTTGACCGGTCGCGGGAGCTGGATCCCAACTGAAGGTGAAGGGAGGCGTGCCGCCAACGACACCTATCGTAGCCGTACCATCGCACTGACCCGTACAAGACACGGGTGTGGAACTGGTGTTGAGCGTGAGCACGATGGGGGCGACCACGGTAGCGGTGTCTATCGTGACGCAGCCGGATGCATTGGCAACTGATACATAGTACTCGCCGGGGCAAAGTCCACCGAGGATGTTCGACGAAGAACCGAGGTCCACGCCGTTGGCGTCGGTCCAAGTGATGGTACACGGCGCATCATTGCAGGTGAAGTTCACGCTCGCCTCGCCATCGCAAGTATTAGGACAAGTGGTGGTCCCATCCACGGTGGTAAGCTCCTCACCATCCGAATCGGTGATGGGCACCGCGTGCTGGATCGTGCAGCCGTTCTCGTCACGGACGGTGACCATATAAATACCTGCGCACAGATCGGTGACCGTCTCCGCGGTACCGATAATAACGTTGAGGGCATTGCGCCATTCCACTTGCAGCACTCCTGTCCCGCCCCCGATGGTAGCTGTTGCCGTGCCGATGCACACTTGACACTCGCTCGGCGTGGCGCTCGTGGACAGGGTAAGTGGCGCAGGCTCCACCACGGTGTGTGAGGAAGAAGCCCTGCACCCCAACGCGTCCGTGATGGTGACGTTCCATGTTCCGGCGCAAAGACCGGTGATCGTGCTAGTGCCTTGACCGTTCGGTGGAGCAGGAGACCAATCGTACGTGTAAGGTCCGGTACCGCCCGTTGTATTCAACACCACTGTTCCATCGCACACAGCAGCGCACAAGGGATCGGTCACAACGGCGTTGGCAACGATAGCCGAAGGTTCGGTGATGAGCACTTCCGCCACGATGCTACATCCCCCAGCGTCAGTGATGGTCACCTCCCAAGTACCAGCGCACAGGCCGCTCGCGCTAGGTGTACCTTGCCCTACGGGCGGCGGCGGGGACCACAGGAAAGTATATGGCGTAGCACCGCCGGTCGGACCTACCGTAGCTGTTCCGTCGCAAACACCATTGCAGGATGCTGGTGTGCTGCTGCTGTTGGGTATGATCGTCGCGCTGGAATCGATGATGAAGGCCACGGTGGTGTCACATCCATTGCCATCGGTCAGCGTGACCTGATAGTTCACCCCGGCACATAGACCCGTCGCATTGAGCGTTCCCTGTCCGCCGCCGGGAGCTGGTTGCCAGTCCACGACGATCGTTCCGGTACCACCGCTAGGCGATACGGAGGCTGTTCCGGAACATGGCCCAGCGCAGGTCTCCGGCGTGGTGACCAAGCTTGGAACGATCGGGCCCGGCGCAAGAACGTCGAAGGTGATGAGGGTGTCGCACCCGGCAGCGTCCGAGACCGTCACGGAGTAGCTACCGGGACACAAGCCTTCAACATGTGCGGTGCCTTGGCCCACGGGCGGGACTGGCGACCAGTTGTACGCCAGCGGAGGTGTTCCCCCAGAAGCGGTGATGTCAGCCGTGCCATCGCACGAGCCGGCGCAGCTCACGTTGGTCACGGCGATGGTCGCATGGATGGGCGGCGGGGCCAGGATCGTAATGGTGATCGTAGTGTCACAGGCCCCGGATGTGATGGTCACGTTCCAATCCCCTGCGCACAGGCCACCGGCATTGGCTGTTCCCTGGCCCAACGGTGGTGCTGGCACCCAGTTGTAGGTGTAAGTCCCAGTGCCACCGGCGGGTGCCAGTACGATCGTTCCGTTGCATCCGCCAGCGCAGGTCACATCGGTCTGTGCAGGGTTGGGCACGATGGGTGGCGGGGCGGTGATGGTGAAGGAGATGGTACTATCGCAGCCCACTGCATCGGTAATGGTGAGCGTGTAGGCCTGCGCGCACAGCCCGGTCACGTTGGCGCCACCTTGTCCACCACCGGGCAGTGGAGCCCAGAGGTAGTTGTAAGGTGACACGCCACCTGTGACGATCACGCCGGCAGTTCCATCGCATACATCCGCACACGACGCAGGTGTCAATTGCAGGGAGATCTGAAGTGGCACGGCACCGAGGATGGTGAACGACCGGGTGAACGTGCATCCGTTCGCATCGGTGATCAACACGGCGTACGCACCGGCGCAAAGCCCTGTTGCCGTAGCGGTACCCTGGCCATTCGCCGGCACCGGGGTCCACAGGTAGGTATAACCCGGCGTACCACCTCCCACGCTGACGGATGCTGTACCGTCACACAAGGCTCCGCAGGTCACGTTGGTCTGCGTCGGCGTCACCAGCAAGGGAGGTGGTTCACTGATCGTGAAGTTCAACAGTGTGTCACAGCCATTGGCATCCGTAACGGTGAGGGTATGAGGTCCGGCGCATAGGCCTTCTGCGGTAGCAGTGCCTTGGCCGATCGCCGGCGGAGGCGCCCAAGTGAACGCGTAAGGACCAGCACCACCGGTTACCGTAGCGGTCGCCGAACCATCGCAGATCCCGGCACAACTAGCGTCCGTCATCACCAGATCAGCTTGCAAAGCCGGCGGCTCGGTCAAGGTCATCGTAACAGTGGTATCACAGCCACCAGAGGTGATGGTCACGGACCAATCACCCGCGCAAAGCCCGGAGACGGCGAGAGTTCCCTGGCCAACTGCGGGCTGTGGCACCCAGTTGTAGGTGAAGATCCCCGTTCCACCGGTCGGCGCAAGCGTAATGGTGCCATCGCAGGCACCGGCGCACGTCACGTCCGTGCGCCCAGCATTTGGAACGATGGGTGGCGGCGCGGTTATGGTGAAAGCGATGGTGGTATCACAACCCACCGCATCGGCGATGGTAAGGCTGTAGGCTTGCGCACAGAGACCCGTAACGTTCGCGGTGCCTTGACCGGCACCCGGCAGCGGATCCCAGTCGTAGGTATAAGGAGCGACTCCTCCTGTAACTATGACACCAGCTGAGCCGTCACAGACATCATTACAGGAAGCTGGAGCGAGTTGCAACGAGATCAGGATAGGCGCTGCATCCAGAATGGTGAAGGCTTGCGTGAGCGTACAGCCATTGGCATCCGTGACGAGCACATTGTATGTGCCAGCACACAATCCTGTCGCGTTCGCCGTACCCTGACCGGCACCCGGGGCCGGAGTCCATTGATACGTATAACCTGGTGTACCCCCGGCAACGGCCACCGAAGCCGTACCGTCACACAACGTCCCGCAGGTAACGTTCGTTTGTGTGGGAGTGATGATGATGGGCGGCGGCTCGGTGATGATGAAGTTGATCGTGGTGTCACAGCTCGCTGCGTCCGTCACGGTCAATGTGTAGGGGCCGTCACACAGACCGGAGACTGACGATGTCCCTTGTCCGACCGGTGGGGCTGGTGCCCACAGGTACGTATACGGCGAAGTACCTCCTGTAACGGTCGCGGTGGCCGTTCCATCGCAGACACCAGCGCAGCTCGCACCGGCCAAAGTCAGTGTCGGCACGACTGGTGGTGGCGCGAGAACGGTGAAGACGAGCACGGTATCGCAACCGGCAACATCGGCTACGGTGACCTGATGTGATCCAGGGCAAAGGCCGGACACGTTAGCGGTACCTTGTCCAGTTGCAGGCACTGGTGACCAGAGGAACGTGTAACCGGGTGTTCCGCCGGTGACCGTCAGTGCAATGGTGCCATCACAAGCGTTTGAACAAGTAGCATCGTTCACTGTGGCCACCACGGCGAACGGCGGCGGCTCAGGCACGATGATGGTGATGAGCGTATCACAGCCCGTTGGTGTATCGGTAATACGCACAGTGTACGGGCCACCGCAAAGTCCTGTAGCGGCGTTCGTGTTCTGGCCACCACCTGGCGCGGGGTTCCATAGGTAGGTGTATGGTCCTGCGGTGCCACCGGCCGTGACCGTGGCACTGCCGTTACATGTAGTAGCACAAGAGGCCCCGGTGACCGATGATGTGACCGTGATCGCCGGGGGCTGTGCGATGATGAAAGTGACGGTGCTGTCACAGTTGTTCCCGTCACGAACGTTCACTGAATAGCTGCCTGCGCACAAGTTCGTCAACGATGATGCTCCTTGAACCGCGGGCGTCGGAGTCCACGTTATGGTGTAGGTACCGGTTCCACCCGAGGGCGCCACCGTAGCCGTGCCGTCACAGTCGCCGAAACAATTGGCCGGTGTGAACGTGAGGTTCGGGGCGATCGGCAGGATATTGAAGATGAAGGTTGTATCGCGCACACATCCGTTCGCATCAGTGATGCGCAACGTATTCACCCCTGCACAGAGGTTGGAGAATGAAGAGCCACTCCCCGCGCCGTTGTTCCAGTTATAGGTGTGCGGCGTTACGCCACCGATGGCCAGCGCACTACGTGTGCCATTGCAAGCATCCGCGCAGGTGGGTGGAGTTCCTTGTCCGAAGAAGATAACGCCGAGGGGAGCGGGCTCCGTTACATTGACCTGTGCCGGGCAGGAGATACCTTGGGTGATATCCGTGACGATCACCAGCTGAGGCCCGCCGCAAGCATTGGTCCACGTCGCCGTGGGGGGGCCACCACCGAGCCACTGGAACGAGAAGTTACCGCTGCCGCCGGTGACCGATGCGGTGACCGTGGCACCACAACCTCCGCGGCAGCGCACACCATATCCGTTGAAATTCGTGATCAGCTGGGCGTTCACCGTGAACGGGGTCTGTCCGGCACCGGTGCCGCACACGTTGATGTCACGGTCCTCCATCAGTACTCCAGCAGGCAGACCCCAAGGGGTGAGCACGCCGTTCACCACCAGACTGGATGATGCAACGTCCACGACGTCTCGAATGAGCACTGGATCCGGAGCTTGCTCCAAGGCCACAACGGCACTGCCTGCAATGAAGCGTTCCCGACCATGACCGGAGAACACCATGCGCTGAGCGGTCACCTGCGTGCCGTTCGCCATCACCGTACCTTCTTCGAAACGCAGAACACCTTCCGTGCGCAGATCGCTGATCAACGACCACGAGCCCGAACCATCGAACACCACATCACCAGCGATGGACGTTCCGCGGGTATCCACCTCCACACCCTCCTGCCGCACGCCGAGGCGAACCGGCCCTTGAGCGTTCCATTGCACATCTCCCCGCATGGACCATGCACCGGCGATATTGACCACGGCTTTTGCAGGGCCCTCCCAGTGCACGGCTGCATGGGTCGCATCAATGTGCAGTGCACGGCAACTGACGGACTGGACCAAGTCGATACGGACAGCTGAAGAGACCGCGATGAACACATCATCCGTCATGCGCGGAACGCTTGCGCCACCCTGCCCTCCGGCCACGGCGCTCCAGTGCAACGCATCATTCCAACTTCCGTTCCCTCCCACCCAATGGCGGGTCTGTGCCACGATATCGCCTCCGACCAGCGAAAGCAGGAAGAGCAGCAGGAACTTGACCGGGGTGTGGTTTCTATTCACGGGCGTTCTCTAATCGAAAGCGGGGCAACTGATCATCCGTTTGCTGGCATCGCCTGCCCTGCAGGGCGTGATGGCGAGTATGATCTCGTGGGTATTGCGACTGGCTACCCGCAGCTTCGAGGTGGTCATATCGTAGCTATAGCCGAGTTGGAAGAACTTCAGGAAGCCGATCTTCATCATGGCCACGAACGCATCGCCATTGCGATAGCCCACGCCGATACCATAGATCCTGTTCCATTCCACCATGCCATTGATGTCGAACGCCAGCGGTGCGCCACCAGCGACCTTCAGCAAACCACTGGGCACGAAAGCCGTCTTGCGTCCGATGCGGTAACGATACCCCCCGCTCAGCATCAAATGCCGCGCGAACCGAGAATCCGTACCGATATCCCCGATGCGGTTGCCTAAGGCCTGGTGTATGGACACGCCCACCCATGTGGTCTTGCTGTAGGCGAAGATCCCTGGCGTTATCTCCGGGTAGACCAACGCCGCTGATTGACTATTCGCCACAGGGTCGTTGTAATTGCCCAGCGTCATGTCGCCAACGGCGAGCTTCACCTGCCGTACACCTCCGAACAGGCCCATGGACAGATAGAAGTTCCGCGACATCTGCATGTGGTACGCATAGGCCAGCAGGAAACTGGTGTACCCGTAATTGCCCGCATCATCGGCTTCGATGAAAAGCCCCACGCCGTGCTTATTCGGCTGGAACGGTTTGCCCTTGGCGCGGATCACGCCATGCATGCTCACCCAGCCGGTCACCGGAGCCCCTTCGAGGCCCACCCACTGTTGGCGGTATCCCAGGCGCATGTCCAGGCAATCCTTGCTCCCAGCGACGGCCGGGTTCACACTGAACTGGTTGAACACGTACTGGGAATACTGGGCGAGCTGTTGCGCGTAGCACGATACGCCGATCGCTATGAAGAGGAGGGAGTGGAGGATCCTCATCGAACGATGGTGACGAAGCCCGTGTACGGCGGAGAGCGCCCTTCGAGCTGGTTCAACTGGATGTGGTAGTAGTAGGTACCTACACTGAGCCTGCGCCCGTCGTTCGTACCATCCCAAGGTTCCCGGTATCCATTGGAACGCAACACGACCTGCCCCCATCGATCATGGATGACCACCTCCGCCCCGGGGTAGTCGGCGATGCCCGGGATCTCCCAGGTATCGTTGTACCCATCATCGTTCGGGGTGAAGGTGTTGGGAGGATTGACCAAACGCACGACGCTCACCAGGACATCATCCGTGAACACGCAGCCATCGATCTCCGAAGTGAGCGTGTAGTTCGTCGTGCCCTCCGGGGCTGCAATGGGGTCGGGAATGGTATTTCCGCTAAGCCCTGCCGTGGGCGACCAGTCGAACGCCGGTCCGCCGATCCCTTGCAGCTGGGTGCTCTCACCCTGACCGATGGCCACATCAGGACCGGCGCTCATATCCACACCTACGATATCGGCTCCCGGGCCCGACAAGGTGAGGGCGAATTCGCATTGCGCGGGGGTCAGAGCGCCATCGTTCACCGCGCCAGCGATCAACACCCAATATTGAGTGAGGGGAGCCAGGCCCGGCGCAGTGACCATGAAGTCCAGCGAGTCCATCTCGCAGGTGGAAGCAGCGCCGAACTCATCCAGCACACAGTTACCATCCCCGGTGAGGACCACCATGCTGATCTCATTGTCCACCCCAGGAACGGCAACACATTCCAACCCGCTCAAACTCACCGATACATCGCCACCGACGGAGTTGGTAGTGAAGGTGTACCACACCATGGCATCCGTAGCTTGACAGAAGCCGGGGGCTTCATCAGCATCACTGTTCGTTCCGGCCAGCTGTTGGCCTGCACAGAGCAGTGCTGCGTTGGCGCAATCCGTGTTCGCTGGCTGGGCGAACGTCGCGGTCGCCAGCAAAGCCAGAAGAACGAGGGTTAATGCACTGCGCATGTTCACGACCAACAAGACCGCACAGGGATGCACGCACGGCCGAGCCGAAGGTAGACGGCACCTTTCCCGCGCTCGGGAGGGCCTCTCCCGCACTTTCGCACAAGGTACTGTTGAGTTTGGCGGAACCCTCGGCCTTGTGGCGATGCGGATCAGTGCGTAGCGCCGTAGAAGGCCTGCACCGTGGTGAGCACGCCCATGACCAGTACCAGGATGAGCACGATGGTGCGGAAACGCTCTTGCGGTGTGCGTAACAAGAGGCGCTTACCCAGCCAACTACCGACCAAGCTGGCCACCGCCATGGCCGGCATGTAGGCGACCATATCGGTGGTGACGTAGCCCTGTGCCGCGTATACCACGCTACGCGAGAGGTCCACGCCCATGTCGATCCATGCACTGGTGCTCACGAACACGAGCTTCTCCAGATCGAAGGCGGCCAGCGTAATGCCTCGGATGGCACCTCCTGTTCCGGCAAGGCCTGCGATCGAGCCGCTAAGGAGACCGCCCACGGCGGCGTTACGATCCGTGGCACGCAGTCTCCAGTTGCGCTTCGCCAACAGGAACAAAGCGAGCGTCGTGAGAACGATACCTAGGCACAGCGCCAGCACGCGCTGATCCAGATAGAACGTGAGCCGCGCGCCGACGAGGACACCGATGACCGCCGGTATACCCAACCAAAGCAGCAGGCGCTTGGAGGCCGCCTGGCGGAACAGGAACATCTTGGCCGCATTGCTGAATACGTGGAATACGGCGGTAAGACCCAAAGCTTGTTCGAACGGCAGGAAGAGCCCCGCCAACGGCATCACCAGCATGGATGAGCCGAAGCCGCCCACGGTGCCGAGCACCTCAGCGATCAGCAGCAGGGCGAAGAAGGCGAGCAGCTCCACGGTGCCCGGTATCAACCTCCAGCCAGTCGCTCCAACCGCGCCTTGTCCACGATGCGGATGCTCCGGCCCTGCGTGTCGATCAGCTTGTCCTCTTTCAGATCGGTGAGGCAGCGGATCAACGATTCCGTGGCGGTCCCCACGATGGTCGCAAGGTCTTCACGGCTCATGTGCAACCCGAGGTCGGCACCATCACCGGCTCCATAGCGAGCATGTACGCGAAGCAGTGCTTGGGCTACACGTTGGCGAACGCTGGAGTAGGCGAGTTGGAGCAGTCGCTCTTCCTTCTCTCGCACATCACCAGCGAGCATCTTGATGAATCGGATGCTGACATCCCGGTCCTTGTAGAGCAACGCCAGAAGGTCTTCACGGGGGATCATGGCGACCTCGGCATCTTCCAGTGCCTCACCTGTTTCCATGGCCCTACCGCTTTCCAGCAACCCCATGTACCCGACCAAGTCCCCTTCACCGTGCAGGCCCGTTACGAACTCCTTGCCGTCGTTGTTGATCTTGAATGTGCGCAGTTTGCCTTTCACCACTTGAGGGATCAGCCGCAGTTCATCGCCTTCGTGGAAGATGGTCTCCTTCTTCTTCAGTGTGCGCAGTTTCCGATCGCGACCCAGATCCTTCAACGGGTCCAGGGTCCTTGCCTGGTCCATGAACTTATTGAAGCCCTCAAAACCCTTGTCGAAGCCCTTCCTGAACAGGTCACTGCGGCGCAAACGTCCTTCGATCGCATTGAGCAATTCGCTCTCCTCGAACGGTTTGGTGAGGTAATCGTCGGCGCCCAGCTCCATGCCTTTGCGCACATCGCCGCGTTCTGCTTTCGCACTGAGGAAGATGAAAGGCACTTCGGCCGTGGTGGGATCGCGGCCCAGCATGTGAAGCACTCCGTAGCCATCGAGTTCAGGCATCATGATGTCGCAAAGCACCAGGTCGGGCACTTCCTTGCGTGCGGCCTCCACGCCGCGCCGTCCGTTCTCCGCCTTCAGCACGCGGTAGTTCGCGAGTTCCAGGATCTCGGCGGTGTTCTCACGCATGTCCGCGTCATCCTCGATCAGCAGGATCGTCTTCATGGCAATGGTATCCGTTGAGGGAGTTCAACATGGAAAACGGTGGCGCCCGGCAGGCTGGTGAACGTGATGTTGCCTTGCATCAGCTCGAGGTAACGTTTTACGAGGTTCAAGCCGAGTCCGGTGCCTTGAATGGTGGTGGCATTGCTTCCACGGAAGAACCGATCGAACAGGTGTTGTTGATCCTCCAGTGGGATCCCAATGCCTTGATCGGAAACGGTCACCAGGAGCCGCCCTCCTTCGATCCGTGTGCGGAGCGATATGCGCCGGCCTTCGGGTGAGTACTTCACAGCGTTCGTCACCAGGTTGGTGATCACGTTGCTAAGCATCTGCCGATCCAGCGTTACGCTTCGTTCCACGCCGTCGTGGTCGTAGTCTATCACCTGGCCGCTCTTCGTCAGCGCGCGCAATTCTTCGATCAGTTCGATGCAGAGATGGACCACATCGATCGCCGTCGGCTGGCAGAGCACTTCACCTTGCTCGATCCGTTCCAACGAAAGGAATTCATTGAGCATGGCGGTCATCTCCCGCACCTTGCCACGGATGCGCGCTATGTGCTTCTCCACTCGTTCATCCACACCGGCTTCCGTGTAACGGGCAATGAGATCCACACTGCTCATGATGGTGCTGAGCGGCGTACGGAACTCGTGACTGGCCATGGCCACGAACCGGCTTTTGAGGGCGTGCAGTTCGCGTTCCTTCTCCAATGCTTCACGTACGCTCAGTTCAGCCTCACGCAGCTGTGCTGTCCGTTGTTCTACACGCTCCTCCAGTTCCATGTTGGTGCGTTGCAACCCCATCTCAGCCTCGTGGCGCAAGGTGATGTCGGTGATCAAGCCCATCACGTAAGGTTGACCGTCCACCGCGAAATGGTTCAAGCTGATCTCCACCGGGAACACGCTACCATCCTGTCGTTTACCGCGCAGGTCCATACCCTGCCCCATGGAGCGTTGCACGGGTTTCCTATGGTAGGCGGCACGATGCTCCACGTGACGTTGCCGCAGAGCATCCGGCAACAACACTTCCACGGTCCTACCCACGAGCGCGCCATCCGCATAACCGAACATGGCGCCCAACCGCGGATTGTGCATGAGGATGGCTCCAGCCGGATCCACGACAACGAGCCCTTCAGCAGCCGTGGTGAACAACATCTCGCAGATGCGTGCTATATCGGCCGGCTTGAATGGCCGTTCTATTCCGTCGGACATGGCTACAAGGTAATCCCCCTTCATCACCAAGTATCAACGCGGTGGTCCGGCCTCCTGCATCCGAACAGCTCCGGTCCCTTCATCGTACACCCGCCATTGGCTCATCGGCGGTGCGTACAGGTTCAGGGTGATGGAGCGCCCCGTTCCTTGCGCCGTGAAGCGATGGATGGAGTCTTCGCGCGTGAGCGCACCCATGCGCCCGGTCATCAACCTGGAAGTACCATCGAGCAGGAGCGACCCGTCATGGGCCCTGCTGAAACGCTCTTCGATCACTTCACCCATCAACGGTTGTATCCACGCCACTTCACTGTCGTAGTCGTGGATGCTTGTGCGCTGGTCGGCCTCGAAGCACACGACCAAAAGCTCGAAACGATCGTTGCGCGCGACGCACGTACGCGTGTAATGGCGCATGTTCCAACGGAGATAGGGCAGCAGATCGTGGCTGGGAAAGGTATACTGCGCCAAGATGGACCCGAAGCGTTCTGGTTCCGGCTCGCGCAGCAATTCACGCACGAGCGCACCGATGCTCAACAACGGGGCGAGGCCGGTGGATACACGTTCCGCGGACATGATGTGCAAACCTATCGGGAGCATGCGTGGCGCTCCCTGACGTTCGTCAGTCCCTTGAACGGCTTCCGGCACGCGGATCGACCGCTTACTTTGGATGCATGTTCATGGATGCGACACTCCAGCGCGAATTCGAGCAGATGACCATTCATAAGCGCGTGGCTGCGGGAACCCAGCTCATGCGTGTAGGTGACCCCATCACGCATATCCCCATCGTGCAGAAAGGGAGCCTGCGCATCCTGGCCCAGGACCAAGAGGGACACGAGCGCTACCTCTATCACATCCTCCCCGGTGAATCGTGCGCCTCTTCCCTGACCTGCTGCGTTTCCAAGCGGGAAAGCGCAGTGCTCGCGATCGTGGAGGAGGATGCGGAACTTGCCCTGATCCCTGTTGGCTATGTGGATGCATGGATGGTGCATCCGGAATGGCGCAAGTACGTGAACGAGACCCAGGCCCAGCGTTTTCAGGAGCTCATCGAGGCCTTCGAGGTGGTGGCTTTCAGGAAGCTGGACGAGCAGCTCTGGAACTATCTGGTGAAGCGCTCCCAAGCCTCGGGCACGCCCATGCTGCACATCACCCATCAACAGATCGCTGACGAACTGAGTTCCCCCCGCGAAGTGATCACCCGACTGCTGCAACAGTTGCGCCAGCGGGGGCTGGTCTCACTTGGCCGTGGCCTTGTGGAAGTGCATCCGCTCAGCTAATTCACTTCGCCACGGGCGCCCCGGCTTTCTTCCAGGCGCCCATTCCACCGTCCAGGTCAAGCACATCGGTGAAGCCCATTTCGCGCAGCAGCTCACGCGCCTCTTCGCTCCGTCCGCCAGCCGCACAATAAAGGCGCACGGGCTTCTTCCTATCCAGCTTGCCCACTTCGGCTTTGAAATCATCGCTGAACCAGTCGATGTGCCGCGCCCCTTCGATATGTCCGGTGCTCCATTCCTGAGGTGTGCGCACATCCACAAGTTGCAGGTCGCCCTTGGCTAGTTCCGCCTGCAACGTCGGAACGTCCACCATGTTGCCTGTCTGTGCCTGGCAACAGCTCAAGGAAAGGAGGAGGACAAGGACGGGTAGAATGGCAAGGTGTCGCATCGTGATGTCTTTGGTCGTTCAAAGATGCAGTGCAATGGCGTCGCGTAGTTGCACCGCGCTCATCACACCCGACCGGCGCCATACGGGCTTACCGTTCTTGAACAGGATGAGCGTTGGCACACCGCGGACACCGTAGGCTTGTGCTGCACCAGGGTTGCGGTCAACATCCACCTTGATCACAGTGGCGCCATCGCCAACCAAACGCTTCAACTCGGTCAGGATAGGTGGCATCATCTTGCACGGACCACACCACTCAGCGAAGAAGTCGACCAGCACCGGTATTTCCGATGAGATCAACTGCTCGAACGTCCGCGGTCGCTCCATGATCATTTACGCAGGCGATCAACATTAGTCCAAGGCCCACCGTTGTAGGCTTCAAAACCATGGTCCCGGAGCACCGTTTGTGCAGTAGCGCTTCGCATGCCACTCCTGCAACACGTGATCACCGGCTTGCCTTTTGGCACTTGGGCAAGGGAGCGCTGTAGCTGGTCCAACGGAATGTTGATAGAGCCCTTCACGTGCCCCTCTGCATATTCAGCGGACGTGCGCACATCGAGGATCGTGGCACCATTGAGCAACAGCGCGGTCAAGTCCACTTTGGGGCCGAGGCCGAAGAGCGAGCGTAGCATATCAGAGTTGGTCAGGGTTCGTTGCAGAAGGACTCCGCTTGAAGGTGTGCAGGAGCAGGCCGCCCATGAGCGCTCCGTAAAGGGAACTATTCAGTGGGCTACTGGTGATGGCACACCCGTTGGTACAACCGAAGTAGTACCAGTATGACCAGCCCAATGCCGCGCCCGCGAGGGCAGCCACCGCCGTCAGGAGCCAGACACGCCTCATCGCTTGCACGTGGTGATGCCCAGTGGTGCGTAAAGCGGGCAGAAGCTGATCAGGCTGGTCAGCAGGAACACGACCGCGAGAACGAGTAGCACGATGCCCACCGTACCGGACAAGACACCGCCGAAGTATAGCCCGGCGATCGCCAACGCGATCAGTGTGCGTACGGTGCGATCCAGCGTTCCCATGTTGGCTTTCATCTTCATGACTTTATGTGTCAAAGATCCGCAGAAAGACGTGCGCGATCGGTGATGATCATCACCAACCACCTGAGACCGCGGGCCGACTTCAGAAACTCGGATACCTCCGGCGATCAGCGTGCGATCCTATCAGGCATACTGGGCGATGAAGTCCCTGCAGTACGCCTTGATCTCTGCCCGTACCGTACGGAAGGCTCGCATGATCTCCTCCTCAGTTCCATTGACTTTCGCAGGGTCCGCGAAGTCGCGGTGGTGCTTTTGGGCCGTAGTGGGGAACCACGGGCAACGTTCCCGTGCATTGTTGCACACCGTGATCACGTGGTCGAAGGATAGATCGCGGTATTCATCGATGTTGTTCGATGTATGACCACCGATGTCTATACCATCCTCCAGCATGATCGCGACAGCTCGTGGGTTGACACCATGTGTTTCCACACCCGCACTGTGGATCTCCGCCTTGTCGCCCGAGAAATAGCGCAGGTATCCTTCAGCCATCTGGCTGCGGCAGCTGTTGCCTGTGCAGAGCACGAGAATGCGCATCATACGAGGAGCCAGATGATGTTGATGGCACAGAACTTCGGGTCGAATCCGAACAGCACTTGAAGCACGATCACCGACGTGGTGATGATGATCGGTTTGCGGTGCTTAATGAGCATACGCTTCATGACTTCTTCTTGAAGGCACAGAACAGGAAGTTCTGCACGGTGTTGAACGGCGTCACGTGATCCACGTTGAAGCACTTGATGCGTTCACAGATGCGCATCAAACGCGCGACCATTTCGTCCTCGCTGTAGCGATGAACGGGAATACCACTGCACTTCTCCGGACCGCTCTCACTGAACGTGGCCAGCACCAATAATCCACCGGGCTTCAGCAGTTCCGCAACGCGTTGCAGGTATTCCTCGGCTGCTTCCTCACTTGTCAGGAAGTGGAATACGGCGCGATCGTGCCATACATCGAACGGCATAGGTGACGTGAACAGGGTGGCGTCGGCTTCGATCCAGGTGATGTTCCTGCTGTGTTCTCCAAGCCGTTCCTGGGCCCTCTTCAACGCCGCACCGCTGATATCCAGCACCGTAAGGTCCGTGTGGCCGCTTTCGATGAGATGGTCGACCAGCAGACTGTCCCCACCGCCCACGTCGATGATACGTGCGTTGCTAGACACACCATACTCCCTGAACAGATCCAAAGACACGGTGGGTACTCCTTGGTACCAGCTTACTTCTTGTGGCCCCTTCCGGTCGTAGATGGACTCCCAATGCGCCTTGGTGTCGAATGAGCCGGATGTGTTGTTCATCGTTACAGCGCTTCAGCAGCAGTTACTCTTCGGATCGCAGCCGCAGGTCTCACCCGTTGCCAGCTTCACCTTTGCCGTGCCCTCCTCATTCGGTACGCAGCATGCATCGTTCTTCGTCACTGACGGTTTGTACGCCGAGACCGTGATACTAAAGGTGCCCGCACTGCTTGACTTGTAGGCTTCGATCTCTTCGGCGCTCAAGTACTTCGACAGGATATCGTCGGGCAGTACGATCGGCTTGCGCTTCTGAACGCTTACCTGCTCGAAGCCGAGATCATGGATGATACCGAGGTACTCATGTTCGGGCAACGCACCGGCCACGCAGCCCGCATACATCTCGGCACTTTCCTTGAGGCGAGTTGGGATCTCGCCGCGCAGCACCACATCGCTGATGCTGAAGTGACCACCGGATTTCAGCACGCGCAACACTTCGCCGAAAGCCTTGTGTTTGTCGGGCACCAGGTTGAGCACACAATTACTCACCACCACATCCACAATCCCGCTCGTGAGCGGCAATGCCTCGATATCGCCCTGCCGGAACTCCACGTTCTGGTATCCGAGCTTCGCCGCATTCGCCTTCGCTTTCACGATCATCTCCGGTGTGAAGTCGACGCCGATGACGCGTCCATCCTCTCCGGTCTCATGGCGTGCCACGAAGCAGTCGTTGCCCGCGCCACTGCCCAGATCCAACACGGTGTCGCCCTTCTTGATACCGGCGAACTCCGTGGGCACGCCGCAGCCGAGCCCGAGGTCCGCGTCGGGGTTGTAGCCCTTCACATCGGTGTAGTCGTCCGTCATGATGTTGTACACTTCCGTGCTGCAACCGCCCGCTCCGCAGCAGCTGCTGGCGTTCGTGCCTTTGTCCTGCAGGGCGATCTCCGCGTATTTCGTGCGGACCATCTCCTTGGTGTCTTGTGCGTTGTTCATGGCCTTGTTGTGGGTCGGGATCTCTCGTTCAGCAGCAGCTGCCGTCAACGGGTTCGTACTTCTGGAACACGCCGTTGAAGGCGGCCTGGACCTTTGCCCAGGTCTTCGCATCGATGCAATAGCACACACTGGTCCCTTCAACCGTTCCGCTGATGAAGCCCGCCTCCTTCAACTCCCGCAGGTGCTGGCTGATGGTAGGCTGGGCCAGGCCGAGTTCGTCCACCAGGCTTCCACAAACGCAGGTTTTGCGCTTCAACAGATACTGCAGGATCGCTACGCGTGCAGGATGACCAAGGGCCTTTGCCCAAAGGGCGAGTTGGTTCTGCTGTGCGGTGAAAAGATCGGACTTCGTGACACCCATGCGCTGCTTATTGATCGCAATATTACGATGTTTCGATCACTCCATCGTCATATTGCGATATTTAGCTCGAAGGAGAGCCGCCACTGAGCAGATAGCCAAAGGGCATTCCGGCCTGAGCATACAGCATGCAGAAGCACTCGGCATGCTCCCTGTCTTCCACTACCCAACATGGGGAGTGCGCCTAGTCGCCCCGAGGCAAAAGAGGATTCACTTCTTCAGCGTGCTCGGGCAGACCTCATCGGTCACCGGTGCGTCGGTCTTCTTGATGGCGTTGAAACCGCCGCGCACTTCCACCAGGTCATGGTAGCCTCTCGATTTCAGCAGGCTCGCAGCGATCATGCTGCGATAGCCGCCTGCGCAATGGATGTAGTTGGTCTCCTCCTTGCTGAACACCGCGAGATTGTCGTTGATGAACTGCAACGAGGCGTGGTGCGCACCCTGTAGGCGCTCGCTTTGCCATTCACCATCCTTGCGTACGTCAACAACCCGCAGTTCACGTTCCTTCAAGCGTTGCGCGAACACCTCGGCATCTATCCGTTCGATGGCATCCGCATCCCGCCCGGCAGCTTTCCACGCGTTCATGCCGCCCGCAAGGAAGCCGAACACATTGTCGTAGCCCACTCGGCTCAGGCGCGTCACCACTTCATCCTCGGCTCCTTCGTCGGCCACGATAAGCAGCGGATGCTTCACATCGGGGATCATCGTGCCCACCCAGGGGGCGAAATCCCCTTTGATACCGATGTTGACGCTGCGCGGGATGAACCCGTCCTTGAACGTTTCGGCATTCCGTGTATCCAGCACGAGAGCCCCTTCGGTCTCGGCAACGAGCTCGAACTGGTCCGGGGTGAGTGGGCGCAGGCCCTTCTCCTTCACAGTATCCACGCTGGGGATCACGCCTTTGTTCATGGCTACGTTCTGCGGAAAATAGGCCGGGGGCGGCAACAGCCCATCAGTGACTTCGCGAATGAACTGCTCCTTCGTGGGGGCCTTCAGTGCGTAGTTCACCTCCTTCTGGTGTCCCAGTGTGTCGAACGTCTCCTTGCTCATGTTCTTACCACACGCGCTGCCAGCACCGTGCGCAGGGTACACGATCACGTCATCGGGAAGAGACATGATCTTGGCATGCAGACTATCATAGAGGAAGCCAGCGAGGTCCTCCTGGGTGATGGCACCCATCTTCTGCGCCAGATCGGGCCTGCCTACATCACCGATGAAAAGGGTATCGCCCGTGTAGATGCTATGTGGCCTGCCGTTCTCGTCGATCAACAAGTAGCAGGTGCTCTCCATGGTGTGACCAGGCGTATGCAGCACCTTGATGGTGATCCTGCCCAGCTTGAACTCCTCGCCGTCCGTGGCGATGTGCGCATCGAACGATGGGTTGGCATTGGGCCCATAAACGATGGTGGCACCGGTCTTCTTCGCCAGATCCAGATGGCCGCTCACGAAATCGGCATGGAAGTGTGTCTCCAGCACGAATTTGATCTTCGCGTTGCGCGCATTTGCCCGCTCGATGTACGGACTGGTCTCGCGCAGCGGGTCGATGATCGCTGCCTCGCCATCGCTCTCGATGTAATAGGCGCCTTGTGCCAGGCAACCCGTGTAGATCTGTTCGATGTTCATGGTCGTGATGGGTCAATGGTCAAAATTCGTCACAGCAATTCTCCAGGTTCCTGATGATCCTCAGGAAATCCGGGCGCTCCACACGGTAGAAGCTGAAGCGGCCTTCCTTCTCAACGGTCAGCAAGCCTTTGTCACGAAGCACAGCGAGGTGCTGGCTCAGGATAGCTTGTTCGATGTTCAGAGCGTTGCCGAGATCGTTCACACACATTCGCTTGCGGCTGCCCAGGAGATCGAGTATCGCCAGGCGCTGCGGATGCGCGGCGACCTTGAGCATCTCGCTCACCCGAAGCAACTTCTCCGAACCTACCCGGTCATGCAGTGTGGCGCCCATGGGGATATGCGCCGCAAATATATAGCGATAACGCTATGTGATCCGCACGCTCAGATGGCTCCGGCGAGCGCGATCACGTGTCCATCGGGGTCGGCGAAGTAGGCAACGCGATGGCCCCAATCCCGGTCGGCGGCGGCATCCACGGGTTCCGCACGTGCATCCAAGGCCTGTTGCATGGCCATGTCCAGGTCCTCAACGAGCAGATAAAGCTCACATCGTGGCAGGCCATTCCCTGTTGCGGGATGTGGCAGCCGCGCACCGATGATCCGCGCGATGCCTTCCTCGGGCATCAATCCCAACTTGGTTCCATCGGCCAGCAGGAACTCCGTCATCCCGGGAACATCAAGTACCGGTGCGCGGCCAAGCAGGGTAGTATAGAATGCAGCACTGCGCCGTTGATCGGCGACGTACAGGATGAACTCCGTGGCCATGATCCGCATGGCGCAAAGATCAGTGACAGGCGGTGACTTCCACTGGCGTGATCGCAGCAGCAGGACTCACGTAGGGAATGCCGAGCTCCATGCCGCGCAGGATCATCAACACCGCCACGAGGGTTACGAGCAACGGTGAAATACTTCGCAGCCGTTCGCGTACGCGTGCTCCGACAAGTCCGGCGCTCATGCGCAGCGCGATCAACGTCGGCCATGTGCCCAGTGCGAACAAGGCCATGAACACGGATCCTTCCAACGGAGAAGACATCGCGCTCGTGCCGATCAACGCCGCGTAAACGAGCCCACATGGCAACAACCCGTTCAATACGCCGGTGAAGAAGAGCGTCTCTGGAGCCGTGCGTGCAAGGTTGCGAGCGAGAAGGTGCCGCAGCCGACCGATGACCATGGCGATACGTCCTGTGGGCGACCAGCGCTCCAGCAGGCCAGGGAGCATCACCGTAAGGAGCAGCAACACACCGGCCGCCATGCTCACCACCTGCTGCAAACCGGCCAGGCGCATGCCGGCACCAAAGACACCGATGGCTGCACCGAGGAAGGCGTAGCTCATGAGGCGACCGGTGTTGAGCAGCAGCGAACTGGTCAACCGCGAACCGAACGTATTCCGTGGCGATGGTACAGCCAGCGCGATGGGGCCGCACATGCCGACGCAGTGCGCACTGCCCGCCACACCGAGCACGAAGGCCGTGGCGAGCATGGTGTTCATGGTACGAAGACCTTCTCTTCGGTGAAGTAGTGCGATCCATCCACTGTCCAGTGCAGCGCCACGTTGTAGCGCCCAGGCAACAGCTGTTGATCGGGCAGGACAAGCACCGTGGAATCCACCGCGAAGGGCACGGCATGATCAGCGCCCGGTGCATTGGGGCGGAGCAGATCGAGCTTCCCACTGATCAGTTGACCATTCAATTCGGAAGGAAAAAGCAACGTGATGCTCCCCTGTTGCACATCGATCCGTACAGGTGCCGACAGTGCGCGGGCGCGTGCAGCTTCATCGATCCGCGCCTGGAACCGCAGTTCCTCCCCGTAGTAATCCTCCGTCACCAGCGGCTCGGGGTTCTGCGATGCCTTCACCATGAACCACGCCATCATGCCTGCGAAGGCGATCAGTGCGAGCGCAAGTCCTTTTCCCCAGTTCATTCGCTTATGTTCGCTTTGTGTCGACCCGGAGGGTCGACGTTCCGATCCCTTTGACCCTTCATCGGGCAGTTATGGGCCCTACGAACGAGGTCTTCACCTTTTCCAGTAATCGATCTCCGCTATACACACCGACCACCAGTTTCGTCTTCATACCATCCAATTGATCCTTGGATAGGATGATGAAGAGCTCGCCTTGAGCCAGCTGACCAGCCTCCGCGTTCAGCGCCTTGCCCACGAGCTGTACTTCGCCCTGTCTATCGATGAGCTCGAGGCGAAGCGTCAGATCGTGCTGCGTCTTGTTCACTGTTTTGAGCGCGTACAGGTTGCTGATGCGTCCGTCGGGGCGTTCCTGGAAGAGCATGCCCGGCGTGCGCAACAGCGTGCTGTCGGTATCGCTGCGCAGGGCGATCAGTGTGACCAGCACACCCACGATGGCGCCAAGCACACCGGTGTAAGCCTTCATACGCAGATCGAACTTGAAGGGCTGCTTGTCCGCGACCTCGGCTTCGCTGGCATACCGGATCAAGCCGGTGGGCAGGCCCACGTTCGTCATCATGTGATCACATGCATCGATGCACGCCGTGCAATTCACGCACTCCAATTGGGTACCGTTGCGGATATCGATGCCCGTGGGACACACATGCACACAGGCTTTGCAATCGATGCAGTCGCCCTTGCCCACTTCGCCCCGCTCCTCCCCTTTGCGGAAAAGCCCGCGCGCCTCACCGCGTACGTGGTCATACGCGATCACGATGCTCTTGCGATCCAGCAACACACCTTGCAAGCGGCCGTAGGGGCATACCGTGGTGCAGGCCTGCTCGCGGAAGAAGGCGAAGTTGCCATAGAACACGCCGCTGAAACCGACCATGGCGATCAATCCACCAGCATGTTGCGCGGCGGGTTCCCGCATGATGCGCAGTAGTTCATCGCTACCGATGATGTAGGCCAGGAAGGTGTTGCTGATGAGGAAACTGATGATGAAGAAGAGGACGTGCTTGGTGGTCTTCTTCAGCACCTTCTCGTTGGAATAGGGCGCCTTGTTCAGCGCCTGCTGCTGTTTCCAGTCACCCTCGATCGCGTATTCGATCCGGCGGAACACCTGTTCCATGAAGACCGTTTGCGGACACGCCCAGCCACAGAACAGGCGACCGAAGGCCACCGTGAAGAGCGCGACGAACACGATGAAGGCGAGGAAGCCCATCACGAAGATCAGGAAGTCCTGCGGCCAGAACGACTGTCCGAAAAAGACGAAGCGCCGTTCGATGATGTTGATCATCAACAAGGGCTCGCCGCCGATGCGCAGGAAGGGACCGGCGAAGAGCAATGCGAGCAGCGCATAGCCGAACCACTGCCGCCAACGGGTGAATTTCCCGTGGGGCTTCTTCGGGTAGACCCATACACGCTTGCCCTGCTTGTCCACGGTGCTGATCGCATCGCGGTAGCTCTCGTCGCGTTTGATATGGGCCGGTTGCGGGGCCATTACTGCATTGCGATGCGCACGGCATCAACGGTCACGACCTTCGCGGTATCGCTGCGGGTCGCCGTACTATCCGATGCGGCAGACTCCTCCTTCCACAACTCGCCCTGCGGTGGCTTTTGCGTTGCGCCCCCCTTTCCTTCCAGGCTCACGATGTAACAGGCCAGCGCGCGTAACTCGGCCGGTTGCAACTGGCTCTTCCAACTGATCATGCCCTTCTCCGGCACGCCGTACTTGATGGTCTTGAAGATGTTCTTCACACCACCGCCATGCAGCCAGTAGACATCGGTGAGGTTGGGACCCACGCTGGTTTCGGAACCCGAAGCATCCGCGCCATGGCACGGTGTGCAATACTGCGTAAAGATCCCACGACCACTGGCGATCACGCCGGCATCGTCGGTCATCGTCACGGTGTTCTCATCCACCGTGTTGGTCAGTGTCGCCATGTACGCATCCACATCCGCTTTGGCCTGGGCCATCTCGGTGGTGTATTCGTTATCCTGGTGCTGCCACACGTTGATCACGTGCATGTTCACCATGTAGAGCACACCCCAGGCGATGGTACCGTAGAACAACCACAGCCACCACGGGGGCAGCACGTTGTCCAACTCGCGGATGCCATCGTAGTCGTGGTGCAGTTCGATCCGCTTCTCTTCTTCGAGCGTCACCTGACGGGTCATCCGCTTCAGCAAGCGGTCGGCCCAGTTCTCGCCTTTCGCCACGGAAGGCATCGGCTTTTCATCGGCGCCAACGACCGCACGTGTCAAGGCACGCAGGATGTTCAGCTGCACGAGCAGGATGATGAAGAGGAACGCATTGATCGCGAAGAGCCACCAGAAGGCTTCGTAATTGGTCATCGTGTTGGCTTCGCCTTTGTAGGCTTGCGCACTGGCCTCACCGGCAACGAAAAGCAGCAAGAGCGCACCGGCCGCCCGACCGCTCTTCTCCATCAACCGCTTCACCCAGCCGCCGGTGCCACCCATGGTGCGCATGATGCTGGCCAGCGACACGATGAAGATGACCTGTACCACCGCCAATGCCACCATGGCATAGAGCAAGGTGGAGTCCACCTCGAAGAAGCGCTCTTTCGGAGCGGGCGCCGCCTCCTGCGCCACGGCGAACAAGGCGGCGAAGGACAGGACGGTCGTGGTTAGAACGCGAAGCATGCTACTGGTGCGCATGGTTGTTGGTTTCGTTGGTGCTATGCCCTTCCGCTATCGGGAGTGCGGCCATGTGGTCGATGTGCGTGCGGGTGGCCTTCCACACGTAGAGCAAGGCGATGATGAACACACTGAAGAAGATCACGAAGGAGATCACCGGGTAGATGCCGATGCCCCCGATCGTGTCCATGTGGTGTTTGATGAACTTGAGCATGGGCTATCGTGCTGCTGCCACTTCCGGGGCTTTCACCTTGATGTCCGTACCCACGCGTTGCAGGTAGGCGATCAACGCGATGATCTCCCGATCCGGTAACGTCTCGATGCCCGCCTTCTTCAGGTCGGCGACGATGATGTCGCTCTGTTGGCTCAATGCGCCGTTCGCCAGTGCCGGGAACGCTTCGTCATACGGCACACCGAGCGTGATCATCGCTGCGATCTTGGTGCGTGTGGTGGTGGTATCCAGGCTGTTCTCGAAGAGGTGGGGATACGCGGGCATCAGCGAACCGGGGCTCATGCTCGTGGGGTCCCACATGTGGTAATAGTGCCAGCTATCGGGATATTTCCCACCGACCCGCAGCAGGTCCGGGCCGGTACGCTTGCTACCCCACACATGGGGATGGTCGTAGACGAACTCACCCGCTTTCGCGTATTCGCCATAGCGCTCGGTCTCGCTGCGGAACGGACGGATCATCTGCGTGTGGCAGGTGTTGCAGCCTTCGCGCACGTAGATGTCGCGACCGTGCAATTCCAACGGCGTGTAGGGCTTCACGCTGGTGATGGTGGGCACGTTGCTCTTCACCAGGAAGGTGGGCACCATCTCGATGATGCCACCGATGGCCACGGCGATCAGGCTCAACACGAGCATTTGGATGGGGCGTCGTTCGATCCACGTGTGCCAGTGTCCCCCGGAGACCTTCACCTTCTCCAGTGCGGCGGCCTCAGCATCCTCGTTGGCGATGAGCTTGCCGCTCTTCACGGTCTTCACCACGTTGTACACCATGATGAACACGCCGATGATGTAGATGCTTCCGCCCACGGCACGCAACCAGTAGGCGTATTTGATCTCCAGCAGGGTGTCCAGGAAATTCTTGTAGACCAGGAAACCGTCGGGCGTGAACTGCTTCCACATGAGGCTTTGGAAGAAGCCCGCGAAGTAGAGCGGCACGGCATAGAAGATGATGCCGAGCGTGCCGAGCCAGAAGTGCGCGTTGGCCAGTTTAACGCTGTACAGCTTGGTGCCGAAGAGGCGCGGAACGAGCCAGTACGTCATCCCGAACACCATGAAGCCGTTCCACCCGATGCCACCGATGTGGACGTGGGCCACGATCCAATCCGTGAAGTGGGCGATGGCGTTGATGGCCTTGATGCTGAGCAGCGGTCCTTCCAGCGTGGCCATGCCGTAGCAGGTCACGGCCACCACGAAGAACTTCAGCACGGGATCCTCGCGCACACGGTCCCAGGCACCACGCAAGGTGAGCAAGCCGTTGAGCATACCACCCCAACTGGGTGCGATCAACATGATGCTGAACACGACGCCGAGCGATTGCGCCCACTCCGGCAGCGCGCTGTACAACAAGTGGTGCGGGCCTGCCCAGATGTAGAGGAAGATGAGCGACCAGAAGTGGATGATCGAGAGCTTGTAGCTGTACACCGGGCGGTTGGCGGCCTTCGGCAGGAAGTAGTACATGAGGCCCAGGAAGGGGGTGGTGAGGAAGAAGGCCACGGCGTTGTGCCCGTACCACCATTGCACCAAGGCATCCTGCACACCGGCGTACCAGCTGTAGCTCTTGGTGAAGTCCACCGGGATGGAGATGCTGTTGACGATGTGCAGCATGGCCACGGTGACCCATGTGGCGATGTAGAACCAGATGGCCACGTACAAGTGGCGTTCGCGGCGTTTGAGGATGGTCCCCATCATGTTGATGCCGAACACCACCCAAACGAGCGTGATGGCGATGTCGATGGGCCACTCCAGTTCCGCGTACTCCTTGCCCTGCGTCATGCCGAGGGGCAGCGTGATCGCGGCGGAAACGATGATGAGCTGCCAGCCCCAGAAGTGGATCCTGCTCAGCACATCGCTGAACATGCGGGCCTTCAACAAACGCTGCAGGCTGTAGTAGGCACCGGCGAAGATGGCGTTGCCCACGAAGGCGAAGATCACTGCGTTGGTGTGCAGTGGACGGATGCGTCCGAAGGTGGTCCACTCGCTGAAGTTGAGCGCGGGAACGACCAACTGTAGCGCGGCGAGGAGGCCCACCAGCATACCTACCACGCCCCACAGGATGGTGATGAACAGGAAATTCTTGACGATGCGGTTGTCGTACTGGAAACGCTCGGTCATCGGTTCGGATGTTCGTTGCTGGAGGGCGTGCTGTCGTTCAGGATGCGCACGGCCGGTGAGCGGTCATCATCATACTGCCCCTTCCGCACCGCCCAGATGAAACCGGCGAGGAACACCCCGGCGACCAGGGTGCTTACAGTGAGAAGAAGGAAGATGACGCTCATGGCTTCGGCGCTACGCGATGCGAAAGTGCCGGAGGCTGGATAGGCACGGACTGACCGTTGTCAGCCCGCGCAGATGACATTCGTCAGTTCACGCTTACGGCTTTCGCGATCCACCGAGTTCCGCTGCGTTGGGTCACCTAGTTTCGCCACCATGTTCTCACATGCCTGCATGTACGCCATTCGCGCGATGGTCCTCATCGCTTCCGAAAAGGGCGGTAGGACCGGGCTTGCCACCATCGTGGAAGAGACCGGAGCGCCGAGCGCCTTCATGGCGAAGGTGCTGCAGAAGTTGGTGCATGCGGGCATCCTAGATAGCGTGAAGGGCCATGGCGGTGGGTTCGCCATCCCAGCGCGCAAAGCGGCCAACCTGCGGCTGGGCGCCGTGGTGTCGGCGATCGATGGTGATGCGCTATTCAAGGGATGTGCCTTGGGGTTCCCGCGTTGTGGCGATCATGAACCATGCCCCATCCACGATCGTGTGGTACGCGCACGGACCGAACTGCGGACCCTGTTGGCTGATACGCGCATCGCCGATCTGGGACGCGGTCTGCTCGACGGGGAGTCGCTGTTGAAGGACAAGGTGCGTTGATGGCCAGGATGCGATCGGGCGTCCTGCCGGGCCATTGGATCAACGGTCAATGATCGCTCCCATCACGGGGGCGACCTTCCGTTCCCCGTCCCGCCAGTCCTTCCAACACCAATGCGCCGTTGAAGCGGACCTCCCAACGCACGGGCATGATGGCTTGCAGCATGGCGCTCACCCCGCACAGTTCGCGTTGTGATCGTTCCACGGCCGCCACGGCCGCCGCCTGGCTTTCCGCAGTGCCGCTCATGTCGAACAGGATCCGCACCGCGGTGTAGCGCATGGGATGACCTTGGGACAGCTCGCCATCCACTGTGATCGCGAGTGAATCCAACGCGTGGCCGCTTCTGTCGAGCAAAGCTGCCACGTCCATCCCGGTACAGCCAGCCAGCGCGGTCAGCACCAGCGGCTTGGGAATGGTACCCTGATCCTCGCCTCCCACGCGTTCGGGCGCATCCATCACGATGGTGTGACCTCCCACAAGCGCATTGAACCTCCTGCGCCCTATCCACGTGGCCTCGATCCGGTGTTCCATCGTTGTGCGAATCTCCCAGCTCCGGGCGATCGGAACACTGATCACTGTCAGGCCACCTGAACAACAAAGGCGCCCTCGCGAGCGCCTTTGCCGACTTTCACCGAACCCTTGCCTGGGCAAAGGAGGCGATGCATCGCTTGCTATCCGGGCAGCAGAACCCTGTCGATCACGTGTACGATGCCGTTGCTGGCCGGTACACTGGCGATGATGGTGGCCTCGTTGATCATCACCTTGCCGTCCTTCACCCTCACGTTCACGTTGCCGCCATCCACCATGCCGAGCGAGCGGCCGTCCGTGAGCTGTTCGGGTTTGAGCACTCCGACGAACACGTGATACTGGAGCACGGTCTGCAGATCGGCCTTCTTCTCGGGCTTGAGCAAACCCTCCACCGTACCGGCGGGTAGCGCATCGAAGGCCGCGTTGGTGGGCGCGAATACGGTGAAGGGACCGGCATTGGTCAATACATCCACGAGTTCAGCGGCTTGCACGGCAGCCACCAAGGTGGTATGGTCCGGCGAACCCACCGCGATACCCACCACGTTCTTCTGCGACTGGTCATCCACCACCGTGGATTGTCCACCATCCGTAAGGTCGCCCGGTGAGGTCGATGTGGGGACACGTTCCTCCGATGCCCCACCACCGCAGGCAGCGAGCACGAGGGTGGCACAGAACAAGGCGGAGGCAATGGGGCGTGTGGTCGGTGACATGGCGATCGGTTTTCGAGGACTAATTTGTCCGATGAGGGTCAGCAGGTGGATGAGCATGGTCAGGTATCGGGATGAATAGTGTCAGGCAGGGCGCATCCACGCACCCAAAACCAGCAAGGTGATCGCGAACACCGTGATCAACAGGATGTGCCAAGCCAGCACTGGCGATCGTTCCAGCGTTAGGCCAGGTATGATGCGCAACCGCGCATGGGCACCGAGCATCACAGTAGCCATCAACAGCATCAATTTGGTGGCGATCACCGCGTGCAAGCGATCAACGAACGTGAAAGCCGGAAGCACACCCGGTACGAAACGGTTGGCGAGCCAAAGACCCGTGAGCAGTTGCAGCAACAACGCTGGGACAGCCACGCGTTCGTAGCGCTCCTCAAAGGCCAGGATGCTTCCAGGGTCCTTCAACCGCAGCGCTTTGGGCAGCACCGCAAGCAACAGCACGAGATGACCACCCACCCAGACGGAAGCACCCAACAGATGGAGGATCAGGATCACACGCACCATCTACAGATCCTTGCGTTGGAAACCGCGCACCGCGCGCCACAATGGCAGCAGGGTCCAGGCGAGCAGAGCGCTTAAAGCCGCCAAGGTGCCACCGGGGCTGCCGAAGAAATCCTGGTATACCGCGCCGGTGTAGCCCAGCAACGCCGCCAGGTCGATCCGGAACATCACCATCATGCGCGCGAGATCGATCGGGTTGAGCGCGGCCAGCGGCACGATCAGCGGTTCGATGGGCCGATCACTGAAGCTGTACATGAGCCAGAGCAGCAGCGCATCCCACACCAGCACGAGCAACACCCAGACGGCCAGACCGATCCCCACAGCCTTCGCCCGGTCGCGCTGGCACACCGCGATCCACAGGCCCAACGCGCAACAGATGGTGGTGAGCAACGAGCCCGCGGCCAACAAGGTGAGGCTGGTGGCACCGGGCGCCCATGCCAGCAAGGGCAGGCCCACACCGAGCCAGAACGCCAACAACAACGCCCCCGTTACGGCCACGTACTGGGCTTGCGTGATGGCACTGCGCCGCAACGGTTGTACGGCAAGCAACACGGTGAACTCGTACTGCCCGTAGAACCAGATGATGGTGAATACCAAGGTGAGCAAGGGGGTGATGGCCAGCACCACTTGCGACAGGGTGATGAGCGCCTTGGTGTTGTCGGCCTCCAGCATGAAGAGGCCTGTGGTGATCAGCAGCAGCAGTACGGTGTACCCGACGGCTGAGCGGTTGCGCAGGAGATCGAGCAAGGTGTATCTACAGACCTTCCACATGCTGCTCTGCTTGTTGGGCCAGGAACGTGGGCAGGGCCAGCGCCAGAGCGGGTTCACCGGTGGCTCCGATGATGGTATCCGGTGGCAGTGCGAACCGCAGGCGGCCATCCTGCAAATAGGCCAGGCGATCGCCCAGGCGCTGCACCTCTTCCATGATGTGCGAGGTGATGAGCACCGTGGAACCCGCTCGCGCTGCGCGTTGCACGGCGGCAAGCAAGGTGGTCGCGCTCACCGGATCGAGGCCCGCCGTGGGTTCATCCAGCACCAGCACCTCGGGCCGATAGCGGAAGGCCAGCACCGCGCTCACCTTCTGACGCATGCCACCGCTCAAGGCACCGATCCGCTTATGGGCCAACGCATCCACTCCCAGTTCACCGATCAAGCGATCATCGGTTCCGCCTGCGGGTGCTTCACGGATGTCGTTCATCATGCGCAGCAACTGATCCACGGTAAGCTCCCGTGGGAACTCCGCGTATTGCGGCATGTAGCCGATGCCCGCGCGGTACATGGGATCCCGCCCCACACATCGCCCGTTCACCGCGATGGTGCCTTCGGTCGCATGCACGAGCCCGAGCAGGCATTTGATCCAGGTGGTCTTGCCCGATCCGTTGGGGCCGGCCACCATCACCACCTCGCCCGCCGCGAACGCCGTGCTGACGCCGCGCAGCACCCATTGCCGCCCGTAGCGTTTGCCGAGGCCGCTGAAAACGATCCTATCCATTGGAGAGTGCGCAAGTGAAGAACGCGATGCAGTTGACGAAGAGATAAAGTCGAAAAAGCGTGCGAGTGTGCACGGTGAATACTGTTGACGTGGAAGCGTAGCAGGGCCGGCGAACTGCTCCGGCCTCCGTGCGCGCCTGCCCGTTCTCACCCTCACATCCCAGTACACGCATGACCGTCAAGTTCGCCTTCTCCGGTGGTCGCATCAATGGTGCGGTATCCTCCAACCCCGCAGGGGTCATGGTGGGCACCACGCGCTCGGCCTGGTCCAGCAGGTTCACCATCAGGCTGCGCGAAAGCACCATGGCGTAGGGCATGCGTTCGGTCACCAGGCCGAACACGCTGAGCGGCCTGTGGGGCACATCGCCAAGACCATCGTGGTCCAGGTCGTAGCCGCGGTAACGGTCCCAGGAGTTGCCGTTGAGCGTGCTCAACAACAGGTCGCCGTTGGTGGCCAGGTCGAAGGTATTCCCGCCGAAGGTGTTCCCCTTGAACGTGGCGCTGCTGTTGGCATAGAGCTTCACACCCCAGCCGTTGCCGGTGTAGGTATTGTCCTTCACCAGTGCCCGGTTGCAACCGTCCACCAAGAGCCCCACGGTATTGTCGACGAAGGTGTTGCGCTCGATCACCGCATCGTTGATCTCCTTCAACAGAAGACCGTAGGCGCTGGTGCCTTTGTTGTGCAGGAATCGGTTGTCGGTCATGGTCACCTCGCGGGTGAACATCACAGCCACGCCCGCACCGTTGTCGTGGAACACGTTATGGGTGTAGCTGTCGCGGTGGCTGAACATGAAGTGCAGTCCGTAGCGCAGGTTGAAGGCACTGCTGTCATTGGCCACCTGGCTGTCGGTGACGAACTCCAGGTAGATGCCGTCGCGGTGGTGCATCACCGTGTTGTGCTCGATCCGGATGTCGCTGCACTTCCAGAGGTGAATGCCGTTGGCACGGCGGTTCTCCTGCACCGCGGCATCACCGATCACGCGGTTGTGACTTACCAGCGCATGTTCCACACCGCTCAGGTAGATCCCGAAGAAGCAACCGATGACACGGTTGTTCCGCAGGGTGATGTTCGTGCCATCGCTGCACTTGATCGCGGCGTTGTCGTTCATGTCGCTCACCCGGGTGCCGCGCACCTCCACCCCGGAGATGGTCACGTTGGAGGCCTTCACCAGGATCACCTCCCCACGCCCGCCACCGTCGATCACCGGCCAGCCTTCGCCGCGCAGCACCATCGGTCTCGCAATGGTGATGGTGCCTTCGGCATAGGTGCCGCTCTTCAGGAGCACGGTATCGTTTTCGGCACAACGCGCGATGGCCGCCGCGAGACTTGCGCCGTTGCGCACCACATGGGTGGCGGCCTCGACGGTGAGCACCAAGGGTGTAACGAGCAGCAGCAGCAATGTGCGCATGTCAACGCTCCTTCAGCCGTTCACGGGCGCCATCCCAATCCAGTTCATCTCCGGTATGCACCTGTGCGGCGACAGTGCGATCCGCCGGTGTGGCGAAGGCCGCCACGTTGCCGTTCATGGGGCTGTGCAAGGTGGGCGCCGCCAGGTAGAGCGCCACGGTGGCATCGATGAACGTTCCGGCGTGCGCATGATCGCACACCCACCAGCTCTGCACCTGCTCCTGAGCGATGCGGCCTTCCTGCACATGCTGCACCATGCATTCGGGTGAATCGAACGCATAGGTGCGACCACCTTGCGTGATGATCGCCGCAGCGAACTGGCGATCCATCACGTTCATGCGGCAGTAGGTGCATTCGGCTTTACCGAACTCCACCTGCGGTGTACCGCTCGCACCGCAACCGGCCATCAGAAGCGCGAGCAGGGCCGTTGCCGGCAGAGGAGCAGCAGTGCCCCGTGCCCCAACACGGTCGGGAACGGCATGATCACGTCGCGGCCAACGCCATTCAATGAACCAGACGAGACAGGCCGTGAAGATCACCGCGAAGAGGACCCAACCGCCGGTATCGGGCAGGGACCATGCATCGAAGTTCAAGAGCTTCTTGTGGCCGAAGAGCGGCGGCTGGTAAGCCATGCCTTCCACCTTGATGGCCGCGTGCGGATCAAGGTCGTGCCCGTATTTGTAACCCCAGGCGTACATGTCCCACATGGCCCAGATCACGTAGGCGAAGAGCACCAACAACCAGCTGAACACCGCGCCCCTCCTACCGACCGCAGCGGCGACCAGGCCCCAGCCGATGAGCAGGTAGAAGGCATAGCGCATGATGGCGAACTCCGGGAACATGTCATTCTCGATGGTGGCCATTCCGATGTAGTGGTTCAACCCGTTGATCTTGTTGGTATCGCCCTCGAAGCGGTCGTGGTGGATGCGCATGGCCAGGCCCTCCGGATACTGCGGCGCGGAGAGGTCGATGCGCCAGATGGGCACCACCAGCAGTATGCCGATGGCCAGTGCCGCCACGGCGATGGCGATGCGCGACAGAGGGCGAAGGCGGGGAGCTGTTGTCATCGTGGGCCTTTTGTGGCACCGGCGGGTCGTTGCCCGCCGGTGCTTGTTCATTCCATTCAGTGAGACGCTCTACGAACCGGCATCCACGCTCCGGGTCTCGGCCTTCAGCGGCACGTTGCTGTTGGCGGGGCTCACGCGGACATAACCCTGCATCTCCTGGTGGAGCGCACTACAGAAGTCGGTGCAGTACATCGGGGTCACACCCACTTCCTTCGGCACCCATTTGAAGGTCTGCGTTTCACCGGGCATGATCAGCAGTTCGGCGTTGTTCGCGCCCTTGATGGCGAAGCCGTGCGGCACGTCCCAGTCCTGTTCCAGGTTGGTCACGTGGAAATAGACCTCATCGCCGATCTTGATGCCTTCGATGTTGTCCGGCGTGAAGTGTGAACGGATGGTGGTCATCCACACATGCACCTCTTTGCCTTTGCGCTCCACCTTGCTCTCCTTTTCGCCACGTGCCACGTAGGGGTGCCTGTTCTTGTTGATGTCGAAGAACTTCACCTCACGCGGGCGCACCAGGTCCGCTGGTATCGATTGCGCGTAGTGCGGTTCGCCGATGGTGGGATAATCCAACAGCAGTTCCATCTTGTCGCCTTCGATGCTGAAGAGTTGCGCGCTCTGGTTCAACTCAGGGCCGGTGGGCAGGTAGCGGTCCTTGGTGATCTTGTTGTAGGCGACCACGTATTTGCCCCAGGGCTTCCTGCTATCCCCACCGGGAATGCTGAGGTGACCGATGCTGTAGTAGGTGGGTACGCGGTCCAGGACCTCGAGCTTCTCCACGTTCCACTTCACGATCTCGCTGCTGACGAAAAAGCTGGTGTAGGCATTGCCCTTGTCATCGAACTCGGTGTGCAGGGGTCCCAGGCCGGGCTTCTTCACCTCACCGTGCAGCACGCTCTCGTATTTCAGCACGGGGATCCCGGCGAAGTCGCCGACGGTGTCGTTCGCAGCGATGGCCTTCTGGATCTTCTCGAAGGAGAACACCGGCAGCAGCGCCGCCAGCTTGCCACTGCCCACGATGTACTTGCCCGAGGGGTCCACATCGCAACCGTGCGGGCTCTTGGGGCACGGCATGAAGTAGAGCAGGTCCTTGAGTTCGCGTGGATCGAGCTGCAGCACTTCGGCGACCTCGGTGGTCTCGGTCATGTGCGTTTCCTCATTGTACCAGTTGCTCAAATACTTCGCGGGCACTTTTCGGCCCCTGCCTTCCTTGGCGTACTGCTCGGCCTTCTTCCAGTTCACGGCCATGATGAAGTCCTTGTCGCGCTGGCTGGCGTTCACCTCCATGAGGCTGTAGGCCTGTTCGGTGTTGTAGCAACTGAAGAAGAACCAGCCATCGCTGGGGCCTTTGCCGGCATGGCTCAGGTCGAAGTCGATGGCCGGGGTGATGATCTGGAAGGCGATGGACATCTTGCCGCTCTCCGGTTCGGGGTGGATGAAACTCACCGTCCCCTTGAAATTCTCGCGGTAGCTCTCGATGGGTACATCGCGTTCGGCGTCGCTGCCCATGGGTATGCTGAAGCGTGTGCCGCTCACCACGTATTCGCTGTTGGGCGTGGTGAAAGGCGAGCTGTGGTTGCCCGCGCAGTAGGGGATCTCCACGATGCTCTTGGTGCGGAAGGTGCCCAGATCCACCAGCGCGATACGCGGTGTGTTGTTGCCGTTGATGAAGCACCACTTGCCATCGGGGATGCCGTCGGTCTGGGAGAGTTCCGGGTGGTGGCTGTCATCCCACGGCACGAAACCGTGGCTGGTCATGAGCATGCCCTTGGTCTCCTCGCTGTAGCCGTAGCCGCTTTGTGGGTCCACGCTGAACACGGGGATGTTGCGCAGGAGGCGGCCGCTGGGCAGGCCGTACACGCTCATCTGCCCGCTGAAGCCGCCACTCACCAGGTTATAGAATTCATCGAAGGCTCCGGGCCTCACATAGACTTTGCCGGCTGCATCGCCCTGCACGACCGCTTGCGTGGTCTGGGGGCGGCAACCTTGCATGGTATTGAACAGGACGAGCAGGCCGGTCGCCGCGGAGATGGCCAGTACCGTCGTTATCAGTGGGCGTTTCATGATCTCTGGATGGTTCGGTGTGGGGCGGTTCAAAGTGTGCGCATGAATTCAAGCACATCGCGTGCTTCATCCTTGCTCAGGTTCTGGTTGGGCATGCGCACAAGGCATTCCTCCAGCAGCTTCTGCGCCTCGGGGTCCTCGCTCAACATGGCATCGATGTTCACGATCATGTTCATGATCCAGGCTGGTTCGCGCCTGGTGGTAACGCCTTTCCAGCCCGGCCCCACGATGCGGTTCTCACCCGTGCTGTGGCAGGCCTGGCACTTCACATCGTACGTGGTCTTCCCTTTCTGCACCATGCCCTGATCTATGTCGCCCAAGTGCAGATCGGCGGCGGTGAAGAGCCCAGCGGTGGCCGGTGCGGCTTCCGTTGCGCTGGTGTTGCCACCTTGGCCGCCGGCGCTCGCACCCGGAGGTGTTGCCGACTTGTCGCTGCCACCGCAGGCAACGATCGTGGTGGTGATGGCGAGGATCAGCGAGGTCTTCCAGATGGTCTTCATGGCGTTGATGGTTGCATTGCTTGCGTGACAAATCTCAGAGGACCTTTTTGTCCGCAATATGACGATCGTCAGTTCCAGCCATGATGCCCGTCCGGATCCTTGCAGTGCGATGGGAACAGCGATGCACGAGCAACGACTGCGGCGATGGTTCACCGGGGCGTTGGCCCTGTTCGCCATCGCGGCCACCATCGGAGCCGTATTGCGCCTGATCTACGTGGTGGATATGCCCTGGCTCATCTTCAAACCCTGGCTGCACGCCCATTCACACGTGGCCATGCTGGGCTGGGTGTTCCCGGTGGTGTTGCTCGCGCTGTTGGGCCAGAACGACGCTCCGTTGCCCAAGCGCTTCGGCCCCAGCCTCAACGGGGCGCAACTGCTGGTAACGGGTATGCTGGTGAGCTTCCCCATCCAGGGCTACGGCACCATCTCCATCGCATGTTCCCTTGGACAGATGCTGATCGGCTATGTGCTGGTGGCGCAGGTGTGGCAAGCCACGGCGCATTGGCCCGGCAAAGGCAGCCGCTCCCTGGTCCGTCTGGCGTTCACCTTCCAACTCACCAGCACCTTGGGCGCCTGGGCCATGGGGCCGCTGATGCAGAGCGGCCTGGCTGGTAGTGAGTGGTACTACTGGAGCATCCAATGGTTCCTGCACTTCCAGTTCAACGGCTGGTTCTGGTTCGCCGCCATGGCTATCGGCAGCCGCTGGGCGGAACAACATGGTGTGGACGTGCGCATCGATCCGCTCACCACCGTGCTCTGGGCCGTGTCCACCGTGCTCACCTTCGCTTTGGTGGTGGCGTGGAGCGAACGCCACCTGCTGGTGATCCTGGTGAACTCCACGGGCGTGCTGTTGCAGTTCCTCGCCGCCTGGCGCACCATGCAGGCCATGCGCAGCGCCCGCCTCGATGCCCTGGTGAAGACCACCCCCTGGATGCGCGTGCTGATCGGCGTCATGTTGCTGAGCATGGGTTCCAAAGTGGCCGCACAGACGCTGGTCTCCGTTCCTGCCGTGGCCTCCATGGCGCTCACCCTGCGCAACTACGTGGTGGGGTTCATCCACCTCAACACGCTCGGCGCCATCACGGCCATGCTGTTCGCTTTCGCCCTCATGAAGGGCTGGTTCGTGGAGCAACGCCGCACCGTTCGCATCGGCCTTGTGCTGTTCATCGCCGGTTTCTTCGGAAGCGAACTCCTGCTCTTCGCCCAGGGCACCTTCTTCTGGCTCGGCTGGGGCCTGATCCCCGGTTACTACTGGGCGCTCTTCGTTGCCAGCGCACTGCTGCCGAGCGGAGTGTGGACGTTGCTCGTCTCACTTGGCGGGCGGTCCAAGCGCATCCCATGAATGACATACCAACAACGGCAACCCGTCCGCACCGTTCGCCTGGCACCCGCTGCGGACAGGTTCGCCTCATCAACCAGACCCATGACCAGACCGACCTTCACTTCCAACAGCACCGTAGGCTCCATCGTAGCCTACGACATGCGCACGGCTCCCGTGTTCACCCTCCATGGCATCGACTTCTGTTGCAAAGGGAGCCGCACCGTGGAAGAGGCGTGCCGCGCGCGGAACCTCGCACCCGATGTGCTGCTGTGCGAGATCAACGAGGCCCTCTCCCGCAGTGGGCGGCCCGGCGTTGATCACGCATCATGGTCGCTCACGCAGCTCATCGAACACATCGAACAGGCGCACCACGCCTACGTGAACGAACACCTGCCGATCATTCAACAATACCTGCACAAGTTGCGTCACGTGCATGGGGCCTTGCATCCTGAACTACACGCCATCGCTGAGGAGTTCGATGGCTGCACCGGAGCCCTCACGGCGCACATGAAGAAGGAGGAACTCGTGCTCTTCCCGTATATCGAACAGTTGGAGAACGCGCAAGCGACAGGCACCTTTCCGGGCACACCACATTTCGGTACCGTGGGAAACCCCGTTCGCCTGATGGAAGCGGAACATGATGCGGAAGGCGAGCGTTTCCGGTGGATCGCCGAACTGAGCCACGGCTATGCCGTGCCTGCGGATGGATGCGCCACCTACGCTGCGGCCATGCGCCTGCTGAAGGACTTCGAAGAAGACCTGCACCTGCATATCCACCTGGAGAACAACATCCTCTTCCCTCGCGCTCTACGCATGGAACAGGAGATGCGGGGATGAACCCGTGAACACCATGACCATGCGTCTGGCGAACATCGCCTTCTTCGCCGCCAGCACAACCGTTCGCGCGCAGAAGTCGCCCGCCATTCCACGTGCGTTGGATCCGAACACCGTTACAGCATCCTCTTTCTGGATGGCAACACCGTCCGTTGGAACACACGCTTCCTGACGCCGTAGGGACAAACCCTATCCGCCGGTGAGCCTTATGGGAAGATGCCCCGCTCCTTGTACGCCTTCTCCAGACGGCGCAGGGCCACGATGTAGGCGCTTGTACGCCAGTCGGTATTGAACTCGCGGGCGGTGTTCACCACGCTGTTGAACGCGGTGGTCACCTTGTCGTGGATCATCTTCAGCACGTCGTCGATCTTCCAGTACTCGGCGCGTTTGTTCTGCAACCACTCGATGTAGCTGCCGATCACACCGCCGCTGTTGCACAGGATGTCGGGGATGATCTCGATGCCGTTCGCGCGCAGGATCGCCTCGCCCTCGGTGTCCGTTGGGCCGTTCGCGCCTTCAGCGATCACCTTCGCCTTGATGGAACCGGCGTTCTTCGCTGTGATCTGGTTGCCCAACGCAGCAGGCACCACGATGTCGCAATCGATCGCGAAGAACTGGGCGGGATCCATCGTCGCCGCACCACTGAAACCGGCGATACTGCGATCATTCGTTTCCAGGTGCGTGTTCAACGCCTCCGGATCGATGCCATCGGCTTTGAACAAGGTCGCGCTCGCATCCTGCACGCCGAGGAGGATCGCGCCTTCCTTCAACATGAAGTGGGCCGTCCAGTAACCGACGTTCCCGAAACCTTGAACGATGTAGCGTTTGCCTTGCAGCGTCTCGTTGCGCCGTTCGGCCCAGGCGCGCAGCGTGGCTACCACACCGAAACCGGTCGCGCGGTCGCGACCTTCCAATCCACCGGCACCTAACGGCTTGCCCGTCACCACGTGCAGGTTGCTGAAGCGGGTGCTCGGCGATTTGGTACTGCTGAACGTATCCGCGATCCACGCCATGATCTGGCTGTTGGTGTTCACGTCCGGCGCCGGGATGTCGAGATCCGGGCCGATGTTCTCGCCCAGCGCGTAGGTGAAGCGGCGTGTGATGCGCTCCAGTTCGCCCATCGAGTATTTCTTCGGATCGATCTCGATTCCGCCCTTGCCACCGCCGTAGGGCAGGCCCGCGAGCGAGGTCTTCCAGGTCATCCAGATCGCCAGGGCACGCGCGCTGTCGATGTCCACCGTGGGGTGGTAACGCAAACCGCCCTTGTAGGGCCCGAGCGCGTTGTTGTGCTGTACGCGGTAACCGGTGAACACCTCGATGGTGCCGTTGTCCAGCTTCACCGGGAAGTGTACCACGATCTCGCTGTTCGTCTTGCTCAGGATCTTGCGGACGCCGGGGTCCAAGCCCATAACCTCGGCGGCGTGCTCGAACTGCTCCATCACCACCTTGTACATACCCTGCCGTTTCTCCACTTTGGCCGCGGTCGTTGCTTCCATGATCCGGTTGTTCTGTTGATGCCCGTTTCCGGGGGGCGCAAAGTTGGGGAGCTTCCACCATTCAGCGCACGGGGAAGGTGGAAAGTTCTGGGCCTCGGGTCACCAGGACCGGTCGTTGGGGGTGCAAGGATCGTTGTTCAACGGACGGCAATGGCACCCGGAACGGATGAACTCCGGTCCCGCATCGCGCCCCACCACACGGCGAGCGTCACGAACCCGACCACGCTCACGCTGCTCAGCGGCATCAGGATCGCGGCGATCAACGGGGTCATGTGCCCCGCCACCGCGAGCGAAACACCGGTGATATTGTAGCAGAGCGAGATGCACAGGCTGGCCACCACAATGCGCCGGGCGCGGCGGGCCATGAGCAGGAAGTGGGGTAAGGACGCGATGGCTTCCGCATCCAGGATCGCATCGCTCGCAGGGGTCAGTGCGGCGCTGGTCTCCGTCACGGTGATGCCCACGTCGCTTTGCCCAAGGGCACCGGCATCATTCAGGCCGTCGCCCACCATCACCACGCGGTGGCCCAGTTCCTGCTGTTCCTTGATGTAACGCGTCTTGTCGGCCGGTGAACAGGCGGCGCGCATGTCGGCCCCGGCGAAGAGCGCGCGCAGGCCATCATCCACCTGGGCATCGCCTGTAAGCAATGCGGTGCGCTGGGTGTTGCGCAGTTGGGCCATGGCCGCTGCGATACCTGACCGAGCTCGTTTGCGAACGATGAAATGACCGAGCGGCTGTCCATCGATGTTCACATACACGTGTGCTTCGCCGCTGACCCGTGGGCGTTCCTGTGAAGCACAGAACACGGCAGAGCCCAGCCGCACCACATGATCATCCACCAGACCCATCACGCCTTGACCGGCCATGTCATGGACGTCAGAGGTCCTGCGCAGTTCCTGCTTCAAGTGGTGATGCACGACCGCGCTCAACGGATGCACGCTGCTCCGTGCCATGGAACGCACCAGCGATGCGTTGTGATCGGAGAGCCGCTCGCCCTTCCATTCCACCTCGTGGGCCTCGCGCGCCGTGAGCGTGCCTGTCTTGTCGAACACGACCGTATCGGCGTGCGCCATGCGTTCCACCACTTCGGCATCGCGGAGGAAGAGCCCGCGTTTCCCCATCAGGCGGATGGTATGCCCATAAGCGAACGGCATGCTGAGCGCGAGCGCACACGGGCAGGCCACGATCAGCACGGCAGTGACCACCGGCCACACTTGTGCAGGATCCTTACCCCACCAGTACAACCCAGCGCCAAGGCTGATCAGCAACACCGCCACGGTGAAACGACGGGCAACGTTGTCGATCATGCGTGGCATGGCCGGACGTTCACCCACGGCGGCTTGTTCGGCCCAGAGCTTCTTCAGGCGGCTTTCACCAAAGGCACGCACCACTTCCAGTTCGATCACCGCGCCGCGTTGGCGGCCACCGGCCTTGATCGTATCACCCACGTTCTTGCGCACGGCGAGCGGCTCTCCGGTGATGAAGCTGTTGTCGATGTGTGCCGTGCCTTCGCGCAGGATGGCATCCACGGGCACCAGTTCCTGATCGCGCACGATGATGCGATCACCCGGCACCAGCACGTTCACCTTCACCGGTTCTTCCACCTCCTCGCGTTTGCGGATCACAACGAGCGGCAGGAAATCCTCCAAGGCACGATCGAAACGCAACGCACGGTAGGTATGAGCCTGGTACCAGCGGCCGACGAGGAGGAAGAATAGAAGTCCGGCGAGTGAATCGAAATAGCCAGGGCCGACACCCATGATCACATCCCACAGGCTGCGCGTCCACAACGCCACGATGCCCAAGGCGATGGGTTGGTCGATGTTCACCGTGCGGCTGCGGATACCCGCCCAAGCACTGCGGAAGAAATCGGTGCTGAGGAAGAACACCACGGGGAAGGAGAAAAGAACGATGAGCCACTGGAAGCCCATCTTCAAACCTGCTTCGTTATCGGCACCGAGGTATTCGGGAAAGCTCAACATCATGGTATTGCCGAAGACGAACCCGGCCACGCCGAGCCTTACGTAGAGCATTCGCGGCACACCGCTCCGATCGTCCACTGCGGATGCGTTCGTGAGCTGCGGGCCGTAGCCGATACGACGCAATAACTTCACCAGAGCGGCTAATGACAAAGCCTCTTCGCGGAACGTGACCGCGAGTTGCTTGTCCGCGAACGATACACGCGAGCGTAGGATGCCCTTATCGATACGATGCAGGTTCTCCAGCAACCAGATGCACGAACTGCAGTGCATCTGCGGCACGTTGAACCGCACGCGTGTGATGCCCTGTTCACTGAACTCCACCAATCGCTCGCGCACCTCCTCCAGGTCGAAAAGCTCGGTGCGTTGTTCGTCGATACTGGCGCGTTGCTTCACGCCGGGTTGTTTCTCCAGTATGTAGTAGTCGCACAGGCCGGCTTCGTTCAAGAGATCATACACGACCGCGCAGCCTTGGCAACAGAAGTCCTTCCCTTGGTGTACACGGTGGTCATCCACACAAGGGTCGCCGCAGTGGAAGCACGTGACGTCGGTCAGTTGCTGCACCTTCATGGTGCAAAGAGCGGCGATCGCCGAAGGGCGGGGACTGACGGATGTCAGCTCTCTGAACGAACGAAGCGGCCCGAAGCCGCTTCCGTTGTGTGACCCCACCAGGAGTCGAACCTGGATCAAGAGTTTAGGAAACTCCTATTCTATCCATTGAACTATGGAGTCGGTATGGGGGCGCAAAAGTAGGCGCTTCGCTCATGCTGAGCAGGTATACAAGGGATCGGGAAGAAGTGTAGTTTCGAGCAACCACTCTTCCTCCATGCGTACATCCGTCACCCTACTGATCTCCGGGCTCCTGCTGGCCACCGCCTGTAAGCGCGAAGAACTTACCCCGTGCGAGCCTGCTGTGCAAGGCGAAGTTTTGCAGCAACGAACGGACGCACAGGCCGTTCCGCAAGGCGGTGCCATGTCGCAGGCGGATGTGGACCGCACTGTCCTGGACATGCTGCGCCAGCGCGATGGCTTCGATTGGAACATGGTGGACCTGCGCACGCGGTGGAGCGCCACGCAGTATAATGAGCAGCACGTGGCCATCGGCTATCAACCTGCCCACCTGAACGATCTGGACGATATGATCCACGAGGTCGACATCCACAAGAACGAATGGCGGGCGGTGCACGATGCGATCATCCAACTGGTGCTGACCACCCTGAACGCGAACAGGACGACCGCGCTCCGTTGGGAGGACATCCTGATCGAGGATGATCAGGAACTGCCCATCATCACCTTGCGCGCCATCGACGCAGAGCTCTTCACCGCTCTGTACAACCTGAAGAACGTGCGCTACATCGAACCGCTCGGCTACTGGCCCGCCATCGGTGGTGCTGAACGCTCCACATCAGGCTGCGGCGCGGGGAGTACTGCATTGAACGCTGCGGACATCAGTACGATCACGCCGAACGCACGTCTTCCATGGAATTTCAATAACCACAACATACCAGCGGCTTGGAACAGCGGCCAGGGCCAGGGCATCACCATCGGCGTCATCGATGCGGGAATCAGCAGTGCGCAACCGCTTATCGGCAGTGGCTTCAATAATGGGGATAGCGACGTAGGGCGCACCTTAACGACCGGCTACACCTTCGGAGGATCCACGTACAGCACGTGCACGCACGGCACCAGCATGAGCGGTCTGGCAGCGGGCCCGCGTAACGATCAGGGCGCAACGACCGGCGTAGGATACAAAAGCAACCTGCGCTTCATCCGTGGTTGCGAAGATGTGGTGCTGGACCTCAGCAGCGAGCTTACCGGGGTGAAGAATGCGCTGGTGCAGATGGGTGATGACAATACCGTGCGCGTGGTGAGCATGAGCATCGGCACGCCTTTCAGCAGCAGCGTATTGAGCGATGGTGTGAACTACGCTTACGGAAGGGGCAAAATGCTGATGGCGGCCGCCGGAACGAGCTTCAACTGGTTGAGCTGGTGGGGGGTGATCTATCCAGCAGCGCTTACCAAGTGCGTAGCCGTGACCGGCGTGAAGGAGAACGGCGGCAAATGCAGCAGTTGCCACGACGGTTCTCAGGTGGACCTGACCATCTGCATGGAGCGCAATGCGAGTAGTTCGCGCAACAGCGTAAGCCTTTCGCCAAGCGGAAATGCACCGGCTTACATCGGCGGAAGCAGTGCGGCCACGTCCACGGCAGCGGGTATCGCAGCGGTGGTATGGGGCGTGCGGCCCACCGCCACCCGCGACCAGATCTTGCAATGCCTGAAGAGCACCGCGCAATTCGCCGCAGCGCCCAGCAGCAACAAGGGCTATGGCAACATCAATGCGGCGGCGGCGGTGAACTGCGCGCTGGCACTATAGGGAACGCATCGGCTAGCGCACCTCTGCTCCGTTCGGCAATACGCTATCGGACCGTACGAAGTGCAGCCTGCCCTCGGGGTCCTCGGCCATGAGCACCATGCCCTGGCTCTCCACACCACGCATCTTCCGCGGCTCCAAATTGGCAAGGAACAGTACCTGCTGGCCAGGCAACGAGGCCGGATCGAAATGCTGTGCAATCCCGCTGACCACGGTTCGCGGTGGCACTTCGCCGATATCGATGGTGAGCTTCAGAAGCTTGTCGGCCTTCTCCACCTTTTCGGCGGTGAGGATGGTTCCAATGCGCAGGTCCAGCTTGGCGAAGTCATCAAAAGCGATGTTGGCTTTGGATGGTCCCGGCGCCTTCTTCTCGATCGTTTTCACGGGAGGTGCCGGTGCGGGTTGCATGGCATGCAGCCGGTCCACTTCGGCCTTGATCGCCTCGTCTTCGATGGGTTTGAAGAGATGCTCCGGCTTACCCAATGCTGCACCGGGAACGATGATGCCGGCTTTCAGGGCATCGTCCCACTTCAACGTTCCAATACCCAGCATGCGCTGCAACTTCGCCGTGGTGAACGGGAGGAAGGGTTCCAGCAGCACGCTCAACGCAGCGGTGATGCGCAGGCTGTTGAACAGGATCGTGCGCACGCGCCCCGGTTCGGTCTTCTCCAATTTCCACGGCTCGGTCTCGGTGAGGTACTTGTTCCCGAGGCGCGCGGCCTGCATGGCACTGGCCATGGCATCGCGGAAACGGAAGCGGTCCACCTCGTCGGCCACCTTCGCTGGCAGGGTGTTCATCTCTGCCCAAAGCAGAACGTCCTGCTCGTTGCCATCCACAGGGTCCGGCACTTTGCCATCGTAGAACTTGTGGCATAGCACGAACACGCGCTGCACGAAGTTCCCGAGGATGCTGACCAATTCGTTGTTGTTCTTGTCCTGGAAGTCCTTCCACGTGAATTCGCTGTCCTTGAACTCAGGCAGTATGCTCGCGAGCGCGTACCGGAGCTCATCCTGGCGACCCGGCCAACGCTCGATATACTCGTGCAACCAGACGGCCCAGTTGCGACTCGTACTCAGCTTCTGGCCTTCGAGGTTGAGGAATTCGTTGGCTGGCACGTTCTGCGGCAGGATGAACCCACCGTGCATCTTCAATAGGATCGGGAAGATGATGCAATGGAAGACGATGTTGTCCTTACCGATGAAATGCAGCAGTCGCGTATCATCCCCCTTCCACCATTTCTCCCAATCAGTGCCTTTATCCTTCGCCCATTGTTTGGTCGCCGTGATATAACCGATCGGTGCATCCAACCATACATACAACACCTTGCCTTCCGCGTTCGGCAGTGGTACGGGCACACCCCAGTCCAGATCGCGCGTCATCGCTCGAGGCCGAAGACCATCCTTCAACCAGCTGTTGCACTGGCCAAGGACCTGGGGTTTCCATTCGGATGCGTCGTGCTGCTGCGCTCCGTCCAGTTCGCCGGTATTGATCCACTTGTCCACCCACTCCTGCGCGCGGTCCATGGGCAGGTACCAGTGCTTGGTCGGCTTCAACACCGGGGCACTCCCGCTCAGCGTGCTCCGTACATCCTTCAATTCCTTCGGGCTAAGGGCCGTGCCACACTTCTCGCACTGGTCGCCGTACGCTTCGGTATTGCCACAGACCGGGCAGGTGCCTTTGATGTATCGGTCAGCGAGGAACTGCTTGGCTTCCTCGTCGTAGTACTGCATCTCCTCCTGTTCGATGAAGGAGCCGTTCTGCTCCAGTTGCAAGAAGAAATCCTGGCTGGTCCGTTTGTGGAGCTCGGCGCTGGTCCGATGGTAAATGTCGAAGTGGATGCCAAAGTCCTCGAAGGCTTTGCCCATCATCGCGTGATACTTGTCCACGATGGCCTTCGGCGTTGTACCATCCTTCATCGCTCGGATGGTGATGGCCGCGCCGTGTTCATCACTTCCGCATACGAAGAGCACTTCCTTGTTGCGCGAACGCAGGCAGCGCACGTAGATGTCCGCGGGCAGGTAGGCACCTGCGATGTGGCCGATATGCAAGGGGCCGTTCGCGTACGGCAACGCGGCGGTGACGGTGGTACGGGCGGGTTCCTTCACGGATGCTGTTCTTCAGCGGCGAAAGTACCGAAGCGGTTCGTTCTTCGCGAAGTGGCATGACAATTGAAAAGTGGCGCAGTAACTAATTGACGGCACATCCGTCCCTTGTTCAAACCAACCCTTCGAAAGACATGCTTTTCCGTTCGCTCTCCCTTTCCCTCTTCGCCGTTGCGGCCACCCTCATTAACCCTACTTCGACCAGCGCGCAGGCCTTCACCGAGGACGGCCACGCCATCGCCATCGGCTATGGTGGTGTAACGATGCTAGGCTCCATCAGCCAGAACTTCGATGAATACGGAGATGTGAATTACAAGGGAATGGGACCCATCTACTTCAAATACGAGCATGGTATGACGGACAAGATCGGTCTCGGCATCAACGTGGCGTATGCCCAGAACGAATGGGCGTACAGTTATGCCACCACCGACGCGAACGGCAACGCCGTCACCTACAAGGAAAAGACCAGCCGCTCAGCCTACAGCATCCTGGCGCGCTTCAACTACCACATCGGTTCCGACGACAAATTCGACCCTTATGTAGGTTTTGGCATGGGCTACCGGAACGCCACCTGGAAATATGACACCACCGACCCTGATGGCACCACGGATGTTGACATCAGCGGACTGATGCCCTTCGGCATGGAGCTGACCATCGGTGCGCGATACTTCTTCTCGGAGAACATCGGCCTTTACGCCGAAGTTGGCGCAGCGAAGAGCGTTGTGCAAGGCGGTCTCGCTGTGAAGTTCTAACGAACGGAGTGGCCCGAAGGTCGTTAGCCCCGATCTTCGGGCCATGCGTTCTCCTGCACCGCTCAAGCCCGGCGAGACGATCGCCATTATTCCCACGGCACGCGCCATCATGGGCGAAGAACTGGCCGCGGGCATCGCCTTGGCTGAAAGCTGGGGCCTGCGTGTACGGCCTGGAGCTGGCGTCGGTCGCAAGCATTTCCAACAGGCCGGCACCGCTGCCGAACGCCAGGCCGACCTACAGTCCGCTATCGATGACCCCTCCGTACGTGCCATTTGGTGCGCTCGCGGCGGCTACGGAACAGTGCACTTGATGGATGGGCTGGACCTTACTTCCTTGAAGCGGGACCCGAAATGGGTCATCGGCTTCAGCGACATCACGGTTCTGCACAATGCCCTCCACCGTATCGGCATCGCTTCTTTACATGGGCAAATGCCTTTCAACATCGCCAGCAAGTCGGCCCTCTCGAAAGACACCCTCAAAGCCGCGCTGTTCGGCGAAGCGTACGCAGTTGTAAGCGACCAGCAGAGAATGGATCCCGTGGCCGGGATCGCAACCCATCGCTCACGACCCGCAGCCAACCGGATGGGCCATTGCGAAGCGGAGTTGATCGGCGGTAACCTGAGCCTGCTCTATGCCCTACGCGGTACTCCGTACGACATCGATCCTCGCGGTAAGATCCTTTTCCTGGAAGACCTGGATGAACTATTGTACCACGTGGACCGCATGGTGATGAACCTGCGGCTTGCGGGATGGTTCCAGGACCTGGCCGGCTTGATCATCGGCGGCATGACGGACATGCACGACAAGAACCCCGATGACCCGTTCGGGCTTTCGGGAGAGGAGATCATCCTTCAAGCCGCAACGGGGACGGCCTATCCGGTATGCTTGGGTTTCCCAGCGGGCCATATCGACGACAATCGCGCATTGATCATGGGCCAAACGGCGAAGCTCAGTGTCACCTCCAATGGTGCGACACTGAGCTTCTGAGATGTGGTGGTGAAATCGGTCGGCTACACCCGATCAGGATAACGGTCTGTGCGAAGGCGGAGCGGCTTTGCGCTCCATCACTGCTCAGTTGCGTTCGAACTTGTTGAACCCCGCAGGGATCTCGAACAGCGAAGGTTTCTGCGCGCCCTTCGTCACCTTCTTCACTTCTAGTCGGCTCACTTCGGCGCCGTCGCTCTTCTGCTCGATACCGAGCATGGGGAAGACCCCTTTGTTGTCTTTGATCTCCAGGAAGAACACGGCCTGTTCATCCTTACGGTTCAGTGTTTCCAACAGCGGTACGAAGAAGTCAAAGGCATCGGCGGCCACCCAGTAAGTAAGCACACGATCCTCGGGACCGCTCTTTACCACCCACTTCTCGCATTTATAACCGGCCATGTCCTTCATGTCGCTCGTCTTCTGGACCGTCGTCTCCACATCCTTCGGCAGCCGCATATTGGGCACATCCATGTAAAGCTTGCGCTCGGGGCTGATGGCCGTAACGGTCTTATCACGGGTATCCACCAGCATGATGCCTTGCACCTCGCCGCGTGCACTGATCTCCTCGATGCGGATGCGCTCACCCTTCACGTAGTACTTGTAGCTCGTCACCACAGGACCGGTTGTCTTGGTGAATTCAAGGACGCCTTCGAACGATTGAGCGGTCGCGGCGGTGGCCAAGCACCCGATGAAGAGCGTGGCGATGAGGAATGGACGAAGGATGGATCGCATTGTAAGGGTCTGTTCCTGCCTTGCTCCAGTAGAGAAGCGTTGCAAGGGTTCAAGGGTCGACAGAAGTTTCCTCAATTTTAGGCCTTCAACGGCGTGCCTCGGCATTGGTTACGCTCTGGTTTTCCACGAATGGCCGAACACAACGAGATAGGCGCCCTGGGCGAGCAATACGCATGCCGCTTCTTGGAGGACCTTGGTCTTGAGGTTGTTGAGCGCAACTGGCGCTTTGGGAAAGACGAACTTGACATCATCGCCCGCACGCCCCGCGAACTGGTGATCGTGGAGGTGAAGACCCGTAGCAGCGACCAGCATGGTCAGCCTGAAGAGGCCGTGAAGAAGGGCAAACGCAGCACCATGATCCGAGGCGCCAACGCTTATGTTCAGGGAACGGGCTGTGAGCTGGCTATCCGGTTCGACATCGTGAGCGTGATCCTTCACCCCTCCGGCAAGCCCTACATTCACCACATCCCCGACGCATTCTACCCCACCGTACATGAACGACCGTTCAAATAACCGCCGCCCGTCCAAAGGCCGTCCTTCCCGCCCATCCAACGCGCGCCCCTCTTCTGGCGAACGCCGCAGCTCGGCCCCGGGTTCCCGCGATCGCAACGAAAGCCGTGGCGACGATGACGAGCGCCCTCGCCGTGCCGGGGGCACTGATAATGAGCCTGGCGCATACCGAGGGGGACGTCCTGGCGGAGGTGCCCGCCCCGAAAATCGCTCCGCACGGTCCGGTCCTGCAAAAAGTGAGCGCCCCACCGCGCGTGGGGAGCGCCCACCGCGCGCAAGCGGCTCCGGCGACGAACGTGGGAGATACAGCGCTGGACGTCCAGGTGAGGGCAGCCGTCCGCAAAGTCGCTCTACACGGCCCGGTCCTGAGCGCAGCGAACGCTCAAGCGATCGTGACACTCGTCCAAGTAGCTCCAACGGCGCCCGCGATACCCGACCGTCAGCTTCACGGTTCAGCGACCGATCGGCAGGCCGTTCTACAAGACCGGGCAACGGCAAAAGTGGGCGCGAAGAACCGGAGCGCCGTGATGAGCGCGGTGGTGACGAACGGCCACGCAGCTTCCGTGCTGCGGGCCGAACGGAAGGCCCCAAAGCCCGCAACAGCCGTCCGCAGCGCAGCAACGAAGATCGCCCGATGAGCAAACGCGCTGGAAAGCGCCCTCCCAAGGCCGTACGCGAAGGTGGCCGTGCAGATGCTCCCCGCCCCGAACGGGGATGGCGCGAGCGGGATGCCAGCACGAAACGCTACGTGGGTCGGGGGCCTGACCGCGCCAGTAAACGCGGACGCAAGGCGGAGGAAGAAGGGTCCGGCGACGGGCGCATACGCCTGAACCGCTACCTCAGCAACGCCGGTGTTGCCAGCCGCCGGGAAGCGGATGATCTCATCAAAGCCGGTGTCGTCACCGTGAACGGCAAAGTGGTTACCGAAATGGGCGTGAAAGTGGGGCCCGGTGATCGCGTGCACTACGGTGGACAACGTCTAACGACCGAGACCAAACGGTATGTACTCGTGAACAAACCCAAGGACTTCATCACCACCACCGAAGACCCGCACGACCGCCGTACGGTCATGGCCTTGATCGATGATGCCTGCACCGAGCGCCTGTACCCAGTTGGCCGCCTTGACCGTAACACCACCGGGGTGCTGCTGATGACCAATGACGGCGACCTGGCCAAGAAGCTTACGCACCCCAGCCACGGCGCGGAGAAGATCTACGCTGCTACGCTGGACAAGGCCATTACCCGTGCCGACCTCGAGAAATTGGTCGCTGGCATCGAGTTGGAAGATGGGTTCGCCCAAGCCGATGAGGCCAGTTACGTGGACGGCGGCACCAAGAAGGAGGTGGGACTGAAGCTGCATATGGGCCGTAACCGCGTGGTGCGCCGCATGTTCGAAGCCATCGGCTACGAAGTGGTGAAGCTGGACCGCGTGGTCTTCGCGGGCCTGACCAAGAAGGACCTACCGCGTGGGAAATGGCGCCACCTGACGGAAAAGGAGGTGCTGTTCCTGAGCAAGCGGAAGTAAGTCTTTCGCCTTCGCGCAGCGAGTAACACGCGCTTGTGAACGAACAGCACGGCTTTTGCCGTTAGGCGTTCATGGGCCGGGGTACCTTTCGCATCTTCAGAATGTTGCGCAAACTCCGCAATGCCGGGCTCGTGCTGGCGGCCCTGTTCCTAGTGGGCTTCGGCGCCTTAGTGGTGCTGGCCACCGTTTACGAGACCGAGGTGAAGGTGAAGCTGATCGGAGCGCTGAACCAGCACCTGAACGCACCGGTAACGGTAAGCGACATGGACCTCACCCTGGTGGCACGCTTCCCCCAGGCCAGCATGCGGCTCCACGATGTGCTGGCCAAGGAGGTCCGCAGTGATGGCGCTACCCCGGACACCTTGCTCTTCGCCAAGGAGCTTTTCCTGGAATTCAGCCTGTGGGATATCTTCCAAGGAAGCTATACCGTGGATGAGATCCACGCATCACATGCCCGCCTCTACCCCGCCCTCGACGCCAACGGCAAGGGCAACTACCTCGTTTGGAAGACGGACAGCATATCCACTGGCTCCTCGCCGATCAGCCTGGACAAGGTCAGTTTCAACGACCTCCACCTGCGCTACCGCGATGACCGGTCGGCCTTGGTGATCAACACGCAAAGCAATTCACTTGCCCTTACCGGCCATTTCAGCGAAGCGTTGAACACGCTCACCTTGAATGGCGATGCCCGTCTCCTAAGCTGGATGAACGGGACCGAGGGCATCCTCGCCGATCGGCAGGCACACCTTCGCCTCACGCTGGAGTTCGGTGGGAGCGATGCGCTCTTCAAGATCACGAAGGGGGAAGTGAACAGCGGTTCGGTACCGCTGGAAGTCACACTTGCGGTGACAGAAGATGCCCAAGGCGACCACATCGACCTGCGTGCGAACGGCCTAGGGCTGGATCTGGCCGATGCGGTGAACCTGCTTCCGGAGAGCATCACCAAAGACCTCCGCCGCTACACCATGAAGGGCGAAGTGGACCTCGCCGTGAAGTATGCCGGTCCACTGGATGGGCCTTCGCTTTCCGTTGGTGCGAAACTGGTGCAAGGCAGGTTGAAGGAACAACGGAGCGGAGCGAGCTTCACCGATGTCTTCGGCGAACTTTCGTTGGAACTGACGCCCAAAGGCTCACCACGCAAATTGTTGGTGAAGAACTTCTCCGCGAAAAGCGCCAACGGTTCGTTGAGCGGCAACTGGCAGAGCAATGGCCTGACGAACGCTACGGTCAAGGCCGACCTGCGCGGGGATATCGCCTTGGCCGAACTGCTTCGTTTCGCGCAAGTGGATACGGTGGAACAAGTGAGCGGCCGCCTGAAAGCCGACCTGCACATGCAAGGCAAGCTCCGCGACGTGGGCGACATCCAGCCGAAGGATCTGCGGGCCTTGAGCATCACCGGTACGCTCGCTTCGCGCGATGCCACGTTGAAGTTGAAAGGGGTGCGCCACACGATCGAACACCTCGATGCGGACCTCGCCATCCATGGCAACGACGCAACCGTCCAAGGGTTGAAGGCCGAACTCCAAGGCAGTTCCGTGGTCTTGAACGGAACCCTGCGCAACCTGATGCCTTACCTACTGTTCGATGACCAGCGCCTGGTGATCGAAGCGAAGGGTAGTTCACCGCGGATCGACCTGGCGGCGCTGATCAGCAGCGAAGGCTCAAGCTCGAACGCGAAGGACTACACGCTCACGTTGCCCAACTCCATCGAGCTCGATCTGCAAGCACGCGTGGATGAGCTGGCTTTCGAAGAGTTCCGCGCTACGGGCATCACCGCTTCGGTGAACATGAAAGGCAAGGTGCTGCGCGTTTCGCCCATGAGCTTCGCCACGGCTTCCGGAAAAGTGAACGGTGGACTGGAGCTCGATGCCCGCGATGCATCCCGCCCCTATCCGCTCGCGATCAACGCCACATTGAACGACATCGAACTGCAACAGCTTTTCCGCGAATTCCAGGATTTCGGGCAGGATTTCATCGGCCACAAGCATGTGAGCGGTCGCACCAAGGCACAGTTGGCCTTCAACGCACCGCTCTCACCGAGCATGAAGCTCGACATGGACTGGCTCGTCTGCGTGATCGACATTGGCGTGGACAACGGCGCCATCAAGGGACACGGACCCATGCTGGAAGTGGCCGACCACCTCCAGAAGAACAAATTGGTCGCGCCCTTCGTGGACATTCCGGAGCTCCGTCGTCGTTTAGGAGACATCCGCTTCGCGCGGTTGGAGAACCAGATCGAGATCCGCAATGGCGCGGTACACATCCCGCAGATGCTCGTAAGCAGTTCCGTAATGGATATCGAGCTTAGCGGCACGCATTGGTTCGACGACCGCATCGACCATCACCTCAACTTCCGCCTCAGCGACCTCTTCCGCAAAGGCACCACCGATGATGAGTTCGGCACTGTGGTGGACGATGGCACTGGCATGCGCATCTTCCTGCACATGTACGGCACCGCGAATGATCCGCAGTTCGGCAACGACGGTGCCATGGCCGCTGCGAAGCGCAAGAAGCAGTTCCAGGACGAGAAACAAGAGCTGAAACAGATCCTCCGCGAAGAACTCGGATTGTTCAAGGGAAAGACCCAGGCTACCGGCACTTCCGCACAAGACCCTGCCGCGCCTAGCTTCCGGATCGAACAGCAAGGGACGGATACGAACCCAACAGCTGGCGCTCAGGGGACGCAACCCCGTGAACGCAAAGGCCTGGGCCGGTTGATGAAAGAAAGCAAGGAGGAGGAAGAGGTGATCTTCGAGGTGGAGTGAATGACATGGACCGCGCGCGCAGGAGCCACCTTCCTGCATGTCCATGGCGTCCTTGGTTTCTTTGCGGTGAAAACCCCCAGCTCTACCGAACTTCACGCCGTGGACCTCTACTCCCGCAAACAACGCTGGAAGCTCGTGCTCGCCGTGGTGGCGATGCTCATCGTAGGTGCATCGTTGTGGTACAGCAATACCATCGTGGAGCGCGTGCGCGCCGAGGAGCGTCACAAAGTGGAGATCTGGGCCGAAGCCGTGAAGAATCGAGCTCAGCTGGTGAACTACACGGAACAGCTGTTCGACCGCCTGCGCGAAGAAGAACGCAAGAAGGTGCAGCTTTTCGCCGAAGCCATGCAGCGGCTCAGTAGCACGGATGAGACGGACTTTTCCTTCTACCTCCGGGTCATCAGCGATAACACCACGGTACCCGTCATCATCACAAGTATAGCGGGGGAGCTCAGGGTACAGCGCAATGTGGATTCCCTGATCACCGCCGATCCGAAGTTGCTCGCCCAGGAGATCCGCTCGATGGCGCGTGTGTACAAACCCATCGAGATCGCCATTCCCGGCGTGGAGAAACAGCTACTTCACTATAAGGACTCCAAGGTCGTTTCCGAGCTCCAGGAGGTGATGGACGGTATCATCCGTTCGTTCATATCCGAAACGGTGATGAGCACCGCCGCCGTGCCTGTGATATACACCGACAGCACCAAGCAGCATGTGATCGAATACGGCCACATCGATTCGTTGGTGGCGCGGGATAGCACAGCGATGCAAGCCCGTATCCATGCCATGGAGCAAGCCAACACACCCATCGCGATCGACCTGCCAGGCAAAGGGCGCAACTACATCTTCTACGAGGAATCGTTGGTGATCACGCAGCTGCGCTACTTCCCGTATGTGCAACTCGTGATCCTCGGGCTGTTCCTGATCGTGGCCTACGCGCTCTTCAGCATCTTCCGCAACGCGGAGCAAAACCAGGTTTGGGTGGGCATGGCGAAGGAGACCGCGCACCAGCTCGGCACTCCACTAAGCTCTCTGATGGCGTGGATGGAACTGCTGAAGGAAAAGAACCCGGAAGCCGTGGCCGAAATGCGCAAGGATGTAGATCGCCTGGAAGTGGTGACCGAACGCTTCAGCAAGATCGGATCGGCGCCTGATCTCACCTCGGAGAAGCTCTACCATACCTTGCGCGCAACGGTCCTGTATCTGCGACCACGCTTGCCGGGCCGTGTGAAGATCGATGTGCTTCAACCTGCGGACCCTGACCAGCAAGTGCCACTGAACCGCGCCCTCTTCAGCTGGGTGGTGGAGAACCTGATCCGCAATGCCGTGGATGCCATGGAAGGTGAAGGCTCGATCACCTTGGAGATCCTCCCCGAAGGCAACCAGGTCCATATCGACGTGACCGACACGGGCAAAGGCATCCCGGCAGCACAACACCGCACCGTGTTCCAACCCGGCTTCACCACCAAGAAACGCGGATGGGGATTGGGACTTTCCTTGAGCAAACGCATCATCGAGCAGTACCACGGCGGTAAGATCATCGTGAAGAAAAGCGCGCCGGGTAAAGGCACAACGTTCCGGATCACGTTGAATCAAGGGGTGTTGAGCTCGGCGTTGGTGAGTGAGTCATGAAGCGCGCGAAGTTCATCTTCGTGTCGTGGACGGCATTCCTTCTGCTTGTGACTTTGGTCCTTTGCTATCGATACAACGCGCAAGAAGAGATCGGTGTCAATCAAGGTATCATGTCACTTTGGTTCATGCTGTTCGATTCACCGTTATATCTGCTTGCATTCCTCGCGCCTTCGGCAGCCCTGTGGTGGTTGACCAGGAAGCGTATCGGCCTGTCCGCCCTGGTCGCAATGGTCCAACTGCTACTTGTCTTCGATCTCCATCGTTGGCGCTATCCAAGTAGCGTATCTGAACAAACCCTTTCGGTGTTCTGGTCAAAGCTCTGAATACAGCGTCCACGATGTCCGGCCTCTACCTCCATATCCCCTTCTGCCGGCAAGCCTGCACGTATTGCGATTTCTACTTCAGCACCTCGAAGGACCGTGGAGGCGTTCTGGATGCCATGGAATTGGAGTTGATCAAACGCAGCAGAGAACTTGGCGATGGCCGTGTGGGTACGATCTACTTCGGTGGAGGAACGCCAAGCCTGTTGGAGCCGGGTCGCATCAGTACGTTCATTCAACAAGCGCAGGATCTTTTCCGTGTGGAGCGCGATGCGGAGATGACCTTGGAAGCGAACCCCGACGACATCACCGCCGAACGGCTCGCGGAATGGAAAGTGGGCGGTATCACACGCATTAGCCTGGGTACGCAGAGCTTTCGGGATGAGCGCTTGAAGTGGATGGGCCGCGCCCACGATGCCCGACAGGCCTTGACCAGCATCGACCTCATCGCCAAGGCCGGTTTCAAGACCTGGACCATCGACCTGATCTATGGCCTGCCCGAGATGTCGATCGAGGAGTGGGACGAGCAGCTGACCATCGCTTTGGACCATGGTATGCCGCACCTGAGCGCGTACTGCCTCACCGTGGAAGAGAAGACCGTCTTGGCGCACCAAGTGAAGAAGGGCGGTGTACACATGCCCGGCGACGATACTCAGAGCGCGCAGTTCGACCGGCTGATGGAGCGGATGGACGCAGCTGGTCTTGACCACTACGAGATCAGCAATTTCGGCAAACCCGGGCACTACTCGCGCCACAACACGAGTTACTGGGAAGGCGTGCCCTACCTGGGCATCGGGCCCTCCGCCCATTCGTTCGATGGCATCACGCGGCGTTGGAACCTGTCGAACAACGCGGGGTATGTGAAGGCCTTGAATGAAAGAACAGTCTACTGGGAAAGCGAAACGCTCACCCCCGCGCAGCGCACCAACGAGCGCCTGATGACCGGCCTGCGCACCGCCAAGGGTGTGGACATCGCCAAACTGGAAGTGGATGCCCTGCGTATCAACTCGTCGGCCTTCCAACAGCATGTGTCGAACGGTAGCATGCGCATAGCGGACGGCCGTTTAGTTTTGAGCAGAGCGGGTCGTCATTTCGCGGACCGCATCGCATCGGACCTCTTCGTCACCGACGATGATCGCTGAGATCACCCACCACGGTCGCGCCTTCCGCGTTGACCTGTCCAAACCGATCGATCTTTCGCATGCCCTGCATGATGGAGAGAACCAGCTTCGCGCATGGTGGGTCGACCCCGTGCGCATGGAACCGGTGCGCAATGGCGACATCGAATACGCCGTGAAATCCGGCTCACCGGTCAACTTCCGCAACATCTTCTTCAACCCGCACGGGCACGGCACACACACGGAAAGCGTTGGACATATCGCCCCGGAAGTGTTCCCTGTTGGTGGGCAACTGAAGCGCTACTTCTTCACCGCACAACTGATCAGCATCCGGCCGGAAGAGCGCCGTGCACCCGATGCGAAGACCGACCAGGTGATCACCCTGGAGCAACTGCGCAGCGCAGTGAATGAACGTCCGCCTGAAGCGTTGATCCTGCGCACACTGCCGCAAGCCAACAATACTTCGCGCGACTGGAGCGGCAGCAACCCCACCTATTTGCAAAGCACGGCGTGCGCCTGGTTGCGCAGCATCGGGGTGAAGCACCTCCTGCTCGACCTACCCAGTGTTGACCGCGAGGAAGACGGGGGTGTACTCGCTGCACACCATGCCTTCTGGGATTTCCCGAACACCGTGGACCGCGAGCGCACCATCACCGAGTTGCTCAACATCCCCGCCGATGTGCGCGATGGTGACTACCTCCTTGAACTACAGCTCGCGCATTTCATGAACGACGCCGCGCCGAGCCGCCCGATCCTTTACGCCTTGCTGCCATGACGTTGGAACAGTTCCGCGCGCATTGCATCAAGAAGTCCGGCTTCAGCGAAGACTTCCCGTTCGGTCCAGAGACGCTGGTCTTCCGCGTTGCGGGGAAGATCTTCGCCCTGATGGATGCCGATGCCTTCGCCAGCGTGAACCTGAAGTGCGACCCCGAACGCGCCATCGAGCTACGCGAACGCTATGAGGGGATCATTCCCGGCTACCACATGAACAAGCAGCATTGGAACACGGTGTCTGCGGATGGAAGTGTGCCGGGAAAGCTCTTACTGGAACTTGCCGACCACTCTTATGACCTGGTGCGGGCTTCGCTGCCGAAGAAGCTGCGCGAAGGGCTGTAGTGTGCCTCTTCAAATGGAACGGTCCGTCTAGCTTTGCTGGGCCATGAGCATCACCAAACGTAGAGTAGGTCGGATCCTGCTCGGTTTCTTCTTCCGCGGGCTCCTGCTGCTCGTGCCCATCACCATCATGCTCTGGGCCATTTGGCAGTCGCTGCGTTTCCTGGACGGCATCATCCCCATCGACATCCCCGGCGTCGGGTTGCTCACCCTGCTGGCCATCATCACCGTGGCAGGTTGGTTGGGCAGCACCTTTCTATACCAGCCCATTGCGGACATCGGCGAGGACCTGCTACAGCGTATCCCGTTCCTGAAGACCATGTACGGCGCGCTGAAGGACCTGGTGGAAGCCCTGGTGGGCAGCAAACGCAAGTTCGACCGACCAGTGCTGGTGAGAATAGGCGCTGGTGTTGACGCTGAGCGCGTAGGTTTCATCACCCAACACGACCTCGGGCATATCGGCATCGGTGAGGACAAGGTGGCCGTCTATCTCCCCCACGCTTTCGCATGGAGCGGCAACTTGCTCATCGTACCGGCCCGGAACGTAACACCACTGGACGCCCGTGCTGCGGACATCATGAAATTCGTGGTGAGTGGCGGCGTTTCCAAAGTGGACGATGATGAGTGACGCTGCCCACCTCGGCACGTCCATTGCTTGACACCCGTCCGATGAGATCCATCCCTACCCTGCTTTTCGCGCTTGTCTTTACACTTCGCGTCGCTTCGCAAGTAACGGTGGAGCCTTCATCTTTCGGTTACAGCAACGGTGTGCACCCCTCGTTCAGCTTCGTTTTCGAGGGCACGGATGCCAAGTACGTGGAGAGCTACTGGCGGGACGAGCTGAAGAAAATCAGCGCTTCGGTGAGCAACAAGAAGGAAGTGATCGGCATCGCTGCATTGATCCCGCAGGTGTCGCCTGACACTGTGCGCGTATACGTGAAAGCCGAACAACGCAAAGGACAACCTTCCGTAGTGGCACATGTGGCGATAGAGACCACGAGCGGTTTCGTCAGTCCGAACAGCGAAGGACGCATCTACGACGGGGGGCTCGCCTTCGTGCAACAGCGCAGCACACAATTGCGACGCCAACTCGCGGAGCAGGAACTGAGCCTTGGGGAACGCGGCCTTGCCAAGCTTCGTAACGAGCTCGATAACCTGAAGCGCGAGAAAGAGCGCGCGGAAGCGAACATCGAGAAGAGCAAACAACGCGCTGCCGAAGCCGTGGTGGAACAGGAACGCTCGCGCCGAGAAGCCGATGATCTGGGCCCTCGAATTAGCGCTCTTCAAGCAGAACTAGGCACCACACCGGACAAAGACGGCCAGAAGGAACTGAGCGGATTGATCCGGGACCGCGATCGTGCATTGAGCGATAACCGCAAGGCGCAAGACACCGAGCGCAACATGACGAAGAAGGCCGATGATCTTGTTTGGGAGATCAAGAAGAACATGGAAGACCAAAGCCGCAAGAGCGAAGAGATCGCCCGTCAGGAAACATTGGTTGGCACCTTGAAGGAGAAGTTGAGGATGATCCGCTGACGATCACAGCTCACCGGTGCCCTGTACCTTGCGGCACCATCATGCAGTCCCGCAGGAACGCCTTGATCCTCTTGCACCTCACGGTGTTCATCTGGGGCTTCACCGGCATTTTGGGCAAGCTGATACAGGAGCACCAGAGCACCATGCCGCTGGTGTACACGCGGACACTAATCGCCATGGTGGGTCTTGCGCTCGGTGCGCTTTGGCTGCGTCGCTCCCTATCACCGGCCACCAAGGACCTAAAGCACTACCTGCTCACCAGTCTTATCATCACGGCGCATTGGATCACGTTCTACGGCGCCATCGAGATCAGCACAGCCAGCATCGCAGTAGCCTGTCTTAGCACCAGCACCGTGTTCACCGCACTGCTGGAGCCCTTCTGGTTCAAGCGGAAGATCAGGGTCTACGAAGTGGTGCTGGGTCTTATCGTCGTGGCTGCGCTGCTCCTCATATTCGGTCTGGAGAGCGGCTATCGCGAAGGCATCATAGTTGGCACGCTCAGCGCGCTTTTCAGTGCGTGGTTCAACATCATCAACGCCGTTCTCATCAAGCGCGGCGACGCACTGCGCATCGGCTTTTACGAAATGACGGGCGCAGCGCTCTGTATGGCCATCTACCTCTTCAGCACGAATGCGCTACCGCCGCCCTTGTGGAAATTGCCGCCTATGACGATCGTATGGCATCTGCTGCTCGGCCTGGTCTGCACCTCGTTCGCTTTCGTGGCCGGCATCGTCGTCATGCGCCAGCTCTCCCCGTTCACCGTTGTGCTCACCGTGAACCTGGAGCCGATCTACACCATCGTGATCGCGTTGCTGATCTGGGGCAGTGAAGAGAAGCTACGGACCGGTTCATACCTAGGCATCGCCCTCATCCTTATCTGTCTCTTCGTGAACGGCTGGTTCCAGCGCAAACGCGACCAGTCCGAAGTGATCGAGCCCGCACCGTTGACGCAAGGCTGACCGATCTTTGCACTGATGAACAAGGTCAAAGGGCTCCTTTTGTTGGTCGGTGTCGGGTTACTGGTATTCTTCATTACCCGCGCCATCTACGAGCCTGAGCAAAAGACGGAACAGGTCACGTCCGCCGTCTTGTTGGAACGGATCCGCCCGGTGATGAAATTGGTGACGGTCGAGGGTGACTTCAACGAGGTATTCAGCTATTCCAATGCGGAGGCTTCTTTCGATTGGCTGAAATACTTCACTCCATTTCAGAAGAAGGCCATGCTGCGCGTGAAGGCGCGTGTGAGCGTGGGATACGACCTCGAAGGCATGGACCTGAACGTGGATGAAGCATCCAAGACCATCACCCTTCGCGGAATGACAGCGCCCGAAGTGCTCTCCATGGAACACGACGTGGACTATTACGATATGGATGCCGGCACCTTCAACCCGTTCACAGCACAGGACCTGACGAAAATGGAGGCCACGGCCAAACAAATGGTTCGCGCCAAGATCCCGGAGAGCGGCCTCTTCAACGCGGCGGCCGAGCGCAAACAAGAAATGCTTCAGGTGATCCGCGCGCTGGTCGAGGGTTCCGGCTGGAAATTCGTGGACGCATCAAGCGAGACCACACCTGTGAAAGGCTAGCCACCCCGGTATCTTCGCACCCGATGTCCGAGACCCGCTCCATCGCCCCCTGGACCTACTGCCCCAGCCTGACACACTACGAACGTTGGCGCACGCGCGCTGTGCGGATCGGTGTCATCGGCATCGGTGGAGACAATCCGATCCGGCTGCAGAGCATGACCACCACCGACACGCTGGACACGGCGGCCACGGTGGCACAGAGCATCCGCATGATCGAAGCGGGCTGTGAGTTGGTACGCATCACCGCACCGAGCAAGAAGGAAGCGGAGAATCTGGCCGAGATCAAGAAACAACTGCGTGCGGCAGGTTTCGACGCGCCCTTGGTCGCTGACATCCACTTCACTCCGAACGCTGCCGAGATCGCCGCACGGCTCGTTGAGAAAGTGCGCGTGAACCCAGGGAATTACGCCGACAAGAAGAAGTTCGATGTGCGCGAATACACCGACGCACAGTACGACGCCGAGCTGGAACGCATCCGCGAACGCTTTACCCCATTGGTGAAGATCTGCCAAGAGCACGGCACCGCGATGCGCATCGGCACCAACCACGGCAGCCTCAGCGACCGCATCCTGAACCGTTACGGCGATACCCCACAGGGCATGGTGGAGAGCGCGTTCGAGTTCCTGCGCATCTGTCGCGACGAGAACTACCACGAGATCGTGCTGAGCATGAAGGCCAGCAACGTACAGGTGATGGTGCAGGCGTACCGTTTGCTCGTACACCGCATGATGCAGGAAGGCTGGGACTACCCGCTGCATCTCGGTGTTACTGAAGCCGGTGATGGTGAAGATGGTCGCGTGAAGAGCGCTGCTGGTATCGGAGCATTGCTCGAGGATGGTATCGGCGATACAGTCCGCGTAAGTCTCACGGAAGATCCCGAGTTCGAGATCCCGGTAGCCCGCGCGTTGGTCGCTCGCTACTCCGACCGGTCAACGCACGAACCGATCCCAGCGATCGCGAAAGTGCCGATCGATCCGTTCGGACATGCACGCCGCCACACGCACGAGGTGCTCAATATCGGTGCACGTCACGTACCCGTGGTGATGGCCGACCTCAGCGCGAAGGAGAGGATCACACCCGCCACGCTGTTCGCTTGGGGTTACCGCTACAGCGTACCGCTGGACAAGTGGAACATCACGGATCAAGCGTGCGACTACGTCTTCATCGGCAAGAACAGCATCGACTTCGCCATCCCTGGAACGCTCGGGATCGTGCAGGAACATGCCACTTGGCTGAAAGACAAAAGCAAGGACCGGCATTACCCGTTCCACACCATTGACGCCTACCTCGCCGGCGCTGAGCGTCATCCACGGCTCAACATCGTGTATGCGACGTTGCCGATGGTGAACGACACGTTGATCGATGCGTTGAAGCAGGACCCCACAGCCGCTTTGCTCATCGATTCATACAATGCACACGGCATGGCGGAGCAACGTCGCTTGTTCCTGGCGTTGATGGAAGCCGGTTGCGAAACTCCGGTGATCATCGGGCGCGCTTATGGCGACGTCAGCAATGACGATCTCGTTCTCCACAGCAGTACGGACATCGGCCCTCTGTTCATCGATGGACTGGGCGACGGCATTTTCATCGCTGACGAGGACGGTGGGCGTGAAGACCTCGTCTGTCGTACCGCGTTCGGGATCCTTCAAGCCACACGCACGCGCACCAGCAAGACCGAATACATCAGCTGCCCGAGCTGTGGCCGAACCCTCTTCGATCTACAGGAGACAACGGCCAAGATCCGTGCGCGCACCAGCCATTTGAAAGGGATCAAGATCGGCATCATGGGCTGCATCGTGAATGGTCCAGGCGAGATGGCCGATGCGGATTATGGTTACGTGGGCACAGGTGCTGGTGTGATCACGCTCTACAAGGAAAAGGAGGTGGTGAAGCGTAACGTTCCCAGCGATAAGGCGGTTGACGAGTTGATCGCGTTGATCCGCGAACATGGGGATTGGGTGGAGGCGGAAGAGCACGCTTCCGCGTGATGTTCATTGCGCCCTTCCCTTCGGCAACCGCATCCGCTTGTCGCGGAACACGCCGATCCATTGCACGCTGAGCTCCATTCCTCCCCGGTACATCGTAGTATTCCTAAGCGGACTCAATGTGATGTCGTAGTTCAGCGCGGCGACCAGTCGTCGCTCCCATTCGAACTGCACGGTGGGCACGACCGCATCGCCAACGCGGTAAAAACAACCGACGAAGATCGCCGATGAATTCTTGTCGGTGGTGTAACGGCTATCCAGCCCGATACGACGGTGGATCAGACCACCGACATTGATCTCGCGGCTCGCTCCCTGCTGGGCCACGAAGAACTTCGGCAGCCAGATCCATCGATCCCCATCGATCCGCAGTTCGCCGTGCGCAGCGAAGCGTCTCAATAAACGATCCTCGTCGCCACCGAACAGCGACACGATCGGTTCGGTGAGGTGGAAGACCGAAGCACCACCCTTCCAACGCATACCATTCTTCAGCTCGCCTTTCGCAAGTATTCCAGCACCGAAGTCCGCGAACCGGATACGGCTGTTCGGCATGTTCTCGTTCGTAGGCAACGTGGGGTCATAGCCCGCTCCATTGTACTGGCTGTCCCAACGCAATCCTTCGAACGAAGCGCTGCGCTGGCCATAACCGCCTTGCAGTCCGAAAGCGACGAGGCTCTCGCGTCCACTGCGTATGGCATACGAAATGCTCAAGTTCGCTTGCGTGTCACCGAACCGGGCCGATCCTGCGCGATCACTGAAAGCGTTCAGACCCACACCCAGGTAACGGCCGCCACCGAGTCGACCACCAAGGATAGGCGCATCGTAGCTGAAGGCATCTGTCTTGAACGGACTCCCAGTGCTGCGCCATTGCTCACGGTGCACCAGCACGAAGCGTTGGTCTCCTTCGATATCACCCGCGTTGGCCGGATTCACCACGAGCGGCGCATTGAAGAACTGGCTGAAGTGAACATCCTGAGCGGTGCTTCGCAACGAGAAGAACAAGAACCAGGCGCTCAGCCACAAGACTGATCTCCGCCGCAACATGAAACGTGGGTGCTGGGTCTTCATCGGACAAGTGTGATGTTACCCGTCCGTTCGATGTTCTCTCCCTCCTCGGTGCGTGCGGTCAGTGACCAGAGGTACACACCACTGGCACCGGCTTCACCGTCCACCGTGCCGTCCCAGCCATTCTCAACGGACCCGGTCGTGAACAAGCGGTTGCCCCAGCGATCGAAGACGGCGAACTCCAGTTCCGTGATGGTCGGGCCGCGTACGAAAAGCACATCGTTGTTGCCATCGTTGTTCGGGCTGAAGATGTCCGGAATGAAGATGGCCTCACTATCGCGTATGCACAGATCCATCGCCATGCTGTCCACGCAGTTGCCTTCATTCCAGACCACGAGCTGTGTTTCATAATAGCCAGCTGTACCCAGGTCGTAGTGCGGGTTCACACCTAGCTCATAGGGTATCGTATCCCCGTTGATCACCCAAAAGCCCCCGACCGCATTGTTGCTCAGGTCGATGAAGGTGACATCCCGTTGATCGAAGTCGATGCACGCTTCGTTCGGGTTACTGCTGAACAGTGCTGTGATCACCGGCCAGCTCGGCACCCGGATCAGGCTGTCGCTCGTGCAACCCGTTTCATTGTTCGTAACGGTCACGAATGCAAGGCCTCCAGCAGGTAGCGCGATACTATCTGCTACCAGCACCTCGGGATCAAGGCCCCAGCTGAACGAATAGGTGCCGGTGCCATTGACCGATCCGGCCACGTACCCCGGTTCGCCGAAGCATTGCATCGGTGGGAAGTTGAACACCGGCTCGAAGGGAGGATGCACAACAATGGTGATGGTATCCAGCACTGGATCGCTGCAGCCATCGGTGGTCAGTACACGGTAGGTCGTCGTCGTCGTGGGTGTCACGCTCACGGTCGCAGCGGGGAACAGACCATTGTCCCATTGGTAGGCTAGCAACCCGTCCGGATCTCCGCCGGTGGTGGTCACCACGATCTCACTTCCACCTCCCGTACACACCGGGTTATTGCTGGTCGCGATGGCTGTGGTCAGCGCTGGATGATCCGTGAAGCGCACTGTATCGCTGCTTTGGCAGTTGCCCGAACCATAGGTATAGATGAGCGTGTAGTCGCCATCCGACAACGTGCTCGGGTTGAAGGATATGGTGCTCAGCCCTTCGAACATCCCACCCAGCGGTGATAGACCGATACTCACCTCAAGATCATTCGAGCAGTACCGGTCCTGCACACCGCTTATGTCCGCTTGCAAGAATGGTATCACCGTGACGACCACGGAATCCGCGCACTCTGCTGGCGTGGAGTAATAGATCACGTGGGTGCCTTCACCTGCTTCAGCAGGATCGAACAACCCGGTATCATCAACACCTGGGCCGTCAAAGCTCGCGCCAGGCGGTACATCAGCCAATAGGAACGGCTCGATCGCACCACAGACGGTCAGTTCGTTATCCGGCAACTCAGCGGGATGAACGATCGCCAGCAGCTGATCACCACAGGTATTCGCATCCAAGTGTAGGACATGAACACCCACTCCCGCTTGCTCCGGATCAAAGAACCAGTCTCCATCTGAGTTCTGGCTGATGGCAGTCCCCGACCAAACGCCATCCCACGGCGTACGACCAGTGCTCTCCTCGTCCAGCTGCAAAAGGTCATCACCGGCACATAAGAAGAGCGTATCGACATCCAACGTGGTATACCCCACGAGTATTCCGATGGTATCCACGCAACCGTTCGGTGCGAAGTAGAGCAACTCGTCCCATCCGTTACCAGCCTGCACAGGGTCGTAGGTCCCTGCGTTCGCATCCACGATCCCATCACCGGTCCAATATCCACCGGGGGGGATGGCCGTTGGGTCAAGTGCGAAGGGCGCTGGCTGGTCAGGGCAGGCGCTACGGCTTCCGCCGATATCCACCGGCTTCACATGGATCGTGAACTGCTCATCGCAACCGTGCAGGGCGTAGGTCAGCAGGTGCGTTCCACCTTCGGCCTCATCGGGATCGAAGGTGCCTCGCAAGGAATCGACGATCCCTGCACCATACCAGCGCCCACCCCACGGCTGCACCGCGATATCGAACGGATACGTGCTCTGGCAGACAGTATCGAGCTGGGTCTGACCGGTGATATTGTCGACGTTGATCGTCTTCGTATCAGAACAAACACCAGCTGCGTAGGTCACGACGTATGATCCCACTGTTGACGGATCGAACACGCCACCGGGTGTGATGAACGGGCCACTCCACGTTCCACCAGCAGGTGTATTGTCCACGATCTGGAAGGGTGCCGTTCCTGGACATGCGGCTTCATCCAAACCCGCATCCATGCTGTCCACGAACAAGGTGATCGTCGCTTCGCAGCCACCCGGAATGCCATATCTCAGCACATGGGAGCCTGGACCTGCCGTATCTGGATCGAACGTTCCTGCAAGACTGTCGAGGATGCCAGCACCGCTCCACCATCCGCCGGGAGGTGAGCCGACGAGATCCAACGCATCCGCCGACTGGCAAATACTCGTTGGCGCACCCGTGATCTGCGGATCGAGCACAACGATGGTGATCATGTCCGAGGCTGTTGCCCCTGTGCCTATCTCGGTTGCAGTAACGGAATAAGTGGTCGTTGTCGCTGGGCAAACGCTGATCGGCCCGCGCATCGCAGGCAAGCCATTATCCCATGCGTAGGTGTAGTTCAGGCAGCCGTTCACATCAGCGGTGAGGTTTGTGCAGGTCCCTGCGCAAATGGTGTCCTGAGTCGCAAGGATCTCCACATCGATCGGGCAGGTGGTGAGCTGCGTGTTCGCCGTGAGCGTGAAGTACCAGAGTGAATCGCAACGGTCATAGAGTCCGATACGGAAAGAGAGCTGATACGGGCAGTTGCGGTCGAAAGGCGGTGCGACCGCGAGTTGCATGTTCTGTGTGGAGCCGCCAGCACACCCCATCGGCGTGACACCCACGACATCGGGGGCACCTTGGCCGATCAATTGCACGGCATCCACTACCATGGAATCACAGGCCAATGGATAGGTGAAGTGGATGTCCAATCGGGTGCTGTTGCAGGCTGGTGCGCTGGGAATGGTCATCACCGGCGGGACAGGCGGATCAACAACACTGGTCCATTGGGCTTCGAAACCACAATAGGCCACGTTCGGGTCGCTCACGAAATGCACGGTGAGAATACCGCTGGTAGCCGTTATCGGTGGTGGAGCCACGATCCCTGAATACGCCGGACCGATCTGCGGCGAAGAGATCGATGGACCGTCATGGAAGGTCAGGAAATCGTAGCCCTGCTCCAGGCAAAACGTAGGTTGGAACACCAAGGTGATCTGACTGCCAGCGTCGATGGTGAACGTGAGGTCCTCGTTGTTGCCGTACAGGTTGCCACCGGGTCCTTCTTCACTGTCGAGCAGGATCCCTTTACAGATCGTGACGGTGGTGTCCGCCATATTGAACTCCGGCAACGTCTGGCCGGTCAACCCGAGGATCGGCCCGCAGGCAGCGATGAGCAGGAGGTGACGCAACCGTTGCATGGGCCCGGATCAAATGGAGTCCTGTGCGTTGATGGTGATCGCCGGTGTGGTGATCTCGTTGCTGCGGTTCCCAGCGCGGTCCTCCACGTAGAAGGAATAAGTCATCACTTCCTGGGTCGCGTTACCGAGCAGGAAAAGTGGTGTCAACTCCACTTCGAGTTCGCCTTCGATCGCGATCGCCTCATCGGGTGGTGCGAGCGGGATGATGTGGTAGCCATCGGCCACGGAAAGACGGCTATCCTTCACCCACAACGAGTAGTCATCCGGATCGGTACGACCCAGATCGCCATCACCGTCCTTGTAGGTGAAACGTAAGATCACCGTCGTCTCGAACTCGGTCACCTGATCAGGCCCGACATTGATCAGTTCGATCACTGGCTCCATTGGCATCATGTCCGCCTTCTCCTTTTTACAGGAAGCCAGTGCGCAGGACGCCATGATGATCATCGCCGTCCTCATGCCGCGATGCGCAGGGTGAAGTAGTTGGACATCGGTGCCGTGGTCCCGTCATCGGGGATCTCCGTCGGCGTATCGTGATCACCATCCTGGACATACACGCGCACGAACAGCGTAGTGCCCGAGGCGTAAGAGGCCAATGGCAGCTGCACGCGATGCGTGAAGGAGGTATTGCTATTGCTCAGATCGGGCCCTGTGATCGTGGATCCGGTCTGGAGGTCCAATGCAGGAACCGCTTCGAAAGCAGCTCCACCTACAGCGACCTTCACTTTGTTGTGGGTGAGCGCGCTGGCCGGTGTAGTGTCATCCGAAAAGGCGAACCAGAGATCGATGGCGTTACCTGACACTTCGATCGGTTGCACGCCTTCTCCTTCCCCGCGTGGGAACGGGTTGGAGCTACCACCCGCCATGAAGGCCAGAATACCGGTGACCTGCGGCTGCAGATTGCCCTGACCGGGTAATTGACCGAACATATCCCGTGCGCCAGTAGCGATCCAATTGTCGATCACCGCCTTGTAGGCATCACGGTTCGCAGGCCAGCTGCTATTCTCGGAAAGACCGAGCGGCATGATGCCCGATGTGTTCGGAACGAAGACATTGAGACGCTCATGGAGGAAAGATGCTTGCACATCACCCGGGAGCACGCGGTACGTGAAGCTCTCCTCGGGATCGTTGGCCACTACGGGGTGGAACACCAATGAATTGTAAGCGCTACCGATGCTTCGGAACTCTGGCTCGAAGCTGCCGTCATGGCAGCCGCTCAAGGCGCAGTTCGGCCGCAGGATCTTCTGGTGGATCCATGCGAAGTTGTCTTGTGGAATGGCATCCACCGTGGGGTTCGGTGAGCCACGTTCGAGCTCATCGTATGGATTCGGCGTCTCCTTCTGGCAGGCAGCCAGGACGAGAACAAAGAGCGATATGATCAGCCAGATGTAGCGCATGTCTCATATCCGATCGAAGAGTGACATGGTACCCGGATGGAGCAACCCCGCTCCCATCACTTCATTCTTCACCCCGAGGATCTCCGCGATCGTCGGCACGGCATCCGTGACGATACCGACCGCGTTCCCTTCAGTCCCTACGGAGAGGTTGGAGGGCACGCCCGGTCCAGCCATCATGCCGAACACACGCAGCGCATTGCTGTCGCTGTGGTCGAAACTGTACCAGTCGTTCTGGTCGCGGATCGCGTTGGGCTCAGCGTTGCGCCCGCATTCGGGGATGGCGATGATCACCGTATTGCCTGCCATTTCAGGTACCTGGTTCTGAATGAAATCCCAGATGTGGCCAACGGCGTGATCCGCGCGGTGCATTGCCGCTAGGTAACCGGTGAAGCTGCTATGGCAACCATCCACACCGCTCATGTTCACCACGGTAAGCGCGGGCTTGAACCATTTCATCACTTCACAAGCGTAACCTACCGTAGTGAGGTCGCCGCCATCGTGTATCGGTGGATGGGCGATCGTACCGTTCTGCGTCTTGGTGAACATCTCAGCCATGAAAGCCTTGATGTCCTGCTTCTCTTCGGATGTATTGCCGATACTGGTCGGCACCGACCCGAAACGTTCGAAGCTGTTGTCGAGGAAAGCCTTCATCTCGTAGACCGGCTCAAGCTGGTCCTGCGGGTGGTAGACCTTGGCGTCGGATAGGAACTGGTCTCCCGGAGGGCCGAACGTGATGTTGGGTGCGAAGAAATTGGCACCGTAACGGGCTCCATAGTTCGGATGGACGCTGTAGTTCAACAGCGGCACACTGTTGCCGATCGAATTGCCAACGAACCAGGTCTTGGTCGCTTGGATCCCACCATGGCGGCGCAGGTACTCGAAGATGGTCGGGTTGATCGGCTTCTGCTGAAGACCTTGCGTGGATGCTGTATCACCTTGCAACAGCGAGTTCAATCCTCCATAGTGACCGGCGTTCACCGCCCGCATCTCCCGAAAAAGCGTGCCTTGCTGCTGCAGTGTCTGGCCGAGGATCGGCTGTATGGGGTTGATGCCCCCCAAACCGGTTCCGTAGACGATCTTTCTTTCAGGGGGCGTACCGTTCAACATGTTGTAGAGGACATTGCCCTCCACATCGTCCGTCTGTGCATCGGCGAGGTAGCGTTGCAACACACTCTCTTGCTGCCGCACTCCCCCTGCGAACATCACGAACACCACGTGCTGGGCCAGCTGCGCACCAGAGGCGGCGAACAATCGTCCGCTGGGCAGGATGTACGGCGCGGCGAAGAGGCCTGCGGCAGCAGCTCCCGTTCGTTTGATGAACTTCCTCCGGTCCATGGTGCTTGGCTTAGTAGAACAAATACTCCTCGCTCAGTGCGAAGGAGAAGTAGATGAGCTCGGGTGTCACGTTGGGGTCGGCCTCGATCATGTTGCGGAACCAGGTCTTCTCCGCCTCCGTGGGGTTGCGCACGAGGAAGCGGTTGTACGTGGCGATGATGAAGGCATCCACATCGGTGTGCATCACCGAATCCGACGGGATCATCACCCCGGGCTTGTTCATGAAGTTGCTGATGATCACTTCCCGCGCTAGCTGCTTGTCGCCGATGCTCTGGATGCACTGGTCGATCTCGTACAGATCACCCGGTGAGAGCGCCGTCTGGAACAGATTCGCGTGGAGGATGGCCGCAAACTCCTGGTTGGATTTCTCGCGGTCCTTATCGCCATCGAACTGGCCAAGCTCCACGGGGTCCACTTCGTAGACGAAGAGGTCCTTTTTACATCCGGTGACCAGCAACGGCCCGAGCAGGGCGAAGCTTGCCCGGACCATCGATGAACGGATGAAGTGGCGCATGACTCAGCGTGGAGGATCAGCGACGGGCGTGTATGCTCTGTTGTGCCATGGCCTGTTCGTTCTTCTCCACGTTGTGATGGAGCACGAGAACGGCCAGTGCAAGGATCATGACAGCGGCTTGTAGGATGGTGCGGTGCTTGGTTTCCATGGTCTTCATGTTGTTGAGGTGGTTGTTCGTTCTAGTTGTTGAGGAGGCCGGCGTACTCATCGCCCACGAGGATGGTGCGTTGCATACGGCGCAGGTCGTTGTCGGTGGCGAAGGATGATGTGAGCTGGTACGCTTCGTAGGTGCTGGGTTCTCGGCCCAGAAAGGCGCGATAGTGCAGGCGTACCAGACCCTCATGTCCTTCTGCGCTGTTCACCAGAATGTCCAGGTACCCACCTTTGTTCTGCGCGCTTTGCCCGAAGAGGATCGAGGCACTACTGGCATCCACCATCGCATAACTTGCATTGAACTCGGCATCCGTTGGGTAACGGAACAGCAGGTTGTCGAAGGTGGCATTGATGAAGTTGAACGAGTTCATATTGATCTCGTCATACACGGCATTGAACATCATCCGCTTCGCCATCTCGATCGCATTGATCGTTCCTTCCCGGTAGTGGATCCGTGCGTTCTTCAGCCGGAGCAAACGTTGCAGCGCGCTGTTGCTCTCGCTCGCACCTTGGGCATCTCCGCTTAGCGAGTCGTCGAGCGCAGCCTGTGCTGCATTGGCGATGAAACCATCGATCACCTCGTCGCTCACCGCTTCGAGAAAACGAGCCTTGAATGACTCGTAGGTGCGTTGTGCGTACGCATGCTGGTACGATGAGTCGCCTTCTACGAAAGCCGTGCTCGTCATCAGCTTGTTCACCAGTGCGATCCGGGCATCGGTAGAGAGATCCGCCGATTCCAGCGCCGCCACTTCGGCATTCATTTCCAGGTCCACTGGTTCGCGACCGAGCAGGTCGATGAAAAGCCGGTTCACGTAATTCTGCACGACCACGGTCGGCACGGCATCGTAGTCCGGGGCCTGATTATCCGGCCGCAGCACCACTTCTTCCTTCTTGCATGCGGTGGCGAACAAGAGGCAAAGGCCGGTGGATATGGTGAGCGCGCGTGCCACGAGGAGAGGTTCGTGGCTGTGTACGCGGCATGTTCCTCCAAGTAGGCAAGGTCTCGACACAAGAAATCGGGTTCCCGACGAACGACCAGGAAAGCCCGACGAGCTGTTCGGTGGAGCGATGACCGGAGCTTCAACAGCTACCGGCCATTGCTAGCTGAGAGCGGTCATTGGCCCAAATACCCCTTGATCGCCTGGACATAGTGCTCGAACGCGGAAAGCCCCTTCGGCGTGATGGAACACACCGTGTTCGGGTAATTCTCCTTGAAAGCCTTCTTCACCTCGATGTAGCCGACCTCCTTCAGCTTACTGATCTGCACACTGAGATTGCCACGTGTGGCGCCGGTCTTCTCCAAGAGGAAGTTGAAATCGCCTTCCTCCACGGCCACGAGCAAGCTCATGATCGCAAGCCGCAACTGGTTGTGCAGGACCTGATCAAGCGGTGCGAAGGCCATTCTCCTGCTGTTTCAAGATCGACCCGGGGATGATGTAGCCGAAGACCATGCTTACGATGTGGAGGATGCCCATCCAAAGCGGGTCAACGAAGAAACTTACCGTGCCCAGGACCCAGAACAGAACGCCACCGAGGATCAAGGGTTTGAAACGGATGAGCTGGCCGGTGACGAAGGTGGGTAGGCCCGTGAGGATCATGATGGAGCCTACCGGTGTGGAATAGCCCGCCACACCCGCGCCGATACCCGTGGCCAGCAGTGTGATCACAAAGCCGATCCACAACCACATCACCACCCGATCGGCCATGGTCTCCACCTGTTCACGTCGGCCTTCACGGGCACCGTAGATGGCTGACGCGACAGCCCCGACGATGCTGGCTGCTCCCCACCCGTATCCGCGATCGCTGATGCCGAACTGCGCGGAGAACAGCTGGGCGACCATCGCCAACGTGAGCAGGACTCCCCACAATAGGAAGTAGAAGCTCATGCGGTGGAAACTTCTCTTGGCTTGACCGATCATGCTTTCGATCAACTTCAGACTTTGCTCCGGGGTGAGGTTGGCGTCCATGATGAATGTTGTTTACATCGCAAACATAAACATGTTTACATTACAAACAATAGTTCGTCCTACTGTTCTTTCATGACCCGTTCACTCTTGATCGCGGGGGCAACAGGCATGGTCGGTGCAGAGGTGCTCAAGCTCGCAGTGTCCGACCAGCGCTTCAGTAGAGTGGTCACGTGGGGGCGCAGGTCGGCTACCGGTCATGAGGGGCGCTTGGAGCATTGGGGCAGCACCAGCGGTGACCTGGTCCATCAGCTCCGCCCCGACCGGATGGATGCGGTGGTCTGCTGCTTGGGCACGACCATCAAGACGGTGAAGGGCGACAAACAGGCCTTCATCCACGTGGACAAGGATCTCGTGGTCGCTCTAGGCCGCTGGGCCAGTAGGAAGAACACGCGCTTTTGTGTGGTGAGCGCCATCGGGGCCGACCCGAAGAGCCCGTTCTTCTACAACCGGGTGAAGGGCGAAATGGAACATGACCTGCGCAAGCTCGACTTCGCCGCACTGCACATCTTCCAGCCTTCCATACTGGATGGTCCGAGAACGGAGAACAGGCTCGGCGAGCGGGCCGCACTGGCCGTGATGAAGCTGCTCCGTCCGGTGTTGCCTATGCGGTCACACCCGATGCCGCACACCATGTTGGCCAAAGCCCTGCTCTCAGCCGCAACATCAGAGACGGTGGGCACACAGGTGCATACCTATGCCAACATAGCAGCGCTCGCCCGGGAGATCAGAAATTGACCACACGCCCACGGGCCGTTTTCTCGGCGGTGAAGAGTTCCTCGCGGATGGGCGTTTTGAAGTCGTTGAACGAGGCCATCAACTCATCGGCCAGCGGTTCGGTGTTCGGGAACTCCTCCTTGCGGTGATCCACCTGCACACCGTTCTTCCAGAAACGGAAACAAACGTGCGGCCCGGTAGCCAACCCGGTACTTCCCACTTCCCCGATCACCTGTCCTTGTTGCACTGCGGCTCCCTGCTTCACCAAGATCTTCTGCATGTGCAAATACTGTGTGCTGTACGTGCCGTTGTGGCGGATCTTCACGAAGTTTCCGTTTCCACCGGTGCGGCCGGTCTTCTCCACCACCCCATCGCCCACCGCGAGTATGGGCGTGCCGTACGGTGCAGCGTAATCGGTACCCAGGTGCGCCTTCATCACCCGCTGTACCGGGTGCAGCCGGCGGCCCGAGAATCCGGATGAGATGCGGCTGAACTTCAGCGGCGCTTGGAGAAAGGCCTTCTTCAAGCTTTTGCCCTCGTCATCGTAGTACTGTTCCACACCATCCGTCTGTGCGAAGCGGTACGCCTCCTTCACCACGCCTCCACTGATGTAGCGTGCCCCCATGATCTCCGGTCGGCCGTAGGGAACCCCGTCCACGGTCTTCTCTCGATAGACCACGGAGAACATGTCGTCCTTCTGGATCCGATAGAAGTCGATGGTCCAGGCGAACACATCGGCCAGCTGCATGGCGAGCTGCGGGTCACCCCCCACCCGTTCCAGGTCGTTGTAGAGCGCCCCCGTCACGGAACAGGCCAGGCTATGTTCCTGCACCTTCACGGGGCGCTCACCTACACGTACCCCAACGCTATCATGCAGGTGGAACACCACGTACTTCACCGGATCCGCTTCGTACACGAAATACTCCGGGCTCAGCGTATTGTCGTCGTTGAAGATGAACGCGTACGGATGACCGGCACGCATGCGGCGCACATCGAAGTGCGGGAGGGCGAGTTCCACCAGCCCATGGATGATGTTCTGGTCCACACCGCGCGAGGTGAGCAACGCGCCGAACGTATCGCCGTTCTTCACCGAGCCTTGCTCCAACGCATAGCCAGCCATGGGTATGCCGTACGCGTCCGGTGGCAGGGGCACCGTATCCTCCACTGCGGCTAGCACCGCCTCCGGCTCGTACTGTTCCCGCGGACCCACGTCCACGGCCAGGAAGAAGAAGCCCACACTACTTGCCGCAGCGAATACCGCCAAACCCTTCTGCCACAGTTTCATCGGAGTGCAAGGAACAATGGAAGAAGTCCCGTCCGGGCTTCCAGCGGGACTTCCTTTCCACGTACGGTTGTTGACCTCGCCTTATTGTTTGGCGATGGGATGGATCAACCCTTCATGATCGGTGAGTTCCAGCTTGATGGAACCCACCAGCACCTTGGCCTGCGCCAGCACGGGTATGCGGTTGCCATCATCGGTGATCCACACGTTGAGGTCGTCGTTACCTTTGAAGATGCGGCCTTCCTGCACCACGGGCTGGAACTTCAAGCACTTGTACTTTCCATTGCGCAGCTTGATCGTCTCCTTGCCCATGTAGCGCATGCGGAGCGGCCAGAGCTCATCGTCCAAAAAGGTCTCGATGGTGAACTCGTCGCCTTCCTTGGCGTTGGCGAAATCGAGCGTGCGTGCGAAGTAGAACGCGCTGAGCATGTCCTGCACACTGGCCGGCACCTTGTGCGTTTCCTTCTTCTGCGTGGTCACCTCACCCTTGTGCTGGTTGTAGAGGTAGTCCTGGCTGAACTCGAACCCACCCTCGCTCACGCGGCGGATGAAGGCGTACGGGAACACGCCCTTCGCATCGAAGTGGGTCTCGTAGTAGTCGTCCACCTTGTAGAACGTGTTGAAGGCGCCGAGGCTCCGGCCCGTGCCTGTGGCCACCCACACTTTACGGCCAAGGACATCGCGATCGCTTTCCTTCAGCTCCACCACGGCTTCACCGGCGTTCACCCAACCGTAATGAACGATGTAGGTGAGCTTCTCGCCCGGCTTGAAGGCGTTCTGACGAAGCTCCCGAAGTTGATTGATCTGCTTACCGGAAGCGCTCGGAGGCGTAGCGGTCTTCACCTGCCCGAAACTCATGGTAAGTACCGCAAGACCAGCCAAAACGAAGGTGGTTGAACGTGCCATGGCCCGGGGGATGCAAACGGGGTGCCAATGCGGGTGAAATGCAACCACGAGCTCCGAGCGACGAGCTGCACGCCACGAACTGCTGAGCGAGCGAGCAGTTCGTGGCTTGTGGCACAGGGCCAGGGGCTTAAGCTCCGTCATACCACGATATTGACGATCCGTTTGGGCACCACGATCACCTTCTTGGGGGCCTTGCCTTCGAGGCGTTGTTGCACCTCCGGGTCGGCTAGAACGGCGGCTTCCACGCTTTTAGCGTCCAGGGCGACGGGGAATTCCAGCTGTAGACGCGTTTTCCCGTTGAAGCTGATGGGGTAGCTGAAGTTGTCCTCCACCAGGTATCGGGCATCCCACTTCGGCCAATGCGCGGTGGTGATACTGTCTTTATGGCCGAGCTGGCCCCAGAGTTCTTCGGCGATGTGCGGCGCGAAGGGCGCCAAGGCGATGGTGAGCGGCTCCAGCACGTCGCGCTTGTGGCACTTCAATGCACCCAGCTCGTTCACGGCGATCATGAACTGCGCCACGCTGGTGTTGAAGCTCATCTTCTCGATGTCCTCCGTCACTTTCTTCAGGGTGGCGTGCAGCACTTTGAACTCGGCCTTTGTGGGCGCTTCATCACTTACCCTGAACACATCGCTCTCGTAGAACAGGTTCCAGAATTTGCGCAGGAACCGGAACGTGCCTTCGATGCCGTTGGTGTCCCACGGTTTGCTCTGCTCGATGGGGCCGAGGAACATCTCGTAGAGGCGGAGGGTATCGGCGCCGTACTTCGAAATGATGTCGTCGGGGTTGACGACGTTGTACTTCGACTTGGACATCTTCTCGACCTCCCTTCTGCACAAATACTTGCCGTCCTCTAAGAGAAACTCAATGAATGCCCCTGGAAAGTCCTTCTCGATAACCTCTTGATAGCGCGAAACATCAAGAGCATCTCCTTCCGTCAGCATATCGATGCTAACGTGCCGATCAACTACGTGCTTCACATAGAGTTGTTCTAATCCCTCAAAATAGGATGCTGGAACATGCGGTTTGTAGGCTTCAACCAATTCCTGATGCAATCCAGGTGTCGCTAGTTTGCTTACATACCCTCGACCAATAAACAGAAGTGGAAGCGTAGAACCAGAGGGAGTCGGTTGCCCAACTTTGTACTTCCAGGTCGCCATTCCAATAGCACTAGAAAACGCCGAAACCCCTTGGATCATCCCCTGGTTCACCAGCTTCTTCGCCGGTTCATCGAAGTTGATGTAGCCGCGGTCGTGCAGGAACTTGGTCCAGAAGCGGAAGTAGAGCAGGTGGCCGGTGGCGTGTTCGCTGCCGCCCATGTAGAGATCCACCTGGCCCCAGTAGTCCACGGCTTCCTGACTAGCGAAACGCTCGGCGTTGGTCGGGTCCATGTAGCGCAGGAAATACCAGCTGCTACCGGCCCAACCGGGCATGGTGGTGGTTTCCAGCGGATACCCGTTGTAGGTCCAGTTCGTTGCGCGCGCCAGTGGTGGTTCGCCGTCTTCCGTCGGCAGGAACTTGTCCACTTCGGGGAGTTTCAGCGGTAGCTCGCTTTCGGGCAGGGCGTACGGTACACCATCCTTGTAGTAGATGGGAATGGGTTCGCCCCAGTAGCGTTGGCGACCGAACGCAGCATCGCGCAGGCGGTAGTTGATGCGGCGTTCGCCCGCACCGAGCTTCACCAGCTCATCGATGGCGCGCGTGATGGCATCGGGAACGCTCAAGCCTTTGAGGAAACCCTCGCTGCTGATGGTCGCGTCCTTGCGTTCGTCGGCTCCTTCGGCGACGTTCCAACCTTCTGTAATTGCGATCTTCTTGTCCCGAAGCTCGGGGAAGTGTTCCGCGAAGTTCCAGTCGCGTTGGTCGCCGCCGGGCACGGCCATCACGGCGCCGGTGCCGTAGCCGCCGAGCACATAATCACCAACCCAGATGGGCACTTCCTTGCCAGTGAACGGATGGATGCAATACGCACCAGTGAAGACGCCGCTCACCTTCTTCACATCCGCCATGCGATCGCGCTCGCTGCGGTTCTTGGCCGTTTCCACATAGGCCATCACCTCGGCCTTGCGGTCGGCTGGCGTGATCGCTTCCACCAGCTCGTGCTCGGGCGCAAGGGTGACGAAGGTGACACCGAAGAGGGTATCGGGCCTTGTCGTGAACACCTCGATATCGCCCGCTGCCTCCTTCAGCTTGAAGCGCACCAGTGCCCCTTCGCTCCTACCGATCCAGTTGCGTTGCGCTTCCTTGATGCTCTCGCTCCACTCCAGCCCATCGAGGCCGTCGATCAGGCGCTGCGCGTAGGCGGTGATGCGCATGCTCCACTGTGGCATGCGTTTGCGTTCAACGGGATGGCCACCGCGTTCGCTCACGCCGTCTTTCACTTCATCGTTGGCGAGCACCGTGCCCAGCGCAGGGCACCAGTTCACCCAGGCTTCGCTGAGGTAGGCCAGACGAAAGTGTAACAGTGTCTCACGTCGCTTCCGCTCACCAAAGGCCTTCCATTCGTCAGCGGAAAAGGCGACCTGTTCTTCTTCCACATCTCCCGTCAGAGCCGAAGGGTCCGCAGGGTGCCAGCCTTGCTGTTCGAAACGCGCGATCAACTCGGAGATCGGTCGGGCGGTTTGTTGTTCGTGATCGTACCAGCTCTCGAACAGTTGGATGAAGATCCACTGCGTCCATTTGTAATACGCCGGATCGCTAGTGCGCACTTCGCGGTCCCAGTCGAAACTGAAGGCGATGTTGTCCAGCTGCTCGCGGTAGCGTGCGATGTTGACCTCGGTGGTCTTCGCCGGATGCTGGCCGGTCTGGATGGCGTACTGCTCGGCGGGCAGGCCGAAGCTGTCGTAGCCCATGGGGTGCAGTACGTTGAAGCCGTTGTGCCGTTTGAAGCGCGCCACGATGTCGCTGGCGATGTAGCCGAGCGGGTGCCCCACATGCAGGCCGGCGCCGCTTGGGTACGGGAACATGTCGAGCACATAGAATTTCGGCTTCGACGTGTCGTTATCGACCTTGTAGGTCTTGTCGGCCTTCCACTTCTGACGCCACTTCTGCTCGATATCCTTCGGATCGTACTGCATGGTCCTGTGCTACGGACCGCGAAGGTAGAAGGGCAGGCACTACGGACAGGGCGGTGGATCGGGACCTCGCCCTTACTTTCGCCGCCGCATGAGCGACCAGCGCTACCTGAAGTCACGCACCCGCACCTCCAACGTGAGCACGGTGATCGGCATCGCCTTGGTGCTGTTCATGCTGGGCGTACTGGGCTTTCTGGTGTTGAACGCACAGGCCTTGGAGCGCTATTTCAAGGAGAACGTGCGGGTGGAACTCTTCCTGAAGCGCGACCTGAAGGAGGTGGATGTGATGCAGTTCCGCAAGGAGCTGGACACCGAGGCCTATGCCCAGGAAACGCGCTACGTCACCGCCGATGAAGCAGCCGAGCAACTGAAGAAAGACCTCGGTGAGGATTTCCTCGGTGTGCTGGGCAGCAATCCGCTGTTGCCTTCCGTGGAACTGCGCCTGAACGCCGACTACGCCCAGGCCGACAGTTTGAAGTGGATCGTGGCGCAGTTGAAGAAGGACCAGCGCGTGCAGGAGGTGTCCTACAACGCGGCCGTGGTGGAGAACATCGATGCCAACGTGAGCAAGTTGGGCCTATTGGTGCTCGGCTTCACGGTGCTGCTGCTGATCATCGCCATCGCCTTGATCAATAACACGATCCGCCTGGCCATCTACAGCAAGCGCTTCCTGATCCGCACCATGCACCTGGTGGGAGCTACACAGTGGTTCATCAAGAAGCCTTTCCTCGGACAGAGTTTGTGGCAGGGCATCGTCGGCGCCGTTCTCGCGATCGGCCTGCTCGTAGGGTTGTTGCAGTTGACGAACCACTACATGCCGGACCTGTTGGCCTTCACGGACATGACCACGCTGGGCTTGCTCTTCGTGGGTGTGCTGGTGTTGGGCCTGCTCATCTCCTTGATCTCCACCTGGTTCGCGGTACGCCGCTACCTTCGCATGAATTCCGAAGACCTTCATTGGAGTTGAACACCTAGTGCCATGGCCAAACCCGAGCTCAACAACGACATGCCGTTCACGGCGATCAATTACCGGTTGCTGGTGATCGGCCTGGCCATCGTTACCGTCGGTTTCATCCTGATGAGCGGTGGCGGCAACGGTGACCCCAACGAGTTCGATGCGGCCGAACTCTTCAGTACACGCCGGATCACGGTGGCACCGATCGTGGTGGTGCTGGGCTACATCTTCGTGGCTTTCGCGATCCTGAAGAAGTCGGGGAGTACCGAAGCCGGCAAATGACCATCATCCAAGCGATCATCCTCGCGATCATCGAGGGGATCACCGAATTCCTGCCTGTTAGCAGTACGGGCCACATGATCATCGGGTCCACCATCATGGGGATCCAGCAGGACGAGTTCGTCAAGCTCTTCACCGTCGCCATCCAGTTCGGCACGATCCTGAGCGTGGTGGCGCTGTATTGGAAACGCTTCTTCCAGAGCTTCGATTTCTACCTGAAGCTGCTCGCCGGTTTCATCCCGGCGGTGATCGCGGGTCTATTCTTCAAGGACTACATCGACATGCTCCTGGAGAATGTCGTGGTGGTCGGTGTGATGTTGTTCCTCGGCGGCATCGTGTTTCTCTTCATCGACCGGCTCGCTCCATCAGCGGAAGAAGGGACGCAACAGCCTATGTCCTACAAACAAGCGGCAACGATCGGTGTGTGGCAGTGTCTCGCGATGGTGCCAGGCGTGTCACGTTCGGCAGCCACCATCATCGGTGGCATGACGCAGGGTTTCACGCGCAAGAACGCGGCGGAGTTCAGCTTCTTCCTCGCGGTGCCCACCATGTTCGCAGCCACGGCGAAGAGCATGTACGACTACGTGAATGACGGCGGCTCGTTCACCACCGAACATTTCCAGTTGTTCGCGATCGGCAATGTGGTGGCCTTCATCGTGGCCATCGTCGCGATCCGTTCATTCATCAGCTACCTCACGAAGAGCGGTTTCAAGGCCTTCGGTTGGTACAGGATCGTGGTGGGTGGCGTGATCATAGCACTGCATCTCGCGGACGTTTCCATGCAGATGTACTGAGCCACAAATGAGTTTCTTCAACCTGTTCCGATCACGCGCGAAAGACCAGGATGGTTTTGATGAACCAGGGAACACGGCCTGTTTCACTTGTGACCATGTACTCGAGCACAAAAGGCCGATCAACTACGTTGTGCATGACATCGAAGGCGATTGGCAATTCTTGTGTGGCGAAGAAGGACATGACGAGTCGAATATTCGGATCATCGCATTGGATCAAGCTCTTCAGATAGACGCTTCGGTCAGGCTGGTTGCCTCAATGCCGGGTGGAAAGTCTGCGAAGCGTCGGAACACGAATGAAAAGTGGACCATTTTCGAGGACCCAACCCAGCAGGGATGACCGCTGACTTCGACTTCACCCCGGAAACCGGCGGCCTGGTCCTCGTTGACAAGCCGCTCACGTGGACGAGCTTCGATGTGGTTGGCAAGCTACGCGGTGCCATGCGCATCGCCGCGGGCAGGAAGATCAAGGTGGGCCACGCTGGCACACTTGATCCTTTGGCCAGTGGGTTGTTGATCCTCGCCTACGGACCCTTCACCAAGAAACTGCCGTTCATCACCGGCGCCGAAAAGGCCTACACCGGAACGATCACCCTAGGGAGCACCACACCGAGCTACGACTTAGAGACCGCGATCGTGCCCGGCGGACCTTGGGAGCACTTGGATGATGCGACGATCCGCTCCGCCTTCGCGCGTTTCGTTGGTACCATCGAACAACGTCCGCCGAACTACAGCGCCAAGCGTTTCGAAGGTGAACGCGCCTATTTCCTAGCCCGCGACAGCGAACGTGCGCACCTAGTGGAGATGAAACCGGTGATGGTGAATGTCACCGCGCTGGAAGTGACCGCCATTCGTGGTGCGGAGGTGGACTTCGAGGTGCATGTGAGCAAGGGCACCTACATCCGCTCGTTGGCGCACGACATCGGGCAGGTCCTGGGTTGTGGGGCACACCTCTCCGCTCTTCGACGCACGCGAATCGGCGAATATGATGTGCAGGATGCCCATACCCCGGCGCAGTGGTCGGAGCGTATCGCACCCTACATCAAGTAAGCCCTAAAGAGGGTTATCAACAGGATAATTCGCTGGCCATCAGATGGTTTAACATTCGCTTCGCGATCACACTATCTTCGGCGCCCCAAACTCCCAGGCCCGGCCCAGTAAGCCCGCCCAAACCCCATGAAACTTACCGCTTTCAAATTCGCCCTGCCCAAGGAGCAGATCGCTCTTTACCCCACCAAGGACCGCGACGGCAGCAAGCTGATGGTGCTCCACCGCAAAGACGGGAAGATCGAGCACAAGAAGTTCAAGAACATCCTGGACTACTTCGACGAGGGCGACACCTTCATCCTGAACAACACCAAAGTGTTCCCTGCGCGCATGTGGGGCAACAAGGAGAAGACCGGAGCCAAGATCGAGGTGTTCATGTTGCGCGAACTGAACCGCGACAGCCTGCTGTGGGATGTGATCGTGGACCCCGCCCGCAAGATCCGGATCGGCAACAAGCTCTACTTCGGCAAGGACGATGAGTTGGTCGCTGAAGTGATCGACAACACCACGAGCCGCGGTCGCACGCTGCGTTTCCTGTTCGACGGCACGTACGAGGAGTTCAAGGCCGCGATCACCGAGATGGGTGAAACCCCGCTTCCACGCTACATCAAGCGCGAGACAGAGCCGAGCGATGCCGAGCGCTACCAGACCATTTTCGCCAAACACGAAGGTGCGGTCGCTGCCCCCACCGCAGGCCTGCACTTCAGCCGCGAGCTGATGAAGCGCATGGAGCTGAAGGGCATCAACTTCGCGGAGGTCACCCTGCACATCGGCCTGGGCACGTTCCGCCCGGTGGAAGTGGAAGACCTCACCAAACACAAGACCGACAGCGAGCAGGTGCTCATCGATCGCGAGGCCTGCGACATCGTGAACAAGGCGAAGGACGCCCGCAAGCGTGTGTGCTGCGTAGGCACCACCACCATGCGCGCCATCGAGAGCAGCGTGAGCACGATGAACCACATGAAGCCCTACAACGGGTGGACGAACAAGTTCATCTTCCCGCCTTACGACTTCAGCATCGCCGACAGCATGATCACCAACTTCCACATGCCCGAGAGCACGCTGCTGATGCAGGTGGCTGCCTTCGGTGGTTACGACCATGTGTGGAACGCATACAAAGTGGCCATCAAGGAGAAGTACCGCTTCTTCAGCTACGGGGACGCGATGTTGATCATCTGAAGAAGAGTTCACCGCAAAGGCGCAGAGAGCGCCAAGAAAGCCACAGGGATCCTGTGGCTTTCTCATTTCAGATCCTTCTTTGCGCGCCTTGCGTCTTTGCGGTTAATTCACACTCCCGTGCAACGTTCCACCATCATCGTAGCAGGCGGCTCCGGCAAGCGCATGGGCGGTCCCATCCCCAAGCAGTTCATGCTGGTGAAGGGCAAACCGCTGCTTTGTTGGACCATCGAAGCGTTCCACGCGTTCGACCCGGCCATGCCGATCATCGTCGTGCTGCCCGAAGCGCAGGTCTCCATCTGGAAAGCACTCTGCATCGGCCATGGGTTCCTGATCGAGCATCAGGTGGTTGTGGGCGGCGAAGAGCGCTTCCATTCCACCCGGAACGGGCTGGCAGCCGTGAAAGGCGACGGTCTCGTTGCCGTGCACGATGGTGTACGCCCGCTGGTGAGCAAGGAATTGATCGCGCGGTGTTTCGCAGCAGCGGAAGAACATGGTGCTGCGATCCCGGTGATGCCCATCACGTCATCCGTGCGTCAAGTGGATGGTGACAGCAGCAAAGCCATTGACCGGTCCATGTTGCGGGCCGTGCAGACGCCACAATGTTTTCGCGTGGAGCTCTTACGGAAGGCCTTCGAAGCGCCGTACGATGCGGCTTTCACGGATGAGGCAACGTTGGTAGAGCGTCACGGGAACGCCATCCATTTGGTGCCCGGTGAAGAGAATAACGTGAAAGTGACTACGCCCATCGACCTGAGGATCGCGGAGATCCTCCTCGCCTGACCCGGTATCTTTACCGAATGGCAACCACCGACATCCGCGAGCTTACCCTGGAGGAGACCAAGACCCTCGTTGCGGAGCTCGGTGAGAAACCCTACCGCGCCAAGCAGCTTTGGGAGTGGCTGTGGAAGAAGAAAGCTCGTTCGTTCGATGACATGAGCGATCTGCCCAAGGCGTTCCGAGCAGCGCTGGCAGAGCGAACGGTGATGCGGCCGCTCACCTTGGTGGAAGAACAGCGCAGCCAGGACGGTACGGTGAAGTGTGCCTTCAAGACCTGGGACGGTCATGTGGTGGAAGGCGTGCTGATCCCGACGCCGACGCGCTTGACGGCTTGCATAAGCAGCCAGATCGGATGCAGCCTCACGTGCAGCTTCTGTGCTACGGGAAAGTTGAAACGCATCCGCAACCTGGATGCTGCCGAGATCGTGGACCAGGTGGTGCTGATCGATGAGTTGGCGCACAAGTACTACAAGGAAGGCCTGACCAACATCGTGTACATGGGCATGGGCGAACCCTTGCTCAACTACGCCAACACCCTGCGCAGCGCCGAACGCATCACGGCGGAAGATGGGCTGGGCATAGGCGCGCGACGCATCACGGTGAGCACGGCGGGCATCGCCAAGATGATCCGCAAGCTGGCGGATGACGGCGCGCGCTTCAACCTGGCCCTTTCGCTCCACGCAGCGAACGATGAGAAGCGCGATCGCATCATGCCCATCAACGAGCAGAATTCACTGGCTGATCTGAAGGATGCACTGCGTTACTACACACGCGTTACGCGCCACGATGTCACCTTCGAATACATCTTGCTCAAGGGCTTCAATGATTCATTGGCCGATGCGCAGGAACTGGTGAAGTATGCCAGCGATGTGCACGCGAAGGTGAATTTGATCGAGTACAACCCCATCGACGCCGGTGGTTATGGTCGCACGGAAGCGAAAGATGCGGAGGCCTTCCAGCAATACTTGGACAAGAAGGGCATTGTTGCGCGCATCCGCAGAAGCCGTGGCCGGGACATCGATGCGGCGTGCGGTCAGCTGGCGAACAAGAACGAGCCCGCGCTGAAGGACGGTGAGCGTGTGATGAAATAGCGATTCCGTGATGCGGTGAGCGCGTTCACCGATCACGTATCCGCGCGCTCGTCAAAAGCCCATCCCGATCTTCACACCCAGGAAGAACGCCACGGTCTGATCCTTCGATTCTTCCACGGTGTAGGCCCACGTTGGTCGTTCGCCGGTGAGATCCAGTCGCTCCTGCACCTTCACATTGAACCGGTCGCGGAATGCAGGTCCACCATAGACATCGAACATCCAGTTGCTGTTGCTGCTCAGCATTTGATAGCCGAAGAGGAGGCGAACATCGTTATAGGTCCGGTCATCACGAAGTTTCACATCGGTGAATTCGCCGTTCAGACCTTTCGTTCGAATATCCTTCGTGTAGTTCAGGTGAGCGAAGCTGATCTGCGTATACGCCCCCTGGGGTTCCAGATCATCCGTCAGGTAATACCGGAATCCCGCGTTGAAACTGAGTCGAGGTATGATCTCCGTTCCAGCACCGAAATCATCGGCGTCATCTCCCGTGAACGAAAGTGCGAGATAGTTCCTGAGGGTCACACCGATCCCGGCCTCTAGGCTCAGCTTGGGTGTGATGGCACGCTCGTAGTAAATGGGGATCTCGCCACGGAAGAAGAGCAGCGGGTTGATCTTCACCACGTTCTTCACGCAGTCCACCGTATCGAAAGCCGCCGCGAGCCTGTCCTTGTAGAGGACCACTTTGGTCTTTCCCGGCTGTGCCATGGTTTGAAGACATACGAGCAAGGCTACCAAGGGCAGGCTACGGCGCAAAAGGGAGGTCCAGCAGGTCATGTTCAGCGAAGGTAGGTGGCGAGGCTGCACTTCCCAATGGACGGGGGTATATGCGTTGGGTTGTCCTTCGGCGGGCCACGAGCCCCATCTTTGCCACCCCGGTCAGCGACCGTTGCCCGCACCACCGCCATGCGATCCTTCGACGAGCTTCAACGCCCCATAGCGGCGGAGATGCAGGCTTTCGAGCCCCACTTCCGCGAAGCCATGCGCAGCAAGACCGCGCTGCTGGACCGCATCATGCACTACATCGTCAAGCGCAAAGGCAAGCAGATGCGCCCGATGTTCACCCTTCTGAGCGCACGTCAATTCGGACCGGTGGGTGAAAGTGCTTTCGTGGCCGCCAGCCTTATCGAACTGCTGCACACGGCAACGCTGGTGCACGATGACGTCGTGGACGACGCGAACATGCGGCGTGGTTTCTTCAGCATCAATGCCCTCTGGAAGAACAAGATCGCCGTGCTCGTTGGCGATTACCTGCTCAGTCGCGGACTGTTGCTCGCCATTGACAAGGGTGAATTCGAACTGCTGCGTATCGTGAGTCATGCCGTACGTGAGATGAGCGAGGGCGAACTGCTCCAGCTGGAGAAGACGCGCGGCCTGAACTTCAGCGAGGACGTCTATTTCGACATCATCCGTAAGAAGACGGCGAGCCTCATCGCTGCGTGCTGTGCGAGCGGGACGAGCGCTGCTGGACGGCCGCCGGAGGAGGTGGAGCGCATGCGGCTATTCGGCGAGTACACGGGCATAGCGTTCCAGATCAAAGACGATCTTTTCGACTATGGTTCCGGTAAGGACACCGGCAAACCCACCGGTTTGGACATCAAGGAGAAGAAGCTCACCCTTCCACTGATCCATGCACTGCGGAACGTGGATAGTGCCGACCGCCGTTGGATGGTGGATGTGGTGAAGAACAGGAACGACGACAATGATGCGGTCGCACAACTCGTTCATAAAGTGAGCGTCGTAGGCGGCATCGACCACGCCAACAAGCGCATGTACGAGTATCGCGACAAAGCCCTTGTCGAGTTGCGCTCCTTCCCGCAGAACGAAGCGCGCGACGCGCTCGAAGGACTCGTCGAACTCACCGTAGAACGAACGAAATGAAACGGCTCATCCCTCTTCTCATCCTCGCGATGTCCGCGTCGTGCACCGGCACCCCGAAGAAGGACGCACAGCCCAACGCGGCGGCGGCGGATACCGTCAAGGCATCTTCACGCGCTCCAGACGGTCACCAGATAGTCCCTCTGCGAGCTGGCGGGGAAATGGAAGGCATGATGCGGAACGGCAAGCGCCACGGTCTATGGGTATCGCGATTCCCGAACGGCGTGCTTCGCAGCCGTACCAATTATGTGAACGGGGTTGAGGAAGGGGCTGTCGAAGTGTTCCACGCGAACAGCATCACCTACTATAAAGGCCAGCATCTGCACGGCAAACCGGTCGGAGAATGGGTGTTCGCGGACACTACCGGCAAGGCGATCAAGCGTGTCGTCTACGATAACATGGGGAACGTGGTGCGCCAGTAGAGCGCGCCACAAGTCCGTGAGGCACAAGGCCTAGGGGGCCGGACCCCGATGCATAGCCCGCTGTCGATGCGTTCGGGACGCGTGTTTCTGGTAAAGCCGATGGCCACGGGCTGGTAAATTCACGACCCTTTTCCGCACTACTCCCGCCGATCCACCGGCAGAACTTACCCGATGATCGCCCCCCACGCCATACAACAAGTGAAGGACGCCGCCCGCGTGGAGGAGGTGGTGGGTGAGTTCGTGGCATTGAAACGCAAGGGGCCGCGCTTCTTGGGGTTGTGTCCGTTCCACAACGAGAAGACGCCGAGCTTCAACGTGAGCCCGAACCTGGGCATCTACAAGTGTTTCGGCTGTGGCGAGGCAGGGGACAGCATCACTTTCCTGCAGAAGCACGAGCACCTCAGCTACGTTGAAGCGATCAAGTGGCTGGCCAAGCGGTACAACATCGACCTGCCGGAAGAGGAGCAGTCCCCTGAGCAGCAGATCGAGCAGAGCGAACGGGAAGCGCTCGGCGTGATCCAGCAATGGGCGCTCAACTGGAGCGTGGAACAACTGTGGAACACCGACGAAGGCAAACGCATCGGCCTCTCCTACTTCCACGAGCGTGGCTTCTCGGATGTCACCATCAAGGCGTTCCAACTCGGCTATGTGCCGGAGTATGGCAGCCAGTTCGCGCAGGCCGCCATCGCCAACGGGTTCAACCCGGAACTGTTGGAGAAAGCAGGTTGGATCAAACGTCGAGAGGATGAAACACGCACCCCATGGGACTTCTTCGCGGGGCGTGTCACCTTCCCCATCCTCGGTCTTAGCGGCCAGCCCATCGCCTTCGGTGCACGTACGTTGAAGAGCGACAAGAAGCTACCGAAGTACTTCAACAGTCCGGAGAGCGTGCTCTACAACAAGAGCCGTTCGCTGTACGGGGTATATCAGGCGAAGAAGACGATCGTGGAGCAGAACCTCTGCTACCTGGTGGAAGGCTACACCGATGTGATCAGCCTACACCAGGCGGGCATCACCAACGTGGTGGCCAGCAGCGGCACCAGCCTCACCGAAGAACAGGTGCGGCTGATCAAACGCTACGCGCCCACCGTGGCCATCCTCTACGATGGTGATGCGGCGGGCATGAAGGCCAGCCTGCGCGGGATCGACCTGGTGCTGAAGGAAGGCCTCAACGTGAAGGTCGTCACCTTCCCCGAAGGCGAAGACCCCGACAGTTTCGCCAGGAGCCACAGCAGTAGCGAAGTAACAGCACACCTCACTGGTACCGCGCAGGACTTCTTGGTATTCAAGGCCACCCTGCTGATGCAGGAGGTGAGCGATGATCCGGTGAAGAAGGCTGGAGCCATCCACGAGATCGTGGAGAGCGTGGCGCTAGTGCCGGATCTGGTCTTGCGCTCGTTGTACATCCAGCAGTGCAGCCGCCTGTTACAGGTCAACGAGCAGGCACTCATCAGCGAGATGAACAAGGTGCTGCGCAAGCAGTACCGCAAGAAACTCGGCGATGATCAGCCCATTCCTGAAGAGCATCTCGCGCCGGACATTGCCGCGCCGCAGCCCACGCTGGAGGATGTGGGCACAACGCCACAGGAGCGTGACCTGCTGCGCATGCTGCTGAGCTATGGGCACGAGCGCATCAACGTACCCGTGCAGGATGAAGCTGGCAACACCACCGAAGAAGAGACCAGTGTGGCCGAGCTTATGTTCGAGCTGCTCGCCTTGGACGACATCCTGTTCGATGAGCCGATCTTCCGCGAGATGTATCTGGACTACCGGCACGCGAGCAACCTCGGCACCCAGATCGAGACCTCGCGCTACGTGACGCACGAGCAGGAGAATTGGCGCAATACGGCCATCGACCTGCTCACCGAAAAACATGTGCTGAGCCCCAACTGGAAAGACAAACACAAGATCCATGTGAAGCGCGAGAGCGAAGCACTCCACGACGCCTTGCAAGAAGCCGTGTACATCCTGAAGGAACGCCGCGTGGACCGTATGATCATCGAGCGGCAGCAGGAGTTGAAGACGGCTGATGAACTGGGCGTGATGGCGCTGTTACAGGAGATCATGCAACTGAGCGAAGCCAAGAAACGGCTGGCGAAGAAGACAGGTCGTGTGATCGTGGGTTGAGCTGAATAGGCTCTCCTACCTTCGCCCTTAGTATGGGTCACGACCACCGGCATCACGACCATTCGCACGACCACGCCGGTCACGACCATGGCCATGTGCATGCGGCTGGTGCCAAGGCACTGGGCCTGGCCTTTTTCATCAACCTCACGTTCACACTCGTGGAGGTCGTTGGCGGTTGGTGGACCGACAGTATCGCGGTGCTTACCGATGCATTCCACGATGCCGGCGATTGTCTTGTGCTGGGTACTGCCTGGTACCTGCAGCGTGTGGCGATGAAGGGCCGTGATGCCCACTACAGCTACGGTTATGGCCGTTACAGCATGTTGGGAGGCTGGCTCACCAGCTTGGTGCTCATCGCCGGAGCCATCGGCATGTTGGTGATCACCGTGCCTAAGTTGTGGGCTCCCTCCGAGCCGAATGCCCTGGGCATGGTCGGCATAGCGGTGTTCGGGTTGGCGATGAACGGTTTTGCTGCTTGGAAGCTCCACGGAGGTGGAACACTGAACGAACGCGGCGCGTACCTCCACTTGTTGGAAGATGTGCTCGGATGGGCGGCAGTGCTCGTCGGTGGTGTCATCATCCACTTCACCAAGTGGGCCATCCTGGATCCGCTGCTCAGCATCGCGATCAGTTGTTTCATCCTGTACAACGCGGTGGGCACGCTGCGCAAAGGCACGGGCATCCTCATGCAGGAGATCCCGGCAAACCTCGATATGCAGGCCGTTCGCAGCAAGTTGATGACCATCCCGCACGTGACCGACCTGCACGACCAGCATACCTGGACATTGGACGGGAGTTTCATCATCCATACCGTACACCTCGTTGTGGCGGATGTCGACCTGAAGTTGGCGCTGGAGACCAAAGCATCCGCGCGTAAGGCGCTCCAGGAAATGGGCATCCACCACGCCACCATCGAACTGGAATGGGCCGATGAGCAGTGCGGCCTGCAGCACCATTGACCCCCGCCGTGCGGGATGAAACACATGCAACGTTCACTCTTCCGCTTGCTCGCTCAGCTCAACAAGGCCATTCTTCCGAAGATGTGGCACAAGGACCTGCTGCGACTGAACAAGACACAGAAGTTGATCGTGGCGTGGCGGATCTGGGTGACGAAGAACGCACTGTGAAATTCATCCGCAGATCTCGCAGGTGACGCGGAGGCTCCGCGCGAATGCGAAGAACCTACAGCGTCTTGGCTGGCTCGATCGGTGGATGGCCAGCAGCCCTTTCAACAGCGGTGGTTCTGATCGTTGATGAGTTGTTGCGGAAAATGCAGCATGGAGCTTGAGCGTGCGGCTACTTTCGGCGCGTGTTCCGGCACGTGTTGCTCTCCCTTATTCTGACTCCGCTCGTCGCAGGCGCGCAGAACGGCGTGCTGATCAACGAGCTACAGGCGGCGAACCGCAAGACGCATGTGGCCACGGATGGTGGCACGCCGGACTGGGTGGAGCTCTTCAACCCGACGAACGTTGCGGTGGATCTGGCAGGCATGCGCTTCGCCGTGGTCGGTCGCACGCATGTGATCCAAGCTCCGTTGACCATCGGTGCCGGCGAGCATAGCCTCATCTGGTTCGATGGTGCTCCGGACCGAGGCACGGACCATGCTGGCTTCACCCTACCGCGCAAAGGTGGTACACTGCTGCTGATCGCGGCGGACGGGCTCACTGTGCAGGATGTGTTCACGTATCCGGCCATGGCTGGTGATCTGAGCGTGGGGCGCTTGAGCGACGGCAGCAAAGCATGGAGCTTCTTCAGCGAGGCCACACCCGGCAAGCCTAATCGCGGGGACATCGCCGTACATGGCCGAACAGCTACACCGACCATCGACACGGCCTTCGCAGGTTCCGGTGACTTAGTGGTGTTGCCGCTCATCGCCGATGAAGGCGCGACCATCCGCTACACCACGGATGGTACTGAACCGACGGCACTGAACGGTCATACATACGCTGGCCCACTAACGATCGACCACGACCTGGTGGTTCGGGCTCGCGCTTTCGTTGAAGGCCACCTGCCCAGCAAGGAGTTCTGCTCCACGTATCACCTCGGCGATGCACCCCAGGTAGGCATCACCATCGCCATGGACCAGGCTGGTCTTTCGGATGATAGCATCGGTATCAACGTGGAGGGCGCACTGGCCAATTTCAGTCGCAGGGGTCGTACGTGGGAACGCCTGGCCATGGTGAAGTTCAACGGAACGGAGGATGCTCCGATCCCGATCGGCATCAGCATTCACGGCAGTGGCTCACGGGGCTTGGCGAAACGGTCGTTCAAGTTGCATGCCCGCGATCGGTATGACAGTCCGGTGAAGGGCCTGCGGCTGAACGAGACAGAGTTCTTCCAGGAAGGTATCCTGCGCGCGGACGCTGGAGCGCACACCTTCCTGCGAAACCGGTTCATGGAGGTGATCGCTACGAAGCATCACCTGCATGTGGATGTGCAGCCTTCGCGTCCGATGCCCTTGTACCTCAACGGCCAATACTGGGGCTTGTACCGTTGGATGCCGCCGAAGGATGAACAATGGCTGGAGCGCATCAGTGGAAGTGAGGCGGTCGATGTATTGGAAGGACCCGCAGCCGTCGTGCGCTCCGGTAGCGATGCACACTTCAAACCTGCCGTAGAGCGGCTGATGGCCCTGGCGCCGTTGGATACGCTCGCGCGCTATTTCGACTTGGACAACTTGATCGACCTCGCCTGCCTCGACCTCTACACTGGCCGTGCGGATCATGACCTCAACGTGCGGCTCTATCGGCCACGGCAGCACGGTGGCCGATGGCGTTGGGTGATGTTCGACATGGACCTGTGGGCACCTGCTGAGGAGAACGGTGTGGAGCGCATGGCATCGGGCACCGCGGCAGAAACGCCTTACATCCCGCAGCTGCTGCAACAACCAGAACTTCAGCAGAAGTTGCTGGCGCGCATGACCGCTTTGATCGCCACGGCGCTCTCACCGGCAGAAGCGGCTTCCCTAGCGGATAGTCTCTTCGCCAGCCACAGCGCTGCCATGCAAGCCGATCACGAGCGTTGGCGGAACGAGATGGAACGGCCGGACCCTTCAGCATCTTACGCCGACCTCCGAGGGTTTACACAACAACGACCCGCACACGTGATGCAGGATATCGCCGCACGCACGGGTCGTAAGCTCAAGATCATCACCGTTGAAGTTCCTTCTACGGAAGTCGGTGTGCTCAAGATCGAAGGGCTCACACTTTCACCCGGAGTACACGAGGTGATGGCCTTCAACGGGGTTCCGATCCAATTCAACTTCGGTGAGGGAGTGGGTCAGGAACTGGCCGGTTGGAAAGGCACGAATGAAGCTGGTGCCACGATCAAGATAGAGCCTTCCAACCTACGTGTCTTGCGCCCGTTGGTGCGACCCAGCCTGCCTTGATCGGCCTAGGCCAGAACGGCCTGCAACAGCGACTCGAACAGCGACTTGCCATCCGTGTTACCCAAGCGTTCGTCGGCGGCACGTTCGGGGTGTGGCATCATGCCGAACACGTTGCGCTCCTTGTTGCACACACCGGCGATGTTCTCCTTGCTGCCGTTAGGGTTCGCGGTATCGGTCACCTTGCCCTCCGCATCGCAGTAACGGAAGAGGATCTGGTCGTTGTCCTTCAGCGCCTTCAACGTGTTGGCATCGGCATGGAAACGGCCTTCACCGTGGGCGATCGGGATCTTCAGCGCGCGATCCGGAACCGCGCTCGTGATCGCGGTCTTGCGCGTGGCTGGACGGATGTACGTGTTGCGTGCCACGAACTTCTGCACATCATTGTGCAGGAGCGCGCCCGGAACCAATCCCGCTTCGCACAGCACTTGGAAACCGTTGCATACACCGAAGACCAGTCCGCCCTTCTGCGCATGGGCGGCCACTTCCTGCATGATCGGGGAGAAGCGTGCGATGGCTCCGCTGCGCAGGTAATCGCCAAAGGAGAAGCCACCGGGCAACACCACCATGTCCACACCCTTCAGATCGTGATCCTTGTGCCAGAGCTGAACCACGGGCTGGCCCATGATGGTACCTAGCACATGGACCATGTCCTCATCGCAATTGGAACCGGGAAAGGTGACGACGCCGAATTTCATGGTTCAGGAACGTCCTGGTGGAACGCCGCGCGAAGGTAGCCGTTAGACCAGCGGAGAACCATATTGCATCCAAAGCGCCATCGCGAACAGTAAGCCCACTGCGGTCTCGCCCAACCAGGCACGGCGGGTACCTACGAACGCGAAAGTGAACAGCATGGATAGCGGCACCGCTTCGAGGATGGCCGGATAGCTACCGTTCAGCAACTGAAGGAATCCACAGACCAGCCCCAACGCCATGCCCAAGGCGATGAAGGCACTACGGAGGTTCTGCTCTCGTACCACACCCCGGCCGTAGTGCTCTGCGAAGCGCAGCAAGGCCACCAACGCGATGGGCAACAGCAAAGCGATCAAGGTCCACCGGTACACCCCGACCGTCGCTTTCGAGGGTCCGTCGGGCATACCCACAGTGCGCAAAGGCTCCCAATCGTGAACGCCGCTCAGGGCCAAAACGCCCCATGCGAGGTAAAAGACCAACGCCGAACCAAGAACAGGGACGATGTATTCGCGCCACTGGAAGGGTCGCACGACGGAAGTGGAAGCCCAGATCACCGCCAACAGAATGACATAGGGCATGAACACCAAGGAGGCGATGCCCAAGAGCAGCCCTGCATCGAACAGCGGACCCAGTGCTTTGCCGGTGTTGGAGATGCTCCACGCTCGGCGGATGGCCCACAGCATGAAGGGCATACCGAAGAGCGCCGGGCCCACGGAGCCGGGCTGCGCCGCAGTAGCGAGAAGCACTGGGAAGAGCAAAGCGGGCAAGTGGTTCCGCCGACCGATGAGTTCCATCTCGTTCATGAACACAGCCACCTGCACGGCCAGAAGTGCGATCAGCGCCAGAACGGTCACACCGTAGACCCGAGCGGTGCTCGAGAACAGCCCATGCAGCAGTCGCGCCAACGGCATACCGGCATGCATGTCGGGAGCAGTTGCCCACAAGTGCCTGAGGAACAAGGCAGGAACCAACAGCAGAACCAGTACCAGGATGCCTGGCTGGTTGCTGCGGAAGAGGCGGGCGAACATCAGCTACGGTTCCGGGGGGCGTTCTATCTTTGGCCGGTCAAGTCACCATCCACGATGCAAAAGATCGTCTTCGCAATCGGCCATTTCCTGGAGGAAACCTTCAAGATCCTTTCGTGGATGGGATGGATGCCTATCACGCTGATCAGCCTGTTGATGGGTTTCGGCCTTATCTACTGGTTGGGCCTACAGGGCAAGTACAGCCGGAAGGCGTCGAAGGAGGGTACGCTCATTTAACGGCTTGGGCCTGTGAGGCCGACTTGGACGAGGGTTGCTTCACCAAGTCCAGTCCGATGTCCGTTCTCAGGTACTTCCCGTCGTAGTTGATCAACGCCGCGCTCCGTTGTGCGGACAGGATGGCTTGTTCCAGGTCTTTCCCGAACGCGGTTACGGCCAGAACACGCCCACCCGCGGTCTCCAACTTATCCCCTTTCATGGCCGTGCCACTTTGGAACACGTATGCATCTCGGACGAGCTCCAGTCCAATGATGGCCTTACCGGTCTCGTACTCGTTCGGATAGCCCTCGCTGGCCAGTACCACCGTCACGGCCGTGCGGTCATCCACATCCACATGCCGCTCGCTCAAGGTGCCTGAGGCGATGCCTTCGAAAAGATCGAGCAGATCGCTCCGCAAGCGCGGCAGGATCGCTTGTGTCTCGGGATCGCCCAAGCGGACGTTGTATTCAATAACGTAGGGTTCGCCGTTCACGTTCATCAAGCCCATGAAAAGGAACCCACTGTAGGCGATGCCGTCCTTCTTCAGCCCGCGGATGGTGGGTGCGGCCACTCGGTCGTGCACCTTCTGCATGAAGTCCTTATCGGCGAAGGGCACTGGCGATACGGCTCCCATGCCACCGGTGTTGGGTCCGGTGTCGCCCATCCCGATACGCTTGTAGTCCTTCGCTGCGGGCAACATCTTGAACGACTCCCCATCGGTGATCAGGAAAGCCGAAAGCTCTATCCCCTTCAGGAACTGCTCCACCACCACGCGCTCGCCTGCGGTGCCAAAACGGCCACCTTGCAGCATCTCCTTCAAGACTTTGGCGGCCTCCTTCTTGTCGCTGGTGATCACCACGCCCTTGCCACTGGCAAGCCCGTCGGCCTTGATGACGTACGGAGCAGGTGAGCGCTCGATATGATCGATGGCCTGTTGCAGCTCGCCCTTGCCGAAGCTCCTGTGAGCAGCGGTGGGGATATTGTGGCGGAACATGAACTCCTTCGCGAAGTCCTTGCTGCCTTCCAGTCGAGCGCCCTCCTTCTTCGGACCGATCACGGTGACGTGCGCGAGCTGCGCATCGCCGGCGATATCGTCATGGAGGCCATCCACCAAGGGAGCTTCGGGACCCACCACCACGATCTGAATCTTCTTCTCCAGCAGGAAAGCACGCAATTTCTTGCGGTCATTGAGGTCCACGGTCACATTGCGACCATGGCGCACGGTGCCGGGATTCCCTGGCCACACATGCAATTCATCCAACAGGGAGCTCTGCGCGATCTTCCAGGCCATCGCATGTTCCCTGCCCCCTCCGCCGATCAAGAGTACGTTCATTCCCAAAGCCTTTGCTGCAAAGGAACAGTGCCCCTTTGCGCGTGGGAAATGTTGTTTTCAACAAATGAACAACGCCGCACTCCCAAAGGAAAGCGGCGTTGTTCAGGGTGAGCGCAGTACTAGTGCTTATGCTCCACGGCAACGCGCTTGATGCTACAACCGATGTTGCGGGTCGTGGCCGGGTCGATGGTCTTGCCCTCCACCATGTTCGCGATGGCTTTCTCGACATACTTCTCCTTCACGTCGGAAGCTTTCCCCACATTATCGTCGATAGCGCCCTTATAAGCGAGCTTCAGATCCTTGTCGAAGAGGAACACGTGCGGCGTCGTGCGTGCACCGAACGCATCGGCGACCTTGTTGCCTGCATCCAGCATGTAGGAGCCGCTGTACTTCTTGTCCTTGTATCGAGCCTGCATATCCGTGAAGCTATCACCAGCATCGCGTTTGGCCTCATTGCTATTGATGAACGCTACACCCACTCCATAACGCTGGCTGAAAGCGGCCAATTCAGGATAGCGCCCCTCCCAACCCTCACTTCCCTCACTACCCACAACGAAAGGGCAGGTGTTGCAAGAGAAGATCACGAGCAGACCTCCTTTCCCTTGCGCATCCTTCAAGGTCACTTCTTTGCCGCTAACATCCTTCATCTTGACGTCCGCCGCGGGCATGGCAGAACCAATTGCGAGATCCGGAAGCGGATCGTGAGGCATGAGGGACAGCGCACCGATGGCGGCGATGGAAGCGAGTTTGATGAGCATGGTTCGGTCGTGTTTTTCGAGGGAGAACGAAATTAGATGCCTGTACAGGGGCTCCGGAAAGATGCCTGTTAATTATTGCGAAGGTGGCCAGGGGCCGGGCGGCGACCAAGGAACGACCCGGCCACCCGGAACTAGCGCACCAAGCCTGCCTTGATGGCGATGCGAACAAGTCCGGCCACGTTGTGGGTATCCAGTTTCCGCATCAGATTGGTGCGGTGGGTATCAACGGTGCGCGGGCTGATGAAGAGCCGCTCCCCGATATCCTTGTTGCCCAGACCTTCCGCCAGCGCCCCCAACACTTCGATCTCGCGTTCGCTGAGGTCCTTCAGGAGTTCGGAGTTCGTTGCGCCACCGACCTGTGATCGCATGAAGGCCTCCATCACACCGCTCCCGAAATGCTTGTGCCCCATACGTACCTCGCGGATGGCCAGAACCACCTCGTCACGGCCGGCGCTCTTCACGAGGTAGCCATCTGCACCAACATCCATGGCCCGTTTCACCACAGCGGGCTCATCGTGCATGCTCAAGACCAGGACGGGCACCGCAGGGAATCTCTCCTTCACCTTGGAGGTGAGCTCATACCCGTTCATCTCAGGCATATCCAGGTCGGTGAGCAGCACATCCACCTTGATGTGCTCAAGCAGATAGATGGCCTCCATGCCATTGGATGCGACGCCCACGCACTCCACACCCACCGCTCCTTCGAGCAAAGTTCTCAACCCATCGGTAACGATGCGATGGTCGTCACAGAGCACCACGCGTATCGCACTCATCGTACACTGTTTTCGATCAACGGAACGCGCAACGTAGCGACGGTGCCCTTCTCTTTGCCTCGTTCGACCTCCAACTGCCCATGGATCACACGCGCACGATCGTGGAGATTCCTCATGCCCAAGCCGTTGCGCGTCGCTACCGGATCGAAACCGACGCCATCGTCCTCCACGATCAGGATCAATGCGCCTTTGTTGCGCAGCAGCTGGACATGCACCTGCTGGGCGCGAGCGTGTTTGATGATGTTGTTCACGAGCTCTTGTGCGATGCGGTACACACCGGTCTCCAGATTCTTGGGCAAGCGTCCTTCCACTCCGAAGTGCTCGAATGAGTGGCTCATTCCAGGCAGGGTCAAAGAACGACCGATCATGTCGGAAAGAGCCGGGACCAATCCGTGTTCTCCAAGGGACCGTGGCATCATGCGGTGGGCGATATCCCGCACTTCCCTACTGGCCTCCTCTGCCATGGAGCGCATGGCGGTCCAGCGTTCATTCCCATGTGCCGCCGCCTCTATCCGGTACTGCAGGCCGGTCAAAAGCTGGCCCACGCCATCATGAAGGTCGGCGGCTATGCGCTGCCGTTCACTATCCGTATTCTCCACAATGGCACGCAGGCCGGCTTCGCGCTCAGCAATGACCGCAGCATCCTTCGCCGAACGCGCTTTGCGGCGCTGATATTGAAGGATGGACAAGGCGATGAGACCGAGCGCGCCCGACGCCCCGACAGTGAGCGCCAGAAGGAAGTTGCGCCGTTCCGCCTTTCTGCCGAGCTCCGCGATCTCGAGGTTCTTCACCCCTAAGTCCGCCCGCTGTTGTTGCAGCACATGCTCCTTCCGTTCCATGCCGAAGCGTACCTGCAGGTCGGCCAGTCGCTGGCCCATATCAGCACTGAAGACCGAATCGCGCAGTGATGCATAATGCTCGTGGTAGAACAAGGTGCTGTCCGCGTGATCGAGCTGCGCATGGATCCGTGCGAGCAGCTTGTAGGATTGCATCAGTTCGTTGGTCGCACCCACAGCACGTCCCATGTGCATGGCACGAAGCGCTGTGCGAAGGGCCTCGTTCATCCGTCCGAGGGCGAGGCTGGCATCGGCGAGGCCGGTGAGCGAAGAAGCGATCGCCTTTCGATCGGCCGCTTTCTCGCGAATGGAAAGTGCTTCAGCATATAGTGCGAGAGCCTTGTGCGCATCGCCCATGGCCAAGCGCAGGCCTGCTTCGTTCTGGGCCTGCACAGCATACTCCCGCCACAGCTCGTGCGACCTGAAGTAGTCCCCCGCTCGCTTGAAAGCGCCGAGCGCCGCGGCGGTATCACCGAGCGCGGCCAACACGTTCGCCATGTTGCCTTCCGATTCCGCCAGGCCCGTACTATCGCCGATCGCCGACCGTACCTCGGCCGCCGCTCTGTGGTCGGTCAACGCCTGTTCGTATTGCCTCAGGTTGAAATGCAGGATGGCGATGTTGCTTAGGATCAGGGCCTCCTTCGCCGGGGGGCCTATCCGTTCGAAGATGCGCAAGGCATTCCTGTTCTCGGCCAGCGCCTCTTCCAGCCTGAGCTGGGCTTGGTACAGGTTGCCCAACTTGTTGTGCACGGCCCCTACACCGGCATCATCATGCAGGGCCTTGCGGATGGCCAAGGCCCGGTGCAGTGCACTATCCGCTTCTGCGAAGGCACTGAGGTCGATATGGATGATAGCCAGATCGTTCAGCGCCTGGGCTTCCCCCTTGTGGAACCGCAACGCACGGGCCAGCTCCAAGGCTTTTGTACCGAACCAGAGCGCGGAGTCCACATCCTTTCTTCGGTATTCGAAACACAGGTCGCTCAGCTTGAAGACCTTGACGGTATCGTCCGGCAATGCAACCACACGTTGTTGAACCGGGGATGGGGCCTCCTGAGCGAAAACACCGAGGCTACAGGAACAGAGTACGCCGATCGCACATCCGACACTGCGTGTAAGCCACGCACCAAGGTTATTCATGACCAGACGGGAGAGAATTCCGGCGGGGAAGATACCGGCCTCCAGCGTGCCCGCCATGAAGTTCGTCAGCCTGGGTGCATGACCGGTGTAATGGTCAGTGTGCTCGGCCTTTCCAATGCCAGGTGGGCTTGGCCACATGACGTGTGCGGCGCTGTGCGGCCACACCGGATGCCGAACGGGGGTCGGTATCGTAGATCGCGTAGTCGAAAGGCTCCTGGGAATAGTAGCCGTCCATGATCTTGCGTACATAATCCGCACCGCGCACCACATACTCCGTTGCACGGTGCCAGGTCGAAAGCGCACCGTAGACCGCACGGGTCTCCTGCACCGCTCGCGGACTCATTCCAAGGTTGCCTCCGTCGTCCACGAACGTGGCCAGGAACCTTGGCAACCGCATCATGCGCGCACCTCGCGCGTCCTGGTCGCGTAACCAGGCCCAATCGCCCATGGCCTTCCATTGCGGGTCGAAGAGTATTCCTCTCTCGCCCTTCACCAAATCGGCACGAAAGAACAGCGAGCAGCTCTGCACCGGGGTGCGCCCAAGACGCAGGATCCCTGTGGTAGGCACCACTGCCTTCCTATGGCACTGGTATTCGCCCGTGGAGTCAACGACCAGCGTATCGCCGGCCACCATGTCCGCCTCCGGATGCGTTACGAAGAAGTCACGCACCGCAGCCAGGGTGCCTGGCAGATACTGTTCATCGCAGTTGAGCCAGGAGAACACTTCCCCTTCCCCCTTTCGCAGGCCGCGATTGATGGCATCGTACATGCCGTTGTCCGCTTCGGCGATACCCCGGATATCCGGCCGGGAAAGCAGCCATTCGCGCGTACCGTCCTTGGAACCTCCGTCCTGTACGATGTGCTCCACCTCCACCCCGGCGCCCCGTTGGTCCGCAACGGATGCCGCATTGAGCCGCAAGTAGTGCAGTTGCCCGAAACTGGGTGTGACAACGGTGAATTTCATCTTGGCTATCGCCGGTGCCGTGATACGCGGATCAGAGCGGGATGTTGCCGTGCTTCTTGCGGGGCAGTGAGGCCACTTTGTTACGGAGCATGTCCAGCGCAGCGATGATGTGCTGCCGTGTCTCGGACGGACGAATGACGGCATCCACGTAGCCGCGTGCGGCAGCTTCGTACGGATTGGCGAACTGCTGCTTGTACTCCGCCTCCTTTTCAGCGAGCTTCGAAGCTTGGTCCGTGGCTTTCGCGATCTCTCCTTTGAAGATGATCTCTGCGGCTCCTTTCGCGCCCATAACGGCGATCTCCGCACCGGGCCAAGCGAAATTCATATCCGCGCCGATATGCTTGGAGTTCATGACGTCATATGCCCCTCCGTAAGCTTTCCGGGTTATCACCGTGATACGCGGCACCGTCGCTTCGCTGAAGGCATAGAGCAGCTTGGCGCCATGGGTGATGATACCGCGCCACTCCTGATCCGTGCCCGGTAGGAAGCCGGGTACATCAACGAAGACCAGCAACGGGATGTTGAACGCATCGCAGAAACGCACGAAGCGGGCGGCTTTCACGCTGGCGTCGATATCGAGCACACCAGCAAGCGTGGCCGGTTGGTTGGCCACACATCCCACCGTGCGCCCGGCCACACGCGCGAACCCGATCACCATGTTTCGGGCGTACTCCGCATGCACTTCCATGCTGCTGTCCGGGTCTATCACAGCATTGAGCACCTCGCGGATATCGTACGGCTGGTTCGGGTTCTCCGGGATGATGCTGTCCAACGCGGGGCGCGATTCATCCGAAGGGGAATAGGCCAATGCCGGCGGTTCTTCCTCGCAATTGTTGGGGATGTAGGAGATCAACTGCCGCAGCTGCCGGATGGCATCCAGTTCGTTCGGTGCGGTGAAATGGGCCACGCCGCTTTTCGACGCATGTGTGGAAGCGCCCCCGAGATCCTCACTGCTCACCTCTTCATGCGTAACGGTCTTCACCACGTTGGGGCCCGTAACGAACATGTAGCTCGTGCCCTCGGTCATCATCACGAAGTCCGTGAGCGCCGGGCTGTACACGGCACCACCGGCACAGGGGCCGAGAATGGCACTTATCTGTGGCACCACGCCACTGCTTCGAACGTTCCGGTAGAAGATATCGGCGTAACCCGCAAGGCTCACCACACCTTCCTGGATACGAGCTCCTCCGCTATCGTTGAGGCCGATAACAGGTGCTCCGTTCTGCATGGCCAGATCCATGATGCGGCAGATCTTGGCGGCATGAGCTTCGGCCAAGGACCCGCCCAATACGGTGAAATCCTGGGAGAATACGTAGATCAGGCGCCCATCGATGCGGCCGAAGCCTGTGACCACACCATCGCCCAGGAACACCTGCTGGTCCAGTCCGAAGTTGTCACTCCGATGGGTGACCAGCTGCCCGATCTCCTGGAATGTTCCTTCATCCAGCAACAGGTCTATCCGTTCGCGGGCGGTGAGCTTCCCTTTCTTGTGTTGCGCAGCGATGCGTTCGGCACCACCACCCATCTGGGCTTGCGTGGTCTTGGCCTCGAGGGTATCGAAATGCTCCTTCATGTTCTAGCGGGTATGTGACCCGTCGTGCATATCCGCCAAAGGTAGAAGGCAGCCGGAAGCCGGGGTGCCGTATTTTCGGGCCGATGCGTTGGCGATTCGCGGACCTTCCCGTCCGCACCAAGTTCATGTTCACTCTGGGCATCCCCGTGTTGGGCATGGTGCTATTGATCGGCAAACAGGTCGACTCGAGCATCAAGCGGCGGGAGGTGATGGACTACGTCAACAAGCAGTCCGCGGTCATCGGCCTGTATTCGGAGGTCATCCATCAAGTGCAGCGGGAAAGCGCTCTTTCGGTCGGCTATTTGACCGGACAGCCGGTAAGCTCGATCAAACTCACCATTCAGCAGCAGCGCACCAATACCGGCATCCAGAACCTGAAAGACCCTTCGCGTCCGGAAGACCCCAAACTGAGCGACGGATTGCCCTTCGACGGGTTGAACATCCTTCGAAAACGGGTGCTGGACCGGCGCATCGATGCAGCCTCAGCGGCACGTTCCTATGCCGCCTTGGACAACAAACTGCTGGACGAAGTGGGCCATATCGTACGCACCGGACTGGATCCGGAGACGCAAGGATGGACCTATGCACACCAGCGCCTGCTGAACGCCAAACAAGCGCTTTGTGTGGTGCGCGACCGGCTGAGCGTAGGTTCCGAAGGTGTGATGGCCGTTGACGATCAGGGGGAATTGAGCGACATGATCTCCCAGTACGAAACGAACCTCACCTTGTTCGAGCGTGACGCACAGCCCGAAGTCCTGGCCGCCTACCGGGAGCTTTTCCAAGGTCCTGATGTGAACTTCCTGCGCGCGTTGATCGGAACGGTGAAGGAGCGCCGTACCATGGATCCAGTAGGGATCGCCCCGCGGCAATGGTGGGAGCTTTCGCTGCAGGCCTTGGAAAAGTTGAAGCTCGTTGAGGACCGTTCGCTCGGGCTCATCCAAGAAGTAACCGCAGCCAATTCGCGCGACGCTGAGATACGCCTGCTGGTGGTGCTCGCCGCGTTGTTCGGTGTGATCGGTGCCGTAACGGTGATGGGCTTCGTGATACTACGCGGCGTGCGTAACACGGTGAACGAGGTGACACATGCTGCCAGGTCCCTTGCCATGGGCGACATCCGCGGGGAAGTGCCCGTGAGCAGTACGGACGAGATCGGGCAGATGGCGATCTCCTTCAACGGCATGATCGACAATATCCGTTCGCAGGCCAGTAGTGCGGAGGAGATCGGCAAGGGTAATTACGACACACCCGTTGCGGTGCGCGGCCAACAAGATGTACTCGGTGTCGCCCTCACGCGGATGAAGGAGAACCTGAAAGCCGCCCGCATCCGGGACAATGAGCAGACCGCCGCGCTGCAGGCCGAAAAACGCAAGCTGGAGGAAGCCAACGAACGGATCACGGTGCTCATCAAGGAGATGCACCACCGCGTGAAGAACAACCTTCAGGTGGTCGCCAGCCTCTTGCGTTTACAAGCTGGCACCATCGCTGATGAACGGCTGCAGACGGCCTTCGACCAGAGCCAGAGCCGGGTCACTTCCATGGCCCTGATCCATGAGAAGCTCTACAAGGGCGACGAACTCACCACGGTGGATGTGGCCCTGTACATCCACGAGCTCTTCTCCGAGCTTGTGCGTGTGAATGACGTTAGCGACCGCATCCAGTATAGAACGCACATCGACCAGGAGCTGTCCTTCGACCTGCATACGATGGTGCCGCTGGGCCTTCTGCTGAACGAGCTCATCACCAACTCGTTCAAGCATGCCTTCACCGATCGCGATTCGGGGCAGATCAAGCTGACCATCTCCGGCGCACAGGAAGGCGCGTTCGACCTGATCTATACGGACGACGGCGTTGGGATCCCGTTGGAGAAGATGCAGTCCGACGGCGGCACCTTGGGCGTCTCCCTGATCGAAAGCCTGGTGGAACAGCTGAACGGCCGCATGACCGTACAGGGCAGCACGAAAGGCACCAACTACCACATCCGCTTCAAGCCGTTGAAAGCGGTGGCGTAAGGGGGGCCTCAGGCTCCGGCGAGCTCGGCCTCCACCTCGTCGCTCAACTCCATGTTGTGGTAAACGGCGTTGACATCCTCGTCCTCCTCCAACATATCCACCAGCTTCATCACGTTCCGGGCCGTATCCAGATCGGCCGGGATCATGGACAAGGGGAAGCGCTTCAATTCGGCGCTCTTCGTTTCCACACCAAGCTGTTCCAGTTTCTGGGCCATGCTGCCGAAAGAGGTGTAGGGTGCCAGGATCACCATGCCCTCCTCATCCTTGATCACATCCTCCGCGCCGGCATCGATGCATTCCATCTCGAACTCATCGGCATCCCGTCCTTTCAGTGCGGCGTTCTCAAGCACGAACTCCGCCTTGCGTTCGAACACATGTGCCAGCGATCCGCTGGTGCCTAGGGTGCCATCACACTTGCTGAAGAAGCTGCGCACATTGGCTACGGTACGCGTGGTGTTGTTCGTTGCGGTCTCCACGAAGATGGCTACACCACCCGGTGCATAGCCTTCATAGGTCACCTCACTATAATCGGCTTCGCCACCACCAGCCGCCTTCTTGATCGCGCGATCGATGTTATCCTTCGGCATGTTCACGCCACGGGCGTTCTGTATCGCCATCTTCAGGCGTGAGTTCGCATCGGGGTTCGGCCCGCCGGCCTTCACGGACATGGCGATCTCCTTGCCGATTCGGGTAAAGAGTTTGCTCAGCTTGGCGTTACGCGCGAAGATCTTGTGCTTGCGTTTCTCGAAGATGCGGCCCATTGGATGCGGATGTTCAGTGCGAAAAGGGCTGTAAATGTAGGCGACGCGGCTGCGTCATGGAACACCGCGACCACCCCGTGGGGATGATCGCGGCCCGGGTGCAACACCGCCTTTAAGGGCGAGCCCTCGCTACATGGACGCGGCCTGGCCGACCGGCCCTTGCTAGTTGAACCCGATGATGGTGATACCCACGTTGAGGGGCGTGAGCTCCGGCATGACACGATCCTTGAACAGCGGCGTGAGCGCGTACTCCGCGAAAAGGTTGAAACTGCCATAGCCCAGGCGCACAGAAGCCGCCAATCGATAGGGAAGTAACTGATGGTCGCCCTTGTCGATATCCTTGCGCACCTCGCCCTCCATGCGGTACTTCTGCTTGTACATGCTATCGTAGTACCATGTGCCCACCACACCAGCGGCGATGTGGAAATTCTTGCTGTTGTCGAACGAGAATCGTTTCGGGGTCTTACCACCGACCGTGTCCCGTGCAACTGCACGCAGTTCATCCTCCGTTGGCAGCTTGGCGCGCTTGGTATTGAATTCAAGCATGAGGGGAACACGGAATCCGCTCTGGCGCAACTTGCTTTTGATGAACTGTGGAGCGTCCACGCTCAAGGCGCGTATGGTGTCCGCACGGAAATCGATGATCGCATTCTCCTTGAACCTGTAGTTGGTGAACTCCCAGCCCAAGCCGGTAAGCAGGCCGACATTGTGCGAACCGAACTCGATCTTCTGCTCCAGGAAATTGATGGAAACGAAGCGTGATCTTCCTTGGTCCAGCTGGAGAAAGTCGTATTCCTTGGCGAAGTCGCCGCTTCCATCCGGGCCGAGCAGTGCGTTCAACCCGACATCGATGCCGCTCCAGTAGGTGAACTGGTTGCGGCGTTCGGTGCGCAGGTCTTTGAGCATTTGTTGCAAACTGTCCGATGCGCTCGTCCAAGGTTTCGGGGAAGTCGTAACGGTTATCCGCTTGTACTTCATGTCGATGGTGAAGCTGTTCTTACCACCCGTGGTGTCGGTGTTGGTCACATCCACGAATGCCCCCTCTTTGCTACTCACACCCAGATCGAGCATCGGCATGCCTGGATAGCCTGTAGTGTCGGTCTGTGCCAAGGTTTGAAAGCTGCAGATAGCGGGTAACAGAACGAGGAGGAGCTTTTTCATGACTTGCGTTTCTGACCATAGGACGATCGATACCGTGCAGAGTTACAAGCCGCTACGAAAAAGCAGTAAGCCCCGCAAAGCGGGGCTTACTTGCATGCGACATGTGGTCGGTTCAGGCTTTCTCTGGATGGAAGTTGAATACCATGTGGGTGGTCTTCCAGCTACCTCCGGGGTTCTCGCCGACATCGATGCGCGCCAGCTTGCGCAGGACGTAAGCCTTCAGCTCGGCGTTCGCCGAATTGCATTCGATCACTTGGATACGGCCTTCCGTATCGATCACGAAACTCAGGTGGACCTGACCGGTCATGTTCGTCTTCTCCATCAAGGGAAAGGAGAGCGTGTTGCTCAACGCTCGGTCTAGGGAGCGCTCCAAGGCTGACCTCTTGGACAATGTCGAACGCACCGGTTCCGCAGCGTTGGTATGACCGAGCGTGAACACGGTGGCGAGTAGGAAGAAAGAGCGGGCGATCGTGATTCTCATGGCACAGTGGTGTTCGTTGTTCTTGTGCATAAGACGCCGATGCCGCTGACGTTGTTACAGCGAAATAGGTGGATCGTGATGAGCGGCAAGAGGTGCACGATGAACGGGGACGCCCAATGACATGGGACGAACGGAAGACCAGCGGTGCGAATAGAGGAAGATCAACGGCTCAGCGACTGGCGCTGACGCTGAAGTTCCGCCCGAGGCGCAGATCGAAGCTGCGGACCCTACCATCCGCTTTGCGCGTTACGACCAGTCCGGTCCGGTCGCCACCAACGGCCTTCAAGCTCTTGTCCACGACGGCCACGGCATCCTGATCGTCCAAGGGCTCCGTCGTGCGTTCTGCCTGGTCCAACACGCGATCCCGTAAGGTACCGGCGATGAGCTCCCTTACGGTCAGCGGCTTCGTCACCTCAACGGCGGATCGTGCTTGTGCACTTGCTTGTGCAAGCAATGGCTCAGACATGTCATTAGTGCTAGGGGTGCCCTCCATCGGCACCTCTTCCTTTCGTGAAGCAGGCGGTTCAACGGATTCCTGCGCTGGTCGTTGTTCCGCATTCGGCACCGGTGGCACCGGAGCGGAACCCGGCAAGGAGTCCTGCTTTTTCGCAGTGCGCATCGCAGCGCTGGTATCAGAAGCATCGTTCTGAGAATGGCCGGCACCCTGTTCGTTGATCGGCGCATGTTCCACTTCCGGCGCTGATCGCGGACGTTCCTGTACGGTGGTAGGTACGCGCGCGATCTCGCGTTCATCCACATCCTGCGAGCGGAGGGACCAAAGAGCGAGGCCAATGAGCAGGGCAAGGGACGCCGCAGCAGCCAGACGAACGGTCCATACCCTGGCAACGAACGGAAGCACGCGCCCTTCCCGCTTCTTCAACCCTTCCTTCCCCTGGAACACGACGCTATCCGGTTTGATGCGCGCAGCGTTCATCAAGGTCGCGGCACGCCCATGCGAATCGTGCAATCCCAGGAGATCGTCCAACGCCACCTGCTGCTCAAGACCAAGGTCGCCTTCCATGCGAGCCACGAGGAAGTCATCCAAGTTGAAGGCGTTCGGCGCTCCCAACGGTGGGAAATGACGTTCCAGACCACGTTTGGCCGCAAAAGCAACAGCGACCGGGACCAGCTTGGTCAGCGCATAGATCCGTTCCGCGAGGTGATGTTCGGGATGGTCCAGCAGGAACAGCCGCAGTGCTTCACGCTGTTCGGTTGTGAGGTCATTTTCCAGTCGTGCGATCAAATGCGCGTCCACCGAAACATGGTCCACGGATCCGGTGGGTGGAATGTTCCTCTTCAGGGCCTCCTTCTCCATGGAGGTCAATGTGCTGGAGGCCTGTGCAAGAAATGGAAGTTCGCCGCTAGACGGTGCCAGGTGGGGGTTCAACAGGAGGAAGGCCTGCAGCTCTCGCTCCTGCTCGGGCGTGAGCGTTCCTTCCAGCTGATCCAACAGCCAGGCTTCGTAGTTGCTATGGTCGATACGTTCCGTCAAAGCACGAGGTCGAGTTGACCGATGTAATCCTTCAACGCGGTGCGGCCGCGGTAGATGTACACTTTCACTTGAGCCAGGTTCAGCGCGGTGAGCTCTGCGATCTCCTCGTAGGTGTATCCCTCCAGGTCCCGGAGCAGCAACACGCTCCGTTGCACAGGTGGCAGGGTGGCCAATGCAGCATCCAGGATCCCCTTCAGGTCGGGTTGGTGCTGAGCGGTGAACCGCAGGTCTTCATGAGACTCCTGCATTCGCGTGCTGCGTTGCGCTTTTCGCACCTCATCCACGATCACATGGTGGGCCGTGGTGAACAGGTAGCTCTTGGTCTTGGTACCGTCCACCTCTTCCAGTTTCGTCCAGAGACGCGCGAAACTCTCCTGAACCACATCCTTGGCCTTGTCCTCATCGCGCAAGTGCTTCAACGCAAAGCGGTAAACGCCATCGGCATGCGCATCCACAGCGATATTGTATTCGGCCAGTGTCATCGGGGCAGGAAACCCGGTGTTCCATCCTAGGACGGTCAGGACAGCGGGAAGTTACACGGCCGCGATCTTCACGTTCCAGGCACGAAGATGCGCTCCGGGAAGCGCAACGAGAAGGTGGTACCCGTTCCCAATTTGCTGCGCACATCCAGCTGGACCCCATGGCTGTGCAGGATACTGCGTGAGGTGGTGAGCCCCAAGCCCAGGCCTCCGGGCCGCCCGCTGTAAAAAGGTTCGAACAACCGCTGAAGATTCTCGGGAGGTATGCCCTTGCCATTATCCGCGATCTCCATCACCACCGCATCGGGCTGTCTGGTCACGCTGAATTCCAACTTGCCCTTTCCCTGTTCCATGGCCTCCACGGCGTTCACGGCGATATTGATGATGGCCAGGTTGATCAACTCGCAATCCGCCATGACCTCCGGCAGCTGCGGAGCAATGTCCACCACGCTCATCATGCCCTTCAGAGAGAGGCGATCGGTCACGGCCTTCAGCGCATTGTTCACTATATCATCCATCTTGCAGGGGATTAGCTTCAACTCCCGCTTTCGCGATGATTCGAGCATTTCCTTGATGAGCGTTCCTATGCGTTTCAGGTTCCGATCGATGATCGCGAAATAGGGATCCACCAGGTCCTTCTTATCCCCGACCTCATCCTGCACCTGTTCCACGGCAAGGTGGATATTGGTGAGCGGGTTCCTGACCTCGTGCGCAACGGTTCGCGTTATCTGGGCGGTGAGCTCCAACCGATCGGATTCCATGTTGATCTGCTCAGCCCGTTTCTGATCGGTTATGTCGCTGAAGGTGACCATGAAGCCATCCTCCAGTTTCACCGCGTGGTTCCTGAACCAGGCATCCAACCCCGAGCCGGTATAGTGGAACTCCTTGACGAAGGGGATGTCATTGCCGACCACCTCCACATAAGCATCGAACAGGCCCGATGCTCTGTTCTCGGGCATCTCCTCAAGCAGTCGTTTGCCAACGAGATCATCACGCCCCACCGTGGAATTGGCTTTCGTGTTCGAGCTGAGCCACTCGAAATCGATGATGGAATTGGATTCGTCCCGAATAGCGCGGAACGACATGATGCTGCTCGGGGATACATCCAATACCTTTTGCAGGCGCATCTGTAAACTAGCCCGCTGGCTCACCTCCCTATCCAGGTCTTTCAGCTTCATCCGCAGCGCGAGCCGTACTTCTTCATTGCGGCGTAGGGTGCGCGCGAGCCTCCAGAACAGGATGGATGTGGCCACGATGGTCAGTAGCGAGTAGATCACCAACATGAACGGTGCGTCCACACCATCGCTGCGTTCCTCCTCCAACAGTTTCTCACGTTCCTGGATGCGATCGGCCATGAGCTTTTCATGCACCACACGCAGCGTATCCATCAGCGCCTTGGCCTCCCGCAGATCGTAAGCGAGCGAGGGTCGGGAAACGAACGTGTTCCCGTTGTTGAACACCATGGATCGCCATACGCCCTGGATGCCCATCGCGCGTTCGCGGAGTTCGAGCAAACGCAGCGAATCATCAGCGTTCAGTCCTGATCGTAAGTGGGCAAGATGATCCTTCAGGCGGCGGTTGGCCTGCTCGTATGGCTGCAGGAATGTCGTGTCATTGGTCAACTGGTAGCCACGCACACCGGTTTCGGCATCGCGCAAACTGGAGAGCGAACCTTCCAATTCGATGAGCGCCTGGTTGTGCGCCCTTACCTTGCGGACCGATTCACCGTATTGCTTGATGTTGGTATAGGTGGCATATAGCAGTAAGAGCATCACCACCACGGAGCCGATGTACAGCAACGTTGTGAGCTTTCGCTCCTCACGCTCCTTTTGGAGTTCGGTCATGGGGTTGGGGTGGTGGGCACGATGAACCTCGCTCTGGCCAGCCGGTACAAGAATACCCTCCGCGGCGATAGGACAACGGATCGTCGAACGCTCAAACTTCCAGCCCGTAGGACTTCAGCTTGTTGTACAGGGTCTTTCTGTCGATGTTGAGCTGCTCGGCCGTTCGCGACTTATTGTACCCATTCCGTTCCAGCGCCTGCAGAATGGCTTCCCGCTCCGCCTGGTGGGCAACACCGCGCAACCCGTCGTCCCCACGTTGTGTCGCACCACCCTGAAAGGTGGAGGACATGACATCTGCACTCACCGGGGACGAAGAGGACCTGCTCAATACCACGGCCGGTAGGCAGTCCGAGGTGATATGCGTTCCAGTGCTCAACAGCACAGCTCGTTTGATCACATTCCCCAACTCCCTCAGGTTCCCGCTCCAACCGTGGCCCACCAAGCACTGGAGCGAAGCATCATCGAATCCTTCCACGCTGCGACCCAAGCGTTCATTCGCAAGTGCAACGAAATGCTGTGCGAACTTCGGAATGTCCTCCCGACGCTCACGCAACGGCAACAGATGTATCGTGAACTCTTGAATGCGATGCAGAAGGTCCTCCCGGAAGCGCCCTTCGGCCACGGCTTTACTCAGATCCTCATTCGTGGCCGCAAGTATGCGCACATCCACTTCGATATCCTTCGTCCCGCCGATGCGCTTGAATTTGCGCTCCTGCAAGACCCGAAGCAGCTTGATCTGGTTCTCATACGTGAGATTACCGATCTCATCAAGGAATAGCGTGCCCCCATCCGCTTGCTCAAAGCTGCCTGCACGATCGCTTACCGCTCCGGTAAAAGCCCCTTTGGTATGTCCGAACAATTCGCTTCCGGCAAGTTCCTTGGGCAGCGCACCACAGTCCACGGAAACGAAGGGTGCCTTCGCCCGCACACTTTCCGCATGGATCCGTTTCGCCACGAACTCCTTGCCTGTCCCGGTCTCCCCGGTGATCAATACGGACATGTCCGTGGGGGCGACCAAAGCGATGTGCTTGGCGATCAATTGTGAGGCAGGACCTTGACCGTCAACATAACCTGTGTTCGTTGTGGTTTTCGGCTTTCCTGCGACGGGAGCGGCCACCTTTTCGGTGCGCGAAACTTCAGCCCCTCCTGCGGAAAGGGCATCCTGCACGCGCATGAGCAGCTCATCCGGATACAGCGGCTTACCGATATAATCGAAGGCTCCCTTGCGCATCAACTCCACGGCCAATCGAACTTCGCTGTAGCCGGTGATGATGATGACCTGCGTACCAGCTGAATTGGAGCGGATGTACTCGAGCATTTGAGGCGCATCCGTATCGGGCAGCCGGTGATCGCAAAGAACCAAGTCGAAGTGCTTGGCAGAGATCGCCTCACGCGCTGCTGCCCCCCTGTTCGCTGTGGAGACGGAATAGCCGTTCTTCGTTAGAAGCCGGGCTAACAGGGTGCAAAGGTCCTGATCGTCATCAATGACTAGGATGTTGGCGGTGGCCATGGTGGAGAGTATTGGTATGGTGGTCAGGCGCTGAATCCCAGTTCGCGCATACTTGAAAAGATGATCTCGCGGTTGAAAGGCTTGGGGATGAACACATCAGCGCCAGCAGCTACCGCACGGCCACGCTCAGCATCCATCGCACTGATGGCAATGCAGCGTGCGTCAGGAGTCTTTGCCTTGATCTCCGGGATCAAGTCGTACCCGAGTCCATCGGGCAGATTCACGTCGACGAAAACAGCGTCGTACGTATCATGCGCCAATGCAGCTCTCCCTTCAGCCAGACTGTGCGCGAAGTGACATTGTGCACCCGTACGCCTCAGCATAGCGCAGAGCAACTCGCAGATCTCTTGCTCATCGTCCACCAGCAATGCGTTCTTCATCGTTGTTCCCATTTCGATGGACCGTTGATCACACGGTCCAAATTACCGTTATACAGTGTTCAAGCGTTCTTCTGCCAAAGAACGTTCCGTACTGGGGACGCAGCAGTAAAGAGTGTGCCGCAGGCTGAACTCCTTTGCCAGCGCGTGGTGCAGAAGAATACTTACCAGGATGCTGGGGAATGAATTCCCCGATCTCGCGGAACAAGCACCACGGAAGCTGCAGCATGCTGGGTGGTCCGCCTCTGCCGAGAACACCCGATACCTAGGTTCCATGATGGCACGGCGCTGGATACACTGACCTCACAGACCTCAAAGACCGTGGAACGTAGGCGCATATTGGGTTGGGCGAGCATCCTCTTGGTGCTCGCGATCATCGCTGGTGTGCTAGGATTCAGCGGTCTGCCACAACCGGCCGGGACCGCTGCCCGAAGCGCCTTTCTCGCATTCTTCGGTGCATTCCTGGCCATTTTGCTGTTCGCATCGTTCCGGAAGGGCGCTTCTTGAACAGCCTTGCGCAGTTTCGAATTCGCACAAAAGAAAGCGCCCCTGCATTTCATGCAGGGGCGCTTTTCTGAACAGGTATCACAGCAGGATGATGAGCAGAAGCAGGATGATGATGATCCCGGCCGTGCTCAAATAGATGACAGTGCCTCCCGCATTGTAGGCATCCATCTCCCGTTTCATTTCACGGTACTCGGCGCGCAATGCCTTTCGTTCAGCACTCGTAAGCTCGGACCTGTCCGTAGCGAGCACCGCTTCAAGACGGCCTTGCAATTCGAGGATGGACCTCTGATCCTCCGCGCTCATAGAGCTCAATTTCTCTTGATCCACGATGACGCGACGCTCCCCGATAGGAGCTGCCTGGATTTGACCAAGACCAGCAGTGAGTGCAAAAGCTACAGCTGTGTTTCTGAAGAACGATGTGGTTTTCATGGTGGACTTTTTTTAGTTCGCGAGTTTCAGGCGTATGCCTGCACTAAGGGTTACTTGGTTCACACGTGGATCGGTCCGGAAGGCAGCTCCGTCGAAAATATCGGTCATCGCCACGTTGTAGCCACCTTCCAGGAAAAGGAAAGCGAGCTGCAAGCCTGCTCCGCCTCCGATGTACCATTGCGTTCCTGTGGTCCGCACGTCCAGTTGATCGTTCTGCAAGTCCGCGCTCAGGTTCAGCACTGCTGACGGTCCGCCGACAACATAGATATTGAAACCTGGATCATCACTAGGGTCCAAAAGCCGCCGACCGACCATCAAGGGTATGCGCAAACTGCGGTCTGTGTACTTGAACTCCACATCCGTGCCCGTGGGAGTACCGCTCGCATCCACACCGGCCAACGTGTAGTTCAAGTTGCGCACTTGGAAATGCGCTCCTGGTCGCACAAACCAAAGCCCACCCAGGACCAAATCGATGCCTGCGTGGTAGCCCGCACGACCGACCCATTGTTCTTCGCCAGCTTCCCTCACATTGCTTCCGTTGTAGCCAGCACCGATCTGGAACTCTTGCGCCAGTATGGATGACCCGGCTAAAAGCGAAAGTGTGAGGAAGAACAGCTTGATCATCGTACTGAGTCCGTTGGATGTATGAACTCATTGACCATCATCATGCCGAAGCTGGGATGCGCCTGCCGACACGACCGATCGAAGCTGGATCGGGGAAGGATCTCCACAGTCCTCGGGTCTCCTTGGCATGATCTCCACACTACCCGGTTCCCTAAGCTCTGGCAGAACGCTTCCAAGGTCCTCCGCTCAGGTCGTCGTTCAGGATACCGGATATCCGCACCAGATCGCGATGACTGTCCGCCTCATTGGCCTGAAGGCTCAAGATCCGGTCGAACATGGGACCGTCTCCCTGTTCGCGCTCCACACCATCGAGCAGGGCTCCCCAGCGGCGGATAATGAAGACCCGTGCCTCTCGCAACGCGTCTACGATGCCCAGATCACGACGAGCCACATCACGATCAACGCGATCTGCGTGATGCACCACCTCCAGCACGGCCTCGCTTTCTGCGCAAACACATGGGCCAGGCGGAGACCCAAGATCCATTCCAAGGTCCGTAACGGCTCGCTGAGCGCGCTGATCATGTGCGAGTTGGTCCCTGAGTAGCGCCCCCAGTCGCCCATTCGATTCACGTGGAGCGATGGCCCGTAGCAACCTGGTCATGTTCGCATGGGTGAAATGCAGCTCATTGATCAACGCACGGCGCACTTGGAGGCGTTCTCGGCGTTGGGATAGTTTCTGGTCCATCTTAACCATAGTTAGATATGATGCATAGGCCATCTTCATGCCGGGAACCTCCTTTTTCCTTGCCCAGGGGATGCCGCATATCACTCAATCGACCGGTCGCGGAGCCATGGGAACGATCGTCCCTATCTAATTGTACAAGGACAGCTCAACAAGTAGCTGTCGACCCTGCGCTACAGGTCTTCCCATGCATGCGAAAGCCGCCTCCATTTTAAGGAAGCGGCTTTCGCGCTCGTTGGTCATCCTCACCGAACCTCAGCCACGAGATAGTGGCTCAACCTCCAGAAGGCATCCGCATCTTTGATACGGAGATAGGCGAGTTTATCCGCTTCCTTCACGATCTCGTATGAACCCGAAGGGTGTTCTGTAACGAGCTCAACCTTTTTACCTTTCAACGGAATACGGTCCGTTGCCCGCGTGTCTATGCTCTGCAGGCTGTTGCTCGCGACCGCCTCGCTCAGGGCAGAAGTGCGACCAATACCCAGGACACCGCCACTGCGCGTAACGACGCCCTTATCCTCTAGCTCCTTGCTGGATCCGATCGCGTACCAAGCCGTGTGCATCTCATTGCCCAGCTGCTCGATCGTGGCTTCGCGACGTGCCATTTCCAACTCGAACGCGGTAAGCTTCTGGTTCACTTCTTCGATCTTGAAATCCTTGGCCAACAGCTCTTCCTTCATCAGGGTGATCGCAGAATCACGCGCCGCCAGGTCGGCATCCAAAGCCTTTAGCTTCTTGCGCAGTGACCCCGACTCAACTTTGGACTTATCCAGCTTCTTGGTCAGCTCAGCTACGCGATCGCGACTCTCCTGCATCAACGAGTTCATCAACTGGATATCGCGCATGATGCGTTCTCGCTGGTCCACGGTCAAGCTAGCCTCGTCCGGGGGCAGCAACTTCTCGCGGTCCTCGATCAACGCCAGATTCTGTTCGATATCACCGAAAGATCTGGTCATGTCCGCAATGAGCGAATCGCGTCCCTGTACTTCACTTTGAAGTCGTGCATTCTCGGCAAGAGCTGCCTTCTCTGTTTCACTAGGGCCATTTTCGCAGGCCACAAGACCTAAAGCGACTAGGCCCGTGAAGCTCAAGCCGCGTATGGATATGATGGGGGTTCGCATGGTTCTTACGATTTCCCATACTTGTCCCGATCGAGTGCCAAAGCCTGCCGAACACACACTAGGCGGTACAGCGGGGTGTCCACTCCCCGATCCGGGGCGGTGGTTCACCGGTCAGCCCTTTTCAGCGGGGTCACCAACACCCAGCACGCGTACCACCGATGCTTCTATGCGCTCCAATCCGTCACGCATCTTTCGCACGTGTCGTTTCGCCTCATCCAGTTCGCGCGCATCCTCCACCAGATCCGCATGCAAGTGCATCGCCGTCAGCGGATCCCGCATCTGCGCGGCAATGCGGTCCTTGGCTGCACGTTCTTCCGATCGAGCGATGCGTAGTTCCACTTCACGCAATGTGCTATACGCGAACTCGGTCAGGATCTCTATGTGGCCCCCATCCCAATCGCGGGGTACCAGGTCCACCACGCAGAAAGAGCCCAAGGCGTGCCCGTTCGAAAGGTGCAGCGGAATGCCCAAATAGGCCACTACACCAAGACCCACAACACTAGGCAGCCCATTAAAACGATCATCAGCACGTGCATCGGAAACCACAAGGGGATCGGTCCCCATCAGGGAGAAATGGCAAAAACTACGTCCGGTGACCTTGCGCGCGGTAGCGACGGGTTCCGGCGCTCCGAAGCAGCTCTTGAAGAAATCATGGTCCTCATCCACAACGGAGAAGAACGAGATCGGCGCCCCGGTGATCCGCGTTGCCAGCCGGGTCAGACGATCGAAGGCTTCTTCTGCAGCAGAATCGAGCAACCCGCTGTCCCGCACAGCTTTCAGCCGTTCCACATCCTTTATCATGAAGGCCGGGTCCGTATATCGTTGACGCATGGCCCTAAGGTACTTCGCTATGTATGTGACAGCTGAAAAAGAAAAGACCCCTCACACCGTGAGGGATCCTTTCTTCGACTCTCGCACATCTCCTAGAGCTGGCCCTTCTCAGCAGCCTTCTTCATTCGATCATTCGCGTAGATCGCGATCTCCACTCGGCGATTGCTGGCCTTTCCGTTAACCGTTTCGTTGTCCGCTACCGGTTGCATTTCACCGTACCCCATCGTGGTCAGGCGACCAGGCCGTACACCCGCGTTGACAAGGAACCGTTGTACGCTCCGTGCACGTGCTTCGCTGAGCGTTTGATTGTGATCCTCTGCACCATCAGCATCCGTATGCCCTTCCACCAGCACATCCGTATCATCGTATTTGTTCAATGTGGCGGCCAGCTCACCCAAGTTGGACTGCGATGTAGCGTTCAAGTCGCTCTTGTCGACCGCGAACAATAAGCCACTATCGAACGTGATCTTGATGCCTTCGCCAACACGTTCCACGCTGGCTCCTTCGAGGTCGTTGCGCAACTCCTCCGCCTGCTTATCCATATGGCGGCCGATCAGCGCCCCGGCCGTTCCGCCCACCACTGCACCGATGATGGCGCCGACCGCAGTTCCATCCTTCCCTCCGACTTGATTACCGATGACCGCCCCTAATCCACCTCCTGCACCGGCTCCTATAGCTCCGCCCTTCACGGCGCGCGAGGTGTTACATGCAGAGAGGATCAGGGCACCTGCACAAGCAAGTGTGATCGTATTCTTGGTCATAGATCGCATGACGGTGGTTTTAGGACTTGGTAACCAACACATGTGCCATCGAGCGATCCGGCTGTTACCCAAAGGGAACGGCAAAGAACATCTTTAGCCTTTGTGAAAGAAGCTCTACGAGATGGGCATGTCATTCCACATATGCACACGGCTCCGAAGCGCGCGCGCCCATGGCCCGCAAAATGCCTTGGAAGGAGACCACCGGTCATGTTCCGCCATTTTAACCTCGTTCTCCTGCTGAGCGGCATCCTGCTGCTCGCGTTCCAGATCCATCGCTCCGCACACCAGCGCAGTGTCCTTCGAGCAGATGAGATGGAGCTCTCACACATCACCTATGGCCTATTCGACCCTTCGGAATGGAAGGATGTCATCAGCGGCATCATGGAGAAGAAGGTGCTGGAATTCGAGTTGACCGGAGCGAACCGCGATCAGGTTCGCCGACGCGCCATGGACTTGATGAACGGACTTTTGACCGAGGTGGAACACGTGATGAACGAACGCAACAAGGCGAAGGGCGTGGGGGGAGCGGTCAAGAATGCCGTAATGGGACTGCTTGTGAACATCGACGATCTGCGAAGCGGGATACCGCGGTATGCCGACATGATCGTGGAATACGCCAACGATCCGAAGAATCGTGAAGAGATGAAATGCTTCGTGGTCGATAAACTGAACGAGGTAGGGTGCAGCACGGATGGCAAAGTTGACCGCACGCTATTGAAGCGCACATTGGCACGGTACGATACGAGCGATCGCTCCACGGCACTGGCTAAGATCCGGGCCGACATGTCAGACCTGGATGCCCACCTTCGTAAGTGCTACCTGCTGTTAGGTATCGGCTGTTGCACCCTTTTGCTACTGGCGGTGATGGCCGGCGCAGGAGAGAAAGGTCCTTTGGCCGCTCTCATATCAGCGGGGCTGTGTTTGCTGGTGCTCGGGGTGCATTTACCGATGATCGATATAGAAGCTCGCATCGAACGCTTCGAACTGACCCTCCTTGGTGAGCCAGTGGATTTCGTAGACCAGGTGCTCTTCCACCAAAGCAAGAGCATACTTCAAGTGGTTGAGGTCCTGTTGAAGGAGCGCAAGCCCGAATTGATGTTCGTAGCAGCCGCGGTCTTCGCCTTCAGCGTGGTGCTGCCAAGCCTGAAGATGTCCCTTTCCGTTATCACCTTGTGGCGTGGCCGGGAACCGAAAGGTCGGATCGCCTCATGGCTGTTGCACCGGGCCGGCAAGTGGTCCATGGCGGACGTCATGGTGGTAGCCATCTTCATGGCCTTCATCGGGTTCAACGGTGTGGTCGATAGTCAATTGACCACCTTGGAGGGCTACGCAACATCCGTCCATGTATTGACCACGAACAACAGTGCATTGCAGGTGGGTTTCTACCTCTTCACGGCATATTGTTCCATCGGGCTCATTTCTTCAGCGCTATTGCCTCGGGCTCTCGCGCCGAGTTCGTGATAGTGAACAAAGGCACGTGTCCATGGTCAAATGCCATGTGACCCTGAGAGTCATTCAGTATCGGAAGAATGGATACACGCGGCGTTTTACGGATCACCGCACGATACCGCTCACCATCAGCGCCTTGTTCATCGCAATGGCCGCCTTCGCTCCTTCGGCGGCGGCCACGCTCACCAGATGGGTGTACAAAGCCGCATCGCCCGCTGCGTAAACCCCTGGAACGCTGGTGCGCTGCTGTGCATCCACTTTAATGGCCCCGCTGGTGGCGAAAGCGCAACCCAAGCGAGCGGGAATGGGAGACGCTTGGCGGGTGCCCGTATTGAAGAACAGCGCATCGATATCATGCTTGTCGCCCAGCGTCCGCACCGCAGCAACGAATCCGTTCAGCGCTTCCAGGGATACGACCTCTTGCTCCACCACGATGATACCCAATCGCTTCAGGAGGGGCCTGTGGATGCGCGGTACCGATGATCCCATGGTGAAAGCGGTCACGTTCCTGCTCCATCCGCGCAGGGTGATGGCAAGACCTGTCGCGCTGGCGCCCGGTCCGATCGCCCCGAGCGCACGGTCCGTCCAAGGCGCTCCATCGCAATACGGGCAGTGGAAAACACTGGTTCCATAACAGGCTTCAACACCCTCTACCGCTGGAAGCACGTCCACCAATCCGGTAGCGAGCAAGACGAATCTCGCGAACCATGTGGACCCCTTGGTATCGGTCGCGAGGAAACCCTCCGGCGTAGGAACGATATCGGTGATGCGTTCGCTGTGGAGCAACGTCCCCGCATCCCTCACCTCTTCCCAAGCCTTCTCACTGAATGCTTGCGGTGACACACCTTCCATGCCGAGGTAGTTGTGCATGGATCCTGACCGCTCATTCCGCCTAGGCCCCGCGTGGAACACACGCACCCTGCGGGCTGCCCGCGCGAGAACGATGGCCGCACTAAGGCCTGCCGGACCTCCACCTACGATGATCACGTCGCTTTGCACGCACCTAAAGTACACGACCACTATAACGGAACGGGCCGCACGCTTTCGCGCACGGCCCGCCACCAATTGTCCCGCCTACCACAGCGGGACACCACCACAACTAGTGTCCGTCGTTATCCTTGTCGGCGTCCGTCTTTTTATCGATCTTCTCCGCTTGACGTTGGAACCAGTTACCAACATCGTCGGTCGTCTTCTTCGTACCGGCCTTCACCTCGTCCCATGTTTCAGCCGTAGCGCTTTCCACATCGTTCAAGTTGGCGTCCAATCGAGCGATCTGTGCGTTCACGTCGGCTTTTACGGCCTCCCACTCGCTGCGCTCTTCAGCTGTCAGCGCCGGATCCTTCAAACGCTCTTCTGCCTTGGTCAATTCCATCGCCAAGTCCTCACGGAGGTCGCGCAGCTCACGTGTCATATCATCCTTTCCGGCGCGGAGATCCTCCATGGCATTGTCAACTTTCTTCTCCATCGCTTCGGTGTTGTCTGGAGCGTCGCTGCAGGCCGTGAACGCACAAAAGGCGCTCAGTATGCCTGCGTAAATGAGGGTATTGTTCATCGCAGTTGGGTTTTCCGAACCAAGGCAACATGAAGGCCAATGAACAGCGGCATCGCCAGGCTTTTCCTAACTGGCTGGGAATGCGCTTCATATGACCAATGGAAGAAATGGATGTCCGCGCGGACCGGGCATCAGACACACGGTCTTTCCCCGTGCTTGGGGCGTACATGCCCCGCCTCAAGGGATCATCTTCTCCTTCTTCCGCTGAAGCCAGCGCGTGCTGCGATCCATCACCTTGGGACGTTCGCGTAGCCGCTGGGCGAACACCAGCCTTACAACACCTACATCCCATACGAAGCGTTGGCCCTCGCGCTGGAGGTAGCCGATATGCTCCTGACTGAAGACGATACCGACATAGTGCGAACGGCTGTTGTATCCGGCAGCTGCACGCAGTTGTGTGTGCCATCCGACACCCGCACTGCGACGAGCGCGCCGTGCCTCTCCCTCGTCAACACGCACCGCCTGTAGGCTGATGCCCCCGCCAAGTGCTCCGCTGCCCGTGACGAACCATCGCTGTCTGAAGACATGTGTATAGGCATAACCCCCCATCGGACCGACATCGAAATAGGAAGCGGAGCTGACATTGCTACCCGCTGGGAATTGTTCGCGCAGGCGCGACGGGACCAATGCCGAATCCGCACGCACGAAATAGGCGGTGAGGTATCCGCCAAACAGCCATGAGCCCTGAGATCGCAGTTGAACGGCATCCTGATTGAACCCAGCACGATAACTGAACCGTTCGTGGTTGAGGATGCGCAAGGAACTGATCCCGATGTTGTACTGCAACAGGTCGGGCCTGTAGGGCAATTCGGTAGACCCTTTCCACCCCAACAGTTCCTTGGTGTGGCTGGTAAGGTGGTATCCTTTGTAGACCTGGAGAAAGAGGTTGCTGGCTTGTTTGGTTCCGTACAGGTTGGCTTGCGCATCCAAGTAGCGCGTCCGCCCCTTGCGGTCCACGTCGTCATTCACGAAGGGCGCACGTACACCGATATTGAGGGTGAATTTCCGCAGACTGGCACCCACACCGATGTTCACCTGCCCATTCGGCCGATAACGAAGATCGGGGAAGGGGTCTTCGGCACGTAGCAACATGCTGTTGAACTTGTGGCTCGCATAAGCCCTGAGCGTTACGCGCCGCGAAAGATCACGCACGTAACTGGTATCCTGCAGATAGCGTTGTGCCAGAACAGGCCCTCCAACCAGAACGCAGAGCATGACGAACATCGTTGTGATGTATCGCTCGCCCTGTATCATCGTTTTGAGACCTGATCCACAACGGCTTTGGGTAACATGCTGGTCTTCGCTCCCTCGCGAACCCCGGCCCACAGATAATTGAACACCGATCGGTCCCTCCGTCGATCCCACGCATAATCCTCCCATCCTTCCCCATCCTTCTCCCCGGTACGCCCTCGCTTCACGATCACATTGAGCAGACCATTGAGCACTGGATCAAGTGCTTTGTTCTTCTGTCCACGACGGTCGAGTTTCAGGCCATCGTATCGCATCCAGCAACGAGCCGTAGCCCGAGCATCACGCCCGTTCATGCGCAAGATGAGGGTGTCCAGACGACCCGCCGGTGTTGCCACTCCGGTGAGCGGCGCCAGCGCATTGGTCAATTGAGCGAAAGCGAGACGACCCACACGGGCTTCGGCCACGAAATGATCCGAGCTATCACCAATGTGAGAATGAAGATCGAGAACCACCGGCGTACGACCGAAGACAAGCCCGCTGGCCATCAACCTCATCGTATCCTCTGGAACATTGTGCAAACCCGTAAGCACGCCTGCAATGGAATCGAACGCGATATGTGCGAATCCACGCGCTACATCCACGCGCTCATGATAGTCGACTTGCAGGCTCTCAACGATGAGAGAATCCGCTCCAGCGCCCAAGGGCATTGCTCGCAACGAGCGGGCTGGAAGTGGTTTGTGCTGAAAAGGAGGGTCGGTCAGCACCTTATCCCGAGCGACGATGAGATCGGTCGGTCCAAGCTGCACAGCACGGATCGTCAGCACACCGCCGAGCAATGCATCCATGTCCAACCCTCGAAGGTCAAGTGAGGAGATGGAGCCTGATAGCACATCTCTTTCGAGGGCCACGCCTCGTGCGCGCTCCACCACGTTGGCGGGACCAAAAGTGATGTTCTCCAATGTGGCAGCACCCTTCATCCCATCCAACTCGATCGATGCGACGTGCACCAAGGAGTCTGCGAACGGAGTTGCACGTATACCGAGAATCGAACCATGCAGATGTGAGGCGGCGAATTCTCGCAAACTCATGTCCAGCATGATCTCGCCACCGTCCAATCGGAGATCCGTCGCTGCGATATTCGTGCTGTCCGGAAGGGAAACACTGGCGTTGCGGATGTGCACCTCCAACATCCCCAACCGCAGATCCGGAGGTCCAGAACCAGGATTCCGAACAGGCGCCGTATCTCGGGACATGCGCAGGTCGATATCCACAGCGAAGAGCGCCAACTCATCTGCGGTAAGACGGCGGTTCATAAAAAGGTCCACGTAAGAAAGCCCGCGCAATTGCAACGTATCCACGCGTCCGGCAGCGGTGGTCTGCACACGATTTTCCGTCAACGTCGACTCCCAGTGGAGATCCACGATGCGAAGGTCGCCTGCGAGCACGTCGATGGATATGGCAGTTCGTTCCGAATCCACCCAGTTAGCACCGGACCGCACGGCGAGTTCCTGGATGCGCTCTCTTAAGACATGATGCAATAACCGGGTCAATAAGGCATGAAGCAGCACCACTGCCATGGCCAGAAAGGCCAAGACAAGGAAGAGCCGCTTCACGCGCTGGGCTGTTGACCTAGGCATACGCGTTACCTACGCGCGGGACTTGCCTCCCGAGAGCAGTCGGTAGATGATGCCGACCACCGCCAGGATAAGAAGAATGTGGATCAAACTGCCTACCATGGCCCCGAAGCCGATGAAGCCGATGAGCCAGCCTACGATGAGCAGTACGATGATGATGTTGACGAGATTGTTCATGGTGGTCCGTTTTTCACCTTCCATGTCCACATGCGTGCCGAAAGCCTCTTCAGCTTCAATGCAGGTGAAAGCGACCGCTAAGTGGGGAATGAACTCCACATACGGTAGGAGATCGCGCCCGGTCCGGAGCGTGAATCCTCAATCCAACTTCAGCACCGCCAGGAACGCATCCTGTGGCACCTCCACGCTGCCCACCTGGCGCATGCGTTTCTTGCCCTCCTTCTGTTTTTCGAGAAGCTTCCGCTTACGTGATATGTCGCCGCCATAACACTTGGCGGTTACATCCTTACGCAACGCTTTCACGGTTTCGCGTGCTACGATCTTGGCTCCGATCGCGGCCTGTATGGGGATGTCGAACTGTTGGCGTGGTAGCAGCTCTTTCAATTTGCTGCACATCTTCTTGCCCAACTCGTGCGCGTGGTCGCGGTGGATCAAAGCGCTCAAGGCATCGACTTTCTCACTGTTCAGGAGGATGTCAAGCTTGATCAGATCGCTCTCTTTGAACCCGATGGGGTGATAGTCGAAGCTCGCGTAACCCCGCGAGATCGATTTCAGCTTGTCGTAGAAATCGAACACCACTTCACCGAGCGGCAGTTCGAAGGTGAGTTCCACACGATCGGTGGTGAGGTAGTTCTGGCCCACGAGCACACCGCGCTTCTCGATGCACAGCGTCATGATAGACCCCGTGTACTCAGCCTTGGTGATCACCTGTGCTTTGATGTACGGCTCCTGGATGCTCTCGATGTGCATCACTTCGGGCAGTTCGCTCGGGTTGTGCACATTGACAATGTCACCGTTGGTCTTGGTAACGATGTAGCCCACGTTGGGGACGGTGGTGATCACCGTCATGTTGAACTCCCGCTCCAGCCGCTCCTGGATGATCTCCATGTGCAGCAGGCCCAGGAATCCGCAGCGGAAACCGAAGCCGAGTGCGGCGCTGCTCTCGGGCGTCCAGGTCAGGCTTGCGTCATTGAGTTGCAACTTCTCCATCGCATCCCGCAGCTCCTCGTACTCGTCGGTGTCCACCGGGAAGATGCCGGCCCACACCATGGGCTTCACATCCTCGAAGCCATGGATGGATTCAGCACAGGGCCGGTCCTTGTGCGTGATGGTATCTCCCACCTTCACCTCACTCGCCGTCTTGATGCCACTGATGATGTAGCCCACATCACCGGCGCGCACTTCGGGCTGGGGCTTGATCTCCATCTTCAAACAACCCACCTCGTCTGCGTTGTACTCAACGCCGGTGTTGAAGAACTTCACCTTGTCACCCTTCTTCAGTACGCCGTTCATGACGCGGAAGTAGGCGATGATGCCCCGAAACGGGTTGAAGACGCTGTCGAAGATCAACGCTTGCAGGGGTGCCGCCGGGTCGCCTTTCGGGGCTGGGATACGCTCCACTACGGCCTCCAGCACCTTATCCACGCCCAAGCCGGTCTTGCCGCTAGCGCTCAGGATATCCTCGAGTTTGCAGCCGAGCAGGTCCACGATCTGGTCCTTCACCTCCTCGGGGTTGGCCGAGGGCAGGTCCATCTTGTTGAGGATGGGGATGATCTCCAGATCGTGCTCCAGTGCCAGGTAGAGGTTGCTGATGGTCTGGGCCTGGATGCCCTGTGTGGCGTCCACGATCAACAAAGCCCCTTCGCAGGCGGCGATGGAGCGGCTGACCTCGTAGCTGAAGTCCACGTGGCCCGGGGTGTCGATCAGGTTCAGGATGTACTTCTTCCCGTTCAGGGTGTAGTCCATCTGGATCGCCTTGCTCTTGATGGTGATGCCCCGCTCTCGCTCCAGGTCCATATCGTCCAGGTTCTGGGCCTGCATATCGCGATCGGCGATGGTGCCGGTCATGTGCAGGAGACGGTCGGCCAGGGTGCTTTTCCCGTGGTCGATGTGGGCGATGATGCAGAAATTGCGGATGTGCTCCATGTCTTGGCCCACCTAGGGCTGGCTGAAAGGGCTGCGAAGGTAGCCCAAGATCGGCGCCGGACCCGCCGTGCCCTACCTTTGAAAAGGCCGAGGCGTTGGGCCTTCAGGCAACTTTGGACATGCGGATCGCATCATCTACCCGGATGACCATGACGGACGAGCGGCTGGTGAAAGGTTGTGTGGACGGGGACCCCGTGGCGCAGAAAGCCTTGTACCAGCAGTACGCCAGGAAAATGATGAGCATCTGCATGCGCTACGCCCACAACCGCGACCAAGCCCAGGACATCCTCCAGGATGGCTTCGTGAAGGTGTTCCAGAAGATGGACCACTACCGTGGCGAGGGCCCGCTGGGCGGTTGGATCGCGCGGACCATGGTGAACACGGCGTTGGACCACATCCGCCGGAACAAGCCGTACGATCAGAGCCTTGACCTGACCGATGCTGAGCACCTGCACAGTGAAGATGAGCATGTGCTCAGTGGCATGAGCACCGATGAGCTGATGGACCTGATCCAGGCCCTTCCTACCGGCTATCGCACGGTCTTCAACCTCTTCGCCATCGAGGGTTATCCGCACAAGGACATCGCGGAGATGCTCGGTATTTCAGAGAACACCTCGAAATCGCAATTCATGAAAGCGCGGGCCTACCTGCGCAAGCTGCTGCCAAAAGAGGTGGTGGCGCAATTCGGACATGTACATGAAGGATAGTGTCAATAGCTTGTTCCAACAGCGGTTCCAAGGTCACGAGACCCCGGTGGACCCCGCTGTGTGGCAGGGCATACAGCAGCAGATGGCCGTCGCTGCTCCGGCCAATGATGCAGTGAACGACTTGTTCCGCGACCGATTCGCCCAGCACGAGGTGCCTGTGGACCCTTCGGCATGGAGTAACATCAGCAGCCAGCTGGGGCACCCAGCGGCCGGGGCTGGAGTTGCAGGCTCCGCTTGGGGCTGGGTCGCCGCTGGCGTAGCTGCCGCTGTGGTTACCACAGGCGTGCTGCTGTGGCAGCGTGATAGCGTTGCGCCTGCCCCCACAACGGTGGCTGTTACAAAGGAGTTGGTCGTTCCTCAACCGCCTCTCGAAGAGCGAACATTGGCCGTACCTCGTGAAGTGGAGGTTCGCACTCGGCCCTTAGTCATCAGCATCCCTGCGGAGCGAGTTCCGTCCGTTACGGCTCCGACGCGATCGAGGGACCTCTCCGCCTCATCCGTTCCTTCCAGCGGAACACCGAGCGAAGCTGAACAGGACACACCCGCTTCGGAAGCGGTCCCAAGTGGAAATGGAACGGGCGAAGTGCTGGTCTCCGACATCATCACTGACCTTACGGAACAGGTGATCCAAGGACCGGTCACGGCGCAGCCCGAGCCAGGTGCGGCGAACAAAGCCGCTGCCAATGGCAAGCGTGAGCCGAGCGCAGTCTCGGACAATCAGTCCAACACGGACCTTCCTGTGTACGAACTCACCGAGCCGCTACCGGAACTGTTCATGCCGAACACCTTCACGCCCAATGGTGACCTGGTGAATGATACCTACACCGTTGGCATGGATGGCTTCCAGAACGTGATGGTGCGGATCTATTCACTGAAGACCAACGCATTGGTTTTCAGCACCAACAACGGCGAACCTTGGACAGGAGCCAACTGTGAAGATGGCATGTACATGGTCGCCGTAGAGGCTTCCACCTTGGACGGCAGAACCGTCTCCGAAGGAAAAGTAGTCTGGCTCAATAGGAACAGGCTCAACTAACGAACACATCGCTTAAGGGACCGACTCTCGGCGGGCTCTTGATCACACGAAACCAGAACACGTAGTTCTCATGCTCAAGCATCAACGGACATTCAGCCTCCTCTCCGCACTTGTAATCTCTGTGCTCTCGTTGGAAGCGCAGACCTTCTTCACCATTGCGGACGGTGGTGTAAGCACTTGCACGGGTGCTTTGCTGGACAGCGGGGGCGAAGGTGCTTCCGGCTACAGCAACAACGAGAACTACACCCTGACGATCTGTTCGGACGGCACGGGGCCGGCCATTTCGTTGCAGTGGATAACCTTCAACCTTTCTACGGACGGGGCTTCTCCGTTGGACAAGATGACCATCTACGATGGGAACTCCACCTCGGCACCGGAGATCGGCACGTGGAGCGGCACGAATTCGCCCGGGATCATTTCGGCGAGTTTCGAGAACACGTCCGGCTGCCTGACGCTCGTTTTCACCAGCAACGAGACCGGAACAGGCGTGTTCGCTGCGGCCATCAGCTGCTTTGAGCCGTGCGAGCCCCCGGTAGCCAACGCCACCTTCGGCAGCGCCGTTCCGCTGCTCGCCTGCCAGAACGAAACCGTGCAGTTCAACGCAACGGCTTCCACGGCAGCTGAAGGCTTCTCCATCGAAGAGTTCCGCTGGGACTTTGCGGACGGGGAATTGGACAGCCTTAGCGGTAGCATCGTTTCTCACGTGTTCGTTGAACCCGGAGAGTATGTGGTACAGTTGACCGTAACGGACGACAATGGTTGCCAGAACACGAACCTGATCGATCTGCAGATCCTGGTGAGCACCACGCCGAGTTTCGCTGGCACCACGCCCAGCACCACGATCTGCGAAGGAGAATCTGTGGACCTGTTGGCCGTGCCGACGCCAGTGGAATGGTCCGAACTGCCCGAGCCCAATCTGGGCGGGGGTGTGTTCCTACCCGATGAGTTGGGTATTCCCTTCCCAACGTCGGTGACCTTCACCCAGTTCGAGCCGGGCCAAACGCTCACGGATATCTCTGACCTGGAATCCATCTGTGTGGATATGGAGCACTCGTTCATCGGGGATCTGGTGATCTCCATGACCTGCCCCAGCGGTCAAAGCGTGACCTTCCACCAGCAGAACGGTGGAGGAACGTTCCTGGGGGTGCCGGTGGATGATGATTCGCAGCCCGACGCACAGGGTGTATGTTGGAATTATTGCTGGAGCCCGACGGCTACGAACGGCACTTGGGAAGACAACGCACAAGGAACCCTCCCATCCGGCACCTACGAGAGCCTGAACCCCATGAGCGCCTTGGTAGGCTGCGACCTGAATGGCACCTGGACCTTCACTGTGACGGATCTATGGGGAAGCGATAATGGCTTCATCTGCAACTGGAACATCAACTTCAACCCCGCTTTGTTCCCAGAGCTGACCGAGTTCACCCCGATCCTCGGTGTCAGCACGCCGGATTCGTCCCATTGGGTGGGTGATGGATACGTTCCGGATCCGAACAACCCCTTGGCCGGTGTTGCCACCCCGATGGGTGTCGGTGTACATGACTACACATTCTCGGTCACGGATAACTTCGGTTGCACCTACGACACGACCATCACCATCACGGTCAACCCGGGTGTTCCCGGCCCCATCGTGATCACCGGCGACGAACTGGTATGCGAGGGTGTGCCTGCATACCTCAACGCTCCGGACGGTTACGATACATATACCTGGAGCACCGGTGCCGTTGGACAAAGCACAAGCACGTTGGAAGGCGGGGAGATCACCGTGACCGTTGGTCTAGGTGATTGCACGTTGGAATCCGGGCCCTTCATCGTTGGCCTGTTGCCCAGCCCGGACCCCGTTATAACCGGACCCTCCGTTGGATGCGGTGCCGGCACATCCACCCTTAGCACCACCGAGACCTATGCCTCTTACACATGGTCCACCGGAAGCACCGACCCGACCGTAGCGGTGGGCACCGGGACGTACACGGTGACCGTGGTGGCCAATGGCACCAATTGCGTGGGCTCCTCCAGTCCGTTCTCCGTAACGGTCGGTAGTGACCCCGAAGCCGACTTCACGATCGCCCCACCCTCGCCCCAAGGCTTGGGTACCACGGCCATTTTCTCCGATGCCTCCACCGGAAATGGTTCTCCCATCACGGAATGGGCCTGGCAGTTCGGCAACCTGAGCCAGAGTAGCTCTCCTTCGCCTTCCTACCTGTTCACGACGCCTGGCACGCACACCATTACCCTCACCGTTACGGCCGCTGATGGTTGCCAGGATGTGACCTCGCAGCAGTACATCATCATCGCGGAGCCGATCGATATCCCGAACGTCTTCACCCCGAACGGTGATACCAATAACGAGTACTTCGTGATCCAGAATGGTCAGTATTACGAGAACTCATTGTCCATCTTCAATCGTTGGGGGCAAGAGATCTATGCTAGCAACAACTACCGCAATACCTGGCGTGCCATAGACGTGCCCGACGGAACCTACTATTACGTGTTCAAGACCCGTATGGACGGTATGGAGTACACAGGACACGTGACGATCCTACGGTAACGCCCTACTTGCCAGACCTTTCCCCCAGCAGCAGTTCCGCTTAGTAGCAGCTTCTCCAGTTGGTAAGTACAATGGCCACAACCTCCCGACGATCCGTTAAAATTGACCTTGGACGAACGGGTATCAGCCGTATTTTCGGCGCTTTCCCGATCAGGCTGACCAACTGACCTAGGAACATGACCATCTTCAAGACCATTCGGAAGCCGATCCTTTTCGCGATCGGAGCAATGTGCTGGCAGTTGTCCACAGCGCAAGTCATCAACATCATCGACGGGGGTGTCGCTGCGTGCAGCGGGACCTTGGTGGACAGTGGTGGTGAAGGAGGCCCTGGATATGGTGTCGGAGAGGACATAACACTTGTCCTCTGCCCGGACGCTCCCGGATCAGCCATTCGCATTGATTGGTCCACGTTCGAGGTGGATAACAACGACTTCATGGAAGTCTATAACGGCACCAGCACCGCCGATCCACTCTTGATAACGCTGAACGTGAATACGGCAGGTTCTCCCGTGGTGGTCCCTTTCGGCAGCGCGACAGGATGTGTTACGCTCCGATTCGTGAGTGATGCTGCCAGCGCTGGTGGCTCTTTCGTTGGGAATATCTCCTGCTACGTTCCGTGCGAACCGCCGATAGCGGTGGCCACCATGAGCCAAGCCTCCCCGGCGATGGTTTGCATGGGAGAGCCCATAACCTTCGATGCCTCCGGCTCCACTTCTTCCGGTGGCAATAGCATTGCGGAGTATCGGTGGAACTTCGTTGATGGCACGGTGGACTCGCTGAGCGGAGCGGTGGTGACCCATGCTTATGAAGCGCCCGGGGCATATACTGTTCGCCTGTTGCTGACGGACAATTCCACCGAGCAATGCGAAAGCACGAACGCCATCGATCTGCAGGTCCTGGTAGGTACGCCCCCCGACTTCTCGGCGTTAGTGCTGGACCCGGTGACCATCTGTTTGGGCGAGTCCGTTCCGTTGAGCGCTATTGGCGTTGAGCCGGTTCAATGGTCCGGGGCACCCATCATCGATCTGGGTTCGGGCGTCTATCTCCCCGATGAATTGAACACTCCTTTCGTTTCTGAAGTCACCTTCACCGGATTCCAGCCGGGAAGCTCGTTGCAAAGCGTGGAGCAACTCAGTTCCATTTGCGTTAGCATGGAGCACTCATTCATGGGTGACCTGGATATTCTGATCGAATGTCCGAACGGCTCGCAGGCGTTCATGGTGGATTATGACGGAGTGGGGTCCGGTGGTGGGACGTTCATCGGGGATGCCTTGGATACCGAAGAAGTGCCACCCGTGCCGGGGAACTGCTTGGACTACTGCTGGACGCCGAACGCCACCAACGGCACGTTCAGTTCCTCTGCCGCTGGTGGCACCACGGAGAACGTGCTTCCTTCCGTTCTAGACCCGGGCTATCAGATGCTGGCGCCCGGAGACTATCAGAGCGAACAACCCCTGAGCCAGTTGGTGGGCTGCCCCTTGAACGGCACATGGTCCTTCATCGTGATCGACAACCAAGGCATTGATGATGGTTTCATCTGTTCCTGGGGTATCACGTTCGCACCGGAGTTGTATCCGGACCTGGTTTCCTTTGAGCCCGTGCTCGGCGTTAGCAGCCCGGATTCAGCTATTTGGACTGGCCCCGGTGTCGCCATAGACCCCCAGAACCCGTTGCTCGCCACCGCTACCCCCATCGCCGAGGGTTCGTTCAACTATATCTTTTCTATCACGGACGACTTCGGGTGCACGTACGACACCTCGATGGTGATCACCGTTCTGCCTGGCATTCCTTCCCCTCTCAACATCCTCGGAGATGATGAGATCTGCGAGGGAACCGTCACACAGCTCAGCGGTCCTGCGGGATATACGTCCTACGAGTGGAGCAACGGCTTCCAAGGCCAGAACATCAGTGCGACCCCGGGCACCTACACCGTAACGGTCTTCTCCGGAGATTGCAGCTTGGAGTCCGAGCCCTTCGTGGTAAGTCAAGTGCCTACGCCAGCTCCGGTGATCACGGGTCCTGGTTTCAGTTGCGGCGGTGCGCCGGCTACCTTGTCCACGTTGGAACAATACGGTTCGTACAACTGGTCCAACGGAAGCCAGTCACCGACCATTACGGTAGGTACGGGGTCGTACAGCGTAGTGGCCACGGAGAACGGCTGCTCTGGCACATCGGCCCCGTTCGTGGTCACCGTGGGCAGCGCTCCCGATGCCTCGATCGTGCCCAGCGTTAGTTCGCCACAGGGCATCGGTGCCACGGTCAACTTCAACGGCAGCGGCTCTCAGGGCAACGGCTCTCCATTGACGGTCTATGATTGGTACTTCGGCATTCCCGGTCAAGGCGCGTCCGGCGCGAATACGAGCTACACGTTCATGGCCCCGGGCTCTTACGGCATCGTGCTCACCATCACGGCTGCGGACGGATGCCAGGATTCCACGGTGTATAATTTCACGATCCTACCGGAGTCCATCATCATACCCAACGTGTTCACCCCGAACGGTGATGCGAACAACGAGTATTTCGTGATCGAGAACGGCCAGTATTACACCAACACCCTCTCCGTCTACAACCGCTGGGGCAAGGAGGTGTACGGCACCAAGAACTACCGCAACACCTGGCGCGCCGCCGACGTACCCGATGGCACATATTACTACGTGTTCCGCACGGAGGATGATGGCAAGGAGTACACCGGCCACGTGACCATCCTCCGGTAGCATACGGCCACAGAGCATATGGAAAGGCTCCGCGCTGGCGGGGCCTTTCTACTTTCGCACCCTTCCATCGCTTCCATGAAGGTCATTGAACATCTCCGCCAGGCCGACCGCACGCTGCTTTCTTTCGAGATCCTGCCTCCGCTCAAAGGCAAGGACATCAATTCCATTTACGAGGGGATAGACCCACTGCTCGAGTTCAAACCCAGCTTCATCAATGTGACGTACCACCGCGAGGAGGTGCTGTACAAAGAGCGTGGCCAGGGCCTGCTCCAGAAGATCCGTATCCGCAAAAGGCCGGGCACCGTGGGCATCTGCGCCATGATCAAGGCCAAGTACAACATCGACACCGTACCGCACCTCATCTGCGGTGGTTTCACCAAGGAGGACACTGAGGACGCACTGATCGAACTCAACTTCCTCGGTATCGACAACGTGCTGGCCTTGCGGGGCGATGCGATCAAGAGCGAACCTGCCTTCATCCCGGAACGCGATGGACATGTCCATGCCACGGACCTCATCCGCCAGATCTCCGGCCTGAACAGAGGGAAGTACCTCTACGAAGAAGAACAGGAGGCAGCTCCCACGGACCTGTGCATCGGGGCGGCCTGTTATCCGGAGAAACACCTGGAAGCGCTGAATCTGGCCACGGACATCGCCTACCTGAAGCAGAAGGTGGACGCTGGAGCGGATTATCTCGTTACACAGATGTTCTTCGACAACGCCAAATTCTTCCGCTTCGTGGAGCTATGCCGCGCCGAAGGCATCAATGTGCCCATCATCCCCGGACTGAAGCCCTTGACCACGATGAAGCATATCGCCTTCATCCCCAAAACCTTCTCCATCGACCTGCCCCAACCGCTGGCCAGCGAACTGGTGAAGTGCAAGACGGATGCAGAAGTGAAAAGACTGGGTGTCGAGTGGAGCGTGCAGCAAACCAAGGAGCTCATCGCCAAAGGGGTACCCTGTGTGCATTTCTACACGATGGGCAAGAGCGACGCCGTGCGCCAGATCGTGAGCGCTGCGTTCTAGCGCCCCAACATACGCTCCACGTACTTGCCGAGCACATCGAATTCGATGTTCGCCAAATGACCCGCTCGTAGCGAGCGGAACGTGGTATGCTGGAACGTGTAGGGGATGATGGCTACGTCGAAGGTGCGCTCGTCCAGGGTGGCGACGGTAAGACTTACGCCGTTGATGCACACGCTTCCTTTGTGGACCAACAGGTGCCGTTGTTCCGGTAACTCGAAAGAGAAGGTCCAAGAGCCGTTGAGGTCTTTCACTTCCACACAACGGACGGTGGTATCCACATGCCCTTGGACCATGTGGCCATCAAGCCTGTCACCGATACGCAGACAGCGCTCCAAGTTCACTTCATGCCCCATGATCAGCTCACGCAGGTTGGTCCTTTCCAGCGTCTCCTGCACCGCGGTAACGCGATACGCATCGGGCACGGACGATCCCGGCGCGACGAACAACTCCACCACGGTGAGGCAAACGCCATTGTGTGAGATGCTCTGGTCCACGCGAGCTTCCGCAGCAATGCCGGTCTCGATGATCAGCTCGCGATTGCTGCCATCATCGTTCACCGAACGCACCTTGCCGAATCCCTCAACGATACCGGTGAACATCAGTTGAGCTTGCCTTGCCCGCTACCACCCAGGATATGGACGTAGCCGTTCATTTGTTCCACAACTGAGCCTTGGAGTCGCGCATAGGTCACCGTGCAGAGGAAATAATACACCCCGTCGGGCAGTGGCTCATTGCTCTCCTTGTAGGTGCCCTTCCAGTCGATATCCGGATCGTTGGTCTGGAACACCACATCGCCCCACCGGTTGAATACCTGCAGGTCGATCGTCTTCACACCCCGATATGGGAACGGCCCGAACGTGTCGTTCTTCCGGTCGTTGTTGGGTGTGAACACGTTCGGCAGCGCATACACGGGGCAGTTGTCCCCGCACACGGCCTCCACGAAAGCGCTCTCATTGCCAACGGTGTCCACAGCGGTCACTTGGTAGCAACCGGCTACGCTGGCCCCATCCGTATGGGTGAAGGAGGTGACCTCGGCACCGTTGATCGTGGCGATCAGCACGAACGCGCCGTCCAGGCTGTCGGTGAAATAGATGCGGTAAAGCTCCGTGTCATCCGCACAGCTTTCATTCGGGTTGTTCCACGTCAACGTGTTCAGCGGGGTTTCACAATCGTTCTCGATCACAACGATCGGCGCGCATGGTGGCGTGCGATCCACAGGAATGCCGCAGACCTCCTGGCTCCAATTCAGCAAGGGTGACGCGATCGTCGCATCGCTGTAAGCGCCGGTGCTCAACACGTAGTAGCAGTATTCCACGCCGTTCGTCAGCGCCGTATCCGTGAAACTCTCGGTAGAACTGCTGCCGACCAGGTCCCAAGAAGCCCCATTGAAGCGGTACACATCATAATCGCTGTTGATCCACGGTGTGTTGTGCGCCCAAGAGATGGTCAGTTGTTCATCGTTCGGTTCGGTGCTGATGAAGACCGAGGAAGCCACGCTGCTGGAACCGATCACATCCGGCTCCACCTCGTCCGCGCGCCCAACGAGCTCAACACGATACACATAGGCCTGTGCCTCGGTGTTCAGCGAACTCAACACCAGGAACGTATCGGGGTGCGCCAGGAATGGATGCGTGCTACTGGTCCAGATCAGGTCGTTCGCCGTGGTGAAACCCGTTCCGCGATAGAGGTTGAAGCGATACGGTCCTGGTCGTGAAATGGTGTCCAGGTCGTAGGCATTGCTCCACTGCACGGTATCCACACCGTTGTTCACGTCGGTGACCCCCACGCTCACCTTGGTGATCACAGGCACCTGCCGGTCAAGGATGGCGCAGAACTCTTCACTGGCATAGCTCTGCGCCCCATCGGGGAATACGGCTACCACCATGTAGCAGTACTGGTTACCGATCACCAGGCCATCCTCATCGAGGTAGCTGGTGTTGTTCAAACCGTCCAGTTCGGCGATGAGCGCATAGCCCGTGTAACCGGGAACACCGGTCTCACAGTGATCGGGGTCGAAACCGAAGAGGCCGCTGCGGCGATAGACCAGGTAACCCTCGGCACCATTGCAGGGACTCACATCCCAGTTCAACTGGATGGCGTTCCCCGAGGGCTGTGCTGTGGGATCCTGCGGCGCCGGGGCCACCACCGTGATGCTCATGGTCTCGTAATCCTGAAGCTGGACCGGAGAGCCGTTGTCGATGGCATTGAACACGATCTGGTACGGTTGCAAGCGCACATGTGCACATGCGGTGTTCCAGTTGAACACCCCGTTCACCGGGTTTCCGGGTGAAGGCTCCAGGAAGGTCGCCGGGGACACGCCCAAGCCGAAGGGTTGTCCCAAGGCCTGCAGGGTGACCAGTTGAGCAGTGTTCGGGTCCGAAGCCTGCACGTTGAAGGTGAGGAAGGTACCCGCCTCCACACAGGTGTCCAGTACGGAAGCGATCACCGGCGGTTGGTTGTTGCAGGGCACCACGGTGATCTGCATATCCCGTGTCACGTAGCCCACTTCCCGCCAGGTGCCGCCCACCAAGCGCCATTCCCTTACAATGAAGGCGATGTTGTATTCCCCGGCCAACGAGGGCGCGTTCCACTCGATGGTACCCGTCTGCGGGTCAATACTGTAGTTGGGGCCCGGGAAGCTGTACCCTTGAATGGGCTGGCTGTTCAGGCCCAGGCACACGGCCGGTTCATAGGAAAGGCTGTCGCCGTCCGGGTCTATGGCCGCCGGGTTGTGTATCCACGGCTGGTTGAGGCAGGCATCCTGGATCGGGGAGTTCAAGAAGCGCGCCGAGCAGTTGGCCCCCGTCACAGGTGAGATAACGAGCAATGTCTGCACACTGAACGACTGCGCGATGGAATTCGGCACGTTGACCACCCCTCCGTTGCGGTTCTGGTCGTCGATACTGAGCAAGAACTGACCAGGTCCGGCATAAGTGTAGCGTGCCAAGTATTCACTACGCCGCAGATCCTGCGCAGGAAAATCCGTTATCGATGTGCGAGGAATGGTATCCCAGATCTCGGAGTCCCCATAATTGATCGCCAACTCAGGCCGGTCCGCAGGAGCGCTCAGCTTCGTGTGTGTAATGATGGTGATCTCGTATTCGTAACCACCCAGATGACACACGATGATCTCCCCTGCCCGGTTATGCGTAGCCGATGCCACGGCAGCCCAGCCGAGGAAGACCAGTAGGAACAGCGATCGTAGATGGATCATTCCGGAACAGTACAAAGTACGGCATTCCGCAGGGGGCGAACGGCGGCGTTGCACAACGAATTGCCTACCCGCACCGCCGCACAACGCCCTCGGCTGCCCAACCGAAGCGCTACCCGTGGACGGCTATCTTCGGCCCTTCCATTCCCGCCACGATGATCACCCTCTCGAAGAGCAGCCGTCCCGCCGCCGCGCGCGACACCTTGGTCATACTCGACGACATCGCCCAATTGCGCACCCTGGACCTGGAACGCAGCGACCGCCAGTACCTCACCGAACAGCTCCAGGCGGACAACCAGCTCGCCGTGTGCGACGTGAGCGGCCGCATCGTGATGGCCCATCTGGTGAAGGCCGCGGACGGGCATGTACAAATGGAAAAGGCCCGGCGCGCCGGTGATGCCATGATCGCCCGCCTGAATAGCGCGAAACGCTCCGAAGCCCAGCTCATCAGTCTGCACGATGATGGCGACATCACGCTTGCCCTCGCCGAAGGTGCCGCCCTCGGCAACTACGCTTTCCGCAAATACAAGAGTGATGAGAAGGGTGCGCCCACCATGGAAAAGCTCGCCATCATCGCCAAGGAGGTGAGCACCAAGCAGGTGGAAGAGCTCGAGGACATCGTGGAGGCCACCTGCACCGCCCGCGACCTGGTGAACGAACCGGTGAGCTTCCTCAATGCCACGCAGCTTGCCTCGGAGATCCGCACGCTCGCGAAGAGCACCGGCTTCAAAGTGGAGGTGATGGAGAAGTCACGCATCGAAGCACAAGGCATGGGCGGCCTGCTCGGCGTGAACAAGGGCAGTCCCGACCCTCCCACCTTCAGCGTGCTGGAGTGGAAGCCGAAGAACGCGGTGAACAAGAAGCCGCTGTTGTTGGTGGGCAAAGGCGTGGTGTACGACACCGGTGGCCTCAGCCTGAAACCCACGCCCAACAGCATGGACCAGATGAAGTGCGACATGGCCGGTGCCGCTGCCGTGGCGTGTGCCATCGCCCTGGTCGCGAAGCAGGAATTGCCCGTGCATGTGATCGGCCTGATTCCGGCCACGGACAACCGCCCCGGTGGCAACGCCTACGCACCTGGCGATGTGCTGCGCATGCACAGCGGCCTCACTGTGGAAGTACTGAACACCGACGCCGAAGGCCGCTTGATCCTCGCCGATGCACTCAGCTATGGCGAGCGCTACAAGCCCGAACTGGTGATGACGATCGCCACACTCACCGGTGCTGCCATGCGTGCCATCGGCACATACGGTACAGTTGTGATGGGCACCGCTGCCGACACCGAATTCCAGAAATTGGAGAACGCTGGCAACAGCGTGTTCGAACGCACGGCACGCCTCCCCTTCTGGGACGAATACGGCGAAGAGATCATCAGCGATGTGGCCGATATCAAGAACCTCGGCAGCGATCTGGCCGGAGCGCAGACAGCGGGAAAATTCCTCGCGCGCTTCACCACGCACCCGTACATCCACCTGGACATCGCAGGTCCCGCCTTCCTCACCCGCAAGGACAGTTATCGCACCAAGGGCGGTACGGGCGTAGGCGTGCGCCTCTTCTACGAATTCATCAAGCAACGCGCGGCGGCGCGCTAGGGGCGCCAAATTTCGCGCCCAGCATTTTTCCCATGAGCGATCAACGCAATCCCCTCCGCATCGGCATCTCCTGCGGCGACCTCAACGGCATCGGCATCGAAGTGGTGCTGAAATGCTTCGAGGACAACCGCATGCACACGGACATCACACCGATCCTCTACGCCAACGCGCACACGGTGAGCCATCACCGCAAGGCGTTGAAGCTGGACGAGGTGCAATTCCAACGCGTGAACGATGCGCGCGACGCCGTGGCCCGGAAGTTCAATGTGGTGAATGTGTGGGAAGAGGATGTGGCCATCGAATTCGGAAAGCCCTCTGGGCAACTGGCGAGCTATGCCATCAAGAGTTTGGAAGCAGCCGCCCAGGACCTCGCGGCGGCCAAGATCGACGTGCTTGTCACCGCACCCATCGACAAGAACGCCATGCAGCAAGCCGGTTTCGCCTACCCCGGCCACACCGAATTCCTGCAACACCTGGCTGGCTCGGATAGCGAAGTGCTGATGCTGCTCGTGGGCGATGGCCTCCGCGTGGGCACCGTCACCGGTCACATCCCGATCAAGGATGTTTCCAACGCCATCACCACGGATAGGATCATGGCCAAGGCACGCCTGCTGCACCAAAGCCTGCTGCGCGACTTCGGCATCGTGGAGCCGCGCATCGCCATCCTCGGCCTCAACCCGCACGCCGGGGACAATGGCACCCTCGGCAGTGAGGACAAGGAGCGCATCGCCCCCGCCGTGCGCCGCCTGAACGACGAAGGCATCACCGCCATGGGCCCTTACGCTGCTGATGGGTTCTTCGGCAACGGCAGCTACAAGCACTTCGACGGCGTGCTGGCCATGTACCACGACCAGGGCCTCGCCCCGTTCAAGGCGCTCAGCTTCGGACACGGCGTCAACTTCACGGCCGGGCTGCCCATCGTGCGCACCAGCCCCGACCACGGCACCGGCCTGGACATCGCCGGACAGGGCGTGGCCAGCGAAGGCAGCTTCCGCTCGGCGGTCTGGATGGCCTGCGACATCCACCGCAACCGCGAGGTATACAAGACCATCGGGGTCAACCCGCTACAGCCCCAGAAGCGGGAGAAAGAGCGAAAGGAGGGGTAGGTTCGGTCAGTTCATCCGGGTATTGTTGATCCGTTCCTCGAACTGACCGGACCGATGGAACAACATCTTCTTACCGGACTTTCGCATTTCCAGATATCCGAGATCAGCAAGCCCGAGCAGATCGGTACGAGCAGTTTGGTAGACCACGCCAAAGCGAGCCTGGACTTGAAGGATCGTTAGGACGCGCTCTGGCTCTCGCAAAAGAATGGTCAGCAACTCTGCCTGTCGCTCATTCACCGGCGCGTTCTTCAGCACAGCGTATAGCTGCTTTCGTTCACTGAGCTTACGCTTGAGATAGGCATCCAGATCCTTCATTGCAAGATCAAGACAGCGCAGATTGAAGTGGAGGAAATAGGTCAAGTCGTTGTCATCTTGCTCAGTATGCAGATATGCGCGAGCATACTGCGCCGGTGCGCGGAGGATCATCTTCGAGATGGACAGGAACTCTACGAGCCAATAGCCCCGGCTCAATAGGTACCAGTAGAAGAGAGCTCGCGCTGCTCGTCCATTGCCATCAACGAATGGATGTATATAACCGATCAGGAAATGGAGCATTATCCCTCTTGTCACTGGATGGATGAACGGCTCATTCTTCTTGTCGTTCGCGAAATCACAAAGAGCCTGCATCAACTCAGGTAGAAGTAAGTGTGATGGGGGATAATGCACTACTTCCCCAGTTAGTTGATCGATCACGCGGACATCATCTGTCGTACGCAGCCTCCCCTCATTGATGGGCTCTTCCAGAGTGCCCTCTGTAACAAGCCGATGAATGGAAAGGAGCATCTCCACCGACATGGGTTCTGTCTTTCGCTCAGTCATTGCGCGCATCGTCCGGTAGTTGTTCAGGATCATCCGCTCCGACTTGTTCCGGGGCTCCCGATTGGACCGAAGCATCTCCTTGGCGATCACACGCGTGGTAGCAGCTCCTTCCAATTGGCTACTGGCGATGGCTTCTTCCATCAACGAGCTGATCATGAGCTGATCGTTGGTACCCTCTGGAATGGTGGACATTCCACCAACGGCACCGCCCATATGCATATCCAGTCGATGCAAGGCTTGTTGCATCTGCCCCGTTAACGTGAATGAGAATTTGAAACCGGGCGCATGAGCGATGGTCATGCGCTGAGCTAGGGCACCGCGTTGTTGCTTTACCAAGCGCCAGAGATGCTTGGCCTCTACGCCGAAAGATGTTACACGATGGCTGAATTTCTCCCAGTACGGGTAGTCCTGTACCGCATCGGCCAACTTGGTCATGACCTCTGGGTTCCTGTAAATGAATTCCATGGCCTTAACAAACCCTTGGGAGGCTCCTGTTTCCAAAGGAGGCGGTGGCAGTGGCTTCTTCATCAATATCTACTAATGAATGACAATATTAGTACATGTGTATCACAAATACTAACATTGACATCTATTGACATTCGTTGACATTAATCCTCACCGCAACTAACCCGTTGATCCACCGCCTCCCAGATCACTGGGAACAGCTACATTTGCGGTCCATTTCTCGGAAAGTTCCCTGTGGAGCCCTTGAAGGACCATACCATCGAGTTCGCCGGACTGAAGGACGGGCAGCACCTGTTCCAGTTCGTGCTGGACCAGCCTTTCTTCGATGCTTCGGCTGAAGAAGAGTGGCAGGGCGGCCAGGTAACAGTGGATGTGACGCTGGACAAGAGCACGACCCTGCTGGTGGCCCACCTGAAAGCCAACGGCACCGTGCGCGTACACTGCGACCGCTGCGATGGCCCGCTGGATCAGCCCGTTGAAGGCGACCAGCGCCAGATCTTCAGCCTTACCGGTGGCGAAGAGACGGACGACGACGAATTCGTGAGCCTGGACGACCGGGCCCACAGCATCAACCTGACCCATTACATCTACGAGTGCCTGCGCCTAGCCCTCCCCATCCGCCACGTACATGCCGAAGGGCAGTGCGACCCCGAGGTGGAGAAGGTGCTGAGCAAGCTGATCGTGGAGAACGAACCCACCCCCGACCCGCGTTGGGAGGTGCTGAAAGACTTACAGAACAAGGAGCGCAGCTCCTAAGCACGTAGAGCCATGCCAAATCCAAAGCGTCGATTCTCGAAAATGCGTACGGCCAGCCGCCGTAGCACCTACAAGGCCACCGCACCCACGGTGACCAAGGACCCGAACACGGGCGAGACGCACCTGCGCCACCGCGCCTACAAAGTAGGGGAAGACCTCTACTACAACGGCAAGCTGGTGGTTTCCGGTAGCGAAGCAGCCGAGTAAGCTGCCGTGCTGAACCTCTCCTACCCCGCTCTCTCGAAATGAGGATCGGACTGGACATCATGGGCAGCGATCACGGCCCGGCCGTGCCCGTGCGTGGCGCCGTCATGGCCCAACGCGAACTGCCTGCGGACGTGGGCATCGTGCTCATCGGCGATGAGGCGCGTATCCGCGAACTGCTCGCGGCCGAAGGAGCGGATGCTTCGGCCTTCGATATCGTTCCCAGCCAGGACGATATCACCATGAGCGACAACCCCACGAAGGCCTTCCAAGCCAAGCCGAACAGCAGCATCAGCCTCGGTTTCCAGTTGACGAAAGCCGGGAAGATCGATGCCTTCGCCAGCACGGGCAACACCGGTGCGATGCTCGTGGGCAGCATATTCATTTTGAAGCCGATCACCGGGGTCATCCGTCCGTGCATCCCCACATTGGTGCCCAAGGCAGGCGGTGGTTTGGGCGTGCTCTTGGACGTTGGTGCCAACGCCGATTGCAAAGCCGATGTGCTAACGCAATTCGGCCTTCTCGGTGCATTGCTCGCCGAACACGTCTATCATGTGCCTTCACCCAAGGTGGGGCTGCTCAACATCGGGGAAGAAGAAAAGAAAGGAGACATCCTGCGCCAAGCCACCTACGAGCTTATGAAGGAGCAGACCCAATACACCTTCGCTGGCAACGTGGAGGGGCGCGACCTCTTCAACGACAAGGCCGATGTGATGGTGTGCGACGGCTTCACCGGCAACGTGGTACTGAAGGTGATCGAGGGTTTCCATGACCTGTTGGAAATGAACGGTGTGGACGACCCCTTCCTGCACCGCTTCAACTACGAGAACTACGGCGGCCTGCCCGTCTTGGGCGTGAACGGCAACGTGATCATCGGCCACGGCATCAGCAACGACATCGCCATCAAGAGCATGGTGCTTGCCACCCGCGAGGTGGTGCTGAGCAAGCTGAACGACCGCATCCGCGAAGCGCTGGTTTAGGCGCGCTCCCTTCTTCATAGGGAGGCCAGGGAGTGAGGTGGCATTCCCCCGCATCAATACCTTGGTCCCTCCAAAGAGCACGGCCATCGGCTCTGTGCCCACCGTGCCTCTCTGGTGAAACACCTTCCCATGAAAATGCGCGCCGCCATCACCGCCGTCAACGGTTACGTCCCTGACTTCAAGTTGAGCAATCAGGTGCTCGAGACCATGGTGGACACCAACGACGCTTGGATCACCGAACGCACGGGCATCAAGGAGCGCCGCATCCTGAAAGGCAAGGACCAAGGCCTCAGTGTGATGGCCATCGAAGCGGTGAACGGACTGTTGAAGAAGCGCGGCATCGGCCCCGAGGAGATCGACCTGATGATCGTGGCGAGCGTGACACCGGACCGCATCTTTCCGGCCACGGCCAACATCATCTGCGATGCCATCGGAGCGAAGAACGCCTGGGGCTTCGACCTCGGCGCAGCATGCAGCGGCTTTCTCTACGCCCTCACCACGGGCAGCCAGTTCATCGAGAGCGGTAAACACAAGAAGGTGGTGGTGGTGGGTGGCGACAAGATGAGCGCCATCATCGACTACGAGGACCGCGCCACGTGCATCATCTTCGGTGATGGCTGCGGTGCCGTGCTGCTGGAGCCGAACGAAGAGGGCTTCGGCGTGATGGACAGCATCCTACGCAGCGACGGAAGCGGTTGCCAATACCTTCACCAGAAAGCCGGCGGCAGCATGCGCCCACCCGTTGAGCGCACCGTGGAAGCGCGCCAGCACTACGTGTACCAAGAGGGCAAGGCCGTTTTCAAGTTCGCCGTGACCAACATGGCCGACGTGAGCGCGGAGATCATGGAAAAGAACGGCCTCACCGCTGATGATGTGGCCTGGCTCGTCCCACACCAGGCGAACAAACGCATCATCGACGCCACGGCTAACCGCATGGGCCTGGACGATAGCAAAGTGATGGTGAACATCGAGAAGTTCGGGAACACCACCAGCGGCACCCTGCCCCTGTGCCTGTGGGAATGGGAAAGCCGCCTGAAAAAGGGAGACAACATCATCCTAAGCGCTTTCGGTGGCGGCTTCACTTGGGGCGCGATCTGGCTGAAATGGGCCTATTAGGCTTGAAAATGGCTCGGTTTCGCTTCATTTTCGGTCAGAATTGCCCACTTCCCCTACTCTGCTACCTTCGCCTCTCTTCCGCCGAGCGCTAGTCGCCGCGAAAGGAGCTTTATGTCGGCCAACCAAGAGCTAGCCCCGATGAACCTGAACCAGATCCAGGACTTGATCAAATTCGTCGCCAAGAGCGGCGTCAGCGAAGTGGAGATCGAGCAGAAAGACTTCAAGATCACCATCAAGACCCCCGCTGGGAAGAAGGAAGTACAGGTGGTCGCGGCCCCTGCGGCGGTCTATGCACCCCCCGCTCCGGTGGCCGCTCCAGCACCTGCCGCACCAGCGGCGACGGCGGCGGCAGCACCGGTAGCAGCACCTGCAGCGGATGCGAAATACATCACCATCAAAGCCCCCATGATCGGCACCTTCTACCGTGCCGCAGGGCCCGGCAAACCGGTGTTCGTGAACGTTGGCGACGAGGTGAAGCCCGGCAAGGCCATTTGCATCATCGAAGCCATGAAGCTCTTCAACGAGATCGAGAGCGACGTGGCGGGCAAGATCGTGAAGGTGCTGGTGGACGACGCCAAGCCCGTGGAGTACGATCAGCCCTTGTTCCTGGTCGACCCGTCCTAAGACTTGGCCGCAGAGGTGCATAGACGCAGAGTGAACACGATGCCGATCCATGACCTCCACCCCAAGCCCATGTTCTTGACCCTTCTTCATTTCGCATTCTCAGCGCCTCTGCGCCTCTGCGGCAAAACCTCCCGCTGATGTTCAAGAAGATCCTCATAGCCAACCGCGGCGAGATCGCCCTTCGTGTGATCCGAACCTGCCGCGAGATGGGCATCAAGACCGTGGCGGTCTACTCCACCGCCGACAAGGAAAGCCTGCATGTGCGCTTCGCCGATGAGGCCGTGTGCATCGGCCCTCCCCCGAGCAAGGAGAGCTACCTCAACATGGTGCGCATCATCGCTGCAGCGGAGATCACCAATGCTGATGCGATACACCCTGGCTACGGTTTCCTAAGCGAGAATTCCAAGTTCAGCAAGCTCTGCCAGCAACACGGGATCAAGTTCATCGGGGCCTTGCCGGAACAGATCGAGGCCATGGGCGACAAAGCCACGGCCAAAAGCACGATGATCGCGGCGGGCGTCCCTTGTGTTCCGGGTACAGAAGGGTTGGTCACGGACCTGGCCGTTGCGAAGAAAGAGGCGAAGAAGATCGGCTATCCCGTGATCTTGAAAGCCACCGCCGGTGGAGGAGGGAAAGGGATGCGCTTGGTGTGGAAAGAAGAGGAATTCCAAGAGGCGTTCGAGAAGGCAAGTCAGGAGGCGGGTGCCGCTTTCGGCAACGCAGGCATGTACATGGAGAAGTACATCCTGGAACCACGCCACATCGAGATCCAGATAGCGGGCGACCAGTACGGCACCTTCTGCCATATGAGCGAACGCGATTGTTCCATCCAGCGTCGTCACCAGAAGCTCGTGGAGGAAACGCCTTCACCTTTCATGACGAAGACGCTCCGCAAGAAGATGGGCGAAGCCGCCATCAAAGCCGCAGCCAGTGTGAATTACGAAGGCGTAGGCACCGTGGAGTTCCTGGTGGACAAGGACCGCAACTTCTACTTCATGGAGATGAACACGCGGATCCAGGTGGAGCACACGATCACCGAAGAGGTGATCGACTACGACCTGATCCGCGAACAGATCAAGATCGCGGCGGGTATCCCCATCAGCGGCCTCAACTACGAGCCCACGCGCCATAGCATCCAGTGCCGCATCAACGCGGAGGATCCGTTCCACAACTTCCGTCCCACGCCCGGCAAGATCACCAGCTACCACAGCCCTGGGGGACATGGCGTGCGCGTGGATACGCACGTCTATGCAGGGTACAGCATCCCGCCGAACTACGACAGCATGATCGGCAAGCTGATCGTGAGCGCACAGACGCGTGAAGAGGCCATCACCAAGATGGAACGTGCCCTGAGCGAGTACGTGATCGAAGGTGTACACACCACGATCCCGTTCCACCTGCAACTGATGCAGAACGAGCAGTTCCGTGCGGGCAACTTCACCACGAAGTTCCTGGAGGATTTCGAGATCAAGAAGCCTGCGTAGGCGGACATGGCCACGAAAGGCCGTCTCTCGCTGTACGCGCTATCGCTCATCTGTGCGGCCACCATCGGGGTGCGCTGCTCCTTTCCGCATCGTCAGGTGCTGGCTTGGGATGTGTTCGGCTACTACCTCTATTTGCCTGCGACGCTCATCCACGATGACCTTGCGCTGGAGGACCATCCCTGGCTGGACGAGGTGATGACCACGTACGAGCCATCGTCCACGCTCTATCAGCTCGTGGATGGTCCGGATGGAAACCGAGTGATCAAGTACAGCTCGGGCATGGCGGTGCTCTATGCGCCGTTCTTCCTCGTGGCCCACATGCTCGCGGACCCGCTTGGCTACACCGCTGATGGATTTTCCGCGCCCTATCAGATCGCCATTACGATAGGGTGCCTTGCATTCGCGTTGTTCGGCCTCGTACTGTTCCGGAACATGCTACTTCACTTCTTCGATGATCGATGGACGGCGGCACTCTTGTTGTTGATCGGGCTCGGTACCAACTGGTTCCAGCTCACCGCGTGGGATGGTACGCTCCTCACCCACAGTGCGCTCTTCACGCTGTACGCCTTGTTGCTACTGGCCACGATCCGCTGGCACGCAGCACCTTCCTGGCGATGGGCGTTGTGGATCGGCGTGAGCCTTGGACTGATGACCTTGATCCGCCCATCGGAACTTGTCGCGGTGTTGATCCCCAAACTGTGGGGCTTGCATGATGCACACGCACGCAAGGCGAAATGGAACGCCGTACGGAACAACATCCCACAAATACTTGGTGCGGCAGTGCTCTTCCTGATCGCTGTTTCTCCACAGGTCTTCTACTGGAAAGCGACCACCGGCCGGTGGATCTTCTATTCCTACGTCAATCCCGGCGAAGGCTTCGACCTGGCCACGCCGCATCTGCGTCCCTTCCTTGTCAGTTTCCGCAAGGGATGGTTCATCTACACGCCCTTGATGTTGATCGCCATGGGCGGCATCATCTTCCTCCGGAAACGCATACCCCAAGCCTTTGGGGCTCTGCTGGTCTTCCTCATCGTTGATCTATGGATCGTTTCGAGTTGGAGCTGCTGGTGGTACGCTGGCGGAAGTTTCAGCTCGCGTAGCATGGTGCCTGCATATGTCCTGCTCGCCTTGCCCTTGGGCGTCGCGCTTCAATGGGCATGGGAAAGAAAGATGACGCGCATTGCCGCCCTTGTTGCATGTAGTGCATTCGTTGTGCTGAACCTCTTCCAAACGTGGCAATGGACGGCCGGCATCATCAGCAAGGAGCGCATGACCAAGGCGTACTACAAAGCGGTCTTCGCGCGAACGAGCATACCCGATGGCGCCAAGGATCTACTACTTGTGAAGCGTTCGTTCGGCAGCGAAGAACATTTGGACGACGCGAGCAAGTACTACATGAGAGAGGTGTTCCGTGATGATTTTCATGACCGGCCGGACAGCATCTTGACCTTGACCGCCGAAGCGCCCTATTCGCAAGCCTTTGAAACGACCTTCGAAGGGTTGACCAACAAGGATCACGTCTGGATCCGTGCTACGGCGAAGTTCTGGGTCGGTGATACGACCTCAGCACCACCGACCATGGTGATCCACTTCGATCACGAAGGCGGCACGTACAAATACCTGGCGCGGGACTGGGTCATACCTGCCCAAGCAAAAAACGAATGGATATCCTTTTCGGTGGATTACATCACGCCCGAAGTACGGAGCGTACACGACCGGATAAAAGTCTACATCTGGAACCAGCGCGGAACGCCCATGCGGGTGGACGGTCTGGTAGTACAGGTCTTCGAGCCGAAGTGACGTCAGCGCGTGATGTGTGTGGCGTTCAGTACTCCTTCCGCATCGGAGATCACCACACCTCTTTCTAGCCCGCGTTCATGTAGGAAGTTCCGAGCCGCTTCTTGATCCGCGATGCCGATCACGTTGCGTCGTGCGTACCACACCACTTGTGGCTCCGCGGAAATACCCGTCCCGAAGACCACCTCGTCCGCCGCCGCGTTCGTCGCGATGAAATGGCCAACCGTCCTCTCCATTTCATAGCGACCTGCATCGTGGCCAGGAAGCGGGTTGGTCCGATAGAAGTAGAGCACACCGACCACGCAGGTGAGCGATAGCGCCACGCGGGACCACCATAGAGGAAGTCGGATCAGAAGCCAGCCAGCAAGACCGCAGAACAGTGGTGCCGCCTTCAACGCAGCGAAGTCATGCGCGGCATATTGCAGGAGCAGCGCATGGTCCAACACCACGGGTAGGCCTGCGAGGAGGATGAATGTCGGAAGCGCGGACGGGATACGCTCATAGGCGCCTCGGACCATTCTCGCACGAATGACCAACACGAGCAGCAGCAGGATGACCGGCAGGAACCCGATGCGGTAGTTGACGAGGATCTGGCGGACAAGTGGTAAGATCCCTTGCGAAGCGCCGAAAGAACCACGCACGGCGAAACGAGAGGCGAACTGCGTGATCAAGGCCTGTGCATCGATCACCTGGAGGAAGCGCCAGGCCGTAATCGTGAAGGCCAGAGTGAATGCGGAAACTGTGATCACGAAGATCTTTGATAATGGGAATGAGCGATCTTTCCACCAGCGCACGCCGGCTGCGACCACGATCGCCACAGCCGCAAACACGCCAAGCCAGCTGGTATAGAGCGTAAGGAACAGGGTCACACCGAAGCCGAACCAGGTCCAGCGATCGGGCTCTCCATCACGACTCAGGATCCGCATGGCTAAGACCAGATTCCAGACCCACGGCACCTGCACGAACATATCGCTCATGTACGCATTGCCATGGAACCACAAGGTGACGGGCAGGAAGAAGTACAGCACAGCAGCGAACAAAGCGGCGCGTTCATCATCACCACCAACAGCCAGGCGCACCGCTAGGAATACCGCGATGGCGGCGATCAGGTGGAAGAAGATGTTCATGCATTGCAGGCCAGCAGCGTTGGGTGCCACGCCGGTGATGCTGAAGAGCGCATACGGCACATCGTAGGCCAGTGGTGGATGCGAGAAGTAGTAAAGTGCCCGGGCCCGTTCGTTGCTGTCGTACCGATCCGCAGGGAACATCCGCTCGCCTTCGCGCACGAAACCGCCCGAAGGAACTCCATGATGCGCAGCGAACCCATCCTCCCACCAATTGGTGAGCGCGATCAACGTGAAGGCCGTACAGTATTCGTGATGTGCCGATAGTGGGCGGTCGACCAAAGGCACCCGAACCAGCACGCTCAACACGAAGACCGTGAGCAGGGTGAGCCAGGTGCGCCTTGACATGTGGCGAACTTACATCGGCGGCGCGGCTAGCTTTGAGCGCAACGCATGCCCACTCCTCGAACCCAACGCCCCGTGTGGTGGTGGCTCCCTGCCTTCATCGGGTTGGCGTTCATTCTTTTCTGGCCCACACTTCAGTGGACACCATTCAGCGATGACCATTCGGCACTGTGGAATTCCGGTGTGCGTGGCATCCCTTGGCGGACCGGTTTCTTCCGGCCGCTGAGCGACCTCACGTTCCGCATCGGCTATCTGCTCGGAGGTACAGAAGTTCACGTGCATCGCTCATTCAATGTGCTGCTACATGGCTTCAATGCCTTCCTACTCTATGTGCTCTGTCGGCAATGGTCGTTCGGCACGGGATCCTCTCTCGCCGGCCTCTTGTTCCTCGTTTATCCCTTCCACCAGGAATCCATCGTGTGGCTCGTCGGGCGCGAGTCAGCACTAGGGACCTTATCCGTTCTGCTCGGTCTTGTGCTCGCGGGTAGCGCCATCCTCCCCTTCTTGCGACTGCTGTTGATGGCGGTCGTCCTGGTCATGGGCGGTCTCTGCTATGAAAGTGCGCTGTTGCTCTTCCCCCTGGCGTTGGTCGCTGCCTGGTCAGGCGTGATACCACATTGGACGCGTCTGCGGCCAGTCATCATTGCACTTGGAACAGCAACGATCGTGTACGTCCTTCTTCGGATGATGACCGTCGGACTCGAAGCTGGCGGGTATTTCGGTGATCTGCATCCGCGTGATGCATCGGCCCTCATCTTGCGCATACCGAAGGCCATTGCTCGCTTATTCATCCCGCCCGAACATGTCCTGGCGGTTCAAGCCGTCCGCGTCGGTTCCGCGTGCACGGCGGTATTCCTGCTGACCGCGTTGATCCTGCTCGTGCACCGCAGGAAAGAAGATAGAGCCATACGTGCTCGGTTCATCGTATGGCTCATGTTCCTGCTCATGGCCCTCAGCATCTCCGTTATGGGTGGCGTGAGTACGATGACCAGCGAGAGCGATCGTTTCCTGCACCTGCCCTCCGTATTCCTGTGCGGCGTGGCCGGGCTGCTTCTTTCCCGCTTGAAGCACCCGTTCATGCGTTGGGGATCCTTCGTCGCGCTCGTAGTGGTCTGTATGTGGGGGACTTCATTGAACCATCGGAATTGGCGCACAGCATCGACTATGACCATGCGGTGTATCGAGAACCTTCCGCCGATACCGGAGAACGGCCATCTCTGGGTGAGCGGTTTGCCCAGTGATAATGCGGGTGCGTTCATCTTCCGGAACGGATTCCCCGAAGCGATGGACCTGAACGGCAGGAACGGAGAGGGGATCATCGTTGTCCCCTCTGGCATCACCTTTCAGCAGGTGTTTAGCTCTGGTCTTCATTTCCGTGGTACGCACCGAACATGGGGTGCTCAAGACAGCTGGTGTACTTGGCTCGGTACGAGCTACACCACGCGACCCTCGCAGTAGCTTTACGGGAACAGAACCGTCATCCACATGCGCTCCATTGCCATCCTCTGTTGTATCTGGCTCACCAGCGCGATCGCCCAACCCGTGTTGAGCGATGATGACCTGCCTGTGGCGGGTACCATGTATGCTTACCACGATGTGCCCTATCTGAAACCAGGTCCCCCAGGCGAAGGCATGCGGTGGGACTATACGGCATTGCCCATCGGCACACTCATGCCCTACCAGTGGACTACGAGCGACGTGGCTCCTGGCGCGGGTGCGTTCCCTGAGCATTCGTTGGTGGAGATCATCCCAGGTGAGCCGGCATTCTATTATGTGGAGACGGACAGCACCTTCCTCTGGATGGGGTCGTACAGCGACACCGCATTGTTCCGTTTCGACCCACCGCTACGGGCGATCAAATTCCCGTGCAGCATCGGCATGCAGTGGAGCGACAGTGGCGTGGTAGCCTTGACCGGTTCAGGGCGCATCGCCATGCGCGATGTCATACACACCGTGAAAGCCGATGCATGGGGCACATTGATCATGCCGTACGGGGTGGTGAACGATGCTCTCCGACTGCGCAGTGAATTGCTCCTGATCGATCCGAAATACCCTGATGCTCCCGTGCGACGCGAAGTGCGCTACAGCTGGTACTGCGACAAGACGCCTATGCCCTTGCTGACCATCATCGAGCGTACGGGGTGGTATCCCCCGGATCGGATCCTTCGTTGGCTGGATGGTTCGTGGCGAGACGGGGAACAGAACCTGTTCCAACCGATACGCTTGCGGGTGTTCCCTGACCCATGTGATGATGTGGCCACGATCGACCTGCCCGCCTCGCGCCCGGACCGCACGGTGCTACAATTGATCGATGGAAGTGGGAACGTGACGAAGTACTGGCAGGTGGAATTCACTTCCCCAGAAACGCGTCGGCTGGTGCTGGCGATGAGCGATGTTCCATCCGGACACTACACGCTGGCCTGGGTGGGAACGAACGGGACACTGGGTACAGTTCGGTTGGAGCGAAGATGATAGGTGTGTAGGACTGGACTCCGCCGTTGTGTAGTTTAGGCATCCATTGTTCGGTCCTTACTCTCCCCATGACCATCGAACCCACCTTCCACGAGACCCGCCTGGCCGTCATCGAGCGGCGTCGGCCAGATGTGCTGATCATCCGGTACCACGAGGATGCGGCGTTCGACGTGGTCGGTATCGCCGAGGTGATCGCTACATGCGAACGCATCACCGGCGAAAAGGAATTCGGCATGATCAGCGCACTCCCGAACGATGGCGAGATCAACCTGGAGTCGATGCAACACGAGCACAGCACCGAAGGCATGAACCAACGTGTGAGGGCACACGCACTGGTGGCTTCCGAAGGGTTGTTGAAGAAACTCGCAACCATCCACTACAACTACCATCCGCAACAGCACCAAGTGCACATCTTCGGTACGGTGGAAGAAGCCGTGGAATGGGTGCAGGCCCGGCTCGATGACCGATCGGTCGCCTAGGTCAGGCGCTAGCCCGCGTGCTCTTCAGGCCTTTCTGCTGTGGTAGCATCTCCTTCACGGCAGCCACCAGAGCCTTGTCATCGAAGCCGCACTCCGCGTAGAGCTCGCTCTGCGAGCCATGCTCGATCCACTTGTCGGGGATACCGAGACGTTTCACCTGTGCGTGATAGCCGTGATCGGCCATGAACTCCAGCACTGCGCTGCCCATGCCACCTTGGATGCACCCATCCTCGATCGTGACAACGTGCTTGAATTTGCCGAATACTTCGTGCAAGAGCAACTCATCGATCGGCTTCGCGAAACGCATGTCGTAATGCGCCACGCTGTAGCCCTCTACTTGTAATGCATCGATACCCTTTGCGGCGACGTTGCCGATGTGCCCTATACTGAGCACCGCGATGTCGTTACCGGAGCGCACACGACGACCGCTACCGATCTTGATCTCCTTGAACGGTGTCTTCCACTCGGTCATCACGCCTTCGCCACGCGGGTAGCGGATGCTGAAGGGACCGTTGTTCTTCAACTGCGCCGTGTACATCAAATCGCGCAGCTCCTCCTCGTTCATCGGTGCGCTCACGATCATGTTCGGGATGCAGCGGAAGTAGGCGATGTCGAAGGCACCGTGGTGCGTAGGTCCATCGGCTCCCGCCAGGCCCCCGCGATCTAGACAGAACACGACATGCAGGTTCTGCAAGGCCACGTCGTGCACCACCTGGTCGTACGCACGTTGCATGAACGAGCTGTAGATGTTGCAGAACGGCACCATGCCTTGTGTGGCCATACCGGCACTGAAGGTCACCGCGTGTTGCTCGGCTATGCCCACATCGAACGCACGATCGGGCATGGCCTTCATCATGATGTTGAGCGAGCAGCCGGTCGGCATCGCAGGCGTGACACCAACGATGCGTGGGTTCTTCTCGGCCAACTCCACGATGGTGTGGCCGAACACGTCCTGGTACTTCGGTGGCTGCGGGCTCTTGGGCACTACCTTGATGATCTCGCCGGTCTCCTTGTTGAAGAGGCCGGGTGCGTGCCACACCGTGGGGCTGCCCTCTTCGGCGGGTTTGTAGCCCTTGCCCTTCATGGTGATCGTGTGCAAGATCTTGGGGCCGGGGATGTCCTTCAGGTCCTGGAGCACCTTCACCATACGCTCCACATCGTGGCCGTCCACCGGGCCGAAATAGCGGAAGTTGAGGCTCTCGAAGAGGTTGCTCTGTTTCAGGAGAGCACTCTTCACGGCGTTCTCCACTTTCTGCGCGATCGCCTGTGCATTCGGGCCGAACTTGCTGATCTTCCCGAGCAGGTTCCATACCTCGTCCTTCACCTTGTTGTAGGTGTGGCTGGTGGTGATGTCGGTGAGGTACTCCTTCAACGCACCGACGTTCGGGTCGATGCTCATGCAGTTGTCGTTGAGCACCACAAGCATATCGGTACCCGCGCCGCCCGCATGGTTCAGCGCCTCGAAGGCCATGCCGGCCGTCATGGCGCCATCACCGATGATGGCCACGCTGTGCCTCTCCTTCTCCCCTTTCAGCTTGCTGGCCACCGCCATGCCGAGCGCCCCACCAATGCTGGTGCTGCTGTGGCCCACCCCGAACGTATCGTATTCGCTCTCGCTGCGTTTCGGGAAACCACTGATGCCTTTGTGGATACGGTTCGTGTGGAAATTGTCCTTGCGGCCGGTGAGGATCTTGTGCCCGTAGGCCTGGTGCCCCACATCCCATACGAGCTGGTCGTAGGGCGTGTCGAACACGTAGTGCAAGGCCACCGTCAGCTCCACCACCCCGAGGCTGGCACCGAAATGTCCGCCCTTCACGCTCACCACATCGATGATGAAATCGCGCAGCTCGTTGCAGACCTGGGCCAGCTGGTCTTCGGATAGGTTCCGCAGGTCGGCCGGGGTTTGGATCCGGTCGAGCAAGGGATAGGCCGGGCGGGTGGTGGTCATGGATGAATGAACAAAAGTAACCGGATCATGGTTCGTGGGCAGCCGGTCCAAGAGGCCTCGAACGCGATAAGGGGGCAACTATTGCCGACGAACGCTCCCCCAAATGAGGGAGGGCACTACATTTGGCCACCCTTCCCTAGCGAAGCAACCCGTGGAACACATCTCAACACCCCACGATTACGTCCCTGTCCTGATCCAGACGGCCATCGCCGTAGGGTTCGTGGGCTTCGCGCTCTCGGCCGCAGCGTTCCTGGGCCCGAAGATCCACGGGAAAAAGAAGGACGAGAGCTTCGAGTGCGGCATCGAGCAGCACGGCAACGCACGTACGCCCTTCAGTGTGAAGTACTTGCTCATCGCCATCCTCTTCGTCCTCTTCGATGTGGAGGTGATCTTCCTCTACCCTTGGGCGGTCAACTTCAAGGCGCTCGGCGCCATCGGTTTTGTTGAAATGGTGGTCTTCGTCGGCTTCGTGCTGTCGGGCCTCTTCTACGTGTTGCGGAAAGGTGTAATGAAGATCGAATGAGCGACCAACGCGGCATCGAGCGGCCTAAGCCGACCATCGTGAAGTCCCCTGAAGGCCATTCGGGAGAGGGCTTCTTCGCAACCCGTGTGGATCAGGCCATCGGTCTGGCCCGCGCCAACAGCCTGTGGCCCCTGCCCTTCGCCACCAGCTGCTGCGGCATCGAGTTCATGAGCACCATGAGCTCACACTACGACCTCAGCCGCTTCGGCATGGAACGCCTCAGCTTCAGCCCACGCCAGAGCGACCTGCTGATGGTGATGGGCACCATCGCCAAGAAAATGGCACCCGTGCTGCGGGATGTGTACATGCAGATGGCCGAGCCCAAGTGGGTGCTGAGCATGGGCGCCTGCGCGTGCACCGGCGGCATCTTCGACAGCTACAGCGTGCTACAGGGCATCGACCGGGTGATCCCTGTCGACGTCTACATCCCCGGATGCCCGCCACGTCCCGAGCAGGTGATCGATGGCATCCTGAAGATCCAGGAACTCACCAAGAATGAGAGCCTGCGCCGCCGCTACAGCAAGGAGTACCAGGACCTGTTGACCAAATACGCGATCGACTGATGCCGGGGTTCGCAGTGAAGGCCGAGCGTGATCAACAGGTGAAGGACCGTGTGTCCGCCGCCTTCGGTGAGAAGATCACGGCCATTGAGCAGGAGCGCGATCTGATCTGTATCCACGTGAAGAAGGATACGCTGCACGACCTGCTGCGTATGCTGCGCGACGAGCACGACTTCCACTTCCTCACCACGTGCTGCGGTATGCACTTCCCCGGTGAAGCGCAGGAATTCGGCCTGGTGTACCACCTGCACAACATGCGGGCGGGCCATCGCATCCGTGTGAAGTGCCGCACCACCGCGAACGACCTCGAGTTCCAGACCGCGACCGACCTGTGGCCCACGGCCAACTGGATGGAGCGCGAGGCTTGGGATTTCTTCGGCATCAAGTTCAAAGGGCATCCCAACCTGAAGCGTATCCTGAACATGGAGGATTTCCCCGCGTTCCCGCTGCGCAAGGATTACCCCTTGGAAGACCCCACCCGTCAGGATAAAGACGACCGTTTCTTCGGACGATGAGCCAGCACCCACCCACCGATTTCTGGTCGAAGGACCTTGTCGAAGGACGGGACCTGAGCGAGCTCACCACGCTCAACCTCGGACCTACGCACCCGGCCACGCACGGCATTTTCCAGAACGTGCTCACGCTGGATGGCGAGATCATCCTGCACACCGAGCAGACCATCGGCTACATCCACCGCGCGTTCGAGAAGATCGCGGAGCGCCGTCCGTTCTACCAGATCACCACGCTGACCGATCGCATGAACTACTGCAGTTCACCGATCAACAACATGGGCTGGCACATGACGGTGGAGAAGCTGCTCAACATCGAGCTGCCCCAGCGCGTGCAGTACATGCGCGTGATCGTGATGGAACTGGCGCGCATCGCCGACCACGTCATCTGCAACACCATCATCGGCCAGGACGCGGGTGCCACCACGCCGTTCCTCTACGTGTACCAGTGGCGCGAGAAGATCTACGAGGTATACGAGGAGATCTGCGGCGCACGCCTCACCACCAACATGGGGCGCATCGGCGGTTGGGAGCGCAACTGGAGCGACCTAGCGTGGGTCAAGATCAAGGCGATCATCAAGGACCTGCCTGCTGGTCTGAAGGAGTTCGACAAGATGCTCCTGCGCAACCGCATCTTCATGGACCGCACCATCGGTTGTGGCCCGATTTCCGGTGAACGCGCGCTGCGATACGGCTTCACCGGTCCAAACCTGCGCGCAGCTGGCGTGGACTACGACGTGCGCGTAGCCGATCCCTACAGCAGCTACAACGAATTCGCTTTTGACATTCCCATCGGCACCAACGGTGATACGTACGACCGCTTCACGGTTCGCCAGGAAGAGATGAAGCAAAGCATTTCGATCATCCGGCAGGCGCTGGAGAAATTGGAGAAGCTCGGCGACAAGACCACGATCCGCGGCGATGTACCTGAATGGGTGCTCCCACCGAAGGAGGAAGTGTACAGCGCCATGGAACCGCTGATCTGGCACTTCAAGATCGTGATGGGCGAGACCGATGTACCGGTGGGCGAAGTGTACCACTGCGTGGAAGGCGGCAACGGCGAATTGGGCTTCTACCTCGTGAGCGATGGTGGACGCGCACCGTTCCGGTTGCACCTGCGCCGGCCGTGCTACATCTACTACCAAGCCTATCCGGAAATGATCAAAGGCGGCATGTTGAGCGACGCGATCCTCACCATGAGCAGCATGAACGTGATCGCAGGCGAGTTGGACGCATGAGCGCGCGCACCAGACCCATCACCACTACGGAAGGCACCAAGCCCTTCTCCTTCAGCGAGGCTGGCCTGGCCGAATGCAAGGCGCTCATGGCGCGCTATCCGGAAGGCCGCAGCAAGAGCGCGCTGATCCCGATCCTCCACGTGGCACAGGCCGAGAACGACGGCTGGCTCAGCGTGAACGCGATGGATGCCGTGGCCCACGTCATGGGACTTCGTCACATCGAAGTGTATGAAGTAGCCAGCTTCTACAGCATGTTCAACCTGCATCCAGTGGGCACTTATGTGCTCGACGTGTGTCGCACCACACCGTGCATGTTGCGCGGCAGCGATGACCTGATCCATCACCTGGAGAAGAAGCTCGGTGTACACGCCGGTGAGACCACCAAGGATGGCATGTTCACCCTGAAGGCCGTAGAATGCCTCGGCAGCTGCGGCAGCGGACCGATGCTGCAGTGCGGCGCCGGCTACCACGAAGACCTCACCATCGAGAAGGTGGACAGCTTGATCGAACAGCTCCGCGCCAGGAATTCACGCACCAATTACACGGATCGCTGATGGGCCGCAAACTCCTCTTCCAGCATATCGACAAACCCGGCATCCGTGGGCTGGAAGGCTACCGCGCGAACGGTGGTTACCGCAGCGTGGAGAAGGCGCTCAAGACCATGAGCCCAGAGGCCGTGTTGGAGGAAGTGAAGAAGAGCGGCCTGCGCGGTCGCGGCGGTGCGGGCTTCCCCACCGGCATGAAGTGGAGCTTCCTCGCGAAGCCCGAAGGCGTGCCCCGCTACTTGGTGGTTAACGCCGATGAAAGCGAACCCGGCACCTTCAAGGACCGCTACCTGATGGAGCGGATCCCGCACATCCTCGTGGAAGGCATGATCACATCGAGTTTCGCGCTCGGTGCCAAAGTCAGTTATGCCTACATCCGCGGTGAGTATTTCTACGTCGCCCGGATCATGGAACAAGCCATCGCCGAAGCACGCGCTGCGGGCTGGCTCGGCAAGAACATCCTCGGCAGCGGTTTCGATCACGAGATCCATGTGCAGGTGGGCGCCGGTGCCTACATCTGCGGCGAAGAGACCGCCCTGCTGGAAAGCCTCGAAGGCAAGCGTGGCAACCCGCGCATCAAGCCGCCCTTCCCGGCGGTGAAAGGCCTCTACGACTGCCCCACGGTGGTGAACAACGTGGAGACCATCGCAGCCGTGGTGCCCATCGTGAACGACGGTGGTGAGGAATACGCCAAGATCGGCATCGGCAAGAGCACCGGAACGAAGCTCATCAGCGCAGGCGGCAACATCAAGCGGCCCGGCGTGTACGAGATCGACCTCGGCATCACCTGCGACGAGTTCATCAACAGCGATGAATACTGCGGTGGTGTGGACGGTCGCGCCTTCAAAGCCGTGGTGCCCGGTGGCAGCAGCGTGCCCATCGTGCCGTACGAGATGTTCCTGAAGACACCCACCGGCGAGAACCGCCTGATGACCTACGAGAGCCTCAGCGAAGGCGGCTTTGCGCAGGGCACCATGATGGGCTCCGGTGGCTTCTACGCCTACAATGATGCGCAGTGCATCGTGCGCAGCACCTGGAACCACACGCGCTTCTACCACCACGAGAGCTGCGGCCAATGCAGCCCCTGCCGCGAAGGCACCGGCTGGATGGAGAAAGTACTGGAGCGCTTGGAGCATGGCGAAGGCCGCACCGAGGACATCGACCTGCTCTGGGACATCCAGCGGAAGATCGAAGGCAACACCATCTGCCCGTTGGGCGATGCGGCTGCCTGGCCCGTGGCTTCGGCCATCCGCCACTTCCGCGACGAGTTCGAATACCACGTCACCCACCGCGAGAAAGTGAAGGACCCGAAGCATTTTGCACGGGAACCTTTCCGCAAGAGTGCCAAATTCGCGACCGCTTAAGCCATGGCGAAGGTCACCATAGACGGCATCTCGATCGAAGTCCCCGATGGGACCACGATCCTGCAGGCCGCGCGCATGATCGGCGAGCGCAACACGGCCGACCGCCACGTGGTGCCCCCGGCCATGTGCTATTACAGCAAGCTGAAGACCAGCGGGGGTTACTGCCGCACGTGCATCGTGAAGGTGACCAAGGGCAGCGACAAGGACCCGCGCCCCATGCCCAAGCCGGTGGCCAGCTGCCGCACGGCGGTGATGGACGGCATGGAGGTGGCCAACACCACCGACCCCGCGCTGATCGACGCGCGCAACGGCGTGGTGGAGATGCTGCTGATCAACCACCCGCTGGATTGCCCCATCTGCGACCAGGCCGGCGAGTGCCACCTGCAGGACCTGAGCTACGAGAACGGCAAGGAGGCCAGCCGTTACGAGTTCGAGCGCCGCACCTTCGACCCGATCGACATCGGCGACACGATCAAGCTGCACATGACGCGCTGCATCCTTTGCTACCGCTGCGTGAAAGTGGGCGAACAGCTCACCGATGGTCGCGTGCACGGGGTGATCAACCGCGGCGATGTGGCCGAGATCAGCACCTACATCAGCCAGGCGATCGAGAACGACTTCAGCGGGAACATGATCGACGTGTGCCCCGTGGGTGCGCTCACCGACAAGACCTTCCGCTTCGCCAGCCGCGTGTGGTTCACCAAACCGGTGGATGCGCACTGCAACTGCGAGAATCCCAAGTGCAGCGGCAACGCCGTACTGTGGATGAAGGGCAACGAAGTGCTACGCGTCACCGGTCGCAAGGACATGTGGGGCGAGGTGGAGAGCTTCATCTGCAACACCTGCCGCTTCGACAGGAAAGACGTGAACGCATGGACCATCGAAGGTCCGCGAAAGATCGACCACCACAGCGTGATCAGCCAGGGCCACTACCAGTTGAAGCGTGAACAAGCGTTGCTCGCTTCGCCCGCTCCGAACGTGCCCGAGCTCGCGAAACGAAAAGAACTGAAGGACCGATGATCATCACCACGGCGATACTCCTGCTGGTGCTCTTCGTGATCACCCTGACCGTGGCGGCCTACTCCACCTACGGCGAGCGCAAGGTGGCGGCCTTCCTGCAAGACCGCATCGGCCCCAACCGTGCCGGGCCTTTCGGCATCCTTCAGCCCTTGGCCGATGGCGCCAAGATGTTCATGAAGGAGGACTTCATCCCGGCTGCCGCGAACAAGCGCCTCTTCATCCTCGGTCCGGCGCTCGCCATGACCACCGCACTGCTCACCGGCGTGGTGATCCCATGGGGCGGTGAGTTGACCCTGTTCGGCGAGACCTTCAAGCTGCAAGGCACGGATCCGGAGATCGGTGTGTTGTACGTCTTCGCCATCGCCAGCATCGGTGTGTACGGCATCATGCTCGGTGGCTGGGCCAGCAACAACAAGTTCGCACTGCTGGGTGCGGTTCGTGCGGCGGCGCAGATGGTGAGCTACGAACTTGGCCTCGGCCTCAGCATCGTGGCGTTGGTGATGCTCACCGGCACGCTCAGCATGGGCGGCATCGTGGACTACCAGATCCAGCACGGCTGGAACGTGATCTACCAACCGCTCGGCTTCATCATCTTCCTCGTGTGCGCGTTCGCCGAAACGAACCGCGCGCCTTTCGACATGCCCGAGTGCGAAACGGAACTCGTTGGTGGGTACCACACCGAGTTCAGCAGCATGAAGCTGGGCTTCTTCCTCTTCGCGGAGTACACGAACATGTTCATCAGCAGCGCGGTGATCGCCACGCTGTACTTCGGTGGTTACCACGTTCCTGGTCTGGACAAACTCGGCCTCGACCCGAACATCGCCACGCTGATCGGCGCGGCGAGCATGTTCGCCAAGACCTTCTTCTTCATCTTCTTCTTCATGTGGGTGCGTTGGTCTACGCCGCGCTTCCGCTTCGATCAGCTGATGAACCTCGGCTGGAAAGGCTTGATCCCGCTGGGTATCGTGAACATGTTGATCACCGGCACCGTGTATTACCTCTCTGAATTCTGGAAAGGATGAGCACGATGCAACCACTGACCAACCGCTCCCGTGTGGTGAGCGACAAGAAGATGACGCTGATGGAGCGCATCTACCTGCCAGCGATGGTGGGCGGCCTGCTCATCACCATCAAGCACTTCTTCCGCAAGAAGCCTACGATCCAGTATCCAGAAGTGAAGCGGCCGATCGCCGGCATCTACCGTGGCCAGCACGTGCTGAAGCGCGACGAGAAAGGCCGCGAACGCTGCACGGCGTGTGGCCTCTGCGCGGTGGCCTGCCCTGCGGAAGCGATCACCATGACGAGCGGTGAGCGCAAGAAGGGTGAAGAGCACCTGTACCGCGAGGAGAAGTACGCTACGGTGTACGAGATCGATATGCTGCGCTGCATCTACTGCGGCGACTGTGAAGAAGCCTGTCCGAAAGAGGCGATCTTCTTGACCGATCGCATCGTGCAAGCCGATTACCTGCGCATGCCTTTCGTCTTCGGGAAAGATGAATTGGTGGAGCCGATGGATCCCGCGAAACGCGTGGACATCAGCAAACGCCAGACGCCGGAGGTGTTGAAGTTCAAGGAGAACAAACGCCACGCGCACAACCGTTGATTGTATGCTAGCGCTCTTCTACCTCTTCGCCGCCATCAGCGTCATCAGCGCGCTGATCGTGGTGAGCGCGCGCAACCCGATCAACAGCGTGATCGCCTTGATCGTGTGCTTCCTCAGTATCGCCGGCCACTACATCCTGCTGAACGCGCAGTTCCTCGCCATGGTGCACGTGATCGTGTACACCGGTGCCATCATGGTACTGTTCCTCTTCGTGATCATGCTGCTCAACCTGAACAAGGCCACCGAGCCGATGAAGTCGCTAGGCATGCGTGTCGCGGCGATCACCGGTGGTGGATTGTTGTTCATCACGCTCGCCGCAGCCATCCGCCACGGCGTGAGCATCCAAAGTGCGAACCCTTTCGACGCTGGCATTGGACTGGTACGCAGCGTGGGCCATGTGCTCTTCACCGAATTCCTGCTGCCCTTCGAAGTGAGCAGCGTGCTCTTCCTGAGCGCCATCGTGGGCGTGGTGATGCTCGCCAAGAAGGAGAAGCACCAGCCGAACGCATCTGTTGAACCCTTGACCGAAGCCGAGCGCGCCCGGCGCACCGCCTAGACCATGGAAGAGGGCATCATCACCGCCATCCGCGTGGTCCCCTTGGACCACTACGTCCTCCTGAGCTTCCTGCTCTTCAGCATCGGTGCCGCAGGTGTGGTCTTCCGCCGCAACACCATCATCATCCTGATGTGCCTGGAGCTGATGTTCAACAGCGTGAACCTGTTGCTCACGGCCTTCAGCGCGCACCACAGCGATCCGCGCGCGCAGGTGTTCGTGTTCTTCATCATGCTCGTGGCGGCCGCCGAGGTCACCGTGGGACTGTCCATCCTGGTGATGATGAAACGTAACGTGGATAGCGTGGACGTGAACCAATTGAACCGCTTGAAAGGATGACGAACGACCTCCTCGCGGCCCTCGTTCCGGCGCTCCCGCTCTTGGGTGCGATCATCCTTGCTTCGCTGCGCCGCAAACTGAGCGCGAACGTCGCCGGTGGATTGGCCACCGCGATGATCGCCGGGGCCTTCGTGTGCAGCATCCTGCTCTTCCAAAGCTTCGATGCCGCGACCGGTGGCCGCACCGTGAAACTGCTCGACTGGATCAGCATCGGCAGCATGGAGATCCCGCTGGCGTTGCGCATCGACGCGCTCTCGCTGACGATGATGTTGATCGTGACGGGCATCGGCTCGTTGATCCACCTGTACTCCATCGGCTATATGCACGAGGACGAGCGCGCACCGACCTTCTTCGCGCAGCTCAACCTCTTCAGCTTCGCGATGCTGATGCTGGTGATGGGCAGCAACTTCCTGATCACCTTCATCGGTTGGGAAGGCGTAGGTCTGTGCAGCTACCTGCTGATCGGCTTCTGGTACAAGACGCCCGAGTACAATTACGCGGCACGCAAGGCTTTCGTGATGAACCGCATCGGCGACGTGGGCATGGTGCTCGCGATGGTGCTGCTGTTCCAACGCTTCGGTACGCTGGAGTACGCCACCATCATGAACGTGGCCAGCGGCGTGAACGACCCGCTGATGATCGCGGCCACGCTGTTCCTCTTCATCGGCGCCACGGGCAAGAGCGCACAGCTGCCCCTGTTCACCTGGCTTCCGGACGCCATGGCGGGTCCCACACCGGTGAGCGCGCTGATCCACGCAGCAACGATGGTGACCGCCGGTATTTTTCTCACCGTACGGAGCAGCGTGCTGTTCGAACTGGCACCGTTCACGCAGGACATCATCCTGTGGATCGGTACAGCCACCGCACTGATCGCGGCGAGCATCGGCCTGTTGCAGAACGACATCAAGAAGGTGCTCGCCTACTCTACGGTGAGCCAGCTGGGCTACATGTTCGTGGCGCTGGGCCTCGGCTCGTACAGCGCGGCGATGTTCCACGTGACCACCCACGCCTTCTTCAAAGCGCTGCTCTTCCTCGGTGCCGGTAGCGTGATCCACGCACTGGGCGGCGAACAGGACATCCGCAAGATGGGTGGTTTGAAGGGCCACATCAAGATCACGTTCTTCACCTTCTTCATCGGCACCATCGCCATCGCAGGCCTGCCTTTGATGAGCGGTTTCTTCAGCAAGGACCTGATCATGGCTTTCGCATTCCAGCGTTCACCGGTGCTCTTCGCACTGCTGTTGATCGGCGCGTTGATGACGACCTTCTACATGTTCCGTCTGCTCTTCCTGGTGTTCTACGGGAAGTACCGCGGCAATGCGCATCCGCACGAGAGCCCGTTGACGATGACCATCCCTTTGATGGTGCTCGCCGTGCTGAGCGTGGTGGGTGGTCTGCTGAACCTGCCGCACCTCTTCGGCGGTCACGAGGCCATGAAGCATTTCTTGGAGACCGCTGCTGAAGGCATCCGTTTCGAGAGCTTGGAACTAAGCCACGCCACCGAGTGGATCCTGATGGGCATCACCACGACGCTTGTCTGTGTGATGATCTACATCGCCTACGGTCGCTTCGCGCAGAAGGCCACGCTCGAAGGCCGCGAAGCCGACATGCCGTTCTTCAAGCGTTTGATCGCACAACGCTGGCGCTTCGATGAATTGTACCGCGCCTTGTTCGAGAAGCCCTACGGCTGGTTGAGCACCAACCTCTTCAGCATCGCTGAGCAGAAGGTGATGGTACCGATCATGAACGGCGTGGGCGAAGCAGCGAACTCGCTGGGTAATGCGGTGCGCCGCGTGCAGACGGGCAATGCGAGCTTCCACCTGTTGGCGATGCTCGGCGGCCTCATCGTGTTCCTCATCATCACCCTAATGAGCAACTGAGATGATCGCAGCGCTCCTCTTGCTCATTCCCTTCCTTACCGCACTGGTGTTGGTGAGCCTCCGTCCAGCGCAGGCACGTCCGATCGCCTTGGTTTCGTCGCTGGCTTCGCTGGCCGTGGTGCTCTACGCGTGGATCAGCTACAGCGGCGGCACGGTGATCCATTACAACTTGAACTGGGTGGATGCCTGGGGCTTGCGTTTCGTGGTGGGCTACGACGGTGTTGGCCTGTTGATGGTGATCCTCACAGCGGTGGTGTTCCCCTTCATCATCGGCGCGGGTTACGGCCAGCAACATGATCGCCAGGCCACGTTCAACGGCCTGCTGCTCTTCACACAAGCCTTCCTGTTCCTCGTCTTCCTCGCACAGAACGCGCTGCTCTTCTACATCGGCTACGAGCTCACGCTGATCCCGGTCTTCTTCCTGCTGCTCTTCTGGGGCGGCGCGGATCGCAGGGCCATCACGGTGCGCTTCTTCATCTACACGCTGGTCGGCGGTCTCTCGTTGCTCTTCGGCATCGTGTATCTGCTGATCCAGAGCGGCGGCAACGGCGACTTCACGGCGTTGACCAACCTGAGCATTCCGGCCAGCACACAGGTGTGGTTGTTCTGGGCCTTGTTCCTCGCCTTCGCCATCAAGCTGCCCATTTTCCCCTTCCACAGCTGGCAGCCCGAAACCTACTACATGGCTCCGCTGCAGGGCACCATGGTGCTGGGCGCCGTGATGCTGAAGATGGGCCTCTACGGCGTGTACAAGCTCGTGTTCCCGATCGTGCCTGCGGGCGTTGAGCATTGGCAGACCACCGTGATCGTGCTCGCGCTGATCGGTGCGGTGTACGGCGGTGTGATCGCCTTCCGTCAATCGGATTTCAAACGTCTCGTGGCCTTCTCCTCGATGAGCCACGTGGGTGTGCTCTGTGCCGGTCTCTTCGCGTGGAACGCCTACGGCATCAGCGGATCGTTCTACCAAGCCTTCGCTCACGCGATCCTGGTGCTTGGCATGCTCTACATCGTGGGTGCCATGCAGGAGCGCACGGGCACCACGGACATGAGCGCCATGGGCGGCTTGAAAGGTCACGCTCCTCGTCTCGCTGCATTGTTCCTGCTTGTGCTGGTCAATGCAGTAGCACTGCCGCTCACGCAGAGCTTCGTGGGTGAATGGCTGATGTTCGCCGGGCTGTGGCAGGTGAGCGGCTGGCTGACATTCTTCGCGCTGACGACCATCGTGATCGGTGCCATCTACATGCTCTACGGCTACCAGCGTGTGATGCTTGGCCCCGACCGCACCAACGTGACCTTGGCGGATGCCAGCGTGCGCGACCATATCTACCTGGTGCCGCTGATCGCGGTGACCTTGATCCTCGGTGTGTACCCCGGCCCGATCCTCGAGCTGCTGGATGCACCGGTGCAACAACTTCTTTCAAGCCTATCGGTGAACTGAGATGAGCGTCCTCGTCCTCCTTTCCGTGCTCGGCGTGGTGCTGCTCTACCTGGGGCTGTTCAACAACCGTGGCGCTGTCGCTGGTGTGGGCATCGCGGGCCTCCTCGGCGCCTTCGTGTTGATCGCTTCCGACTGGCACCTCGAAAGCCCGCTGTTCAACGGCATCATCCAGTTCGACACGTACGCTCGTTCGTTCTCGCTGGTGATGATCGTGGTGGCCGTACTGCTCTTCCTCTTCGGCATCGACTACTACGCCAAGGTGAAGGAGAACGTGGCCGAGCAGTACGCGCTGATGGTGTTCTCGCTCACGGGCGGCTTGCTGATCTGCAGCTTCACCAACTTGGTCGTGCTCTTCCTCAGCATCGAGATCCTCAGCATCCCTCTGTACATCTTGGCCGGCGGTAAGCGTGATAGCTTCCGCAGCGGTGAGGCGGCGTTCAAGTACTTCCTGCAAGGCTCGTACGCATCGGCCTTCCTGTTGATGGGCCTCGCGTTGATCTACGGTGCAACAGCATCATTCGATCTCGCCGCCATTGAAGCGTTCTCCACGGCATTGGCCGGTGGTCAGAACATGATCTTCCTGCTCGGCCTCTTCCTCACCATCGCCGGTGTGGCCTTCAAGGTGGCCGCTGTTCCCTTCCACTTCTGGAGCCCTGATGTGTACGAAGGTGCTCCCACGCTGATCACCGCCTTCATGAGCACTGTGGTGAAGACCGCAGCCTTCGCAGCCTTCTACCGCTTGATCGCCAACCTGCAACTGCCCGGCGCCGTGGAAACGATGCTGGTGGTGATGACCATCTGCACGCTCTTCCTAGGCAACATCGTGGCGCTGCGCCAGACGCAGTTCAAGCGCCTGATGGCCTACTCCAGCATCGCGCACACGGGTTTCCTGTTGCTCGCTTTCCTCGGCACCGATGCACGCACGCCCGATGTGCTGTTCTACTACCTCGGCACCTACGCGCTCGCGACTGTCGGTCTCTTCATCGTCCTCACGCTCGCGAAACGTGCAGCCTTGGGTGATGAGCACATCCGCATCTTCCGCGGCCTGTTCCGCAGCAATCCGTGGATCGCTGTGGCGGCCTTGTTGATGTTGCTCTCCCTGGCAGGCATCCCGTTGACCGCCGGCTTCGTGGCCAAGTACCGCGTCTTCGTGCTGAGCCTCACCAACGGCTACATCTGGACCACGGTGCTCGCGGTGCTGATGGCCGTGGTGGGCATTTACTACTACATCCTCGTGGTGCGCGAAGCCTTCACCGCCCAAGAGCAGGAGACCAAGCCCATCGTGGTGGCCCCGCTCAACTGGCTGGTGATCTCGATCTGCGGCGTGGCCGTGGTAGTGCTGGGCGTGATGCCTGGGTTGTTGCGGATGTGATCCAGCCGCGCCACTAACTTGGTGGCTATGTGCCACCAATTTCCTTTTGGTCAGCCTGTACATGCTGTTGTACAACAAGACCAAAGCCCAAAAGGTCTTTTCGTTCTTGGCGTCTACGCAAGCGCCGTGCACGCGAGATGGCATAACGCGCAGGGCCGACTTGTGGTGAAAGCACTAGCCATTGCCAGTGAACCCAGCATTTTTTGGACCGGCGACAATGCCGACATGCTTGTTGCTAAGATCCATGTGCCCGAAGGTGCTGGAAGTCTCAGTCCCGCACATTCGCGCTTTAACGGTCCTTCTGGTAAAATTCTTGATGACCTCTTCCTGAGACCCCTTGGATTCGATCGGCGAACGTCATGGCTCTGTGACTTGCTGCCAGAATCAAGAATGAACCCAATCCAAGCGAAAGCGATTGATCGAGCCTACCGTCCATGTATGGCTCAATTCAACCTTCCTGAACCGACCGTTCCTGCTTTCCGCAAAGCAGAATCCAACACCGACATTCGACGCGACGAAATCCTTGATGAGCTCGATCGCTCAGGAGCGCAGACCGTTGTTGTGCTCGGTGATGTTCCAATCGAACAGTTCATTCGACCTCTTGCTAGCGTTCGTATTCGGAACCTAGATCATATGAAAGATCTCGCAAGGGGATACGGAAAGCCGCTCGAACTCAAGCTGGCTGGGAGGCCTGTTCAGTTGATCGGCCTTTGCCATCCTCGTCAAGCTGGACGATTGGGTAGAAACAGTAAGGTTTGGCGTGGAAGGCACGCCACATGGATTAAGTCGAACAACACGGTTATTGGAGGCTGAGCCAAACAAGATCCTCGGTCGAACTACTTCCCCAGATCCCCCTCCCACTTGCTCACCACGCTCGTAGCGATGGCATTACCCACCACATTGGTAGCACTACGGCCCATGTCGCAGAAGTGATCGATCGGGAGGATCAGCGCGATGCCTTCCACCGGTACGCCGAACATGCCCAGCGTGGCAGCGACAACGACCAATGAGGCTCGTGGAACACCGGCGATACCCTTGCTGGTCAACATAAGCGTGAGGAGCATCGTCAACTGCATCGGCAAGTCGTGCGCGAGCGGCACATCGTATACCTGCGCGATGAAGAGGCTGGCGAAGGTCATGTACATCATGCTACCGTCCAGGTTGAAGCTGTAGCCGAGCGGTAGCACGAAGCTCACCACACGGTCCTTGCACCCGAAACGTTCCAATTCTTCCATCAGCTTGGGCATCACGGCTTCGCTGCTGGTGGTGCTGAAGGCGATGGTGATGGGCTGCACGATCCGGCGCATCAACTCTTTCATTCGATGACCAAGGAAAAGGAAACCCGCACCGAGAAGTATCGCCCATAACACGGCAAGTCCGATGTAGAATTGCCCGATGTAGACGGCGTACGTACTGAGCACCCCCAATCCGTGAATAGCGATCACTGCGGCAATAGCGCCGAACACACCGAGCGGCGCGAAGTTCATCACGTAGCCCACCATTTTCAGGATCACGTGTGCAACGCTCTCCAGCAGCTTCACCACTGGCTTGGCGTAGTCGCCGATGCTGGCACAGGCCACGCCGAAGAAGATGCTGAACACCACGATCTGCAAGACCTCGTTCGTGGCCATCGCCTCGATGATGCTCTTCGGGAACAGGTGCGCGATGAAGTCCTTCAAGGTGAACGATCCCGTCTTACCGATCACGTCGGCGGCATCACCGGTCGCCTCCAATTGAAGGCCGACACCGGGCTTCAAGAAGTTCACGAGCACCATGCCGAGCAACAGGCTGATCAGTGAGGCCGACATGAACCAGAGCAACGCCCGACCACCCACACGGCCAACGGTCTTCATATCGCCCAGCTTCGCGATGCCCACCACCAGTGTGCTGAAGACCAGTGGCGCGATGATCATCTTCACCAGGCGCAGGAAGATCTCGGTGAGGATCTTCAGGTTGTCGGCCACTTCCTTGCGGGCCGTTTCCTCCATCCCCGTATGCATGGCATAACCTACCACGATGCCCAGCACCATGGCCACGAGGATCCACAAGGTGAGCCGGTTGTTCTTCGAGATCATACTTGAGCGGAAGCGAGTTTACTGTGGCGGTAGCCGTAAGCGAAGTAGCAGGCCAGGCCGATGACCAGCCATACCGCGAACCAGAACCAGTTGCTCACGGCCATGCCGGTGAGGAGATAACAGCACGAGAGCAGTCCGAGCACTGGCACCAACGACCAGTTCTTGATGTGCGCCAACACGATCACGACAACGGTCAATGGCCAGAAGAAGATCTGCGGAATGTTCTGCGCTGCGTGTCCGACCACGTCCAGCAAACCAGGGAAATAGTCAGGAACGAAACGGAGGATGAGCGAGAGCACGACGAGCAGCAGGATCGGTGCGTTCCAGCGGCTATTGATGTGCGGCAGATGGAATCGGCCTTTCTCTTTCGCGCGTTGCGGAAGCACCAGTACGCCACCGCATACGAGCACGAAGGCAAAGAGCGTCCCGATGCTGGTGAAGTCCAGGATGAACGTTTCGTCGGTGAAGAAGATCGGAATACCCACGACCAATCCTGTGACGATGGTACTGAAGCCTGGCGTCTTGTACTTCGGATGGATACTCGCGAATTTCTTCGGCAACAACCCATCGCGGCTCATGCTCATCCAGATGCGCGGTTGCCCAAGTTGGAAAACGAGCATCACGCTTGTCATGGCCACCACGGCAGCGATGCTCACGATGAAGAGCATCCACTTCACCCCGCGCAATTGGAAGACCTCGGCCAATGGATCGCTCACGCCGAGTTGTGACCAGCCCACCATGCCCGTAAGCACCAACGCGAGCAGGATATAGACGACGGTACAGATCACCAAGGACCAGATCATTCCGCGTGGCAGATCGCGCTGTGGATCCTTGCTCTCTTCAGCGAGTGTGCTCACCGCATCGAAGCCGATGTAGGCGAAGAATACTGCGCTTACACCTGCCATCACACCACCGAAACCGTTCGGCATGAACGGCACCCAGTTGTTGATGTCCACATAGAACGCGCCTACGATCACCACCAGCGCGATGATCGCAAGCTTTACGATGACCATGGCGTTGCTCGCGTTGCGGCTCTCCTTCACTCCGGTATAGACCAGCCAGGTGATGAGCGCATTGATCATCACGGCGGGGAGGTCGAAGATGATGCGCAGGCTGCCGAGCTTTGGAGCTGTGGTCCAGGCATTCATGCCTTCACCGGCCGTCCCCTCCACGAATGCCTTGCTCGCACTACGGTAGTTGATGGTCAGCCATTCGGGAAGGTGCAGGCCCAAGCCATCAAGCAGGTTGGTGAAGTAGCCGCTCCAGCTGAAGGCCACATAGATGTTGCCAATGCTGTATTCCATCAGCAATGCCCAACCGATGATCCACGCGAAGACCTCGCCGAAGCTGACATACGCGTAGGTGTACGCGCTTCCGCTTGCGGGCACACGCGCTGCGAATTCAGCATAACACAGGGCCGTGAAGCCGCAAGCGATCCCGCACAGCACGAAGAGCAGCACGACGCCCGGACCGCCGCTGAAACAAGCCTGCCCCATGCTGCTGAAGCTGCCCGCACCGATGATGGCCGCGATACCGAAGAAGGTGAGGTCGCGCACGCTCAGGTGACGTCCAAGCGCATGACCACCGTGGATCTCACCTTCCGAGGCATTGACGGTATTGAGCGGCTTCTTGCGGAACAGTCCCATCGAAGCCCAATGTAAGCGGATGCCCGGCACCAAAAGAGAAAGGGGACCGAAGTCCCCTTTCCACGAACGGAGATCAATCGTCATTGAAGCTCACAGGCAGCCGGCGCCACATCCTTCAGCTCTTTGCTCAAAAGCATATCGCTGGATTGCTTGGTGCGCTCCGTTCCGGTGTTCAGGCCCTTCACCTTCTCGAACCAGCATTTGGCGATGGGCAGCTCCTTCGTACTGTAGAAGGAGTAGAACCCGAGGTAGAACATCGCCTCTTCAGCATCCTTAGCCGCCTTTCCGGTGATCTCTTCCGGCTTCATTTTGCGAAGCGCATCCTCGAAGAACGGCTTGGCTTGCCAGGTGGTCTTATCGGGGTCCAGGCCAACATTGGCACGCGCGCGACCGAGATAGCCCTGATAGATGTTCGGTTGCTTCTCGATGTACTTCGTCCAGGCCATATCGGCCACCGCGTACGCACCGGCCTTCTGTGCGGCACCACCGAGGTAGTACCAGTCGTTCACGGCCACTTTAGCCGAGTTCGTCTTGGCCTGGTAGGCGGCCACGGCGCGACCGAACATCTTCGCTTTCTGGAAGTAGGAGCCAGCTTCCATGTAGAGTTCGGGATCAGCGTTCGGCATGGCTGCGGCCACCATGATCTTCTCCCCGGCAAGAGAATCATTGCCCGTGAGCGCAACCGCACGACCGTAGTACTGCAAGTCGCTCGGGATCACCTTCTCCTGTGGTTGTTTCGCGAAATAGGCGTCGAGCGTGGCCATCGCGTTCAACGAATCCTTCAGCTCCACTTGGTTGTAGCCTTTGATGCGCATCAAGGTGTTGTTGTCAACACCGGTCGACTGCAACTTGCTGATCAGGTCCAGTGACGGCTTATAGTCCTGAACGAGGTATAGGAACTGCGCATAGCGCACCATGGCGCTCTGGCTGCCCGAGTTCAGTTTGAGGTATTCGTCATAATCCCCTTTCGCCTTCTGGAAATCGCGTTTGCCGAAGTAGGATTCGGCGCGCCCACGGAACGCAGGTGCGAAACCAGGCTCGATGGCGATGGCCTTGTCGTACTCAACGATGGCGGCGTCGAAGTTCTTCGCGCGGTGGTACACCAGACCACGGCGGGTCAGCGGCTTTGCGCTCGTAGTGCGCAGGTCTGAAGCCTTCTTGTATAAGGCGATAGGGCCTGAGGCATCCGTAGGGTTCTGACCCCACATGATGTCTCCTTTCAGGATGTAGGCCTCCGGGTCGGTGGCGTCCAACCCGATCGCGGCATCCACAGCCGCCATGGCCTTGGACCAATCCGGTGTATTCCCGCTCGCATAGCCTTCGGCGACTTCACGCTGCGTCTGCGCCTGCAGCTTCTTCGGGACCTTGTTCGCTTTATCCGTGGCCGTGGTGATCGCCTCCGTGAATTTGGCGATGGCCTCATCGCGTTGACCTTTCACCCAAAGCACTTTGCCTTGGCCGGCGTGGTTCAAGGGTTGACGTGGATTCACTTCCACACCCTTGTTGTAGCAATACGCCGCAGAGTCCTCGCGGTCGTTCTCGAAATAATTCTCCCCGAGGTAGAACCAAGCTTCGCCATCGGTCGCGTTGGTCTGCAACAGGCCCCGCAAGATCGAACTTGCCCGTTCGAAACGCTCGCTCTCGGTGAGGGTGATGGCTTCAGCGACGCTCTGTGCGCCCACGTTCAACACACCGGCGAAAGCGGTGATCACCAGTGTGTTACGGAAGATGTTCTGCTTCATGTTCTTAGTTCGTCACCAGTTCCACATCCCGACCGGGAATGGTCTGCGGCGCTAGGCCGGTCTTGAGGATGATACGCTGGCCCTTATGGCCGGCCACAAAGGAAACAAAACCGGTGCCAAGGCCCGTTTTTCCCTCTTTCAGCACAGCGTACAGCTTGCGGCACAGCGGGTATTCCTTCCCGGCGATGGTGTTCTGGTTCGGCAGCACGTAGGTCTTCCCATCCGCGGTCAGGCTACACAAAGTCAGCCGTTCGCGCAGTGCCTTGCAAGCCGGGTCGTCCAGATCGCTGATGCGGGCGAAGGAGATGAGGCCGATGCCATCCGGAGTCCGTGCGAGGCGACTCAACAGACTGTCCAGATCCCCTACTGCCGAAACGTTCTTCAGTGCGTCCGCCTGGCCCGCGAGCAAGGAATCAACCACCGTGCGCACGACACCACCCCGGGCATCTTCGAAGAAGACATGTCCGGGTCTTTTCCCGGTCAGCGCGTTGCGTAGATCATCAAGGCTCAAGCTGTCAACCACCGCGCCTGGGGCTTTCACCACGGCAATGGCATCGGTCAAGATCGGAACATCATCCGGGAACAGGTTGCGCGAGCGGAAGAATGCAACTTCATCAGCCCCAGGTAGGCACGTAGTGAACACCACACGCACCGAGTCGCTCTTCATGGCCTCGCGCAGCAGGGCCTCAGGCAGGTAATGTACACGCACCTTGGCGTCGGCATAAACGCTCTCGAAGACGTAGCGCTCGGAATCGATAATGCGCTCCAGATCCTTGTCCGCCACGATGACGATATCGCCCTTGGTGGGCACATCGTCGCGCTTGGGGTCGGGAGCCTTGCCTTGGCAAGCCGCGAACAGCAAGATGGCGATGGGAAGCAGCGGCCTCATGCCTTGGCTTGTTCCTGGGCCTTATACCAGCGCCACCACATGAACAGGCGTACGATGCCGTAGCCCAACAGCACTCCACCGATGGGCATGCGGTTCTGGGAGATGCGGTCCTTCAGCATATCCGTGAACAGGAACATGCCCCCTCCACACACATACAGCAACGACATGAGCAAGCGCGAGATGTTTCCGAAAGACATGGGCCGCAAAAGAAGAAGAGCGGCTGGTCGGCCGCTCTTCGTTGTGTCGATCAGCGCAGTGTGAATTTTATCGGCATGTTGAACTGCACCTGCACGGGTTTGCCGCGCTGTTTGCCCGGCTCCCATGGAGGCATGGCCTTGATGACGCGGATCGCCTCTTCATCGCAACCACCACCGATCCCACGAAGCACTTTGGGATCGCGCACCTTGCCTTGTCCATCGACAACGAAGGTCACGTAAACGGTGCCTTTGATCCCCGCATCCTGGGCCATGGGCGGATATTTCATTGTCTTCTCCAAGTACTTGAAGAGTTCCTTCTCTCCCCCCGGGAAGGACGGCATCTCTTCCACAATGGTGAAGATCTGTGGCTCTTCCTCCACCACGGGCGGCGGTTCGTCCACCTTGGCCCCATCTTGTGTGACCACGCCAGCATTGGTTTCCACGAGGGTCTCCTGCGTGGGCGGTGGTTCTTCCACGGGCTCATCCACGGCCTCGAGCTGTGTGAATTGCACGCTCTCGATCTTGACCGGCGGAGGGGGTTCTACTGGAGGAGGAGGTGGTTCGTCCTTCTTCTCCTCTTCGAAGAGATCAAGGTTCACATCCACGATCTTCTTCGCCTCCACCACTTCCTCTTCACCGCTCATGGCAGCGATGATCTTGGGCGTGTAGATGGCCAGGCCGAAAAAGAGCACCGAACCGAAGAACGCGATGAGGAGGTTGCGGACATAGTCACGACGAAGCACGAACGCCCCGTAGTCCTGGTGGCGCTCCTCGAAGACCATGGCATTGCGCGCCGGTGCGAGGATGTTGTTCCAGCTCATATCCACCACCATCAGACCGGTGATGAGGAGCAGTAAGCCGATAGCTAGGTATTCCATGGCTCAGAGCTTTGCTTTTTCAACGTCCAACAATGCCTGTTCCTCGGGCTTCAGCTTGTCCACCACGCCGTAGGAACCGATACCGCTGATGTCCATCTCGTCGACCATATCGATCATGTTGCGGTACTTGGCATCCGCATCGGTCTTGATGATGGCCTTCAGGTTGTCCTTGTCGCCTTTGATGGCTTTGCGCTTCTCGTTGTACTCGTCCTCGGTGATCTTCTTTTCGTTGAACTCCTTGGCCACCTCGTTCAGCTTGGCAACGGTCTGCTTGTTGTTCTCCACCAAAAGTTTCTGCACATCCTTGAAGTTGGTCTGCGTGAGCGTGGTGGGTGGTCCTTTCTCAGTGGCTTCTTTGCGGAATTCACCCTTGTAGTAGAAGATCTGGTCGTTCTTGGTGAGTAGCAGCGTTACGGCATTGCTCAACTGCGTTGGCGGTGGGGGCGGATCATCCGGCTTCGGCGGGACGGGATACGTCATCTGCAGCGAGCTCGGCTTGTACATCGTGGTGGTGAGGATGAAGAAGGTGAGCAGCAGGAAGGCCAAGTCCACCATCGGCGTCATGTCGATGTGCGTACTGCCCTTCTTGGCGCGCTTCTTTCCTTTTCCTCCGCCTCCACCACCACCTTCTGGTACTTGTGCCATGGTGTCTGTCTTTTGTCGGCCCTTCGAACAAGCTGTACAAGCCAGCGCGCCGAAGGTTCGATCGGTTCGTTACATCCTCGACGCCTCGAGGTCGGTGATCATCTTGAACTTGCTGATCATGACGCCTGGAGCCTGAAAGGTCCTGATCACATCGGCAACGCTGCTGTAGTTGGTGTTGCCATCGGCCTTCAGCGCCACCACCGGGTTGTGTCCGGCATCGTTCCAGAAGATGTTGCGCGTTACGCTGATCCACTCGAACAACTGGTTGTTGGTGCTGTCCACCGGAATGCCCTCGTGGCTGGCCATGAACGCCTTGCGCTCGGCGCCGGTCTCCAGGGAGAGCAACGCCTTCAGGTCCTGAATGGGAACCCCGACAGGACCTGCGTTCACGAATTTCATCTTCTCCTCTTCCGTAGGGACATAGTTCACACGCTCACCGAGCTTTTCGAGCACGGCGACCCGCATCTTCTTGTCCGTGAAATCCCAGAACACCTTGCCGGTGGTATCCACCACGATGGTCATCATGTTCTCCGTGGGGATGGTTGACTGGGACATGGACGATGGCGTGTCCACAGCCACTGCTTCTTCTGGACGGAACTGGGCCGTGAGCATGAAGAAGGTCACCAACAGGAAGGCAAGGTCAACCATCGGAGTCATGTCCAGTGCTGGACTGCTCTTCGGCATTTTGATCTTTGACATGCTGCTTCTTGTTTATGGTATAGGACGATCCACCGCGACCGCAAGCGGGCGGAAGATCTTCCGCCCCTACTTGCGGTTGGCCAGGGTCTGGCTCACGCTGAAACCGGCCTCATCGATACCATGGGTGATGGAGTCGATCCGGCTGCTGAAGTAGTTGAAGAAGATGATGGCCAGTGTGGATCCACCGATACCGAAGGCAGTGTTGATCAGGGCCTCGGAGATACCGGTGGAGAGGGCGGTAGCGTCAGGCGTGCCCGAAGAGGCCAGTGCGCTGAACGCCCGGATCATCCCGAGTACGGTTCCGATAAGACCCAACAGGGTGGAGATACTGGCGCAGGTGGAGAGGATGACCATGTTCTTGCTGAGCATGGGCAACTCCAGTGCGGTGGCTTCCTCCAACTCCTGCTTCACGGCTTGCAGGCGGGTCTCCTTATCGTGCGATGCATCGTACAGCACGGTCTTGTAGCGCTCCAGGCCACTGCGCATCACATTGGCCACGGAGCCCTGCTGCTCGTCGCATACGGCAACGGCCTTGTCCACGTCATCGTTGGCCAGGTGCTGGCGCACGTTCACGATGAACTCGTCGATACGACCCTTGCCTTTTGCACGACCCAATGTGATGAATCGCTCAACGGCGAAGATGATGACGAACAAGTTGATGCTGATCAGGATGGGAACGATGAACCCGCCCTTGTAGATCGTTCCATACAGCTTGCCCGGATTCACGTCCACCGGATGCCCATGCACAGGGTCATTGTTCTGGAAGTTGGCCGGGTCGCCCAGTACGAACGCGTAGATGCACGCGCTGATGATCGGTACGATGATGAACACAAGGGCTACGAACAGAGTGTTCGCTTTCCCGCTCTTCACGTTGCTCATTGGGGTCGTCTTAAAGTAAGGGTGTAGTTGTTGGCGTAGGAAGTTTGCCGCTCAAGCTGTCGGAACGGCGGGGGTCAAACATAGCAAGTATCGCTTTCGGACCATGTGACCTGTAGGTTAACTGGCACGGATCGTAGGCTGGCTCCAAGAGTGATACGGGGCGGCAAGGCTAACGCGGTCGTGAAGCTTGCTCGTGTGCGATGCGCATTGGCACAGGGAACGGGCAACTATGCGGAGGGAACGGCACGATAAGCCTCCAAGTTTGCCGCAATGATCACCACGTATTTATTTTCCATGGAATATATTTGCATCGTCATGGACCGCAAAACCTTCCTCCGCAACAGTGTACTGGGCGGCACCGCGCTGGCCACCATGGGAAAAGCCGCAAGCACACCTTCGGAGAAGGAGGTGGTCGGTTTCAACCATTTACCCTCAGAGAACGCACGAGTCATGAACAACATGGTATTGCATCGGGCCTCCACCCGCGGGCACGCCGACCACGGTTGGCTCAACGCCCATCACACCTTCAGCTTCGCCAACTACTACGATCCGGATCGCATGCACTTCGGTGTGCTGCGTGTGCTCAACGATGACGTGATCGCGGCTGGCCGCGGCTTCGGCACGCACCCGCACGACAACATGGAGATCGTGACCATCCCCCTTTCGGGTACCGTGGCGCACAAGGACAGCATGGGCAACAGCGGCACCATCGGTGCTGGAGAAGTGCAGGTGATGAGCGCCGGCACGGGCATCACCCACAGCGAATTCAACCACAAGGCCGACGCCGAGCTGCGCCTGCTGCAGATCTGGATGTTCCCACGCCAGCGGAACGTGACACCGCGCTATGGTCAGATCGGGCTCGACCCCAAAGCCGGCGACAACGCCTTCGAACAAGTCCTCTCCCCCAGCCCGGATGATGCCGGCATGTGGGTACACCAGGATGCCTGGTTCAACCTCGGCCGCTTCGATGCTGGTCGCAAGGTGGACTATGCCGTGAAACGCAAGGGCAACGGGGTGTATGCCTTCATCATCGAGGGTGAAGCCACGATCAACGGCCAGATCTTGGCGCAACGCGATGGCTTGGGCGTGTGGGATGTGGAGAAGCTGGACATCACTACAGGCACGAACGGCGCGCGCATCCTGTTGATGGACGTGCCGATGGAACTCAACTAAGAACGAAAACAGAACACCAACAACACGACCCCGGGTCAAGCCCGGACCGACAAACCATGGAAACAGCAACACGGACATTGACGAAATGGACCATAGACCCGGTCCACAGCGAGATACAGTTCAAGGTGAAGCACCTGATGATCACCACGGTGACCGGCAGCTTCCAGAAGTTCGGCGCTGAGGTGGATGCCCCAGGCGATGACCTGAGCAAGGCGAAGATCTCCTTCTGGGCCGATGTGGAGAGCATCACCACCGGCAACGAACAGCGCGATGCGCACCTGCGCACGGCGGAGTTCTTCGATCACGCACAGCACCCACGCATCAGCTTCGTTTCCAAAGGCACGAAGGATGTGGACCATGACGGCAGCTGGGACCTCATCGGCGACCTGACGATCAACGGCCACACCAAACCCATCGTACTGGGTGTGGAATGGGGCGGTGTGACCAAGGACCCTTGGGGCAACACCAAGGCCGGTGTCACCATCAGCGGCAAGATCAGCCGCAAGGAATGGCACCTGAACTGGAACGCAGCCTTGGAATCCGGCGGTGTGCTGGTGAGCGACGAAGTGCGCATCAGCTGCGAAGTGCAGCTGACGAAACAGGGGTGACACACTCGCTCTCGGGAAAGAACCCCGTCCAGCCTTGGCTGGGCGGGGTTCTTAGCTTCAACCCACCGGACAACTCTTCTTCCCGCATCCGTCTTCTCGCAGAATACCCACCGCATGCGCCAAGTCACTCTCCTCTTCCTCGTCGCGATCACACTGCCTTTGTACGCGCAGTTCAGCCCTCACCAGTTCGTTTTCCAGAGCGATGTAAGGTATCCGACAGCGGTGGCTACCGGTGACCTGGACGGAGATGGGGACTTGGACGTGGCGGCCTATTCTCCCAGCAGTTCCTCATCGACCAGCGAGTACGTATGGTGGCCCAATGGCGGCGACGGGACTTTCGGCGACAAGGCCGTCATGCACACCGGCTATGTAGGCAACAACCTGAAACTATACGACCTGGATACGGATGGTGATGCGGATATGATCATCGGCAATACATGGTACCGGAACAACGGCACTGGTACGATGACGATCGTTGGAAGCTACCTGCCGCCGAACACTGGAGGGGCTCAGCTCTTTGAAGACCTGGATGGCGATGGCGACATCGACGATGTAGGCCGCACCGCGACCAATGTCGTCCTGCTCTTGAATGACGGTACCGGGCAGTTCGTGATAGGAACGGCCATCGGTCCTGCGGGCACCAACACCACCTTGGCCGCATCGCGCGCCGATCTGGACGGAGATAACGACCTCGATCTCGTGATCGGAGGCAACAACACACAAGTCGGCTGGTATGCATCCAACGGCGGGTTGAGTTATGGGGCCCAGCAAAGCATCGCCCTATTCACCGCGCCCGCCATACCGATCTGTGGAGATGTGGATGGGGACGGAGACGCTGACGTGCTCGCAGTGGGCGCGGCACCGGGCATGCGTTGGTTCGAGAATGATGGTATCGGCGGCTTCGCGATCAATGACACGATCTCAACGGACACCTCCATCCCTCAGCTGGTGGCTGATCTGGACGGTGATGGTGACTTGGACTACACGGTGGAGACCGGAACCAGTTGCAACGTCATCATCGCGCGGAACAACGGGGGCATATCCTGGGCGAATACCGCTGTGGAGAACTTCGGAGCCTACTCGCTACAAGGGACTAAATATGGTACTGGGGACTTGGATGGCGACGGCGATCCGGACCTTGTATTCTGTCATGGTCAGGGTATCGTTGGGTGGTTCGCGGTCCAAGCGGATCATACGTGGAGCCTCCGCGAAAGCGTGAGCCGAACGATCAGCTATTGCCAGGACGTGGTCGCCGTGGATGTGGACGGCGATGATGACAACGACCTCGTTGCCGCCTCATATCATGCGGATATGGTGACGCTCTACCGCAACAGCGGTGCTGGCAGCTTCGAACAACAGGAGATCCTTCTGGAGAACTTCGACCAGGTGAACGATGTTGAGGCCTTCGATGTGGATCTGGATGGCGACATGGACCTTGTGGCCTCAAGCAGCGGCAGCGCCAAACTCTTCTTGAACCCGGGTGACGGGAGTTCGTGGTCCAATACGTCCATCGACGGTGCAGGAGGCGCACTTTCCAAGGCCGACCTCAACAACGACGGTGCCACCGACCTGATCATCGGGTCCAAGTGGTACGCGAACAACGGGGACGGGCAGTTCACGGAAATGGCCACGCTGGCGATCGGTAATTTGAACAAGGTGGGCGACGTGAACGGCGATGGCATCACGGATATCGTCTTCATTCAAAACCTGGGAGGCATCACGGCACAGTTGAACGACGGCACCGGGAACTTCACCACAGCGAGCAGCAGCAGCGCCAGTTACCTCTCCGCAATGGACCTTGCGGACCTGGATGACGACGGTGATCTTGACATCGCCACTGTAAGGACGGCAACTCCCATGCTCTGGTACCGCAATGACGGCTCCGGCCTGTTCGTTGAGGACACCCTCATCACTGACGTGCCCAACGGTGGGCGTGCCATTACCTGTAGCGATCTGGATGAGGATGGTGATGTGGACATCCTTTGGGCACGAAGCCAGGGCTACACCCACTCCACCTACTTCCTCATGAACGAGGGCGGGGGTGAATTCACCACCAACGCGTTGATAGACCCGACGGCCGAGGTGACCGCACGCATGGTGCTCGCCGATGTGAACGGAGATGCCGTGGAAGACCTGATCAACGCACGCTTCCACTCACTCTCCTGGATGGAGAACCTCTTCTACGATGCGTATCGACTTCGAGGCTCGGTCTTCTACGACTTCGACCAGGATGCCGGCTTGGATAACGGCGAGTTGAAGGTGCCCTATCAACTGGTCCGCAGCGACGCGGAGCAGACGCTCGTATGGACCAATTCCGCCGGGAACTACGACCTGCCCGTCCTGGAGGGCACCTGGGATATATGGACCAACGTACCCGACATCTTCGCCGTTTCCAACGACCCCGATACGCTAACGGCCACACTTACGGCCGCCCAGCCCATCGCCAGTACTTTGGATTTCGGGTTGATACCGGCGGTCCAGTATGAAAGCAACTTCCTCTCTTTCACGACCACCGACTTTCTCCGTTGCAACACGCAAATAGGGGCCTGGCTTCATCTCCGGAACACGGGTACGACCATCCCGGAGAACATCCTCATCGATCTTGAGAAGCATCCGGACCTTGACATCGTATCCACCACGGTCGATCCGGACAGCATCGTTGGGGACCACTACTTCTGGAGCCTGGACAGTCTAGGTTGGTTCCAGGAATTCGCGGTCTATGTGAGTGTGCAGGTAGGACCGGTCGGCTCCAGCTCGGTCCTTACGGTAACCGTGACATCACCGGATCTTGAAGAGCCCGCGACAAGCACCATCGGTGGGACGGTGCTTTGTGCCTTCGACCCCAACGACAAGTTGGTCACACCCAGAGGCTTCGGTCCGTCAGGTGCGGTTGATATCGATACGGATTGGCTGGAATACACCATCCGCTTTCAGAACACCGGGACGGACACCGCGTTCAGCGTCGTGCTTATCGATGAACTTGATGCGGACCTTGTTCCGGAAAGCATGCAGGTGCTCGCAGCCTCGCACGGATTGACACGGATCCAGGTGGAACAAGGCGACCGTGCCATGTTCCGTTTCGACAACATCCAACTCCCCGACAGCGGTGTGGATCAGCTCGGGAGCAATGGGTTCGTGAAGTATCGCGTCCGTCCACGATCGGATGCGCCTCACCTCACCGCCATCACCAACCAAGCGGCCATCTACTTTGATTTCAACGTTCCTGTGATCACCAACACCGTCCTCAACACATTGGTGGATTGTGACATGCACACCGCCACGATCGAGAATGTGGATGGCTCGACGCTTGGTGCCAACCAAGGCCTGAACTACCAGTGGTTCTTGAATGATGACCCCATTTTCAACGCGACCGCTCAAGTACACGAGGCCTTGGTGAGCGGCAGTTATTCCGTGCAGGTCACATCGGAATACGGGTGCATGGCTACCAGCGAACCGGTCCAGATCATCAGCACCGGGCTATCCTCTCCCATCCCGCTGAACATCGGCCTATCTCCCAACCCGTTCACGGAGAGCACGGTCCTACGGAGCGATAGGCCCTTGACCAGCAGCGACCGTATCGAATGGGTGGACCTCGCTGGGCAGGTGGTGCGGGTCGCGTATGGCAATGGGTCGCAACAGGTGGTATTGTCGCGCGGTGGATTGATGTCCGGTGTTTACCTGTTGCGGCTGATCACCACGCAGGGCCAACGAACCGTGTACCGGGCGGTGGTGCGATAGGGCTTTACACGAAGCGTGGTGCGTAACCACTCTGCCCGGCCCGGCGTTGAAGTGCCCTTCCGTGGGCTTTCTTTGCCCAGCGGCGGCCGTACATGCTATTCAACAGCGTCCCTTTCCTCCTTCTCTTACTGCCTACGTTCCTGCTGTATTACCTGCCGGTGATGCACCGCTTCCAGCTGCACCTCATCGTCATCAGCAGCTTCGTCTTCTACGCTTACAACGACCCGGCGCTGCTCACCCTATTGCTGATCTCCATCAGCATCAACATCGCGGCCAGCTATGCGGTGGTCTTCGGGCCTCAGCAGCACCGCAAGCTCTATGCGACGCTCGGTGTGGTGGCCAACCTCGGCATCCTGCTATTCTTCAAATACGGTCCGTTGTTCGGACGCAGCTTCTTCCCCGAAACGTCGAGCATCGGCCAGTTCCTGGTCAGCATCCCATTGCCGGTCGGGATCAGCTTCTTCACCTTCCAAGGTATCAGCCTCGTGGTTGAAGCCTACAAGGGCAAACAGATCGAGGACTACGATGCCATCGTGGTGCGGGGCATCGCTCGGCATGGCTTGCGGATCGCGGCGTTCAAGGCCTTCTTCCCGCAGTTGGTGGCTGGTCCGGTAGTGACCGCGCACGAGTTCCTGCCGCAGATCAAGACCAAGTATTTCAAGGAGATCAACTGGAACAGCGCGTTCTCGTCGTTGGTCGTTGGCTATTTCCTCAAGATGGTGATCGCGGACAACCTGAAGGACCAGACGTTCTGGGTGACCTTCCCGTACTTCCGTGACATGCACAGCATCACGCTGGTGACGCTGCTGTTCGGCTACTCGTTCCAGATCTTCTCCGACTTCGCGGGCTACTCGCTCATCGCCATCGGTTTGGCGAAGCTGTTCGGCTATGACTTTCCGATCAACTTCAACTTCCCGTACATCTCCACCTCGTTCGCCGAGTTCTGGCGCCGCTGGCACATCTCGTTGAGCACCTTCCTGCGGAACTTCCTGTACATCCCGTTGGGCGGTAATCGCCGAGGCGGCTTCCACACCTACAAGAACCTCATGCTCACCATGGTGCTCGGTGGTCTGTGGCACGGTGCGGCTTGGAGCTACGCGATCTGGGGTTTCTTCCATGGCCTCGTGCTTGCGGTGGAACGCTTGATGAAGGATGCCGGTTGGAAAGTGAAACTGCCTGCGGCCATCAACATGCTCTTCATCTTCTGCATGGTGACGCTGGCGTGGTTGCTGTTCAAACTACCCGAATTCAGCCACGTGATCGAGTACATGCGCTGCATGTTCACCAACACGCACATCACCAATGTGCAGCCGATCATCCTGTTCTTCACGGTGCTGTTCTCGATCCCGGCGATCATCTACCACCTGATGTACTTGTGGACCCGCAAGCCGCAGCCCGCGCTTGTCCGCATCAAGCCAGTGCTGTACGGCATCATGCTATTCCTGATCCTCGTGAATTCGGGCGGTGGCGCATCCTTCATCTACTTCCAGTTCTGATCCGCGCATGATCCGTCGTTCGCTCATCGTCTTCGCGATCCTGGTGGTCGGTTATGCGCTGTACATCAAGTTCGGCAAGCCGGAACTGAACACCGTGCAGCACCAGTCCAGCGGCAACCGCATCAGCGCGGAGCAGTACGTCTTCGCACCGGAAGACCCGAACGCCATGGTGATCGTGGGTTCCTCATTGTCATTCCGCATCGCGAAGGACAGTCTGCCAGCGAACACGAGCAACCTCAGCTTCGGCGGGCTTACCGTTTATGACGGTCTTGAACTCGTGCGCCGCTCGGGCAAGAAGCCGAAACGTGTGATCGTGGAAACGAACATGATCTTCAAGGAAGCCGACCGTGCCTTCCTCGATGCTGTCTTCCAACCGGGCCTGTACGAACTGCGCCAGGCAGCGCCGATCCTACGCGAAGAGAACCAGCCTTCCGGTGTGTTGATCGGCTACATCAAACGCAGCGCGAAAGAGGAAGGCGAAGGCCCCGGAGCCACCGAGCCGGACAGCATGGCGGTGAGCGAGAACCTCTGCGACACCAACCGTGGCATCTTCGCGAAAGTGCCCGCAGACAGCACGCAGCAGCGCTTCCTGAACACCTTGGAGCACGAAGTGAAAGCGCTCGAAGCCAATGGGACGGAAGTACTCTTTATGGAGGTGCCGATCAGCGGCGAGTTGATGCAAAGCCCCTTGGCTACGCGCGCACGTGAAGCCGTCGCGCAGCAATTCCCGCAGCACACCTTCATCCGCAGCGACCGCACCTGGCGCACCACGGACGGCCTGCACCTGGAGTGGCACAATGCACAGCGCTACAGCGGCTGGCTAGCACAGCAGCTGCGCTCGATCCCGTGATCGAACCCGGCAGGGTTCTTGGTGTCCAACACCTAGAACTCACTGCCATGAGAACACTCCTCCTTCCTCTTCTTTCCGTCGCGTTCGCCATGCCTGTATGCGCACAGGACGCGAGTGCTGATAGCACCGGCCTCCCCGGCGACTATTTCAGCCTGCAAGGAGCGCTGGACCTGTTCAAGAACGCGAAGGACCTCGAGTCGTTCGAGAAGAGCTTGAACACCGAAGACCAGAAAGTGAACAACCTCGACCTCGATGGCAACGGTGATGTCGACTACATCCGCGTGGTGGACCACAAGAATGGTGAGGCACACGCGATCGTGATGCAAGTGGCGCTCTCGAAGGAAGAAGCGCAGGACGTTGCCGTGATCGAACTGGAGAAGAACGGTGAAGCCTCTGCGATGCTCCAGATCCGTGGGGCGGAAGAACTCTACGGATCCGATGTGATGGTGGAACCCTTTGAAGAACAGGATGCTGGAACGCAACCGACGAAAGGCCCTGCGGCGCCTGAGTTGTTGCGCGTTCGCGTCTGGGTGAACGTGTGGTCCTGGCCTTGCGTCACCTGGATCTACGGCCCTTCGTTCGTGATCTGGGATTCGCCGTGGTACTGGGGCTACTACCCACCATACTGGCATCCGTGGCGGCCCATGGGATGGCGTTCATGGTATGGCTGGCATCGTCCGTATTACTCCTGGTATCGCCCCGCACCGGTTTGTTCGGTCGTGAACGCACATGCCGTGTATCGTCCACGCGCGGTGCATTCACCCAGGATCCGCACGGCTACCGCTCCTCTCCGGCAGCAACGGGCTGCCATGCGCACTGCACCGGTGGATAGACGGCAACAAGGCACGGTGAAAACCGGCCAACGTACGATCGAAGGGCGACAGCCGAGCACCAGAGGCAAGGACAGTCGTGCACCACGGACACGGCCGGCCGAACGTGCTCCTCGCACACAGCCTGCGCCGCGTACACCGCGGCAACCGCGACCAGCCAGGCCTTCACAGCCAACGCGCACGCCGCGCAAGCGCTGACGGGCAAGGGATCTTACGGCCGCAGCACCGGCCCGTGCCATCGGCTATCTTCGCGGCCCCTTAGAAAGCCGTGATGGACAAGCGTTTCCCGCAGTATGATGAGCTCGACCTGCCCAAGGTCGCCGAGGAAGTCTTGAAGCAATGGGAGGCCGAGGACACCTTCGGCCAAAGCCTGGAGCTGCGCAAGGACGCGCCGCCCTTCGTGTTCTACGAAGGCCCGCCCAGCGCCAATGGATTGCCGGGCATCCACCACGTGATGGCCCGCGCCATCAAGGACATCTTTTGCCGCTACCAAACGCAGAAGGGACATCGCGTGGATCGCAAGGCCGGCTGGGACACGCACGGGTTGCCCATCGAATTGGGTGTGGAGAAGGAGCTTGGCATCACCAAGGAGGACATCGGCAAGAAGATCAGCATCGAAGAGTACAACGCGGCGTGCAAGAAAGCCGTGATGCGCTACACCGATGTGTGGAACGACATGACGCGTCGCATCGGCTTCTGGCTCGATCTGGAGAAGCCCTACGTGACCTACCACACCAAGTACATCGAGAGCGTGTGGCACCTGCTGAAGAAGCTCTACGACGAGGACATGCTCTACAAGGGCTACACCATCCAGCCGTATTCTCCTGCCGCGGGAACGGGGCTTTCATCACACGAGCTGAACCAGCCCGGCACCTACAAGCCGGTGAAGGATACCAGCGCCGTCGCGTTGTTCAAAGTGAAGCCCGATCACGCGAGCGAGTTCCTGTTCCACGACGCGTTCGGCGACGTGTTCATCGCTGCATGGACCACCACGCCGTGGACGCTACCGAGCAACACCGCGCTCACCGTGGGCCCCAAGCTGGACTACGTGCGTGTGAAAACCTTCAACCCGTACACGCATGAGCCGCAGACCGTGGTGCTGGCGAAGGCACGCCTGAACGCGTACTTCAACGAGAAAAGCAAGGACACATCGTTCGATGACTACAAGAAGGATGGTAAGAACATCCCGTGGACGATCGATGGCGAGTTCTACGGCCACCAGTTGGAAGGCGTGCGTTACGAGCAGCTCCTTCCCTACGCACAACCTGATCAAGGCGAAGCGTTCAAAGTGATCGGCGGTGATTTCGTGACCACGGAGGACGGTACCGGTGTGGTACACACAGCGCCGAGCTTCGGTGCAGATGACATGCGTGTGGCGCGCCAGCACAACATCGGCACGCTCACCTTGGTGGATCTGCGCGGACGTTTCAAACCGGAAGTGATGGACTTCGCGGGCGAATACGTGAAGGCCGAATACCTGAGCGCCGACGAACTCGCCGCCGAGACTAAGAAACAGGGCCGCGACAAATACCTCAGCGTGGACGAGCGCATCGCCATCAAGCTGAAGACGGAAGGCCGTGCGTTCAAGGTGGAGAGGTACGAGCACAATTACCCGCACTGCTGGCGTACGGACAAACCCGTGCTCTACTACCCGTTGGACAGCTGGTTCGTGCGTGTGACCGCGAAGAAGGACCGCTTGATCGCGCTGAACAAGACGATCAACTGGAAACCCCAGAGCACCGGTACAGGCCGCTTCGGCAACTGGTTGGAGAACCTGCAGGACTGGAACCTCAGCCGCAGCCGCTATTGGGGCATCCCGCTCCCGATCTGGCGCACGGAGGATGGTGATGAAGAACTCTGCATTGGCTCCTTGAACCAGTTGAAAGAAGAGATCGCACGCGCCGTGAAGACCGGTGTGATGAAAGAAGATCCGTACGCATCGTTCACCGCCGAGGACATGAGCGATGCGAACTACGACCGCGTAGATCTGCATCGTCCGTACGTGGACAACATCGTACTCGTATCGCCCAGCGGCAAGCCGATGAAACGCGAGACCGACCTGATCGACGTGTGGTTCGATAGCGGCGCGATGCCTTACGCGCAGTGGCACTATCCGTTCGAGAACGAAGCCACGTTCAAAGAAAAGTTCCCGGCAGCGTTCATCGCTGAAGGCGTGGATCAAACGCGCGGTTGGTTCTACACGCTGCACGCGATCGCCACGCTGACGCAGGATTCCGTAGCCTACCAGACCGTGGTGAGCAATGGCCTCGTGCTCGACAAAGTGGGCCAGAAGATGAGCAAGCGCCTCGGCAACGCTGTGGATCCGTTCAAGACGCTCGATGCCTACGGTGCCGATGCCGTGCGCTGGTACATGATCAGCAACGCCTCGCCGTGGGACAACCTGAAGTTCGATGCAGAAGGCATCACAGAAGTGCAGCGAAAATTCTTTCGCGCGCTGTTCAACACCTACAACTTCTTCGCGCTCTACGCGAACATC
>JAEUTA010000006.1 GCA_016788205.1 Flavobacteriales bacterium | reverse complement strand
AGCAACGGCATGTACCTGGTGAACATCACCGCAGGTAGCGCGGCCTACACCGAGCGCCTGGTGATACAGCACTAAGCCCACACCACACCAATGAGAAGCCCCCGCCTCCAACGAGGCGGGGGCTTCTGCTTTACAGCCAATGCACCCGAAGAGGAAAGGAAGAATGCGGGGTCAGTCCACGGAGACCTGCGTGGCCAGCAGGTCGTCCAGGGTCTCGCGTCGGCGGATCAGTTGTGCCTGGCCATCCGTGATCAGGATCTCCGGTGGACGCATGCGGCTGTTGTAGTTGCTGGCCATGGAATGCCCGTACGCACCGGCGTTGCGCATGGCGAGCAGATGCCCCTCCTTGATCTCCGCGATCTGGCGGTCCCAGCCGAAAGTGTCCGTCTCACAGATATTGCCCACCACCGTGTAGATGCGTGGTGTGGCCGTGGGTGCGCTCACGTTCTCGATGTGGTGGTAGGCCCCGTACATCATCGGGCGGATGAGGTGGTTCAATCCGCTGTCCACACCGGCGAATACCGTGGCGGTGGTCTGCTTCAGCAAGGTGACCCGCGTGAGCAAGGTGCCTGCTTCGCTGACCAGGAATTTGCCCGGCTCGAACCAGATCTCCACCGGTTCCGTGCGCTGGGCGTTGAAGGCCTTCACCCGCTCGGTGATGCGCTTCCCCAGGTCCTCGATGTCGGTGGTGATGTCGCCCGGCTTGTAGGCCACTTTGAAACCGCTGCCCAGATCGAGGTAGCGCAGTTCGGGGAACAACGCTGCGGAGTCCAGCAGGAGCTCGGCGCCGCGCAGGAACACGTCGGCGTCCAGGATATCGCTGCCCGTGTGCATGTGCAGGCCATGGATGTGCATGCCGTGCGATCCCACGATGCGTTCCACATGCCTCAACTGGTGGATGCTGATGCCGAATTTCGAGTCGATGTGGCCCGTGCTGATGCGCTCGTTGCCACCCGCCATGATGTGCGGATTGATGCGCAGGAAGATGGGTGTGCGCCCGCCGTAGTGGTGACCGAACCGCTCCAGCATGGGGATGGAGTCGATGTTGATGTGCACCCCCAGCTCCACCGCACGTTGGATCTCTTCGAACGATACCATGTTGGGCGTGAAGAGGATCTCTTCCGGCTTGAAGCCCGCATGCAGGCCCAGTTGCACCTCCTGGATGGAGACCGTGTCCAGCCCGGTGCCGAGCCGTTTCACCAGCCGCATGATGGAGAGGTTGGGCAGGGCTTTGCACGCGTACATGAAGCGCGTTGGGGTTCCTGCGAAGGCACGTTGCAGGCGCTGTACCTGGCGTGCGATGATCGCGCTGTCGTACACGTAGACGGGCGTTCCGGCGAGAGCGGCCAGTTCGTCTACGGCAACACCGGCGATGTGTGAGAGGTCATTCCGTTGTTCCATGGGGGCGCGAAGGTAGCCGCAGCGTGGTCGCGCAAAAGCGCGCTACGCTAGGGTCCCCTGCGTTTCCGCCACGCCTTCACCGTTCTGCACCATCGGTACATGACGAGCCCTGCGCAACTCCTCCCAGTAGCGGTGGTGCATCTTCCGGGCCAACGCCAGCAGGTCGTCCGCTCCGATACGTTCGGTGTGCAGCTGGATGGGCCTCCGCTCCTCGAACACGCGTCCCTCCTCATCTACGGTGTACACGCCCGCGTACGGCGGCAATTTGCCTGCGGGAAGCTTGCGGTAGATGGCACAGGGCAGGGCGAAGCAGAAGTAGTTGGGTCGGCGACACCGCTCCGCTCCAGCGCGCCGACGCTGGTCTTCGCGCGCTTCATTGAGCGTCTTCGCCTTTCCCGAACGCTTGTCCATGAAGGTGCCGTTGAGCAGCATGCCCTGGCTGTGCTTTGGTTTCTTCAGGTCGTTCAACAGGTCGGTGCGCGAGCACTTGATCTCCACTTCGCACACCATGCCATCGCGCGTTACGGTGAGCAGGTCGCTCTCCCACGCGTAGAGCAATGCATTGGGCGTGATCCACTCATGCAACAGACCTTGCGCATAACAGCGCATGTGCCAGGCGATATCGGGGGCGGTGAGGGAGGCCATGGTCCGTGCACCAAGGTATCGCCGTGAGCGATCAGGTGCATCAGTGCCGGGCGATACGCTCTGCCGCGCGCCCGGCATAGAACCCCTGCGCCCGCACGATGCGGTGGAAGGCTTCCTGCGCGGGCCCCTGTTCGCCCAGCCGTTGCAAGGCCAGTGCATGGTACCACTCCGCCTCTTCATCGAACACCGGGAAGCTGTGGTGCGCAGCGCGCTCCAGGAACCGCTCCGCGCGTTCGTTCATGCCCAGGTTGTAGCAGCATAGCCCGGCGTAGAACAAGGCGTTCACATCATCGGGATACTGCGCCAGTACGAAGCGCAGGTCTTCCAGGCAGCCCTTGTGGTCGTTCTGCACGAACTTCTCCAGCGCTTCGTCCATGAAGGTGAGGTAGGCCACACGCCGCTCCTGCATGCTCGCCTGATCCCGCTCCGCGGCATTGGAGAATCGTGCATCCACGCCGGTGGCCGTGGCGTCCACTTCCGGACTGCGACCGTACACTTCCTTGGGGTGTATCAGTTTCAGATCATGCAGGTAGACCAGCTGCATCGATGGGCGTTGATGGCGGCGTAGTGCCATCCCCTCGATGGCGTCACCGGCCAGCGGTGGTGCGGTGGTGCGGGGTTGCACCGGGTCCACCGTGATGCGGGCTGCGGTATCAGTAGGTGCGGAGGCCTGTACGCTCAACGCAGACAGCGCGTGGCGTTCGCCGATGGAGTGGCCGATGTGCAGGCTTTCCGGGATCTCGATCGCCGCTTGGATCTCCTGCTGCTGGATGCGCACTGCGGCAGCGCCACGGGTGAGCGATGGTACCTCGGTGCCCTGTGCATGCACGGGATCCTTGGCCGCGGTTCCGGCAGGGTCGATGCTGGCGTACCAGAGCGTGCCCGCCGTGGATACGACGATGGCCGAGAGCGCCCACACCGCCCAGGAGCTGCCAGCGCCGGTGGGCCTGTGCGCGTTCAAGGCACCCGCACCGGCGCATGCACCGGGCAAGCGCAACCCTGCTTCCGCGTCGCGCAGCAACGGGTCGCTCTCCATGTGCAGCTCCACCTCATGTGCTGCGGCCGCATCCAGCCGACCTTCCAGGTAGGCCTTCAGCGTTGCTGGCGAAAGGTCGCCGCTGGGCTTGAAGGGGTCAGGCGTGGCGCTGCGCATGATGGGGTGGGCGTTGAAGGATGATGCGGAGGTTGCGGCGGCCGTTCTGCAGATGGCTGCGTACCTGTTCGATGCTGTGACCGGTTCGGGCCGCCACCTGCTCGTAGCTCGCGCGCTGCAGGTGGAACAGGCGGATGCATACCTGCTGGTCGCTGTTCAAGCGTGTGATGGCGTTCTCCAATTGTTGCAGCGTGGCTTCGTGCAGCGCACGATCGTCGTCCGTGTCCTCCATGTGCAGATCGGCGGTGATGTCGTCCGTGCGTTGGTGTTTGCGCAACACCTGCAGGCAGCGGTTGCGCATCACCGTGTGCACCCACGGACGGAACCGCTCGATGTCATGCCTCACCACCAGGTCTTTCAATCCAGCGAAGAGTTCCACCACCTCGTCCTTGCTGCGTTCGGTGTCTTTCAGGTATTTCATGCCCACGCCGTAGAGCAGTTCCGCGTACCGGTCCCACAGGTCGCCCAACGCGGACCGGTGCCCCTCCCGCAGGAGACGCACCAGGTCCTCATCGGTGTGCACGGCTATGGGCTTGCGGCGAAGGAACATCGCTCACTGTGCTTGGCGCTCATCCGCCATGGCCCTGCGCCGGCGTTCTTCGTACACCTCGGCGTAGCTCTTCGTCTCGATCACGATCACGCCGCCGGTCACATCGCCGTACCGCGCAGGCAGGCCACCGGTGTACACCGATACGCTGCTGATGGCGCTGGGCGGCACACTGGGCACGGCACCGGCGATCTTGACGCCATCCAGGAAGGTGACGGTGTTCTCCGTGCGGGCTCCGCGGAAGTACAGGCCGTCGCCGTTGGGCGAAGCGGTGACGCCAGCGAAGTTCTTGCTGATGAACTGGATCGGGTTCTTCCGCGTGGGGTCGTCCTCGAACTCGGAAGCCAGCAAGGTCATGCGGCTGGGATCGTCCGGGGTGATCAGCTTCCGGCGGTATTCGATCTTCTCGAACTCACCCAGCTCGTTCCCAACGCTCATGCGGATGTCGCCGGTGGGCGTGTGCCGGTCGGGTGTCACTTCGATCCCGATGAGCTCCTGTGTCTTGTATCCCATGAACGACACGGTAACGCTGTAGATGCCCGTGGGTAAAGGCTTCAGCACGAACTTCCCATCAAGGTCCGTGTACGCGCCCACCAGTTCTCCGGCTACTTTGGTGTACACGTTGGCCGACGGTAGTGTGTTGCCATCCGGGTCCAACACCCGCCCCCGGATCTCGCCCAGGTTCTGCCCGAAGGCACCCGCCCCGAGCAGCGCGGTCAGTAGAAGCATCGTGTAGCGCATCGTTGTTCGTTTCCTACTAGATGCAACGGAAGCGTGGAATGCACATGCGGTCATGTGGACATGTGCGCATGTGGACATGTAAATGCCCGGCGGGTGATGCTTCGTGACGCATGTTGGAAGTGAAAGTACGTACACCGCTTGCGTATGCAGCGCACCACTCGGGAGGCAGTTCCATGCGCACATGTTCGCATGGGCACATGCTCAATATTCCCGCCCGTCTTCCCATACCATCAAAGGGGCATTCCATGGGCACATGCGCACATGCGCACATGTCCTAAAGCTCCTCCGCCACCACCTCCCTCACTCCAGGTACTTCATGCTTCAACAGGTTCTCGATGCCTTGTTTCAGCGTTACCATGCTGCTGGGGCAACCGCTGCACGAGCCGCGCAGCGATACCGTCACCAGCCCATCGTCGAAGCTCTTGAAGGCGATGTGCCCACCGTCACCTTCCACCGCCGGGCGGATGTACTCTTCCAGCACCCGGATGATCTTCTCGTCCTCCGGACTTTTCGCTTCGGCGTGTGTGCTCGCCCGTTCGTTGGCATCGGCGAGGGCTTGTGCAGGCGCGTCGTCGTACACCACGCGGCCATCGGTGCGCAGGTAGTCGGTGATGTAGTCGCGCAGCTCCAGGTTCACCAGGTCCCAGTCCACGCTGTTGTTGCGCGTAACGGTGATGAAGTTGCTGCTGATGAACACTCCCGTAACGAACGGCAGGTTGAAGATCCTCTCCGCCAGTGGCGACACGCCCACGGGCTCTTGCGGCGTTCGGAATTCCAACAACCGACCATCCTGCACCAGCATGCGGCTGCTCACGTAACGCATGGTGAGCGGGTTCGGCGTGGATTCGGCGTAGAGGCTGACGGGCGGGCGGGCGGAGGCTTCGGACATGTGGCGAAGGTACGGCGGCCAAAGGGCGGTGGCTTCCCAACCCTGTGGCGAACCGGAGGGTCCAGCGCTGCGTAACAGCCCTACTTTTGCCGTCGCATGCGTCAGTTGCTCCAACGTCATACATGGGTCACCTACCTGGTGGTGGGCGTGTTCCTGCTGGCCACCAGCGGAGCTACGCTCAGCCGCATGACGTGCCTCAGCGGTGGCCACAGCGTGGTGAGCCTGGGCGCTGCCACGGATTGTTGCCCCGATGAAGGACCGCGCAGCGCCGTGCCGGAGGTGAAGGCCGCCTGCTGCGAACTGGCCCAGGTGCAGGGTGAGCGTGATTATTACCTGCCGGACCGTGGTTACTTCCTGTGGGTGCCCGCTCCGGCCATGCAACATGCCGCGGTACGCGTTATGCTGCCCGTGGTGCTCGCCGAGGTGGACCGTTCGGGTTCGCCGCCGCCACCGCTCTCGGCGCCGGATAGGCTTGCGGTGCTCAGCGTTCAACGCGTCTAGTCCGTTCCTGTGTCCGCCCTTGTGGCGAAGGGGTCGCGCTCGCGATCCGGTGTCTTCAACGCTCACAGGAATCCCAACAGGATGTCTTTCCATCAACGGATCATCTTCCTTGCGCTCGCGGCTTCAGCAGCACTTGCCGCTCACGCACAATCCATCACCGGCCGCGTGGCCGATGCCGCACCCGGCGGCGGCGTACTGCCGGGTGCCAACGTGTTCTGGGCCGGCACCACCATCGGCACAGCCACCGACAACGAGGGCCGCTTCACCCTGGATGCGCCGGCTGAATGGCCCGCCGCGCTCGTGGCATCGTTCGTGGGCTACACGGCGGATACCGTGCGTTTCACTGCCGCCCCCACCGCACCCGTCAGCTTCCAGCTCCAGGCCGCCATCGAGCTCGGCGAGGCCCAGGTGGTGGACCGTGTGAGCGGCACCCGGCTCGATTCGCGCAGCACCATCTCCACCGAGATCATCGGGCAGAAGGAGTTGAAGCGCGCTGCCTGCTGCGACCTCAGCGAGAGCTTCGAGACCAATGCGACGGTGGATGTGAACTACACTGATGCCATCAGTGGCACCAAGACCATCCGCATGCTCGGCCTCGATGGCAAGTACGCGCAGATCAGCCTGGAGAACCTCCCGTTCATCCGCGGGCTCTCCACCAGCTACGGCCTCACGTTGATTCCCGGAACGTGGATCAAGGACATCAACCTGAGCAAGGGCATCGGCACGGCGGTGAACGGCCCCAATGCCATGACGGGACAGATCGACCTCTGCCTGTTGGACCCCCTCACCGAACCGCCGCTCTTCGTGAACCTCTATGGCAATTCGCAGGGCCGCACGGAAGCCAACGTTCACCTGGCCCAGAAGACCGGCGCCAACAGTGGTAATCTCCTGCTGCTGCACGGCAACATCTTCCAGCAGGACATGGACCAGAACAGCGACGGATTCATGGATTCGCCGCGCACGCGCCGCTTCAATATCATGGACCGCTGGATGCGCCGCACCGAGCGCGGCATGTCGCAGTTCGGCGTGCGCTACGTGAACGATGAACGCCGGGGCGGGCAAACGGCCATGAGCATGAGCGATCCCGAACATGCCATCCACGCCGGCGATCCCTACGTGGTGGACATCCGCAACGAGCTGGTGGACGTCTTCGGCAAACAAGGCATCATCTTCAAGAAGGACCCCAGCAAGAGCGTGGGCATCCTCTTCGCGGCGCGCAGGCACGATGTGGCCTCGCGCTTCGGGCGCCGGACCTATACGGGCCTGCAGGAGAGCGTTCATGCCAGCGCCGTGTACCAGATGCTGGTGGGCAGGAAGAGCGACCAGCTGAAGGCCGGCCTCAGCTTCCAGTACGACGACTATGCCGAGGCCTTCCGCGACAGCAGCTTCGCGCGGGTGGAACGTATGCCCGGTGTGTTCGCCGAATACACCTTCCAGCGCAAGGACCTCACCATCGTTACCGGTGCGCGCGCCGATGCCAACTCCTTTTACGGTAATACCGTGAGCCCGCGGATCCACCTGAAGTACGACCTGGCGCCGCTCACCAACGTGCGCCTTTCCGCCGGACATGGCTTCCGCACGGCGAACCCCCTGGTGGAGAACGCCAGTGTGCTGGCCAGCAGCCGCCGGGTGGTGGTGCAGGGCCCCCTGGGCATGGAGCGCTCGTGGAACGTCGGCGCTTCGTTCCTGCACAAGTTCAAGTGGCTACAGCGCAAGTGGGCCTTCGGGGTGGATGTGTACCGCACGGCATTCCTGTCGCAGATCGTCACCGATCTGGACCGCCACCCGCGCACCGTGGCCTTCTACATGCTCGATGGGCCCTCCTACGCCAACAGCGTGCTCACCGATGTGCAGGTTGAACTGAACCACGTGGTGGACCTCAAGCTCTCGCACCGCTGGTACGATGTGCACACCACCTACGATGGCGTGCTGCGCGAGCGTCCCTTGACCCCGCAGCACCGCGGCATGGTCTCGCTCGCCTTCGCCGATGTGAAGGAGCATTGGCGCGCGGACCTTACCTGGAGCCTATTCGGACAAGGCCGCATCCCATCCACCACCGCCAATCCCGAAGCCTACCGTCTACCACAGCGCTCGCCCGCGTACAGCACGGTGCATGCCCAGCTTACACGCATCATCGGCACTTGGGAGGTGTACCTGGGCGTGGAGAACCTCACCAGCACCATCCAACGCCAGCAGATCATCGCACCCGAAGACCCCTTCGGACCGTATTTTGACGCCTCCATGATCTGGGGGCCCACCAACAAGGCCATGTTCTACGGTGGCCTGCGTTTTGCCTTGTCCAAAAAAGGACCGCTCGAAAAAGAAAAGCCATGAAGAAGCTCATCCTCCTTTCCTTCCTGTTCGCTACCACGACGTTGGTGGCGCAAGAGAAACAGCCGGAGCAGCCGGCCGACAAGAACCTCGCGCAACTGGATATCCGCACCAGTACCGTGTGCGACATGTGCGAGAAGACCATTGAAGAGAACCTGATCTACGAGAAGGGCGTGAAGAAGGTGGACGTGGACCTAGCCAAGAGCGAGATCCATGTACAGTACGATCCCCGCAAGAACGACCCCGATGCGCTGCGCAAAGCCGTGAGCAAGATGGGCTACATGGCCGATGACATCCCCGGCGATGAAGCGGCGTTCAAGAAACTACCGCTCTGTTGCCAGAAGGAGGGTTGTGGGAAGCCTGCTGGGAAATGAATGCAAGGGGTCAATGGAGCAATACAGCAAAGGCCGAGCGATCCATTTCGTCGCCAGCGCTTCCTCCCAGCCACGGAGCGCCTCTGCAAGCATTGCTCCATTGCCCCTTTGCTCCATCGCACCCCAGCAGCAGAGCGCGTTCGCAAGCATTAGCTCCATTCCCCCCCTTGCTCCATCCCTCCATCCCCTAACCACCTCCCATGGCTTTGCTCCGTTCCGTCCGCGGCTTCACTCCACAATTCGGTGCTGATGTCTTCCTCGCCGAAACGGCCGTCGTCATCGGCGATGTGGTGATGGGGGAACGGTGCAGCGTGTGGTACAACGCCGTGGTGCGTGGCGATGTCAACGCCATCCGCATCGGTCATCGCGTCAACATCCAGGACGGCGCGGTCCTGCACAGCACCTTCCAGAAGTGCGGCCTCACCATCGGCAACGATGTCAGCATCGGCCACAACGCCATCGTACACGGCTGCACCGTCCATGACAAGGTCCTCATCGGCATGGGCGCCATCGTCATGGACCAGGCCGTGATCGGTACCGGCAGCGTCATCGCCGCGGGTGCTGTCGTCACCCAGAACACCGTGGTGGAGCCCGGCAGCCTCATGGCCGGTGTGCCCGCCAAACGCATCGGCGCCGTGAGCAAGGACCTCAGCGAAGGCGAGATCGAACGCATCGCGAACAACTACCTCACCTACGCGGGGTGGTTCAAAGCGCTGCATTGAAACACCGGCGATGAAGCTCCATTGGCGCATGCCGGACAGCGTTCGTACGCATTTCCAAGCGGAGTTGCGATGGAGCCTGCAAGCGCGGCGCAAGGAAGATCTTGGCAAGGAGTGGCTTCACCTGGAGCGAGCGCACATCCTTGCGCAACGGTGGCCACGTGAACACCTGGCTGTTCACGGGAGCATGCTCCTGTTCGGCATCCGCATGAAGGACGCACGAGAGATCATCGGACAACTTCCGCGACTGTTCTTCGGTGGCGTCAAGAGCTTTGTCGGCACCGTGCCCATCGGCAATACCGGCGGGGCCGATGTGCCCGCCTTGCGGACCTTGACACTGCCCGCCGACCTTGCGCTGGTGTTGGAAGGTCACTGACCAGGCCTCCTGCGCATCCGCAGCGAGAAGTTCGACCTGGCCTGGCCCACCTATCCGCTCTACCCCGATGGTGGGGTGCAGCAGGATGTGGCTCGCCTTCGCATGATCCGCGGGAGCGCTTCGATGTCGGTTGTAGGATGCCCGCGGATAGTGCGCGTTCAGAAATAACTGCTCACGCCGAACTGCACCCCACCCGTTACGCTCGGCGGATTGCCCAACACATCCACTGCCCGTTCGTGGCGGTAGTTGAGGCGCAGCACCGTACCGGGCACAGGCCGGAAACTGATCGCTGGCACGATGGCCCACACCTCATCGCCGATGCGGGTGTCGGTCTCGCGGAAGGTACCCACGTTCCAGTCCAAGTACTCGCCGCGCACCGCCAGGTTGAGCACCGCATCCGCGAAGCCGAGGATGGTGCCGGTGTGGAGCGGCTGCACGATGTCCAGGAACCCACCGTGCTGCGCCGAGCCGTATTGCTGCGTGTAGGTGGCGGGCACATCCACCATCACCCAAGCCCATTCGCCGATCAGGTTGGTGCCCCAGGGCTTGATGGCGCTGTTCACATCGATGGCGATCACATCCACACGGCGCCGCTTGTCCAGCACGAGGCCATCGACCTGGAACCGGTTGTACACACCGCCCATGGTACTTACACCGATCTCGCCGAAGCGTTGGTGACGTAGCGCCACTTTTGCGTTGGTGAGCGGCATGCCGTTGCTGCTCTCGGTGAAGCGCTCGGCGTTGTCCTTCGCCGCTGGCAGCGAGGTGCGGTCCGCGCCGTTGCCGATGATGGAGGCATCGAACCCGTTGGTGAGGTAGGCTTCGTAGCCGAAGGTCCACGGCCCGCTACTGCGTTTCCCGTGCACGCCGAAGCCCACGTTGCTCCACGTGGCGGCTAGCATCTGCACGGCCATCAGCGGCCGGTCGTTGAATTCCCACTTGGGCCCGTCGTGGTTCTGGTTGAAGGCACCGATGGGGTTCATCACGATGCCGCCGCGCAGGTTCAATAACGGATGGAACTCCAGGTCCAGCGCCGCGAATTCGATGGCGATCTCCTTGCCGCCTTCTTCCAGCTCGATCTCGCTGAGGAACTTGATGCGCCGGTGGATGGACGAGGCCACGAACAAGGTCATGCGTTGCAGCGCGAAGGAGGTGCCGTCGCTCACCCCGTCCGTGCCGAGGTGTTGCACCTTGGCTTCCACGTAACCACCGAGGCTTACCGGGATCTTGTCGAAGGTGAGGAAGGGCCTGTTGTACACCGCGTCCATGTTCAGCTTCGGCGCGGTGCTGTCCGGCGCGCTGGGCGCCACGAGCAAGGTGCTGTCGATCTGCGCAACCGCGGTGCCGGCACACAGCACGGCGAAGAGTGCGAGCGCGGGCCTCATGCCTTCAGAGAGATATGCACCGCACCAGCGCGCTCCTGGACCGGGAAGGTGCGCAGCGGGTCGCTCGCGGGACCTTCCAGCACGGCACCGGTGTTGTCGAAGGTGCTGCCGTGCGCGCTGCATTCCAGCCGATCGCCGGTGATGCGCAGTTCCACGCCTTTGTGGGTGCAGCGCATCAACACGGCACGGTAGCCGCCCGCGCTATCGGCGAACACGGCGATGGGACGTTGCAGTTGCGGATGCGAAGCCACCACGTAGCGTTTGGGCTTGCCGTCCGCAGTGCGGAAGGCGTCGGGTGGCAGCACGAGCTCGTCGCCCTCCAAGGTGCCCACGATAGGCTGCAGGCCCGTGCAGGACGAAAGCAGTGCGGGCACGGAGAGGGCTGCGCAAGCGAGACAGCTCCGGTGAAGGAAGGTGCGGCGGTGCATGGTCACAGGCTTTGGAGGAAACGGAGGAGCTTGTCGCGGTCGGCGGCGGGCAGCGCTTGGTACGCATCGCGTGCGCCCTGGCCTTCGCCACCGTGCAGGTCGATGGCTTCGCCGATGCTGTGCGCGCGGCCGTCGTGCAGCAGGAAGTACGAGCCCCCCTGGCTGTCGGGGAAGAGCCCCAGGCCCCACAACGCCGGTGTGCGCCACTCCGCACTGCTGGCGCTGCCCTCGGTGTAGCCATCGTCCAGGCCCGGCCCCATGTCATGCATCAACAGGTCGGTGAAAGGGCGGATGGTGCGGTGCGCCAGCGCGGCGATGGAGCTGGTGCCCGTGGTGAGTTCCGCTCGGTGGCACTTGCCACAGCCGATGGCTTGGAACACCGCTTCCCCGGCTATGACGTCGGCATCATCACGGTCGCGTTGCACAGGCGCCTTCAGCGTGCGCAGGTAGAAGACCACATCGTGTACGGTGGCGGTGGGGACCTCGGGGTCCTGGGCTTCGTGCGTGTCCGGGTCCACGGGCTCGAAGGCGTTCACCACACCGATGTCCTGGGTGTATGCGTTGGCGGTCTGCTGCAGCAGGTCGTACACGGCGCTCTTGCGGCCGAAACGACCCATCACCTGGCCGTTCAGCTCCGAGGTGCCCGCACGCAACGGACTGTAGGTCTTGCGCTCCACCCGGTTCGGTCGCCCGCTGATGCCGTCGCCGTCGGCGTCGTGCTCATCGGCCCAGAGCAGCAGGTCGGCATCGGGCACCGCGTCCAAGAAGCCAAGGCCCGTGTTCAATGGCGGCAGGAAACGGGACGAAGGGGCACCGGCGGGCAGGGCTTCGGGTTGCACGCCGGGCAGGGCGCGGTGTTGCAGCTGCGGGCCGCCCAAGTGCAGGTAGGTGTTGCCGCCGGCATCGGCCTGGCCGTACCGCACCAGGGTGGTGCTGGGGTGGCCGGGTCCATCGCCGGCGTGGCAGCTGCCGCAGCGGGTGGCCACGAACACCGGACCCAAGCCGTTGCCCGCATGGAACACGTCATCGTTGAACGCGACATCGCCGCGCAGGAAACGGAGGTGCTCCTCGTGGCTCAGGCCTTCGACCGGACCATCCAGGAGGGTGTCGGCCGCCGGTGCTGCGGGTTCCAGGCGGGTGCACCCTGCTGCGTACAGCATACTGGTGTAGACGAGCCAACGCACGGACATGGGTGCGAAGTAACATAAAGTTTAGCCAAGCCTAAATCTTAGTGCGTGTACGAGCTGCTCTGGGCGGAAGCGCACAGCGGGAACGTAGCGCGTTCGCTAGGGGAGATGCAGGACTCCGTTGTGCCACGGCGCGGCCTGCACCGGAACGTCCGGCATGCCCAAGCGCTCCAGCATGGCCACGAACCCGTCGCGGTCCCCGCTGGTGTAGCCTTGCACATCGCCCCGCTGTTCGGCCGGGGCTTCGATGCCGTCGCGGTGCAGCACGCGCTGCAGTTGGCGCGCAATGGCGGGGGCCGGGTCTATCACGCGAACTCCGGGCCCCACGATGCGTTCGATGAGCGGACGTACGATGGGGTAGTGGGTGCAGCCGAGCACGAGGGCATCGATGTTCTTCGCCAGCAAGGGCTCCAGCCAGCCGCGCAGCATGCGTTCCGTCGTGGGCGTATCGAATTCACCGGCCTCGATCTGTTTCACCAGACCCGGGCACGGCTGGTGCAGTACCTCAACACCTTGCGCGAACCGTTCCACGATGGTGGCGTAGAGCTCGCTCTGGAAGGTGGCCACCGTGGCGATGACGCCCACCACGCCCGTGCGCGTATGTTCCACGGCGGGTTTCACGGCGGGCTCCATGCCCACGAAGGGCACGTCCGGATAGGCTTCGCGCAAGGCGCGCAACGCTGCGGCGCTGGCGGTGTTGCAGGCGATGACGATCACTTTCGCGCCGCGCTCCAGCAACGCTTCGGTGATGCCGAAGCTGAAGTCGCGCACCTCTTCCAACGATCGTGGACCGTAAGGCACATGGGCGCCATCCCCGAAATAGAGCAGGCGCTCCGTGGGGAGCGCCTGCCGTATCGTTGCTGTGACCGTGAGACCGCCGATGCCGGAGTCGAAGATGCCGATCGGGCGTTCGCTGGTCACGTCGCTGGGGTCGCGCTTAGGGGATGTTCAACTTGGCCTTCACCAGCGGTAGGATGTCCTCGCCTTGGGCGGCGAAGAGCACGTAACCGCCCGGTGCGCTGTCCAGGATGTAGGCGAACCCGTGCGCTGCGGCCACTTCGCTGATGGTGGTGGTCACCTTGGTCACCATGGGTTGCATCAGCTCCTGCTCCATGCGGGCCAGGTCTTCCTGTGCGCGTTCCTGTGCAGCACCGATGCGGGCCTCCAGCTCCTGCAGCTCGCGTTGCGCCATGGTCATCTCCGTGCCGGTCATGCCAGCTGGAGGGTTCTGCAGCACGGCGGCTTTGCTGGTGTACTCGTCCCCCATGGCCTTCAGGCGCGCCTCCAGGGTCTTGGCGAAGGCCTCCAGTTTGGTCTGCGCAGCAGCGCGCTCGGGCAACGCCAGCATCAGCTGGGTGCGGTCCACATGGCCCACCTTGTGCTGGGCGTTGGCGCCTGCACCGGCGCACAGCGCCAAGGCCACGATCAGGGTGCGCAGGGTGTTTGCGTAGGCCATCGGCTTACTGTACACCGAGCTTGGTCTTCACCAGCGGCAGGATGTCCTCGCCCTTCTCGTAGTAGAGCACGGTGCCGGTGCTCACATCGAACACGTACATGAAGTTGTTCGCGGCGGCCACTTCGGCGATGGCTGCGTTGGTGCGGTCCACCATCGGCTTCAACAGTTCCTCCTCCTGCTTGGCTAGGTCCTGCTGTGCTTTCTCCTGTGCGGCCTGGATGCGTTGCTCCAGCTCACCGATCTCGCGCACGGCGATCTCCTTCTCGGTCTGCGTCATGGTCTCGGCACGCCCTTGCGCATCGGCCACCTTGGCCTCGTATTCGGCGCCCATGGCCTTCAGGCGCTCATCCAACGTTTTGGCGAAGGCCTGCATCTTGGTTTCTGCGTCCTTGCGCTCGGGGAGCATGAGCATCAACTTCTGCCGGTCGATGTGGCCGAGCTTATGGGTCTGTGCGAGCGCGGCAGGCGCGGTGGTAAGGGCCAGCGCCAGTGCGAGTACGAAGTTCTTCATCGTCATTTGGTTTTCGTCGGGTCACCACCACCATCCCGTTGGGTTGGCGGTTGCATGCCCCCATCTGTTTTGTTCGGGGCTTCTTCCACGGGGTCCTCGCCGAACTCTTCGTCCTGCGTGGCACCGCTGTTCTTGTCCTTGCCCGGGCGTATGCCCAGCTTGCGCAACACGCTGTCGCTCTTGTCGTACTTCTCGCTGGCGAAAAGCAGGTTACTCGACTGTCCGCCCAGGTCGAACACGGCCACGTAGCTCTGGCCGGCCACTTCCTTCACCGCGTTGTACACCCGGTCCTGTATCGGCTGCACCAGTTCCACGCGTTTCTTGAAAAGGTCGCCATCGGGACCGAAGCGTTTCTTCTGCAGGTCGCGCGCCTCCCGTTCGCGGCGGTCGATCTCGTCCAGCCGCGAGCGCTTCATCTCTTCGGTGAGCAGGATGGCTTCCGCGTTGTAGGCGTCGCGCATCCGCTTGATCTGCAGGTAGCGCTCGTCCACTTCTTCCTGCCACTGTTTGGAGAAGCGGTCCAGTTCCTTCTGCGCCGATTCGTATTCGGGCATCTGGTCCAGGATGTAGCGGGTGTTGACGAACGCGATGCGTTGCGCGCGTGCTTCGAACCCGAGGAGCAGTGCTACGCCCAGCGTGAAGGTCAGGAGTGTCGTGCGTTTCATGCGGTTGCCGTCGAAAAGTAGGCGATCGCGCTTAGAGCTCGCCAAGATCTATGCCGATCGTGAAGTGGAACTGGCTGCGGGCCATGTTGGGGTAGTTGGGCACATCGTCCAGGCGCCAGCCGTAATCAAGACCCATGGGACCGAACATCGGCAGGTTCAGGCGCAGGCCCAGACCGGCGGACCGGTACAGCTTCAGCGGATCGAACTTGTCGAAGGTGCGCCAGGTGTTGCCCGCTTGTGCGAACGCCAGGGCATAGATGGTGGCCGAGGGATTGAGCGATACCGGGAAGCGCAGTTCGGTGGTGTATTTCGCCACGATGAAGTTACCCGTGTTGGGCGCCAGCGAGAAGTCGTCGTAACCGCGCAGACCCACGATCTCACGACCGTCCAGCTGGAATCCTGTCAGCGCTGCGCCACCCATGTAGAAGCGTTCGAACGGCGAATTGCCCACGGCATTGTTGTAGCGGCCCAGGAACCCGAAACCCGTGCGCGCCATCAGCACCAGGTCGTGGTTGTTCTTGCTCCGGGTAAGGCGGTTGAACCACTGCGTGGTGAATTTCCACTTGTGGAACTCGGCCCACCGGTAGCGGTCCGTGGCCGATGCCGTGGCATAGTCCTCCGGACCTTTGATGGGCCACGCCATGCGGCTCCACGGTGGTGTGGCCTTCACGCTGAACGTGATGTCGGACCCTTGACGTGGGAAGAAGAAGTCCGGGCCCACGGAGTTGCGCGAGATCTGCAACTGGCCGGCGAGCACGTTGCTGGTACCGTTGGTGAAATCGAACACCACCGCACCGCTGCTGTAGTTGCGCAATTCGTAGTTCTGGTAGCTCAACGTTCCGCGCAGGATGAAGTAATCGTCCGGCCAGGGCAGGCGTTTACCAAGCCCGAGGGTGGCACCCAGGATGTTGATGGACTGGCGGTTCGGGTTGCGTATGCGGCCGTCGCTGGTGTTGATGAAGCGCCCTTCGCCGTTGGTCTGCACGGAGTAGTAGGCGGAGAAGCTGAGGGAGTTGGGCTTGCGGCCGCCGAGCCAGGGCTCAACGAAGCTGAGGCTGTAGCTCTGGAAGTAGCGGCCGTTGGTCTGTGCACGTACGTTCAGCGTCTGGCCATCGCCAGCGGGCAGGGGGTCCCAAGGCCCTTTGAACACCTTGCGCATGGAGAAGTTGGTGAACGATACGCCCAGGGAGAGCACCGCACGTCCGGCGCCCCAGCCACCGCTCAGTTCCAGGCGGTCGCTCGGGCGTTCTTCCACGGTGTACTCCAGGTCCACGGTGCCGGTGCGCGGGTCCTGGATGGGGTTCACGCCCATGGCCTCCGGGTTGAAGTAGCCCAGGGTGCTCAGCTCGCGCTGGGTGCGCATCACGTCGCTCCGGTTGAAGAGCTGCCCCGGTTTGGTGCGGATCTCGCGCCGGATCACATGCTCGTTGGTCTTCGTGTTGCCTTTGATGATGACGCTGCGGATGCGGTACTGCTTGCCCTCGCGGATGCGCAGATCAAGGTCGATGCTGTCGCCCTCCACCAGCAGCTCCACCGGGTCCGGGTAGAAGGAGAGGTAGCCGTCATCCATGTAAAGGGAGCTGATGTCGCGTCCGCTCGGGTTCATGAACATGCGGCTGTCCAACTGCTTCTTGTTGTAGACGTCGCCTTTCTTGATGTTCAGGATGTTCTTGAGCTCTTCCGTGGTGTGCTTCGTGTTGCCACTGATGCTCACGTTGCGCCAGTGGAACTTGCCGCCTTCATCCACGGTGATGTCCACGCGCACCCGGTCGGGGGCCACGTAGTACATGGTGTCCTTCACGATGGCCGCGTTGCGGAAGCCTTTCTCGTTGTACACGTCGATCACCTTGGCCTTGTCCGCCTTGTACTCGCTCAGGATGAATTTGCTGCCACCGAAGATGTTCCACCACCGCTTGCGCCGGGTCTTCTTCATGGCCTTGCGCAGCCGCTTGTCGCTCAGTTCTTCGTTGCCGGTGAAGGTCACGTCCTTGATCTTCACCTTCACGCCTTTGTCCACGAGCAGTTTCAGGGTCACGAAGTTCTCCGTGGCGCCTTTGCTGGTGTCGGCCACTTCGGTGATGCGTACATCGGCCTTCAGGTAGCCCTTGTCCACGAAGTACTGGCGGATGTAGGCGCGTGTGCTGGCCTTCAACGCGTCGTTCACCTGCAGCCCCGGGGAGAGGTCCCAGCCGTCGGCCAGCTTGTCGCCTTCGTTGCGTGTAACGGTGCCGCCGAAGCCCCAACCGCGCAGGCGTGGGTTCTCCACAACGACGATGTTGAGGAACAGCGTACGGCCGCGCACCTCGGCGGCCTCGAAACTGATGTCGCTGAAGAGCTTCTGCTCCCACAGGTTCTGCAAGGCCTTGGTGATGCGCTCCCCGGGAACGGTGATCTTGTCGCCCACCTGCAATCCGGTGAAGAGCTTCACGGCATTGGGGTCGGTGGTCCGGGTGCCGCTCACGGTGATGCCGCCGATCTCGTACTCGGTGGGCACGGCGGCATCGAACACGGAACGTGTGGTCTGCGCCATGGAGCAGCACGCGAACAGTGCGGCGAACAGGAGGTGCAGCGATCGTAGGCTCATACGGGTGCGACCTGTTCGCTGATGAGGCCGAAGCGGCGCTCGCGGTTCTGGAAATCGAGCACGGCTTCGAAGAGGTGTTGTTTGCGGAAGTCGGGCCAGAGCACGTTGGTGAACCACAGCTCGGCATAGGCGATCTGCCACAGGAGGAAATTGCTGATGCGCTGTTCGCCGCTGGTGCGGATGAGCAGTTCCGGATCGGGCATGCCCGCCGTGGCCAGGTGCGCCGCGATGGTCTCGTCGGTGATGCTGCCCGGGCTCAACCGCCCGTCGCGGGCCTCGGCGGCGATGCGTTGTGCCATACGCACCAGTTCCCACCGCGCACTGTAGCTCAGTGCCAGGGTGATGGTGATGGTGTCGTTCTTGGCGGTGGCCGCGATGGCTTCCTGCAAGGTGGTGCGGCAGCCATCGGGCAGCGAGGCGATGTCGCCGATGGCGTTGAGCTGGACACCGTTGGCGTTGAGCTCTTCCAGCTCGCCGATCACCGTCTTCACCAGCAGGTCCATCAAGGCTTCCACTTCGGCCTTGGGGCGGCTCCAGTTCTCGGTGCTGAAGGCGTAGAGGGTCAGGTATCTCACCCCGATCTCGCGGCAGCCCACCAAGGCTTCGCGCACGGAACGCACGCCGTTGGCATGGCCCACCACACGGTGCTCGCCCTGGCGTTCCGCCCAGCGCCCGTTGCCGTCCATGATCACGGCGATGTGCTGCGGCACGCGCCCGCGGTCGATGCGCGACTTCAGTTCGTCGGTTATGTCCTGGGCCTTTTCCAAACGGGGTGCGAAGATCGCCAAAAGCCTGGATCAGCGCTTCTTGCGCATCCAATTGTACTGTTCGTCGCAGTCGGAGAAGCGGCTGATGACGTAGGTGATGGAGAGCCCCGTGTATTGGTACCAGTCGCGGGTGTTCTGGTCGCCGCGCGCGCGGCCCTCGTTGGGGTAGTCGGGCAGCTGGCCCAGCGTGCTGGGGTCTGCAAGGGCTGCGGCCAGCGGGCCGTTCTCGAAGGCGAGCAGGTCGCGGTCCACGTAGGTGGTGCTCACGTCGTCGATGTAATCGGTGTAGGTGCGCCGCAGGCCCCATTCCAATTGGAAGTCCACCCGCCCGGCGTTCACCTTGAAACCGGCGCCGAACGGGATGCAGATGTTGTCCACCGAGTAGGAGTCTTTGCCCGGGTAGGCCGACGTGCCCTGCCCTTCCGTGCCCAGCGGCGCCAGCTCGTACCACGTGTCGTCGTACAAGGCTTTCGGCGATGCATGGAAGAAGGCGAGCCCGCCGAAGATGAAGGGCGTCCATCGTTTGCTGTCCTTGTCCTTGGAGCGGTACTTGCGGAAGTTGATCTCCAGCAAGCCCGAGAATTCCAGCAACTTGGAGCGGAAGTGGAGGTCGCGCAACACCTGGAGCGAATCCGAGGAGTGGCTGTCGTAGGACTGCAGTGTGCCGTTGAGCGCCTGGAACCGCACGGCGTACCGGTCGCTGAAGTTGTACCGGTACAGTATGCCGAAAGCGAGCTTGGTGTCCTTCGGATAGTGCCGCGTGGGGTTGAGGTCGCCGATGTAGTAGTTGACCCCTCCGGTGATGCCCAGTTCGCTCACTTGGGCGGCAAGGCCGATGCCCAGGCTCAGGCCGAGGGTGAGTGACAGGTGGCGCAGCATCGGTCCGTTAACGCGGTTCTTTGGCCGTTGGTACATGGCCGCGACCGGCGCGAAAGTAATCAGGCCTTCGAAGGGCCGGAGCGCACGTCCAACCCCCAGCTCAGCTTGTTGCGCAAGGTGTCCAGGAAGTCGCTGCTCTCCAGCTGCACCATTTTCACCGCGAAACGGGCCCGGCGTATGGTGATCCGGCTTTGCCCGTCGATGGCGGCACTGCGCGAATCAAGGTTCATCAGGCACCGGTCCGAGCGCGCCTCCAGCTTGAGGGTGATGGTGTAATGGTCCGGCACCACGAAGGGCCGCACGTTCAGGTTGTGCGGACAGATGGGGTTGATGACCAGTGCGTCGCTGGTGGGGTAGAGCACCGGACCGCCGCAGCTGAGGGAGTATGCCGTGGACCCCGTGGGCGTGGCGATGATGAGGCCATCGGCCCAGTACGTGTTCAGGTAATCGCTGCCCAAATGCACGTGCACGGCGATCATGCTGGCACTGTCACGCTTGTGGATGCTCACCTCGTTCAACGCGAAGTTCCGGTCGCCCAGCAGCTCCTGGTGGTCGGTCACTTCCACGAGCGACCGGTCCTGCAGCATGTAACGTCCGTTCTTGATGGCGGCCAGGGCGAGGTCCACGGTGTCCGACCGTACGTTGGAGAGGAACCCCAGCCGGCCCAGGTTGATGCCGAGCACCGGTATCTCCGACCGGCCAACGAGCGCGACGGTATCGAGCAGGGTGCCATCGCCACCAAGGCTGATGCAGAGGTCCAGGTCGTGCCGCGCGAGCTCGGTGTCCGGAAGTACCGGGCATGGCATCGCATGTCCCAGCTCCTGCAACCAGGCGGCCAGGCTGCTGGTGAGCGACGGTTCCAGTCCATGGGCCTTCATCCGGTCGATGGTGCTGAGCACCATCGGGGTGTTGCCAGCATCCATCGCACGACCGCTCACACCGATACGCATCGCCTAAAAGGGTTGAGTGAAATGTAGGAAGAAACCATGCTCGCCCAGGGCATTGATGGAGTATTCCGCGCGCAGCACCTGATCGTAGCTGGTGACCAGGTCCAAGCCCAGCCCGTTGCCGTTGATCCAGTGGTCGCTCAGCGGGTTCATGCTCGCGTACCGGCTGTCCCATACGCGGCCGAGGTCGCTGTAGAGGTTGAGGTAGATGGCGATGTACAAGGTGCGGAAGGCTTCCAACGGCACACCTTCCATGCGGTAGGTGCGAGGCTTCACCAGTTGGAAGATGAGGTTGGCCTTGCCCAGCGCGAAGTGCTCACCGTCGATGACGTAATACTCATACCCCCGAACGAAATGGCCGTACCCAAGGCCCTCCTGCACGTAGTAGGGTGGCGTGCCGAAGGTGTATTTGCCGCGCGCCGAAAGGCCGAGGGTCCACTTCGGCTTCAGCTGGAACCAATGTTTGGTGGTGGCATACGCCGTTGTGATGTCCGGCGCTGAGCGGTCCAACAGTCCCAGCCCGTAGCGGTCCAGCTTCACCTCCTGGTATTGCCCCGCGCGGGTGAAGGCGCGGGAATCCCGTCGGTCGCGTACGAAGCTGTAGCCCAAGGTGAGGTACCGCGTGTGCGTGCTGGGTCCGTCGAAGTAGTCGATGGCCGTTCGCGTCACCGTATCTCGCACATCGGCTTGCGTGAAGCTGAGCCGCCAGCTGTGACGGATGTCGTGCGTGCGCCTCAAGGTGGCCTCCACATCGGCCTTCCACCGTTCACGGTTGCTGCCGTCGCGATCGCGCAGGAGGATGCGCACGTTATCGGCGGTGCCTGCCGTGACCTCAGCTTGTTCATCGAAGCTGCCACCCACGCTTACTCCCCATCGCTGGCGTGCGTCCAGGTTGGGCACTTTGTACCGGAAGGCGAACTGCTTGGTGTAGCCGAACTGCGCCTTGATGTAGGCCGTCTCGTTGCGGCCACGCATGTTGTACTTGTAGAGGTACAGTCCGTAGTTCACACGGTCGAAATCCTTGGTGAGCCACCAGGTGTTGAAGTTGGGATCGGCGAGATCGAAGATGATGGCGGGCCAGATGTACCACCGTTCGTTCACGGTGACCTCCACCATCACCGAACGCTGGTCGAGGTAGAGCGGCATCACCGTCACGGTGTTGAAGAGCCCCGTGTTCATCAGGTTCTGCCGGCTGCGTTCCATACGTTCGTACAACGCCGCGCTCGGCAGGGAATCACCTTCCTTGATCACCAGTTCGCGCAGGATGATGCGGTCTTTGGTGGTGGTGTTGCCGCTGAGGGTGATGCCGTAGACCTTCACTGCGGGTGCCGGGCCGGTCGTGCCTTGTGCCGCGGCCCCGTTCCATACCAGAAGAGAGCAGGTTGCCAGCAGTGAGAGCGACACGCGGAACATGTCCGCCACTCACAAGTTGATGAAGCGCATCAGCTCGTCGTAGCGTCCCCGCAGATCGTCGTGGAAGCGCGATCCCTGGTAGGTGGTCTTCACCTGGATCTCGTAACGCTCGAAACTCTGCAGGATGTCGCTGATGTCCGCGCGGTTGATCTTCAGGGTGACCTCCAATCGGTTGCTGTCCGGGAGCGTGTGGCTGTAAACGCTCAGCACCTTCGCATCATTGCTCTCCACGATGCGGGCGATCTGGTGCAGGCTGTAGTCCACTTCGTTCATCTCCAGCACCACGATGCTTCCCGGCTCGTGTATGTTCACCACTTCCGAGAGGCGTTTCAACGCTTCATGCTCGGTGATGGAGCCCAGGTAGACGCCCATCTCATCCAGCACGGGAACCACGGTGAGGCCACGTTCGCTGAAGAGCTTCATCACGTCGTAGATATGCTGGTTGCCGCGGATGAAGGGGACTTCGACCTTTTCCATCACCCCGTTCACCGTGCCGCGCGGGTCGCCTCGGTCGATGAGGTCCTGGTCGCGCACCATGCCCACCAGGCGGCCTTCGCTCACCACGGGCAGGTGGCTCACTTTGAACTCTTCGAGCCAGTCCAACGCGCGGCTCACGTCATCCTGCGGCTTCAGCGGCGGTATGTCCTGCGTGATCAGGTCGATGGCGTGCATGTGCGGCTCTGCGATCCCGTTCGCGAGGCCCTTACTTTTGGGCGCCCTTCGCGGGGTGGAACAAAGTAAGTGAACCGGATGACGCGGCTCAGTGTCAACATCAACAAGCTCGCCACCTTGCGCAATGCGCGCGGTGGCGACAACCCCGATGTCGTGCGCATGGCGCTGGACATCGAGCGGTTCGGGGCGCAAGGCATCACCGTTCATCCACGGCCGGATGAGCGGCATATCCGGCGCAGCGATGTGCTTGCTTTGCGGCCGGTGCTCACTACGGAGTTCAATATCGAAGGCTATCCCAGCGATGACTTCGTCACACTGGTGCTGGCGGTGAAGCCCGGACAGGTCACACTGGTGCCGGATCCTCCAGGGGTGCTCACCAGCAATGCCGGCTGGGATGCACGTGCCAACAAGACCTTCTTGAAAGAGGTCATCGCCCGGTTCACGGGTGCGGGTATCCGCACATCCATCTTCATGGGCACCGATCGCGAACAGATCGGTCATGCGGCCGACACAGGAACGGACCGCATCGAGCTGTACACCGAACCCTACGCGGCGAACTATCGGCTTGACCGTGCGGCTGCCGTGGCGCCCTTCACCGGTGCTGCAGAACGGGCATCAGCAATGGGTCTGGGGTTGAACGCCGGACACGATCTGGATCGCACGAACCTGGCGTATTTCAAGGCCAACGTCCCTGGCCTGCTGGAAGTGTCCATCGGGCATGCGCTGATCTGCGATGCGCTCACCTTCGGACTGGAGAACACCGTTCAACTCTACTTGCGCGAATTGCGATGAACACGGTGGACCTGTTCTTCAGAAGGCTGGGCCAGGAGGGTGCTGCACCGGTGGTGATCCTTCATGGCTTGTTCGGTACGAGCGATAACTGGGGAAGCATCGGCAAGGAGCTCGGAGAGCCCACCGCACTTGGCGCCCCGATGCTGGATGTGCTGCTGGTGGACCTGCGGGATCATGGACGCTCGCCGCACACGGACGAGATCTCCTACCCGTTGATGGCCGCCGATGTGCATGCGTTGGTGACCAAGCTCGGTCTGCGCGACATCGTTCTGGTGGGCCATTCCATGGGCGGTAAAACGGCGATGTCCTTCGCCCAACAGTGGCCGGAACTGTTGAAGAAGTTGATCGTGATCGACATCAGCCCGCGCGAGCATGCGAACAACCAGGCGCATATCCTGGAGGCATTGCGCACGGCCGATCTCTCACCGGGGCGCACACGCAAGCAGGTGGAAGCGGATGTGGCCCGCTTCGTGAAGGAACCCGGCGTGGTGCAGTTCCTGATGAAGAACGTGTATTGGAAGACCGACGAGGAATTGGCCTGGCGCGTGAACGTGCCGTTGCTGGATCGCGCGTTGTCTTCGATCCTCTCTGCGATCGGTCCGGGGACGGTGCGGGTGCCTACGCTCTTCGTCCGTGGCGGCCAGAGCGACTATATCGTGCGGGAGGACATCCCGGCGATCAAGGAGCAGTTCCCGAACAGCCGCATCGAAACGGTGCCGTACGCTGGCCATTGGGTGCATGCACAAGCCCCCGACGAGGTGATCGCATGGATCCGCGAAAGCGCACAAGGCGCATGAGGGCCCTGTTCCTCGCAACGCTGTTGGTCACCTTCACCGCACTTCGCGCACAGAGCGACTATTTCGGTGGCATGGACCTGCGGGATGGTATCTACGCGGACTTCCTCGCGTTCAAGAACAACGCACCCTCGGTGCCGCTGGAGCGCCTGCGCGATGCACAAGGACTGCCAGTGAGCGACGTACGCCGCGTTTCGGGGAAGTTGCAGTGGCAGCCGGACTCTGGTGCTGCGTGCACGGTGGACCTGAACACCATCTGGGGCTTCTGCCAGAACGATGTGGTCTACATCGGTACCAATAACGGGTTCTACCGCATCGGTCTGATGGGAAGTCTGTGCCACCTGGTGGTGGAAGAGACCTACCGCGACTGGAACCCCTACATGTACGGCTACCCTTACGGCACGGTCACGCGCACGGTGCTGGTGCAGCAGCTGCTGGATATGGAGACCGGCGCCTACCTGCCGTTCAATGGGTCGGGCATGGACCAGGCTTTGGTGCACGATACGGTACTGTCCGAGGAGTTCCGCAACCTAACGCGGAAGCAACGGAATAGCACCGAAGTCCTCTTCCGCTTCCTGAGGCTCTACAATGACCGGCATCCGCTGGTTTTCCCGGAATAGGAAGGGCTGGCCATTACGTGCTGCCTCCAAGCCACGAACGGCACGAGAATTGGCAATGGCTCGGCGAAACCTTCCGGCAACATGCCTCGCGTTACTTTCGGCTCCCTTTTCACCCACGGCATCAACGCCATGAACATGCGTTCCGTTCTTCTGCTCCTCGGTTGTTCTCTGCTGGTGCCCGCCTTTGCGCAGGAAGCCAAGAAGCAATACGTCCCCGCGCTGGTCGGTTTCTACAACATCGAGAACCTGTATGACACCATCGATTCGCCCGATACGGATGACTCGGAGTTCCTACCCGATGGCAAGAAGCAATGGAACGGTCCGCGGTACTGGCGCAAGCTGGACCAGAATGCCCGCGTGATCGCGGAGATGGGAAAGGACCTTCACCCGCACGGCCTTGCCATCCTAGGTCTCTGCGAAGTGGAGAACAGGAGCGTGGTGGAGGATCTCGTGGCTACGGTCGCGTTGCGCGACCGCAAGTACCAAGTGGTGCATGAGGATTCGCCGGACCGTCGTGGTGTGGATGTGGCCTTGGTGTACGATCCCGAACTGTACCGGGTGTACGCGCACAAGTCCTACAAGCTGGCGATGGTGGACACGTCGTTCCGCACGAGGAACCAGTTGCTCGTGAGCGGTGTGCTCGATGGGGATACCACGCATGTGATCGTTTGCCACTGGCCCTCGCGGCGTGGTGGCGAGAAGCGCTCGGAACCCAACCGGAAGGCCGCTGCGGAGCTCGGAAGACACATCATCGACTCGCTGCTCGCCATCAACAGCAACGCCCGCATCATGCTCATGGGCGACCTCAACGATGATCCCGTGAACGTGAGCGTTGCACGGTTCGTGAACGCCACCGGCGATAAGTCGAAAGCGGTGAACGGTGTCTTCTACAACGCCATGTACGAACCTTACCAAAAGGGCATCGGCACACTGGCCTGGCGCGATTCATGGAACCTCTTCGACCAGATCGTGATGTCGCCGGCACTGGTGACCGGTGAAGGCGGGAGCTACAAGTATTACGGCGTCCGCATCTTCAACGAAGGCTACCTACGACAGACCGAAGGCAACTTCGCCGGTTATCCGTTCCGCACCTACGTGGGCGATACCTACCAGGACGGCTTCAGCGATCACTTCCCCGTGTTCGTGATCCTCGTGAAGGAAGTGAAGTAGCGCTTCAGTGCTGCACGATCAGGCGCCTGCTCTGGCGCTTGGCACCATCCTGCACGCAGAGCATGTATGTGCCGTTGGCCAGCTGTGCCACATCGAGCACGTTGCTGTTTTTCGACCAGGATCCCTGTAGCACCACGCGGCCCTGTGCGTCCATGACCACGTACCGGAGCGGTGCAGTGCTGCTCGTGTGCAGCACGTTGACCACGTCGTATGCCGGTACAGGGAATACGTGGAGCTGGCTACCACCTAGTTCGATGATGCCCACGCCATTTTCCACATCGGATGGTCCGACGGGCAATAGTTGCGGCTCACCCGCATAGTGGATGATACCCGTGACGGAGTAGAAGGCTCCCACGGTGGGCCAGGTCGAGTAAAGGAGGTCGTCCACCACGATGGTCCCGAGCCAGTTCGCGGCGGTCCATTCGCCCACGAGCGGTTCGGGAAGGTTCATGCATTCCAGGTCCGCGATATGGGCGCGTACACCTTCCCATTCTTCGCGGCGCGCTTCGGTGGCCGTGATGGGAGCAGGTTCCGGTAGGGGACGTCCGCTGCCGTGCACCTGCAGCAGCTCCACGCCGATGAGCTGGGTCACCGTACGCTCCCAGAATTCATCGATGCCGCCGGCTTCGGCCACCGTGGCCAGTACCGTGATGGAATCGCCGACGGCCAGGGTGGCGGGTGGTGCTGAACGTACCTGGATGCCGTTCCAACCGCCGGGAGCATCCTGGATGAAGAAGCTGAATTCACCGATGCCCGTAACGATGCCTTGCGTGCGCACAAAGGAGAATTCCAACGGCGAGTAGCCCGATAATGTCGTCGTCTCCTGGATGTCGGCGATGGTGGCCGGCAGGGGCGTGGTCAAGGTGCTTTCGGTCACGTACAGGTCGTCGATCATGAACAGGTCCCCTTCGTTCGTCCCTTCCACGGCGATCACGAATTCAGCCGAGGTGGAACTGTTCGTTGCCAGGATCCGCTGCAATACCGGCTGGTAGGCGTCGGGCGAGTTCACTTCAATGGTGTTGTTGTGCGGAGCGTAACCGTCATTCTCGGGGCGGCCATCATGGATCGTCGTGCGGAGACGACCCTGACCACGCACCCAGAACCGTAGATCGTACAGCGCGCCGGCTTCCACTTCCAGTGGCAGGGTGGTGATGCGTGCTTCGGGTTCGGCGCCCAGTTCTAGTCCCAATGCGCGCGCACCGCTGCGGGGCGTGAAGATGATCTGGTAGATGCGGTCGCCGGGCATGTCGGTGTGCGTGCCGAAGAATCCTTCGGGCATCTCATCGACCCAGGTCTCGAAACCACTGAACAACAGTTGTTGCGCGCTGGAGCGCAGCGCACACGTACCGATCAACACAACGGAGAGGACGACATTACGGACCTTGATCATGCTCAAATCTAATCGCGCGATGTACCGGCATCCACCAGAAGAGGGTGCAAGTATTGAAAGCGAAAGCCCCGCGATGATCCGTGGATCACCGCGGGGCTTCAGCCATATCGCTCTTAGTGCTGTACGGCGAGGCGGGTGCTCGTGGTAGCTCCGTTGTTGCGCAGCGTTACCACGTACAGGCCGTTCGTGAGGCCGCTGACATCGAGCGTAGTGCGAACGGCGGTGGCCACATCGGCCATCACCATGCGCCCGTGGGCATCATGCAGCGTGTATTCCGTGCGGCCGCTGAGATCCGAGAGGTCCAACGTTACCGTTGCAGCAGCCGGGTTGGGGAACAGTACGATGCTGGTATTGTTCAGCTCGTTGATGCCAACGACGCCCAGTTCGATGTCGCTCTCCGCACGGGGCTCCAATTTCCAGGCGCTGAAGGCGTAGTCCACGATGCCGGTCACCGAATACGCGGTACCAACGGTGGGCGTGTAGGCGTACAACAGGTCGTTCACCAGCACGTTGCCCTGCCAGTTGGAGGCGTTCCACTCCATGAAGTTCTCGGCCGTGGGCAGGTTGGTGCACTGTACGTTCATCACCTTCACCAGCACAGCCTCCCAAGCCTCAGCGGACCAGTCGCCAGCGGTCAGCGTTTCCGCCGCAGGAGCAGCGTTGCCGGAAGAAAGCACGGTTACTTCGATGATGTTCGTGAGTTCTGTGTAGGTCTGTGGCCAGGGGGCGGAGATGGGTCCGCCATATTCCGTTACCGTAGCTACAACGGAGACCTCGTCACCGACCACAGCGGTTCCGGGGGAACCGAACACGTACACGCCGCTGAACGCTCCCGCGCCATCCTGGATGAAGAAGCTGGTACCAGCACCGCTGCTGTTGGTCACGATGCCGGTGATGATGCCCTGCGTACGCACGTTCGTGCCCACCAAGGGGGAGGCGCCATCGGGTGCGATCGTGGTCTGGATCTCGGAGATCGTAGCATCCGTAGGAGGGATGACCACGCCCGCGCTGATGTTCACATCATCAAGGATCAGGTGAGCGGGTTCCACAGTGCGTACCACGGAGAAGATGAACTCGGCCACCTCGGTTGTGTTCGCCGCTTGTACCGAGAACGTGATCTGCTGCCACTCCGTACTGTTCACCACCGTGAAGGCGGAGTAGCTGGAGTAACCGTTGCCTGCGCGCTCATCGAACATGCCGAAACGCACTTCGCCCGTACCACGTGCCCAGGCGGTCACATCGTAGGTCTGGCCAGCGGTAACGGAGAGCGGTTGCGTAGTGAAGCGCTTGTGATCGCTGTTCACCGTAGCGGTGTTGATCAGCTGCACCGCGAACGAGCCGCCATGGGCGTTCTCGGTCACCTGGATCACGTTCTCGGGCAGGATGGAGGTCTTCACACCCATGAAGTCATCGGGTGTGCCTTCGGTCCAGGCCTCGAGATCGCTCTCGAACACCTGTGCGTTCGCGGCACCGGCCAACAACAGGAGGGCGCCAAGGGTAAAGTGTTTCATGCGTATGGGGATTAGGGTCATTGGGTCTTTTGGGATCGGGGTCACTGGATCACCACGTCGTCGATGCGAATGTTGGTGTTCTGGTTGTTGGTGTCACTGCCGGTGTATTTGAAACCGATCACGAACGGTCCGGAATAACCTGCGGGCAGCAGCGCTCCAAGATCAACGTTGCCTGAGGGTACCCACTGCTGATCCGGTGTTCCTGAGATCGCCAGTGCGGCAGGCACCGTTACCCAATTCGCGGTGGCAAGGTTGGCGATGTTGTAGTTCGTGCTGATCAGCACACTGATACCATCGTGACCCGCATCGCCGAAACCACGCTGCGAACGAAGAGATAGCGTCATGCCAGGAGTATAAGTGACCACGGGTGAGATCAACCAGGTGATATCACTCGCGTTCCCGGAACCAAAGGCGGTGGCTTGAGCCGTCATTTCCCCGCTGATGTCATATCCCCGCCATACGCGTGAGCCTACCTGGGGTGTATTGACCCAGCAGTTCAAGGCGAGATTGACATTGCTCACCGCCGAGCTGAAATTCTCGTTCACGCTGGCGACCGCAGGGCAGAGCTCCGGAAGTGGCTCGCAGCGTGCTGCATTGTCGAACAATTGCACCTCGTTCACATTGCGGATGAACAACTGCATGTCGCTATTGAACTGCCCCACCACCCCCGTGAACGTTCCATTTCCACTCGGCAGCGCTTGCCCGGCGAAATTCGCGTAACCACTTGTGCGCACCAGCACTTCGTTGGTGCAGTCGGTCAGGGTGCGGTTCACCGTGGTCTGGTTCACGGCATCGGCGTACGTCTGTCCGATCTCGGCAACGGGGAATTCCACGTTCTCGATGCGGACAAGACGACCTTGCATCGCTGGTGTGATCTGGTCGAGGGTGACCGTCTCAGGTGTCTTGTTCACCTGCGTGGCTTGTTTCACCACGTTATTGTCCACGTCCACGCTATCCAGTTGCAGCATGCCTGCATAGCTACCCAGCACGGTACCCGGCAGGTAAATGCGGATGCTATCGCCCTGATAAAGGCCACCGCTGTTCAACAGGCGCATGACGATGGCCCCGGTGTGATCCTGGATATAGATGTTCTTGTACAGGTTCCCGTTCTGCTCATCTGCGGTGACCACGGCATAGACCGAGCTATCACCACCGAAGCGCTTCGGTGTACCCGTGAAAAGTGAGCGCAGCTGTGCGACGGTCAATACCTGCCCTGTCGGCAGTGTGCGTTCCGGCGGCGAATCGAATTCCTTCTTACATGCCACGGCGACAACGGCCACGGCAAGAGCGAGTACTACGGTGCGGAAGTTCATCACGGAAAAGGGTTGCATGGGCATCAGAAGCTGAAGGTCAACATGGCGAAGTAGTTCCGCCCGAAGAGGTAACTGTATTTGGGTGGGAAACGATCCACGTCCATGCGGTCGTAACGGAGCTGCTCAAAGCCACCCACTTTGAAATCCTTGTTGTTGAGCACGTTGCTCACCGAGAGGTTGAACGCCACGCGGTATTTCTTCTTCACCATCCACGACTTGCCCGCGAAAAGGTCCACGGTCACGTTGTCGTCCAGCTTCTCCTGGGTCAGCAGCGCATCCCACTGCGGGTCATCGGTCACGAGGTTGTCCACGGCAGCCTCTGTGCGGCGGTCGGGGTTCGGATCCAGGTAGATGTTGCCGAACCAGTTGCCGCTGATGCCCGCGAACCAGAATTTGGGCGAGTTGTAACGGAAGCCGAGCGAAGCAGCCGTCTGCGGCATGCCACCCACTTTGTAGTCCTTCCAGTACACCGTGCGGTCCGCCGCGAAGATCTCGGGGCTGTTGTTGCGTGTGATGGTGGCCGTGGGGCGCGAAGCGTAGCGGTAATCACCGCCAGCGTACACCGCGGTCATCTGCCAGGTGCTGGTCAGGTTGGCTTCCAAGCCCAGTTCAACCCCGCGGTTGATCTGGTCCACGCCGGTCATGTTGTAGTTCACGATGGTGAGGTACTCGTCGTGGTAGAAGCTGCGCGACCACACCTGGTCCATGATCTTGCTGTAGTACAGGGTGGCACGGCCCTTCACTTTGGGGAAGCGCACCACATACCCGATATCACCGCTGTACACGGACTCGCTCGTGAGGCCCGGCACTACGGCATCGTGGATGCGTGGGGCGAGGTAGGAGATGCTCGTTGCCGGTGGGCGGTTCAGGTAGGCGGCGTTCGCGGCGATGAAGTGGCGACCGGTGAGCTTGTAGATACCACCGGCTTTGAGGCCGATGTTGAAGAAGCTGTTCACGCTGCCCTTGCCTTCGGAGTCGTTCGGGAAGCGGCCGTTGCGCACGTTGCCTACACGCCAGAACGAACTGCTCGCGAGCGATGCGCCCACGTAGGCCTCCACGTTCTGCCACTTCTTCTCGTACTGGCCGAAGGCGTTGACGAGACGCGTATTGATGTAGTAATCCCAACCGAACACATCGCCCTCGTCCACCACCTTGTTGGGGCGGTCCAGGTCGTTCTGCGAGATCAGTGTGTCATTGAAGTCGCGATCAGCGAACTGGTCGATGTCCACCCAGAAGTCGCCACCGAGCAGGTCTTCAACGGTCTTGAAGTAGTGTGTGCGCTGGTGGTTGATGCTGCCGCCCACCGTCAGGTGGCGCGAATCATCGATCTGCTTGTTCCATACACTGTTGATGCCGACACGCACCGGATCCGCGCGCATCTCTTCCAGAATGTACTTGCTGCGGTTACCCGTGATGGATTCCCCGGTGCCATTCGCGTTCAGTACGGTATACAGGTTCTTGCCGTTGGCGAAGTACAGCTGGTCCCAATCGATCTGGCGTGCGTTCACATCCGTACGCCATTGTTCCTGGCGCTGGGCGAATAAGGCGGGGTCCGTCTCCTGGTAATAGCTCGGCAGGTAGCGGTAGTAATCCGCGCGGGGGTCTTTCGCGTCGAACCAGTTGAGGCCCGAAGAACCATCGCGACCGAAGGTGTAGAACAGGCTCGTGGTCCAGTCCACCTTATCCTTCTTGTAGAAGTGGCTGAACATGAACATCGGCTTGTGGTCGAAGGTCATGCGCGCGTTGCGCTTCTTGCCATCCTGGTAGCCCCAGTTCGGGTTGTAGTAGTTCGTGCCGCTCAGGTCGTAGGTCTCCTGTACCGCAACACCGGCGCGGCCTTGCACGATGGGCGCGCCGAAGCCCGAGAAGCTCACACTGTGGTGCTCGTTGATCTTGTTCTCCGCAGCGAGGAAGTAGGCATAGGCATCGAAGGAGGTGCCCTCCACGTAGCCTTCTTCCGCCCAACGGCGCGAACCGCTGAAGCTGAAGGACCAGCCGTTCTTGAGCATGCCTGTGGATCCCGTTACCATCACCCGGTTGCGATAAGCGCGATTGGCCGATGCGTAAGAGACGCGGATGCCTTTGCGAAGGCTGCTTGAGCGTACGTTGATGTCGGAGCTGCCCCCGATGCTGCCGAAGTTGTAGCGGGTGGGGCCGATGCCTGTCTTCACCTGCATCCAGCGCGTCACATCGTTCAACCCGGCCCAGCTGCTCCATTGTGCCCAGCCCGTCTCCAGATCGTTCACCAGTACACCGTTGATCGTCACCAGTGTGTTCTCGGAATCGTAGCCGCGGATGCGGAAACGCGCCGACCCGAAGTTGAAGCCCGCCACCGCCGTGAACACGTCGCGCGATGATTGAAGGATGCCCGAGATGTCCTGCGAACCCAGCTCCGAATCCAGGTCATCGGAGGTGATGGTGAAGATCGGTGTCTGCGGCCGATTGGTCACCGTGGTGTCCGGTGTAACAGGGGCGACGGTCGTATCGGACTGCGCCCAAGCGGCGGAGGCCAACAGCGAGAAGACAAAGGGTAGGGCTCTCTTCATGCGACGAAAGGAAGAAGTTCTGCCTGGATCGGGGCCCGTCGCTTGAGGTCACTCGGACAGCCTTGAATGCCGCCGTTCTTGGACCCGGCGGCGGTAGGCCTCTCCAGAGCCCGGCAAAAGTAATCGGATGCACCCGATCGGCCGTGTTCCGGGAACGTTAATTGAAGGGGTCCGTAACAAGGGTTCGGAGGGCGGTTGTGTGAACTCGTCGAACACCACGCTACTCCTTGTTTTTCAGGGGAGTTAGACGATTAACTTCGCGCGCTTTTACTGGTCCACAGCAACGAAGGCGGTATTTCGGTCAATGGAACTCTCCCGCTCCAACCTCTTTGGGCTGTTGCTCATCCTGCTGGGTACGTGCAGTGCCCAGCACGTTCGGGCCGACCATTACTCGGGCGGTAATATCACCTACCGTTGCCTCGGCGGTAATTTCTTCGAGGTGACGCTCGATGTTTACCTGGATTGCTCCGGCGCGCCGCTAACGAGCCAGAGCTTGGAGCTCTCCAACGACTGCGGTGTGACCTTCACGGCGAACAACCTTCCCTTGGTGCTCACCGAGGAAGTGTCGCAGTTGTGCGGGGCCGCCATTCCCAACAGTACATGCAATGGCGGAACGTTACCGGGCATACGGCACTACCAGTTCCGCGTCAACCTTTTCCTCTCGCCCTGTGACGACTGGACGATCTCTTGGAACATCTGTTGCCGAACCGGATTGCAGAACACCAGCGGCACGCCCGGCATGTATTTGGAAGCCACGGTCAACAATGCGGGAGGGTTGTGCGATTCTTCACCTGCACTGGCGGACAATTCCATCCCCTTCGTGTGCGTGAACGAGCCAGTGCTGTACAACACGGGCTTCAATGACCCCGATGGCAACACCATGTCGTTCGAGTTGATCTCGGCGCGGTTCGCGGCGCCGGCGCCCACCAACATCACCTATTCCCCCGGGTTCACGGGAACTGAGCCTGTTCCAGGGATAACGATCGACCCCGCTACCGGCCAGATCGGATTCACTCCTACGACCACCGGCAGCTATGTGGTCGTGGTACAGGTGACCACCTACGATGTGAACGGCATTCCCTTGGGCACGGTGATGCGCGATTTCCTTTTCGTGGTCTCCAATTGTTCCAATACACCACCGCTCACCACGGGTCTTACCAATAGCACCACAGGCTTCATCACCAGCGCAGGAAGCATCGAGGTATGTGATGGGTTGCCATTTTGTGTGGACATACCGTTCACGGATGCCGATCCCGGGGCGATCACATTGACCTCCAACGTGGCCGCCCTGCTACCGGGAGCCACCTTCACGATCACCGGTTCCAACCCCGTTGTCGGCCGACTGTGCTGGACCCCGGATCCGGCGTATTCGCCCGCGAATATCCTTGTGACCGCGCGCGACAACGCGTGCCCCATCCCGAACGAGGCGTCGACCTCCATCCTGATCACCGTTGTGGAACCTCCCGCTGTTCCCCCGAACGCAGGTGTGGATGGTGGTGTTAGCAGTTGCGCAGCTGGACCCGCGATCGCGCTGTTCCCGCTTTTGGGTGGTACACCGGACCTGGGTGGCGTATGGACCGACCCCAACGGCGCGGTTCATGGTGGTTCGTTCACACCTTCCGCGGATCCATTCGGCGCCTACATCTATCGGGTGGGCAACGGATGTCAGACCGATGCTGCCCTGGTGACCGTGAACGCCAATGGTGGTGCGGACCCCGGTGTTTCCGGTATGCTCGCGATCTGCGCGAACGCTGCGTCCGAACCACTGATCGATGCGCTGGGGGGAACTCCCCAATCCGGCGGCACATGGAGCGGCCCGAGCCCGATAGCCGGTGGTGTTTATGATCCGGCGTCGATGGCTCCCGGTATCTATACCTACACGGTCCCCGGTGTGGCGCCATGTCCCAACGCTTCGGCCACGGTCACTGTGAGCGAAAGCGCTCCTCCCAACGCGGGCACGAACGGAACGCTTTCGATCTGCTCGAACGGCTCTTCGGTGGGGCTTGTCTCTAGGCTGGGTGGCGCCCCGCAAACAGGTGGTACATGGAGCGGCCCGAGCACAGTGGCCGGTGGGAACTATGACCCGGCAACGATGCTCCCCGGCGTCTACACGTATACGGTGGCGGGTTCTGGAGCCTGTGTGAACGCCACCGCTACGGTAACCGTCACCGAGAATACGCAGCCGGTCGCAGGAACCAACGGTTCGGTCACGCTTTGTAGCAATGGTGTTAGCATCGCCCTGAGCGCCTCGCTAGGTGGCACGCCGCAGGCAGGTGGTACGTGGAGCGGCCCGAGCGCAGTGGCCGGTGGGAACTATGACCCAGCGACGATGCTCCCTGGCGTCTACACGTATATGATCACCGGCACAGCACCTTGTACGAACGCCACGGCCACGGTGACCGTAACGGAGAACGCTGCCCCGAACGCTGGCACGAACGGGACGTTGGATGTGTGCGGTAACGATGCAAGTGTCGCGTTGAGCGCGTCGCTAGGTGGCACCCCGCAAGCAGGCGGTACGTGGAGCGGCCCGAGCGCAGTGGCCGGTGGGAACTATGACCCAGCGACGATGACACCCGGCGTTTACACGTATACGGTCACCGGCACAGCACCGTGTACGAATGCCACCGCCACGGTAACGGTCACGGAGAACGGCGCCCCGAACGCTGGCACGAACGGGACGTTGGATGTGTGCAGTAACGGTGCAAGTGTCGCCCTGAGCGCCTCGCTAGGTGGCACGCCGCAGGCAGGTGGTACGTGGAGCGGCCCGAGCACTGTGGTCGGTGGGAACTATGACCCGGCAACGATGACCTCTGGCGTTTACACCTACACGGTTACGGGCACAGCACCGTGTACGAATGCCACGGCCACGGTGACCGTAACGGAGAACGCTGCCCCGAACGCTGGCACGAACGGGACGTTGGATGTGTGCAGTAACGGTGCAAGTGTCGCGTTGAGCGCCTTGCTGGGTGGCACGCCGCAGGCAGGTGGTACGTGGAGCGGCCCGAGCACAGTGGCCGGTGGGAACTATGACCCGGCAACGATGCTCCCTGGCGTCTACACGTATATGATCACCGGCACAGCACCTTGTACGAACGCCACGGCCACGGTGACCGTAACGGAGAACGCTGCCCCGAACGCTGGCACGAACGGGACGTTGGATGTGTGCGGTAACGGTGCAAGTGTCGCGTTGAGCGCGTCGCTGGGAGGCACTCCGCAAACAGGTGGTACGTGGAGCGGCCCGAGCGCGGTGGTCGGTGGGAACTATGATCCGGCTACCATGAACGCCGGTGTATATACCTATACGGTGCTCGGCACAACACCTTGCACGAATGCTGCGGCCACGGTAACGGTGACCGAGAATTCGCCCCCGGATGCTGGCACGAGCGGAACGTTGGATGCTTGTAGTAACGGTGCTGGCGTTGCCTTGAGCGCTTCGCTCGGTGGTTCACCACAAGCAGGTGGTTCTTGGAGCGGACCTAGTACGGTCGTCGGTGGGCAATACGACCCAGCCACGATGGTCTCTGGCGTTTACACATACACGGTCAACGGCACAGCCCCCTGCACCAACGCGATCGCGACGGTCACGGTGAACGAAACGGGCTCACCGAACGCGGGTACGGATGGCGCTATCACCTTGTGCAGCAGCGGCACGGCGGTGGATCTCTTCGCTCAACTCGGCGGTGCACCCGATGCGGGTGGCACCTGGAGCGGACCAAGCGCGTTGGTGGGGTCGAACTACGATCCGGCAACGATGACACCCGGCGTGTACACGTACACGCTGAACGCCACGGCGCCTTGCTCATCGGCGAATGCGGATGTAATGGTTACAGAGGAGATTCCTTTGTCGGCGGGGGCGAATGCGACGCTTCCATTGTGTGAAGGAGCACCGGTTCAAGTGCTTTTCGATGTTCTTCAAGGTGAGCCGGATGGTGGTGGTGAATGGTCCGGCCCGGCAGGCTCCTTCAGCGGGCAATTCGATCCGGGCACTGATCCCGGTGGTGTGTACACCTACGCACATGTCGGGGTCAATTGTCCTTCGGCCATGGCCACGGTTACGATCAACATCCAAGCAGGGCCGGATGCCGGTCAGGATGTTTCCCTTTCTCTGTGCTCCAATTCGGGTTCCGCACAGCTGTTCGATCTGCTTGGCGGAACGCCTGATGGTGGCGGTATCTGGACACTGCCGAATGCAACGCCTGCTCCTTCCATCTTCGACCCGTTGCAGAGCGATGGGGGTACGTTCATCTATACCGTATCAGGAGGTGTTGACTGCCCGAACGATCAAGCGACGGTTTCCATCGTCGTCCATCTTTCTCCGCGGTCGGGCACCAGTGGAACATTGCCGCTCTGTGCCAACGCTTCGGTAGGCTCCTTGTTCGAAGGTCTTACTGGAACCCTGGATGCGGGAGGTGCTTGGACCGCCCCTGATGGCTCGGCCCATTCTTCAACGATCGACCCGGCCAACGATGTCGCTGGTCTGTATACCTACACGGTCACGGGAATTGCGCCATGTGTCAGCGCAGCATCCACGGTGAACGTGCTGATCGCTCCCGTGCCCAATGCCGGCGAGGATGCGGTCGCGGTCCAGTGTTCGTCCAATGCGCCGTTCCAACTCACGGCTGCACTGGCCGGTTCCCCGCAGACGAACGGGTCATGGCATGGACCTGACGGAGAAGTCGTATCCGCATTGTTCGCTCCCGCTTCCGACGAATCTGGAACATATACCTATACGGTGAACGGTACTGCACCTTGTGGTAATGATCAAGCCACGTTGGTGGTGGTTGTGCATCAGGCGGCGGACGCTGGGTCGAGCACTACGGTCCAGGTCTGTGAGAACGCTGCCGAACAACTCGATCTGTTGCAACAGCTTATCGGCACTCCGGACCCATCGGGTTCGTGGATCGATCCGGAAGGCGGTTCGTTCGACGGAACCCTCGCGCCCGCGGACGACATGGCTGGCCCGTACACCTACGCCGTTGCCGCATCCGCTCCTTGTCCCGCTGCAGTGGCCATTGTGGATGTGATCATCATCCCTACGCCTGTAGCTACGCTCTCGGTCGTCGGTGCCGATGGTTGTGCGCCCGCTGAGGTCACCTTGTCAAGCTCTTACTCCGGTTCCGGATCCTGCCAGTGGACGTTGTGGAATGGTGAGACGATCAATGATTGTGCACCGATCACACGTTCCATTGAAGAGCCCGGATCCTATGGAGCTAGTTTGGTGATCGATGCAGGCAATGGTTGCGGAGTGGTCACGGTCGATGCACCGGCCTTGTTCGAACTTTTCGGGCGGCCGCAAGCGGCATTCCTGCACCTGCCCGAGGTGGTCAATACGCTGGATCCCTTGGTGGGCTTCCACAACACCTCTGTCGGTGGGAATAGCTTCCTCTGGGACATCGCGGGCTTCACCACTTCCACGGACCTTCATACATCCTTCACCTTCCCCACGGAATTCGCAGCGGAGTACACGGTCTGTCTCACCGCCGTCGCCAGCGCCAATTGCGTGGATACCGCCTGTCACACCATCACCATCGAGGATGGCCTGAACGTCTTCGTGCCGAACACCTTCACACCCGACGGCGATGGCAACAACGATGGCTTCAAGCCGTTGCTCATCGGTGCTGACCCGGATAGCTACCGTTTCTACATCTTCGACCGCTGGGGTCAGCCGCTGTATGAAACGAACGACCCTGCGGCCACTTGGGATGGGAACTTCAGCGATGGCACCGAGGTCCCCATCGGCGTGTATGTCTGGAAGCTGGTGGTGAAGGACGCTGTGACCACCAGTCGCGTGGAACGGGTGGGCCACGTAACGCTGCTGCGCTGATCGCGCGTTCCGCCGGGTCTATCTTTGCCGCCGCATCTGCCGGACAGGAGCGAACGCAACGTGAACGAGCGCCTCGTCATCATCCCCACGTACAACGAGAAGGAGAACATCCAGGACATGCTCAAGCATGTGCTCGGACTTCAACCGGCGTTCCACGTGCTGGTGGTGGACGATGGGTCGCCGGATGGAACGGCTGCCATCGTGAAGCGCATCCAAGGTGAGCGACCCGGTCGTGTCCACCTCATCGAACGTTCCGGGAAACTCGGGCTCGGAACGGCCTACATCGCAGGCTTTAAATGGGCCCTCGCTCAGGGCTACGGCTACATCTTCGAGATGGATGCCGACTTCTCCCACGACCCCGATGACCTGGTGCGCTTGTTCGATGCTTGCGCACGGGACGGTGCGGACATGAGCGTGGGTTCGCGCTATGTGAAAGGTGGAGAAGTGAAGGATTGGTCATGGGACCGCATCATGCTCAGCTTCTCCGCATCACTTTACGTACGGACCATCCTCTGGTTGGGTGTGCGCGATACCACAGCGGGCTTCGTCTGTTATCGCCGCCATGTGCTGGAAGCGATTCCCTTGGATCAGGTGAAGTTCATCGGCTACGCGTTCCAGATCGAGATGAAATACCGCGTGCACCTGGCCGGATATCGGATCGCTGAGGTGCCCATCACGTTCGTGGACCGGGTGAAAGGCAAGAGCAAGATGAGCTCGAACATCTTCAAAGAAGCGATCATCGGCGTGTTGCAGATGCGCGCACGGATCGCACGGCCATGAACGGATCACTGATACGCGACGCACTCGTAACCAACGAGGGTAGGACTTTCCAAGCTGACGTGCTCGTCCGCTCGGGTATCATCGATCGCGTAGCGGAAGAAGGCATCGGTTCGGCTCGCTCCGTGCAAGAATTCGATGCGAAGGGTAGGGTGCTTTTACCGGGTGTGATCGATGACCAGGTGCATTTCCGTGAGCCGGGTCTGACGCACAAGGACGATATCGCGCATGCCTCGGCTGCTGCGGCAGCGGGTGGCGTCACCAGTTTCATGGAGATGCCCAACACCAACCCGCAGACACTTACGCAGGGCTTATTGCAGGAGAAGTATGCCCTAGGAGCGAAGAACTCCTTGGTGAACTACTCATTCTACATGGGCATCAGCAACGACAATCTCGATGAGGCGTTGCGAACCGACCCGACCGCGGTTTGTGGATTGAAGGCCTTTCTTGGCTCGAGCACCGGCAACATGCTGGTCGATGACCCGGCAACGCTCGACCGGTTGTTCCGCAAGGCGCATATGCTGTTGGCCATCCACGCGGAGGATGAAGCGACCATCCGCGCTAACATGAACGCCGCCGTTCAACGCTGGGGCGAGGCGATCTCGATGGAACAGCATCCCGTCATCCGGAGTGCCGAGGCCTGTTACAAGAGCAGTAGTAATGCAGTGGCGTTGGCGAAGGAGCACGGTACGCGCCTGCACGTGTTGCACATCAGCACAGCGCGCGAAACCGAACTCTTTGAACCCGGACCGCTCGAGAAGAAGCGTATCACAGCGGAGGCCTGTGTGCACCATCTCTGGTTCAGCGATGCCGATTACGCCAAGAAAGGCCCGCTGCTGAAATGGAATCCTGCTGTGAAATCCGCAGAGGATCGTGCGGCTGTCCGGAAGGCCGTGGCAGAGGGGCGCATCGATGTGGTGGCCACGGACCACGCTCCGCACACGCTGGAAGAGAAGGCGTTGCCCTATGCGAAGTGTCCATCCGGCGGTCCGTTGATCCAACATTCACTGGTGGCTATGCTAGAGTTGGAGCAGCAGGGTGTGTTCACGCTCGCACAGGTGGTGGAGAAACTCTCGCATGCGCCGTCCCGCTTGTTCGGCATCGATCGTCGGGGTTATCTCAAGGAAGGCTATCATGCCGACATGGTACTGGTCGATCGCAAGGCCTCGTGGACGGTCGATCGGTCGAACCTTTTTTACAAATGCGGTTGGTCGCCCTTCGAGGGACAACGCTTCGGCTCGAGGGTGGTGCGCACCTGGGTGAACGGACGGCCGGTGTTCGTTGAGGGTGAACTGGATCGTAGCGTACGGGGTGAACGTCTTCGTTTCGACCGATGAAACGCATCTTCTTCGCCCCACTTTTGTTCGCTGCTTGTTCCAACGGAGCTGAAACCCAGCCCGCCGATGTGCTGCCGCGTGAACGGTTCAGCGAAACCCTCTTGGAAGCACAATTGATCGAGGCGCGGATGAACCACGAACTGGTCGTTTCCCATCACAGCGCCATTCCAGCGGACCAGTATTATGCGGAGATGTTCAAGGCGCAGGGCACGACCAGGGAACAGTTCCAACGCTCATTCACCTATTATTCCGGTAGGCCCGAAGAGATGAAGGCGATCTACGAAGGGATACTCGACGAGCTCAGCCGTCGCAAGGATGACCTCGTTCAGTAGGCCTTTTCGTTCCTGACGAAAGCAGCCACGTTAGCGATCGCCTCTTCGGTCGTGCGCGAACGATGACCCAACAAGGCTTCCACTTTCGCCGAACTGTATGTGCGCTGTGTGAGCGCGCTGTGCGCCGTGTCGCGCGTGATGAAAGGTGTTGAACCGGTGAGCAGGCTTCGCAACCGCTCAACACGCCAGGCCACGTTCAACATCCAGGGATGCAGCGGTTTGGAAGGAGGCTCTTTCCCGAAGGCCTGCGCCAACAAGGTGAAGAGACGTTGATAGGAGAGGTTCTCACCGACGAGCAGGTAGCGTTCACCTGTTGGTGCTTGTTCCATCACCGCCAACATGCATTGGGCGACATCGCGCGCATCCACGATGGCGTTGCTCCCGGGTGGGAAGAAACGCGTGCCCAGCTGGAGGCGTTCCACCAAGGTCATGGAACTGCGCCCGGCCTGCCCCGGTCCGATGATCACGCAGGGATTCACCATCACCGCATCCAGGCCTTCCGCTATGCCACGCTGCACCTCAAGCTCCGCGGCGTACTTGCTCAACGAATAGACCGAAGTGTATTTGTCCGCGCTCCATGGAAGGTCTTCATGCCGCATCACACCTGCAGCCGCATCGCCGATGGCGGCAGTGCTGCTCACGTGGCACAAGCGGTGGATACCTTGCTCCAGCGCGACATTCACCACATTGGCTGTGCCTCCCGCGTTCACGCGCTGCATGGTGTCGGCATCACCTGGAGCGAAGGACACCACAGCAGCCGTGTGGTAGACATGCCGCACCCCACGCATGGCGGCCTGCAGTGCATCCACATCCAGCACATCCCCCTGTACCCATTCCACGGCAGTGAGAAGTGTGTCCGCATCGGAACGGTAATAGCGGAAGATGCGCTCCACGATCGACCGATCGCTGCCCCGACGATACAACGCACGAACAGGCCCACGTGCCGCGCATTCCAGCAGCACGTGCGACCCCACGATGCCCGTTGCGCCGGTGACCAGATGCATGCGGCCAAGGTAACCCGCCGCGCCGAACGCTCCCGGTTATCTTTGGCGGCCTTTGAAAGGCCCTATTGAATTGAGATGACACGCGATTTCGTACACGAGCTGAAGTGGCGCGGGATGCTGAACGACAGCACCCCTGAAGTGGACAAACACCTGATGAAAGGCCCCGCGAGCGGATACATCGGTTTCGATCCCACAGCGGATTCCTTGCATGTGGGCCACCTCGTGCAGGTGATGACGTTGACGCATTTCCAGCGCTGTGGACATAGGCCGGTGGCGCTTGTTGGTGGTGCTACAGGCATGGTCGGCGATCCGAGCGGGAAGCGCACCGAGCGCAACCTGCTGGATGAAGATGCCCTTCGCCACAATCAGGAATGTGTGAAGAAGCAACTGGAGCGTTTCCTTGATTTCAGCGGAACGGTGAACCCGGCCCGCATGGTGAACAACTACGATTGGTTCAAGGACATGAGCTTCCTGAATTTCATCCGCGATGTGGGCAAACACATCACCGTGAACTACATGATGGCGAAGGACAGCGTGAAGAGCCGTCTGGAGACCGGACTTTCCTTCACCGAGTTCAGCTACCAGCTTGTGCAGGGCTACGATTTCTACTGGCTGAACAAGCACATGGATTGCACCGTGCAGATGGGCGGGAGCGATCAGTGGGGCAACATCACCACCGGCACGGAACTGATCCGGCGCATGGGCGGCAACGATGCTTATGCCATCACCACGCAGTTGCTCACCAAGGCCGATGGCACCAAGTTCGGCAAGAGCGAGGGCGGCAACGTGTGGCTCGATCCGCAGCGCACTTCACCGTACAAATTCTACCAGTTCTGGTTGAACAACAGCGATACGGATGCAGCCAAAGCCGCGTTGATCTTCACCACATGGGAACAGGCTTTCGCGGAAGACCTGCTGGCCCAACATGCGAAGGCTCCGCATGAACGCCGCTTGCAGAAGGAGTTGGCGAGTTTCATCACCACGTTGGTGCATGGCAAGAGTGAACTTGAGGCCGCGATCGGAGCGAGCGACATCCTGTTCGGCAACGCGAGCGAAGGTTTGTCCACGCTCACTGAACAGCAGTGGCTGGATGTGTTCGACGGTGTGCCACAGGCCGAAGTGTCACGCACGGTGCTCGAAGGCGGTGCCTCCATCATCGATGTGCTGACGGATCACACCGGTTTCCTGCCTTCGAAGGGTGAAGCGAAACGGGCACTGAAGGAGGGAAGCATCAGCGTGAACAAGGTGAAGGCCGACGACTCACGCACTGTTGGTACTGGTGATCTCATCAACGGGAAATTCATCCTGCTGCAACGTGGGAAGAAGAACTATTTCCTGGTGAAGGCGGTCTAGGTCATGTTCCGAGAACCGTTCTCCTTCGCGGGGAGGAGCCGAAGAATGGAGTTCGCGATAGCCTCGGTTCTGCTTTTGGCCTTGGCGATCGCCCTAGGGGTTTTGTATTCTGGTACTCTTCCTCCTTGGTATCTCTGCGTGATATATGTTCCTGCGCTTTGGTTGTTTCTTGCTCAAGGGGTCAAGCGATGCCATGATCTTGGAAAACCATGGTGGTGGTTCATGATCCCATTCTATATTCTCGTGATGTTGCTCGTCCGAGGAGAACAACGCCAGAACAAGTACGGCGTTGACCCCAAAGGTTGAGCAGTTGTGGAAGAACTCAGGGCTATTGCCTGGAGTCCTTCTTCAGCTTGGAGCCTCGTGACAGGAATTTCTCAGGCCTCCATCAACAGATTGCACCCGCGCAGGTCGCTGTGGTCGAACCGACCGAGCACCTCGAAGGTTCCATCTTCGTGAACACGCCCCAGATCCTGCGTGGCGATGAACGGGCAACTCGCGATGTTCGCAAGGTCGATGACGTTGAGGCCACCGGTGCGGCCTTGTGGTAACAGGCTCATCGGATCGTTCGGGTCGCGGATCACGATCTTCATCCAGGGAGGAGCAGTGTACCGGCCTTCACCTTGTGACCACGCCTGGCTTAGCAACTCGGTCATGCCGTACTCGCTGTGGATAGAAGGAACTTGGAACGCGTTCTTCAGGATCCGGTGAAGTTCATCGCGAACGATCTCCGGTCGACGACCTTTCATGCCGCCGGTCTCCATTATCACGGTGCTCGGGATCCGCTGCGGGAATTGTTCAACAAGGTCAAGCAACGCGAAAGTGACACCGAGCAGCAAGGTCTTCTTGCCGTCGCGCTCAGAGCGTTCCAGCAGCGCGGCGACCTCGTCATACTTGTACAGGTAAGTGCCGCTGAGCGGATCCCCAGAAGCTTGGATCAAGCGCTGGGCCATGTACACGAGCGAACTGCCTTCGCGTTCCAGATAGGCTGGCAACAGGGCGATGATGCGCCATTCTGCCGGGTCGCCGTACTTGGCAGTGAACGAGGTCATGAACGAACGCTCGTACAACGATGGCCATGGCACATGGTGATGGCTCGTGATGGCCCCGGTGGTGCCGCTACTGGTGAAAAAGCTGCTGGGATCAAGCCCTTCCAGCAACACTCGGTGGTTCTTGAAGGCGCTGATCGGCAGGAAGGGGATACGCGAGACCTCTGTGACCGTGGTCGGATCCGTACGCAATCCACGAAGGAATCCACGGTAAACAGGGTTCCTGGCGGCGTGCAGCTGAAATAGCTCCAGCGCCAACGCGTTGAAGTCATCCGGGCCGGTCATGCTGAACGGTCGCTCCAGCAACTGCGGGTCGATGTACGCGGGCAGGGATGGCATCAGCGGAAGAGCGACCTAACTTTGTGGAAGATGATGAACATCAGCGCGGCAAAAGTAGCGGGAGCAGGGACCTTGGTAGGGGTGCTGTTCTCCGGGTGCTTGAAGACGGAGGAATTCCCTTCCACACCGGCCATCACCTTCAAGTCCTTCGAGTTCTTCGGCGACTCGGCCTCGCTGGTGGTGTCTTTCACGGATGGCGACGGTGATGTGGGCCTGGATGCTTCGGACAATGCTCCACCGTACGACACATCTTCCATTTACTACTACAACTTCTTCCTGCGTTATAGCGAGAAAGTGGATAACGTGTGGCAGAACGTGCAGTTCGAAGATTCGATCTTCTACCGGATACCACGCATCACGCCAACAGGCCAGAACAAGACCCTGGAAGGCGAGATCGCTGTGGCCATCGACCCGTTCCCGCTCTTCATCACCGGGAACTCCGACACGGTGCGCTACAGCGTTGAAATGGTGGATCGGGCGCTCAATCGCAGCAACAGGGTCTTCACGAACGATATCATCGTTCCGTAGTCGGGTTAGACTTCACCCGCCAGCGCTTCCGACACGTTGATCACGTGGTCACCTACCTTCTCGCAGCTGGAGAAGAGGTCGTTATAGATCAGTCCGCTCTTCACGTTGTAGTCGCCGGTCTCGATGCTCTTCAAGTGGGTGCGGCGTAGCTGGTCACGCAACTGGTTGATGTGCTGCTCGGCCTCCACGGCTTCATCGATCGCCACGTGCCCATCCTCGGCATCGAGGTTCTTCAACATGATCGTGAACGCGCGATCCAGCAGCTTCAACAGATCCTGCAGGTTGTTGCGTTGTTCCGGCGTGAACCACAAGCGCTCTTCATGCTTGCGTTCCAACAAACGTGACATCTGGTAGAAGATGTCGCCGATACGTTCCAGGTCGCTGATGATCGCGAGCATGGCGCGGATGCGTTCGCTCATGTCCTCGTCCTTCGCTTCGGCGCTGGTACGCGTGAGGTATTTGCTGATCTCGACCTCCAGCTTGTCGGTGATGTCCTCGTAGCGCGCCACTTTGCCGAATAGGTCGGTACGCTCGGCGTCGTTGGTGCTCACCAGCAATTGGTTCACCATGCCCGTCATGCTCGCGGTGAGCTTCCCGAATTTGGCGATCTCCTTCCGTGCCTCGATCAGTGAGAGCTCGGGCGAAACGGCCATCACCGGATCGTTGATGTACTCCAGGCGGAATTCCTTGTCGTCTTCCGTGCGGCTAGGCACCATGCGTGTGACGATGCGTTCGATCTGCGGGACGAAACCGATGAGCAGCAACGTGTTCAGTACGTTGAAGGAGATGTGCAGATAGGTGAGCGCCCAGACGAGCACATCGCCGCTCATATACGCTGAGGAGCCATGAACCTCGATCACGTAACGATCGATCAAGCGCAGGTACGGACCGAAGAGCACCAACGCCCAAACCACTCCGATGGCTTTGATCACGAAGTGCGCGCGTGCAGCACGGCGTCCCCAAACGTTCGCCACCAGCGCGGCGAGGTTGGCGGTAACGGTGGTGCCCAGGTTCATGCCCAGCACCGTAGCCGCGGCCATCTCGTAGCCGATGATCCCGCGTTGACAGAGCACCATCGTAGCCGCGAGCGCCACGCTGCTGCTCTGCACCATCATGGTGAACAGCATGCCGATGCCTGTGAAGAGCAACACGGAAAGAATACCATGGTCCGAAATGCCGCCGAGGATGGAGATGCCATCATCCGTCGGTACCGGGATCACGCTCTTCAAGAACTCCAGGCCGAGGAAGAGGATCGCGAAGCCCACCATGAAGTCGCCGATGGGCTTGGAGTGTTTCCCTTTGAGGAACAACAACGGGAACGCCAACCCGATGATCGGCAACGCGAACACATGGATGTCCATGGAGGCGAAACCGAGCGCGCTGAACACGAGCGCCTTCACCGTGGTGCCGATGTTGGCCCCCATCAACACACCGATGGATTGCCGCACGGTGATGAGGCCCGCATTCGCGAAGCTCACCACCATCACCGAGGTCACCGAAGAGAGCTGGATCAACACCGTGGTGACGAAGCCGGTGAACACGCTCATGAAGCGGTTCGCGGTCATCACCTTCATCACATCGCGCATGCGCGCGCCGGCCACTTTCTGCAGGCCTTCGCTCATGGCTTTCATGCCATAGATGAAGAGCCCCAGGGAGCCCGCAAGGGTCAGGAATTCGAGGATGCCGAAACGCATGGAAATGCCCGCTACGAAGGCCCGCAAGCTATCACCGCCATGTTTCCTTCATGTTAAGGGATCGCTGTGTTCTGCGTGTGCTGCGGCATCCCGGTCCGGAAGGCCGCCCGGCTACCTTTGCCGCGCTTCAATGCACTGACCGTTCCGACCCCATGGGCCAACTCTCCCCCCGCCAAGTCGCCTTGATCGCCGCCTTGGTCGTCGCACTCGGAGTTGGGGCGCTTCTGGCCCTGGCGGACTGGTATGGCGGACAGCACCTTAGCCTCGCTTGGTCCTTGGCCATCATCGTTCTCCTTTTCGGTGTGGCATACGGCGCGGTCTCTTATGGCATCGATCGTTTCGTCCATGCCCGATTGAAATTGCTGTATCGCACCGTGCATGATCTGCGTCGTTCACGCAAGGATGATGATCGTATCGATCTGCGAGGGGACGTGTTGGGTAAGGTGAATGCGGAGGTCTCGGCATGGGCGACAGAACGTCGCTTGGAGATCAGTGAGTTGCAGGAACGCGAAGAATTTCGACGCGAGTTCATCGGCAACCTTTCACATGAATTGAAGACGCCGATCTTCAACATCCAAGGGTATATCCTCACGTTGCTGGAAGGCGGTTTGGAGGACGACAAGGTGAACCGTGATTTCCTCAATCGTGCATCGAACGGGGTGGATCGTTTGATGAAGATCGTGGAGGATCTGGACCTCATCACCAAGTTGGAGAGCGGGGTCATGGACATGCGCATCACGCGGATGGATATCGCCGAATTGGTGGATGATACCATCGAGAACATGGAGATCCTCGCGCAGGCGAGGAAGTTCAAACTGTTGAACGAGCTGGCGCCGGGGACCTTCGTCATGGCCGACCGTAACCGCATGGCGCAGGTCTTCACCAACCTGTTCACCAACGCGATCAATTACGGAAAGGACGGCGGCTTCTGCATGGTGAAGAGCTATCCGCTGGACGATCGGATCCTGGTGGAGGTTTCCGACGATGGCATCGGCATCAGCAAGGAGCACCTGCCGCGTTTGTTCGAGCGCTTCTATCGAGTGGGAAAGAGCCGCGCGCGCAACGAAGGTGGTTCAGGTCTCGGCCTTGCGATCGTGAAGCATATCATCGATGTACACGGGGGTACGATCACGGTGAAGAGCGCAGAAGGAGAGGGTACGACGTTCGCCTTCACGCTGGAGCGCGCGAACTGACCGGCTACGGCGTTGCGATCGCCTCTTCGTACAGCACCACTTCCTTCTCGTTGTTGATGCTGATCCTTGGGATGTCGTCGAAGATGGTGAGCTTGCCGGTCGCACACACCTTCTTGTTCACCAACCAGGTCTCGGGGTCGTAGCTGAAGTTGGGGCCGTTGTACTCCCAGATCGTGGCGTAGAACTCCTGGTTCGGGTGCATGCGGTCGAAGTTGAGGTAGATGGCCTTCGCCTTGGCCGTCTTCCGCGCTGAAACAACGGTGCCGCAAACCGTGGCGGTCTTCCCGATGTGGTATTTCGCTTGGACGGAGTTGATCATCCCTTTCGGCAACGGCGCGCGCAACGGCTCCACCTCACCTTGGTTCGGATCACCCTCCGCGTACCAATCCTTCAACTCGCGCATCGCTTCGATCTTCGTTTCAACGGCATCGTCCAGCGCTGGGAAGAAATCGAGTCCGGTCAACGTCTCCACGCTGTCCACGGTCACCGCGAAACTGATCGGCGGCCCATCCTGTTTCGCGTTGCTCATCACGAACGCGATGGCTTGTGGCTTGTCACCATCCAGGTCTGCGATCACTTTCCAGAAGTATTCGGGGATGCTCACCTCATTCTTGCGATCGGCCTTCTGCATGGTGGGAAGTCCATCGCGTAACACCGGACCGGTAACGATGAACACACGGCGCTTGCTGAAGTTCACATACCTGCGGCCCCAGTCTTCGAGGTCGGCCCAAGTCTCTCGGTTCAATTCCGGTTTCTGCGGGCTGATATTGGAGTAGAGGTAGGTGCCTTGCAAGGCTTCCAGGTTCCAACGCATGTCGGCACTGGGCACGAGGTGGCCGCGATCATAACCGCTGTTCCAGTAGTCGGCGGTAACAGCGGTGCCCGTCTTCACCAACGGATCAGGAAGGAAGGAGTCGATCCGCGCGAGGTTGCCCTTGATCAGGTCCGGAGAAGCGATGTGTGCCGTCCACTTCGGTTGTTCGTGCTTCTCGCTGTAGACGAGCATATGCCCTGCATGCACGACGACTTCATCACCGATTTCCAACTTCGGCAGGCCGATGCGTTGAAGATCGCGACGGATGATGGCCAGCTTCACACTATCGACCCGCCCGGTCAGTCGGATCTGCTGCTCCTCGATCGCCGTGTGTTGCTCTTCCAGCTTCTGCAGGCGGCTTTCCAGATCCGCTTGTCCGTAAGAGCAGAACGTGGCAACACAGGATAGAAGCAGAAGGATACGTGGAGCGATCATCACTGGTAAATGTAGCGGACGTCAGTTGAGCAGGGTGCCGAGTTCATCCAAAGCCTGTTCCAAAAGTGGATGGCCCGGCGAAGGCTTTAGATGCACAGCGGCCGATCGGTCACGCAAGGCGGCTTCCAGGTCGATGTGCTGTTGGGATTGCACAAAGAACCGTCCGGTGCCTGAATGCAGTTCGCCGAGGTATTCCTGCTCGGCTTGTCCAGGCGTTGGAATGACCACCGCGCTACGGCCCAAGGCGACCAGGTCCATCAAAGTCGTGTATCCGCTGCGCGAAACGATGAGCTCCGCGGAGGCCATGGCTTGGGCGAGTTGCGTGCTGTTCAAGTGCGGCACACAGCGCACGTTCCCGATCTGCTTGATCTCTGAATTTGCGGGCAAGCCACGCACAAGGAGGTGCTCCCCTTCGATCCGTTGTAGTTGCTCGGAGAGGATCCCATCCAGCAAGGTGCGATGCGGTTCCGGCCCACTGATCACGGCTACGATGCGGTAGTTCGATGCAGCGGAAGAGATCGCCCGGGCCATGCGACTCACAGTTCCGATGTACCGCGCATTCGTTGGTAGTGATCTCCCATGCGAAAGCTCGCCAGCCAGCCCAGGTTCCTTCGCTTCATCCATGATCCAGCACTTATGGAACCTGCTCATGTGACGCAGGTTCAACTTCCGCAAGGCGCCTTGTGCGATCGGTGTGAACGGGAACACCTGGTGCGTGATCAACACGCTTGGCAGATCCGGAGAACGCAGTCCGAAACGCTGATCGCTGATCACGGCGTTCAATCGGAGGTCAGTGCGGATGCGGTCGAACAAGGCGTTCTCCGCCCGCACGCTGCGCACCATTTCCGGGAACTGCCGCGCCATGCTCCACAACTGGCTAGCACCCTTCGAGTAGCGGATGTTCGCCCCGGGGATGCGCACATGCTCGAGCTGTGGGAACTCCGAACGCAGCAGCGCCAACGGACCATTGTCCGCACCGATCACAGGAACTCCTCCACGCTCGATCAACCGCTGGATGATCGGGATGCAGCGCGTGCTGTGCCCGAGCCCCCAATCGAGCGGGGCCACCAGAATGCGTTTGCCGGAGAGCATCGGTCAAAGGTCGTGCTGGAGCGTGAACTATGCATGAAGCCGTCCAGCTTGTTTGTCAAACCGAACGCCTCAACGAACGCGGCGATACCACGAGCAATGAACGTGGCGCCCCCGTTGCGTCGTGGCGGTGGTTCTTTGACTCCCTATTTTCGCGCCCCTCATGGGCAAGAACAAGATCAGCCGTTTCGCCGAGAACCGCACGTTCGACCACGTGTTGCAGCCCACATTCACCGAGTTGCAGGCTGCCGACCTCAAGTTCAAAGGGCGTTGGAACACCGAGTTCTTCAAGCGCGATGCACCCATCGTTCTGGAGCTTGGCTGTGGTGGCGGTGAATACACCGTTGGGCTCGCGCAACTGCAACCGCAGAAGAACTACATCGGTATCGACATCAAGGGCGCACGCATCTGGCGCGGTGCGAAGACGGCCAAGGAACTCGGCTTGAACAACGTCGGCTTCGTGCGCACACATGTCGATCACATCCTGCGTTGTTTCGGAAGACACGAGGTCAGCGAGATCTGGCTCACCTTCAGCGATCCGCAGATCGGCAAGGCCCGCAAACGCCTCACCAGCCCGCTCTTCCTGGCGCGCTACAAGGAGATCCTGAAACCCGATGGCCTCATCCACCTGAAGACCGACAGCCCGCTCTTGTACGAGTACACCTTGGAGCAGATCGAGGAGAACAAGTTGCCCACCTACGAGCGCAGTGCGGAGGTTTATGCCGAACTCGTCAAGCGCGTGTCACCCGAAGAGCAGGCCGTGCTGAACATCAAGACCTACTACGAGCAGATGTGGCTGGAAGAGGGAAGGACGATCCACTATGTGCGGTTCGGGATCAATTGAGCCATGGCCAAGCGCACCCTCATCAACGAAGCCGTCCAGGAGCGCGATTTCTTCGCGGACGTGATGGCCGTGGTGCGCCAGATCCCCAAAGGACGCGTGACGAGCTACGGAGCCATAGCCAAATACCTCGGTGCCGCGCGCAGTGCACGCATCGTTGGCTACTGTATGAACAACGCTCACGTGGTGAAGCCAAAGGTTCCTGCCCATCGGGTGGTCAACCGCATCGGTATGCTCACTGGCAAGCACCACTTCGGTTCGCCAACGGCCATGGAGGACCTGCTGAAGAAGGAAGGCATCAAGGTGAAGAAGGATCAGGTGGTGGACTTCCAGAAGAAGTTCTGGGATCCTGCGGTCGAGTTGGGGCTTTAGACCGACTTGCTTTCCCTCCCGGATGAACGATCTTTGTGTAGGCCAAGGCCCGAGCCATGAAGACCTTCCGGAATGATGAACTGCTCCGCATCGATGTGGATGCCGAGCAGAGTTTGGTGATCAGCACCTGGAAAGCGACCCCTTCGAGCGAGGACTATCGCGCCGCACTTTGGCAAGTACTCCAAACGGTGAAGGACAACAACCTCGCGCTGTGGCTGTCGGATACGCGCGGCCTTGGTGTGATCCTGCGCACCGATGAAAAGTGGTCCATGGAGGTCTTCGTTCCCGAATTGATGAAGGAGGGTCTGCGCCGTGTGGCTGTGGTGCAAGGTGCCGAGTACTTCAACCGCACCGTGACCGAACGGCTGGTGGATGCCACGTCCGCCGTTGCGCCCTTCAAGGTTGAGCTCTTCGGTGATGCCGAGGAAGCCGAGGATTGGCTCGCGAAGGAGCTGGAGGCGCTGGTTTAACGGCCGGTCCGCGCTCTACTTTTGCGCCCCGCCATGCCCATCACCGAAGAAGCCATCCTCGCCGCCCTTTCGCGCATCATCGAACCCGACCTGAAGAAGGACATCGTGGAGCTTGACCTCGTGCGCGACGTCACCGTGGACGACAACACGGTCCACGTACATGTTGAGGTGAGCAACCCCGCCATGCACAGCCGCAAGCGCATGGAGGAAGCCGTGGTCTTCAACCTGCAACAGGCCTTGGGCAAGGATGTGCAGGTGAAGGTGAACGTGACACCTTTGAGCGGAGAGAGCAACCTGCGCAAGGTGCTGCCCTATGTGAAGCACATCGTGGCGGTCGCGAGCGGCAAAGGCGGCGTGGGCAAGAGCACCATCACCGCGAACCTCGCTGTGGGCCTCGCACGACTTGGGTTGAAAGTGGGGTTGGTGGACGCTGACATCCACGGACCGAGCATGCCCATCATGTTCGATACGGTACACGAGCGACCAACGACCATTGAGAAGGATGGCAAACGGTTGATCGTGCCGGTGGAGAGCCACGGCGTGAAACTGTTGAGCATCGGTTTCTTCGCCGATCCCTCACAAGCCATCGCCTGGCGTGGACCCATGGCCAGCAAGGCGCTGGAACAACTCTTCAAGGATGCGGATTGGGGCGAGCTCGACATCATGCTCGTGGATCTACCCCCGGGGACCAGTGACATCCACCTGAGCTTGGTACAGGCCGTGCCGCTTACCGGCGCTGTTGTCGTAAGCACGCCACAACCCGTAGCCCTCGCCGATGCCCGCAAAGGCGTTGGCTTCTTCCAGCTGCCCAGCGTGAACGTGCCCGTGCTCGGCATCGTGGAGAACATGGCCTGGTTCACACCGGCGGAACTCCCGAACAACAAGTATTACATCTTCGGGCAGGGCGGTGCGCGTGTGCTTGCTGAAGAACTGAAGGTGCCGCTGCTGGGTGAGATCCCGCTGGTACAGAGCATCCGCGAGGCCGGTGATGTGGGCCGCCCCGCCGTGATGCAGGATTCCACGCTGGTTTCCGCCGCCTTCAACGACCTTTGCGTAGCCTTGCAGCGCCGACTGGCGGAGGTGACCCAACCCGCCGCAGCAACCAGCCCCGCCTGACCGATGGACGCGATCGAACTTCAACACTGCGAGCAACGCATCCGCGAAGCGCTCAGCGACCTGCGTCCGTTCCTCGAAGCCGATGGTGGTGATATCACCTTGGAAGAAGTGACCACCGACGGCATCGCACGTGTGCGTCTGCACGGTGCATGCAGCAACTGCAGTATGAGCCACATGACCATGAAGGCTGGTGTGGAAGAGGCGATCAAGCGCGTGGCACCAGCCATCAAACGGGTTGATGCGGTGAACCTGCCTGCAATGGCGTGATCCTTTGGATATCGCGCCAATGCGATGACGGCACGACAAGCCATACTGTCCTTAGTCTGCGTGCTTTTGGTGCTGAATGCTGCCTCCCAGCAATTGGGGGCTTGGGCAGACCGGCTCCACGGTATGCACCAGGCTGCCTATTACGATGCGCAGTCGGCCGTGACTATCCAACTGGATCTGCCCGACTTTTCAACCGAGGGGGGCGAAGCCGTGGGTTACTTCCGCGAGGCAGGTGAATTGATCCTGATCGAAGTGAAGTTCTTTGGAGAAATGGGTCGCTCGGAATCATCGATCCTTTGGCATGATGTGGGTTCGTTCATCTTTCTCGAACGCCAACTCGCGTACAACAGACCTGCTTATCTGGACAAGGAAGCGGCAATGTGGATCGGTGACACAGAGGCCTTTGATTCCGGGAAGACGGTTGTCGTTGAGCGTTTCGTGTGCTTCGATAATGGGAAGGAGGTTTACGCTGAATACCCGCCTAAGGTGGACAGAGCCCTGTTCATGTCATCAGCGGATCTTCTTGCCATGGCGGATACCCTTCAGTCCATGTTGATGACCGCTTATGGCGCAAAGAGCGAGCGTGCGACAATGGATCAGTTCGTTCGGGTCGAACTTCTTCAACCTACGCGACCTACAGCGATCGATACCGCCATGGCCGGAGTGGTGATGGGGGATGCGACTTCGGCCTTACGCGTGCTCGGTAGTACTGGTGAGCGACGGCTCATGGAAACCGAGCGATATCCAATGCCGCATGCGAGCTACAGTGATCCGGATCGAACGATATTCGCCACGTTCAGTCTTCACTATGGAGCCGGATACGACCAGTACGCGGAAATGGAATTGAGCCGAGCGGAACCTGACACGACGTTCGGCGTTCTGAAAAGGGATTTGTTCCGGTCAAGCTTGGGCATTGAACTTGGAATGTCCAAAGAGAAGGTCGAAGCCATTTTGGGTTCAACGCGCACCGTGGGGAAAGGGGCCAACGGCAACACCTTGTTGAGCTATCGCATCGATGATCTTGGAAACACTGGTGTACTCAAGGGGTACGCGCTTCCTACCTACTACATCACGGCGGAGTTCGATGCTGTAGGATTGGTTGAATACCGCTTCGGGTTCGAGTATCCCTAGCGTTCCAACTGCGGCCGTTGCCGATCGTGTCCTTGACCTAGAGGTTCCCGAGGCGCACCGCCCCGTACCTTTGCGCTCCGAAAGCAGGCCCCTCTTCCTGGGCCCACCGAAATGTCCACGACCACATTGAAGCCCAAGCCCGTAGAGACCCGCCAGAACGTGGTGATCCTCTTCGCCGGCGACAGCGGCGACGGCATACAGCTCACCGGCAGCCAGTTCACCGATACCAACGCGCTGTTCGGGAACGACGTCAGCACCTTCCCGAATTTCCCCGCCGAGATCCGTGCGCCGCAAGGAACGCTCGCCGGCGTGAGCGGCTACCAACTGCACTTCGGCAGTGTGGAGATCTGGACGCCCGGCGACCAGGCCGATGTGCTGGTGGTGATGAATGCCGCTGCGTTGAAGGCGAACCTCGGTAAGTTGAAGAAGGGCGGCAGCATCATCGCCAACACCGATGGTTTCGACAAGAAGAACCTGCGCCTGGCCGGTATCCCCGAAGACGCCGATCCACTGACGAACGGTTCGCTGGAAGGCTTCGTGCTGCATCAGGTGGACGTGACGAAACTCACGCGCACCGCACTGGAAGGCACCACGCTCGGTATGAAGGAGAAGGACCGGTGCAAGAACATGTTCGTGCTCGGGTTCATCAATTGGATGTACAGCCGTGAGAATGCGCTGACAGAAGGGTTCCTCCAGAAGAAATTCGCACGCAAGCCCGAGGTGCTCGATGCCAACATGAAGGCCCTGCACGCCGGTTACTTCTACGGCGAGACCAGCGAGACCTTCAGCACGCGCTTTGAGGTGAAGCCGGCGCCGATGCCCACCGGCACCTACCGCAGCATCACCGGGAACCAGGGCACGGCGCTCGGCCTTATCGCCGGTGCACAGAAAGCGAAGCTCGATCTGTTCTACGGCAGTTACCCGATCACACCTGCCAGCGACATCCTGCACGAGCTTTCGCGTCACAAGAATTTCGGTGTGATCACCTTCCAGGCGGAAGACGAGATCGCCGCGATCAGCAGCGCGATCGGTGCGAGCTACGGTGGTGCATTGGGCATCACGGCGAGCAGTGGCCCGGGAATCGCATTGAAGGCTGAAGCGATGGGCCTGGCCTTGATGCTGGAGATCCCGCTGGTGATCGTGAACGTGCAACGCGGGGGACCCAGCACCGGACTTCCCACGAAGACCGAGCAGGCCGATCTCTGGCAGGCGGTCCATGGCCGCAATGGCGAAGCACCGATCCCCGTGATCGCTGCCAGCACACCGATCGACTGTTTCGACATGGCTTTTGAAGCCGTACAACTCGCGCTGGAACACATGACGCCGGTGATCCTGCTCACCGATGGATACATCGCCAACGGATCTGAGCCGTGGCGTTTCCCCGAAGCGAAGAGCCTGCCCGAGATCAAACCGCCTTTCATTCCGGCGCGTGAGGCTGGCACGCCGAGCAATGCCGAAGGCATGGACCGCAGCGCGCTGAGCGAGCGAGGGGTAGAGGCGTTCCTGCCATACCTGCGTGATGAGCGTGGGGTACGCCCATGGGCCTTGCCCGGTCAAGCTGGATTGCAGCACCGCATCGGTGGGATCGAGAAGCAGGACAAGACCGGCAACATCAGCTACGATCCCGCCAACCACGAGAAGATGGTGCAGTTGCGCGCCGAGAAGGTGACCCGCATCGCGGATCGTTTCAAACCCATTCGTCTGGATAGCGGGCCTCCCGAAGGAGACTTGCTGGTCGTCGGTTGGGGATCCACCTACGGTGCGATCCGTACGGCTGCTCTACAGTTGCAGGCCGAAGGCAAGAGCGTGGCACACGTGCATATCCGTCACCTGTTCCCATTCAACAAAGGCCTTGGTCCGTTGCTGAAGAAATACAAGAAGGTGCTGGTGCCCGAGATGAACAGCGGACAGCTGCGTCAACTGTTGCGCGCCGAATTCCTTGTGGATGCACAAGGGCTGAACAAGATCCAGGGCATGCCGTTCACCAGTGAAGAGATCCGTGCGGGTATCCTAAACCAGTTGAGAGCATGAGTACCGTGAACGGAACCACTCCCGTGCAGAAGGTCGATTTCAGCAGCGATCAGGAAGTGCGCTGGTGTCCCGGTTGCGGCGACTACAGCATCCTGAAACAGGTGCAGACCCTGCTGGAGCAGAGCGGCAAGAAGAAGGAAGAGGTCGTGTTCATCAGCGGTATCGGATGCTCTTCGCGCTTCCCGTACTACATGGACACTTATGGCCTGCATAGCATCCATGGTCGTGCGCCGGCATTGGTCAGCGGTCTGCGAAGTGTGCGCCCGGAACTGAGCGTGTGGATGATCACCGGCGATGGCGATGCGCTGAGCATCGGCGGCAACCACATCATCCATCTGCTGCGCCGCAACGTGGATGTGAACGTGCTGCTCTTCAACAACGAGATCTACGGTCTCACGAAAGGACAGTACTCACCCACTTCGCCCGAAGGTGCCGTCACGCGCAGCACACCGATGGGTAGTACGGATCATCCGTTCAACCCGCTGGCCTTGTTCAAAGGCGCCGATGCAACCTTCATCGCGCGCAGCATGGACCGCGATCCGAAGCACATGCGCGAGATCCTCGCCCGTGCCGATGCACATCGCGGTACCAGCTTGGTCGAGGTCTACCAGAACTGCAACGTCTTCAACGATGGCGCGTTCGAGGTCTTCACCGAGAAAGCCACCAAGCCGATGAACACCATCTTCGTGGAGCACGGCAAACCGCTGGTCTTCGCCAATGGCACACGCGGCATCAAGCTGAACGGCATGACCCCCGTGATCGTGGATACCTATGCTGGCGGTGTGGGACTGGACGAGCTTTGGATCCACGACGAACGCGATCCGTTCAAGGCCAGCATCCTCGTTCGCCTCTTCGATGATCCCCGTTTGGAAGGCGCCATGCCAAGGCCGTTCGGTGTGTTCTACGTGAACGATCGCCCAACACACGAGGACAAGCTGCGCGCCCAAGTGCAACGTTCCAAGGAGATGAAAGGCCCCGGTGATCTGGACGCGTTGCTCAAGGGTGAGCATACGTGGACGATCGGGTAACTTCTAGCCTGGTTACTCGTAGGCAGGTGTACTGTCTACAGCGGCTGCAGCAGGTATGTCACCTTCAAGGCAAGGAAAGACCACTGGAAGCAAAGCCTCTCTCAGTTCCATCTTCTTTTGGTTAGTCCGGCGCCGCTGGTCATCCGTGTCTAACCAGCGGAGGTAGTTCGCTTCCTGAAGTAGGTCATCTTCAATCTTGCCCTTTGTGCGGAGCATTTGTCGTAGAACATTGTCATCTGCCGGTACCAAGGTCACGTCAAGCTCACTTACGCCATCAATCGCCGTATGGAAAGCGTACTGCTGACCTTCCTTCATGCCCAGACAGAAGAGCTCATATTGGAAGATGCTGTTGAGGCGTTCGCTGAAGAGCCCCTTGTCTTCCTTCACGCGCTGGTAGCTGTTCAATTGCTTCGGGAGCAGGTAGACGACCAGTTGATCATAGCTCGTTCTATCCGCCAGCTGGATGGTCAACGGGTTGTAGGTGAGCGTCGCGGTCTTACCGGTCTTGTCGTCGGTGTAGCTCATGCTGCTGCGTGTGGTGGTAGCCTCCAGCACGGCCTTGTCCACGTTCCACCAGCCGGTACCCACCACCGGAACTACCCAGGCCGATCGCGGTAGGCGAACACGCTGGATGCCGAGCTGCTTGTACACCGTGTCCAGGTTGGCTTCGAACTCCTTTGCGAATAGTTCGCCTTCCCGAACGCTCTCGGCCAAGGCATGGTCGGCTTGTTTGGCATTGCTGCGGACGTCCTGTTTCCGTTGCTCGTTCCAGAATTTCTCCTGGGTCTTGCGGATGGCTTCCGCTTCGGTGCGGCTCTGGTTCTCGTAGTAGGTCCGTAGGCGATCGGCGGCGTGTGGCGGGAGGTCCACCCGGCCGTCGTTGCGTTCTGCGAAGTCTCCGAAAATGAGGTCGCGCTCACTGAAGACCAGGGAATCGATCTTGCTCAAGTCCTTGTCCAGGTTCTTGACATAGAGTTCCAGCACTTCATTGTCGCATGTTCCATGTATGGAGCGCATCCTTTCCTCGAACTCACGCGTGGCGAGATTCGTACCGTTGAACCGATCGTTCCAGATCGTCTTCACCTTGGCTGGGTCGATACCGACATTGCGGTATGTGCTCGGGTCAACGCCGTCGAAGGTCGCGTACGTGGTGTCAGCCTTTGCGCTGTCGATCGTTAGGACATCGTTCTCTTCAGGCCCCATGATCCATTGACGTCTCACTGCACCGCTGAACGAGAAGTACAGGCTATCCGTGTACTGCTTGTCTGTAACGTCCTTCCCTAGCTCCTTCAGCTTGTTCAGGTACTCTGGAGGGTAGAAGTTCAGCGTGTTGATGTCAACAGGAATGAGCGACTTCTTGAGTGGTTGCGGGTCACGCCAGTCGATGGTGCCATCTTCTTTCTTCACGCCTGCATACAGCTGCATACCCCTTTGCCCCTGTGTTGCAGGCACCATCGCTGTCAGCGGTTTCGTTGGATCGATCTTCACCATCTTTCCGTTCGCTTGTGCGTCCAAGTGGAACATGCCGCCTGTCTCTAGCAGCATTGTACCGGTCATCGTGCTCAGACCGGCCTTCATGATATCCAATGGGTCCAGTGCTTCGACCACACTTACTCGAACAGGTGATTTGATGGCTACGCCCAGGCTATCCACAAAAGCGCCTTTTGGAATATCGAGCACGATGCCGCCCGGTGTGGACAAGGTCGTGTCGCGCTTCGGGTCGATGGCTACAACGAACGGTTCCAGATGTGTTCCGGTCGTGTCATCGAGGATCCTGAGAACGGCCGTGTTTGGGTCGGTCTCTCCTGACTCATGAGTGCCAGAAGGAGTGTTCCACAGGAATACGGATGCGATCGCTGCAATGAGCAGAACCAGTCCAATGCCCATGCTCGGCAGCATCCTTCCCCACCGGTATTTCCGGTAGGCCGCTTTCGCCTCGGCGCGTACCGGAGAACGTCTCGCCGCGCGCCGCAAGTGTTCTTGATCCTCCACCAACACGCGCAGCTCTTCATTGGTGCGCAAGCGTTCCTCGAAGGCTGCGCGGTCGTTGTTGTTCATGGTGCCGTCCAGGTAGTTGTCCACCAGTTCCATCAGATGCAGTTGGTCGCGCATGGCTTAGATGGTTTGGTTGTTCGACAATAGCAGACGGTACTTCGCACGGGCCTGTTCCAGGCACTTGTACTTGCGTGTCTTCGCAGCGCCTTCACCGGTGTATCCGAAGGCTTGCGCGATGGTCGCGAGCGGTTCGTTGCCGATGTAGAAGCGGGAAAGAAGCTCGCGGCACTTTTCGCCGAGGGTGGCAAAGGCGCGTTCCGCGAGTTGCATCAATGGCTCATTGACGCTGGTCATCACCGGTTCTTCGTCCTTCTTTTCAGCTGAGATGGCGGCGATGTACTTTTCCGAACGGCCCTTCACGCGCAATTCGGCCAGCCAGAGGTTGCGGCAGATGCCGAAGAGGAAGCCCGCAACGGGCCCGGATGATGTGAATTCGGGTTCGGCGACCTTCTCATGAAGGATCACCAAGGCGTCCTGGAAAATGTCACGCGCTTCGGTTCTGGAGCCGGTGTGGCTGCGGATCCAGGTGGTGACATCCGGTAGTTGTCGGTACAGTTGGATGAAGGCGGCTTCGGCCTTGCCGCTCCGTAGCGCGGCGAGCAGTTCGGGGTCGCTCATAGGTTCGCTCTTTGCCCTCATGTGCCACAAAGAACGAAAGGTGACCCCTGATCGACACATGCGTCTCCACAGGAAGTATCCACGACCTTCGCTCCCCATGCGCTTGATCAGTCTTTTCCGGCCGGCGTTCATTCTTTTCCTTTGGTCCCAGGGTGTTGCTGCCTGCGCCCAATCCTTCGACCTCGAACAGTTCGACCAACTCTTCCGCCCACGCTTGCGGCTGGATGCCCGCTGGACGCCCGAAGTGCCTTTCACCAATGATCCCGGTACGTTCGATGACCGATCGATCATGGCTGGCTTCACCGTTCCTGTGTACAAGAAGTGGACCGCCGGCCTTGAATTGAACCTTACTGGTGATGACCTGAAGGACGTGATCAAGAACAGCGTTCGTGTGCGGGCTTCACAAGTGATGGTGAGCGCACGCTATAGTGGCCGTGATCTGCGCTTGAGCGGTGATCCTCGGTCGTTGCATTCCGCTTCGGTAGGTGCCTTGGGGATCAGCCTGACCAAGAAATACCGCGTGCTCTTCTGGAGCGTCAACATGAATGTGAGTGAAGAGGGAACCACACTGGAGAGGGTGGTGCCGCGCTTCAACGGGGTGATCGGCAAAATGCAGGTCAAGGGTCTGCGCCGACAGCTCTTCTATGGTGCTGTATTGACGTTCAGCGATGGGCTTAACTTCCCCGTACCCTTCGTGGGTGGTGTGGAACCGATCGGTGACCGATGGAGCTTTCAGTACATACTTCCCTTGCAACTCGCCGTGGGATACAAGTCTGGCGAACGGACGAGGCTCTTGGCGGGCATCGGCGCGGATGGCTTCCGCAGCGGGTTCGCGCAGGGTGACGAGCGCGTGAACATCAACTACACGGCACTGCGGGCTTTCATCAACGTGCGGCACAAGCTCTCGAAGACCGTTCAACTGCGCGCGGAGTTGGTCGGACTTCCCGTACATGCTTTGCGCCTGCCAGATATGAACGGCGACCTCCAGCGTTACCCCATCGACCCTGGAATGAGCGTGATGGTGGGCATGAACATCTTCTTCGGTCAAAGCACGCTGGAGCGCTTGATCGGCGAGGTGCTGCGCTGAAGGGTCAACGCACCACGATCGGGGCCTCGATCAACTCCGCTTTCAGCGGCGCCGCCGGGACCACCAACGCGTTCGTAGGCTCTCCGGCTTTGCGTTCGCGCCAGCTCCTTGGTACGCGTTCGATCTTGATCGGCCAGATCGTGAGGGTGCCTTGCCGGTCGATGTTCAACCGAAGGAAGTGCTTGTGGTCCTGGTGTTTCAACCCGCTGAAGGCTTCTTCGCTGTGGCGGCCGAACACGTTGATGGAGACGAGCAGGTAGATGCCCATGATGATGGAGCCCGCGATCCAACCTCCGCTGAAGATGAGAAATCCCGTGAGCGCGCTGCGGAAGAAGACCAGTTCGCCGAACAGCATGTGCGAAAGGCTTAACGCACCCCATCCGATGTAGAACATGGCAGCGATGTGCACGACCCAATGAGCAAGTCCTCCCAGAACGCGATACACCTTGCTGTGGGTATCGGTGAAGGCCAAGAAAGCGGCAAGGATGCTGAGCATCCATAACGCAAGGCCGGGATTGTCGCCAAGCACATCGGCCGTGATGCGCATGGCCCGCCACAACGAACGCGGTACTTCGGCACCCACGGATGCACCGACCAACCACGCCGTGATGAGATAGAGCAAAGCCGGAACGATGCCGAAGCGGGGGTTCTTGAGGAGGAAGAGCAGGTTGCCGTAGGCGATGCGCGCCGACCTCTTCATGTCGGGATAGGTGGCCTTCACCGCGTAGTTGCGTGCCTTTGCTTCCGGTGTGGATGGTTCCTCCACCAACAGGCTCACATCCTCTTCGTGGGTGGGGTGAAGGAAGGCTCCGCCACCACCCGCTGTGATCTTCTGCACGGGTTGGGCTTCACCTGCGCTTTCCTTCGTTTCCTCGTGGCGACGGTAGTGATGGAGATCGCCGGTGAGGAACACCTTCACTTCGATGCCGCGCTTGGCGAAAACTTCCTCCCGCAAGTGGATCAGGTCGGTCTCATCGAAGGTGCGCCCCATGGCACGGTACTTCTGTGCATAGACCCACACGGGTAATGACAGGCAGAGGATGACTTTGTCACCGAACTTCATGTGGCGCTCGGCGATCTCGCGGAAATGCTCGATCTGCGGCACGTCCATGTCGCTTTGCAATTGGCCGTCGCTGCCCAAGAGCCACCAGCCATGCGGCAACTTCAATACGAAGTAGCTGCGTTTCTGCCGTGTCCACCAACCGGCGAACCGACGTCCGCCGATGTCCGAGCAGAAGAGCCTTGAGAACGCGCTGAGGCCATCGTACCAATCGTGATTCCCGGGGATCGCATAGACATGCGGGCGCTCTTCCGGCTGGTCATCACCGAAGGCCTTGGTGTATGGAACCACCAACCGGCGCTGGTATTCTTCGCGCGATGGAGTGGGGTAGACCTCATCGCCACCGAACACGAGCACATCCCCACGCGGAAGGTCGATTGCGCCATGTGCGCCATGAACGGTCAGCTTGCGTTGTGCAGCGGCCATGGCGATGGCGTAGGTCGGGTTCCAGCCGTCGCCGGTATCACAGATGTAGTCCAACCAGATGTCTTCGCGCGCCTTTTCCTTCAACGGCTGCGGCCCATGGGAGCGGTCGAGGTAGTGGATGCTGTGGTCGTAGTACTCCTGTTTGCGCGAAGCGAGCGCTTGCATCAACCGCTTGTCGCTCTGCTCGCCGATCACGAGCGAGATCATGCTGCGCAGGCCCGTGGAGAACAGTTCCCCGGGATCGAACCAACCGACCATGGGCATGCGCTCGGGCTTTCCGCTCAAGCGGAACAACGGCGGAAGGATCGATGCGACCTTACTGATGCGACGAGCGATCGGCACCGCGTTCTCGTCGTGGGCCTTTGCTTGGGGTGTCGTCTGTTCGGGGTGGTCCATGGTACAAGCCTGGAAGGCAGGAGACCAAATATCGCGAACAGGAACGCGCTGCTCAGAACGTGTAGCCTAGCAGCACACCACCGCTGGTGCAAAGCGGTGAACTTCCGCCGAAGAAAAGATGCGAGAAGGAGTAGTTCTCGCGACTTTGATAACGACCGTCGTTGGGTTGGCTTACACCATTGCGCCAAGAGATACCGTAGCCCAGACCAGCATAGAAGTCCATGCAGATGCGCTCGCTCAGGAACACCTGTGTGCCGACGGCGATGTTCACCGCAGCGCTAGCGTAGAAATTCACTTCCTTATACGTCTCGTACGGGCCTATGAACGGGCCGTACGCGTACCGCTGATCGGTGTGCGCCCAGTAGCTGTACATCAATTCCGGACGTATGTACCAACCTGCAAGGAGGTGGCTACCGAGCATGCTGGATCGCTTGCTCCCTTCAGGTAGCGCATGCCGCGATCCGAGTTTCACCAAGAAGCCGTCGTTCACCAAGCCATTGCCGAAACCATCGGTATCCCACACGCCGATACGGCCCACTTTCGCAACAAGACTGTGGCCCGGCGAAAGCAAATGCTCATAGCCGATGGTGATATGATCCAATGCCGGTGCGAAGACGTCCATGCTGAGCACCCGGTGCCGCTTCATGAAGGCGCTGGACTTCGGGTCGTTCCAAACGCCTTCGCCGAACTGGAAACGCTGGCCACCGGCCAGGTGTATCCACTCCAGTTCGCTCTTGTTCACTACCACGATCACCGAGTTGCCGGCTGAATTGATGCGGTAGCGGATCTCGTCGCGCAGTATCTCCTCTACCTGGCCGATGATGCGCTCCCCATTGACATGCAGCAACGTGTCTTGCGCCGTTGCGGATGGGATAAGCGCCATCCACGGAAGAAGAACCAGAATGGATCGGATCATATCCGTGGTGGTGGGGTACGTACGATGAACGCATGAATGCGTCTGGAATTGCCCGAGCGGGTCAGGCTTTCAGTTCGCCCGGGATAAGGCATACCGGTATAGGGTCCATCTTGTGACGGTTGGCTTTATGCCTGCGGTCGTAGATGTTCAACACTTGACGCTGCCGATCGCTCAGTTCCAGTTGCGCGGTGTCACGTCCGCTGTTGCGCAGATCCATGGCCCACTCCAATTCAGGATAGCTCGCACCGATCTGGTCCTCGTCCGTGCGGCTGTCTCCGAAGAGCCCGTCCGTGGGCGCCGCTTGCATGATGCTCTCCACGATGCCGAGCTCCTTCGCAACAGTATACACTTCGCTCTTGGTCAGGTCCGCTATGGGGGAGAGGTCCACACCACCATCGCCGTATTTGGTGAAGAAGCCGACGCCGAAGTCCTCTACTTTGTTGCCCGTGCCCGCAACGAGGCTCTGGTTGACGCCCGCGAGATAGTAGAGCGCGGTCATCCGAAGGCGCGCACGGGTGTTAGCCAGAGCAAGCTGGTGGGCCGCATCGTCCGTGGTATCCGGCAGCACGCGTTCGATCGTGTCGAACGTAGGGGTAAGGTCCACGCGCATGAGCGACACGTTCGGATGTCGGGTCTGTAGGTCGGCCACATGTTCCAGCGCACGGGTGACATGGCTTTTCGCTTGGTGGATGGGCATCTCCACGCACAGCGTGGGTAGTCCCGTGCGTGCGCACAGGGCACTCGTCACCGCACTGTCGATGCCTCCGCTCACCCCCACCACGAAGCCTCGCTGCCGGTTGCGCTCACAATATTCCTTCAGCCAGCCGCTGATGTGTTCGATGACTAGTTGGGTCTTCATCGCTACAAAAGAAACGAACCCCGCTCACCGGTGGTGCGCGGGGTTCGGTGAGTAAGGATCGTTGCTCAGAAGAACACCGCCAGATCCAGCTCCAGCATGTTCTGTAGCAGCTTGGCGTTCTTGTCGCCCACTTTCACATCCTTCAGCAGGTTCGTGAAGCCGTTGTGGTAGTTAACGCCAACCTGAACAGTGGTGCTTCCGGAGAAGTTGTACTCCATACCCGCACCGACGATCAGACCGGCCCGGAAAGGTTGGATGTTGTCCTTGATGTCCTCGTCCTCAAAGCTGGCCAAGCCGGTAACCCCGTTGGCGACAGCGATGGTCTCATAGTCCCCCTTGGCGCTGATGTTGTAGGCCGTACTGAATCCAAGCCGGCCGTAGTAACGCATGTAACCGATCTCGTTGGTCATCAGCTTCACCGTAAGGGGGAGTTCGATATACTGCAGCTTGGTCTTGCTGGAGAGATCCCTTGTTACCTGCGCGTTGTTGGCATCGGTATAAGTGATGCTTTGCTTGTAGTTGCCTCCTGCGTAGTTCAGGAAAAGGCCGGTCCCGAAACGGTAGTTGCCACTGCTTCCGAGCGGGAATTCGGTGACCAACCCGAAGGTGAGGCCGACCTTGCTGCCATCACTATCCAAGCCTTTCGTATCGGCTTTGATCCACGACATGTTCGGGGCTACTTTGATGCCCAGCCGTACCCCGGCGTCATCTTGGGCGTTCAATGTGGGTGCGGCCAATGCGGCGGCGGCAAGGATCAGGAGGGCCTTCTTCATAGGTTTGTGGCTCGTTAAAGGACGCTCAAAGGTATACGGGTTGAACAGTTACGGAGCATGGGCCGCACTTTTGGCGGCCGCGGTAATTTGGACGGGTTGTGGCGATGATGGTCACACCGACCTTCCCATCGAGGATGTCGCGCTCAAGGTGGATATCGGTCGGTTGGATCGGGATGTCTTCCACACTCCCCCGGACAGCCTACAGGAGATGAGCACCAGAGCCTTGGTGAAATACGGTAGCTTTTATCGCACCTATGTCGAGGATATCCTGCAAGGCACGCCCGTGGAGGATCCACGACTGCCGCTGATGTTGAGGACCTTCGCTACCGACCCGGATTGGTCGTTGGCTCAACACGCAGTGGATAGCGTGCTGGGCGACCTGGAGCCGCAACGCGTCCGCTTCGAGGATGCCTTGAAGCGGCTTGAATTGCTTTTCCCGGATAGCCTCACACCGCGTATCATCGCCTTCAACTCCGGTTTCAACTATGGGATCTTTCCTACGGACAGTGTGCTGGGTATCGGACTGGAATGGTTCATCGGCCCTCAACATCCTGTGATCGGGTATCTGGCACCGGAGGCCTTTCCCCAATATGTGAAGGAGCGCATGCGACCGGAGATGATCGTGCCCGGTGCCATCAAAGGCTGGTTGCTCGTTCACTACACGCGCGACATCCGCGGTGAGGACCTCCTCAACAACCTGGTGGAGACAGGGAAAGTGATGGCGTTGCTCGATGCCATGCTGCCTGATACCGATCCGGCGTTGAAGTTCGCCTTCACCAAGGACCAGCTCGCTTGGTGCGAAGCCAACGAGTACAACATCTGGAGGGATATCGTTTCAAAGGATCAGCTGTTCAGCAAGAGCGCCGAGGACATCGGAAGGCTCATGAACGACGGCCCGTTCACCAGCGGCCTGCCACACGAAAGCCCCGGCCACATCGGCGAGTGGATCGGCTACCGCATGGTGAAGGCCTACATGGCTGAGAACCCGAATCTCACCTTCCAGCAACTCCTGGCCTTGAGCGATCCGCGTGTGATCCTGAAAAGCTATAAACCCCGATAAGATCCAAGTATCAAGTGGTAAGCTCCCAACGCGTCCACTTAAAACTTGTCACTTGAAACTCGTCACTTGATGAAGACCTCCGACATCCGCCTTTCCGTTCAGCTTGATGCCAACAACGTGCCCGAACGCATCGATTGGGAAGCGGAGGATAATGGCTCTAAGAGCAGTAGTAAAGCCGTGTTGCTATCACTGTGGGACGAGAAGGAGAAGAATACCCTGCGCATCGATCTTTGGACGAAGGAGATGACCGTGGAGGAGATGAAGGCGTTCTTCCACCAGAACATCCTTACCCTGGCGGATACGTTCGAACGCGCTACCGGTGAAGGCAAGATGGCCGCGCAGATGCGGGACTTCGGAGCCTACTTCGCCGAGCACATGTTGCCGGAGCTGAAGAAGTAGGGAAGCTCAAGGAGCAGGGTCAGGAGGCACGTCCGCATCATTGCGCATTGCACCTGATCTTGCGATCAACCTTTCCACTGGCTGTTCACCTTCTCGATGAACCCCAGCACCTCGTCCCGCCCCTTCGAGGTCTCCGAACTGGTGATGAACATCGTGGGTAGCTCGTCCCAAGTCTCTTTCAACTTGCGCTTGAACTGTGCCACGTTGCTGTCCACTTTCGGGGCCTTTAACTTATCGGTTTTGGTGAAGACGATGCAGAAAGGGATGCCGTTCTCGCCCAGCCATTGTACCATGTCCAGGTCGTTCTGCTGGGGCTCCAGCCTTGAGTCGATCAGCAGGAACACGTTCTGCAGGCTCTCGCGTTCGCGCAGGTAGGCCTGTATCATCTTCTCCCACGCGGCACGTTCGGTCTTGCTCGCTTTCGCGAAGCCGTAGCCCGGCAGATCCGCCAGCATCCAGGGTGCGTTCTTCGTGAGTGTGCCTTCCACTTTGAAGTGCTCCACGTTGCGTGTACGACCCGGCGTATTGCTCACCCGTGCCAGCTTGTTGATGTGGCACAACATGTTGATCAACGAGCTCTTGCCCACGTTGCTGCGCCCGATGAAGGCATATTCCGGCAACGACGGTTTCGCCCAATCCTTCGCGGCGCGGCCGCTGGTGAGGTGTTCGGCGATGAGGGCTTTCATGGTCTAGCGAAGGAAGAAGTGTGCGGTGCGAAGTACTTCACACTTCAGGCTTCACACTTCATCCTTTCTGAAGTGTCTTCCCCAACCACCGGTCCACGATGCCGTTGAACGTATCGGGGTGTTCCATCATCGCAGCGTGGCCGCAGTCGTCGATCCAGAACAGTTCGCTCTGCGGTATCAGCGAATGGAATTCTTCGGCCACATGCGGCGGGGTGATCGTATCCTGTTTGCCCCAGATCAGGCACACGGGCATCTTCAGGTTCGGAAGGTCCTTGGCCATGTTGTGGCGTATGGCGCTCTTCGCCAGGGAGAGGATCCGGATCAGCTTGGCCTTGTCGTTCACCGTTTCGTAACACTCCTCCACCAAGGCGTCCGTGGCGAATTTGGGGTCATGGAAAGTGAGCGCGATCTTCTTGCGGAGATACTCTTTGTCCTCGCGGCGCGGGAAGGATCCACCGAACGCGTTCTCGTAAAGCCCGCTACTGCCCGTGAGGATCAGCGTGCGGATCTTCTGCGCGTGTTTGGTGCAGTACACCAGCGCCACGTGACCACCGAGCGAGTTGCCCAGGAGATTGATCTCCGACAAGCCCAGGTGACGCACGAACCGATCCAGGAAATCAGCCAGCGCTGGAACATTGGTGTTCAGCATCGGCAAGGTGTAGAGCGGCAGCATGGGCATCAACACCCTGTACCGTCCACCGAAGTGTTTGATGGGCCCTTCGAAGTTGCTAAGTGCCCCGAACAGACCATGCAGGAAGATCAACGGCGGGCCATCGCCCACATCGATGTAGGTGAACTCTCCCTCGCGTTTCAGGTGCTCTTCGTTCGCCATGCGTTCCGTCCAAATGTAACCGGATGGGTTCAACGCTTTGTCGTGGATATCGAATGGAAATGATCAGAAGAGCGTTTCGCCCGGATCGGTCAGGGCGCCGTTCGGCCGATGTGCGGCCCCGATGAATGTTGTCGTCTTCCCCTGATCGACCACTTCCACCCACATGGGGCCTGTTCTTGCCCTCTTCACATCGCCCTGTTGATCGTAATCGCTTGATCAACAGGACGTCCGAGCAGATGCTCCGGATCTTGCGCTTTCCACGGAACGAGTCATTCTTGGTAGACTGGGCGGTGAATATGTTGTTGATAAGCCCCACTTCCTCCCACTACCTAAAAATGCCCATTTGTAGGCCTGTAGCGGGCATGTGACAACTTTTGCACACCTTCGCCGTTGAAGAATTATCAACAAGAAGGCGAAAACGGGGGAATAAGTGGGTGTAAGTGGGTGACCGCTTCTACTTTCGCGACCATTCCTGCGTGCATGCGCTATGCTGAACCTGTTAGGGGAATACCCGTCGACCTTGGATGCCAAGAGCCGCGTGCTCTTGCCCGCTTCGCTGCGCAAGCAGCTCGGTGGGGCGGAGACCAAGGGCTTCGTGGTGAACCGCGACGTGTTCAGCGAGTGCCTCGTGCTGTATCCGATGGAGGAGTGGAACAGGACCAGCGCCCAAGTGGCCAGCCTCAACCGCTTCGATCCCGAGAACGTGGAGTTCATCCGGCGCTTCCTCAATGGAGCCACGCCGGTGGAACTCGACGCCAACGGACGGCTGCTCATCCCGAAACAACTGATGACCTACGCCCAACTGGGCAAGGACATCGTGTTCACGGGCCTGGGCGATCGCATCGAGATCTGGAGCGAGGCACTGCACAAGCGTGCGCTCAGCGGGAACGTGGACTTCAAGTCACTGGCTGCGAAAGTGATGGCAGGGAAGCCTAAAGCCTATGACGCATGAATATCACGACCCCGTTCTTTTACAAGCCTGTCTTGAAGGATTGAACATCCGCCCCGACGGCGTCTATGTGGACGTGACGTTCGGGGGTGGAGGCCACAGCAAGGCCATCCTCGCACAACTGGGTCCGAAAGGAAGGTTGATCTCGTTCGATCGGGATCGCGACGCCTGGAAGAACGCACCGGATGATGAGCGCTTCACGCTGGTGAAGGCCGACTTCCGCTGGATGCGCAACCACTTGCGTTTCCTGCATGCGGTGCCGGTAGATGGACTGCTCGCCGATCTCGGTGTGAGCAGTCACCAGTTCGATACCGGGGCACGCGGTTTCAGTTTCCGTTTCGATGGTCCGCTGGATATGAGGATGGATCATCGCGCGAAACGCACGGCATCACAACTGTTGCGTGACCTGGATGAAGTGGCGCTGACCGACATGCTGCGCAAGTACGGTGAAGTGGATGCCGCCCATCGTGTAGCGCGCCAACTGGTGAAGGCCAACGCCGAAACACGCATCGGCACCACGTTCCAACTGGTGGAAGCGCTGAAACCGGTGACGCCACGCGCGAAGGAGAGCACCTTCCTCGCGCAAGTGTTCCAGGCGTTGCGGATCGCGGTGAACGATGAACTCGCATCACTGGAAGCACTGTTGAAGCAGAGCGCCGAGGTGATCGCTCCCGAAGGTCGCCTGGTGGTGATGAGCTACCACTCCCTGGAGGATCGCCTGGTGAAGAACTGGATGCGCAGTGGTGATCTCGGCGGCGAGGAAACGAAAGATGTCTTCGGAAATCGTACCCGGCCGTTCGACCCTTCAAGCAACAAGGCGATCCAACCCACGGATCTCGAGATAGCAAGGAACCCCCGGGCACGAAGCGCCCGATTGAGAATAGCCACACGCACGTGAACAAGCTGCGCGATAAGAAGGAAGAGGAAACGCCGTTGGCCGCCGCGGCTGAGGCGAAGCCATACGATGCCGGTCCGAAGAGGACCAGTGTGCCCAGTGCCGCTGCACGCGTGCCCAAGATGATGATCGGCGTGCTCAACGGTTCATTCCTGACGAGGGAGAAGGTCCTGGGCAACATGTCCTTCATACTGTTCTGTGCGGGGTTGATGATCACCTACATCGCCTATGGCTACCATACCGAACGTGTAGTGCGCGACCTGAACAGGACGGATGCAGAGCTGAAGGAATTGCGCAGCGAGCACATCACCGTGCGCTCGCAGTTGGAGAAACTGGAGCAACAGAGCCAGGTGGCGGCAGGTATCGGGGAGCTTGGCTTGAAAGAGAGCCGCGTACCGCCGGTGAAGATGGAAGTGCAAGAGGAGGAACTCCAAGACACGCGCACCCCATGACGGAGAACAAGCAGTTCCGCGCGCGTGCCAATATGGTCTACATGGCCATCGTCGTCTTCGCCTTCGCCATCGCTGTACAACTCTTCAAGATCCAGATCGCTGAAGGTGAGCATTGGCGTGACAAGGCCGATAAGATGAGCACCAAGTATCGTATGGTCCAGCCCGACCGCGGGCACATCTATAGCGAGGATGGTCGATTGCTCGCCACCAGCGTGCCGGAGTACGATGTGCGCATGGACATGATGGCGAAGGGGCTCACGGATGATCTCTTCCGGACGACCATCGACTCCCTTAGCGAAAGCCTGTCCGGCCTTTTCGGGGATCGCACCGCTGCCGAGTACAAGCGTGACCTCACCGATGCGCGCCATCGCAAGGAGCGTTTCCACTTGATCAAGCGCCGCGCGGATCATACCCAGGTGCAACAGTTGCGCACATTCCCCTTGTTCCGCCTTGGCAAAAACAAAGGAGGACTGGTCACGGAGAAGCGCACCGTTCGGGTACATCCTTTCGGACGCCTTGCTTCCCGAAGCGTTGGGCATGTCTTGCGTGACAGTAGCACGCTCGGTCTGGAGGGTGGTTACGATAAGTGGTTGAAAGGCGTAACGGGACGTCGTCTTGAGCGTCGCCTCACCGGAGGGGTATGGATGCCGGTCGATGATGGAGATGGCGTGGATCCTGTGCCCGGTAGCGATATCCATACTACGATCGATATCAACCTGCAGGACGTGGCCGATGCCGCCCTCGAGCGGCAGCTGATGAAGCATGGAGCGCAGTACGGAACCGTGATCGTAATGGAAGTGGAGACCGGCTATATCAAGGCCATCAGCAACCTCACGCGGCGCAACGACAGCACCTATGTGGAGGACCTGAACTACGCCGTGGCCCACGCTACGGAGCCCGGATCGACGTTCAAGCTCGCTTCGCTGATGGTGGGCCTTGAGGATGGCACCATCAAGCACACGGATACGGTGGATACGCGTAATGGTCAGGTGCGTTACTACAACCGCATCATGAAGGACTCGCATGAAGGTGGCTATGGTCGTATCACCGTGCAACGCGCTTTCGAGCTGTCCTCCAATACCGGGATCAGTGTCGCCGTGCACAACGCGTATCAGAAGGAACCGAAGCGCTTCGTGGATGGTCTGAAGCGACTCGGCCTGCACGAGATGACCGGTGTGATGATCCCTGGTGAGGCAATGCCCGTACTGCGCAGCCCGGGCGAGAAGGGCTGGAGCGGAGTGAGCCTTCCGTGGATGAGCATCGGTTATGAGACGTCGTTCACGCCCTTGCAAACGCTGACGTTCTACAACGCCGTGGCCAATAACGGAAAGATGATGCGCCCGCAGTTCGTGGATCGTATCACACGCAACGGTAAAGTGGTGGAGCGGATGAAGCCGCAAGTGATGAACCCGAAGATCTGCTCGCAAGGCACCTTGGACATCGTTCACGGCATGCTACAGGGCGTCGTGGACAGCGGTACCGCCGTGAATCTGAAGGCTGCTCACTTCACCATTGCCGGCAAGACAGGTACGGCGCAGATGCTGAAGAACGGTAGCTACAAGGAGCATGGCCAGAGCTATCAGGCCTCTTTCGTGGGCTATTTCCCGGCCAACGCTCCGAAGTACAGCTGCATCGTGCTGGTGAACGGGCCGACGATGAGCGGATATTATGGCAACGTGGTGGCGGGTCCGGTGTTCAAGGAGATCGCCGACAAGATCTACAGCAATCGCCTCGAATTGCAGCAAGGAACCCAACTCGCCGAGGCTAAGGGTCCGCGCACACCGGTGAGCTTGAGCGGTCACGCTGGTGATCTGCGGATCGCGCTCGAAGGTTTGAACGTTCCCGTGACCTACGAAGGAGAAGGTGAATGGGCAACGACCCTTGCCGGTGACACGGCCGTGGTGGTGAAAGCACGCGGCATTCCGGCGGATGCGATGGACCGTGTGCCGAACGTGCTGGGCATGGGACTGCGTGATGCCCTGTTCATCCTGGAGAACCGTGGCCTGCGCGTACGGGTGCAGGGCGCGGGCATGGTGAAACGCCAATCGCTGCAACCGGGATCGAAGGCCTTCCAGGGATCCACCATCCTTATCGAGCTGACATGAAGCTGCTGAAGGACATCCTCTACAAGGTGCGCATCGAGCAAGTGGTCGGTTCAACGAACACGGCCATCGAAGCGATCACGTTCGACAGCCGCAAGGTCGTTGCGTTCACCGCATTCGTTGCTACACGCGGTACGCAGGTGGATGGCCACCAATTCATCGCCAAGGCCATCGAGAGCGGTGCCAGCGCGATCATCTGCGAGGAACTTCCTGCGGACTTGAAGGAGGGCGTGACGTATGTGCGCGTGGAGGATGCGTCAGTGGCCCTTGGCGTGCTCGCCGCCAACTTCTACGACCATCCATCCAAGAAGCTGAAGCTGGTCGGCATCACCGGTACGAACGGTAAGACGAGCACCGCCACACTCCTGTTCCGGTTGTTCCGTGCGCTCGGCTACAAGTGTGGTTTGATCAGCACGGTCGAGATACGCATCGGCCAACGCACGATCCCGAGCACGCATACAACGCCGGATTCCGTCCGCTTGAACGAGATCCTTGCGGAGATGGTGGCGGAGAAAGTGACGCACTGCTTCATGGAGGTGAGCAGCCACAGCGTGGTGCAGGAGCGGATCGCCGGGCTGCAGTTCGTTGGTGCGGTGTTCATGAACATCACGCACGATCATCTGGATTACCACGGAACGTTCGCAGAGTACATCAAGGCCAAGAAGCGCTTTTTCGATCAACTGCCGGCATCCGCTTTCGCACTGGTGAACGCCGACGATGCGAACAGCGCGGTGATGCTGCAGAACACGAAGGCCAGCAAGCGATCCTTCGCGGTGAAGAACATGGCCGATCATAAGGCGCGTATCGTGGAGAACCAGTTGACCGGCCTTCATCTGAACATCGATGGGCACGACATGTATTCGCGCTTGATAGGGGAGTTCAACGCCAGCAACCTGCTCGCCGTCTACACCGTGGCCACGCAGCTGGGCGAGCCCCCGATCAATGTGCTCACGGCCTTGAGCGATCTGCAGCCACCGCGTGGTCGTTTCCAGATCGTGCGCAGTACCAAGGGCATCGTTGGCATCGTGGATTATGCCCATACGCCCGATGCGCTGAAGAACGTGCTCACGACCATCAACGATGTGGCGAGCGAGAACGAGCAAGTGATAACCGTGGTCGGGTGCGGTGGTGATCGCGATCGCACCAAGAGACCGATCATGGCGCGGATCGCCACGGAACTGAGCAGTCACGTGGTCCTCACCAGCGATAATCCGCGCAGCGAGGATCCCATGGCCATACTCAATGAGATGCGCCAGGGCGTGCAGGCTGGCGATCAGCCTCGCGTGTGGGTCAACGTCGATCGTCGCGAAGCCATCCGCCAGGCCGTGGGAATGGCGAAGCCTGGTGATGTGGTGTTGCTCGCGGGCAAGGGACATGAGACCTACCAGGAGATCAATGGGGTGAAACACCCCTTCGATGATGTGGCCGTGCTGCAGGAAACACTTGAACTCCTCCACAAGTAATGCTGTACCACCTCTTCGATTGGCTTGGTGCGGACGTACCCGGTTCGGGTCTGTTCACGTTCATCTCGTTCCGTGCGGCGCTCGCTGTTTTCGTGTCGTTACTGATCTCCCTGTGGTGGGGAAAGGGCATCATCAACCTGCTCCGCCGCATGCAGGTGGGCGAGACCGTGCGCGATCTCGGATTGGAGGGGCAGATCCAGAAGCAGGGTACACCGACGATGGGTGGACTCATCATCCTCTCTGCGACGATCATCCCCACGCTGCTCTTCGCCAAGCTCAACAATATCTACATCATCCTGTTGCTGATCAGCACGGTGTGGCTCGGTGCCATCGGTTTCATCGATGACTACATCAAGGTCTTCAAGAAGGACAAACGTGGACTGGCCGGGAAGTTCAAGATCGTGGGCCAGGTGGGTGTGGGCATCATCATCGGTGCCACGGTGTATTTCCATCCGGAGATCCGCACACGTGTGGAAGTGCCTGAGGTGCTCGCGCAGCAACTGGATGAGGCGGACATCCATACGATAACCGAAGAGGACGGAACGGTGCACTACATGCTGAACCGCAAGTCGCCCAACACCACGATCCCCTTCGTGAAGGACAACGAGTTCAATTACTCGTCCATCCTCGGGCTCTTCGGACGCAATGCGCGTCAATACACGTGGATCCTCTACATCCTCATCGTCATCTTCATCATCACAGCGGTCAGCAACGGCGCGAACATCACAGATGGTGTGGATGGTCTGGCCACCGGTACATCGGCGATCATGGTGCTTGCACTTGGTGTGCTGGCTTATGTGAGCGGTAACGTCATCTTTTCACAGTACCTGGACATCATGTACATCCCGGGTAGCGGTGAACTCGCGGTGTTCATCGGTGCGCTGCTCGGTGCGTGCATCGGGTTCCTCTGGTACAACGCATATCCCGCACAGGTTTTCATGGGCGACACCGGGAGCCTCGCTCTCGGCGGCATCATCGCTACGCTCGCGATCCTGGTACGCAAGGAACTGCTGATCCCGATCCTCTGCGGGATCTTCCTGGTGGAGAACCTCAGCGTGGTGATGCAGGTCTCCTACTTCAAGTACACGAAGAAGAAATACGGGGAAGGGCGTAGGATCCTGCTGATGTCACCACTGCACCATCACTACCAGAAGAAGGGTATTCACGAAAGCAAGATCGTGAGTCGATTCTGGATCGTGGGTATCATGCTCGCCGTGCTGTCCATCGTAACGCTCAAGCTGCGATGAAGAAGCTTGTTGTCCTCGGAGCACAGGAAAGCGGTGTCGGTGCGGCGCGATTGGCGCAGCAACGCGGGCTTGATGTGTTCGTGAGCGACATGGGTCGGATCAAGCCTGCTTATCGGGAAGAGCTCCAGGCGAACGGCATCGCCTTCGAAGAGGGTGGGCACACAGCGAACCGTGTGTTGGAAGCGGATGAGATCGTGAAGAGTCCTGGCATCCCGGATACGGCGTCGCTCGTCAAGGCGGCGCGTGAGAAGGGAATCCCGGTGATCAGCGAGATCGAGTTCGCCTACCGGTATTGCAACGGCCGCATCGTGGCGATCACGGGCAGCAATGGCAAGACCACCACGACGCTTCTTACGCATCACATCTTGAAGAAGGCTGGACTGGATGTGGCTGTCGGCGGCAACGTGGGCACCAGTTTCGCTGGGCTCGTCGCCGACGGCGACAACGCTTATTATGTGCTTGAGCTGAGCAGCTTCCAGCTCGATGGCATCGTTGAGTTCCGTCCGGATATCGCGGTGCTCCTCAACATCACGCCCGACCATCTCGATCGCTATCAGTACCGCATGGAGAATTACGTGGCGAGCAAATTCCGTATCGCCATGAACCAGCGGGAGCAAGATCATTTCATCCACTGCGCCGACGATCCCGAATCCAATGCTTGGCTGCAACAGCATTCGGTGAAGGCCCAACGCTGGCCCTTCTCCATCGAACACAGCGTCGAGCGCGGCGCTTTCCTGCAAGACGACCAGGTCCACATCACATCCGATCAATCCACCTTCAGCATGTCCATCATCGAACTCGCCTTGAAAGGCAAACACAACGTCTACAACTCCATGGCGGCAGGCATCGCAGCTCGTGTGCTCGAGATCCGCAAGGATGTTGTGAGAGAGAGCCTCAGCGATTTCCAGAACGTAGAGCATAGGCTGGAGCATGTGGCCATGGTGCATGGTATCGAGTTCATCAACGACTCCAAGGCTACCAACGTGAACTCTGCTTGGTACGCGCTGGAAAGCATGGACAAGCCGGTGATCTGGGTGGCCGGCGGTGTGGACAAAGGCAACGACTATAGTTCGCTGTTGGATCTGGTGAAGCAAAAGGTGAAGGTGATCGTCTGTCTCGGTACGGACAATGCGAAGATCCACCAAGCGTTCAACGGAGTGGTGCCCATGATCGTGGATACGACCAGCGCTGAGCAAGCGGTGATGACCGCGAACGGTATGGCTGAGGCCGGTGATGTGGTGCTTTTGAGCCCGGCTTGTGCCAGCTTCGATCTCTTCGAGAACTATGAAGAACGCGGCCGAAAGTTCAAGGCTGCTGTGAAGAGCCTCTGACCATCCGATCCAAAGACATGGAACAGAACAAGCATACCCCTTCGCTACGGCTGGCCGGCGGCCAGTTGGTGGATGCACGCCGCGCTGCGCTTAGCGCACAAGGGCCTGGTCCACATCGGTTGGAGCACGTGGCTCTAGTGAATGACATCGCTTTCATCAACGATTCCAAGGCCACCTTTTTGGATGCCGCTCTGGAATCGCTCGCGCAGATGACCGGCAAAGTGGTTTGGATCGTGGGTGATCTCAGTAGCGAGATGGACGAAGGCTACGTGCAGGATCTATTGAAGGAAAAGGTGAGCGCCATGGTGCTCTTTGGGCGCATGGTGGATGGGGTGGAGCGCGATGGCATGTCGCCGGTGGAACACCTCTATGTGACCGATGAACTGCGCACGGCTGTTTTCCTCGCGAACGAACTGGTCCGGCCCGGCGAGTCGGTGCTCTTCAGCCCGGCCTGCCCCAGCGGGAACGGTTTCGCGAACTACGAAGAGCGTGGTGCGGAGTTCAAACGCGCAGTAAAGGATCTCTAAGGATCAACGATGAACAACGCATTCCAAAAACTGAAGGGCGATCGCGTGATCTGGATGACGGTCCTGTTCCTGGGGCTGATCAGCCTGCTTGCGGTGTACGCGTCCATCGGTTCATTGGCCGTAAAGCGCGTGGACGGAAGTACGTTCCACTTCCTGTTCAAGCATAGTATGATGCTCGTTTCCGGTGGGTTCATCATGTTCTATGTCAGTAGGCTTCCGTTCGGTGCTTATTCCAGACTTGCGAAATTGCTCATCGGTGTGACCGTCGCTCTTCTGGCGTTGACCTTGCTGGTTGGTTCCAACATCAACGGTGGAAGAAGGTGGCTGGAAATACCGTATACCGGCCTAAGCTTTCAGACGAGCGATCTGGCGAAGGTGGTACTCGTTGTTTACCTGGCACGTGTTATCGGCAAGCAACAGGATGAGCCCTGGACTTTCCGCGATGTGCTCATGAAACTCGCTGTTCCGATCGGGGCCATATGTGGATTGATCCTGCCAGCGAACTTCTCCACAGCGGCCATGCTTTTCACGATCTGTTTGATCATCATGTTCATCGGACAGGTTCCGGTGAAGTGGCTTGCTGGCTTGGTCGGTCTGGCCATTGCGGCGTTCGTGGGCCTCGTCGCGGTGAATGAAGCCTTCGGTCTCAACATCCTTCCACGCGTAGAGACGTGGCAAAGCCGTCTCGAGAGCTTCGGAGAGGCGGATAGCGAAGCGAACTATCAGGTAGAGCACGCCAAGATCGCGATCGCTTCCGGCGGGATGCTGCCCAACGGACCCGGCAGCGGTGCCTCCCGGAATTGGCTCCCGCATCCATATTCCGATATGATCTACGCCTTCATCATCGAGGAGTATGGCAGCATACTCGGTGGTCTCGGCCTGTTGTTGCTCTACCTCATCCTCCTCTTCCGCGCCGTGCGCATCGCTTCCAATTGTGCGAAGCCGTTCGGTGCGCTCGCAGCCATCGGGCTTGGCCTCATGTTGGTGATGCAGGCGATGATCAACATGGCCGTTGCCGTCAACCTCGTTCCCGTAACTGGTCAACCGCTCCCGCTCGTGAGCATGGGTGGTACCAGCGTCTGGTTCACCTGCCTCGCCATCGGCATCATGCTCAGTGTGAGCCGGGGCAACGAAGAAGAAGCACCCGTATCCGAAACAACTGATGCCAAACGCCCCCGAACAGCGCTCGCTTAAGGTGATGATCTCCGGTGGTGGCACCGGCGGTCACATCTTCCCGGCCATCGCCATCGCCAACGCGGTGCGTGAACGGGATGCGGCTGCGCAGTTCCTTTTCGTGGGTGCTGAAGGCAAGATGGAGATGGAGAAGGTGCCTGCAGCAGGCTACCCCATCGAAGGACTTCCGATCCGTGGTTTCCAACGCGGTTCCATCGTGAAGAACCTAGCTCTCCCCTGGCGTGTGTTGCGCAGCATGATGAAAGCGCGACAGCTCGTGCGCACGTTCAAGCCGCATGTTGCCGTTGGTGTTGGTGGGTATGCGAGCGGACCCTTGCTCGCCGCCGCGCAACGTATGAAGGTGCCCACGCTCATCCAGGAACAGAACAGCTTTCCGGGCAAGACGAACATCTACCTCGCCAAACGCGTGGATCGGATCTGCGTGGCGTACGAGGGCATGCAGAAGTTCTTCCCCAAGGACAAGATCCTTCTTACGGGCAATCCTGTGCGACAAGAAGTGGTGCGTCTCGAGGGCAAGCACCCGCGCGGATTGGAGCACTTTGGTCTACACGCAGGCAAGCCGATCCTCTTCATCACAGGAGGAAGTCTTGGTGCGCGCGGCGTGAACCGTGGCATCGAAGCGGCCCTGAAGGACTTTCAAGCAGCCGGTCTACAAGTGATCTGGCAGACGGGCACACCATACTTCAAGCAAGCACAGGAAACTGTTGCGAAACTGAACTACTCGGATTGCAAGGTGCACGAGTTCGTGAGCCAGATGGACTACGCCTATGCCGTGGCCGATCTCGTGGTATCGCGTGCAGGCGCCATCAGCGTAAGCGAATTGTGTCTGGTGCAGAAGCCCGCGATCCTGGTGCCGCTACCGACCGCTGCCGAAGATCACCAGACACACAATGCACGAGCCTTGACCGATCGCGGTGCCGCCGTATTGGTGAAAGATGACAAGGCCGTCGAGGAACTCGGAGCAACAGTGCTTCGATTGATCAACGACAAAGCAGCCCTCGATCGCCTGCACAACGCGATCGCTGGACTTGGCACACAGAACGCCGCCGAGATGATCGCGGCCGAGGTGATACGACTCGCACAAAAAGCGCCCGCGCAGAAAGCAACGGCGATCAACGCATGAACTCGCTGAAAGGGAACAAGCTCTATTTCATCGGTGTCGGTGGTATCGGCATGAGCGGCCTTGCGCGCTACTTCCGCCGTCGCGGCGCCGAGGTGGCTGGCTATGACCGTACACCCAGCGAGCTGACGAATCAGTTGCAGAGCGAAGGGATCGATGTGCAGTTCAGTGAGGATCCGCGCATGATCCCAGACGAGTTCCGCGAAGCGGCTGCTTCAGAGATCATGGTGGTGCGAACGCCAGCGGTTCCGTTGACCAGTCCGCTGCTGAAGTACTGGGATGAACGTGGTGCACGCATACTGAAACGGGCCGATGTGCTCGGCATGGTGACCGAGGATCAACGCACGGTGGCTGTTGCTGGAACGCATGGCAAGACCACCGTGAGCACCATGATCGCGCACTTGCTCACGGTAGGCAAGGTGCGATGCAATGCCTTCCTCGGTGGCATCGCCGCGAACTACGGTACCAACGTGTTGTTGAACGACGATGCGGTGGTGAACGTGGTGGAGGCGGATGAATACGATCGCAGTTTCCTCAAGCTCTGCCCCAGCGAATCGGTGATCACCGCGATGGACCCGGATCACCTCGACATCTACGGTACACCAGAGGCGATGTTCGATGCGTACACACAGTTCGCGATCCTGTGCGATGGTCCGGTGTTGGTCCATGAGCGCATCGCGGATCATTTCAAGGAGCGCAGCCAAGTGACCACCTACGCGCTGGGTAGCTCCGGAACGCCGCGCGCGGAGAACTTGCGCGTCATCAATGGTGCGTACGAATTCGACCTCCACGCCGAAGGTCAGGCCTTGGTCGGTCTCCGGTTGGGTATGCCCGGCCGCCACAACGTGGAGAACGCCATCGCGGCGAGCACGGTCGCTCTGCGTTTGGGAGTCACTCCGGATCTGCTCCGTCAGGGCCTGGCTTCCTTCAAAGGCGTTTCCCGCCGTTTCGAGACCCGGATCGCCGGACCGAACGTCGTTTTCATCGACGATTACGCCCATCATCCCAAGGAATTGGATGCCTGCATCGCCAGCGTTCGGGAGATGTACCCCGGAAAAAAGATCACCGGGATCTTCCAGCCGCACCTCTTCAGCCGCACACGCGATCTGGCCGAAGACTTCGGGAAAAGCCTGTCAGCACTGGATGAATTGATACTGCTGGACATCTATCCGGCCCGCGAGGAGCCCATCGCCGGGATCACTTCACAATGGTTGTTGGAGAAAGTCCCGATAGAGGCCAAAAAGTGCGTTCCCAAAGCCTCTATCCTTGAGGAGCTTGGGCAACGTGACGTCCAGGTGGTGGTCACCCTCGGTGCCGGCGATATCGACCGGTCGGTGCCCGCCATCGAACGTCAGCTCAACGAACGATACAGGCCATGAAGAACCTGAAACGATACCTCCGCCCGGTCGGCATCGCGCTGGCCGTGATCGGCGTGATGCTCGCGCTCGGCTTCGTGGAGCGTACCGCTGATCGTGCACCCATCACCGACCTGCAGGTGACCGTTGACGGCGTGGAAGGGATCCACTTCATCGATGAGATGGCCGTGCGCCGCGAGATCCTCGATCAAGGCATCGCCGTGATGGGGTCGCGCACCGGCGACGTGGACATCACGAACATCGAGGACCGTCTCCGCAGCATTCCCTGTGTGGCCAAGGCCGAGGTCTATCACACGATGGACGGCGCATTGCACGCCCGTGTGAAACAGCGCATCCCGATCGTGCGGGTCTTCAACCTGGATGGTAGCAGCTACTACATCGACCAGGAAGGCTGGACCATGCCGACCAGCACCAACTACACGGCCCGTGTGCTCGTGGTGACCGGTCAGCTGAACGAACCAGGTGCGAAGAACGGCGTGTACTCCGTGTTCGCAACGGACAGCATCGAGAACGCGTTCCGTTCAGATGATATCCATCGCCTCGCGACCTTCATCACCGCTGATCCGTTCTGGAACGCCTTGATCGATCAGGTGGTGGTGACCGCTGATGGTGAGTTCGAACTCATCCCGCGCGTGGGCGCACAACGTGTGCTGCTCGGTGATGGAAGCGCATTGCAACAACGCTTCGAGAAACTGAAGGTCTTCTACGACAAAGGCATCCCCAAGGCCGACTGGCGCCGCTACTCCCGCATCGATCTCCGTTTCGCCGACCAGGTCGTCTGCACCAAACGAACAACGCTCTAACACTCCACGAAGGACATGGACCACAATCAAGATATCGTCGCCGGACTCGATATCGGAACGACGAAGATCGCCTGCATCGTCGGGCGCAAGAACGAGCAGGGGAAGATCGAGATCCTCGGCATGGGCAAAGCCAAGAGCGACGGTGTGACCCGTGGTGTGGTAGCGAACATCCAGAAGACCGTGGAGAGCATCAAAGCCGCTGTGCGTGAAGCGGGCGACAATGCGGGTGTCGACATCGGCACCGTGAATGTGGGTATCGCCGGCCAGCACATCCGCAGCATGCAGCACCGCGGCATGAAGATGCGCGAGAGCCTCGATGAAGAGATCACGCAGATCGATATCGATGCGCTCATCGATGACACCTTCCGCTTGGTGATGCCTCCCGGCGAAGAGATCATCCACGTACTGCCCCAGGAGTACATCGTGGACAACGAACAGGGCATCCGTGATCCGATCGGCATGAGCGGGATACGCATGGAGGCCAACTTCCACATCATCAGCGGACAGGTCACCGCAGCGCGCAACATCAATAAGTGTGTGCATCGGGCAGGATTGAACGTGACCGAGCTCATCCTCGAGCCGCTCGCCAGTGCCGATGCGGTATTGAGCCACGAAGAGAAGGAAGCCGGTGTGGTGCTTGTGGACATCGGTGGGGGAACCACGGACATCGCTATCTTCTTCGACAACATCATCCGCCACACCGCTGTGATCCCCTTCGGAGGCAACGTGGTCACCGAGGACATCCGCCAAGGCTGCGGCATCATGCGCGATCAGGCTGAATTGCTGAAGACCAAATTCGGCAGCGCCCTCGCTTCGGAAAACAAGGAGAATGAGGTCGTCTGCATCCCGGGCTTGCGGGGCCGAGAACCCAAGGAGATCAGCCTGCGCACGCTCGCGGAGATCATCCAGAGCCGTATGGAAGAGATCCTGGAGCACGTTTACTTCGAGATCAAGAACAGCGGTATCGAGAAGCAATTGATCGCAGGTATCGTGCTCACCGGCGGCGGCGCACAGCTGAAGCACCTGAAACACCTCGTGGAGGTGATGACGGGCATGAGCACCCGCATCGGTTACCCCAACGAGCACCTGGCCAAGAGCGCCGTGGAGGACGTGACCAGTCCCTTGCACGCCACGGGTGTGGGCCTGGTGATGAAAGGCTTCGACTACCTGGAACGTCGGCGCCCGAAGCACTTCGAAGTGGCCAACGAACGTGCGGCGAAAGTGGCCGTGAAAGGTCACTCCAAAGGCCCGCTGAGCGGCTTCTTCAGCAACATCATCAACAGCGCGTCCGAGATCCTGAAGGACGACGAGAACTGACCCTCACTTCCCAATCCCTAACGCTATGAAATTCGACCTTCCAAAAGAGCTCGCCTCGATCATCAAGGTGATCGGCGTGGGTGGTGGTGGCAGCAACGCCGTCAACTACATGTACGCCCAGGGCATCAAGGGCGTGGACTTCATCATTTGCAACACGGATCGTCAGGCCCTTGATATCAGCCCCGTTCCCGTCAAGCTGCAATTGGGCATCGGTCTCACCGAAGGCCTTGGTGCTGGTTCCATCCCCGAACGTGGCAACCAGGCTGCTCAAGAGAACATCGACGAGATCAAAGCGCTCCTCAGCACGCGCACCAAGATGGTCTTCATCACCGCTGGCATGGGTGGTGGTACCGGTACGGGTGCCGCGCCGGTCATCGCGCAGATCGCGCGCGAAATGGGCATCCTTACCGTCGGTATCGTCACGAGCCCCTTCCAGTGGGAAGGACGTAAACGGAAGAACCAGGCCGATGCGGGTATCCAGGAGATGCGTGATGCAGTGGACACGCTTCTCGTGATCAACAACGATCGTTTGCGCGACCTCTACGGTGATCTCTCATTGGACAACGCGTTCGAACATGCCGACAACGTACTGTCCACCGCAGCGCGCGGTATCGCCGAGATCATCCACAAGATCGGCAAGGTGAACGTGGATTTCGAGGATGTACGCACGGTGATGACGCGTAGTGGCGTTGCCATCCTGGGCATGGCCGAAGCGGAAGGTGAGGATCGTGCACTGCGCGCGGCGCATGAGGCGCTCGCGTCGCCCCTGTTGAACGATAGCGATATCAAGGGAGCGAAATACGTTCTATTGAACGTGACCCATGGTGAACGTGCATTGTCCATGGACGAGATGACCGAGATCACCGATCACATCCAAGAAGCTGCCGGAAGCAGCGCGGATGTCATCTGGGGTTATGGCAAGGATGAGAACCTGGGTGATAAGGTTCGCATCACGGTGATCGCAACGGGCTTCCAACTGAACCCGGAGACCGGCGCTATCGCTACGGAGCGCAACACACGTACAGTGATCCCCTTGGACGCTGATCGGCCGACGATGATCACCCAGCCGATCGTGAACCCGGTATCAGTTGCTGCGCCCAAGGCACCTGTAGCCCCTCCAGCGGTGGACGAACCCGCGATCCTGGAGCCCTACTTGAAGCCTGTGGAAGCCAGGTCGGAACCCGTTGTTGCGAACGTCACCGCGCCCAGCGTGCCGGCCCAGCAACAGCCCACATTGGAATTCCCGGTGCCAGCAAAGCCGATCGAAACACCGGTGGCCACGCGTCAACAACTTGAGCCTGCAAAGGCAACGGATGTCCCCGAGAAAAGGGTGTTCACCTTGTATGACAACACGGCGAGCGAGCCGGTCACGAATAGCGTATCCGAACCGCGTAACGAGGTGATCGAGGCGCGTCTTTCTCCTGCGGAGCATATGAGCCGTGTGGAGCAGCGGGTGGCCAAGGTGCGCGAGCTGAACATGCGACTGCGTACACCGAACGGCCTCAGTGATCTGGAGCGTGAACCCGCCTACAAGCGCAAGAACATCACCCTGAACGAAGGCACGCAGAGCACGGACAGCAATGTGAGCCGCTACACGCTCAGCGAAGAGACCGACGAAAATGGGGAGCGTCGCGTGGAACTGAAGAGGAACAACCCTTACCTGCACGACAACGTGGATTGAGTTTCGGTGCGTATCGATCAACTTTGCGACCCCGGCCGAAAGCCGGGGTCGCTCATTAACACACCAAGCACATGGACTTGAAAGAACGGATCGATGCGGACATCAAGGCAGCGATGCTCGCTCGTGAGAAGGACAAGTTGAACGCACTGCGCGCCATCAAGAGCGCCATCTTGTTGGAGCTTACCAAGGAGGGCGGACAGGGAGGTTTGGACGAGGCGGCCGGAATGAAGATCCTACAGAAGTTGCACAAGCAACGCATGGAAAGCGCGGCCATCTACCATCAGCAGGGCCGTGAGGACCTGGCTGCCGAAGAGGAAGTCCAGGCGACGGTCATCGAAGCTTACCTCCCCAAGCGTTTGACGGATGCGGAGATCGACCCCATCGTACGTAGTGTGATCACGGATCTCGGTGCAACGAGCATGGCGGATATGGGCAAGGTGATGGGTGAGGCGAACAAACGCATGGCTGGCCAGGCCGATGGCAGCATCATTTCCGCGATGGTGAAGCGCATTCTCGCCGGCGGATGACCGGTCGCGCAACGGATGATCGAGAGGCGCGGCCAATGAGCCGCGCTTCTTCGTTCGGAATGGCCGTATGCAGAAGTAAGCGCTTTCGTGCGACATGGACCTTCAATGCATCGTGTCCGGGACAGATGTTCTATCGCACCGCTTACGGCATTGACCGACCTCACGGTATTGCGGAGACAGTGTGTGTCGATAGCTGGTCCGGTTCGAACGATGATGGCTCATGCTAGTACCGATTATCCTGCAGTTGTATGATACAGTCTCTAAGTGCATGTCGATGGAAGCGCATGTGTTGAACGAGTGCAGGCAAGCAACACCGCTATATGAAAAGCGAAAGGCCCCGAGTGATCGGGGCCTTCCTTGCGTTCGTGGAACGCTGCTTACTTCTTCTTCGCAGCTTTCTTAGCGGCCTTCTTAGGAGCTGCTTTCTTTGCTGCTTTCTTCGGGGCTGCTTTTTTAGCGGCCTTCTTTGCTGCCTTCTTTGCCATGGCGAAATGGGTTTGTTTGTGTCAAACGTAATTGCGTCTGCGCATATGTGTACGCATGTGCATCAAAAAAAGTTCCACCATCGATTGTTGATATCGTTGACATCGATCATCCGATGATCATGTGTCGAGATGGATCGATCATCATCAGCATTCAATGCAAGGTTGATCGATCATCACGAAGAACGATGACGAACGATAGTGACATCGATCATCATCGTTCGACGTGATGCGTTGGATGCCTTGGTACGCGCGACTTTCACGATGCTTCAATGAACACGTGATGCGGATCTCGCGACGTTATGCATCACGCGATGCCCGCTGTGCGATCCTCTTCAGCCGACCTGCAGCTTGAATCCGACACCATGCACGTTCACGATCTGAACGCTAGGGTCGGCCTTCAAATATTTCCTCAGCCGACTGATGAACACATCAAGACTACGGCCCAGGAAGTAGGTGTCATCACCCCATACCATGTTCAACACGAGCTCGCGTGGCAGGACTTGATCCTGGTGCATGCACAACAACCGCAGAACCTCCGCTTCCTTCTTCGTGAGTTTCCGCTCTTCCGTGGGATGACTGAGCACTAGGTTGCGATGGTCAAAGGTGAACGTGCCGAGTTCGAACCGTTCGCGGTTCCTGGGATCCTCGCTGCGACCGTGCGTGCGACGAAGGATCGCTTCGATCCTTAGGATGAGTTCTTCGTGACTGAATGGTTTGGTGAGGTAGTCGTCACCGCCAGCCTTGAATCCTGCGATACGGTCCTCTGTCTGGCTTTTTGCGGTAAGGAAGACGATAGGGACCTCGGCATTGGTGAGCCGTATGTCCTCGGCAAGACTGAAGCCGTCCTTGCTGGGCAGCATCACGTCGAGCACGCACAGGTCGTAAGGGTGCTCGTTGAATTGTCGAAGGCCTTCCTTTCCATCACGACAGAGGTGCACATTGAATCCCTTTCGCTTCAATGCATCTTGGATGACGAAGCCTAGGTTCTGGTCGTCCTCCACGAGGAGGATGTTCGCTTTCTGGTCGTGCATCATGGGTCCGGTTGAATGGTCAGCGCCCGCAGGAGGTGTCATCGCGGGCTCAAGGGTAGAGAGAGCGTGAAGGTGCTTCCTTTTCCGAATTCGCTGCTTACGGTCACGCCACCGCCGTGTGCAAGCGCGATCTGCTGCACATAGTGAAGGCCTAGCCCGAATCCTTTTACGTTGTGGACATTACCGGTATGCACCCGGTAGAAACGCTCGAAGATGTGCCGAAGGTCCTCTTTGCGGATCCCGATGCCATCGTCAGCCACGGCGACGAGCATCTCGCCGCCTTTGCTGGTCGTGCTCACCTGGATATGGCCTCCTGCTTTGCCATACTTCAGTGCATTGTCCACCAGGTTCGTAAGCGCATTGGTAAGATGGACACGATCCCCGTTCACGATGTACAGTGCGGCGTTCAGGTTCAACAGAAGCGTTGCACCCCGTTCCTGCACTTGTAGTTTGAAATGGTCAGCGACGTCGCGTGCCATGGAGTGCATGTCGAGCTTTTCCCGTTTCAGCTCCAAGTTGTCCTTGTCCAATGTTCCCAGTTGAAGTACGCGCTCCACTTGCGTCCGTAGCCGCTCGTTCTCACTGCGGATGATACGGGCGTACTCGCGCAAGCGATCCGGTTCGTTCACGATCCCGGGGTCGCTCAGCACCTCACTGCTCAAGGCGATGGTGCTGATAGGGGTCTTCAGCTCATGCGTCATGTTCCCGATGAAATCATTCTTCATCTCGCTCAGCTTGCGCTGCCGGAGGATCACCCAGACACTGTAAGCGAAGAATCCGAAGACGATCAGCGTCACGACGAACGGGAAGATCCATGTCCATGTGCTGGCGCCTTCCTCCCAAAGCGTGCTTTTCCGATTGGGGAAGTAGACACCGAAATAGTGGCCGTCCTTGTCCAGCTTTTGCAGTGCGGTATGCTCAACGGTCTCCAGATCAACGGTATCCAAAGCCACGTAGTTGCCATAAACGATGCTATCCGTGAAGCAGTCGTAGATGCCGTACTCGAAATCCTCCTGGATGTTCCTGCGGCTGAATTCCTTGCGCAGCATCGCTTCCAACAGATACGGGTGCACCGTGTCGTTGATCGTTACAGCGAAGTAATTGGGACGTTCCTGTTTCACCGCATCGAACAGGTCCGTGGGGTCTTTGGTGATGGAAAGGATCTGTTCCGTGACGTCCGTTAGTGCCATCACCACCCGGTCGTTGAACTGTTTCTCGAGTTGGGATGCCTGCTCTTTGTTCAATTCCACCTGCTCGTGGTGGTAGCGCGACGCTTGCTGTAGCCAGAGCAGTTGGATCACCACTACGCCCACGACGCTCAGCGTGGCGAGCAACATGAGGGTGGCGATCGCGCGGCGGCCCATGGTCGTTTACGTGCAATGTTAAGGATGTACGGCCGCCCTGATGCCAACCGTTAACAAGGCTTTTACTTTCGTCGCCGACATGGACCGATCGCTCACCATCCAATTGATCGCCATCATGGTCGTGGTCCTGCTGGGTGCTGGCCTCGATGTGATGGAGGTCGATGCGGCCCAGTATGCTGGCATGTCCCGCGATATGCTCGTGAGCGGCGATGTGCTCGAGCTGCACTACCGTGGCGAGGATTATCTGGACAAACCTCCTTTGTTGTTCTGGATGTCCGCGCTCTCCTTCGGACTTTTCGGCGTACATGATTGGTCTTATCGGTTGCCCAGTATCGTGTTCGCCTTCCTCGGGGCATTCTCTACTTATCGGTTCGCGCTGCTCTATCATGGAAAGGAAGTGGCGCGAACGGCCTTGGTGATGTTCGGATGTTCGCTCGCCTTCTTCCTTATGTGCAATGATGTGCGCTGCGATACGATGTTGACCGGTTCGGTGATAACCGCGATATGGTCCGGTTGTGCCTGGCTCAAGGAAGGGCGGTGGTGGCAGTTGTTCACATTGGCGCTTAGCCTGTCCTGCGGTCTTCTTTCAAAGGGACCTATCGGTGCGATGGCTCCCATGCTGGCGATCGGTGCCCAATCGGTCTTCACGCGCAGTTGGGTGCGGCTCCGCGATCCGCGATGGCTTCTTGTTCCTGTCATTGTAGCCCTTGCGCTCATTCCCATGTGCATCGGCCTATATCAACAACATGGTTGGCATGGCATACGCTTCTACTTCTGGGAACAGAGCTTCGGACGCATTACGGGGGAGAATCGCTGGCAGGATGACTCGAGCGCTCTCTTCTTCACGCACGAATTGCTGTGGCAGATGTTGCCGTGGACGGTCTTCGTTCTTGCTGGTCTCTGGCGGGCGGGTAGGATGATCATGCGGCGCAAGGCCCCTGCCGAGTATGCCAGCTCCATAGGTGCTTTCGCCGTGTTCGTTGCTCTGTCGCTTTCCCACTTCAAACTACCGCACTATCTGTATGTCACACTGCCTTTGTTCGCGGTCCTTGGAGCGTACGGCAGACACAGCGCTCAGGGATTCTGGCTCTTTCGGGTTCAAGCGGTGGTCACATCCTTGATCTGGATCCTGACTCTCGTTCTGGCGTGGGTGCCCTTCCCTGAACTCCGTTGGCCCATGACAGGGTTGGTTCTCGTGTTGGGTATGGTCGCGCTCTGGTCCGCACGAGCATCGGATAAGCGAGAAGCCGCTCTCGTTCCGACGTTCTGGGTGATGATCGCCGCAGGAGCCGTTCTGAATGGACAGTTCTATCCGGGGGTGTTACGTTCTCAGGCCAATGCTCAAGCGGGTAAATGGGCTGCAGCGAACGGTTCGGGTCCGCGGCAGTTCTTCGGCATGCAGGTAAGCGGCAATGCGTTGGACTACTACGCGGGCTTTCCTGTCCAGTGGTTGAGCCATGCGGGGGAAGCACGTTCCGTGATCGTTCCCGGCGTGGCCATCTACACGGATGAAATCCATCGAAAGGAGTTGATGGATGCAGGTCTTGCACCAGTGCGCGAGATCGAACTGTACGATCATCCGGCTCAACGGCTGTCTCTCCGATTCGTACTGCCGCACTTGCGGGCAACGGTCCTGGAAAAGCGGTACATCATGGTCTATTGAGCCGGATGGCGGGTTGTTGCAGTTCCATGACGGAACTACCCCCAATCCCCCGATCCGGCTATTGCGAGCTGCCGTAAGTGAGATGTTGCTTTGCCGCCCCAATCGCAGAACACTTCACATGAAGCACTCCATACTCATCTCTTTCGCCATCATCCTCAGCGCCGCAACGGCTGGCGCCCAAACGACCGTCACTGTCACAAGCGGTGCCGGAAATGCCACACAGACCTTTTACAGCCTTGAGAACGGCGTGCAGGGTACCGCTGTGTTGGCGGATTGGGACCTGGCCTTCGAGATCAATTCGTTCAACTCCTCCATCCTGGTGAATACCGCCAAGGGTCTGGCCGCATTCGAGACGCCCGTAGCGATCGGCGATTGGGCTACGCTCACCGAGGCCAATGAGGCCAATTGGACGTCCATCCTCAATTCAGAGGAGGATTGGTCCGCAGGAGCGCTCACCAATGGCAACAACCTCGCGCAGCCAGACGGTCTCAACCTGGGTTGGGGTGAGTACAATATGAACACGCACACTGTTGCCGGTACGAAGATCTACGTGGTGAAATTGGTGGACGAGAGCTACAAGAAGTTGCGCATAAATTCGCTCGCGACCAGCACGTACTCCTTCACCTATTCCGATATGGACGGTAGTAACGAGCAGACCGCCTCGTTGGTGAAGACCGCCTTCGCTGGAAAGAACTTCGGCTATTTCAGTTTCACCACGGGTACCACGCTCGACCTTGAGCCCGCTGCAGCCACGTGGGATCTGCTCTTCACGAAATACACGTCGGTCATCATGGCTCCGGACCCTACGGCATACCCTGTGGCCGGCGTCCTCCAGAACAAGGATGTGCTCGCCATGCAAGTGGATGGAGTGCCTACGGATGACGCGACCTGGAACAGCGCTGACCTCAGTGCGAGCATCAACGTCATCGGATACGACTGGAAGACCTTCAACATGACCACCTTCCAATATGAGTATGCAACGGATCGCACCTATTTCGTGCAGGACCGCTCGTTCAACATCTGGAAGGTCATCTTCACGGCCTACGGAGGCAGCAGTACGGGCGATATGACCTTCACGCAGGAGCTCGTGAGCAGTACCCGGGTGGGCGAGCGCTCGTTCAATCAGCTCGTGCTCTATCCGAACCCTGCTACGAACGGTCAGCTGAACATGGTCTTGGGAAGTGAAGTGACGAACGGTCAACTCAACATCATGGACCGAGCTGGTCGCCTGGTGAGAACCCAGCGCGTGAACAGCGCCGGTGCCCTGTCCAGCACGCCAGTGGACCTCGCTGGAATTGAACCCGGTCTCTATGTGGTTCATCTGGACGCTGAAGGCATTCGTTACACGTCCACTGTCGTTGTAGAATAGTTCATGGTGATGGGAGGATCCCGGCATGGTGAAGACCGGCCGGGATCCGTCCTTTTCCGGCGTGACCGTTCAGTGCAACGGACCGGCGGTGATCGACGGAGGTATGACGATCCGGATGTTGATGTGTTGGTCCTTTGCACCTGAACGATGATGCCTTTCACTGAACGGTTGGTGGTGTTGCTGGTGACCGGGCTTCTCGCCTTGGTCGCGCAGGGGCAGCTTTCCGTTTCCGTTGGTGATGCCGCCGGAGATCCGGTGCCCTATGCTCACGTGGCCTGGCAACCGCTGAAGCCCGGCTCATCGGGTGGCCTGTTCGTGGTGGATGCGAATGGGAAAGGTCTCGTTCCTGTGGATATGGCGACGGCGCAACTTGGGGTGATCGTAAGGATCTCTTTCGTTGGGTTCCGGTCGCTAACGGATACGGTTCGCGGTGGAGATGGCATTGGGATCCACTTCGTGCTCCTGTCGGAGGAACTCGACCTGCCCGAATATGTGGTCACTGGACAGTATGCGCCAGCTTCGCCGGAGAGGGCCGTGCATCGTGTACGCGTTATTGATGCCGTGCAGCTCCAACGCATGGCCGCGAACAATTTGGGCGATGCGCTTCGCAACGAACTCAACATCCGTTTGTCACAGGACAACGTGCTTGGTACGTCCATGTCCATGCAAGGCCTTGGTGGGCAGAACGTGAAGCTGCTTGTGGATGGAGTACCTGTGATCGGTCGTCAGGATGGCAATATCGATCTGGCACAGATCGATCTTACCGGGATTGAACGTGTTGAGGTGGTAGAGGGCCCACTTAGTGTGAACTATGGCACGAACGCGCTTGCCGGGACGATCAACCTCATCACCAAAAAAGGCGGCGGCCGACCGGCTACACTGAAAGCCTCGGCCTATGCGGAACACATCGGTCGCCTCAATACCACCGTGACCGGAACGCGGCATTGGGGGAAGAACGATATTGTCCTCACTGCAGGGCGCAACTTCTTCGCGGGTTGGGATCCACGGCATCCAGGGTTCGTGGACCTGACACCTTCGTTAGCGGATACGAACCGCTTCCAACAGTGGAAACCGCGTGAACAGTTTTTCGGACGACTTGGATATCGTCGCGTTGGCGAGCACTGGGATCTTGGCTACAAGGGAGAGGCCATGCACGACCTGATCACGAACAGGGGTATGCCCCGCGCACCCTACTTCGAAAGTGCTTTCGACGAGCGCTACACGACTATCCGCTTCGACAACTCGATCACCGTGGAACGCCGTTTCGGCGCAGGCCGGAAAGCCAATGCCATGGTGGCGCATAACCGTTACGCGCGCTATAGCAACCTGTGGTACCGTGATCTGACCACCTTGAACGAACAGTTGGTGGATGCAGCGACCGAGCAGGATACATCAGGATTCACGCTCTCCAATATCCGGGCTACGTTCGCTCAGGCCCGCGACAGCGCCCGCGTGAATTTCGAAGCGGGGATGGACCTGAACCTGGAGACGGGCGCTGGTCGCCGGATCGGGGATGGTGAAGAGGAGATCGGTGACTATGCCGCTTTCGCCAGCGCCGAGTACAGGCCGAGTCGGTCCTTCACGCTAAGGCCCGGCCTTCGTTATGCGTACAACACGCGCTACGGTGCACCTTTCATCCCTTCGTTGAACGTGCGATGGCAGTTGAACGATGGATTCACGTTGCGGGCTTCCTACGCGAACGGTTTCCGGGCGCCATCCTTGAAAGAACTGTACCTGCTGTTCGTGGACGTGAACCACGATATAGTTGGGAATACCGATCTGGAAGCAGAAAGGTCGCACAATATGAGCGCGGCCCTCGCGTACCGTCATGCGAAGGACAAGGGTGTGTATACGAGCGAGGTCAGTGTGTTCTACAATGTCGTGGACGACCTTATCAGCCTCGCTCAGATCACTGGCACGCGGTACTCGTACATCAATGTCGGCGAGTATAGGACAGCGGGAGGAAGCATGGGTGCAGGTTGGGATAACGGGCACTGGGTGATCTCCTGTGGTGCGGCATTGACCGGGCGATATGATGAACTTGCGGCTGCAACGAACGGTCCCTTCCTGTTCACGAGTGAGGTGCGCGCATCCATTACCAAACAATGGCTGCGTAAAGGGTGGAGCGGATCGGTCTTCTGGAAATGGCAGGATCGCCTGGCCAACTACGCCATCCTCGCAGATGGCAACGTGGGTCGGTCTTTCATCGGGTCCTTCCACATGGCGGATGCTTCGCTCACGAAACGTCTGTGGAGCGGCAGATTGGCGCTCACCGGCGGTTGTAAGAACCTTTTGGATGTGCAAAGCCTGAACGCATCGCTATCGGGTGGTGCGCACAATGCCGGTTCGGCGAGCGTGCCGATGTCCACGGGCCGCCTGGCTTTCCTGCGGGTGGAACTGGACCTGAAACGATCGAGCAAATGATGAAGCGTATCCTGATAGGGGCTTTATTGACCGGAGTGCTCAGCTCCTGTCTGAAGGAAGAACTGCCTGTTCCAACACGAGCACGTGGCGATGCCATGAACGTGCAGGCTTGCATGGGTGCCGGCTACCAGGATCAATTGTGGATCGACCTGCGTAGCGGAACGGTCGTCAGTACCAACGTTAAAACCGCCTGGGATCTGGCCTTCGAGAGTTCTCCAGAGGGTTGGCACATCTATCTGAACGGCTCCAAGTTGATGACCGCTTGGAATATCGGGAACATGGACATCACCGCTGCGCACGATACGGTGGGCATGGCCGCCAACAAGCGCATCGATGCGCCGAGCGGTCATCGGGATAGCACGGCGATCGGTGACTGGCGAGCAGGGAACGATGTGTTCGTTATCGATCGTGGCTACAACGCCATTGGGCAATCCCAAGGTCTTGCCAAATTCCGGTTCCTTTCCGTCAGTTCCAACGCGTTCGTGTTCGAAGTGGCCGCCATGGACGGGTCGCAGCTCGATATGGTCACCGTTGAGAAGGATGTGACGCGGGCCTTCACCTGTTACAAGTTGGGTGAAGGTGTCGTGAACATCGAACCTCCACGTGGCGAATGGGATCTTGTGCTTACCCAGTACACGCATCAGTTCTATGAACCGTTCCTGCCTTACATCGTCACCGGTATGCTATCCGCTACCACCACGCGTGCTGCGGTCATCCCGGATTCGGACTTCCGGACGGTGTCCTTGGTCGACACTTTGGCCCACCCCATGCAGGATGCCCGTGACGCTATCGGATACGACTGGAAGTTCTATTCCTTCGAAACCTCTTCCTACACCGTGGATCAGGCACTGGTCTATATCGTACAGGATTCCGAAGGCTTCTTTTACAAGCTGCACTTCATCGATTTCTACAGCGCGCAGGGGCAGGTAGGGTGCCCGCTTTTCGAGGTGGTGCCGCTTTAGAAGTCCATCTCGCCGCCTCCTTGGCCCGGCTCGCTCCGCTGCTGACCACGTTTGCGGAAAAGCGACATGTTCTGTTCGCCGAACTTCCAGGTGAGCGTAAAACGCACGAAGCGCATCTCCCGGCGGCGGAAGCTCTCCTGATAGAGATAGGCCGTATCCACGGTGTTGCCCCAACGACGACTGAAGAACACATCGTTGACGGACAGGACCCCGGTCAGCTTCTTGGTGAAGTCATGGCTGACGGAAGCATCGAGGCCGTATTGCGAGAGGGAAACACCTTGCGGTTGAATGCGCGGGCTCTCGTACTCGCCATTGAGCTGTGCGGTCCAGTTCTTCAGGAACCGGTAGTTCATCATCAGCTTGCTGTTCCAGTTGCTTCCGGAATTACGTGTGCCGCCTTGCGCGGCGTTCAGCGAGACATTCGTGTATTGCACAGTACCGCTCAACGTGATCTGCAATCCCTGCACGGGATCAACCTTGATCACGTTCTCCCAGCCAGCCGTTGTGCTCACATCACCATTGATGAAGGTGTTGAGGAGAATGGTGGTGTCCGAGGGCAGTGGTGTCGCATAACCCGTGATGACATCCGTGGTGTACCGTCCGAAGACCGAAGTGAGCCATGTGGCTTTGCCTTTCAGGAACGGTAGCAGGTGGTTCACCTCAGCAAGGTTGCTCATCTCCGGAGCGATGGACGGGTTACCGATCCGCACGTTGCGCGCATCACTGAACATGATGAACGGAACGATCTGCCAATGGTTCGGACGCTGGATCTTCCGTGAGAAGTTCACCTGAAGTTCGCGTTCACTGTCTTGCCAGCGCCGAACGAAGTACAAGGAGGGGAACAAAGCGCGCCCCAGGTTGTCGGTGCCATCAGGATAGAGGTAGCGATAGGTCTGGTCCTTTCCCTTCAGCTTCGCTTCGAACCACGTCTGTTCGAAACGGAACCCCGCCATCATGGACCAATGTGCGGTGAGCTTTTGTGACCAGTTGATGTAGGCGGCATTGATGATGTCCTGTATCGCATAATCGTTGCTCAGCGAAGTGTCGCGTACATCCGTACCGATGGTGGGAGAGGTGACGAATACGTTCAGGGAGGTATTGTCAGGCCGCACGTTGCTTTTCACACCATATTCCAACTTCGTCTTGTCATTGATCGGGTCCACGAAGTCCGCTTGGAACGTATAAGCGCTGTTCCTGCTTTTGCCCAGGTTGTCCTGCAGGCGAGGGCTGTCGGCCAGGAGCGCACCGGCCGGTGAATAGCTGTACAGGTCCTGCCCGGCTTTGCTTTCCCGCCAACTGTTGTTGTAGGTGAAGTCCATGGTCCACTCTTTGCCTTCCTTGGGCGACTTATGCTTGAACATGATCTGCGAGGTGAGCCCCATGTTCTCTCCCTTGGAATCGTTGAGCTGTTCGCCACGGGAAACCAGCTCGCGCCCCGGTCCGTAGGAACTGAAGGTCTGTGTGTCGTTACTGCTGTTCACATGGCCCCGTAGCGATTGGGAAAAGGTGAGGACGCTTCTATTGCTCACCTGCCAGTCCACTCCAAGGCGACCTCCGTTCATCGTTCTTCCGGAACGACTCCGGGTGTCCTGGTCGAAATAGCCGGTAGTCTCTCCGGAGGACCGATCGGTTCGACGGGTGAGACCGTTGGTGATGTTGTTGTTCGTGTTGAAGTTGTACGAAAGATTGAATGCCCAGCGTCCGTCCTTGGCGTTCAGGTTCCCACCGAACTGGTATCGGTCGTTCGTGCCCACACCGGCTTGTAACTGTCCACTATAACCAGGCTTGGTGCTTTTCTTCAAGACCACGTTCAGGATGCCACCGGTGGTGCTTGCGTCGAAAGCCGCGGAAGGATTGGTTATCAGTTCCACGCGTTCGATGTCCTCAGCAGGGATCATATCCAGGCTCATCGAGGTCGGTCGTCCATCAATGAGCACCTGGGGATTCGAGCCGCGCATCTGCACATTGCCGTCCACGTCCACGCTCAAACCCGGGATGTTCTTCATTACCTCCACTGCGGATGCGCCTTGTGTGGTAAGGTCCTTGTCCACGTTGTAGACGCGGCGATCCACCTGCATCACCGATGTGCGCTTCTCACCTGTCACCTCGAATTCCTTGAGCACCTCCGCATCCGGCTCAAGGGTGATATTCCCCAGATCGCGCTCCATACGGTCGCGCGAAAGGGAAACAGGCGTCACCTGAGCCTTGTAACCGATGAAGCTTACCGTGACCTTCAATGCGACGAGGGGAAGGTTCTCCACCAGGAAGTCGCCGTTGCTGCGGACGATGGTTCCTCCAAGCAGGCTGTCGCCGCGTTCAGCGTTCACCGATACCGTCGCGAATTCCGCAGGTTTTCCGGTGGAAGAGTCGATGACCTTGCCGTAGACCTTGCCGATCGAAGGAGCATTGCCTCGGGAGGGGCCGCTCGGTGGTTGTGCGACCAGCGTTGAGCACCAGCCCGATAACAGGGCAAGGCAGAGGATGTAGCGGAGTTGAACGAACATTTGATGTTGACGCAGGGGGCTGGGGGTGAAAGGTACCGGCTACGTTGCGCAGCGCATGGGCATGTGACGGTGAGGCGCGGCAGGGGTTCGATCGATCAACAACTTTTCACATCCGACATCCGCAAAGAGAAAGCCCCCCGACGAGTCGGAGGGCTTTCATTCGAGTCGTATTCGAGCTTAGTACTCGTCGCGGCGCGGACGCTCGCTACGGTATCCACCGCGGTCACCACCACGGTCGCTGCGATAACCACCACGGTCACCACCACCGCTGCGGCCACCACCGAAGCCACCACGGTCACCTTCGGTGCGAGGACGAGCCTCGTTCACCACCAGGTCACGGCCGTGGAAGTTCTTTCCGTTCGTGCCTTCGATCGCTGCACGACCTGCATCATCGTTAGCCATTTCCACGAATCCGAAGCCGCGGCTACGGTTGGTGGCTTTGTCCATGATGATCTTGGCCGAGGTGACCTCACCGAACGGAGAGAACAGTTCGTGGAGATCTTGGTCCTTTACTGAGTAAGGCACGTTGGCGACGTAAATGTTCATGAGTTCTACTGACGGGTTAAAGTTGTTTTTGCCTGTACCCCTTTGGTCTCGCCAAAGCACAAGGGGGTCGTTGGGCGGCACGAATGTAGGTAGGATCTTGATCCCGTCAAGTCCCTATCCGCTGAATGACAGGTCGATCCGGGAGCCGACGGCCTCAGGGCGTTATCAGAACCCGGTGGACGGCGTAGGCGCCAGGGGTGCGCACGCCGAGCATGTAGACGCCTGTGGAAAGACCCCGCACGGTCAATAAGGGGCCTTTCGCCATGGATACCGAACGACCATGCCCGTCCATCAGGAGCAGCTCCACCACGGGCTCGATGCTCAGGACACGAAGGGAGCCTTCTTCTTGTAGGATGGTCGAAAAGGACCCGGATACAGCATCGGCGACCCTGGTATCCGGAGCGCAGAATTGCCGAGCCAGGAATACCGCAGCCAAGCCGTCCACCGACCATACGTCGTGGATGTCGTGTGCCGTTCCGGTGTGCGGATGGAATTCATAGCGCTCCGCCGTGAAGCCCAGGTTGTGCATCCTCAGGTCTATCGCGCACGAACCGAACAGCCAAGGGTAGTTCGCGCCGATCCCGAGTGGAGCCCCCCACAGTGCTTGTTGATGTCCGCAACCCACGATGGGATCGCCTGTTTGGTGATAGGTGAACAGGGCTGGATCTTCGCTGGAGCCGACCAATGCAGTGTCCAACAACGCGCCCAGGTGTGATACGCACGCTTTCACTTCGGCGCCGTGCTCACCGACATGGAGCGCGCCTGCGATCGCCCCAAGGTCATTTCGTTGGAATTGGCCCACCGCAGGTAGCGCGAAGGAGGAGGCCGGACGCTCTTCTTCCGCCGTGGCGTAGGACACGTGCATGCCGGTGATGCCACCTGCACTAACACCATAGACGAACACGTTCTCGGCACTGCTTTGGTCCAGATCATGGCGCCCGCGCAGGAAACGGATCGCGCCTTTCACGTCCTGTTGCGCGCGGTAAGATGCCCGTAGCACCTCGGCTTCATCATAGGCATACGGCGTTGGCAGCCCTGCTGGCGGATGGAAGCCAAGACGGTAGCTGACCGTTGCTGCCACATAGCCCCGCGCAGCATATCGATCACACAGCTCGTCCATGTCCGATCGATCACCGCTGATGAAAGCCCCGCCATGCACCGCGATGAGCAGGGGACGCTCGTTGACGCCATCACCGACGGGCCAGTGGATGTTCATGCGCAGCGAGTCCGTTCCGCCATCGAAGCGTTCTGCTGTTCCATACAGCACGTCATATTCCACCTCAACAGTGAACTGTGGTGTGATGTAATCGATCGCGCCACAGTCCTGCGCTGATGCCATTGATCGGAACAGCCCGATGAAGACAAATACCTGCATGCGTAGCATGGTGGCAAGATAGGAGCATGGGTGGTCAACCGTCCGTCACAGCCCTCGCGGGCCCGCACATTCTTCTTTCCCACAGGTCATCGCCGGAAGAACATTGCATCACCCTCGTTGTCATGGATCGTGCATTGGACCCGCGCCCTGCAAGGCGTAAACGCCTCATCGTCATTGGTTGCATCGGCGGCGTGGGCTTGTTCTCCGCCATCGTATGGGCCGGTTCGTTCAGTACGAGCCGTGTACGCGTGGAAGCCGCCAAGGTCTCTATCGGTACGGTGCAGAAAGGCCTCTTCAAGGAGTTCATTCCCGTGACCGGAACCGTGCAACCGATCCAGACCGTGTTCCTGGATGCGCTTGAAGGTGGCACCGTGAAGCAGCGATTTGTTGAAGATGGCCATATGGTGAAGGCCGGTGAGCCGATAATCGAACTGAACAACCCGCAGCTGCACATGGATGCCATCAACCGCGAGGCGCAACTGCTCGATCAGCAGAACAACCTGCGCAATACACGGCTGGCCATGGATCAACAGACCACGCGCCTGAAGGACGACCTGCTGAACCTGGATAAGGAACTGAAGCGCATGGAGCGTGATCAGGTGATCGATGAACGCCTGGTGAAGGACGCGTTGCTCGCACAGAACACCTTCCTCAGCAACAAGGAGAACCTCGAATACATGCGCGAGAAACGAAAGCTGCTTGCGGCGAATGTGCGCAGTGATTCGTTGTTCCGCCAAAGCCAGGTGGGTTCCATCACCAACAACCTGCAGCTGATCGATCAGAACCTGCGCTTCCTGCGCGAGAACCTGCAGAACCTGGTGATCAAAGCGCCCATCGACGGACAGCTGAGCGGACTGAATGTTGAATTAGGACAGACCAAACAACGCGGCGAACGCATCGCGCAGATCGATGTGCTCCAGCGCTTCAAAGTGCGCGCGCGGATCCCCGAGCATTACGTCAGCCGTGTGAGCATCGGACTGCAAGGCACCTTCACCCATGCCGGACGCGAGCACGCCGTCGAGGTCTTCAAGGTCTATCCCGAAGTGAGCAATGGTGAGTTCGATGTGGACCTGCGGTTCATCGGCGAGAAGCCCGAAGTACGTCGCGGACAGACGTTCCAGGTGCGCCTGCAACTGAGCGAGGACATGGAAGTGGTGATCCTGCCGCGCGGTCCCTTCTTCCAGGATACCGGCGGGCAGTGGGTGTACGTGGTGGACGCCGAAGGCACCGCCGCCAAGCGTGAAGTGAAGCTCGGCCGCCAGAACCCCGACATGTACGAAGTGATCGATGGACTGGTCCCGGGCGATCGTGTCGTCACCAGCCGCTACAACGCTTTCAACAACGCTGACGAACTCATCATCCAGTAACGCAAGGGCGATGCATGCATCGCCCTGACACATACCAACCCCATGAGCCTCCTGAAGACCACCAACCTCTCCAAGGTCTACCGCACCGATACCGTGGAGACCACCGCGCTCAACAACGTCAGCATCGACATCGGGCAAGGCGAGTTCGTCGCCATCATGGGACCCAGCGGCTGTGGCAAATCCACCTTGCTCAACATCATCGGATTGTTGGACGCGCCGTCCAGCGGAGCCTATCTGGTGAATGGTGAGGACGTGAGCGGATACAACGAACGTAAACGTGCCGAGGTGCGCAAGAACACCATCGGCTTCGTGTTCCAAAGCTTCAACCTGATCGATGAGCTCACGGTGATGGAGAACATCGAACTGCCGTTGATCTACACCCGCATGGGTAAGGCCGAACGTCGGGAGCAGGTGGATCGCGCCATGCAACGGATGAACATCGCTCATCGGGCGAAACACTTCCCCCAGCAGTTGAGCGGTGGCCAGCAACAGCGCGTGGCCATCGCCCGGGCCGTGGTGAACAACCCCAAGCTGATCCTCGCCGACGAACCCACCGGTAACCTGGACAGCTCCATGGGCGAAGAGGTGATGAACCTGCTTTCCGAACTGAACAAGGCCGGCACCACCATCATCATCGTCACCCACAGCCTGCGCGATGCGGCTTACGCACAGCGCACCATCCAGTTGCTGGATGGCAAGGTGGTGCAGGGGAATGTTCCGGCCCAGACCCTGTTGTAGAATTTCTTGCCCACAGTTGACCGCTCGATGTAAGGAAATTCGTGTTGGACCGTGCTTTGCTCAAGGTCTACCGAAGAACTTTGGGCGGAATGCAAAGCGAGGAAGGGGAGCGGGATCCACCCGGCTCACGGAAGAACACGCCCAGGCCGCTATGGAAGCGTGTCTTGCGCCTGCTTCTCGTTCTCGTCCTGATACCTGTCGTGCTGCTCGGTACGGTGGCTATCCTGCTGTACGTACCTGCGGTGCAGGATCTTGTTCGTGGGAAGGCTACTGCTTTCCTGAGCCAGCGGATCGGTTCTCGGGTGGAGCTGGAACGGCTCACGCTGCGTTTCCCGATCGGGCTTTCGCTCCAGGGTCTTCACATCGAGGACCAACGAAAGGATACGCTGCTGCATGCCGGGGAGTTTAGCGCGCGCGTCAGTCTCACCGGCTTATTGGAACGTCGTATCGCTGTGACCGGTCTGGCACTGAGCGATGCGCGTGTACATCTCGAGCAGGATGCGGACAGTGTGTTCAATTTCCAGTTCATCGTGGATGCCTTCACATCCGATACCGCGGAAACGGAGGATCCGAACGAAGGCGCGGGATGGGCGTTCACCGTGGATGGCTTCACCTTGCGCAACATCCACTTCAGCACGGATATGCGGCCGTCGCAACTGGTGCTCGATGTGCGGCTCGGAGAGCTTGACCTGCCGCTGAAGACCTTCGATCTGGACAGCTTGCGGTTCCATGCGGGCGATCTGCACGTGGCTGACACGCGCATCGCCTTGCGCAGTGCGCCTTCCGCACCGGAGCCGGATACGTACCCGGACCTCGAGCCGCTATTCGGTGATCTGGATCTCGCCTTCGAACGAGCGGATCTGGAACGGGTCGCTTTCACCATGGGCACGGTGGATCGGCCGGATAGCTTGTGGCTCAACGTGGGGAGTGTCGGCATCGGAATGCATGGGATGGACACGCGCGCACAACGCTTCGCCGTCGATCAGCTATCGGTTGAAGGCTTGCATTACGGCATGGTCAGCAGCATCTCGAGCGCGGTGGTCGACACGACGAGTCCCGCCTGGTCCAAGTATGATGATGGCTTCCGCTACTTCCTGCGCGACCTCGATGTCGCCATTGATCGGGTGGATGTCCGTGCTTCTTCGTTCGCGATGCATGAAGAGCGCATCAGTACACCGAACACGACCTTCGACCCGGCACATATCGTAGTTGACGGACTCGGTGCCACACTGGAAGGAGTGATCGCGAACAATGGCGTGCTCGCGGCCCATGTGAAGGACCTTCATGGCGATCTGGGCGCTGCAGCGCAGCCCTTCTCCTTGCGCACGAATGCGCGTGTGACCGCCGCGGAGGTCTCCCTCGGCGATACCCGCATCGGATGGCAGGACCTGATCGCTGACCTTTCGTTGAGCGCGCGACAAGGGTCGTTGCAACAAGCCTATCGAAGGCCGGAACTGGTTCCGCTGGATCTAACGTTAAGAACAGCCGTACCGATCGAACATCAACAGCAACTGCAGGCGTTGCTTCCACCAGGGATGCTGCCCATCGCGTCGGTGCCGGAAGGGTTCAAGCTGGATGCCCATGTGGCTGGCACACTGGAAGAGCTGGACACGATCGTCGTGGATCTCCGCGGCGACGCGGGTACGAAGCTTCACGCGCAAGGATCCGTGGAACATGCTATGGACGCACAACGCATGGTCTTCGATGTCCGCGTGGATCCATTCACCATGGGGAGCGGAGTACGAGCCGTGACACAGGCCTATGCGAAGGACGCTCCCTATTTCCCCGCGCAGTTGTCGGTGAGCACGACGGTGAAGGGTGATCCTTCAACCATTTCGGCGGACTTGGATCTGCGTTCCGATCTGGCCAACGCACAAGGGACACTGCGGGCAGCGGGGTGGAAGAAGGATCTCCCGGATGTCATGGCGGTGGATCTTCGTGCGAGCGGTGTGGCTCTTGGACGCTTCCTGGGAGACACGGCCTGGAGCGATGCCGATGTGGATATCCGTGCCGAAGCCGAGGGCCTGAACACGCTCCAGCGTCAGGGTTGGTTGGAGGTGCAGCCGCGCCGATTGCAGCATGGTTCCACGGATCTGAGCGACACCCGACTGCGCGTTGATGTGCAGGGCGATTCCGTTCTGGCATACCTGGATGCGAAGAGTGAACCGCTCACGTTGGCGTTGGAAGCAAGAGGCACATGGCCCGAGAAAGGAGATAGCATCAAAGCCGGTGTGGACCTGTCGATCGCACGCGCCGATCTCCATGCGCTCGGCTTCACCCCGAACGAACTTGCCGTGATCGGCGAATGGCAGGGCTGCATCGCGCTGGACACGGCCATGCATGGAGGCTTCATCATGGACATGGATAGCACACGCCTCGAAAGTGGGAGCGAGCGGTTCATGTTCGAAAAGCTCTATGCACAAGCCTATCTGGGCAGTGATTCCACATCGGCGAACATCCGTAGTGATGCGATCGATCTGACCTTCGATGCCAACATCGGCATGGACACCTTGCTGGTGCGAGCCGTGGAGAAGGGCCGGAGTTTCCTGACCACGGATACCATCTACCATGTGGTGGAGGGTGAGCGCCTGGACCTGGTGCTCGATCTGAAGCGCACCGAATGGCTTACGGATATGCTTGTGCCGGGGCTGCATGCCATCGACCTGGAAAAGCTGGAGGCGCATTACGACGGCACGAAGGATGAACTGAGCGCCGATCTCGTGCTGCCCTACCTGCTCTACGATAGTCTGGAGGTGCGGTCCACCGCGTTGGTGGTGGATGCGAAAGGCGCGACATTGAAAGCGGGGCTTTCTTCGGAACGGCTCGCACAAGGTTCCTATGCGGTGGAAGGTCTGGCGATCGATGCCTCGGGTTCGGGTGGTGACTTGGCTGTCGCCCTGCGGATCACCGAAGAAGAAGTGGACCGCTACCGCATCGGGGTGGAGGCCGTGCAGAACGGGAATGAGATGCTCCTGAAGTTCAGTCCGCGTCTTGTCCTCGATGGCCGCGACTGGGATGTTGACGAGCGGAACAGGTTGTTGCTTGCCAAGGATCGCGCGGTGGCCAGCCATCTGATCTTGAGCGACTCGTTGGAACGTATCGCCATCAACACACCCGGTGAAGTGGTGCGCATCGAATTGGAGGGCTTCCGGATCGCGACACTGGCGAACATCATCAGCACACCGGATACGTTCCCCATGGCCGATGGAACAATGAACGGCACGGTGGACGTTCCGATCGGCGATGCGGCGCGCATGCTCGCGGATCTCACCATCGACGACCTGTACCTGCTCAACACGCAATTGGGTTCCCTTGATGTCGACCTCACCGGTGAAGCGGCCGATCGTTTCCAAGGCCGCGCCACCTTGTCGCGCTCGACGAACCGCCTCGATGCGAAAGTGGACAAGACCCCGGAGCGGCTGCACGCCATGGCAGCGATCGACCTGGAGGACGTGAGTTTCCTGAAACCGTTCGTGAACGAATACCTCTACGAGCTCTCCGGTGGGCTGGATGGAACGATGGAACACCGGGAGCAAAGTGGGCGCACGAACACGACCGGCCGCATGCACTTCAAGCAGGCGCGCGTAGGTGTGGTGATGACCGGTGCGACCTATACACTGGCGGATGAAACGCTGACGTTGACGGATGCCGGCCTGCACTTCGATGGTTTCGAATTGCTGGATAGTCTGGGAAATGCCTTCCGCCTGGATGGGGATGTGATCACTTCATCATCCACGGAGCCACGCCTGGATCTGCGTGTACGTACCGATCGCTTCCAACTCGTCAATAGCACCATCGAACAGAACCCACAGTTCTTCGGTGACCTCTTCGCACGTATCGATCTGCGTGCGCAGGGCCTGGCGAAACGTCCCAAGGTGAACGGGGATGTGGGGGTCTTGACGGGCACCCGATTCAGCGTGGTGCTACCAGGCACAACCGTGGAACTAATCAGCAACGAGGGTATCGTTGTCTTCACCGATGATCTCTATGCGGTGGATACGCTGGCCCTTAACGGCGATGCCGCAGCGCTGCGCGATTCGTTGGAGGCCTTGCTGCCCGGTGTTGAGCTTGACCTGCACATCACGGCGGACAAAGAGGCCGAGTTCGCCATCGTGCTCGACCCCGCTGCTGGCGACCAGGCCACGGTGAGCGGTGAAGCGGACCTCACCTTCCGCTACGTGCCGGGCGCTGCCATGTACTTGAGCGGTCCGTTCGTGGTGGAACGCGGCGAGTACACGTTGGATCTGTACGGCCTGGTGAAGAAGCGTTTCGAATTGGTGAAGGGCGGGTCGGTCCGCTGGAGCGGCGATCCCGTGAAGGCCGAGATGGGCCTGCAGGCGCGGTTCCGATCGGAGACAGCCCCTTATGCGCTCGTCGCGACCGGCAACACGATGCTGGATGCTGAACGCAACCGCCTGCAACAACCACTGCCCTTCGATGTGATGATCAACATCAACGGCAGCATGAGCGCGCCGGACATCGGTTTCGGGATCGATCTGGACAAACAGATCCGGAATACGTTCCCGAAGGTGAACGACAAACTGAACCAACTGGCCCAGCAAGGGAATGCGGAGGAGTTGAACAGGCAGGTGTTCGGGTTGCTCGTACTGAACAGTTTCATCCAGGATGAAGGCAGCGGTGGCGACCCCAGCAGCGGTATCGCTACCAGCGCGGCGCGCAATTCCGTGAACGGCCTGCTGACGGACCAGATGAACAAGCTCACCGGCCGCTACCTGAAAGGAGTGGACATCTCACTGGGGGTGAACACCTACGATCAGGTGAGCGGTCAGAGCAGTTACCAGCGCACATCCCTCGATTATCGCGTAAGCAAGCGCGTGCTCAACGACCGCCTGAGCTTCGAGGTGGGAGGCAGCGTTGGTGTGGATGAACAGAGCAGTCAGGTGAGCAATGTGAGCAACACACGCGCAGCGCAGTACGCCATCCTGTACGATCTCACACCGGATGGGCGTTTCCGCATCCGTGGCTTCCACGAGAACTCCTATGATCTGTACGATGGTGAGATCACCAACAGCGGGGTCGCGTTCATGTTCACGAAGGACTTCGAAGAGAACGACCGCGCACGAGCCAGCGGCCGCAAAGTAGCCCATGAGCGGAAAGAGGCTGAAGAGAAGTTGGAACGCGAGCAGCAGGATGCCGGGAACGACAGGTCGAAGAAGGAATGAACCGGGCTACACGACATAGCATCCTTTCAGGTATCGCGATGGTGCTGACGGCATGTACCGGAACGAAGTATGCCACCGTTGAACGCCCGTTGTTCACCGGTTATACGGTGCAGTTCGCGCAAGTACCGGAGGCGGACGCCAAGTCGGCCGAGCTCGAGCTGATGGATGTGGTGACCCCTCAACCGAACGAAGGTCTCTTCGGCTTCAGACCACTTGTCGCGTTGTACAACATGACCGGCGAGCCCAAACGAAAGGGTAAGGGTTTGCGGCACTTGTTGAAGTACAAGATCGCCACGGCACCGGTCTATCTGGATCAGGTTCCAGCGAAGGATATCGATGCAGCGATGTCCAACCGGATGAACAACCGGGGTTATTTCAGCGCGCGGACCACGCATGAAGTGATCCGGAAGGGAGGCAAGGCGGAGCTGGTCTTCACCGTGGAGCCGGGCCGCGTACACCGCATGCGCACCATCCTGTATGGGGATACGGCGCTCGCGTCGCGTGATTCGTTGTACCGCAGGATCGGCAGGGCACAAGGGGCCAGCACATTGAAGGCCGAACAACCGTATCACCTGGCCGCGCTCGTCAACGAACGTGCACGTGTGGCGGACGGCTTGCGCAATGCGGGGTTCTATCGCATGAACGCTGATCTGCTGGAATTCGCGGCCGATACGAGCGTTGGCGATCATCAGGTGGACCTGCGCTTGCGTGTGAAAGGCGAAGCGGGTGCGAACGAACGTCGGCGCTACACCATCGGATCGGTCCATGTGCACGGAGACCACGACGACCTTCTGCCACCGACCGATACGACAAAGGTGGACAGCCTTTGGTACATCGACTACCTCGGCATGTACCGGCCACATACGATCACACGCGGTGTCTTCATCCAACCCGGGCGCTACTTCTCCCAGCGCAGGTTGGATGCTACACGTCAATACCTCGCGAGCTATGGCGTGTTCGGCTCCGTTGCGGTGGATCTGACGGATGATACCCTGCGTGCAGGCGTGCTGAACGCCGATGTGATCCTCACGCCGCAGGAACGCTTCTCGCTCTTCTCGGAGCTCAACGCCATCAGCAAGAGCAACAATTTCGCTGGGCCGGGGCTGAAGGTCGGCTGGCGCGACCGGGACCTGTTCCGCGGTGCCGAGGTGTTCACCGCCGACCTGAGCGGACGATTCGAAACGCAGTTGGCTGGGGCGGGAAAGGGTACGAATGCCTACGAGATCAGCGCGAAGACCGCGCTCAGCATTCCGCGTTTGTTGTTACTGGGTCGGCTGAAGTCCACACGGCAGTTCGCACCCACCACGCGCATCGATCTGGGTTATGGTCTGTTCCGCCGCATCGGTTTGTATGGACTGGAGTCGGCGAACCTTGGCTACAGTTATGTATGGCGCCAGAACCGGTTCGTGTGGCATGATGTGCGCGTTCCGGAGGTGAGCTACAACAACCTCTATTACACCAGTGACCAGTTCAACGCGTTCCTGGGCCTGAACCCGTCCATCCGGCGCAGCTTCGAGGAGCAGTTCATCATCGGCGTGGGTTACACGTACACCCGTACCAACCAACAGGGCAAGGCGGATCGCGACTGGTGGATGTTCAGCATCGGGGCTGATGAAGCCGGTGGTCTCACCTCGCTCGTCTCCAGTGCGGTGGAGGGCCCACGGACGGAGGATGGCTATCGCCTGTTCGGCGAACGCTACGCGCAATATGTGCGCTTTCGTGTGGAAGGCCGTTGGTTCCAGGGCTTGGGAAGGAACGGATCGCAACTGGCGACACGTGTCCTTGCGGCCTCCGCTCATCCCTACGGCAACAGCAGTACGGTACCGTATGTGAAACAGTTCTTCAGTGGAGGAACGAACAGTCTTCGCGCCTTCCGCGCCCGTAGTGTGGGTCCGGGTAGCTACGATCCCGAACGGAACGGAAGCGGGGAGGGGAACTCTTCGTTCCTGGTGGATCAGGTGGGCGATATCAAATTCGAACTGAACGTCGAGTACCGTTTCCCCATCTCGGGCATCGTCAAGGGTGCGCTCTTCACCGATGCGGGCAATGTGTGGTTGCAGCAGGATGATCCTCAGCGTCCCGCTGGTGAGTTCCGCTGGCAGAACGCCGTGAATGAGCTCGCGGTGGGTGCTGGTTTCGGCTTGCGCATCGATCCGGAGGTCATCGTGATCCGTCTGGACCTCGCAACGCCGCTCCGCAGGCCCGAACTGCCACAAGGCGATCGCTGGGTGTTCGATGATCAGCGCCCACAGGTCTTCGATAACCTGGTGCTCAACATCGCCATCGGTTATCCGTTCTGATCGTCGGGGAGGTGCTTGGTCCTGCCGCACGCCTCAGGTAACTATTGTTCTCTTGCGGCAGCGATGATGGGCGTGCAGCTTTGCGGCCAATATCCCATCACATGCGCGCCTTTACCACGGTCTTTCTCCTGTGCATCACCATCGCAGCGACCGCCCAACCACCCAACGATCAGTGTTCGGCGGTCACTCCCTTCGACCTATCGATCGGTTCGAGCGTGACCCGTACTGGTACGCGCACCGGGGCTACGACCACGAATGATGGTGTCGCTGGAAGTGCCCTGATGACCACCCCGAATGCGACCACCGTTTGGGAGGCCTTCACCACCACCGAGTGCAGCAACGTTTCCGTGCTTTTCTGTGGCACACCGCTGCCTGCCACCAACATGTGGAACTTCATCACCGCCACATGTCCTGCCGATGTTCCCATCTATTTCAGCTATGCGAATTTCGGGATCCTCTGCCCGAACGGTCAGTTCGGTATCCAATGGTTCAACCTGCCAGCAGGCACGTATTATCTGCCCATTCAATGCACACCATCCGGTGGCCAATACACGGTGGAGTTCAGTGCGGCCACCTGCATTCCCGGCCCGGCGAATGATGATTGCGCGAACGCCATCTCCCTGACGGTGAACACCGTTTGCGAGCCGGTGGATGGAAGCGTGGAGCATGCAACGTTCTCGTTCCCTGCTTCAGAGTGTAACGGAGCGACAGGGAACCCCAACGACGATGTCTGGTTCTCGTTCGTAGCTACCGGTTCGGAGCACACCATCCAAGTGAATGGACTGCCAGGTGATCTGGATGCCGTGATCGAACTCTTCGGTAGCGATTGCTCGGTGACCACTCCGATCGCGTGTGCGGATGCAGGTCTGGCGGAAGACTCCGAAACCATCGAGGCCGAAGGCTTGGAAGTGGGAAGCACCTATCGTTTCCGCGTGTTCCACTATTACACATCGCTCGCCATCGCTCCTGAGTTCACCGTCTGTGTGACAGGCGACACGGGTACTGGACTGCATGGAACAGAACGTTCGTCGATAGCGGTACGTCCAACGCTGACCGATGGCCTAGTGACGGTCTCGGGTGCAGCGATGGGAAGTTCGTTCCGTGTGATCGAGCGTACGGGACGCGTGGTGGAACAAGGCAGGATCAGCATCGATCAGCAACAACTGGATCTGTCCGGACATCCTATTGGTGTCTATAGCATCGAGATCATCACGCCGGATGGCGTCCGGGATCGGATATCGGTGGTGCGGAACTGACACGAACTCGCCCGAGTGCAGAGCCCTTTGGAACCCCGAAGGGCTCTGTGGCATGTGATCCTGTCAGTCGACTGACAGCAGGACGCGCATGTTCACGTTCCTTAACAGTTCGCATGCACGCGTGGCAGGCTATTCGCGTTGCCTTAGTGCGGCACGGATCGTGTCGCGAACGAGGCATGATGAACAACACGAAGGACGATACCAATGTGCGGCGCACGTTGATCGTGGACGCCCCGGCGGAGTTCGTGTGGGCGGCATTGAGCGATCCGAAGCTGACCCACCTTTCGATGTCGTGGTGGTTGCAGGGTGAATTGCAGCGGGGCAAGCACTTCCAATGGCTGAAACGGGATGATGTTGGAACCAGCTTGGTGGCTGCGGAAGGAACCGTGCTCACGGTTTTCCCGGGTGAACGGTTGCGCTACTCCCATTACGACGTGGGGAATGATCTCCCCGATGAACCAGCCAGCCGAACGACCGTGGACCTCCATGTGATCCCGGAATCAGATGAACGAACACGCCTGGAATTCTGGCAGGGTGATTTTGAAGGACTTCCGCATGCGGCGCGTCGTGCGCGGGAAGCGGGAAGGAATTGGGTTGAGCGTCTCGTTGGCGTGAAACGTGTGGCCGAAGAACTGAGCCGCGCACAGGCGGCCTGATGAGCTAGTGTGGCGTGGGTGGCACCGCTGGGGTTTGGTGGTACTTCAACGAATTGGTTGCCCGCGCCACACGCTTTTTTGATGGAGGCGTCAGCTCATGCTGGCGCCTCTGTCGTTCTTGAAGGATGCTGCCAAAGGCAGCGGGAGTGGTGTTGTGGGGGCCTCAGACCAACTTTCCGCTCAACCACTTCAACTGCAACTCGGCCAGCTTCGCTTCATACCGCGCCACCAGCAAGCGTTGCTCGGCATTGACCAGCCCTAATTGCACATCGCGCAATTCCACGGCAGAGAGCGATCCGATGCGGTAGCTCTCCAGTGCCACATCGCTCTGCATGCGCGCCCCGGTGAGGTTCGCTTCTTCCAGCAACACGCGTTGGTTGGCCATGGTGTAGGTGTTCCAAGAGTTGAGGATGCTCTCCTCCAGGTTCAGCTCGGCTTGCTGCGTGGTGATGGCCGCTTGTTCGCGCGTCAGTTTCGCCACTTCCACCGCGCTGCGCATCTGGAAACCACGGAAGAGCGGGATGCTGATGCGCGCGCCGTAGTCGGGACCGAGCGCTTGGTTGCTCTGAAGGATGCCAACAGCAGAGGTGCTCTTCGTGTAACCATAGTTCGCAAAGATGTCCACTTGAGGAAGCAGGGTTCCGCGAAGCTCTTTCACGCTGAGGTCGGTGGCGATCTGTTGCTGCCGGGCTTGCTGCAAGGTGCTGTTCGCCTGACGCGCCGCCTGCTGGATCTGCATCAGGTCCAGTGCTTCGCTGTTGGGCACTTCGGCGGCGACTTCCACGGGTGTTGATGCAATGCGGCCGAGCAAGGTGTTCAAGCGCGATGCGGTCACCGCTTCCTGTACTTGCAGGTCCAGGACGAGCGCACTGTCGGTGCTAAGGTCCAGTCGAGCCTGCACGAGGTTCAAGCCGCTCATGCTGCCGATGCGCTCGCCGGTTTCGGTGATGCTCAAGCGTTCGCGGCTTATGCGGACGCCTTCGCGTTGCACCGTGATGGCCTTGCGCAGTTGTACGAGTTGGTAGTACGCTGCGAGCACATCGTAGGTCGTCGCTTCGATCTGTTGGCGCAATTGCGTTTGACCGATCAGCTCCAGTGCTTCCAGCCGATCCTTCGCAGCGAACATCGCCAGACCATCGAACACGGTCCAGTTCAGTTGCACGGCGGCATCGAGCACGCGCTGGTCGGCGTTATCGGCTTCGCGCGTTTCACCGCTGAAGAAGGTCTGCTTCGTGCTGCTGTTGTCGATGGAGTAGGAGCCGACAGCATCCAGCGTGGGGAGCATGCCCGCGTTACCGGCGCTGTTCATCAACTCAGCGCTCTTCGCATCCAGTCGGGAAAGGCGGATGCCATGGTTCTGCTCCACGGCGATGCGCACGGCTTCTTCCGCAGTGAGCACTTGGGCTTGCGCCGCACTGGTCAGTGCAAGGACGATGCACAAGATCGCGGTCCTCATGCGATGGTTTCTTGCGGGTTGGGTGTGTGGGTGGCCGTGTACTCTTTGCTCTGCCTGCTGAGATAGCTGTACAGCGCGGGCACCACGTAGAGCGTGAGGATCAACGAGAAGAGCAAACCTCCCACGATCACGATGCCCATCGGGATGCGGCTTTGCGAGGAGGCGCCAAGGCCCAACGCGATGGGCAATGTGCCCAGCACCATCGCGAGCGTCGTCATCAGGATCGGGCGGAGGCGTTGTGTGGCCGCTTCGATCACCGCGTCGTATTTCGACACGCCTTCTTCCTTGCGCTGGTTGGCGAACTCCACGATCAGGATCCCGTTCTTGGTGACCAGTCCCACCAGTACGATGATGCCGATCTGCGAGAAGATGTTCAGCGTGTGCCCGAAGATCCAGAGGCTGAGCACCGCACCGGTGAGCGAGAGCAGGATGGTACTGAGGATGGTGATCGGATCCAGCCAGCTTTCGAACTGCGCGGCAAGTATGAGGAACACCAGCACGATCGCGAGACCGAAGGCGAACCAGATGGTGCTGCCGCTCTCCGCGTATTCCTTGCTCACACCGGCGAGCGCGGTGCTGAAACTGTCGTCGAGCACTTCATCGGCGATCTTGTCCATGGCCGCGATGCCATCGCCGATGGTGTAGCCTTCTGCGGGATCGGCGCTCACGGTGGCGCTCACGTAACGGTTGTAACGGAAGAGCTGTGGTGGTGTGCTGCGGTCGCTCAGCTTCACCAGGTTGTCCAGCTGGATCAGCTGTCCTTTGTCGTTGCGGACGAACGCGCTGCTCAGATCCACCGGGGCGTCGCGGTTGCTGCGCGTGGCCTGACCGATCACCTGGTACTGCTTGCCCTTGAAGATGAAATAGCCGTAGCGCTGACCACCGAAGTAGAGCTGCAGGGTCTCCGCCAGATCGCGCATCGTAACGCCCAAGGCCCGCGCGCGATCACGGTCGATCTCCACGTTCAGTTCCGGCTTGTTGAACTTCAGATTGAGGTCGCCGATGCGGAACGTCTTGTCGGCCCCCACCTTCTCCATGAACTTCGGGATCACCTCACGCAGCTTCTCGAAGGTGGGTGCCTGGATCACGTATTGCACGGGCAAACTGGTGAAGCGCGAGCCGCCGATCGTGGGCTCCTGGATCACGAACGTGCGCGCCATGTTGTGCTGTTGCACTTGCGCCATGATCTGTTTCGCGATCTCGTCCTGGGTGCGGGTCCGCTCTTCTGGCTGCACCAAAGTCACGCGCACGAACCCGCTGTTGGTGGCGCTCGCGGTACCGAAACCGGGAGCGGTCACACTGATGAGCGCTTGCCGCTCGGGCAGCGTGTCCACCGTCTGGATGATGTTCGACAGGTAGTCGTTCATCACCTCGAAGCTGGTGCCTTCAGGCGCTGTGCTCTGCACCATGAAGCGGCTCTTGTCCTCCATTGGTGCCAGCTCGCTTTGCAGGTTCATGCCGATGAACACCGTGAGACCGATGGAGATCAGCATGATCACCCATGCCAGTCCACGGTTACGCATGAAGCTCTTGAGCGAACGGTGGTAGCCTTCCGTCATACGATCGAAGAAGCGCCCGGTGGTCTCGAAGAACGCGCTCTGCTTGTCCTTGTGCTTCAGCCAGCGCGCACTCATCATCGGCGTCAGTGTGAGACTCACGATGGCGCTGATGATCACCGAGCCCGCCACCACGATACCGAACTCGCGGAAGAGGCGACCGGTCAAGCCGCTGAGGAAGATCACGGGCAGGAATACCGCGGCCAACGTGATGGTGATGCTGAGGATGGCAAAGGCGATCTCCTTGCTGCCTTCGTGGCCCGCCTTGATCGGGTCCATGCCCTTCTCGATCTTGCTGTAGATATTCTCCAGCACCACGATCGCATCGTCCACCACGATCCCCGTCGCCAGCAGGATCGCCAGCAGCGTGAGGATGTTGATGCTGAACCCCGCGATGTACATGATGAAGAAGGCACCGATCAGCGAGATGGGGATCGCGAGCACGGGGATCAGCGTTGTGCGCCAGTCACGGAGGAAGATGAAGATGATGAGCACCACCAGGCCGAAGGCGATGAGGATGGTCTCCTCCACTTCGCTGATCGCTTTGCGGATGCCGACCGTCGTGTCCAACGCCACGTTGTAGCGCAGATCTTCGGGCAGGTCCTTCTTGATCTGTTCCACGCGCTTGTAGAACTCATCCGCGATGGCGATGTAGTTGCTGCCCGGCTGGGGCGTGATGGCCACTGCGACCTGCGGCACAGCGCCATTCCCGCGCAGGAGGCTGCGTTCGTTCTCTGGAAGAAGTTCAGCGCGGCCCACATCGCGCAGGCGCACCACCACGCCCAGGCTGTCGCGCAGGATCAGGTCGTTGAACTGCTGCGGGGTGACCAGTCGGCCCATCGTGCGGATGCTGAGTTCCGTGCGATAGCCTTCGATGCGGCCTGCCGGAAGCTCCACGTTCTCCTTGTCCAGCGCGGTGCGCACGTCGCCCGGTGTGATGCCATAACCGGCCATCTTCGTCGGGTCGAGCAGCAATTTCATGCTGTACTTCTTCTCGCCCCAGATGTTGATCGTGCTCACGCCCGGGATCGTCTGCAGGCGCTCCTTGAAGTCGTTGTTCGCGATCTCGCTCAGCTCCAGCATCGAGCGTTGGTCGCTCTGGATCGTCATCGACACGATGGGGTTGCTGTCCGCATCGCTCTTCTGCACGATCGGCGGATCCACGTCGGCGGGCAGGTTGCGCACGGCCTGGCTTACGCGATCGCGCACGTCGTTGGCCGCGCCTTCCAGATCCTGGTCCAGTTCGAATTCCACGGTGATCGTGCTGCGACCATCACTGCTCACACTGGTGAGCGTTCGGATGCCAGCGATCCCGTTGATGCTCTCCTCCAGCACCTCGGTGATCTGGCTCTCCACGATGTCAGCGTTGGCACCCACGTAGTTCGTGGTCACCGTGATGATCGGTGGATCTACGCTGGGGTACTCGCGCACCCCGAGGTAGGTGAAGCCGATCACCCCGAACAGCACGAGGACGATCGAGATCACCGTGGCGAGCACGGGCCGGTTGATGCTGAGGGAACTGATGTTCATGCGTCAGTAAGAATCACGGTACTGAACGTTCTGAACCATCGGCAAGACCTTAGTGATGGCTTTTGCTTCACGTTTGGAGAATCGCTTCGTTCTCGTGCATGCGGAAGTTGAATAGGCAAATGCTATTTGGTCGTCACTCGCGAGGAACTGGTGGTCGACGAAGACTGACTTGGCATAGATGAGATGCTCCGAACCGGGCGGAAGCACGAGCCCACAATCCGTCACAGGATCCAAGCCGGTACGGATGATGATGGTGTCGTTAACCGATGCACCCTTGAATGCTTGCATGACCACGACGGTGTATTCGTTCACATATGGAGAACCGAAGTGCAGCCGTTGGTCCACCTTGCTCAACGAATCCGACATTGCGGGATCCCGGTGCAGTGCCTTCTTGAATTCGGCATGGATGACCTTGCCATGTATCACAAGTTGCGAGTGCTCCACACCGCTCATGACACTTGGTGTTGGGCCACAGTCACAAGCGAATATGCTGGCCGGGCCGATCACCCCGAGCACGATCGAGATCACCGTGGCGAGCACGGGCCGGTTGATGCTGAGGGAACTGATGTTCATGACCTAGTTCGCCTCGTCGGATGCGCCCGTTGTATCCGCTTCGGCCGTCTTCGTTGTCGTCCCTTTCGTCGCCGCAGGACGCAAGGGCATTCCATCCTTCACCGCGAGCAATGCGCTGGTGATCACCGTATCGCCGGGCTGCACGTTGCTGATCAGTTGCACCGTGTTCTCCGTGCGGATGCCGATGTCCACGCGCACGCTCTTCGCCTGGCCGCCCTTCATCACCATCACCTTCTGGCCTTGGATGTCAGGGATCAGTGCTTCGGCAGGGATGGTCAACGCGTCGGGGATCGTCTCCAGCTTCACGTCCACTTTCGCGAACGCACCGGGGATCAACCGCCCACCGGGGTTCTGGCTGCGCGCACGCACCTTGATGCTGCGTGTGCTCAGGTCCACGCTCGGTTCCACGGCGTACACCTCGGCGCTGTAGTCCATCGTATCGCCCTCCAGCGTGAAAGCGACTTTCGTCCCCGGTTTCATCTGGCGGCCGTAGCGCTCGGGCACGGTGAAATCCAGTTTCATCGGGTTCGTCTGCTTCAAGTTCGCGATCAACGTGAGTGGGCTCACGAAGCCGCCTTCGCTGATGCTGCGCAAACCGATCGTCCCGCTGAACGGCGCGCGGATCGTGCTTTTCGCGATCACCGCCCGCAAGTTGTCCACTTCGGCCTGCATTCCCACGCGTTGAGCGGTCGCCGCATCGAAGGCCTCCTGGCTCACGCCTTTGACCGCCAGCAGCTGTTCTTGACGACCGGCCGCGTCCGTGGCGAGCTTCAGATTGGCTTCGGCCTTGCGCAATTGCGCTTGCAGGTCATCGTCGTTGATGCGCACCAGCACTTGACCAGCGTTCACTGCCGTACCCTCCTGGAAGTTCAATTGGGTCACACGTCCGTTCACTTCACTCCGCAGTTCCACTTCTTCGTTCGGCAGCAGCGTTCCGGTGGTGGTGAAGGCGTTGTCCAGCGGCTCGGCCTTCAGCACATGCACCTGCACCGCCATGGCGGGCATTGGTCCGCCCCCCGCCGCCTGCTCTTCACTTCCACCACACGCTGCAAGCAGCAAGGGAACGGCCAATATCATCGTCGTTGAGCGCATCATGTATGTACGCGTTTCGTGGTCACCACCGCGGGCGGATTCTCGCCACGTAGGTTCTTCACCATTGTCATCAATTGTTCCAGCAAGACCGGGCGGTCCGCTTTCTTCAGGCCCTTCATCGCCTCCTCGTTCAGTTCCTCGTAGGCCTTGCGGATCGCCTTCACGGCCGGGCGCGCTTTGGGCGTCAGCTTGATCAGGTGCTTGCGGCGATCCCCTTCACACTCGCAGCGCTCCACGTAGCCCTTCGCGTCCAGGTGGTCCAGCGCACGGGTCATCGCCACCTTGTCCAAGTTCAGGCGGTCGGCGAGGTCCTGCTGGCTCAGCTTGCCATTGCTCTCCTCGATGGTCAGCAGCACGTAGAACCAGTGCGTTATGTCCAGGTGTTGCAGTTTCTCCTGTAGCCGCGCAAAGTATTGATGCGCCGCAATGGAGCACCAGTAGCCGAGTGAGGAGGTGGGCATAGCCGTTGCGTTCGTAATGGTTACAAATGAAACCATTGTATTGTTCACGGCATGGGGACGGAATGTTAAGAGTTCGGAAATGGTGCCGGATGTCATGGTTGGGCAGAACCTACGTGAACGATCGAAGTGGAACCCGCAGCGAGTGACGAAGCAGGAATACAGCGGAACGCACGACGACGAGGCTTTCTGGACCGGCACGCCCAGCTGCGCTCGTTCCAGCTTACCTCGTTCTAGAGCGCAGCCCTGTCACTGCGATCCGGACCTCTACCGCCTTACCAATACGGACACCCCTCGCGCGCCATCCGCGCCGGTCCAGCGCAGCAGCTAGGAGCCAGGTCTTAGGTCGGCGATATCGAACAATAGGGGAGATACTTGGATGGCCAGTTCTCGGACCGCCCGACCAGTGGCGTCGAGCAATTGCAGGCGGCCGGGAGTGCTGGGGAGCGTGACGTGCGCGATGTCCGCAGCGGGGTTCGGATAAATGAACGGGGCCGTTGCTTCGGCTCGTGCGGCGAGAACACCGGTAGAGAGCGGGTCGAGCAGGTTCGAGACCGAGCCGTCAAAGGTCTGGTCGCCTTGCACGTAGGAGGACGAAGTTGTGCTGAGGAGCGGTACACGGATGCCAGGATGGACGAACGCGAAGGTCTCTATCGTGCCGAAGCCGTTCATGGGTGTCTGGTCATAGACATCGGTGTAGGTGGTGGTGATGTGCAGGCGAAGGCAATCATCGAAAGTGCCGTAGGGAAGAGCGAGTGTGCCGTAGCCATCCGCGGTTACCGTGGTGACGCCGATGCGCACGCGATCGGAGAAAGGGTTTCCGGTTTCCGTGCAGAGGTAATCGTCCGTGAACGTAGACCCGAACGTGAACGGGTAGATGATCACCGTGCGAGGATCGGTGCACAAACCAAGGACCTCACTGCCGAACGATGCGAAGTAGCCGAGGTCCAGCACTTCCGCTGCCGATGCGCTATAGAACGTTCCGCCGCCGCTGACCGTGGCTTCGTAGAGCACTGTGGCGGTGGGGAAGTGAACGCTTCCGGCGCTGGTGGACGGGTCCACGTAGGGTTGAAGCTCGGGCGGGTTCGATTCCAGGTTTGAATAGTTCCATAGCTGGGCGGCGCCCGATGGACCTGGTGAAACGGCATCGCTCGAACGAAAGGCGAACACATCGCCCGGCATACAGGTGAACTGGCCAGCCGTGATCGTGGGTTGTGCGAGCCCGGAACTACCGACGAGGACGGTCGAAAGGAGCGCTGTGATCCGAAAATCCGGCATGGATGTGACCTTTCCGTACAAGACGTCGCAGAATGGCGACGGTTGGCAGCTGGGCACCCAGGTTTCGACCTCTTGGATGCATGCCCAACCATTCATCACACCCCCAACGCCAGCGCACGAAAGCCATCGCCAGCGGGCCGGTGAGAGGCACCTTGCATCACCCCTCGTTGCCATGCTCAAGAACCTCCTCCTCGTCTCCTTCCGCAACCTGTGGAAGCAGAAGCTCTACACGCTGATCAACCTGCTGGGCCTGGCCACGGGCATCGCGTGTTTCGTGCTGATCGGCTTGTACGTGCAGTACCAGCGCGGCTTCGATCGCTTCGTGCCGAACACGGACCGCGTGTACCGCGTGGTGGGCGAGATCGAGATGGAAGGCCAGGGCGAGCACAGCAGCAGCATGGTCTTCGGTCTTGGGCCAACGCTCTTGCATGACCACCCCGAGCTGATCGAGCGCCAGTGCCGCTGGTTCGATTTCCAGGATCCGCAGCACACGCTGAAGGTGGGCGACAGCCTGAGCACCGACAAGATGTTCACCGAGAGCGGCCTCTACCTGGTGGACAGTACGGTGTTCGACATCTTCAACTACCCGCTGCTGGTGGGCGATCCGAAGACGGCGCTCACCAAGCCCGGCAGCATCGTGCTCTCGCAGGAACTGGCGAAGAAGTACTTCGGCGATGCCGACCCGATGGGCCAGCTTATGAAGTGGGACAATGCGATGGACGTGCAGGTGACGGGCATTCTCGGCGAGATTCCGCAGAACTCACACATCAAATTCACCGGACTGGTCTCGTTCTACACCATCACGCAATTCTGGAAGAACATCGAGAAGAACAACTGGGTGTGGAACCCGTGCTGGACCTACGTGCGGTTGAAGGACGGCATCAGCAAGGCGGAGGTGAACCGGATCTTCCCGGACTTCATCCAGAAGTACTACCCCGACTTCTTGAAGAACCAGATCGGGCACGAGCTGCAGCCGCTCGCGGACATCCACCTGACGAGCAAGCTCGATTTCGAGATGCACCAGAACGGCGACAAGGGCAGCGTGAACATCCTGTGGGCCATCGGTTTCTTCATCATCGTGCTGGCGGGCGTGAACTTCATGAACCTCGCCACGGCGCGCAGTGCGTACAGGGCGCGCGAGGTGGGTGTGCGCAAGACGAACGGTGCCACGCGCGGGCAGTTGATCGGTCAATTCCTGTTGGAAAGCGTGCTGATGAGTTTGATCGCGGCGCTGATCGCGTTGCTGCTGATCAAGCTGTTGATGCCGGCGTTCAATCAATTGGCGGGTGAGACGATCCCGTTGCCCTCGATGCTGGTGCCGGGCGTGCTGGGCCTCGCGGTGCTGGTGGGTTTGTTGAGCGGCGTTTATCCGGCGTTCTTCCTATCGTCGTTCCAACCGGCGGTGGTGCTGAAGGCGAACGCGGCGGGCACGTCACGCGGCCAGGCCTTGAGGAAGTCTCTCGTGGTGGTGCAGTTCGCGATCGCGCTCGTGCTGATCATCGGCACTGTGTTCGTGAAGAAGCAGCACGACCATTTGCAGAGTGTCGACCTCGGCTTCAACAAGGAGCAGGTGATCCTGATCCCCGTACGCGCGCCGATGAGCGATGTGTACCTCGCGGTGTTCCCCGAACTGAAGAAGATCAGCGGCGTGAAGGCGGTGAGCTGGGCCAACGACATCATCGGCAAGAAGCACAACACGCACGAGTTCAATTGGGGCGACATGGAGCAGGGCAAGTGGACCTACCTGCCGTGTCTCTACGTGAACCCCGAGTTCCAACAGGCCATGGACATCGAACTGCTCGCCGGGCGCTGGTTCTCGCGTGAGTTCCCCGGCGATGATTCGCTGAGTGTGATCGTGAACGAAACGTTCGCGCGCCAAACGCATCCCGACGACCCCACGAAGGCGATCGGTGATCGGATGGACACGCCACACGGCGAAGAACGCATCATCGCCGTCACCAAGGACTTCGCCTTCGACCCGCTGTTCAAGGCCGTGCAACCCTTCGTGTTCGACATGACAAGGGACATCGGCCAGTGGTTGCGCTACATCTACATCCGCACCGAAGGCGGGGATCCAACGCCGGTGATCGAGGCCGCTCGTAAAGAATGGAACAGTCGCACCACGCAATTCCCCTTCGAGTACCAGTTCCTCGATGACCAGCTCAATATGCAGTACGAAGCGCAAGGCCGTCTTGCGAAGCTGGTCGGGATCTTCTCCCTGCTCGCCGTCTTCATTGCTTGCCTTGGCCTTTTCGCACTCGCTTCATGGACAGCCGAGAAGCGCACACGCGAGATCGGCATCCGGAAAGTCATGGGCGCAGACACCTTGCGGATCACCTACCTCGTGACGCGCGACTTCCTGCTGCTGGTGCTGGTGGGTGCCGTGGTGGCAGTGCCGCTGGCATGGTTCGGTGTGGGGCGTTGGCTGGAGAACTTCGCGTTCCGCACGGCGATCGAGCCGCTGGTGTTCGTGCTGGCTGCGTTGGTGGTGCTGCTGATCGCGACGGTGACGGTGAGTTTCAGGGCGATACGTGCTGCACAAACGGATCCGGTGCGGGCGTTGAGGCATGAGTGAAGAACGCCCTTGCGGATCTTCGGGTCATGGAACGTCCTGGTGGAACCTTACGATCGGCGATCGCACGCGCCCAACCGCTGCTGCTTACGATCACCGATAAGCAAGCATCCCTGGCGCCTGCCCAAGGCAAGTGGTCTCCCAAAGAGATCATCGGTCACCTCCTCGATTCGGCCAACAACAACCTCGCGCGTTTCATCCGCCTACAGTCGACCGATTCTCTGCTCTTTGAGCCGTACGCTCAAGAAGAATGGGTGCACGTCCAAGCCTATATAGAGACGGACTGGTCGGGGCTTGTGGAGTTATGGGCACGGTACAACCTGCACATTGCGCGCGTGATGGACCTGGTACCGGACGATGCCCGATCTCGCCAGCGCCGTGAGCACCGGCCACTGGGTTCCACCTATGCGCCGCTTCCCGCCGATGGCATTCCCACGCTGGACTGGCTGATGCGCGATTACGTGGAGCATCTGAAGCACCACCTGCGCCAGATCGATCTGGCACTGGTGCGTTAGTGCGCATCAGGTCTTCAAGATGAACACCGCCTTTGCGTGTTCTTTCCCGTTCACCAGGATCTCCACCAGATGCTCGCCGCCGTGGTGCTTCCGCGTGCTGAAGTCCACGATGCGCTGGCGTTTGCTGATGTGAAGCGAAGTACGCGGGCCCAGTTCCACTTCTTTCAACTTGAACACTTTGCGCGATGTGCCGCCATCGGCTTTGCGGTAGTGGATCGCATAGTCCACCACCAGTTGCTGGGCACGCGTCGCTTCGCAAACCACGGTGAAGGCGAATGCCAATGTATCACCGAGCTTCAGCCGCTTCGATGAAAGCACCAGGCCGTCCACACGCACCTTCACCTTGCTGTCGAAGGCGAAGAGCGCCAACGCATCCACGTTACCGGCTTTGATCAACGTACGACTGGCATGCTTCGCGATCCATGCTGTATGTGGATGGGTGCGATCCCACGAACGCAGCACATCGACCATGTACGCGGGATGGTCCTTGCTGAAGTCGTTCAGGTGATTGGCGACCGACTTGCGCACGTAGAGCGAGTCGTCGGTACGCAATCGTTCGAGGATCGGTGTGGTCAGCTGTGGGTCTTTCAGCACAGCGTCGAGCCGGAAGGACCAGGGCAAACGCGGGCGACTGCCTTCGGAAGCAAGACGGCGCACATGCTCGCTTTCATCTTCGGCCCAAGTGCGCATCACCTTCAACGTGCCCTTCACATCGCGGCGGAAGAACTCGCGTACGGCGAATTCTGATGAACCGAACGATGTGAAGTGCTTCAGCGCATCCAAAGAGAACACCGGATCATCGTGCCCGAATTGGCCGATGAAGTCCGGGTAGAGCAACGCGGTGTAGCCCTTTGGCATGCTATCGGCCACCTCCTTCAGTAGGCGCACTGCCTTGTGGAAGTCAGCGGGGAGATGTTCGCGGAGCGTAAGGCTTGCATGGCGCATGCGGGCGTTCAACTCACGCGCTTCATTGCCAACGAGCAGATCCTTCACCAAGGCTGCACGTTTCACCTTGGGCGCAGCGGCTTCCACCTCTTTTGCCAGACGTTCGAAGTACGCCCGGTTGAACATTTCCTTCAATTGGTCGGCCATGATCTTGCGATGCGGTCAGTGTCTTTGCGCAGGGCGAAGATCGTGTTAGCCGCGCCGCCATCGAACACCGAGGTAAAGAAGTAAAGGCAGCAGCAACCACCAGATCTCCGGTTCGCTCATGGCGGTGATATCCTCAGTGTCGAGCGCTTGATCCGCGCTGAGCACTTCATCCTGCTTCTTCAACAGGGCGTTCCGCTGGGCCTCGTCCTCTAGGCACATCCACGCGGTAACGGGAGTCATCACCTGGGCTTGGAAGCTTCCCCGCACCAATTCGCGCCAGCGCGCCGATCCACCGGAGGGTTCCAGCTGATGCGCGCGCCATGCACCCTCGAGCAGGAGGACGCTGGCCCAGTTGCGCTCGGTCATGGGCTTGTCAAGCATCGGCACGGTTCCATGCACGATGATGCTAGGCCCCCCGAGGGGTAGAAATGCTGTCGGTTCAGTGGCGTTGGGCCAGGCCAGCACGCTGGGCCGTTCGAGAGTTTCAGGTTCCCGGTTCAATGAACGTGTTGGTTCCGCGAAGGCGTGACGATCCACCGCGCCGGACTCTCCCAACGAGTAGAACACGGCTCCTTCCGGAAGGCAGCCTGCTACATCGTCAAGATCATCGAGCCATACGCCGAGCCCACTGTAATAGGGTGGCATGCTACCCACGAAGATGATCATGGGCGTTGCGGCGCTGGCCTGGTCGCAGCTCGCGGTGATGATGCTGCGCACCGCACGATCGCTGAAGAAGCCGCCGTTACCGGCATGCGTGAGGAATGCCTGTGCACCACCTTCGCTCCAGCGATGCGTTTCGTGATAGGCATCGCTGATGTGGACCGTTGCCGTTGATGGTGCGATACGCTGCTCGCTGAGGAAGCCGTCGATCATGCGCACGACGCTCTCCCGATGCCCGCGCTGTTCTTCAGTGCCATCCACGATGAAATGATAGGCCTTGCTACGCTGCACGGACGTCAACGCGCGTTTCACCGTCTCGCTGATGTAGGTGGTGCTGCCGTCCGGTGTGGTGATCGGTGTTGTGATCGCAGGACGTGAATCGTCTCCGAGCGTGAGCCGGCAGCTGTCCTCCAAGTGTAGGGTGAACAGCTCCTTGTGCAGGACCTCGAATCCGGCCTGCCGCACTTCGTTCTTCTCGAACGGGAACACGCGCACTTGCACCTTACCCGGCCCGATGTACCGCGTGATGGACGGATCACGACGCACATTTACGATCTGGTTGTACACCCACTCGGCGGCCTTCTTCTCGGCGAGGATGCCTTTCACACGTTCGCCTTGGATCATCAAGTATTCATCACTGATCCACGCGCCATCAGGTAGGTTGAATGTGGTCACATATTCACCTTGCTGATCGAGGTGATGGCTCATCGTCAGTTCCACCCAGGTTCGCCAAGCTTGCTGTTCTTCATCATAGACGGAGTTGGTCGTCGCCGTGTCCAGTTCCGCGGGCGCTGGCACATTTCGCCAATTGACACTGTTGTCCTTTTGGTGGAATTCGTTCAGGAAGATGGTGCGCAGGTCCTTCACACGCGCATCGCTCAATGTGAGGTTGTCCAGCACCACGCGGTTGTAATACGGTGTGAGGAAGGGTGTGTGACCGGATCGCCCGCGGCCTTTGTGGTCCTGCACATGGTCCAGCACGGTCTCGATGGCCGAAGCATCCAGGGGTTTCTGAATGCCAGTGCGGAGTGTGCTGTGGTAGACGTATTCCAGTGCTTCGTGCAAGACCTTGCGGTGCCACATGTATTTCGCTGTGACCATCAATGGCAGCGTGGCGAACGACAGTATGAATATGCCGACAAGCGACCGGCGTGAACGATGCGCAACAAGGAAGCGTGCGTCCTGCACAAGTTGGGTGCCTTGTACGGCGAACAACATCACCGGTGCGAGCAAGAGGAAGCCGATGCCAACGGCGATGATCGCAACGATGCTGAGCGGCAGGAAGGGGAGGAAGAGCAGGAAGAAGTAGCAGACATAGCTGAACCCGGCAGCGCGTAGGATGAACTGGATAAGCCGGGTGTTCGGGTTCGCGCTTGAAGGCCAGATGACCACCAGTGCGTTGATGATCGCAACAGCGTAGAATCCCCAATGATCCAGATCGCCAACGATGCCGCTGGCTTCACGATCGAACCAGCCGAGTTCTCCGTTGTTGATGGCGAGGCCAACGAGTGGGAAGATGAGTGCTACCAACAGTCGAAGCACCACTTCGATGCCTGCCGAAGAAGGGCCTGCCCGCATGGCCAGCGCCGTGATACCCCTTAGAACGAAGAAGAGAAAGGTGAGCACCAACGCGATGAAGAGCACCACCCAGGTGTGCCGCTCGAAGTCCACATCGAAGCGCCAGGGCTCGATCACCTGCACGAACACGTAGACCGCTAGCGGGATGGCGATCGCGATACCGATGTCGCGGAACGGTGAGCCTCGTTCGTTGCGTTGGAGCGTACTGATGATCAAGACGAACAGGGCATGCGCCAACGGCACGGAGAGCAGCCGCAGGGCATATAGCTCCGCATCCCGAGGCACCATCCATCGCGGCACTTCCCATGGCAGCAGCTCGCGGAAACCGTTCATGAACGCATAGAGCAGCGGGATGTAGGCGAGGAAGGTGAAAAGGCTGTATCCGAAGTGGATGGACCGCCCGTGACGAAGAAGCACCAGTGCATAGATGGTGCTCAGAACAGTGACCCCTGCGAGGATGCCGCCGTAGAGCCACCACTGATCAAGGGCTTCCTGACTTAACAGCGGATGCACCACCGACAGCATGCCGACATAGAGCATGATGAGGATGGCGGCCGGTACCGTATGGCCGAGCAGGATGCCCCAGGGACTAAGTGGTGTGCGCATGGTGGTGGCGTGGTAGCAGACGATCGAAGGCAAGGCTCGCGAGCAGGAGCGAGGCCAGGAAGAAGAAGGCACCGAGCGCTTCATGGACCGTAGGCCCGAAGTGGAACCCGAATTCTTCCAGGTGTACCATGAAAAGGATGCGCCCCGTATTGGCCAGCACGGTGAGCACCCATGCGGCGATCACGACGACGGTAGCGAGCATCGTTCGGGAGCAACCGCCATCCGTACGTCGCAGCCAAAGGAAGGTGAACGATGCGGTGGTGATGATCAGGAAATTGATGCCCGAGCACGAACGGTCGATCACGATGCCCAGCTCTGGGAACAGATGACCTTGCCCGGGAACGAACGTGCTCGTTACACCCGTGAGCAGGCTTATCAACGTGGTGACCGGCGTGAGCACGAAGCCCAATTGCTCAACGGTCGCCGTGCGGTACCACCATTTCAGTGCGAAGGCGGCCGCGAGCAATAGCATGCCAAGCACGATGGTCTTGCGCTTGTCGGTGGACATGGTGGTGGTGCGTCAACGTTACGATGCAGCGATCGGTATGATCGACCACGCCGGAATTGTGAAAAGTTCAGAAAGGTCCTATTCAGCCGCTGGCCGATCAAAGCGGTACATCAGTGCATCCGCGAAATGGCCGCAAGCTTCGTCCCTCCACAGCACGCCGCCGTTCTTCTCGGCCACTCGGATACTGCCGATGTTCTCCCGCGCGATCTTGGATAGCACGAACGGTAAGCCGTGCGTACCGAACGCCAGCTTCAACAGCGCCGCTACGGTCTCGCTCGCGTAGCCCTTGTTCCAGTGTTCGCGAAGCAGACGATAGCCCATCAGTACTTCTCCGTTCAGTTGGCGGCGCAGGCTGCAACGGCCGATCCATCGACCATCCGTTGCAGTGATCGCCCAACGCCCGATGCCCAATGGAAGCTCTTTGTCGATCTCCCCGATCCACCGCGCCGCCGCCTCCACGTTCGTGAACGGAACATCGTGGACGTACTTCAGTACTTCAACATCTTCGTTCAGCTTGAAGAGGTGCACAGCGTCGTTGGGTTCCAGGGAGCGAAGAACGAGTCGTTCCGTATTGAAGGTCAAGGACATGCCGCAAAGTTGTCATGAACGTTCAATGGTTCCCAACTCGCACGATCGGGGGATGGATACCCCTGCGCTGGAACGTACTTTTGCCGCCGTTCATAAGGAACCGCTCCCCAATGGCCCAAACGACTTTCGCCAAGACCCCACCGGTGTTCTTCCAGCGCGTGCGGGAAGTGACCGAAGCCTACTTCAAGGAGAACAACTTGAAGAAGACCGGCGATGCGCGCCTCTATTGGAAGACCGGCATCCTCGTCTCCGCGCTCGTGGCGCTGTACGTGGTGCTCGTGTTCTTCACGCCGGCTTCCGTTTGGTTATCGCTCGGCCTGTGCGCTATGCTCGGCTTGGTCGTGGCCAGCATCGGCTTCAACGTGATGCATGATGGCGCGCATGGCAGCTACAGCAGCAGGAAGTGGGTGAACGAGATGATGGGCCACTCCCTCAACCTGCTCGGTGGCAGTGTGTACCTGTGGAAACTGAAGCACAACGAGAACCACCACACCTTCACCAACATCGAGGGCATGGATGATGACATCGACATCAAGCCCTGGATGCGCGTCCATTCCGATCAGCCCAAGCATTGGTTCCACCGGTTCCAGCACATCTATGGTCTGTTGCTGTACGGCCTTACCTACCTCTTCTGGGTGTTCTACAACGACATGAAGAAGTACTTCAGTGGCAAGATCGCGGACAACACGAAGATGAAGCCGATGAGCGTGAAGGAGCACATCATCTTCTGGATCACCAAGGTCTCTTACGTCGCGGTCTTCATCGTGTTGCCCATGTTCTTCGCGGGCGTGGTACCCACCATCGTGGGCTACGGCGTCATGGTCTTCGTCACCGGCATCTTCATCGCCGTGGTGTTCCAACTGGCCCACGTGGTGGAGGACACCGACTTCGTTCATCCGCCTACGGATGGTCCGCACATCGAGAGCGAATGGGCCGTTCACCAAGTGAACACCACCGTGAACTTCGCAACGCACAACAAGGTCTGGAACTGGCTCTTCGGTGGACTGAACTTCCAGGTGGAGCACCACCTGTTCCCGCGCATCAGCCACGTGCACTATCCGGAGATCAACAAGCGCCTGAAACAGGTGTGTGCGGAGTTCGGTGTCCAATACCGCGAGTTCCCCACGCTGCGCAGCGCGCTGTGGTCGCACCTGGTCTACCTGCGCCAGGTCGGCGTGGCCTGAGCGGTCAGTGCGTCAATCGCCGCGTGGTAACGTGGCCATCGGCCCCGCGCAAATGCAGCAGGTAAGCGCCTGCTGATAGGCTCGGAGGCAGGTCGATGCGCAGTGGCTCTTGGATACCTCTTATGCGCGTGTCGAGAACGACCGCCCCGAGCACGTCGGTGAGTATGACCTCCATCATGCCGTACCCGGTTCCATCAAGTGTGATGTGGTCGATGAAATGAGCGGGGTAGACCTTCAATGCAGTGGCCTGCACCAGCAACGGCATGCCCACGGTACAGTTCCCCGGCAGGTTCGCGTTCACCCATGACCAGCGCTGTGCGGCCCAGTCCTTCAATTCGTCCACCTCGCCGGCATAGGTGCTTGGTATGGGTGATGGATTCGGCCACACGTAGGTGCCCAGTGTGGGCCATATCGTGAAGTTGCGCACTTGCGCGGTGGAGAGCAACGCGGCAACGGAGTCGCAGAAGTGGTCGATGTTGGGAGGCGAGAGAACGCCGCCACGCAAGTCGTTCCAGCGGCACCGCAGCTCCGCAACGAACTGGGGGTCCTGCAACATGCGCTTCCACCAGAACGGCACCTGTGCACCATCTCCACCGCACACGTCTCCGAAGTCGTAGGACCACCCGTCGATCGCCGACCCCTCGCAATAGTCGGCATTGCCCCAGGCGATGTCATAGTCCCATGCTGGTCCTGCATGCAGCCGCCCACCGTTGCTGTTCTTGTCCTTGTAGAGGTAACTGCTCAATCGGTATCCATCCACATTCCGGCTGATCTCGTTGATGAGCAACAGGTCCATGAACGAGGATGCGTCAGCGAAGGCACGGTAGCCGTTAACGGGGTCCAGGAATTGCGCGCCGTCCAAAGCCGTTTCGAAGGAGTCCACGAAGGCTTGTATGTAGGCGCTTTGTTCAGCGACGATATCGTCCGGTCTCGGATAGCGGTAGCGCAGGAAATTGTTCTGCCCGTTCTCGGCCGGAAAGGCCGAAGTGAATCCGTCGGGCCCGGACTCGTTGCGGTCCACGCTCAGGATGTAGCCCCCCGTCACATCATCACCGGCGATATCCCAAGGTCGCAGATGGGCGACATCCACACGGTCCGGGCCTTGCTTAATGCGTTCCATCAACACGTAGACGCCTTGGTATTCGCCATTGATGATGACTTCCACGTGACGTGTGCGCGGCGCGTACCGCCCCATCTGGCGCGCCAGGTGGAAGGTGAGGGCATTGTTCAGGAACGACTTGTCGAAGTAGTTCGCCGAGAGCACCCAGTCCGCTTCGGCAGGCATGCCCAGGATGCCCACTGGCAGGTCGGCACCATCGAAGTCACGGAGCTCCATATCGAAGGACTTTTTCGGCGACATGCTCAACGAACTGTTGCCGCGTAGTTCGATGCCGATGTATCCGTCGTATCCATTGAACGGGTCATCGGCATGGTTCAAGGCCGGGCCGTTGTCCACGATGCCCATGGTGCCCGTGATCTTCTCATCGGCCGGGATGGACTGGCCGTTGGTGTTGATCACCAGCAAAGGCAGGTCGCCGGCCGTGAACTGGAAGTAGCTCGCCGGTTGGTCCCCGAAGGTGATGCTCCACGTGATCACATCACCCGCGTCGGCGAACGCATAGGTATCGTACACGCGCAGGTGCCACGTACCGTTGGCGTTCTGTCCGTTGTTCACCGCGCCCATCTGTCCCTGCGGGCGGAACGTGCCAGCGTAGGGTGACGATGCGCTGAGGATGGACGTGGAGGCATCAGCGTTGAAACAGGTGTTGGCATAGTCGTCCGTGTCGCCGCCTTGGCTCGCCACGAGCAGGCCCACGGTACCGTCCGGGGCTACGATGCTCACCTCCAGATCGCTGATCCACGTGTGCTCAATGGTGAAGCACACCTGTTCCAGGCCGAAGGCGATGGTGTCCAGCGCCCCGAGCCCGTTCACCTGCAAGGGTATCTCCAATACATCGCCGTTGTCGGGTATGGCAGCACCCGTTCCGGTGAAGGTCTGTGCGTGTGTGGAAAAGGGAAGGAGCGCGATCAGGGTGAACGCGCTCCTTCGGGAAAGTCCGATCATGGAAAGCGACTAGGTGCGGGCAAGTTAAGCCTGTCGGTCGCCAGTGTTAAGGATCATTCGAGGATGACCGGCATGTCCTTCGGATGTTTCACCGTGTAGGCGAAGCCGATCTTCCGGGTCTCTTTCGGTGCCAACGTCATGTTCCAGGTCAGGATGCCAGTGTTCTCGTTCACCGCGGCGCCACCTTTTTCGGCCAGTTTCACTTCGATCTCGCTCTGCGGGCTCAGCGGATGTTGGTCGCGGACCTCGAGATCAACGCTGGTGCCTTTGGTGTTGCGCACGGTGAGGTCCCATCCGATGTTCACGGTGCGGCTGCCACCGATGGCGGCCTTGTCGTTGGTGGACTTGCGGCGCACACGCTCCACCACAACGCCCTTGTCGCGACCCAGTGAGATGTCCATCGTATCCTTCGGCACATCCAGTTGCAGGTAGCTCTGACCCACGAAGGTGCCTTCGAAGAAGACGTTCGCTTCGCCAGAGAGCAGGTTGAGCTCCTCCCAGCCCGTGGTGCGCGCGTAGAGGAAAGCGTCCTTGTCCAGCTTCGGTGTGGCGTAGTGCTTGTACGTGGCGTTGATGCTGTGGCTGTTCACACCCACCATGTGCGGTATGCCGTCCGTGGGTACGGTGAACGGAGCGTCGATGCTGAACTCCACGGTCGTGGTGCGGTTGTTCACCGTGTTGCTCACGATGGTGCTGGCTTCCAGGTCTTCGTAGTAGAGGGCATTATCAGCCGTGGACTTTTCCGCAGCGGCGGGCGCGGGTGCGAACGGCTTTTTCAAACGGCGTGAAGAGATCTCCAACTCGTTCAGGATCTGTGGCCGGTACAGTGTCCACGGGTTCAGTGTCGGCATCACGCCGCCCAGCGTGGGGTTGCCGCTGCTCAGGCTCAGCTCCACCTTGTTCCAGTCCTCGCCGGTGGCGTTCACCACTTGTGCTTTCATCAGCAGTTCAATGGGCTGGCCCACGGCTTTGGCGCGCAGGTCGTAGGCCGGTGTCCATCCGGCGTTGCCGATGAAGTACGACAATGTGAAGCTGGCGTTCACCTCCACGGGGCTGTCTATCTCTACCACGATCTCACTGGTGGGCTGTGGTGCCTGCGATTGGAATTGTGCGAGCTGTTGGCGCAACTTCTCCGCTTCCTCGCCGATGGTCGTAAGCTTTTCCTGCTGTGCCAGCCAGTTGCTCTTGGTCACCTTCAGCCGTTCGCGCACGTAGTCGTTCACCGCGGTCAGTTGGGCCGCGGTAAGGCCGTTCTGCTGCCCGCCCACGCTGCTGTTCTTGTTCAGCAGTTGCTCCTCGTTCACCCACACGTCCTGCATCGCTTTCTCAAAAGCCCAGTCCTTCTCCAGCTTCTTGATCCTGGCTTGCAGTTCTTCGATCTCTTTCTTCTTCGGGCTTTCGCTGAGGTAGTTGATGCGGTGGTTGACGCTGAGGATGCTGTAGCCGCCTTTGCCGGTAACCTGGATGCTCTGCGGGTCTATCCCTTGCGCGATGCCCGTGAACACCAATGTGCTCGTCCCCATGGGGATACCGCTGCTGGCGCTGCGGCTCACTTGTGCACCGCTCAGGAACACCTTGGCCGAAGCCACCTTGCTGGTAATGGCTTTCTCGCCCTCGGCGAGCGGGGCGGCGATAAGTGAGCAGGTGAACGACCCGGCGACCAGCGCAGGGAGCAGGCGCTTCGCAGCGCGTTGGAAAAGGAAGGTGTGCATGACAGCGTTGATGTGGTGAAGGTAGCCGTGCTGACAACTACCATGCCTCCGTACCCGCAACGCTCGGGAAGGTTCGATCCCGTGACCCTGAAAGAAGAACGGCGCCCATGCGGGCGCCGTTCTTCTTTCAAAGGCGGTAGTGCTTACGGCTGGATCACCAGACGCTCGCTGAAGGTCTTGTCGCCGGCGATGATGTTCACGAGGTACAGGCCAGCGGCGAGGTCCCCGTTCAGGTCCACGGCCTGGTTCACGAAGCCATCCTGGACAGTGAGCGTGCGCGCGCTGATGCGCTTGCCGGTCATGTCGAAGATGTCCATGCTCACTGTTCCTACCGCATTGCCCAGTTCGTTGATGGAAACGAAGAGCTGGTCGCCACGGTTCGGGTTCGGGTACATGGTGAAGGTGGTGTTCACGTCGCTTTGTTGCTGCGCCAGGGAAGCTTGTCCTGCGCATGGGGCGATGGTGACATCACAGACAGGTCCCCACGGGGTGTAGGTGCTGTTCGGCGTCGGTGTGTCGATGCACCAGGTGGCGCCGCCGTCCTTGCTCACGCGCACGTCCACTTGGTAGGTTACACCGCACTGGAGTTGTGGGGCCGTGGCGCTGGTCCAGTACAAGGGCAACTGGTAGGTGTTCACCTGACGCACGATGGTGGCTCCAGTTCCCGGGTTGCGGAAGCGGAACTGGTAGCGCAGCAGCGTGGTGTTCACTGCGGGGATGAACTGGGGCGGCTTGGCGTACAGCTTGCTGCCGTTGGCGAAAGGCTTGGTAACACCGCAGCTGAAGGTGCTGCCAGCGGCATCTTGCAACTGGATCAGGGGGCAAGCGGCGCGGGCCGGATCGACCTTGAAGCGGCATGCGGCACCGAAGGGCGCGTTGACACCGGCCACACGACCACGGATGCGAACGTTCATCAATACGTTCTGCGGGATATGCGGTGTGAGCGCCGAGTTGGACCAGCCGTTGATCTGGAAGTGGCACGCACGCGTAGCGCCCGTACCGTAGCCATCGCTGGTGGCGTGGTTACGGAAACGGCGGAAGCTGTAGCTGCCGTTCGGGTCGAAGATCCAGAACTCGTACCCGCTGTTGGTGGGCTGTACGTTGTTCGCTCCACCGTTCACGTACGTAGCGCTTACGGCACTGTTCTCCGTGGCCACCATCAGGCGGTTGGGCAACCAGTCCAGCTTGTCGCAGTTGGTCATGATCAGGCGGTCATCACCCAGGGGCAGGCAGAAACCCTGCTGGCCACTGATGGCGCTTACGCTGCCGGTGGTGAAGTTGTCGCTGTTGTCAATGATGCGCTTGCCCGTGGAGGCTTCGGTGAGCACGTAACCACCGGTGTTGATGCCATCACCAGCGCTGTCCAGCACACGCAGGGCATAGCAACCCACAGGTAGGCAGCAGGTCTCGGTGATGGTGGTGTTGGCCGGATAGTTCCCTGCTCCGTTGCACACCATGGCGCCTCCGCCTTCGGGAATGATCTCCCAGCTCGTCTGCGCAGGGCTGGCATCGGTCTCGATGGCGATGTTCACGATCTCCGTGCAGCCGGTCACCGGTGTTCCGGCGCAGGTGCAGTTCGCTTGATAAACGTCGTTCGTGGTGAGCGGGTCGTTGTCATTGCAGGATGAACCCACCACGGCGCTGCCGCCGGGTACGCCCAGGCAATCCAAGGGTTGACCGGCACACACGCAATCCGAGCCGTACACATCGTTACCCGTGTTGGCGTTGCCATCGTTGCAGGTGGTGCCGGGCAGTGCCGTACCGCCAGCCACACCAGCGCAGTCCAGGGGCAGTCCCACGCACTGGCAGTTCGCGTTCCAGGTATCGTTGCCGGTGCCCGGATTGTTGTCGTTGCAAGGTGTGCCAGGCTGTGCTGTGCCGCCGGGCGTGCCTTCGCAATCCTCGTTCTGTAGCGTTCCTGCGCACTGGCAGTTCGCACCGATCACATCGTTGATGGTGTTCGCATTGCCGTCGTTGCACACATCGCCGATCAGGCCGGGTGTAGCAGGGCAGTTGTCCGTGTTATCGCTCACTGCGCCGTTCGGCGTGATGCAGGTGAAACCTGCGACCGGTGAAGCTGGGTCGCCGAAGCCATCGCCGTCCACATCCGCGTAGTAGGTGGCAGCCACGTCAGCGACACCGCATCCGCACGCGCCCGGTGCGATCTTGTTCGCATCGGTAGGGCAGAGGTCGTTGTTGTTGGCCACGTAGCCGATCGGCTGCGCGCATTGGTTCAACACCGCGTTGGGGTCGCCAGCGCCATCACCGTCCGTATCCTGGTACCAGGTGCCGGTGGCGGTCTCGGTAACGGTCACCGTTGCCGTGGCATTGCCGGTGCAGGGTGCCGTGGCGTTCACGGTGTAGGTGTAAGCACCAGCGTTCATCGTGGCGGGGTCGTAGTTGCCGTTCACCACGGTGCTCGGTCCGCTCCAAGTGCCGTTGGCATCGGGCGTGCCGCCGAGTTGGGCGAAGAGGCTCTGTGCAGCAGCGGTGGAGCAGATGCTCAGCGTTCCGTTGGTACCAGCGTCAGGCTGTGCTTGCTCGCCTACGTTCACCGTTGCAGTGGCGTTGCCGGTGCAAGGTGCCGTGGCAGCTACGGTGTAGGTGTACACGCCAGCGCCCGCCAATGCAGGGCTCCAGGTTCCACCAGCGTTCGGCGTACCACCGAGTTGTGCGAAGAGTTGGCTGGCCGTTACCGTGCTGCCTGCGCAGATGGTGAGCGTACCGTTGGTTCCAGCGCTCGGCTGTGCTTGTGCGCTCACGGTAACCGTTGCAGTGGCGTTGCCGGTGCAAGGTGCCGTAGCGGCTACGGTGTAGGTGTACACGCCAGCGCCCGCCAATGCAGGGCTCCAGGTGCCACCGGCGTTCGGCGTACCACCGAGTTGTGCGAAGAGTTGGCTGGCCGTTACCGTGCTGCCTGCGCAGATGGTGAGGGTGCCGTTCGTTCCAGCGTTCGGCTGTGCTTGCTCGCTCACGGTCACCGTTGCGGTGGCGTTCGCGCAAGGAGCGCTTCCCGTTACGGTGTACGTATAAACGCCGGCGCCCGCCAATGCAGGGCTCCAGGTTCCACCGGCGTTCGGCGTTCCACCGAGCTGTGCGAAGAGCTGGCTGGTCGTTACCGTGCTGCCCGCGCAGATGGTGAGCGTGCCGTTCGTTCCGGCGTTGGCAGGAGCGTTCACCACCACGTTCACCGTATTGGTGGCGTTGGGTGCGCAGCCGTTGCTGGCGGTAACGGTGTAGGTGCCCGTTGCCGCTGCCGTGGCGTTCGCGATGGTCGGGTTCTGTAGCGTGCTGGTGAAGTTGTTCGGACCGCTCCAGCTGTAGGCTATGGTCGCATCACCCGTTGCGGAAGCGTTCAGTTGCAGTGTGCTGCCTGCACAAAGAGGACCGTTGCTGGTGAAGCTGCTGAAGATGGGTGGGTTGCACGCGGCAACAGGGTAGGTCAGGAAGGGACTGACCACTTCGCCTGCGCCGGCGTTCGTGTGTACGTAGGTCTCCACATTGTTGCTGGCATCGGCCAGGGCTACGTTGAGCTGGAAGGAGAACGTACCGGTGGTGGTGAACTGACCGATAAGCAGAACGTTCGTGCCCGTAGGGTCGATGCCGGTCTGGTTCGGAAGGGTCGCCCACGCATCATCCACTACGGTGAGGGAGCTTCCGTCAGCGTTCACAGCGGCGAGGTCCATGCTGCCGCTGATGTTGTAGGTGAGCGCTGGTGCCGTGCCGGGGATGCTGCCATCGTTGCCCGTGAACCCGGGGTACACGCCGCAAGTGGTGAGGTCGCCGTTGGTGTCCAGCGTGCGGCGGATGCCCAGCTGTGCCGTGGCGCTGCCGCAACCTGCCGTACCACCTACGATACCCGTGGAGCCCACGGTGATGTAGCTGTCGAACATCGTGCCTTCGTCGATGCGACGCGTTTGGCCGGGTACTTCACCACCGAAGTTGTCGTCGTTCCAGAAGGTGGTGGTGGTGGCGATGGACAGCGGGTTGGGCGATGCGGTGCCACCCAGGGGGATGGGGCTGCCGAACACGGAGGCCAGCTTGTAGCCGGGCGCCATGTCCACGTACACGCGGTACACCTTGGCACCGGGTGCGATGGCGAATGAGCTGCCTGCGATGTCGTTGTTGATCACATCGGCATCCGCTTGCGTCACCGTGTGGAATTGTTCCACGATGATGCCTTGCAAGCCCTGTGCTTGCGCGGCCGAAGCCCCCCACAAGAGGGCGCTACAGGCCAGTAGTTGTCTGATCGTCTTTTTCATGGTTGGTTGGTGCTGGTCCCGTGGCCCGCACCACGACCGATCTCCCGGTCGCGATGCGGACGCAGGGAGGTCGCTTAGAAGCAGTTGCCGCCGAAGTTGGCGCTGAGCAGGTTGAAGTCCGTGATGTTGATGATGCCGTCGCGGTTGATGTCGCCAGCGCAGCCAGCGGCCGCACTCACGTCAAGTCCGATCTGGCCGGCGAGGGTCCAGCCGGTGGTCCAGGGTGCTGCTCCAGGCTGGAACGCACCGCGGTATTTCGCGCCGGTGAAGAAGCCGTCCACCGGAGGAGCGATGGTGCTGGTGGCCGTACCTGCGGCAGGCACCGGGTTGATGCGGTCCGTGAGCACGTTGCCCGGCTGCGTCATGGCGTAGCCAGCGTCGATCAGCGCGTTCGCTGCCACCACCAGGTTGCCATCGGTGGCGGTGAATTTGGTGAACGCCGCACCGCTGCTGACGACCACGCTGTTGATGCGTAGCGGGTTGGTCACTTCCTGGAAGGTGCAGTTCTTCACGTTGAACTGGCCGCCGTTCCAGACGGTCTCCACGGCCGTGGTCATGTTCAGGCCTTGCGCGAAACGGGCGAACACCGAGTTCACGATCGTTCCCTGGGTGCGCTCCTTGGCCTCGATGCCTTCGTCGTTCAAGTTGCGCGCGATGAAGGTGGCGTTGTAGATGTTCGGGTTGGAAGGGATACCACCGTTGGCCGCGTTGGTCGCCGCATCATCGCCGTCGGCTTCAATGCCGTTGTCGCCCTGGTTCAGCGCACCGCCGCCGTTGTCCGGACCTTGAACGCCGTACACGAACTGGAGCTTGCCGTTCCAGCCTTGGTCGTAATCGATGTAGTCATCGTCGCAGTGCATGGCCACCAGGTATTTGGCGCTCACCGTACCGCCGAAGAACTCGAAACCATCATCCAGGTTGGCGATCACTTCGACGTGGTCGATGGTGGTGCCGCTGCCCACACCACCGAGGGTAAGGCCGTTGATCTCGTTGTTGGCACCGATCACCTGTCCACCGTGGCGCAGGCTCACGTAGCGCAACACACCGGAGTTGTCCTCGTTCACTTCGCTGCCCACCGGGCTGCCGTACAGGTGGCGGTTATCGCCGGCCGCAAGACCTTCGATGGTGCCCACGCCGTTCGTGGCCGTGGCCGTTGCATCACCGTCCGCTGTGCGCTTGTTGGTGTACGCGCGACCGAGGACGATGAGGCTGCCCCACTGGCCGCGGTTCTGCACGCTGTAGGTACCGTCCAATGGATCGGCCGCTGCGGTGAAGATGATCGGGCACGACTCGCTGCCGTTGGCCCAGATCTGGCCGCCGCGCGTAACGATGATGGCGTGCGCTGCACCCACGTTGGAGTTCGCCTTCACCACGGTACCAGGCTCCACGAAGAGGTCCTGTCCGTTGTCCACGTACACACGTGTATCCAGTGTGTACACATTGTTGCAGGTCAGCGTGGTGTTCGCGTTCAGCAGGTTCTTGGTGGTGGCGTCCACCAACGTGGAGATGTTCACCGGTGTGCGGGAACTTACCGGAGGACAGCCGCAGGCAGTCCCGATGGACTGTGCGCTGGCACCGGTCACCGTCATGGCGGCCATGCCTGCCACCACGATCGACTTGTGTACGTTTCTCATGTCTTGGTCAGTTTGGGTTTGTGGTTTTTCGGACCGGGGGGACCCACGTTTTTGTGGGCGGTCAAAAGTGTCCCCAGGGCTGTCGGCCCTTGGTTAGCACCACTCTAGCATTGCATCAAGGATCCCTCACCGCACTGTTTCCCTCCCACCAGCGCGGTCATGTGGATCTAACACCGCATCGGGTGTCGGCACCGGAACTACATGTCAGGGGATGAGTGTGCCGCGCAGCAACGGCTGCTGGTGCTCTTCGGTGGATGCCGCTGCATCGGGCGTGCAACGCAGTACGGTGCCATCCGGCTCGCGCACCTGCACGTTCAGCGCATAGGAGAGGGTGCCGTCCGTGGTGAGCTGTGCGATCAACACCAGGTTCTCGGGTGTAGCGCCCTTCACACCGCCGAGCACGCCCCAGCCGCCGTTGTCCGTCCGGATCAGGTTGCCGCTCACGGCGTCCACGTAACCGGTGGCCACGTTCATGTTCACCACGTCGGGTACGCGTTCAACGGCCAACAGCCCGTCGTTGGGGCAGCGCGCGTTCGTGGCGTTGCACGGGTGCACGCTCCCATCGGTATCCAGGTGCAGCGGTATGGCTTTGTGCGCATCGCTGGCGAAGCCGAAGGCCAGGAACGAATCCGTCCAGCCCGATCCCTTGCGCAGGGCCGCTGCCTTCAGTCGTTCGCCGAAGGGCACGCCGTGCGTGCTGTCGTTCCAGAAGGTGGTGGTGGTGCTCAGCGTCAACGCGTGTGCAACATCGCCATAGACCGTTTGCAGTACACGTCCTTCTTCCAGATCGATGAAGATCCTGTACGTGGTGTGCGGCCCTTCGGTGCGCAGGCGTTCCACATACACGCCTTCCACCTGCGCGCAGGCCATGCCGCTTGCTAGCGCGGACGCGAAGACGAGTGCGCGGCGCATGCTACGCGTAGCTCAGCGGCGGTGGATGCGGAACGTGCGCTGACCAGCTTCCGTGGAAACGCGCAGGAGGTAGGCCCCGGGTGCGCAGGAAGAGAGGTCCACCGCTTGTGTGGAACCGGGTGTAATGCTGGCAATGTTCTGCGTCATCACCACCTCGCCGAGCAGGTTCATCAACGTCAGTGTGGCCGTGCCGTTCATGTTCTCGCGGAAGGTGAGCAGGGTGAGGTCGGCGGTCGGGTTCGGTGCCAGCGAGATACCTGCCAGCGCATCGTTCTCCACGATGTGGGTGATGGTGCCTGCGCATTGGCAGGAGCTGGTCCACGCGTCGTCGATGGTCTCTTCGTCGCCATCGTCGCAGGGTGTGCCGGGCAGTGCATCGCCGCCTTGCACGCCTTCACAATCATCGCCCTGGCAGGCGCAGGTTTCCGTGTAGGTGTCGTTGCTGGTGTCGGCGTTGCCGTCATCGCAGGCGGTGCCGGGCAGTGCCGTTCCACCGGGCGTGCCTGCGCAATCCACGATGGCCGTGCTGGAGGTGAAGCACAGCGTGGGGTGGTTGAATTTGTTCTGCACACCAAAGCCGCCGCCCACGGTGTCCGCGGGTTCCATGGTGGCGAGGAACTCCAGGAAGTTGTGGCAGTTGGGGTCGTCGCAGATGGAGTCTTCCGGGATCTTCACGGTGAGGTTGAGGCAGAAGGAGAACTCCCCGTCGGTGGCGAACTGGCCTATGAGCACCCTGTTCTCCGCAGTGGGCCCTTCCACGCCGCCGAGGATGGACCACGCGAAGTTGTCGTTGGTGTAGGTGTTGCTTCCGCCGGGGTCGAAGCTCGTGGGTGCGTCGCCCAGGAATACGAGTTGTTGCGGTGCCGTTCCCGTGGCGTAGAGGCCGTCCACTTCCGTGAGCGGTGCGCCGGCCCAGGCCGCTTCGTTCACCAGCAGACCATCGTTGTTGTTGCTGCCGCCCACGATGCTGCCGTCCGTATCGTCGCTCTTGAGCACGCCCCAGTGTTGGTTGGATGCCGCGCCGAAGGTGAGCCACGAGTCGATGGCCACGGTGTTATCGTCCAGGTTGTTCGCCGGTATGGAACGGCCCCACGCCTCGCCACGGTCCTCGTTGTTGAAGAAGGCGGTGGTGGTGCCGATGCTCATGGGATAGCCGGGGAACCCCCCCACGGTGATGAGCTTGTAGCCCGGCAGCATATCCGCGTACACGCGGTACACCTTGGTGCCGGCGGTAAGGCCCGGCCCGCCATCGGTGTTGGCGGCATCGGCTTCGTCCGCCACGTAGTACGGCTCCACGATGAGCCCTTGGAAACCGCTGGGGTCGGGGGCGGTGTATTGTCCGTTCACGAGCCCGATGGTAAGGAGCGTGAGCGTTGCGAGGGCGGAGGTTCTCATGGCGTTCTGGATCGGCGGCGAAACTACCGGCGTGCCTGGCCGCGGTGTGTGAGGGGATCGTGGTGAAAACGTGAACGCGCCGCTAATCCTCGCGCAGCACCGCGCGGCGCACCGCGGGCAGGCCGTGGATGTTCAAGCGCCCGGCATGCCGCGCCATCCAGGCCTGTGCGCTGGCATCCTTGAAGAGGGTGATGTCCGGTGCGATGAGCTCGATGGAACGGGTGCCGTGCAAGGCGCGGTCCAGGAAGCGCAGCGTGTCTTCCGTGGATGGCAACGTGCGCAATGCGGCCCATTGCCGATCGCCACGGTTGGTGGAGAGGTGGAGCAGGTGCTGGCCGATGGGCAGCCCTTCGTGCACCACCACCGGTGCAGCCTTGGTGCGCAGGTCCGGTAGGGCATCACCGCCCAGCCACAGGATCTCCGCACCCGCTTCGCGCGCCTGCATGGCGATGACCGGATAGTCCACGGACATCCAGGCCTTCATGCCGAAGGGGTCGGCCACGTGCGCCTTGCGCAGCGGTTTCTGCGGCGCGAAGCCCCAGCGCTCCAGGTAGGCCGCGAAGGTGCGCTCGGGCAGTTCCGTGCGGGCCACGCTGTTGGTGAGGGCGTGCGCTTTCTCGCGGTCCCACAAGGTGCCATCGTCCGGCAGGGTGCTGCGCAGCACACCCTGCACGTGCAGCTCCTGTTCTTCCGTCAAGCGGCGACGCGAGCGACGGATGCGAACGCTCGGCCGGGGTGTCCGTGTCATCAAGGCGTTCGTAGTGGTGTGCATCAAGGTTGTTGTGCGAAGGCGCTCGCTCACCGCGCGGGTATGATGACCGTTCCGCGGTGGCTGGTGCTACCGGCGTGCAGCACCAGCACGTAGGTGCCTGCCGGTACGTGCGCCACATCCAAGCCGTTGCCGCCTGTAGCGTTGCCGTTCAACACCAAGCGACCGGTGATGTCCACGAGCTGGTACTGTTGCACCACGGCATCGGTGATGAGGTGGATGCGGCCGTCCGTGATGGGGTTGGGTGCGATGATGAACGTGTTCATCCGCTGTTGTTCCACCAGTCCCACACCGGGGCACACGAGGTCGATGTCCAGGCCGTTGCAATCCGTGGGACCGTAGCAACACAGTTGTGCGATGTTGAAGTTGGCGGCCGCGTCGTAGTTGCAGGCTTGCGTGTCCATGCAGCCGAAGACGATGGTGGTGGCACAGGAGCCATCATCACAACCGGCAGCGGCATCGTACTCGAGGTACTCGGGGTCGGTGCAGCCGCATTGCTGGGGATAGGTGAGCAGGCCGTTCGCCGTTTCGTCCGCCGCCAGCAACGTATCCGCCGCCACGTAGCGCACCACGTCGCCGTTGGCCAACTGCACTTCGATGTTCAGCGCGAAGCTGAGCTCGCCGTTGGTGGTGACCTGTGCCACCAGTACCTCGTTGGTGGTGGTATCGCCCACTACACCGGGTGTGGTGCAGCCCATGCGGAAGTCGTTCGAGAGGAAGGTGGTGGTGAGCGTGCTGTCCGCGAAGGCCGCACGCGGGTCGTCCCCGGTCACCAGGAAGTTGGGCGGTACCACATTGCCCGCGCTGGTGGTCAGTCCGTCCTGCACGGTCAAGGGAACTCCCAGCGCTGCGGCGTTGTTGTTCAAGAGGCCACCGCTTACGGCCGCGCTGCCGCCGTCGTTGTCGGCGCCACCGAGCAGGCTGCCATCGGTATCCATCGCCTTGCGCACGCCGATGCGTTGGTTGCTGGCCGCGCCCAGGGAAAGCCAGCTGTCCAGTGCCACCACACCTTCGTCCAGCGCGCCGTTGTTCACCTCGTGCCCGTAGCGTTTGCCCCGGTCCAGGTGGTTGAAGAGCGGTGCCGTGCTGGTGATGTGCAGCGGATGCTGTTCGGTGGCGTAGAGCGCGCGCAGGCTGCGGCCCTCGGCCAGTTGGATGAAGATGCGGTAGGTGGTGCTGCCCTCCGCCAACCCGCCGCCCGTGGTGTCCGTGGCGTCGTTGGCATCGGCGATGTAGTAGGTCTCCACGCGCACGTCGGCGATGTCGTTCTGCGCGCGGGCCACATGGGGCAGCACGCCGGCCGATACCAGCGATGCGGTGTGGAGCAGGAGGGTGTGGAGCGAACGCGGCACGGGAGGTCAGCGGATGGCGTAGGAGAGCGTGAGGAGGTATTCGGTGCCGAAGGCGTAGCGGTCGAAGTCGCCGGTGTAACCCTGCGCGAACCGGTAGGTGCGGCGGATGGGCGCGTTCAACGCATCGCGCACGCGGAAGGTGGTGTTCCAATGCTTGCCCCACCGCTTGTTCACCGTGGCGTCCACCACGTGGCGTGGCATCTCGTACGCGCGGATGCCCGTGGGGTCCAGCTCGGCGTTGCTCACGGCGAGCTTCGGCCCCTGCACGTTGTACGATACGCTCACGTCCAGCTTCAGGCTATCGAACGTGTAGGTGAGCGTGCTGTTCACGATGTAGGGCGCCTGGCCGTACATGGGTGTCTTGTAGTCCACGCGCTGGTCGTCCAGCATCACGAACAGTTCGCTCTCGGAGTCCATCACGGTGATGTTGCCGCGCCATTCCAGCGGACGCAGCAGTTTCACGCGGCCTTCCAGCTCTGCGCCCACCACGCGCGAACGTGCCGCGTTGCGCCACGTGAACCCGCCCTGCGCGGTCTGCAGCAGTTCGATGTGGTCCGTGAAACGTTTGTAGAAACCACTGAGCGAGATGTTGGCGCCGTTGGCGTAGTAGCGCTCCACGCGCAGGTCGAAGTTGTCCACGCGCGTCATCTTCAACGCGGGGTTGCCGTACACCGGTGCCTGCAGTTGGTAGTCGTAGTACTGCACCACGCTGAACTCGCGGAAGCTGGGGCGGCTGAGGGAGCGGAAGTAGGAGGCGCGCACGTTCATCGGCTTGTCCTCACCGTCGCGCACTTTCCAGATCAGGTTCACGCTGGGCAACAGGTCCCACTGGTCTATGGTGCCGGGGATGGCCGGTTTCGGTTCCGGCGAACTGGAGCCGCCCACGGAGAGGTCGCCCACGGTGCCGCGCGCCGGGTCATCGGCGGCCACACCTTCCTGGTAGTAGCGATAGATGTCGCTGAGCAGCGCGGTGCGCTCTGCGCGCAGGCCGCCCGCCACGCGGAATTTCTTCGTTACGGCATAGTCCGTCATCACGTAGGCGGCGCCCACGTCCAGGATGCCGATGTCGTTGTCCTTGAAAGAACCGAAGGGGGTGTAGAGGCTGGTGAAGCGCCCATCGGGCCGCAGGGTGAAGCGCCCCGGTGTTTCCCATTGCGCCGGTCCCGGGGCGCCCGTCACCACGTAGTACTTCTGGTCGTTGCGCCGCTCGTTCGTGCGGTACTGCCCGCCGAATTTCAGCGTGCGTTGTTTGCCGGGTTCGTCCAGCGGCAGTTCGAAACCGAGCCTTCCGTCCAGCACCGTCTCGTTCAGGAAGCGGTAGATGCGGCCCGGTGGGCGCAGCGCGCCGTCCACATCGGTGATGGGCTGGCCCTCCGACGGCTTCACGTACTGCACCACCATCAGGTCCAGCAGGTCCCGCTGGCCGTCGCTGTACGAGAGGTCCGCGTTCACCGTCAGTTGCACCGCGGGTATGAAGTGCTTTGACCCGTATTGGAACACCCACAGCTTGCGCTGCTCCCAGTACTGCTCTTCGGAGATGAAGGTCTCGCCGCTCACGGTGGGGTCCAGGAAGGTGAGGTAGCGCGCGTTGTTCTGCCCCAGGATGTTGCCCATGGCCAGCACCGAGAAGCTGTTGTTGCGGTCCAGCTTGAAGGAGAGGTTGCCCAGTGCGTTGTACCCGGCGCTTACGATGCTGATGCGCTGGTCGCCTTTGCGGTTGTAGGTGTCGCCGGGCGTGCTGTCCTCGTACCGCTCTATGGTGCGCAGGAGGGTGGAGCGTTCGTCGTTCTGCGTTTCGGTGGCGTAGCGCAGGCCCAGCAGGAAGCCCAGCTGGCGCGGCTTGCCGCTCTTCTTGAAGAGGTCCACCTGGTTGCCCACCGTGAAGGAGAGGTTGTAGTTGGGGCTGCCCTTGGCCGTGCCCACGCGCCAGCGGCTGTTGTCCCACGCGGTGTTCAGCGCGGCCAGCTCCCCGTTCACGCGGGGCGAGAAGTAGGCCAGGTCGTACGTGCTGTTGTAGGTGCCCACCGCCGCGGCCACCGCGTTGGGGTCCAGCACCAGCGCCGGTGCCAGCAGCCCCAGCTCGGTAAGCGCCAGGTGCTGCAGCGTGCTGCCGGTGGACATGCTGGTGGTGTTGAACCCCGGCGTGTTGGCCGTGATGCCGTAGCGCGCCAGCGTACCGCCCAGCCCCAGCAGGCCCAACTGCTCGTACAGCCCCGGGTTGCGGAACACGGGATAGTCCTCCACCGCATCGGGCACACCGGCGGGGATGCCGCGCATGCCATCATCGCGCCCCCAGCGGTCGGTGCTGCTGCTGCCCGCGCTCACGATGTCCTGGAAGGTGCTGTTGGGGTTGTAGCCCACGGTGCTGGCCACGCTCACCGTCAGGCGTTGCGGGTAGTCGCTCGTGTTCATGCTCAGGTACGCACCGGCCCAGTCGCCAGGCAGGTCCGGCGTCAGCGTCTTGGTGATCACGATGTTGTCCATCAGCCCCGTGGGGAACAGGTCCAGCCGCAGGTTGTTGGTGAAGGGGTCCAGCGTGGGCACGCGCCCGCCGTTGATACCCGTGACCAGGTAACGGTCCGCCAGGCCGCGCACGGTGACGAAGGCGCCCACGGTGCTTACCCCGCTGATGCGCCGCACCGCCGCCGCCGCATCGGCATCGCCGGTCTTCAGCATCACATCGCGGGAGATGAAGTCCAGCGCCGTGGCGGAGTTCACCTTCATGCGGTCCAGGTACACATCGCTGCCGCGCCGCGCCTTGCCCTCCACCTCGAAGGTCTGCAGCTCCACGTTGCCCTCCTTCAGCCCCACGTTCAGCACCACCACGCCCGCGCCCGGCTGCACCACATGCTCCTGCGTGGCCAGGCCCATGAACGAGAATACCAGCGTGGTGGGCGTGCTGCGCTCCAGCACCAGGGTGTACGCCCCGTCCAGGTCCGTTACCGTGCCCAGCCCCGGCGTGTCCTTCACCAGCACGTTGGCGCCGATCACCGTTTGCCCCGTACCATCGGTCACCGTGCCGCGCACGGTGGTTTGGCCCCGCACCGCGCCCGCCAGCACGGCGAACAGTACACTAACAACGAACAGCAGGGTGGCGCGCATCGGGGCCACAAATGTTCCCCGCCCATGCCCTGCCCGTGTTAGCGCCGCTTCAAGCTTGGTTTACCCCTACCAGAAGAGAATGCTATGGGGCCGTTGCGTGGAGGTGTTTTCCTTGTCCTCGCCCGCGTCGAAGCGATGTTATGCATGCTAACAGCTTTGCTTAGGTGACTTCGTTCGGCAGCTCTGGTGTTGTTCTGTGGATGTACCCTTCCTTCTACTCCAACACCAGCGGCATGCCCTTGGGCGCCTTCACCGTGTAGGTGAAGGTGTGTTGTGCGGTGGCGGAGGGTGGCAGGTGGTGGTGGTGCCAGGCGAGCAGGCCGCGGGCGGTGTCCAGGGCGGTGGCATCGTGGTGCAGCAGGTCCACGGCCACTTCGGTAGTGGCGGGCACGGGCACCTGATCGGTGATGACCAAGGTGATGGGGGTGCCCTTGGTGTTGCGCACGCTGATGCCCCAGCCGATGGTCTCCGTGCGTTTGTTGCCGGCGAAGCTGCGCTGGGCCAGGTCTTGCAGGCGCTTGCGCTGCACCACCACGCTGCGGTCGCGGCCCAGGGAGATGTCCATGGTATCGCTCACCTGTTCGGTGTCCAGGTAGGTCTCGCCGATGAAGGTGCCCTCGAAGTAGAGGTTGGCGGGGCCGGGCAGCAGGTCCAGCTGGTCCCAGCCGGTGAGTTTGGCGAAGAGGTAGGCGGTGGGGTCCAGCTTGGGGGTGCAGTAGTGGCGGTAGGTGCTGGGGATGGTGTGCTCTTTTACGGCCACGGCATGGCCCTGCCCATCGCTGGGGATGGTGTAGGGCAGGGCGATGCGGAAACTGAAGTGGGTGTTGCCGTGGCGGGTGCTGACCGGGGGCAGCGCGTTGACCACCCCGCCGGTAAGGTCGCCGTAGTTGGCGGGCACCCCGCCTTGGGTGTGGTCCAGGGTGGCGCTGCGCGCACCACGCATGTGCACGCTGCGCGCGGGCATGTTACTGATCTGCTCACTGGTGATGGTCATGGCCGCCGCATCGCGGTCGATCAACGGCCTCTTGTACTGCACCACCTCCAATTCCTTCAGCTCCACCAGGCTCTGCTGCAGCTCCACGTTCACGGTGGTGCTGTTGAGGTCCTGCTCGTGCGGCTGGTAGCCCACGTAGGTGAACACGATGCGCCGCGCGCCGGGCGGCACGGCCATGGCGTAGTACCCCTCGAAGCTGGTGGCGCTGCCGTTGAGGGCGTTGCCATCGGCGGTGCGCAGGGCCACGTTGACGAAGGGCAGCGGCTCGCCGGTGCTGGCATCGCGCACGATGCCGCGCACCTCGCTCACGGTGGTGTTGCTGGTGGGCCGCTGCACCGGCACGGCGCCCGGCGGCCGTGTGCCGGGCCCCAGGCGCCAGGTGTCCAGCTGCGGCATTACGCCGCTCACACGCGGGTCGCCGCTGGCGAGCTCCAACCGCACTTCGCTCCAGTCCTCGCCGGTGCTCTGGTACACCTGCGCCTTGTAGGTGAGGGCGAGGGGTGCGCTGAGGTCGTCCACGCGCACATCGTACAGGGGGCTCCACCCGGCGCTGCGCACCACGTAGCGCAGGGTAAGGGTGCTGTGCACGGCGGTGGTGGCGGCCACTTCCACCACCACCTGGCTGGTCTCCCGGGGTTTCTTCCCTTGCAGCTGTTCCAGCTCCAGGTGCAGCTTCTGCGCGGCCTGTGTCCGCTCGGCGATGTGGCGCTGGCGGGCCACCACGCCTTCGCGTACGGCGGTGATGCGCTCGCGGTAGTAGTCGTTGATGGCGCGGATGCGCTCCACGCTGATGCCGCCGGAGCCGCCTTCGAAGCTCTCGTTCTTCAAGAGGCGCTGCTCTTCGTTCTGCAACACAGCGATGTGCGTCTGCTCGTCCTGTATCTCGCGCTCGATGGCCGTGATGGCGGCTTCCAGGGCCTTCACCTCCGTGCTGCTGACGGCGGTGGCGACGGGTGCGATGCCATGCTTCACGCTGAGCAGCGTGAACTTCCCGGTGCCATGCACCTGGACACTGGCCGGGTCAACCTCAGCACTTAGCCCACCGAAGACCAGGCGCGTGGTGCCTTTGGGCAGGTCCACTTCGCCGGTGCGCTCCACCTGTGCGCCGCTCAGGAAGACGGTGACCTGCTTGATGGTACTGGTGACAGGTTTGTCATCAATGGCCAGCAGCCGCGCGCCGTGGAAGAGGAGAATGAGGACGAGCAGCGACCGGGGTTGAGGCGAACGAGACATGTGCGTGGTGTTTTAGAGGAGATGCACACGTCCGCCCGATCGCACAGGTGTGACCGGGGAACGGTGCTGCGCGCTGGATGAACGGCGCAGGGTGCGCGCCTGGTGGGCTATGCCACCTTCGCGGTGGAGTGCTCCACGTGGGATGCCGCGTACTACATGCACATGGATCGCCAGTTCCTGCGCCCCGAAGCGCGCAACAACGGCATCGGTCGGCAGTTGATGCGCACCATCGCGCAGCAGGCATCGCAACAAGGCGAGCAGCGCATGCAATGGCAGACGCCCTCCTTCAATGTGGACGCCGTGCGTTTCTACGACCGGCTGGGTCCGGTGAAGAAGGAGAAGTACCGCTTGTTCCTGGACCAGGCGGAGACGCGCGCACTGGCCGCGGGGTAGAACTACGGCACCTTGACCACGGTGGTCTGGGCCAGGGCCGCGCCATCGCGCCGGCGCACGGTGAGCGTGTAGGCACCCGTGCCCAGCGCATGGAGTTGCAGCGTGTGCACCAGCGTGCCGCCCACGGGCAGGGCGGCCTCCGCGTGTGCGAGGCGGCCAGCCACATCGTGCAGTTCCAGGGTGTGCGGCTCATCCGTGGGCACCACCAGGCGCATGTTCACGCTGCCCGTGGAAGGGTTGGGGTAGGCGATGAGGGTGGCCTTGGTGCGGTGGCATGGCTCTACGGCCACCGGTCCGAAGCGTTCGTACGTGCCGTCGCGGTCCACCTGCCGCAGGCGGTAATACAGCGTGGCGGTGTGGGGCGGCGCGGCATCGTGGTAGCTGTAGTCCAGCCGTTGCACGCTGCTATTGGCGGCCTCCACGCGGCCGATGGTCTCCCACGTTCCGGTGTCCGTGCTGCGCTCCACCTCGAAGTGGCTGCTGTTGCGTTCGCTGCCCGTGGCCCACTGCACCTCCACGGCCTCGCCGCTGCACATGGCGTTCACGTGCAGCAGTTCCACCGGTAGGGTGGCGTTGCAGGCCTGTTCCCAGATGCAGTAGGCGTTCCATTTCCGCAAGGTCGAGTTGAAGAACCAGAGGCGGTTGTTGGTGTAGGAGAACCTGAATTGGCTGTGCGTTGCGGTGGCGGCCGGTAGTTGGCTCATGCCGGAGAACGCACCGGTGGCCCGGTTGAAGAGCAGTGCTTGTTTCGTGACGTAGTCCACCAGCAGGATCTCGTATCCGGCACGCCCGGTCCATCCCACGCTATAGAGGGTAACGTTGGTGAACGTTGCACCGGTGAGCGGAAGGGTCTGTACGAGCAACCCGGTGGCCCGTGCATAGAAGTATGCGTTGCCCGCGTTGTAGAAGACCACCTGGTCCAGCACGGGGTCATATGATCCGATCGATTGCCCGTTGGGCTGGTTCATGCCCGTGAACAGCTGGGTGTAGGTGCTTAGTGCATTGCTGCTGGCATCGATGTCCACAGTGGCCCAGCCGAGCGCGTTCAAGCAGTTGCGCTCCACCTGCCCCGTGCCCGGGTTGTACCACAGGCCACGCGAGTCGATGCCGCAGGTGGTCTGCGCAATGGATAGGCCACCGGTGGGCAGCCAGGTCTCCAGGGGGAATGCGGTACTCCCGATCCGTAACGAGTAGTATCGCTGCCGGACCGGATGCCATACCACGGTGGCGTGGTTGGTAGCGGTGGCCGATACGAACACCAGCGAGTCCGGCAACTTCGTGGCGAAGGCGGCAGGTGTTACCTGGGCGCGCAGTTGCGTGCCCCCTAGGAGGATGGCAAGCAGCAGCGGGGGAAAATGGCGCAGGCGCATGTTCATTGACCTTGCGCAAAGGGACGTGCTGAGCTCGCGGCGAGCAATACCGGAAAACCCTGAATGGCGGTGTTGGGCGCATAACGATAGTTCCAGCTGGTACAACGCGCTCGCGCGCCGCGTTGCCGCACGAACGCCCTTGCATCGCGCAACGCCTGAGTGACGCTGCTTTTGCCGTGTGCGGGAAAGGGTGCCCAACGTTGGCGGGCCTCCTGTGCGTGGTGCTCTGGCGGACGCGGGGAGGTGCGGGGAACGATAGTTCCGTTGCGTCGTGATGCTCTGGACATCTGATACGCGGCGCACATGCAACAAGCCCCGGTTCATCACCGGGGCTTGCGCGTGTCGGCGGGTCAATGCCTAGGCCTCGGCCAGCTGCTCGTCGAACTTCACGCCGATGCGCAGTTCGTTGCGCAGCATCAGGCGGCCGTTCTTGGCGCGCAGGAAGTAGAGGCTGTCCACTTCGCTCACCAGCGCCCCTGCTGAAGCCTCCCCGGGGTCATCCCGAACCGAAGGCAACTGCCGTTTATCGCTATCGTCTACGTAACGCTCATGCGCCCCATGAAACTCCTGCTAGCCCTGCTGTCTCTTACCTGCGGCCTGCAGATGGATGCACAAACACGCACTTGGTCCTGGGCCTGGGGGGCGGGCAGCGTTGGGTATGAAGAGGCCTATGTCGCCGTGGCGCCCGGTGGTGCCGTGCATGTGTACGGGAGCTTCTCGAACACGTTGGATGCGAACGGTGCTACGCTCACCAGCATAGGGGAGTCCGATGGCTTCGTGCAGGAACTTGACCCGGATGACGGCAGCGTGTTGTGGACGGCCATGGCGCACCACACCGGCAACGTGTACGTGTATGATGTGGCCTACCGCAGCACCGGCGAACTGGTGGTGTGCGGCACGGTGGAGCACAACGGCGGTACGGTGCAGTTCGGTACGCATACACTGGCGGGGCAGCAGTTCGGCACACAGGCCTTCGTGGCCGGTGTTTCGGCCACCGGGCAATGGAGCTGGGTAAGTGGCATAGCTGGCGCAGTAAGCACCTCCGGGTTCCACGTGGAAGTGGATGCGAACGACAACGTGCTGCTGGGTTGTAGCTATGGCACTGGTCTGGCGGTGTATCGTCTTACCGGGCAGGGCCAACAAAGCTGGCAGGCCGTGGCCACTACCACCGGCAGTTCGGTGGATCTCTATGGCATGGACGTGCTGCCCAGCGGCGACCTGGTGGTAACGGGACGCTGCTATGGCACCGGTACCTTCGGTACGCATAGCGTGGTAGTGGGCGGCATCTATTACGATGCTTTCGTGGCGCGGCTTTCAGCAGTTGGCCAGTGGCAGTGGGTGGCGCAGGCCGGTGGCAGCCACTGGGACAAGGGTTTTGCCGTATGCGCCGATGCTGTGGGCGATGTGTATGTGGCGGGCACCTTTCGCAACACGGCCGACTTCGGCACCACTTCCCTTACGGCCACCGGCAGCAACAACGATGGGTGGTTGGCCAAATTGGATGGCAACGGCCAATGGCTGTGGGCCGTGCAAATGGGTTCGGTGGCCTATATGGAAGTGTATGCCATGGCCATGAACGCCACTGGCGAAAGGTTGGCCATAACGGGCAGCTATGCCTTCAACACGCCCACCATCGGAGGCATTACGCTGCCTGCACCGCCGAACGCGCAGAACGAGATCCATGTGCTGGAGTACAGCACAGCGGGTGAAGTGCTTGGCGCTTTGGGCGCCGGTGGCACCGGTGGCGACCGGGGCTATGCCGTCGCCTACAACGCAGTTGGTGCGCTCTTCGTGGCGGGTGTGAACGGCGCCGATATGCAACTGGGCGCGCATGCGCTTACCGGGGTGGGTACCCCCGACCTATGGGTGGGCCGCTTGGATGCGGACCTGTCGACCTCCGTCGCCATGGGTACAACGGAAGGGCAGGGCACCCTTTACTACGATCCTGCACAGCAACAGATCCGCTTCAAGGGCTTCGAGGGCTCACTCTGGCAGGTGGAACTGACGGATGCTGTAGGCAAGCGATTGGCCACTGGAAGCACTAGCAACACGATGGCCGTGCCCGATGCGCTGGCGGCAGGCCTGGTGCTGGCAACACTGACTCGAGGCGAAGAACGCAGGACAATGCGCATCGCCTTGCTCAGGTAGGGCGGCTGCTCACCGGTCGATCGTGCTTCAGCGGTCCTCGGCCGATCGCGGGGAGGTTGACCGAACGCTGGTTGGATATGGAAGCGATATGGGCATACTGGGTGGCGGTTGCAGGCCACCACCAAGAACAGTAGTTCGTAACAACTTCGCCCCATGCTCCACCCACTGCTTTCGTGTGAACGCCCAAGCTGAGACGACTGTTAGCCCGGCGAGCAAGGTGAGGACATTCTTGGCTGCCAGGTGCGCGGGCCCCAACACCCGAACGCAACAAGCCCCGGCTCATCACCGGGGCTTGTCGCGTGTTGGCGGGTCAATGCCTAGGCCTCGGCCATCTGCTCGTCGAACTTCACGCCGATGCGCAGTTCGTTGCGCAATACCAGGCGGCCGTTCTTGGGGCGCAGGAAGTAGAGGCTGTCCACTTCGCTCACCGGTTCCGGTGCGGCGGTGATGGCCATGAAGCCGAGGTCTTTCGCCATGCTGAGCACGGCTTTGCGGTTGATGGCATCCAAGGAGTGCACCTCGTCCAGGAAGAAGGGCACGCGGCTCAGCGGGGTGTTCTGCTTCGGATCCTCTTTCAACATGCTGCGCAGGATCAACAGGTTGAACAGCACCTTGATGGTGATGGCCGTACCGTGCGATTCCACTTGCAGGTTATCGTAGCTGTGGGTGCGGCCCGCGCGCGTGCTCACAGTGAAGCGCAGGGTGAAGAGGTCGCCGTAGTTGAGCGTGATGCGCTCGCTCAACTTGTTGCGGAAGCTCTGGTAGGCGGCGTCCAGCTTGCGGCTGTCGTCGAAGAGGCCGGTGTGGTCGGTCTCGGCGAGTTCCTTGAGGGCGCCCACCAGGTCGTTCTGGTCCATCACCTCCATCTTCAGGCTCTCGAGGTTGGAGACGCTCACGTTGGTGAAGCGGCGGTTCAACCGGTCGGCGGCCACCTTGATGTCGTTGAGGCCGTTGAGCACCTGGGCGAAGTTGGCGCGCAGTTGGTGCAGGTAGGTGTCCCAATCCTTGCGCAGCGCTTCTTCGAACGTTGGCAGGCCTTCGATCTGCTCGCGGATCAAGCGCACCGTTTCCAGTTCGTTGGGTCCGATGATGTCGCTCTTGAGCACCTGCTCGATCTTGGAACGCAGCTGGTCCATCTCGCGGCTCATGCTGTTGTGTTCCAGGGTGAGCTTGCGGTAGAGTTCGATGGCGTCCTCGGCGTCGTTCGGCACGCTGATGAGCTCTTTGCCTTTCGCCTCCAGGTCGGGTGGCGGAATGCACTGTTCCAGCAGGTGCAGCAGGCGGTTGAAGCGTTCGTCCTCCTTGTTCAAGGCGGTGCGCTGCTCGAACAGCTTCACACCGATCTCCTCCAATTTGTCGCGTACCTCTTTGCGCTGGCGGTCGGCGGTGGTCTTCTCCTTGGTCACTTCGGCCAGCTGCTTCTGGAAGCCCGCCTCGTCCTGCTTCTCGATCTGGAGACGCTCCCAACGCGCCAGTTTGCGCAGGTGTTCGTCCACTTCGGCCTGCGTCTTCGCGCGGTCCTTGGCCAGGTGTTCGCGGTTCTCGATGGCCTCCATCAACTGGGACAGACGCGTCTGCTCGGCCTTCAGGTCGGTGAGCGACTTCTTCAGAGCCTTCACATCAACGAGCTCTTTCCACGCGTGGCTGTTGTCCGGCAGCGGGAAGCTCATCAACGAGTCGGCGTACGTGTCGTTGGTGATGTTCTCGGCGATGGCCTTCAACAGCTTGTCCACCTCCTTGCGCTTCTTCAGCTCGATGCCGCCCTTCTCCACGGGGAGTTTCAGCAGGTCCAGGTTGAAGAGCTTGGAAAGGCCATGCACCTGCTCTTCGCTCAGTGTGGAGCGCAGTTCGGTGATGAGGGCCTTGTCGAAGTTGGCGATGGCGCGCTCGGTGTTCGCCACGCGACCGGTCACTTCCGCCAGGCTGCGTGCCGTGCGCTGTCGGTCCGCCTCCTCGGCATTGCCCAAGCGACGGTCCAGTGCGGTGAGGCGCTCCTTGGCGTTGCTCAACGCTTCGCGCTCCAGGCTCTCCACGAAATCGCCGAGGCCTTTGCTCAGTTCGGCGATACGTGCCAAGTCACCTTCCACGCGGCCTTTGTTACCGGCCAGTTCAGCGATGCGGTCGTCGAAGTCCTTGAGGATCTCCGCCGTGCTGTGCTTCTCTTTCTCCAGCGCTTCCTGCTTGGCCACGATGGCCTCTTTCACGTGCTTGTTGTGGTCGTGGGCCTTGCGGCGCTTCTCCATCAGGTCGTTGTAGACCGTGGCGAGGCGACCTTCCAAGCCCATGCGCACATCGCTCATGGCCACGTACTTCTCCAGGCGTTCCTTCTCGGCCTTCAGCGTGTTCAGTTTCACGCGACGGTCGCGGATGCGCTCGAACTCTTCCGTCATCAAGCGGTTCGCTTCCAACGCGGGGCGGCTCGGCGGAATGCCAGCGAGCATGAGCAGGCTGCGCTTCATCTCGTGCTGGTCGATGCTGCGCAGGCTGAGCAGGTTCTTCAACACCTCTTTGAAGTGTGCATACCGGTCGTTCTCCGTGAGGTGGACGATGCCCATGCCGTTGCTGTCACCTTTCGTCGCCACCAGCAATGCTTCGCGGTGCGCGGCGGCATCCTTCATCTCGCGGTAGTTGCGCTCGGCGAGTTTGGCCAGCACGTTCTTCGGGTCGGCCACGCGATCACCGTCCATGTAGTCGGTGATGTCGTAAGTGCCGTCGTAGGTGAAACGCACGGGGTCGCCACCGCTGGCCTTGCCCTGTCCGCGCCAGCCGAGGATGTACGAGCCACCGGGTCCGTTGCACTCGAACAGCAGGTAGCTGTAGTGGTCGGGGAAGTAGTACTCGCGTGTGGCCTCCGAATCGTGGTCGCCGAAGACCATCTGGTTCCGGTTGTCCAGGTAGAGGAATTGCAGGGTGTTGATCAACGTGGTCTTACCCGCGTTGTTCGGCCCTACGAGTTGCAGCGAATCGCTCAGCTCCACTTCGGCGTAATCGTAGCTGCCGCTGCGGATGGCGATGAGTTTGGTCGGTCCTAGTTGCATGTGATATCAGTTCGCCGCAGAGACGCAGAGGCGCTGAGCAGTCCGTACTGCTTCATGATGATCGCCTATTCGTTGCATCGCCTTGGTCGTTTGCCGTCTTGCGTAGTTCTACGTTGGGGTTCTCTCCGTCTCCGCGTGTCTGCGGCTATGTGCTCAATTCATCTCCGGGTCGATGGCCTTCTTCTCCGGCGGTGCACCGTCCAAAACCCCGCGCGTTTCCTGTTCGGCGGCGAGGCTGATCTCCTGGCACTTGTCGAACACCCGGTGGAAGGGGCGCAGGAAGCGGAAGGTGTCATCGGGGAAGTACTCCACCCAGCCGTAGTTCACCATACGCTTCACCAGTTTGCGCAGGGCGACCTCGTCCTCGATCTCCACGGCACGGAGGTGCGCCTTGTAGCGATCCGTTTGCAGGTGGGGAAGGCCTGCGATGCTGAAACGCTCGGTGAGCAGGTACTCTTCGACCGGTTTGCCATCGTTCGCCGTGGATTCGATGAGGATGAAGCTGAACACCGCGATGCCAGCTAGCGAGCTCGAAGGCGGCGTGTTCTCCGCTTCCTCCTTGTGCAGGTAGAAGAAGTCGCGCGGGTGGCGGATCAGGTTCAAGCCCAAGGGCTCGAAGTAGGTCTTGTACGCCTCGTAGTTCTCGGCCAGCGCGCTGTGCAAGGTGCCTTGCTCGTGGGTGATGTACGAGCCCTGACGGAGCTTGTCGAAGATCTCCTTCAGCTGGGGAAGGGCGGTCGTGGTCGTTTCCGTGGTCATGCGCGGGTGATCGAGATGGTCGTTACTTCAAGCACGCCATCGCGCGTGCGGTAGTGTTTCTGTTTGCCGCCTTTGAACTGTACGTCCAAGGTGGGGTCGAAGAGCAGGCGGCTCAGTCCGAGCAGCATGTCGCTGGTGCCTTTCTCCGGGAAGGTGCCGGTGATCCAGGCGGTGAGGTCCTTCACAGGAAGCTCTTCGCGCAGGTCCGTGGCCAGGCCGTTCAGCCAGAGCAGGCGCACGTAGTCCGGTGGTGTGTCCCCGTTCTCTTCCATGCTCAACACCGGCGGCGGTGTGGGCGGGTGGCTCACCACTTCGTTGATCACGTGGCGCAGCACAGCATCAGTAGGCGGGCACTCGATACCGGCGCGGTCGGCCTGCACCATGTAGTTGACCACCCAATCGTCCTGCTTCATCTGGCGCAGACGGCCCAGGGCCAACGTGGCACCGTGCGCGATGGCGCTGGCACGACGCAACACATCGTACAGCGGCTGCAGTTCGCGGCGGCTCTCGTTCAGCGTGTGGATGGAGCGGCGGCGCAACGCACGGATCTGGCGCTCGTTGCGCGCGATCATGCCCATCTCCACGTACACGCCTTGTTCGCGCGCGGCGCGCAACGCGAGATCGGTCTCGTCGAGCACGCTCACCAGCAGACCGTCCACGCGGACGATCTCCACCAGCGGATGCACGTATTGGTCCATCAAGCCCACGATGCGTAGGTAACGTTCGCGGACGCTGACGCTCGTGCGGTCGGCCTTGTAGCGGGCCACTTCGCTCATCACCGCGCGGTGCGTGGCATCCAGGTCGTCCTGCATGCGGCGCAGGGTGTGGTCCACCTCGTTGGTGGCCATGGCAACGCTCAGCGCATCGCCGGCCTCGATACCGATGACGATCCGCTTGCGTGCGCTTTCCAACGCGGCGATGTAGCCCTGGATGATCTCCGGGCTCGTCGGCACCGCATCGTTGTACAGGTAGTTGATCAGTTGCAGCAGCGGCTGCGCCATCACGTAGTGCGCACTGCCCTCTTCCAGGGGCACGAGGATCTGCAGCTCCAACAGGCGCTGCCAGGTGGTCTCCGGTAGTTCCGATACCGAGTCGCTGAAGGTGCGGATGAGCTGGCGCACCTGCGCTTCGCTCACATCACCGGGTTTCACGGCGATGGCATGCAACAGCGGCACGTGGCTGGAGCAAAAGTCGAAGAAGCGTTTCGGGGTTACTTGCATAGGCTTCGACAGCCCACGTTATGGTACGGCAAAGCCGTGCCCGGTCGCGGGTTGCGAGCGTGAAAGTAGCCGGGGGGTACCGGAAGCCGGGAAGCGATTTATCGACAGGTGTTAGTAACCCGGAAGGTCGCGAACGAACAAGCCCCGACCATCGCTGGCCGGGGCTTCCTTTGTTTCTCCGTGCTGATCGACATCTGGCGTGCTCCTTTCCCTTTACCGCTATCACTCTACAACGAAACTCGTCGATCCATACCGCTCACTCTGCCACACGGTGATGCTGTACACCCCTTGGGTCCAAGCCCCAGTATGGAACAGGAACCGGGCGCTACCTGGCCGTTCGTGTAGCACCTCCCTTCCCAACATATCCCGCACGATGACTTCATCCATCACTTCGGGAGTGACCAACTGGGTCGACCCTCTGCCCGGATTCGGGAATAGATCGATCGTCGAGGCCGCCGATCGATCCGAGATGCCATTCGGTCCAAAGGGCTGTAGATAGACTTTCCAATACGGACCGGTAAGCGCATCGAAAGCGGAGTGGTAGGCCACGGCCGGGCCATAGACCCCGGTCACAGCAAAGTCGACCAACGAGTCGCCGTTCAGGTCCAAGGTGTTCCAGACATGGTCCCCGTAGTGGCTGCTCCAGCTAACATCCGTCCACGAGAAGGAGGTGTCCCCCTCGGTGCCGAAGATCTTGCCACCATCGGGTATCGCCCACTGTTCGGGGACTTCAGCGAAGCCTGTACCCAGGTTGTGATACACCCTCCAATGCTTGTATGGATCCGGGAACGCCAATTGGTACCCGCCCTCTTGGAGCTCGGACGTAACTGTCAGGTCCGGCAAGCCATCGCCATTCATGTCCACAGTATTCCAAGCTTGGTCCCCGGTCTGGTCGTCGGCCAGCTGATCCTCATCGCTAAGCACCGGATATCCGACCGGCTCGCCGCCGTTATTCCCGATATCGCCACCTTGGGGTAAGTTCCACGTGATCGCGGTCTGGGCGAATCCGGATCCCGTGTTCATGTACACCGACCAATGCGGGTCGGTCCCCACGTCCAACGCATAGAAGTCGAAGCCATCCGAGATCGCCGTTACAACAAGGTCGATCAGCCCGTCCCCGTTCATGTCACGGATGTCCCAAGTGTTCGCGCCGACCGTGTTGTCTTGGAATGCCGTGCTCCAGTAGCCGACCACCGTTCCGTCCATTTCGATGCCACCACCACCGGGTAAGGACCATGCCACGGGAGCCGAAGCGAAGCCCATACCGGTATTGAGGTATGCGTTCCAATGCGGGGCGGTTCCCTGGTCGAATGCGGACCCTACCGAATTAGAGTTGCATTCTCCAGTGACCAATAGGTCGTCAAGTCCATCACCGTTGATGTCCTCCGTGCGCCACACCTGATCGTTCGGGCCGACATATGGATTGTCGAGCGCATAGAAGCTCTGGTTCGTAATGCCTTCCAAGGCACCACCATTAGGGACCGGCCAGTTCAAAGGCGTTGGGGTGAATCCATTCCCGTCGTTAAGGTGCACCTTCCAGTACGGGTTGTTCCCAGCGCTGAACGCTCTCATCACACCATTCGTTCGTACACCGGTGAGAACGAGGTCGGGTAGCTGATCCCCGTTCATGTCGCGCGTGCTCCAGGCGTTCCCATTGGCGTATGTGCTTTCATGAGCTAGGCTCCAGAACCCGTAGGCCACGTTCAGGCCGTGGAATTCACCACCGGGTGGCAGTGTCCATTCGATCGCGGTGGTGTTGAACCCGACACCGGTGCTCAGGTACACGCGCCAATGTGGGTTGGTCGTCGCTTCGAAAGCCGCATGCCACTGACCATCGTATGCTCCGGTCACGACAAGATCCGGCTTGGCATCTGCATTCATGTCCATGCTGCTCCAGATCTGGTTGCCATCGAAGAAGGTGGGTTCCCCGACAGTCCACCAGTAGCTCTGTAGGTAGTCGTTACTCTCGACCCCGCCACCGGCCGGTAGGTCCCAGATGATCGGTGTGGGAGGGAAGCCTTGGGCAAGAAGCTTGTGGTGGAGGGGAAGTGTGCAAACGACCAATGTCACGATCGCCCCTGGAGATGTTATCGTTCTCATGAAGTGCTCTGGTGATCGTTAGCCGTTTAATCGAAGGTAGAGGATCGCCTACAACGAACAAGCCCCGACCATCGCTGGCCGGGGCTTGCCCTCTTTGTTCGAACCTCCGCAGCGGTTTCCCGAAGGGAACCCTGCGGCGATCGGGTCCTTACATCATCCCGCCCATGTCGCCCATGCCACCACCGTGGCCGTGGCTGTGCGGTGCTTCCTTCTCCTTCTCTTCGCTGATCACGCACTCGGTGGTGAGCAGCATGCTGGCGATGGAGGCGGCGTTCTCCAGGGCAACACGGGTCACCTTGGTGGGGTCGATGACACCGGCGGCGAGCAGGTTCTCATACTCTTCGGTGCGGGCGTTGAAGCCGTAGTCGGCTTTGCCGTCGCGCACTTTCTGTACGATGATGCTGCCTTCCAGGCCGGCGTTGGCCACGATCTGGCGCAGCGGCTCTTCGATCGCGCGACGCACGATGCCGATGCCCGTGGTCTCGTCGTTGTTGGCGCCTTCCATCTTCTCGAGCACCTTTTGTGCACGGATGTAGGCCACACCACCGCCGGGAACGATGCCTTCTTCAACGGCCGCGCGGGTCGCGTGCAGCGCGTCGTCAACGCGGTCCTTCTTCTCTTTCATCTCGACTTCCGTGGCGGCACCGATGTAGAGCACGGCAACACCGCCGGCGAGTTTCGCCAGACGCTCCTGCAGCTTCTCCTTATCGTAGTCGCTCGTGGTGGTCTCGATCTGTGCTTTGATCTGGTTCACACGGCCCACGATGTCGTCTTTCTTGCCGGCACCGTTCACGATGGTCGTGTTGTCCTTGTCGATGTTGATCTTCTCGGCACGGCCCAACATGGTGAGGTCGGCGTTCTCCAGTTTGAAGCCACGCTCTTCGCTGATCACGGTACCACCGGTCAGGATCGCGATGTCCTCCAACATGGCCTTACGACGGTCGCCGAAGCCAGGGGCTTTCACAGCGGCCACTTTCAGGGCGCCACGGATCTTGTTCACCACGAGGGTGGCCAGTGCTTCGCCATCAACATCTTCGCTGATGATCAACAGGGGCTTGCCCGTTTGTGCGGCTTTTTCCAGGACCGGAAGAAGCTCCTTCATCGTGCTGATCTTCTTGTCGTAGATCAGGATGTAGGCGTTCTCCAAGTCCGCTTCCATCTTCTCCGCATTGGTCACGAAGTAGGGGCTCAGGTAGCCGCGGTCGAACTGCATGCCTTCCACCACCTCAACGGTCGTGTCGGTGCCTTTCGCTTCTTCCACGGTGATCACACCTTCCTTCTTCACCTTGGCCATGGCCTCAGCGATCAGGGTGCCGATGGTGTCGTCGTTGTTCGCGCTGATCGAAGCCACCTGCTTGATCTTGGCGTTGTCGTCGCCCACGGCCTTGCTCATCTTCTTGAGCTCTTCGACCACGGCGGAAACGGCTTTGTCGATACCGCGCTTCAGGTCCATCGGGTTGGCACCGGCGGCCACGTTCTTCAGGCCGGAGGTAACGATGGCTTGTGCGAGAACGGTAGCGGTCGTGGTGCCATCACCGGCGATGTCCGCCGTTTTGCTGGCCACTTCCTTCAGCATCTGGGCGCCCATGTTCTCCACGGCGTCTTTCAGCTCGATCTCTTTCGCGACGGTCACACCGTCCTTGGTCACCTGGGGTGCACCGAATTTCTTGTCGATGATGACGTTACGGCCTTTCGGTCCGAGGGTCACCTTCACAGCGTTCGCGAGGTGATCGACGCCACGCTTCAGACGGTCGCGTGCGTCAATATCGAATTGGATGTTCTTGGCTGCCATTGCAGTTCTGGGGTTTTAGGGATGAAAAAGGGCGATGCGTGCATCGCCCGGATCAATTAGTTGAGGACAGCGTAGATGTCACTTTCACGCATGATCATATAGTCCTTGCCTTCGAGGCTGAGCTCGGTACCGCTGTATTTACCGTACAGGATCTCATCGCCCACCTTCACGGTCAGGGGGGTCACTTTACCGTCATCGGCGATACGGCCTGCGCCAACAGCGATCACTTTGCCACGCTGCGGCTTCTCCTTGGCGGTGTCGGGGATGTACAAGCCACCCTTGGTGGTCTCTTCGGCTGCTGCGGCTTCCACGAGCACGCGGTCGGCCAACGGTTTCACTTTGTTTGCCATGGTTGGTTCGAAAGGGTTTGAATAGGACCCCCTGGGGGTCGCCCGCGTTCGTCAACACCTGTGCCAACGAGAGAAGGCTGTCACTAGGACAGCCTTCTTGGGAATTCGGTCAGTAGATCGGCAGAAAGGGTCTGCCAAGCTGGCGCTCGCCGCTTAGGGAGTGGTGGTGCCACCAGCGTTGGAGGCGTCGCCTGCGGGAGGAGCTTCCTCGTTGGCAGGAGGAGCAGCCTCTTCGGCCGGAGCCGCCTCCACGGCCGGGGTGTCCATTTCATCGATCGCGCTGGAGCCATCGCTCTGCAGACCGGCCGAGACCAGGCAAAGCACCATCAAGGCACCGGCCAGGGTCCAGGTCCCTTTCTCCAGGAAGTCCGCCGTGCGCTGTACGCCGCCGATCTGTTGGGCACCCGTGAAACCGGCTGCCAGGCCACCGCCCTTGGGGTTTTGCGCCAGTACCACGAGCGCGAGAAGACCACAGACGATGAGGATGATGATGGAGATGGCGACCATGACTACTTGTTCAGTTGAGCCTCAAGCTCTTTTTGAAGGGTCGCAAAGTAAGCGCTTTTCTCCGGGTATTTCAACGCCAGCCGCCTGTAGGCCTCGATGGCCTTGGGTACATTGCCCTGCTTGGCGTAGACGCGAGCCAGGGTCTCGGTCACCAGGCCTGCCTTATCGTCCAAGCTGCGTTTGGCGGCTTGTTGCGGGGTGAAGAACTCCGCTTTGGTAGCCGGTGCAGGTGCCTGTTGTTTGATGAAGGCATCGATCAGGTCCGAAGTGGCCGTGGGGTCCTCGGGCAGCGGCTTCACCGGCGGTTTCTGGCGGATGTGGATCGGGCGGTCCTCTACCTCCTCGTCCTGTTCCGCGGGTTCGGAACGCACCCAATCCGAGATTGCCGTCGGCACCGGTTCGGCCTGCGGCTTGGGTTTCGTTTCGGCCGTTGATCCGGCGTTGTCCGCCTCCAGCCAATCCATGAAACTGTGCTTGCCGTGGCGGGTGATCGCCGGTTTACGCTCCAGCGGCACATTCGCCACCAACGGACCTTTGGATGGGAAGGTGATGGGCTCTTCGGGAGGCGGTATCGGGTCGGGGCTAGGTGTGCGGGCCGGTGTGTCTTGTGTCCAGGTGAAGTCGTACGCGCTGGCAAGGGCCGATTCCAGGATCTGGCGTTCCAGTGGGTCGTCTTCCCCCGCTTCGGCCGGCTCTCCTTCGGAAGCGTCCAGCAGTTCGTCCAGCGCTTCGCGAACAGCCAGCTCCTCTTCCTGTGGCTGAAGCACCGGCAATTCGGTGGAAGGTGTCTCGGTCACGCCCGCTTCAACGACCGGTTCGGGTACGGGCTCCGGTTCCGGCCGGACTATGGTGAGTACCTCGGCAGCGATGGGCGCTCCGGCGACGGCTTCCGCCTTGGGCTCGGGCTGTAGGGTGGGCTGTGCAACAACGGATGCCGGAGGAGGAGGCTCCGACAACGCCACGTTCGACTTCGCCACGACGGGCTTCGGAGCAGCGTTGCCCTGACGCACCACATCGAAGAGTGCGCTGCGCGAGGGCACATGGGCGGCGGCATCGCGCAGCGTTTCGTCGGCGAGCACGTCACCGGCCCTTTGCACGCCCACCGAACGCAGCACCTGCGCCCCGGCGAACCAGGGGAAGCGCTTCGCGAGCGCGTCCAGATCGGCCAGGTCACCGCGTTCCACCGCAGCAGCGTCCTGTACCAGTCGTGTCAGCCGTTCGCGTTCCATGTTCACCAATCGCCCAAAGTCCGGTCGAAGATATCCTGCGCCAATTGCTTCCCGATGTCCCGCGCCAGTCGCTCTTCCACGCTGGTGATGTCCTGCGTGCTTTCATAATCGGAGAAGCGCGAGACGGTGAACTCCTTGTTCTTCTTCGTATCCAGGGTGTTGATGTAGGTGATCTGCACCGTCATCGTCAACCGGTTCAAGGCCGCCGTTTCATTCGCCTGGATGTTCACCGGCTGCACATCGTAGCCCACCAATGCCCCGCTGTACTGCACATCGCCTTCGCTCTGCTTCAGCTTCAGCGGAGTCTGTGCGAGCAGTAGATCCCGCACGCTTTCCGTCAATACCTGTGCGCTCAACGGTGTGGCCAGTGGTGCTCGTGCCTCGATAAGGTCCACGCTCATCGTGCGGGCCTCGCCAACATCTCCTCCGGTGAACGAGTAATTCACGCGACAACCTCCCAGAAGAGGTGTCAGGAACAGGAGCAAGCGCAAGCACTTCAGCATGGGACTAGAGCCTTGAATTTTGAGGCTTGGCACGTGTTGCGTGACACTTACGGAATGTCGTACTCCTTGATCTTCCGGTACAAGGTCCGTTCACTGATGCCCAACTCCGCCGCCGCGTTCTTCCGCTTGTTGCGGTGTTTGGTCAGCGCCTTCTTGATCATCTCCTTCTCCTTCTCCTCCAGACTCAGGCTTTCCTCCACCTCGGTGTGGTCGATGTCCTCATCCGGCGCGTTGTGCGGAATGATGCTCACCGTTCCCGGTGCGGGCATGCTCTGCGGCATGTAGAGGTGCTCGTCGCGATAGACGGGCGGGATCGGCGCTGCCATCGGTTGTCCGCCGGTGATGGCTTTCACCTGTTCCTTCAACGCGTTCAAGTCGTTCTTCATGTCGAAGAGGAACTTGAAGATCAGCTCGCGTTCGTTGATGCTATCGGTCCCCGAGCCACCACTTGCGGTACCGGTAGGTACAAGCGCCGTGCTCTGATCGGGCAGGTACTGACGCAAGGTCTTCGCGTCCACTTCTCGCGTCTGTTCGATCACGCTCATCTGCTCCACGATGTTCCGCAACTGGCGCACGTTGCCGGGCCAGCGATAGGCGGTGAGCAACTGCAACGCATCATCGCGCAGGATCAACGGTGGTGCCTTGTATTTCGTTGCGGCGTCCTGCGCGAAGAAGCGGAAGAGGAGATGGATGTCCTCCTTGCGATCGCGCAGCGGTGGCACCTGGATCGGTACCGTGTTCAAGCGGTAGTACAGGTCCTCGCGGAAGGTGCCACGTGAGATGGCTTGCAACATCTGCACGTTGGTGGCGGCCACCACACGCACGTTGGTCTTCTGCGCTTTGCTGCTGCCCACGCGGATGAACTCACCGGTCTCCAACACACGCAACAAACGCACCTGTGTGGTCAAGGGAAGTTCGCCCACTTCATCCAGGAAGATCGTTCCGCCATTGGCCACTTCGAAGTAGCCCTTGCGTGCTTCATGCGCCCCAGTGAACGAACCTTTCTCGTGACCGAAGAGTTCACTGTCGATCGTGCCTTCAGGGATGGCGCCGCAGTTCACCGCGATGTACGGACCATGCTTCCGAGCGCTGTACCCATGCACGATCTGTGGAAGAACTTCTTTGCCACTTCCGCTCTCCCCCTGGATCAACACGCTCAGGTCCGTCGGTGCCACTTGCGCAGCGATCTCGATGGCGCGGTCCAGCCCCGGCGAGTTGCCGATGATGCCGAACCGTTGTTTGATGGGCTGCACGTTCATGCCGGTAGCGCTAATGTTGATACGATGGAATGGATGCTGCCCTTGAGACTTCCAGGCGTGGCGCTGTCGATGCGTGCTTTCACGAAGGTTCCCGGCGTCAGTTCCACGCCATCTGCGTAGCGCGGAAGGATCACGATGCTGTTCTGCGAGTTGCGGCCGAACACGTTTTCCGCGCTGCGTTTGCTCACACCTTCCACCAACACTTCGTGCAACTGACCCACGTAACCGAGCATGCGCTGCGCGCTCGCTGCTTTCTGGGTCTCGATCACTTCTGCCAACCGACGTCCTTTCACGTCCTCAGGCACATCGTCCGGGTATTTGCGCGCGGCCAGCGTCTTGGGCCGTTCGCTGTATTTGAACATGAAGGCCATGTCATACTGCACCTCGCGTATCAGCGCCAACGTGGCCTCGTGATCTTCTTCTGTCTCACCACAGAATCCCGCGATGATGTCCGTGCTGATCGCGCAATCCGGCATGTGCCTGCGGATGCTCGCCATGCGCTCCAGGTACCACGCGCGGTCGTAGCCACGGTTCATACGTTTCAATACGTCGCTGCTTCCACTTTGCACAGGCAGGTGGATGTACTTGCAGATGTTGTCGTACCGCGCCATCACCGCCAGGACCTTGTCCGTCATGTCCTTCGGATGGCTCGTGCTGTATCGGATGCGCAGGGTAGGGCAGGCGAGGGCCACCATCTCCAACAAGTCAGCGAAGTCGACCTTTTCTTGAGAAATGTGTTGCTCAGAAAGTCCCTCTCCTTTGGAGAGGGGTTGGGGTGAGGCGAATTTGTATGAGTCCACATTCTGCCCCAACAACGTCACCTCCTTGTACCCGTCACGCACCAGCTGCGCGCATTCACGCACGATGCTCTCCGCATCACGACTCCGCTCACGACCCCGCGTGAACGGGACCACGCAGAAGGCGCACATGTTGTCGCACCCGCGCATGATGGTGACGAAGGCCGTCACGCCGTTCGTGTCCAGCCGCACCGGCTCGATCTCGCCGTAGGTCTCTTCGCGGCTCAACAGCACGTTCACCGCTTTCTGGCCGGTGCCCACTTTTTCCAGCAGATCGGGCAGTGTTCGGTAGGCGTCAGGGCCTACGACAAGGTCCACGACTTTTTTCTTCTCCAACAGGTCTTCGCGCATACGTTCGGCCATGCAGCCGAGCACACCCACCTTCAAGCCCTTGTTGCGGGCCTTCAGGTTGTTCATCTCGTTGATGCGCTGCAGCACCGTGTATTCCGCCTTTTCGCGGATGCTGCACGTGTTCAACAGCACCAGGTCAGCTTCCTCGGCGCTTTTCACCGGGGTATAGCCGTCTTTGGCCAGGATGCTCGCCACGACCTCGCTGTCGCTCACGTTCATCTGGCAGCCGTAGCTCTCGATGTAGACCTTCTTCTGCACGGGTTCCACGATGGGGTGCAAAGGTACCCGATCCAGAACCAACCTGCCATCGTGTCAGAGTATGGCCGGTCCTGTTCAATGGTGAGTGGCTCCAGTTCATGGCTCCTAGCTTTTCCGAACTGGGTCCGAACACGGATCAGCTGATTACTACCGTTCCTAACTCCCATGTCCACGGTCAAATTCATCAGCTGCTTTCTTTTCGTTTGCTCTCTCTGTCAGGTAGTACCCGCCCAGTATGCGATCGGCTTTCGCGGCGGAATGGAAGGCTTCATTCTGCCGTTGGAGTCCACTTCAAAAAGAGTTGAGCCGGGAGGGGGAACTGTTGTTGGTCTGATGGTGCAGCAAGCGAATGACGAGGGGCCGGGCTACCGTTTCTCATTGGACGTACTAAAGCGCTCGTTCCACTTGGATCAGCATAATGACCAAACGAACCGCCGTGAAGTTCTGGACGTTGATCAACGCATCCTTCAACTTTCCAGTGAGGTGCGATTCAAGCTTAGCGCTACGCAGAAGGTCTACTTCGACTTCGGGCCATCCATCGGCGCGCGCATGAGCGAACGACTGTATGGGATCGCTTTTTATGACCAGTTCAGCTGGCGATCAACTGATACGGTCAGGGTCATGGGTTCATCCAACGAGCCTTTCTCCATTACCGATATTCACCTTCGCATGGGTTTAAGTGCAGATCTCAGCCTGGCTAACAGGGTTGGGCTTACCACCATGCTTTCCGTTTCGCCCGGATGGTCTGATGGATTTCGATCAGAGGGCTATCTCACGGCACGTTTCCAAGCGCTCATGGGTATCACCTATGCGCTCTTTACTCGTCCGCAGGTCACTCCAGATGGGGAGGAGACTCACTTCTTCCCGATGAACTCCAGGCTCACCGAGTTGATGCAATAGCGCAACCCCGTCGGCTTCGGCCCATCCTCGAACACATGGCCGAGGTGTGCGCCGCAGCGCCCGCACATGGTTTCGGTGCGCACCATGCCGAACGTGCGGTCCTCATGGTAGATGATGGCATCCTTCCGCTCGGGCTGGAAGAAGCTGGGCCAGCCACAACTGCTCGCGAATTTGCTGTCGGCTTGGAAAAGCACGTTCCCGCACACCGCGCAGGCATACGTGCCTATTCCGTCGAACTCCCAGTATTTTCCGGTGAAGGCGCGTTCGGTCCCCTTCTCGAAGGCGATGTAGTACAGGTCTTCGGGCAGCAACTTCTTCCATTCGCTCAGCGGCACGTTCAATTTGGTGGTGTCCGTGTGTGAGTAATAAGGATTGTTGCTGTGATCGTATTGGCTCATCGTATCCATCCCTGCTTTGGTGTCCATGGTCATGTTCGTGTTCGGGGGCTGTCCGGTGCTACGTTGGCAACCCACGAGGAAGATCGCGGCCGCTAACGTGATCGTGCTGATGCGCTGCATGTGTTTCATCCCGATCTGTTCGGGACTCATTGGTCGTCGGCCGTTCCGTTCCATGACAAAGGTGGTTGAAGAACATACGACCCCGTCCGATGGTTCGGATCGTATCGACAGCCGTCCATCGCCTGTTGAAAATTTCCTTCCCCTTTAGGGGAAGTATAGAATGGGGTGCTAACCGGGTGTCGGGATCTTGATCCGGAGACCTTTCTTTGCCGCCTCATTTTTTGGGGATACTATGGCGAAGAAGAGCGGCGATCTGGTCATCGTGGAGTCTCCGGCGAAAGCCAAGACCATCGAGAAGTACTTGGGTGAAGGCTACACCGTGCTCAGCAGCTACGGCCATGTGCGCGACCTTCCCGAGCGTGACCTGAGCGTGGATGTGGAGAACGGCTTCGAGCCCACCTACATCATCCCCGAGGATAAGAAGGACCGCCTGAAGCAGCTTCAGAAAGAAGCCGATAAGGCCGGGACCGTATGGCTCGCGACCGACGAAGACCGCGAAGGAGAGGCCATCAGCTGGCACCTGAAGGAAGCCCTGAAACTGCCCAACGACAAGGTGAAGCGCATCACCTTCAACGAGATCACCAAGACGGCCGTGATGAAGGCCATCGAGAACCCGCGCGAGATCGATATCCACCTGGTGGATGCCCAACAGGCCCGCCGCGTGTTGGACCGGTTGGTGGGTTATGAGCTCAGCCCTGTGCTCTGGCGCAAGGTGAAGCCGAGCCTGAGCGCGGGTCGTGTGCAGAGCGTAGCCGTGCGCATTATCGTGGAACGCGAACGCGAGATCCTCGACTTCAACAGCAAGAGCGCCTTCCGCATCACCGCTGTGTTCACCACAGGCACCGGCGCGCAGGTGAAAGCCGAACTACCCGCCCGTTTCGCCACGGAGCCCGAGGCGATGGAGTTCCTGCAAACGGCGATCGGCGCGGATTTCACGGTGAACGCCGTGGAGAAGAAACCCGGCAAACGAACTCCCGCCGCACCGTTCACCACGTCAACGCTGCAACAGGAAGCGAGCCGCAAACTGGGCTACGGCGTGGATCGCACGATGCGGATCGCACAGGGATTGTACGAGCAAGGGCACATCACCTACATGCGTACCGATTCGGTGAACCTGAGCGAAGGCGCCATCGCTGCGGCCGCTGCGCAGATCAGCAGCCAATACGGCGAACGCTACAGCAAACCACGCCGCTACACCAGCAAGAGCAAGGGCGCGCAGGAAGCGCACGAAGCCATCCGCCCGGCGGACATGATGGTGCGCAACGCCGGTGCCGACCGCGATGCCGAGCGCCTCTACGATCTTATCTGGAAGCGTACGCTCGCCAGCCAGATGGCTGATGCCGAGCTGGAGAAGACCGTGGTGGACATCGCCATCAGTTCACGCCCGGGACAAGCCCTGAAGGCATCCGGCGAAGTGATCCTCTTCGATGGTTTCCTCAAGGTGTACATGGAAGGTAAGGACGATGAGGATAGCGATGAACAGGAAGGCCTGCTGCCGGACATGAAACAGGGCGAGAAGCTCGGCCTGCGCGAGATGGTCGCCACCGAGCGTTTCGATCGTCCCTCGCCGCGCTACACCGAGGCAAGCTTGGTGAAGAAGTTGGAGGAACTGGGCATCGGCCGTCCGAGCACCTACGCTGCCACCATCAGCACGGTGCAGAAGAAGAACTACGTGGTGAAGGAGGATCGCGAAGGCACCAAGCGCGCCTACCGGATTCTCACCCTGGCCGACAACGCCGTCACCGACGTCACTGCCACCGAGAACGCCGGTGCCGAGAAGCAGAAACTCTTCCCTACGGACATCGGGATGGTGGTGAACGATTTCCTCGTGGAACATTTCCCTACCGTGGTGGACCTCAACTTCACAGCGAAAGTGGAGGAGGAGTTCGACGTGATCGCCGAGGGCAAGGAGAACTGGCGCGAGATGCTCGCCCGTTTCTACAACCCGTTCCACGCGACCATCGGTGTTGTTCAGGAGACGGCGGAACGTGCCACGGGTTCACGCGAGCTCGGCATCGATCCGGCCAGCGGCAAGCCGATCATCGCGCGTATCGGTCGTTTCGGGCCCATGATCCAGATCGGTACCGCCGAGGACGAGGACAAGCCGCGTTTCGCCAGCCTGCGCAAGGACCAGAGCATTCAGACCATCACGCTGCAGGAGGCGCTTGATCTCTTCAAGTTGCCGCGCACCTTGGGTGAGAGCAACGGCGAGATCGTCTCTGTTGGCATCGGCCGTTTTGGTCCCTATGTCCGCCTCGGTAGCACCTACGCCAGCCTTACGCCGGAGGATGACCCGCTGGAGATCGACCTGCGCCGAGCCGTAGAGTTGGTGGATCTGAAGAAGATCGCCAATGCCACGCGCGACCTCGGCGAATACAAAGGGGAAATGATCGTGCAAGGCCGTGGTCGCTTCGGCCCCTTCGTGAAGTTCGGCAAGACGTACGCGAACGTTCCGAAAGCCGAGGATCCCGCTACCGTCACGTTCGAGCGTGCCGTGGAGCTGGTGGAAGCCAAACTCGCTGGCACCCGTCAGAACATCCTGAAGGAATTCGAAGGATCCGAGATCCAGGTGCTTGCCGGTCGTTATGGCCCGTACATCACCGACGGTTCCAAGAACGCCAACGTGCCCAAGGAAAAGGCACCTGAGGATGTGACGCTGGAAGAGGCCACAGCACTCCTCGCCGCTGCGCCTGAACGAAAGGGCGGGAAGAAGGGCCGTTCCGCCAGAAAAGCCGCACCAGCAAAGGCTGCGAAGAAAGCCGCCCCGAAAAAAGCCGCGAAGAAGGCGGCCAAGAAGGCAACGAAGAAGGCCCCCAAGGCCTGATCCGGAGGGCTCGGGGTTGCCAACACCATTTTGTGGGCATCCGCTGCGAAGTGGATGCCCACTTGCTTTTTGCACCTCGGACCTTCGTGCGGAACCGTATCGGCATCCGCCGAGGTACACGCATGGACATCAGCATCTACTTCAAGCCCAGTGAGCGCTTTGGGCAGTCACGCCCCGAATGGCCTGCGAATTCCATTGGGGATAGCGTGTTGCCACATATGGCAGGCAAAGGCTTCCCGAGCCTCGAGGGGATGCAGGTCGCCTTCTTCGGGCTGCTCGATGATCCCGGTCATGCCCGCCCGCGTGGGGTGGCCCACGCCCCGGACGCGGTGCGCGATGAATTGTATCGCTTGTTCATGCCGAACGGAAACATCGCCATCGTGGACTTGGGGGATATCCACCCCGGTGCAAGCGCGGCCGATACCCAGCATGCCGTTTCGGAGACCATTGCCGAGCTGATCCGCATGAACATCGTGCCCATCATGATCGGGGGAGGGCAGGGGCACACCTTCTCACAATACCTGGCCTACGAGAAGTTGGAGCGCACCGCGAACCTGGTCTGCGTGGATGCCCGTTTCGACCTGGGCGACCCCGGTCAAGGGCTGGCCGAGAGCAGCTACCTCAGCCACATCGTATTGCGCCAGCCGAACTACCTGTTCAACTACAGCAACCTCGGTTTCCAGACCTACCTGGTGGATCAGCCCGGCATCGAGCTCATGGACAAGCTCTTCTTCGATGCCCACCGCCTCGGCGAGCTCCGCGCTACCATGGCCGATGCCGAGCCTGTGATGCGCAATGGCGATACCCTTAGTGTGGACATGACCAGCGTGCGCCGCAGCGATGCGCCCGGTACGAGCCGCCCTGGACCGAACGGCTTCCATGGCGAAGAGATCTGCCAGCTCATGCGCTACGCCGGTGTCAGCGAAAAGATCACCTCCGTGGGGATCTATGAGATGGACCCCACCGTGGATCAGGATAGTACCACCGCCCAGCTGGTGGCCCAGATGGTCTGGTGTTTCCTGGATGGTTTCCGAAGCCGCACCAACGATCTGCCCTGGCTGGATCGCAAACGGTTCACGCGCTTCCGCATACCCATCCGTGGTCATGAGCAGGAACTGGTGTTCTACAAGAGCACGGTGAGCGATCGGTGGTGGATGGACATCCCTTACAAGGCCGAACAGGAAGCTCGCTTCGAACGTCACCACCTTGTTCCATGCTCCTATTCGGACTACCGGATGGCCTGCCGGGAAGAGGTGCCGGACCGCTGGTGGCGCACCTTCCAGAAGCTCTCCTGACCGAAGGAAGCATGCCCCTGATCGGCTTGGGAACCCTATTCCTCGGGTTCGATCCGGTATTTGGTCGGATCGGAATGTTGTTATATTGGCGCCGGTTCTGACAAAGGACCCTTGGGATATGTCGTCCCAAGAAGGGCGGAAAAAGACGAAACACGAATGAGGGGGATACTTACCGCAGCTGTCGGTTTGTGTGTCGCTGGTGCAGCTCTCGCCCAGCAAGATCCGCAACTGACGCAATACATGTTCGATCGGATCTCCATCAACCCTGCCGTCGCGGGCTCCAGTGGCCAGATCTGTGCCACAGGTTTCTTCCGCCAGCAATGGTCGGGTTTCGATGGCGCTCCCAAGACCGGCTTGTTCAATGCCCAGATGCCGATCTCCAAGATCAGCAGCGGTATCGGCCTTAGCGTCTACTTGGACGAACTGGGCCAGCAGAAAAGCAATTTCGCTCGTCTGAGCTACTCGTTCCACCGCAAGATCGGCCCCGGCACCTTCGGTATCGGTCTTAGCGCCGGTCTTATCGCCCACACGTTGGGCAACAACTGGATCGCTCGTGATAACCCAGCGGATGATACCTCAATCCCACTGAACGGACAGAGCGACTCCGGCTTCGACCTCGGTGCTGGTTTGTACTACACCAACCCCAAGTTCTGGATCGGCCTCAGCAGCACCCACCTGCAAGAGGTGGAGCTGGATGATGTGAGCATCAAGGCCACCCGCCACTATTTCGTGCAGGCTGGTTACAACTGGGACCTCGTCGGTGATAAGAAGTATGTGCTTCAGCCTTCCACTCTCATCAAGAGCGACGGAACCTCCACCCAGTTGGACCTGAACGCAACGCTGCTCTATAATAACCAAGTCTGGCTGGGCGTTTCGTACCGGACGGAAGATGCCATCGCGCCCATGGTGGGCTACCAGTTCGCTACAGGCAAGAACAAGGACGGGATGGCCAAGATCGGCTACAGTTATGATGTGACCACTTCGCAGTTGAAGAACTACAGCAGCGGCAGCCACGAGATCATGGTCAGCTACTGCTTCCTCATCGCGCCGAAGGAGAAGCTTCAGATCTACAAGAACGTACGTTTCCTCTAAGCGACCGAAACCAAGTAACCCCAACTGCCGTAATCAGCCTTGTCTTCAGCGTGTTCGCTTACCCGAAAAGCTGCGGATAGGGGTCCCTGCAAGGAACGATCGGAACGGCAAAACAGGAAGAACATGGAACGTCCCATAGTGTATCTCTGCGCCATTGGCTTGCTGGCTAGCTGTGGCGGTGGTGGCCAGGGGCAGCTCATCGGCGTACAAGGCCGACCCGGCTGGTATGATGTTGACCCCTACGGGATGAACTACATCCCCATGGGTTCGTATGTCATGGGTCCCAGTGATCAGGATGTACCGTACGCATCGGTGAGCAAGAGCAAGACCGTATCCGTACAGGCCTTCTACATCGATCAGACGGAGATCACCAACAACGAGTACCGGCAATTCGTGTACTACGTGCGTGACTCCATCGCCAAGCGTATCCTGGGCGATGAGGACATCGGCGAACACGTGATCACCGAGGATGAATTCGGCGAGGAGATCGATCCCCCGATCATCAACTGGCGCGAGCGCATCAATTGGTACGGCGATGAGGAGCGCGAAGCCCTTGCCGATATGTTCCTGAGCGAAAGCGAGCAGTTCTACCGTCGCAAGGAGGTGGATACGCGCAAGCTCATGTTCGAGTATTACTGGATCGACCTGAAGGAGGCCGCCCGGAAGGCGAACAACGCCCGCGACCTGGATCTGAGCTACACCAACGTGAAGGGCCAGAACAACGCCATCCGTGGGCACAGCGATCGCTCCAAGTTCATCATCAAGGAGATCATCAATGTGTATCCTGACACCTTGGTCTGGGTGCACGACTTCACCTATTCGTTCAACGAGCCGATGACCGAGAACTATTTCTGGCATCCGGCTTATGATGAGTATCCTTTGGTGGGAGTGACCTGGCAGCAAGCCAATGCCTTCAACGTATGGCGCACCCAGCTCATGAACACCTGGTTGAACGAGAACGGCGATGCGTTCATCAACCGGTTCCGCTTGCCGACCGAAGCGGAGTGGGAATATGCCTCGCGCGGTGGCTTGGATCAGGCTCCCTATCCGTGGGGTGGACCTTACGTACGTAACCGTCAGGGCTGCTTCCTGGGTAACTTCAAGCCATTGCACGGCAACTACGTGGATGATGGTGGTTTCCATACCGTCCCCGTGGACAGCTACACGCCGAACGACTACGGCTTGTACCAGATGTCCGGCAACGTGGCGGAGTGGACCAGTACAGCGTTCGATGAGAGCGTGTACGACTTCGATCACGACCTGAACCCTGAGTACAGCTACGATGCCCTCATGAACGATCCTCCTTCGCTGAAGCGCAAGGTGATCCGCGGTGGGTCTTGGAAGGACATCGGGTATTACATGCAGACCGGTACCCGTAGCTACGAGTACCAGGACACCACGAAGGCTTACATCGGCTTCCGCTCGGTGATGACCTTCTTGGGCCGTGGCAAGGCGGTGAACGCGGAGGACCTCTAGACCAGGAATCAACGGCCGTTACGGAACCAGGACGGTCGCATTCATAAGAACCAGACGAATTCTCTCAGAACCTAAAAACGCAAGGACGAACGATGAAACCCGGCAGCAAGAAGTGGAAGAACTTCATGGCCAAGTTGTACGGTATCGGTGCAGCGGTCGTGATCGTAGGTGCTTTGTTCAAGATCCAGCACTGGCCTTTCGCCAGCTTCTTCTTGATCATCGGCCTTAGTACGGAAGCGATCATCTTCTTCTTCTCGGCATTCGAACCTCCGCATGAGGATCCCGATTGGAGCTTGGTATACCCCGAGCTCGCGACCGGCGAGAAGCACGAGGGCGAAGAATTCAAGAAGGAGGACCAGCGCTCGATCACCGAGCAGTTGGATGACATGCTGGAAAGCGCCAAGATCGAGCCGGAACTCATCGCCAGCCTCGGTGATGGCATGCGTTCCTTGAGCGACCAGGCCAAGCAACTGGGCGAAGTTTCCGGTGCCGCTGCGGCAACGGGCGAGTACGCGACGAGCCTGAAGGATGCCAGCGCCAAGGTGAGCAGCCTGAGCGACAGCTACGCCAAGGCGAGCGAAAGCCTCGTTGGCCTGACCAACAACGTGGATGCTGGCCGCAACGCTGGGGAAAGCCTCCAGAAGATGAGCGCCAACCTGACCGCGCTGAACGAGATGTACGAAATGCAGTTGCGTGGAAGCCGCGAGAAGCTCGAGGCCGCCAACCAGATGTTCGAAGGCATGGGCGAAATGCTCACCAACCTCCGCAACTCGGTGGATGATACCAAGCGCTACAAGGAGAACATCGCTGAACTTAGCGACAACCTCGCCAAGCTGAACACGGTGTACGGCAACATGCTGGCCGCCATGACCGTCCGCGGCTGATCCTTTCCACAACGGGAATAAGGAACCAGTAAAAATACCTGTTGGAACGAAATGGCTAGCGGAAAACAGTCGCCTCGACAGGCGATGATCAATATGATGTACTTGGTACTGACAGCGCTTCTGGCGATGAACGTATCCAAGGAGATCCTGGACAGCTTCATCACCGTGAACAACGGTCTGGAGAACACCAAGCTCTCGCTCAACGACAAGATGAACGCTCAGTACAAGAGCTTCGAGGCGTTCGCGGGGGAGAATGCAGCGAAGTATGGTGCGGCATGGAACGAGGCGAAGAAGATCAAGTCTTCCGGTGCGGAGATAGTGGCCTACATCGACTCGATCAAAGCTGCTGCCATCATCAAGGCGGAAGGTTGGCCTATGGATAGCGTGGTGCTCGGCGATGGTCGCATCGTTGATCTTGCCAAAGTGACCAAGAAGGACAGCCATGACGAATTGACCAACCTCCTCATCGGCGGTGAACCGGCGAAGCCTAAAGATGGCCCCATGTCAGCTACCGACCTCCGGAACAAGCTCGAGGCTTTCCGTGAGTTGGTGAAGAACAGCCGCAAGGACGACAAGGAATTGGCGGCTTCCATGGACCGTGTCTTCAACTTCGAGGATCGTGCCGATGCGAGCGGTACCATGAACAACTGGCAGAGCATCAACTTCTACCATGTTCCATTGGCCGCGGGTATCACCATCCTCAGCAAGATCCAGGCTGATGTCCGGAACGCTGAAGGTGAAGTGGTGAAGCGGATGATGGACGCCGTGGAGGGCAAGAGCTTCAAGTTCAATAAGCTCACCGCCATCGTGAAGCCACAAAGCAGCTACGTTACCGTTGGTGCGAAGTACTCTGCGGACATCTTCTTGGGCGCCTATGACGACCAGAACGCCCCGGAGGTGTTCATCGCCGGGCCTGGTGCACGCGTTGACACTGCCAAGAAGGAGATCATCGGTGAGTCCATCAAGCTGCCGATGAACGGGGCCATGGCCAAACTCGAGCAAGTGGCGTCGGGAGCCGGTCTTCGCACGGTGAGCGGTATCATCAAGTACAAGCCTGTGGGTGGAGAGATCACCACGGAGGTGTTCACTACGGAGTATGAAGTCGCTGCGCCGAGCTTGGTGGTAAGTCCCACGAAGATGAACGTCTTCTATCGCGGTGTGGACAACCCCGTCAGTGTCAGTGTTTCCGGTTACAGCAATAAGGACATTGTTGCCAGTGCCACCAACGGTGCGCTTACCAAGGCCGCTGATGGTTACATCATGCGCCCAGGTAAGGAATCGGAAGCGACCATCGGTGCGACAGTGACCAACCCGGACGGTAGTAAGAAGTCGATGCCCGGCATGAAATTCCGCGTGAAGAACGTGCCGAACCCACGTCCTTATTTCGCTGGTAAGAGCGTGGACGACGAGACGATCAAGAAGCCCGAACTCACCGCCGCTGCTGGTGTGATCGCCAAGATGATCGACTTCGAGTTCGACCTGAAGTTCGAGATCGTCGGGTACAAGGTGACCATGATCGTGGGTGGCACGCCCATTGAGAAGATCACGAACGGTGCTGCTGTGAGCGGCGACATGAAAGAGATGTTCCAGAAGGCCAAACCTGGCCAGAAGGTGTACATCGAACAGATCAAGGCCCGTGGTCCGGATGGTACCACGCGTAACCTGGGTTCGTTGTCGTTCAAAGTGACATAAGCCAACTCCGGAACCAAGATGAGGACCTGCAAGAACATCCTGACCGTTGCCGCGTTCGCGGTGACCGGCCTTTGCTCCACATCGGGGGTCGTGGCCCAGACCGTGCTCGATGGTGCCTACATCAAGGAGCATACGAAGACCAAACGCGTAGTGCCCTACACGCATATCCGCGAAGCGGATGTGATGTGGGCGCGTCGTGTCTGGCGCACAGTGGACCTGCGCGAGAAGATGAACCATCCGTTGTATTTCCCGACGGAGGCCATCAACGATCGTAAGAGCTTGTTCGATGTCATCCGTCAAGGTCTTCTGGTGGATGGATCCATCACAGCATACGACCCAGGTCCGCTGCTTGATGATGATGAGTTCAAGAAACCGTTGCTCGCCACGGACCTGAAGGACCTGTTTACCCGTATGGATACCCAGTACACGGAGAACTTGGAGACGGGCGAATTGGAGCCCGTCGTTCAGGAGATCAACCTGGAAAGCGCGGATATCAAGATGTATCGCTTGAAGGAGGACTGGATCTTCGATAAGCAGCGGAGCACCATGGATATTCGCATCCTCGGGATCGCACCCATGCGCGAGATCAAAGGGGATGACGGTGAGGTTCGGGGTTATGCTCCCATCTTCTGGCTGTACTATCCCGAGTGCCGGTACGTGTTCGCCAACTGGGATGCTTTCAACAGGGAGAACGATGCGGAACGTCGCAGCTTCGAGGACATCTTCTGGAAGCGTCAGTTCAGCAGTTACATCACCAAGTGGAGCAACGTTTATGATCGGGGCTTGAACGAGTACAAGACCGGTCTGGATGCGTTGTTGGAAGGGGAGGAGATCAAGCAATCGCTGTTCGAATTCGAGCACGATCTCTGGAATTTCTGATCTCGGCCGAACGCTTTGAAAGACCCCCGGAACTTCCGGGGGTCTTCTCTTTTACATAGTCCCGTACTTTTGCGCGCTTTTTCAGCTCAACCGCGATGATCACCGTCCAAGGCCTAACCCTGCATTTCGGTCAACGGCCGATGTTCGACGACTTCAACTTCTTCATTGGTGCCGATGACCGCATCGGTCTAGTTGGTCGTAACGGCGCGGGCAAAAGCACCCTCTTAAAGACATTGGCCGGTGTGCAGCCCTTCGACAAGGGCACCATCGGCAAGCCGAAGGAGCTTACCATGGGCTATCTCCCGCAGGAGATGGCGCACAACCTCAACCTTACCCCGTGGCAGGTGGCCGAGAAGGCGTTCGAGGAGGCGCTGACACTGAACGCCTCGCTGGAGCGTATCGAGAAGGACCTGGAGAAGGCCACCACGGATGAAGAGGCGATCGAACTGGCCACGCTGCTCGCGCATGCGCACGAACGATTGAACGCGATCGGTGCAGCGGACCATGACATGCAGATAGAGCGCATGTTGAAGGGCATCGGTTTCGTGGAGAAGGACATGCACCGCTTGATGAGCGAACTGAGCGGTGGCTGGCGCATGCGTGCGGAACTCGCACGACTGCTTTTGATGCGCCCCGATCTGCTGTTGCTGGACGAACCAACGAACCACCTGGACCTTCCAGCCATCCAATGGTTGGAGGACCTGCTGCGCAGCTATCCGGCTGCGCTGGTCTTGATCTCGCACGACAAGACATTCCTGGATCGCCTGACGAAACGCACGCTGGAGGTGGCCGGTGGCAAGCTCATCGACCGCAAAGTGCCGTGGAGCCAATACGTGGAGTTGCGCAAGGTGGAACGTGAACAACAAGCTTCTGCTGCCAAGGATCAGCAGCGTTACATCAAGGAGACCACCGACCTGATCAACAAGTTCCGCGCGAAGGCCAGCAAGGCAGCGTTCGCGCAAAGCCTGATCACCAAGCTGGACAAGCTGGAGCGCATCGAGGTGGACGATGAAGACCTCCGCAAGATGTTGGTGAAGTTCCCGCCTGCACCGTCCAGCGGCAAGATCGTTGCCGAGGTGAAGGGCGTGAGCAAGGCATACCCGGACAAGAGCCGTCCCGGAGAAGTGAAACGGATCTTCAGCAATGCCGAACTCACCATTGCGAAAGGTGAGCACCTCGCGCTCGTTGGCGCCAACGGAACAGGCAAGTCAACGCTGGTGCGGATGATCATGAACGAAGAGCCCTACGAAGGGGAGATCCGTCTGGGCCACAACGTCATCATCGGCTACTACGCGCAGGATATGCCCGAGCGCATGCCACCACAGAACACCGTGATGGAGACCGCAGAGTACGCGGCAAGCGAGGAGAATCGCCTTCGTGTGCGGGCCATGCTCGGTGCGTTCATGTTCAGCGGCGAGGACGTGGATAAGAAAGTGAAGGTGTTGAGCGGCGGAGAACGTGCACGGCTCGCGCTGTGCTGCATGCTGTTGAAGCCGTTGAACTTCCTGATCCTTGACGAACCGACGCACCACTTGGACATCCAGAGCAAGGATGTGCTGAAGGAAGCGCTCAAGAATTACGACGGCGCTTTCCTGCTGGTCAGTCACGATCGTGATTTCCTCACCGGGCTGACCACACGTCTGCTGGAGCTGGACGACTTCCGCATCCGCGACCAACACATGGACATCCTGGAGCTGATCGAGAAACGCAAAGCGCTGCAAGGTGCCGATATCGGGAAGTCATCCACTGTTCAGGCCAAGTCGGCGAAGTCGGAGAAGCAAGGTGACCAACGCGACAAACGTGATCGCGACAAGGAACGCCGTAAAGCGCAGAACGCCGTGGAACGGTTGGAGAAGCAGCTCGCGGATCTGGAAAAGCAGGAGAAGCAGCTACAGGCCGAAGTGATGAAGGGCAGCATGCCCGCCGATCAACTTCAGAAAGGCTACGAACGCTTGGGAGAGCTTGCGCAGAACATCGCCAAGGTGATGGAGGAGTGGGAGGCCGCTTCCGCCGAATTGCAGGCGTTGTCGCAAGAAGCCTGATCGCATCGAAGGATCCTGGCGTCGTTACGCAGGAGGTCGTTGTGCATTCTTCGATCGGAGGCATCCATCATGCTTCCCTCGAAATACCGCACCTCACATGGCTTCTGGCAGCATGCCCCCCAGGCAGAAGATGATCAACATGATGTACCTCGTGCTCACAGCCATCCTTGCGCTGAACGTGAGCAAGGAGGTGTTGGATGCTTTCGCGATCATGGACAGTGAACTCGTGCGTAGCGAACGTGCGCACGAACAACGCTCTGCTGTGGAATATGCCGTGTTCGCCCAGGCCGCAGAGAAATTCCCGGAGAAGTTCCAGGCTCCGCATCAGCGCGCGATGCGCGTCAAGTACCAAGCGGATTCGCTCGTCGAGCATATCCAACGCATCAAAGGTTCGTTGGTCGCTGAAGCGGATGGCCTGCCTTTGACCGCCGTGCGTGGTGCTGATGCGAACGGCCGCGACACCTTGCGCGCGCTGCTCGCCTTGGATGCGAAGGATGATCGTGAAGTGCTGACCCGTACGATGATCGGTAGTGAACCCGCAACGCCCATACGCACGCCCGGCAGTGCATATGACCTGCGGGTTCGGATCGGTGCGTTCCGCGATTCGCTCAAAGCCATCGTCGGCGGCGCCAAGGGTGCCGAGCTCTCCGCTGCTTTGGACCATCTGTTCGACTTCCGCGATAGGCGTGATGCATCGGGGACCATGAACAACTGGGAATCCACCAGCTTCTACGATGTGCCGTTGGCGGCTGGAGTAGCTACGCTCAGTAAGCTGCAAGCCGACATCCGTAGTTCGGAGAACGATGTGGTGAAGTGGCTCTACCGGCAGGTGGAGTCCAAGGACTACAAGTTCGGTACGTTGATGAGCGCCGTTGTTCCTCAAAGTCCGTTGATCATGATGGGAGATAGTTTTCGGGCCGATGTCTTCCTCGCTGCGTACGACCCGAAGAACCGTCCAACGGTGACACTGGACGGAGCTACACCCTTGACGGTCGGAAGCGATGGCAAGGCGAAGCTTCGGCTACGCGGTGACCATGTGGGAGAACACGAGGTGAAGGGACGGATCACCTTCGAGGGACCGGATGGCCCCGAAGAGGTAGCCTATAGCACCACCTACCAAGTAATGGCACCCCTGCTCGTTGCTTCCCCCACCAAGATGAACGTGTTGTACCGCGGGGTGGAGAACCCGATCGACCTATCCGTGCCCGGTGTGCCAGCGGAACGTGTGAACGCCACGATCTCCACCGGACGTATCGTACGCTCGGGGAGAACATGGGTCGCTACAGGAATGACCGGCAGCACCGCCGAGGTGAGCGCATTGGTGGAGCTGCCGGATGGAGGCACGCGGCGGATCGGGCCGGTTACCTTCCGGGTGAAGGATCTGCCGCCACCGAGCGCGATCATCTCCGGGGTCGATCCCACCTTGACGAAAGTCTCGAAGAACAAGCTGTGCGCTGCACCCGGCCTGTTGGCGAAGGCTCTCGGTTCGGAATTCGGAGATTCATGGCAGGTCATTTCCTACGATCTCACCCTGGTCCGTAATGGGCAAAGCCCCATCGTGAAACCGGGGAACGGCAATGAGTTCACAACGGATATCAAGACCATCCTCTGCAAGCTCCGGACCGGCGACCAGATCTACATCGAGAACATCAAAGGCAAACTGGCCAATGGGCAAGGTCCGCCGCGGAATTTGGCCCCGATCGCGATCAAGGTGCAATGATGTGTCAGCTTTATCGAAAAGACGCCTATATTTGCCGCCCATTGCGGGGTGGAGCAGATGGTAGCTCGTCGGGCTCATAACCCGAAGGCCGTAGGTTCGAGTCCTACCCCCGCTACGAAGAAAGCCCGGTCGCAAGGCCGGGCTTTTGTTTTTGGTACTTAGTGGCGAACGAACTTCGCAGCACGCGAGCAGCAATGGCCCATAAGGCAGGATATGTCAACATCATCGGCGAACCCAACACGGGCAAGAGCACGCTGCTCAATGCCCTGCTGGGCGAGGAGCTGGTGATCACGAACCCGAAGGCCCAGACCACCCGCCACCGGATCCTTGGCCTGCTGAACGGCGACGATCACCAGATCGTGCTGAGCGATACCCCCGGTATCCTCGACCCATCGTATCCCATGCAGGCGCGCATGATGAACGCCGTGGATGAGGCCCTGATCGATGCGGACATCCTGGTCGTGATGGTGGAACTCGGCCAGCGCCCCGAAAGGTCGGAGCACATGCTGAAGCGCGCACATCGTTTCAAAGGCCCGAAAGTGGTGCTGGTGAACAAGGTGGATACCGGCGAAGAGGATGCGGTGCTGTCGGCGTTGGAGATCTGGCAGGCGGAATTCCCGGAGGCCAAGGTGGTGCCGATCTCCGCTTTGCATGGCTTGAACGTGGATGAGCTGCGGAGCTATCTCGTTGAACGCCTTCCGGAGCACCCCGCATACTTCCCCAAGGATGAACTGAGCGATCGTAACATGCGCTTCTTCATCAGCGAGATCATCCGCGAGAAAGTGCTCACCATCTACAAACAGGAGATCCCGTACAGCACCCAGATCGTGGTCAACAGCTACGAGGAAGCGCCGGACATCGTGCGTATCCAAGCTGATGTGATCGTAATGCGCGACAGTCAGAAGGGCATCATCATCGGGAAGGGCGGCGATGCGTTGCGCAGACTTGGCACCTATTCGCGCATCGCCATCAGCAAGTACATCGACCGCAAGGTGTTCCTGGACCTGAAGGTGAAAGTGGATCCGGACTGGCGTGAGAACGAAGCGAAACTGAAGAAATACGGGTACTGAGCATGGGCAACATCGTCGCTATCGTAGGTCGTCCGAACGTCGGCAAGAGCACGTTCTTCAATCGGTTGATCGAGGAACGCCAGGCCATCACCGATAACATCGCCGGTACCACCCGCGACCGTCATTACGGTAAGGCCGAGTGGAACGGCATCATCTTCAGCGTGGTGGATACCGGTGGTTACATCAGTGGCAGTGATGATGTCTTCGAGGCGGAGATCCGCAAGCAGGTCACCCTCGCCATCGAGGAGTCCGACTCCATCCTTTTCCTGGTCGACGTACACCATGGCCTCACCGCCATGGACGAAACGATCGCGCAGATGCTGCGCCGTGCCAAGAAGCCGGTGCTCCTCGCAGCTAACAAGGTGGACGACCATGCCCGTCAGTACGATTCGGCGGAGTTCTACGGATTGGGATTGGGCGAGGTGTTCAACATCTCCGCGCAAAGTGGAGCCGGTTCAGGTGAACTGCTGGATGCGCTCGTGCAGACCTTCACGAAGCCTACGGAAGAGGAGGATGCCGATATCCCGAAGTTCGCCATCGTGGGTAAGCCGAACGTGGGCAAGTCCTCGTTCGTGAACTCATTGCTCGGTCGCGAACAGAATATCGTGACACCCATCGCTGGCACTACGCGCGACCCCATCAACACGCGCTGGAACGTGTTCGGCTTCGACGTGATGCTGCTCGATACCGCCGGCATCCGCAAGAAGCAGAAGGTGGATGAGGATATCGAGTTCTACAGCGTGATCCGTTCCATCCGCGCCATCGAGGACAGCGATGTCTGTTTCCTGATGGTGGATGCGCAGGAAGGCGTCCAGGCCCAGGACATGCACATCCTGTCCATCATCCAGAAGAACGGGAAAGGATTGGTGGTACTGGTGAACAAGTGGGACCTGATCGAGAAGGAGACCAATACCATGAAAGCTTTCGAGGCGGACGTGCGGCAGCGGATGGAACCGTTCACGGACGTTCCCGTGGTGTTCATCTCCGTGCTGGAGAAGCAACGGATCCTGAAGGCGATGGAGATGGGCATGGAAGTGCACAAGAACCGCGACCAGAAGATACCCACGCGGAAACTGAACGATGTGCTGTTGCCCATCATCGAACGACAGGCACCACCGATGTACAAATCGAAGCAGGTGAACATCAAGTTCATCAACCAGCTTCCGACCCGTGTACCCACGTTCGCCTTCTATTGCAACCTGCCGCAGTACATCAAGCCCTCATACGAGCGCTTCCTGGAGAATCGGTTGCGCGAGCATTTCAACTTCTCCGGCGTCCCCATCCGCTTGTTCTTCCGAAAGAAGTGAAGACGAAGTCCCGCTTCACAAGCCTACACCCTTTCCAAGGCTTTATCAAGATCGTCGATCAATACCTGGGCATCCTCCAGCCCGATGTAAAGCCTCACCAGCGTGTAGGGTAGGTCGGTGAGGTAGCCGTCCGGTCCTTTTAACGCGCAGATGGGCCACTGCAGACTTTCGTAACCGCCCCAGCTCACGGCCATCAAGAAACGCCGCAGCCCGTTGCAGAACCGCTCCACGGATGCTTCATCCGGTGCGTTCAGGTCAATGGTCATGAGTCCGGCTACACGCTTCATCTGCTGCTGTGCCAAGGCATGTTGCGGATGCGTGGGGAGGCCCGGCCAATGAACACGTTTCACCTTCGCATGCCTTTCAAGGTACCGGGCGATCACGGCGGCATTCTCCGCGCTACGATCCATGCGAAGCTCCAAGGTGCGTAGTCCACGCATCAAGAGCCAAGCATCGTGGGGAGAAGGCACCGCACCCAGCGTCATGAACTCCTTGCTCATCACCTGCCGGATGTGATCGCTACGTCCAGCGAGCACGCCAGCTACAACGTCGCTGTGACCGTTCAGGTACTTCGTTGCGCTGTGCGCCACCAGATCGATACCCATGTCGATCGGGTTCTGGAACAACGGACCGCTGTAGCTGTTGTCGCAGAGCGTGATGATGCCGTGCTCCTTCGCGATGGACGCAACGGCCCTTAAGTCCTGTAATTCGAAGGTGAGCGAATTCGGGCTTTCGGTGATGAAGAGCGTGGTGTTCGGCCGGATCGCGAGCCGGTAGTTCTCGGCGTCGGTGCCATCAACGAACGTATGCGTCACTTGGAAGCGATCGAGGAGTTCGATCAGCAAACGCTTCGTCCAGTTGTAAGGTCTCTGAACACATACGATGTGATCGCCAGCCTTGACGAAGCTCACCACCGCAGCAGCGATCGCAGCGCTCCCGCTGCTGAAGACAAGCGCATCCTCGGCGTGTTCCAGCGCGGCCAGCTTCTTGCGCAGGATGCTCACCGTGGGGTTGCTGCCGCGCGTGTAGAGCGGCCGCGTCATCTCGTATCGCACCGCCTCGCGCATGGCCTCTACCGTGGGGTAGGTGAAGTTCCCGCTCTGCACGATGGGTGGCACTACGGCGTGGTAGCCATCTTCCCGCTCCTCGCCGAGGTGGTTCAGGATATAGGACAGGTCGTGGTTCATGGTGTGCGGAGAAAGAAGACGAACCCGTTCTTGCGGCCGATCTCCTTCAAGGTATGAATGGTGCTGGTCTCTTCCGCGCTCGTGACCTTGCATACCACGTACACGGGTCGGTCGATATCGCCATGGAGCAGCCATTCGTCATCATGCGCACGCGGGTCTGTCACTTCCGGCTTTCTGGTGTAGAAGAGGTGCGCAAAACTCTTGTACTTCTTGGTGATCACGTAGCACCGTTCACCTTGTCGCGCTTCGAAGAACTCGATCGCAGCACGTTGCGAATACCCTTCTATGTTGTTGATGAGGAAATAGAGCGTCGTGGTGACGAACAAGGCCGTTCCGCTGAAGAGGACGATGATGCTGCGACGGACGTAACCCTTGCGGTGAAGAAGATGTGCGATGATGAGCGCGACCATCAACACTATCCCGACCAACGGTTCAAGGCCATTCCAGTGTACAGCGGCATCGAGGTTGGCTTGTCCGAACGGGTCCTTGGCCAGCAACGGCCGCAACAGATCGATCCGCATACCGACGAGGGGGACGATTATGAAGACCAGGGCGATGGCGGTGCCGATGATGCCGACCATGTATCGGGGCCATCCAAAACCCTCTTGCTTCCGCCAGATGCGCTCGAGTTGAAGAGCCGCCAGATAGGTGAGCGGGAAATAGCACAGGCTGCTGTAGTGGACGATCTTGGTACGTACCAGGCTGAAGAGGATAAGCACCACCCAGAAAAGGATGACCATCCAGCGTCGGTGGTGGTCGGCCAGTTTCCCTTCGCTGCGCGTCGGCTTGAGCAATTCCTGAACGGCGAAGGCCGCGGCGGGGAAGCAGCCGAACAGCAGTACGATGAAATGATAACCGAAGAATCCACCGTGGCCCGCATCTTCCGTGCTGAGGATGGCGATCTGCCGCCAGAAGAAACCGACCATGAACTCGGGCCCATTGCGGAGAAGGTCGACCACGGCCCAGCTACCGATGGTGATCAGCAGCGCAGAGAGGGCAAGAGCGAACTGGCCGATGCTGAATGCGCGCTTGAACCGCGAGCGGACCCAGTACACAGTGAACGTGAGCGCCGGTATCAGGATGCCGACAGGCCCTTTGGTCATCACAGCGAGGCCGAGGTACAAGCCCGTGAGCATCGCATAGCGCCCACCGAGACCGGTTCCAGGGGGATGCTCTTCGCGCATCCAACCGATCATCGCATCAACGCCGAGGAAGATGAACAGGTTGAACCACGGATCGATGATGCCGCTGCGGAAGTAGAGGTGGGGTAGGATGGATCCCACATAGGCCAATGCCCATAAGGCACCGAACAGCGCTCCGCGCAAACGCGAACCGATGCGGAAGAGAACGATGAGCGTGACGATACCACAGATCGCATTCGGCAGTCGTGCCGCGAACTCAGCAACGCCGAGAACGCGCATGCTGGCCGCCTGCATCCAGATGAAGAGCGGTGGTTTCTCGTGGAAGGGCAGGTAGTCTATGCAGGGCTGGGCCCAGTTGCCCGTGACGAGCATCTCGCGTGCGATCTCCGCGAAGTTGATCTCGTCCCAATCGAAGAGATGGACAGCTCCGAGGCCAGGGATGAAGAGCACTGCCGCAACAGCGACGATGATCAACTGGATGCGCCCCGATGATGGCATGGGCCTAAGGTAGCGGCCAACCTCCTCAGCGGCTGCCCAGGATGGACCACTTCAATAGGCCTGTACGCGCCAAGAAGTATCGGAAACTGACCCCCAGCACGCCCAACCCATAGGTCATGCTGCGGCTGAAGTTGATGCTGCTGGCCTCTTCGAAGTACTTCGTGGGGCAGGTGATCTCCGCGATCGAATGACGTTTCCAGAAGACCTGTGCGACGATCTGGTTGTCGAAGACGAAATCATCGGATAGTCTCTCATAGTCCACGCTGCGCAACACAGCGCCGGAGTAAGCGCGGTAGCCCGTGTGGTACTCGCTCAACTTCTCGCCCATCAACAGATTCTGGGAAAGGGTGAGCATGCGGTTGAAGATGTACTTGTACATGGGCATGCCCCCTTTCAAGGCGCCACCCCCCAGTATGCGCGATCCGAAAACCACCGGGTACACATCGTTGCCGATCAACGTGATCATGCTCGCGAGCAACTTGGGTGTGTACTGATAGTCGGGGTGGAGCATCACTACGATATCGCCACCGAGTTCCAACGCCTTGTCATAACAACTCTTCTGGTTGCCACCATAGCCCCGGTTCTTCTGGTGCACCACGATGTGCCGGATGCCCAGCCCGCGCGCCACCTCCACGGTATTGTCCGGGCTTTTATCATCCACCAGGACCACATCATCGACCAGCTCGAAAGGGATCTCGTCGTACGTCTGCTTCAGCGTTAGCGCCGCCCGGTAGGCTGGCAGTACGACGATGACCTTCTTTCCCTTGTACATGGGGCAAAGATGGCAAGTCTCCCGGTTCAACCCCGGACCTTCTCAGTGGCCGTAACAAGGTATACGCCGCTCAGGATGAGCCCGATCATGAGCAACTGTGAACCGTTGATCGTTTCCCCATCCAGCAGGCCCCACCCGATGGCCACGATGGGCATGAGGTAGGTGACCGAGGAGGCCCACACGGCGCTCGTGCGTTTCAACAGCGCGTTCCAAAGGACCAACGAGAGCGCGGAACTGAGCACGGCGAGCAGAGCCACGAAGCCCAGGGAGCGCATGGCCTGGGGATCGGCGCGCAAGGTCGTTGGCAGGTCGGTCAGTACACAACCAACAGCGCCGATGGGCCCCACGAAGGTGAGCGCGAGCGCTGCCGTTGCAGCAGCAGGTAACATGTAGAGCCGGTGCTTCACGATGTTCGCGCTGCATCCGTAGCACAGCGTTCCGATCACCGGAAGGAAGGCATAGGGCGACCAGCTGATGGACCCAGTGCCCGGATCGGTGATGATGAGACCCACCGCCCCGGCCAAGCCGAGACCTACACCGGCCACTTGGGCGGCACGAACGCGGCTTTGGAATACGGCCACACCGACCACCAACGTGAACAAGGGCGTCAGGCTGTTGAGCATGCCGCTGAGCGAACTCTCGATCCGGGTCTGTGCCATGGCATAGAGGAACGCCGGTATACCGTTCCCCAACAAGCCCGTCCCCAACAACGGGAGCCAGTGCTCCCGCAAGGTCCGGATGTGTCTCAGGAGCAGCGGGCTCAATGCCAGCCACGCGATAAGAAGCCGTGCAGACGCCATCTGCCATGGCGAAAGCACGGGCTGACCGTCGTGGAACAGCCCCCGTTTCATCAGGATGAAGGAACTGCCCCAGATCAGCGCCAGGATGATCAACAGCGACCATACGGTGCTGTTCCGTTCCGGGGATACCGTCTTCGGCTCGGTGGCGACGGTCCCAGCTGACATCGTGGGCGAAGATATCCTAGGGCTCACGACACTATCTTTGTAACCTCTTCGTTGTTCGGTCGTCTTATTGACAGCAAGACCTACCACCATGACCCTGCGCATCATCCTACCATTGCTCGCCGCCACGTTGTTCTCGTGCGCCGGCGATGTTCCCGAGCCCATGCAGCAGGGCGCCGCACACGCCATAGAGCGCGTCGTGGAGGAGGTGGCCGTATCCGGCACGGTGCCCACCACGCTCGCGGACCTGAGCATCACGGGCATGAGCTGTGAGATGATGTGCGGAGGGTCCATCAAGAAGGCTCTTGCCGCGTTGCCCGGGGTCAACTCCACGGAGATCAACTTCATTGAAGGGGACGAGAGCGACCACGCCGTTGTGAACTACGATGCGACCAAGGTGAGCGACGACCAGTTGATCTCGGCGATCCAAAACCTGTATGACGGACAGTACAAAGTGGTGGCCGTGAAGATCACGAAGCAGGTCGCCGCCGCTGGCGCCAGCGCTGCTGAAGCACCGAAGACGGAGGAGAAGGGGGTGAGCGTGGTGGATCCGGCGGCCATGGTGGTGCCTGGCATCCTCGCGCTGTTGTCGCACGTGTTGCGTCTGTGACCGCCATGCCAATGATCGTGAAAGGGGACTTCGGTCCCCTTTTCGTTGCTTCCACCAGGCGCGTTGGTGGGTAGCTTCGCCGCGCGCATGGAGCATTTTGAACGTCGAAAGCTGAAACCCGTCGTGGCATGGCTGATCACCGGTTGCGTGATGATCGCCTGCATGGTCGTGATCGGTGGGGTCACGCGCCTTACCGGTAGTGGTCTCAGCATCACGGTATGGGATCCCATCATGGGTGCCGTACCACCGTTGAACGATGCCGATTGGAACAAGGCCTTTGATGGATATAAGGCCATTCCGGAGTACACGTTGAAGAACCAGCACATGGACCTGGCTGGGTTCAAGCGCATCTTCTTCTGGGAATTCCTGCACCGCAACTGGGGCCGGTTGATGGGTATCGTATTCGCCGTTCCTTTCTTCATCTTCTGGCGCAAGGGCTTGCTGAAGGGGTGGCTTATGAAGCGCTGCTGGGCGATCCTGATAGGCGGTGGCCTCGTGGGTGCGCTCGGGTGGTTCATGGTGGCCAGCGGTTTGGAGAAGGATCCCGATGTGAGCCACTATCGATTGGCCATCCACCTGTGTGCGGCCTTCTCGGTCTTCGCATTGGTGCTGTGGACCGTGTTCGACATCCGTGCCGGCCATGTGGCTTACCGTTCCAACGGCTCGGTGGAGGGGCGTTGGGCGCGTGCACTATTGGGGCTGTTGCTCGTCCAGATCATCTGGGGGGCGTTCACGGCCGGTCTTGATGCCGGACGCATCTACAACACTTGGCCGCTCATGAACGGTGAGTTCATGCCAGAGAATGTTCACGCGTTCGGCGATCTGGTCACCGACCTATCCGACCATCGGGACGGTGTGCAGTTCGTGCACCGCAACCTGGCCTATCTGGTCGGACTGTCCTTCATTCTGTTCGCGCTCAAGTTCAGGCGCGAAGCTTCGATGGAGGGCGTTTGGATCGCGTTGCTCGTCGGGGTGCTCGTACAGTTCCTGCTCGGGGTGATCACGCTGCTCACTCAAGTGGACCTCGTGGTGGGCGTTGCGCACCAGATGGGAGCGCTGTTGTTGCTGTGCGTAGTGCTCAAGGCGCTGCACCGCACCGGACAGCGCGTCACTTCCAGCGAAGGGTAGCGATCAGGTGCCGCATGTCCGCGCGCAACCGTTCGGTCACCGGCGCCAACGAATCCGAGTTGGGCCGTGCATCGAAATACAAGGCACCGTACAGGAAGTTGTCGGTGCTGTCGGTGAGGTAGAAGACGAACGGGCTGGCCACATCACCTTCCACCTCGAACACACTGCCGAACACACGGGTGCTATCGTTGAGTGTGCGCTCGGTCTTGATCTTCGCCGCCTTCGCCTGGTGCGTGCTTTTGAACTTGTGGGCGTCTTCGATCAGGTTCTGCAATTCGCCGTGCACGGGTGACCAGGTGAGGTGCATCGTAGCGCGTTGATCCGGGAACCGCAGGTCGAACCACCGGGCATCATCGTTCGTGGCGCGCTGCGCCACTTTCCCATACACCGGTATCTCCGCGGAGAAGGTCGTGCTATCCGCCCAGGGCATATAGGCTTGCTGTGGCAGGTCTATGCGGAAGTACCCGTGGGGTTTGGGAAGGGGCGGGGCTCCGCACCCCACGATCGCCATTGCGGCGACCAGTATCGACCTAGTGTACGCTCTCATCACGCATGATCACTTTTACCCGTCGGATACGCTTGTTATCCGACGCCTCCACGACGAAGGTGAAGTCGTGCAGTTCCACACGTTCTCCTTTCTTCGGTATCCGGCCGGTCAGTTCCAGCACGAACCCTCCCAGTGTACCGCTGTCTCCTTTGTTCTCTTCGAAGAGCTTCCCGTCGATCCCCATCACCCGGTAGAGGTCCGTAAGGGCCGTTCTGCCCTCGAAGACCCACGTGTGGTCATCGAGCTTGCTGTAGAACAGGTTCTCATCATCGTACTCATCGGTGATGTCGCCCACGATCTCCTCGATCACATCTTCCATGGTGATGATGCCGCTCGTGCCACCGTATTCATCCACCACTACGGCCAGGTGCACCTGTTCATGCTGGAATTCCTTCAATAGATCGTCCAGCTTCTTGCTCTCCGGAACGAAATAGGGGTCGCGCAGCAGGGTATGCCAGTCGAACGTTTCCTTCTGCAGGTGCGGAAGAACATCCTTGATGTGCAGGATGCCGACCACGCGGTCCGCCGTGCCTTCGAACACCGGAACGCGCGAGAAGCCGGAATCAACGATGGCGGCAATCAACTCCTTGAAGGAGGTCTCCTTGTCGAATGACGCCATCTCCGTGCGCGGGCGCATCACCTGCCGCACTTCGATGTTGCCGAACTTCACGATGCCGCGTAGGATGCGCTGTTCTTCGGCGGTGGTGCTGGCATCCTTGGTCAGGTCCAATGCATGGCCCAGCGAGTCCACCGAGATATTCTGCGTGCTGCGTTTCTGGAACCTCTTCTCGATGTATTTGCTGCTGCGGACGAGCGTTTCGCTCACCGGCCAGAAGAACCAGCGGAGGGAAAGCAGTGGCCCGCTCATCACCTGTGCCACGCGTACGGGGTTGGATGTGGCGTAGACTTTCGGGAGCACTTCGCTGATCAGCACGATCACGAAGGCGATCACCAACACCTGGATGAAGACCACCAGGTAGGAGGGTAGGCCACCGAGGTCCAGCAGGTCGCGGGCGATCACGGTGCTCAGGATCACTACCCCCATGTTCACCAGATTGCTGGCGATCAGGATCGTGGCGAGCAACCGACGCGGTTTCGCCAGCAGGTCCATCACGCGTCTGCCGCTGCTTCCACCACGCTCCTGCACATCGCGCAGTTGCGTGGGTGAAAGTGCGAAGAGCGCCACTTCGCTCGCCGACATCGCGGCCGAGACCACGAGCATCACGGCGATCACGCAAAGCACCACCACGGTGCTGGGCGCCATGGCCAGCATCAGGAACGGATACGGAGGAGGCTCCACTTAGAACGGAAGGTCGTCCGTATCGTCGTTGGCGGGTGCGGCGGCATTCCCCGCTCCGGCCGGTTGACTTGCCGGGCTTGCGACAGCGCGTGGAGCACCGGTATCACCGCTCGGGCGATCCAGCAGTGTCATCTCATCGGCCACGATCTCCGTGGTGTAGCGCGTGTTGTTGTCCTTGTCCTGCCACTGGCGCGTACGCAACTTACCTTCCACATACACCTTGCTGCCTTTGCGCAGGTATTTCTCGGTGATCTCCGCCAGGCCGCGCCAGGCTACCACGTTGTGCCATTCGGTCTGCTCACGGCGTTCGCCCGTGGTCTTGTCCTTGTACGTTTCACTGGTGGCCAGGCGGAAGTTCGCCACGCTGGCACCGTTCTGTAGATGACGGATCTCCGGATCTGCACCGAGGTTGCCGATCAGGATCACTTTGTTCACTCCGGCCATGTCTGAAAAGGTAGGGCTACGAAGATAGGGTGTCGTTCAGGGCCGTTTCGCGCTCAGGTACCGCTCGATCAATCGCGGCAAGGCGTAGCGGTCGATCTCCGACTCCCGGACCGCGATCCATTCCGTCGGGGGCTTGAAGCTCTTGGGTGGCCTCACCTCCCAGAACATGGCATGAATCACTTGGTGGCTCAGCACATGCTTCACCGGACCGTGCGTCCCTTCCACGATCCAGCCCTTGCCGAACGCTTCGCCTAGCCAGCGTTCGAAGGCTTTCGGCGTCATGGCCTTCTCCGTTTCGATGAGCGGTAGTTCGTAGAGGCCCTGCCAGATGTCCTTCCCGGTCCGCTTCAACAGGAAGAGGGCTCTTTTATCGACGATGCGGATGTAGTTGAAATGTCGCCCGCGCACTTTCGTCTTTCCCGCTTTCACCGGAAGCTCGGCGATCCGGTCCGTGCTCCTTGCCATGCACTTGGCCGCAAGTGGACATTCCCCGCAGCGTGGGCTCTTCGGTGTACACACGATGGCGCCCAGTTCCATCACCGCCTGGTTATGATCGCCCGGCTGAGACCTGTCCATCAGCTTCCCTGCCAGCTCACGGAACTGGTTACGGCCAGCGGTGCTGTCGATCGGCGTTGCGATGCCGAAGACCCGGGAAAGTACCCGGTACACATTGCCGTCGACAACGGGTTCCGAAAGTCCGAAGGCGATGGACCCGATGGCCGCCGCCGTGTAGTCGCCCACACCCTTCAACGCCCTCAGCGCCGCGAATTCGGTCGGGAACGTACCGGTGTGTTGCTCCATCACCTGTTGTGCGGCGACACGCAGATTCCGGGCCCGGCTGTAATAGCCCAGGCCCTGCCAAAGTCGAAGTACTTCGTCCTCAGGCGCTTTTGCCAGGTCTTTCACGCCAGGGTAGCGTTCCACGAACCGGTGCCAATACGCCATCCCTTGGTCCACCCGGGTCTGCTGCAGGATCACTTCGCTCAGCCAGATGCGGTACGGGTCACGGGTTTCCCGCCACGGAAGGGGCCTGTGATGCTCCCGATACCAGGGCAATAGCGCCTTGCTGAACCAAGCTGTTGACATACAGGAACAAAGATGGGTTGCGCGATCCACTTCAACGGCTATCTTTGCCGCCCCAAACCGAAGAGGGTATGACGAAGGCAGAGTTGGTCAGCATCATCTCCAAGCGTACAGGCGTTGAGCGTCAGGTGGTATTGACGACGGTGGAGGCTTTCATGGAAGAAGTGAAAACCAGCCTGGAGAAGGGCGAGAACGTCCACCTCCGTGGGTTCGGGAGCTTCGTGGTGAAGCGCAGGGCACAGAAGACCGGAAGGATCCTGGCCCGCAACACCACCATCATCATTCCGGCGCACGATGTGCCGGCGTTCAAGCCTGCCGACACGTTCGTCGATAAGGTGAAGAACCGTCCCGCTTCCGGCGGGCAGCAGTAATGGGCTTGAAAAAGCCGCAGCTGTTGGCCCTCTTGGGCGCGTTGGTGGTGATCGTTCTTTTGTTGATGGCGCCCCGGACACCTTCCGGGAAGAAAGAGGCCGAGGTCCGCGCGATGGACCCCGCCAAGGCGAAGACCGAAGAGGCCATCGCTCTGGTGCAAGGCCAGGATCCCATGCGCGGCATCATGATGCTGCGCGAGATCCTCGAAGAGGACCCGAACAATGTGGAAGCACATTGGCAGCTGGGCCTCTTCTCGGTACAAAGCGGTCAGTACGACAAGGCTTTGTCCCGCTTCCAGAAGGTGTTGGAACTGGACTCGGTGAACTATCCCGATGCCTGGTTCTATCTCGGGCGCACCTACGCGACACTGGACAGCAATGCCCAGGCGATCGCGAGTTTGAAGAGGTACAGAACACTGACTCAGGATACGGCCATCCTCAACGGGGTGGACGGGTTCCTGAACGAATTGGAGAACGTTAAATAAAGGAGCACATGCCCTGCGGAAAGAAGAGGAAGCGTCACAAGATGGCCACCCACAAGCGCAAGAAGCGCCTGCGGAAGAACCGTCACAAGAAGAAGAACCGGTAGGTTCTCTTGAACGTGCTGCGCCGTAGGGCCGGGAATCCACCCCGGCCCACGCGGCCGCACACAGGGTCACTGTTCGGTGGCCTTGCTTCCACACAGCCCTAGTTCCCTACGTGAACATCGATCTCATCATCCGCTCCGGCGAAGGTGAAGTGGCGCTTGCCCTGATGAAGGACAAGGTGCTCGCTGAACTGCACCGCGAGAAGACGGAGCGCGGTTTTGCCGTTGGTGACGTCTACATCGCTAAAGTGCGCAAGGTGGCCCCTGGCCTCAACGCCGCTTTCGTGGACGTGGGGCACGAGAAGGATGCCTTCCTGCACTACTTCGACCTGGGGCCGCAATACCGCAACTCGTACAAGTTCGCCAAGGGAGCCGTAAGTGGTACGGTTAACACCAGCTTGCTGGAGGACTGGAAGCTCGACGCCGACATCCCCAAGGAAGGTAAGCTGGGCGATGTGCTCAGTGCCAGCCAGAGCATCCTGGTGCAGATCGCGAAGGAGCCGATCAGCACGAAAGGGCCACGTCTTACCGCCGAGGTCACATTGGCTGGGCGGTACATGGTACTGGTGCCCTTCATCAACAAGACCAGCATCTCCTCACGCATCACGGACGAGACCGAACGCAAGCGGCTGAAAGAACTGATGGTGGCGATCAAGCCCAAAGGCTTCGGTGTCATCATCCGCACCAACGCCGAGGGCAAGCGCACCGAGGACCTGGAGAACGACCTGAAGACCTTGCTGCAGCGCTGGGACACCATGTTCCGCAACCTGCGCAATGCACAAGCGCCGAAGAAGGTGCTGGGCGAGATCGACCGCACCAGCGCGGTGCTGCGCGATGTGCTCAACAAGAACTTCAGCGCCATCCATGTGGATGACGAAGTCCTCGCTGAGGAGATCTACCAGACGCTGGAGAAGACCGCCCCGGAGAAGAAGGACATCGTCAAGCATTACAAGGGTAAGCTGGACATCTTCGACAATTTCGGGGTCAACAAGCAGATCAAGCAGGCCTTCGGCAAGCAGGTCATGCTGCAGAGCGGCGCCTACCTCATCATCGAGAAAACGGAGGCCATGCACGTCATCGACGTGAACAGCGGCAGCCGCAAGGGTGGCAACCAGGAGCAGGAGAAGAACGCGTTGGACATCAACGTGGAGGCCGCCCGCGAGATCGCACGTCTGTTGCGTTTGCGCGACATGGGCGGCATCATCTGCATCGACTTCATCGATCTCTACGAACCGGAGAACCGTCGCATCCTGCACAAGGCGTTGAAAGATGCCATGGAGGACGACAAGGCGAAGCACAACGTGCTGCCGCCCTCACGCTTCGGTGTCATCGAGCTCACACGCCAACGCGTCCGCCCGGAAACGGAGATCGATACCAGCGAGAACTGCCCCACGTGCAACGGCACAGGAGAGGTAAGCGCTCCGGTCCTCATCGTGGACGAGATCGAGAACGCACTGAATTACCTCCTCGGTGAAAAGCAGATGACCGGCCTCACGCTGAGCGTTCATCCCTTCCTCGCGGCCTACTTCACCAAGGGCCTGCCCAGCATCCAGCACAAGTGGTGGTGGCGCTGGAAGAAATGGGTGAAGGTGAAGGGCGAAGGCTCGCACCAATACCTCGATTTCACCGTGCAGGATGGCGCGGGGAACGAGGTGCCGCTGTAAGCTTCGAAGTATGGTGACCCCTTGGGGGATTCGGCTTCATAAAGAAGCCCTAAATTGGCGTGACGCCGTGCCTATCATGCGCCTCACAACATCATGCTTGAGCGTTCGTATTCCTTGAACTGTAGCATCGCGATAGCGTTGCTCTTTGCATCGGTGCCTTCACTGGCCCAAACAGGCGAATGGTCATGGGCAGTGCAAAGTGATGCGGACAGTCTCGGAGCTGCGTGGCTGCGCGCGGTAGCCATGGATGCGGAAGGGAACACGATTGTTGGAGGGGCATTCGTTGGAGCCGTTGGCATAGGGGGCCTCTCGGTCGGGAGTTCTGGAATGACGGATTGGGACGCGGTCATCCTGAAATTCAACCCGGCTGGAGAACTCTTATGGGCGAAGACCGGTGGCGGGGTTGAGGTCCCCGGCTTTGCCTCGGAATTTTCCGTGGGCGATGAGGTTCACGGGGTTTCGGTCGATCAAGTAGGGAATATCTACGCATTTGGAGACTTCTCCTGCAATGCGCGTGTAGTTTTTGACGGTATCGAGGTCGCCGATAGTGGCTCGTACGGTTCGTTCCTGTGCAAGTATGGCCCCGACGGAACACTCATCTATGCCAAAGAGGTTGCATCGAATGACTCCGTTCATAACTTCTACGTTGATCCGTCGGGCTACGTGGATCTGATCGGAGGAAGTCCGATGTTCTGGAAACGTCTGGATCCTGACGGTAACGAGATCCTTGGGTGGTCCTTGTCGTGTCCCACCTCTGCGTATTACTTCATCAACGATGCTCCGGCCATCACGCGAGGTTCTGATGGTGCGGTTTACATCTTGCCCAAAGCCGAGGAGGCCTTCGACGCGGATCCCGGGCCGGACGAGCACATCATACAGGCTGGACGCGGAAATCTGCTGAAATACGACAGTGAAGGTCATTTCCTTTGGGCCTTGGAATCGACTGGTTGGGTGGGGATGACCGATGTGGTCATCGATGATAGCGGGGCCATGTACGTTGCAGGTGGCGCTAGCTACTTATCAGGATACCCGACCCCGATGTTCGACGGTCATCAACTTGATTCAGGGGGCTGCATATTGAAGCTTGACGAAAGCGGAGATCTGGTATGGATGCGTAACATCTCTGAATCGGACGGAGGAAATCTTCAGATCGCCAATCTGACTTTGAACGCTCAAGGCCGGCTTTTCATGTCGGGAAGAGTGAACGTTCAGAACATCACCGGACTGGGACATCAGATCAATGGGGTCTATGTACCATGGGAGTACAGTGACTACTTGGTCGAGATGGACCAGAATGGCTCGATCGAGTGGGTCGATTTCGTCACAGGTACTTCGGTCAATTGGCCGAATGTCGAAGATGTCGCTGTCGATCCAGAGGGTCGCGTTGCGGTTTGCGGTTGGTTCTCGCAAAACGTATCGCTCGGTGAATTCGATCTTGAATGTGAGAACGGCGGACAACTCTTTACAGGGGTGTTCAATTCTGCGAACACGGCGAACAGCGTTGAGTCGAATGGTGAAGCACGACTTGGTCTTCAACTTGTGAATGGCAAATTGACTTTCAATGGGTTGTCCCCTCGGAATATTCGCATCATGGATGCAAATGGCCGTATTGTATATCAGCTCGCGGTATCCACCGCGCTTGATGTCGATGCGCTATCCGACGGTATCTATTTGATCACTGCTGAACTGGAAGGCAAGGCCGTGGCCTCTCGCTTCGTTGTATGTCGCTGAAAGGAGACTGAGAATTACCAGGCCTTCAGCGTACGTACATTTAGATCGGTGCGGTGATAGGAGCCCTCCCCAAAGCCCGCAACTACTGCGCCCGCCAAGAGCGCTGCCAGCAGGAGGTGCGCGATAAGCTCTACGCTTGGGAGGTTCCCACCAAGGAGATCGAGCCCATCATCAGCCAGCTCATCGGCGAAGGGTTCCTCAACGAGGCCCGTTTCGCGGAGCACTACGCGGTGAGCAAGTCGCGGCAGAAGGGCTGGGGGCTGCGGAAGATCGAGGCCGCGCTGAAGCAGAAACAGGTGAGCGAGCCATGCATCCGCGCAGCGCTGAAAGCGATCGACAAGGAAGAGCAGGAAGGCCAGTTGAAGAAACTGGTGGCGAAGCGGTGGGAAAAAGAGAAGGAGCCGAACAACTTCCTGAAGCGGCATAAGGTGATGGCGTTCTTCCTGCGAAAGGGCTTCTCCAGTGCCGAGGTCGAGGTGGCAATTCGCGGCCTCTAATTCGTTCACCGCAGCGGCGCAACGGACGCAACGGGTTTCGCCACGCTATTTCTGGCTTTCGTTGCGTGGCCTTTGCGTCCGTAGCGTCTTTGCGGTGCATCCTCTTCCCGCCCGACACCTACTTTTGCGGCCCCATGATCACCATCGACAAGATCGACGCACTCAACGAGCGCCTGGAGGCCCTCAAAGGCTACCTGGACATCGAGGAGAAGCGGGGGCGGATCCTGGAGGAAGAGAAGTACACGCTGGACCCCGATTTCTGGAACGACCAGAAGAAGGCCCAGCAGGTGATGCACCGCATCCGTGAGCTGAAGCGTTGGGTCGGCTACTTCGAGAACGTGGCCCGTGAGATGGACGATCTGGGCGTGATGTTCGAATTCTGGAAGGCCAAGGAGGTGAGCGAAGAGGAGGTGGAGGCCCAATTCAAGAAGGCTTCGGATGCCTTGGAAGAGCTCGAGTTCAAGAACATGCTCAGCAACGAGGAGGATCCGCTCAGCGCCGTGATCCAGATCACGGCCGGGGCAGGTGGCACCGAGAGCTGCGACTGGGCCGGCATGCTGCTGCGCATGTACCAGATGTGGGCCAAGAAGAACGGCTACGAGACCCGCACGCTCGACTACCAAGACGGTGAAGGTGCCGGGATCAAACAGGCCACCATGGAAGTGGACGGTGAGTTCGCCTTCGGCATGTTGAAGGGCGAGAACGGCGTGCATCGCTTGGTGCGCATCAGCCCGTTCGACAGCAACGCGCGCCGCCACACGAGCTTCGTGAGCGTGTACGTGTTCCCGCTCGTGGACGAGAGCATCGAGATCGACATCAACCCGGCCGACATCACCTGGGATACCTTCCGCAGCGGTGGTGCCGGTGGCCAGAACGTGAACAAGGTGGAGACCGGTGTGCGCCTGCGCCACGCGCCCACGGGCATCATCATCGAGAACACGGAAACACGCAGCCAGCTGGACAACAAGACCAAGGCCCTGCAGTTGCTGAAGAGCCAGCTCTACGAAGCCGAACTGGAAAAGCGCCGTAGCAAACGCAGCGAAATCGAGGCCGGCAAGAAAAAGATCGAGTGGGGCAGCCAGATCCGCAACTATGTGCTGCAGCCGTACAAATTGGTGAAGGACGTGCGCACCGAACACGAGACCAGCAGCGTGGACGATGTGCTGGACGGATACATCGATGATTTCCTGAAGGCCTACCTGATGCAACAGGGGCAGAGCCAGAAGGTGTAGGGGCGACACATGTGTCGCCCGGAACCTTTGGCGTTGGGTGACACACAACAGAAACGAACACGCAATGGAATTCCGCATCGAGAAAGACACCATGGGCGAGGTGAAGGTGCCCGCCGACAAGTACTGGGGCGCACAGACCGAGCGCAGCCGCAACAACTTCAAGATCGGGCGGCCGGCAAGCATGCCGATCGAGATCATCCGCGCGTTCGCCTACCTGAAGAAGGCGGCGGCGTTGACGAACGTGGAGCTTGGCAAACTGCCGAAGGAGAAGAGCGACCTCATCGGCAAGGTGTGCGACGAGATCCTCGAAGGCAAGTTGGATGAGCAGTTCCCGTTGGTGATCTGGCAGACCGGCAGTGGCACGCAGAGCAACATGAACCTCAATGAGGTGATCGCCTACCGCGCACACGTGATCAACGGCGGCCAGCTCACCGACGAGCAGAAGGTCCTCAACCCGAACGACGACGTCAACAAGAGCCAGAGCAGCAACGACACGTACCCGACGGCCATGCACATCGCGGCCTACAAGCAGGCGGTGGAAGTGACCATCCCGGGCGTGAAGAAGCTGCGTGATACGCTTGACAAGAAAGCGAAGGCGTTCGCGAGCATCGTGAAGACCGGCCGCACGCACTTCATGGATGCCACACCGCTCACGCTGGGCCAGGAGTTCAGCGGGTACGTGCAGCAATTGGACAACGGCCTGCGCGCTGTGGACAACGCGTTGGGCATGGTGCGCGAACTGGCCCTTGGTGGAACAGCGGTCGGCACGGGCCTCAATGCGCCGAAAGGCTACAGCGTGCTCGTGGCGAAGAAGATCGCCGAGCTCACCGGCCTGCCGTTCGTGACCGCACCCAACAAGTTCGAATCACTCGCCGCGCACGATGCCATGGTGGAACTAAGCGGCGCGCAGAAACGTCTGGCGGTATCGTTGATGAAGATCGCGAACGACATCCGTATCCTCAGCAGCGGCCCACGTAGCGGCATCGGCGAACTGGTGATCCCGGACAACGAGCCCGGTTCATCCATCATGCCCGGTAAGGTGAACCCCACCCAACCGGAGGCATTGACCATGGTCTGCGCGCAGGTGATCGGCAACGATGTGGCCGTGACCGTTGGTGGCATGCAAGGCCATTTCGAGCTGAACGTCTTCAAGCCCTTGATCGCTGCGAACGTGTTGCTCAGCGGCCGTCTCTTGGGAGATGCTTGTGTAAGCTTCACGGAGAAATGTGCAGAAGGCATAGAGCCGAACAGGACCGTGATCCAACGTCACCTCGAGAACTCGCTGATGCTGGTGACCAGCCTCAACCCGCACATCGGCTATTACAAGAGCGCGGAGATCGCCAAGAAGGCCCACAAGGAGGGCACGACACTGAAGGAAGCGGCACTTGCTCTCGGCTATGTCAGCGCAGCTGATTTCGATGTGTGGGTGGACCCGGGCAAGATGTGCAGCGAGGGCTGAGCCAGGTCCATGCCGCTGGGCAGCAGGCTCTCACAGGGCCTTCAACAGCGCCGCGCCGAAGTGCTCCGCTTGATACCTGCGCATTCCGGGCAGAGCCTTCAACGCTTCGAGGTCGCCGGGCAGCGTGCGGGCGATGTCCATGAGCAACTGGTTCGCTGCCACGATGCCCGGTCGTAGGTCGAACTCGTTCATCAACACATCGCGCGTGCGCTTCAAGCGCTTCAGCCGCTCCTCGTAGTCGTTGTCGCGGTCCCAACGTTTCGGACGTTCCAGTCGGGGCCATTGTTCTTTCGGCAGTTCCTGGCCTTTCTTCACGGCGGCGAGGATCCGGCGACCGTGTTTCTCGATCACCCGTTCGTTCACGCCTTTCCGCTCGGCGATGTCCTTCACCGTAGCGGGTGGGTCCGTGGCCAGCGAAAGCAGGATGTCGTTGCCCAGGATCATGAACGAGGCCCGGTCCTGCTGCTCAGCCACCCCTTCGCGCCAGCCGTGTATCTCGCGCAAGATGGCAAGCTGGTGGGGCTTCAGCATCTTGGCGCCTTTCAACCGCAGGAACAGGGGCTCTTCGTTCACCGGTGCGTTGAAAGGGGCATCGGTGAGCAAGGCGAATTCTTCTTCCGCCCAGGTCCAGCGCCCTTTTTCCTTCAACTTCCCTTCCAGGATGTCGCGCAAGGCGATCAGGTGCGAGGTATCGCCCGCGGCGTAGTCCAGCATGGCCTGCGGTAGGGGGCGTTTGCTCCAATCCGCCTTCTGGAATTTCTTGTCCACCTGCACACCTTGGTACTTGCCCAACAGTGCGGCAAGACCGATCTCGGCCTCGTTCAAGAGTTCGGCGGCTACCAAGGTGTCGAACACGTTCTCCACGCGGATGTGGTGGTGCCGCGCAAGGATCCGCAGGTCGTAGTCCGCATCGTGGATCACCACTTCCATGTCGGTCCGCGCCAGCAACCGGCCCAAGGGAGCAAGGTCTGGCACGGCCAACGGGTCGATGAGGAAGGTGTTGCTGCGCGTGCTCAGTTGGATCAGGCAAACGCTCTCCTTGTAACGATGGAAGCTGGAGGCCTCGGTGTCCAAGGCGATCACCTGTTCGTTCGCCAGGCGTTCCACGCAAGCGCTCAGGGCTTGGGGGGTAGTGATGAGTTCGAATGCGGCCACGGGGCTTCTTCAGAGCCCCAACGGGCGTTCTGCACCAGCCGAAGGTACGTGGTTCGTGCTCAGTGCCCCGTATGTGGGCTCACATACACGTTGCGGAATAGGCCCCAACCCACGGCCAGCACCGCCCAACTGAAGACCACCCAGTTGCGTGCCGATAGGGGTTTCTCCTTGAAGAACAGGTGGCTACACGCCCACTGGAGCACCAGCAACGGGATGCTGATGACCAGGAGGGCATTGTGGTCGAAGGCCTCGCCGGTCCGAAGGTGCATCAGGTCGTGCAGGGCCCGTTGCGAACCACAGCCCGGACAAAGCAGCCCCGTGAACAGCCGAAAAGGGCAGCTTAGGAAGCCGCCCTTTTCGGGATCGATCATATATAACCGGACAAGGGAGAAGAGTATGCCGGCACCGGCCAGCCACCATCCCCAGCGGCGCATCAGTAGTTCTGCATGTCCATGCCGGCCTCCATCGCGCTCTTCATCATGAAGAAGTAAGCGATGCCGCCGACGACGTTGAGGATGATACCGATGATGAAGCCCATCTTCGTCCACTTCTTGGCATCCTCGCTGGCCTTGGTGGCACCGGCGATGTCGCCGCTATCGAAGGCCCCGTTCACTTTGGCGGCATTGATGATGCCTACGATGCCCAGGGGCAGGCAGCAGAACAGGGTGACCAGGATGGACTCGACGAGCCAATTCTTCGGACGTGCGGAGGCGGTTTGGTTCATGAGGGAAAGGGTTTGGTTGGCTACATAGATACGCAGCGGTGCACGAACGGCCAAATGTGGGGGCATGGCGCTGAACGGCCGCCCTTACACGTATCGTTCGCCGCTCTCGGCCGTAAGGTCCTGTACGAAACGCTTGATCTGCTGTTCGTCCTGCTTGCGGCAGACGAGCAGGGCATCCTTCGTGCTCACCACGATGTAGTCCTCCAGGCCTTGCAGCACCATCAACCGGTCATCGTGCGCATGGACCACGTTGCGTGCACAGTCGTAGAGCTTCACTGCGTTGCCGATGGTGGCGTTGCCCTGCGCATCCTTCGGAAGGTGGCCGTACAGGCTGCCCCAGGTGCCCAGGTCGCTCCACCCGAACTCGCTGACCACGGTGTACACGTTGCCGGCCTTTTCCATGATGCCGTAATCGATGCTCACGTTCTCGCACGAGTCGTAGATGGACGCGATGAACGCCGCTTCGGCCGCGGTGCCGTAGGCTTCTTCGCCATCGCTGAAACGATCCTCCATCTCGGGCAGGTGGCTGCGATACGCCTTGCGTATGCTCGCCAGGCTCCAGATGAAGATGCCCGCGTTCCACAGGAACTCGCCGCTTTCGATGAAGCGCACGGCCGTGTCGTGGTCGGGCTTCTCGGTGAAGGCCTTCACCGCTTTCACACGTGGATGCTTGGTGGCTCCTCCTTCTTCGAACTGGATGTAGCCGTAGCCCGTGTCGGGGCGGTTCGGCATGATCCCCAGTGTCACCAGGCAATCCGTGCTGGCCGCCTGCTGTAACGCCAGGTCGATGGTCTCCTGGAAGGCCTGTTCCTTCATCACCAGGTGGTCGCTCGGGGCCACGATGATCAAGGCCTTGGGGTCGCGCTTGGCGATGACGTGATTGGCATAGGCCACGCACGGCGCCGTGTTGCGGCGGGAGGGCTCGGCCAGGATCTGCGCATCGGTCAGGGCGGGCAGTTGCTGCTTCACCAGTTCGGCGTACTGCGCATTGGTCACCACCAGGATGTTCTCCGGCGGGCAGATGGACAGGAAGCGGTCGTAGGTCTGTTGCAGCAGGGTGCGGCCGAGCCCGAGGAAATCCAGGAATTGTTTCGGGTAGGCGCTGCGGCTCATGGGCCAGAAACGGCTTCCAACGCCGCCGGCCATGATCACGCAATACGTGTGTTCGTTGGTCATGTTCGAGAGGGGGCCTACGAGGCTTTCAGCACCACCATGGGCCCATGCACCTGTACTTCGGCGAGCGGATCGATGATGTAGTTGCGCCGATCGTTGAGGCAATGGCATTTGTAGCGTTTCCGTAGTTGCGGACCTTTCACGAAAACGCGTTCGTTGAAACGGAAGACGGACCTGTCAGGAAGTTCGTCCAGGAGTTGCCTGGGTTCCGCGTCGTACCGCAGCAGCACGCGCATCAAGCCGTGGTCGGTACAGCTGCTCGCCGGGGCGTCCACCAGGTGCTGCTCCAAGGCCTGCAGTACATCGGTGGGGAACACGGCATGGCTCATGAACGGCCGCATCAGCCGCGCATATTCGTTCTTCCACGCCGTGCCGTGCGGCGAGGTCCAGCGCCGGGTGGTGACGTACGTGCTGTAGTGCGCGAACTCGTGGACCAGGGTGACCAGGAAGGCGTACTCGTTCAGGTCCGCGTTCACGCTCACACGGTGCGGCTGCGTGCGTGTGGCGCTGCGATAGTCGCCCAACTTCGTCTGCCGGGGCCGGGCGATGCGCACCTGAACGGGGTTCCGGCGCAACCACGTGAGCACCACGGGCCAGGCGGCCGCAGGGATATGCTTCCGAAGTTGGTCTGGGTCGTTGGTGGAGGTGGCGTACACGGCGACGTTCCGGTCAGGACTCCCTACCGGGATCGCAATAATACGGGGTGGGGGCCGGACGCCCATCCGCGTGCTCCGAATCGCGCGGCGGCTGGGGCACATAGTTCCACTTCGGACATTTACAGTCGTTGGAGTGCCGGTACTTGGAGGGCTGCGAGGAACACGACGAAAGCAACAGGACCCCCGCGAACAGGGCTGCGAAGGCTGTTCGTACCAAGCGGAAAGGAGGCTGTGCCACCATGCGTGTGCGAAACTACAACGGCGGCCAGCCGGTGGCTTGTATGGGCTGGGCTATTTTCGCCCCGTTCGCACCATCGCCAACACACGTCACGGCAGGTAACGCATGGGTATCATCGGTCACATCGGGCGCTATGCCCTGCTGCTGAAAGAGACCTTCAGCCGGCCGGAGCGCGCCACCATCTACTGGCGCCGCACCCTGGAAGAGATGGACCTGCTGGGCCTCAAGAGCCTGGGTATCGTGGGCCTCCTGTCCTTCTTCATGGGGGCGGTCATCACCATTCAGACCAAGACCAATATCGATAGCCCGCTCATCCAGGCCTGGGTGGTGGGCTTCGCCACGCGCCAGAGCACCATCCTGGAGTTCAGCCCTACCATCATCGCCCTTATCCTGGCGGGCAAGGTGGGCTCCAACATCGCCGCGGAGATCGGGTCCATGCGCGTGAAGGAGCAGATCGACGCACTGGACATCATGGGTGTGAATTCCGCCGGGTACCTCATCCTGCCCAAGATCCTCGCCTCCATGTTCATCAACCCCTTCCTGGTGATGGTGAGCATGTTCCTCAGCATCTTCGGTGGGTACATCGCCGGCACGGCCACGGGTATCGTGGGGTCCACGGATTACCTGCAAGGCATACAGACCAATTTCATCCCCTACCACATCACCTACGCGCTCATCAAGACGGTGGTCTTCGCCTTCATCATCGCCACCGTTTCGGCCTACCAGGGCTACTACACGCAAGGGGGCACGCGCGAGGTGGGCATCAGCAGCACCAAGGCCGTGGTGTACAGCAACGTCGTCATCCTCATCGTGAACTACGCCCTCACCCAACTCCTGTTGATATGATCGAGGTGAAGGGATTGAGCAAGCGTTTCGGTACCACCCAGGTGCTCACCGATATCAATGCCGTGTTCCAGAAGGGCAAGGTGAACCAGATCATCGGGAAGAGCGGTTCGGGCAAAAGCGTGCTGGCCAAATGCATCGTGGGCCTGCATGTGCCCGAGGAAGGGCAGGTGCTCTACGAAGGGCGTTCGTTCCACGACATGGACCGCGACGAGAAGAAGTTGATCCGCCAGGAGATCGGCATGCTGTTCCAAGGCAGCGCGCTGTTCGATAGCCTCACCGTGCTGCAGAACGTGCTGTTCCCGCTCCAGATGTTCGCCACCATGAGCAAGAGCGAAATGGAGGATCGTGCCCACACCTGCCTCAAACGGGTGAACATCCTGGAGAAGGACCACCTGTTCCCGGCCGAGCTGAGCGGCGGCATGCAGAAACGCGTGGGTATCGCCCGCGCCATCGCCATGAACCCGAAGTACCTGTTCTGCGACGAGCCCAACAGCGGCCTGGACCCGCAGACCAGCATCGTCATCGATGACCTCATCAAGGAGATCACCGAGGAGTTCGGTACCACCACCATCGTGATCACCCACGACATGAACTCGGTGATGGAGACGGGTGAGAACATCATCTTCATCCACCACGGCCGCAAGTGGTGGGAGGGTGGCAAGGACGATCTGCTCAACAGCGACAACAAGGAGCTCAACGAGTTCATCTTCGCCGGCGGCCTCATGCGCCAGGTGAAGAAGGCCATGACCGGCCGCAGCTGAACGGTCCAAGAACGAGCGATCCCCCTGAAGCACCGTCGCCGGGCCTCAGGGGGATCGTCAATACCGTTCGGCTCAGTTCAACGCCACGCGCTGCACCGTGGTGCGGGCACCATCGGACAGGCGAACGTTGTACATGCCGTGTGCGAAGCCGGAGAGGTCGATCACGGTGTTGCCCGTGAAGCGACCGCTGTGCACCACCGCGCCCAGCATGTTCAATACCTCCAGCGTGTAGCGCTCATCGGCCTTGCCGTTCACGCGCAGGATGCCGTTGGTGGGGTTGGGGTACATGGTGATGCCTTGCAGATCGCCCGACTCCGGAACGGAGATCGTGGGGTCGCCCGTGAGGCGCACGCCCCAAGCCTCGCCGTTACCACCGTAGAGGTTCTGGTTGTTCTCGGGATCGAAGGGGATCCACAGCACGCTGGCCAACGCCGGTTGCGGTACGGTCACGTCATCAACGATCACCACTGCGCTGTCACCATCGGAGAACAGGCTGATGCAGGCGTAGTAGGCACCGGGCTGCAGCGTAACGGGGCCCGGGAAGGGCATGCCCACCACACCGGCCAGCAGGTCCTGCTGGGAGATCACGTGCGCTTCCGTCTCGGCACCGTTCACCGGTTGGTTCACCACCGCAGGGGTGGCCAATACGTCGGTCGTGTCCAGGATGCTCGCGATCATGAAGCTGTTGATGTCGCTGCGTGCGCTGATGTCGATCTCCAGACCGGTAACCGTCATCGGCTCGGTGATGAAGTACATCGTCATGAGCTTCACGTTCTCCGTGTTGTTGGCGAACGAGGCGGAACCCGTGGTGCTGATCTGCTCCAGGTCCGTCGGGTGGTTGCCCACGTTGTCCAGCGAGTAGCGGTTGGTGGTCACCTCGAAGGTGCGCAGGCGCTTGTTGTCCGTGGTGTCACCGTCCAGGGCGATCTGGTCGCTCACCACGCGGAAGGTGGCCGTGTACAGGCCCAGTGCCAGTTCAGGGAGTGTCACATCATCATCCGTGATCACCGTATCGCCCGGGGGGATGGTGCCCACGAACGAGTTGTACGTGAAAGCCACTTCGCCCGTGGAGTTGCGCACCACCGTGCACTGCAGGTCCACGTTGGTCTGCTCGAACTGGCCGTAGTTGTACAGTTCGGCGCCCATGTTCATGGTCGTGGGCAGTTGGGATTCCGGGATGCGACCGTACTCCTCACCAGCTCCGGTGGTGGAAGTGTAACCGTAATTCATGCGGATCTCGTTGTCCGGCAACGTGGCGATGTTGATGTCGTCCACCTGCCAGAAGTAGTGCGAGGTGCCCTGCGTGCCGTTGTGGCGGAAGCGGAAACGGAAGTTCGATGGGTTCGGCTCCACGAAGCCCGAGATGTCGAACCGGTTGGTCACCGTTGGCGGGTTGCTCTGGTTCGCGTCGATGTTGGGGTTGGCCAGCAGCGAATCGCTCCACGTGGTACCACCGTCCGTGCTGAACTCCAGGAAGAAGGGCGAGTCACCGCAGCAGTAACGCGAGCGCTGTTGGAAGCTGATCTCTACGTTCGGGTTGGCGCTCAGGTCGATAACCGGCGATACCAACGAACCTTCCCATTCGGTGAACTGGGACTCGGGCAACGCCGTGGGCGTGTTGCCGTTCCAGGTGCAGTTCGCCGAGTCCGAGGCGAATTTGGCGAAGCCGTTGGCCGCTGTGGTGCTGCCGATGATGAGCGCGGCTGGCGAGTAGAAGCCTACCGGGGCCGTGGTGCTGATGCGCCAGATATCGCCGTTGGCACCCTGCACGGACCATGCGCCCGAAGGGTTGTTGCCCGCGAAGCCGTTGGAGAAGTCTTCGGACCAAACGATGTCGCGGTCCTGGCCGAGAGCTGGCAGGGTGCGTTCCGGAGCGGGCTGCGCCTTGGTGGGCAGCATCCGCAGTTTGTTGGCGAAACCGGTCCGGGTCTCCATCCGCTGTGCGCTCGCAGAGAGCGTGCAAGCGACGAGGCCCATCGTGATGTAACGTGTTCTCATTGTTCGAGAGGAAGATTGAATAGGCCCACAATGTAGGGCATATCACGATCCATCACGGACGCCGCGGGTCGTCACTTTCGGCATAGAACACCAAGCGCGAGCACGATGCGTTCAACACGGCAGCCTTTCGCCAGGGAACGGTCAGGAATGCCCTTGGAACGGTCAGTGCGCCACCGCGAACCGGCCTTGCCACCGGCGCTCGTCACCCAGCACGAGCAGGGTGTAGGTACCGTTGCTGAGCCCGGCGGTGGATAGGCCGAACCGATCGGTGGCCCCAGCCACCGCTGCGGTCCCGTTCAGCACGGTGCGGCCCGCAGCGTCCAGTACGCTCCAGCGCAACGTACCGCGTGCATCGGTCGGGATCACCACTTGGGCGTTATCATTGGCGGGCACCGGGTACACGGTGAGCAGTGCTCCGCCAACCGTTGCACCATCGGCCAGGCCCACGGCCACTTCCGCCAAGTGCAGCCGCACCATGGGCGCGGTGCGCAGGTAGCGCAGCGTGAAACCGGTCCCTTCCAGGATGGCGCTGCTTCCCAAGGGCACTTCACCGCCCACGTTCACATGCACGTTCTGGGCGCTGGTGCCCAAGTGTTGCACCGCCACCCAATGGTCGCCCGGGCTCAGCGCGGGCGTGGTGCTCAGGCTGAAGTACTGCGGCAGACCGTTCCACATGCCATCGATGTCCGCTTGCGTCAGTGTGCGGCGCATGGAAGTGTCCACGAAGGAGAAGTTGCCGTCCATCAACGTGGCGCGCACCACTTCGCCCGCTTGGGTCAGCGCGGGGTCGAAGGAGACGGAGATGCCGTTGGCATGGTCACCGGTGTTGGTGATCTCCACCCGGTTGGCCACCAGGAAGGTGCCGGTGCCGCCCACGCTGGCCGTGGCCACACCATCGTCCCGGCTCATGGCGCTGTAGCCACCGTCCCAGCCCGGAGCGGTCAGCTGCAGGTGTGCGGTGCCTTCGTTGTCGCTGGCGTCGTCATCGCTGGTATCGTGCGTGGCGGTCACGGCGATGCCCACGGTGCCCGCTTCGCTCGGTGTCCAACCCGTGGCCACGGGCAGGTAGGCGGTCATCCCCGGCAGCAGGCTGTCCAGTACCGCGCTGGCGAAGGTGCCTTGTCCGTTGCCGTTCAGGTCCACGGTGGCGTTCACCCGTATGGAGCGCAGCATGTCGCGGCCGGCGTTCTTCACTTCAGCCGTTACCTGCAGCGGCCCGGCCTGTGTCAACGGCAGTTGCCGGTAGTGCAGGCTCTGGTCGCCGGTGGTGAAGGGCGATACCGTGGCGTCACCAACCAGCACGCGGCGCACGCTGATGTCGTTCACCAGGCGGTCGCGCAGGCACACATCGTCCACGGCGAAGCCGCCTGCCCAATTGCCGCCATCGCTCCAGCGGAAACGCAGCCGCAGCGCACTGCTGTTGTCGAAGGTGGAAAGGTCCACCACCACGTCCTGCCATTCACCTTCCACAGCGGCGATCTCGCGCACCGTCACCCAGGTGTCGCCCTCCACGTTCGCTTCCACGCGTGCAACGCCTGCGCCCAGTGTGCCTTCATTGAACACGCGGCACTCCAACGCCACACCGCTATGCCCGGTCAGGTCTATCGCAGGCGTGGTCAGCATCACGTCGTCCATGGCGCAGTTGCACGGCGGTGCGGCGTCGTTGGCCATCACGAACCGGTTGCCCACGGGCATGTCCACCACTGGGAAGTATTGCGCGGCATTGGCGTCGCCTGCGTTGCCCAGGGTCCACGCCTCAACGAACGTTCCCAGGCCTTCGCCCTCCGGTGTGCGCTGTTCCACCTGCGCCCCGCGGTCCCAGGTAGCGAACACGTCAGCGCTCTCGAAGTCTTCGCTGAAGAAGCAGGCGGCGGCGCGTGGCTGTGCCCACCCTACGAAGGGCAGGGACACGAGTGTCGCTGTAACGAACAGGTTGAGGTTGCGCATCGATCAGGCTTCCACGGTCATGTAGTCCTCGATCGGCGGACAGGTGCAGATCAGGTTGCGGTCGCCGAAGGCGTTGTCCACCCGGCTCACCGTGGGCCAGTATTTCCACTCGCGCGTCACTTGCACCGGGAAGGCTGCTTTCTCGCGGCTGTAAGCGTGGTCCCAATTGTCGCCACACACTTCTTCGTTGGTGTGCGGGGCGTTCTTCAGCACGTTATCGGCTTTGTCGGCCTTGCCGTTCTCCAGCTCGGCGATCTCTTTGCGGATGCCGATCATCGCTTCGATGAACCGGTCGAGCTCGGCTTTCGCTTCGCTCTCCGTGGGCTCCACCATCAAGGTCTCCGCAACAGGGAAGCTCACCGTGGGTGCGTGGAAGCCATAGTCCATCAAGCGCTTCGCGATGTCGCTCACGTCGATGCCCGCCGCGCGTTTGAAGTCGCGGCAATCCAGGATCATCTCGTGCGCCACCATGCCTTCGCTGCCCACGTAGAGGATGGGGTAGTGCTTCTCCAGTTTCGCCTTGATGTAGTTGGCGTTGAGGATGGCGTAACGGGTACTGTCGGTCAATCCAACGCCGCCGAGCATCCTGATGTAGCCGTAGCTGATCAACAGGATCAACGAGCTACCCCAGGGCGCAGCGCTCACCGCGTGTACGGCCTGTTCTCCACCGGTCTTTATCACGGAGTGACCGGGCAGGAAGGGTTTCAACTTGTCGTTGACACAGATGGGCCCCATGCCGGGCCCACCGCCGCCGTGCGGGATGGCGAAGGTCTTGTGCAGGTTCAAGTGGCACACGTCGGCACCGATCTCGCCCGGACTGGTCAGGCCCACTTGCGCGTTCATGTTCGCGCCGTCCATGTAGACCAGACCGCCGTTCGCGTGGATGGTGCTGGTGATCTCCTTGATCGTTTCCTCGTACACGCCGTGGGTGCTCGGGTAGGTCACCATCAGGCAGCTCAGCGTGTCCTTGTATTGTTCGGCTTTCGCTTTCAGGTCCGTCACGTCCACGTGGCCTTCGGCATCGGCCTTCACCACCACGATGTTCATGCCCACCATGGCCGCGCTCGCGGGATTGGTGCCGTGCGCGCTGCTGGGGATCAGCGCCACGTTGCGCTTGTGGTCACCACGTGCTTCGTGGTACGCGCGGATCACGAGCAGGCCCGCGTATTCACCTTGCGCACCGCTGTTGGGTTGCAGGCTCACGGCGGTGAAGCCGGTGGCTTTCGCGAGGGCATCGCTCAGCTGCGTGAAGACCTCTTGATAGCCCTGCGTTTGATCAACGGGAGCGAACGGATGCAGGCTTCCCCACTCGGGCCAGCTCAACGGTAGCAAGGTGCTCGCCGCGTTCAACTTCATGGTGCACGAACCCAGCGGGATCATGCCGTGCATCAAACTGAAATCCTTGTTCTCCAACCGCTTGATGTAGCGCTGCAGTTCCAGCTCGGTGTGGTGCGTGTTGAAGACCGGGTGCGTGAGGAAGCGGCTCTTGCGTTGCAGGTCGGCAGGTACGGCGGACCCTTCTGCCTTCACCGCAACTGCTTTTGCGCCGATGGCTTCGCCGAGCGCTGCGAGCACATCGTCCACATCCTGCGGACGTGTGGTCTCGTCCAGCGCGATGGTCACACGATCACCAGCGTAGCGGAAGTTGATGGAACGCGCTTCGGCAGCGGCTTTCACCTTGTTCGCATCCTTCACACCACCGATGGTCACGGTGTCGAAGTAGCTGTTGTTGGCTACGGTGTAGCCCAGTGCTTTCGCCCCTTCGGCCACACGACGGGCCATCGCATGCACGTTGCTGGCGATGCGCTTCAATCCATCGGGGCCATGGTACACGGCGTACATCCCGGCCATCACGGCGAGCAAGGCCTGTGCGGTGCAGATGTTGCTCGTGGCCTTGTCGCGACGGATGTGTTGCTCACGCGTTTGCAGCGCCATGCGCAAGCCTTGTTTGCCGCGACGGTCCTGGCTAACGCCGATGATGCGTCCGGGCAGCAGACGCTTGTATTCTTCCGTGGTGCAGAAGAACGCGGCGTGCGGGCCACCGTAGCCCATCGGCACACCGAAGCGCTGGCTGTTGCCCACCACCACATCCGCACCCCATTCGCCGGGAGGTGTGAGAAGGACCAGGGAGAGCAGGTCCGCGCAGACGGCGGTGCGTACACCAGCGGCTTTCGCGTTGGAAACGATGGTGCGGTAGTCGTTCACACTGCCATCCAATGCGGGGTATTGCAGCGCAAGGCCGAAGTAGCCCGCGCTCGGATCGAAGTCCTTCACATCGCCCACCACCAGCTCCACGCCGATGGGTGCGCAACGCGTCTTCAACACATCGATGTTCTGCGGGTAGAGGCCTTTGTCGGCGAAGAACTTGTGCGCATCGTTCAGCTCCTTCGGCCGTGCCGCGTAGAGCATGTGCATGGCTTCCGCGATGGCCGTGGCTTCATCCAGCAGCGAGGCGTTGGAAATGGGCAAGCCCGTGAGCTCGCTCGTCATGGTCTGGAAATTCAGCAGGGCTTCCAGGCGGCCTTGCGATATCTCGGCCTGGTACGGCGTGTAGGCCGTGTACCATCCGGGGTTCTCGAAGATGTTGCGTTGGATGGGCGGGGGCAGGATGGTGCCGCTGTAGCCCATGCCGATGTAGCTGCGGAACACCTTGTTCTTCGCGCCCAGCGCACGCATGTTGTCCAGGTGCTCGCGTTCGCTCAACGCCGGGCCCACGTCCAATGCGCTCTTGCTGCGGATGCCTTGCGGCACGGTGCGTTGGATCAGTTCATCGAGAGAGGATACGCCGATGGCCTTGAGCATGGCTTTCGTTTCGTGCTCGTTGGGGCCGATGTGACGTTCCTGGTATGTGACGGATCGCATGGTAGAGGGTGCCGGAAAAAGGCGTGCAAATATACTGGCGGGCGTTCGGCGGCTTGCCCTTGGTGGAGCGCCGGTGGGACGAAGGCCTCCACAACCCGCGAGCCCCGGCGCTGTGGCCATGCCGGAGTTCGCGGCAGGTATGGCGCGTCAGGGCCTTCGGCGGTTCGGGGCGTCGGCGGAACGTTCGTTCAAGGAACAGTGGCCTCCACGTGGTAGCCGGAGAAGGTGGGGAAGGACACAGCACCATCCTGCTGCCATGGCTCGTAGGCGGCCATCATCTAGAGGTAGGCATCACACTTGGGGGCCGAAGGTCTCCGCCTCGCGAACCTGCGGCCGCGAAGATCCTGGCTAGGTTCTGGCAGATCCTAGCCAAGGTCTGGCGGATCGAGACCTGGGTCTGGCTCATCGTGGCCAAGGTCTGGCGAATCCTAGCTAGGCTCTGGCAAATCCTAGCTAAGGTCTGACGGATCCTAGCTAGGGTCTGGCGAATCCTAACTAAGGTCTGGCGAATCCTAGCTAGGGTCTGGCGAATCCTAGCTAAGGTCTAGCGAATCCTAGCTAGGGTCTGGCGAATCCTAGCTAAGGTCTGGCGAATCCTAGCTAAGGTCTGGCGAATCCTAGCTAGGGTCTGGCGGATCCTAGCTAGGGTCTGGCGGATCCTAGCTAGGGTCTGGCGAATCCTAGCTAAGGTCTGACGGATCCTAGCTAGGGTCTGGCGAATCGAGACTTGGGTCTGGCTCGCCTTGGCCAAGGCCTGGCTCTCTTAAGCCAAGGTCTAGCGCATCATGGTCTTGGTCTGGATGTAAGCTTCCCCGAAGTTCGGCCACTCATTACTGGAGGTGATCGTTCGCTTGGCCCCGCGGGGCCAAGCGAACGATCGGTCGGCCAAGGGCTACATTCAACACCAAGTAGCCATGAGAAAGAGCAAGTTCACCGAACACCAGATCGTAGGGGTCCTCAAGCAGCATGAAGCGGGCATGAAGGTTGCCGACCTGTGCCGTGAGCACGGGATCAGTAACGCTACGTTCTACCAATGGAAGGCCAAGTATGGCGGGCTTGATGCCAGCCAGCTCAAGCTGGTGAAAGAGTTGCAAGAAGAGAACAGCCGCCTCAAACGGATGTTCGCCGAGTTGAGCATGATGCACGACTCCCTCAAGCAGGTGGTGGAAAAGAAGTGGGGGGCCTGATGAGAAGCGCGAGATCCTTCAGGCCTTGGTCACCGAGCACGGACACACCCAGCGGCAAGCATGCCGCATGGTGGGGCTCGCTCGTAGCACTGCGCAGTATCGGAAGCAGCCACCGGATGACACGATGATCATCGACGCCTTGGACCAGTTGACGCAGAAGCACCCGGCCATCGGGGTGTGGCAATGTCATCATCGCATGCGCCTGTTGGGGCATCACTGGAATTTCAAACGCGTGTATCGGGTTTACACCGGCATGGGGCTCAACATCCGCCGGCGCACCAAGAAGCGCCTGCCAGCACGCGTGAAACAGACCCTGTTCCAACCCGATGCGCCACACCAGGTCTGGAGCATCGACTTCATGCACGACACGCTCTGGGATGGCCGCAGCTATCGACTGCTCAACATCCTGGACGACTTCAACCGAGAAGTATTGGCCATGGAGGTGGACAGCTCACTGCCCGCCTTGCGCGTGATCCGTGTGCTTGAACGCCTCAAAGAGCAGCGCCCACTACCGGCCATGATCCGTGTGGACAATGGCCCGGAGTTCATCAGTGCCAAGCTCGATCATTGGTGCAGGGAACACAAGATCACCCTCACGTACATCCAACCCGGCAAGCCTACGCAGAACTCCTACGTGGAACGCCTCAACGGAAGCATCCGTCGCGAACTGCTCAGCGCATACGTCTTCCGTACGCTCGAAGAAGTCCGCTTGCGAACCACCGAATGGATGTATGACTACAACCATCTTCGTCCTCACAAAGCACTCGGTTACCGGCCGCCAGTGCTCATCAATCCCTAACAACAAATGCCCCTGGTGCCTCTCGTTATGATCGGCCCGAATTCAGGGGAAGCTTACACCGGAGCTTGCGGGTTGACATCGACTATAATGTAGCGGTAGCCTCTTCGAGGCCGCAGGGTCGTCCGCCAAAAGCGCGGACAGACCCGGCGGAGGTTTGAGGTTTGTCGTTGGGTGGCGCTCGGCGGACACCCTGCCAAGGTCTAAACCCTTTGGCCACGGGTGTTCCCCAGCGCAGGTGACGTTCTGGAACACCAAAGGCCAGACGGGTAGTAGGAAAGGCCGTTTCCGGGGCTTTGCGGGCTTCGGAGGTGCGGGAGGTCGGTCAGGGGCGGAAATCGCCGAACGGCCAAGTCCAGTGTTGGCGCGGGTTGCAGAAGGGCAGAAGGCCAAAAGTGACGTTCTGGTACGTTACCCAGATCAGCGGCAGCGCGCTACATATCCGCGTTAGCGGGGGCGGATTCGAACCAACAACCCGAACATCCGCGCTAGCGGGGAAGGATTAAATCCTAGGCCACCTCCGAAAGGACTACTCGAACCCCATGCTCCTTGAGGATGGAAACGAAGTGCTCCGGATTCTTCCGTAGCCCAATGCGCAATCTTCTCATTGAACTGCTCCCGTCCCGGTAGAAGAGAACAATAGCAGGGCCTGAGCGGAAAACGTGTGGCGAGTACTTTACCTTTTCAATGCTCCCATAGGAGATGTGAACATCGGGGCGCCGGTAGCCACGCTTTAGAACGCAATGTTCTTGATAAAGCCAGAGCTCCTTAACGAAGAAGAATACCAGAAACATCACCAAGGAGAAGAACAGGACGACAAGCGCCACCGCATAGCCATATTGGCCATCTAGGATGGCTCGCCGTCCAAAGAGGAACAGGAAGGACAGTATGGAAAAAAGCATCCCTGTGAATGGAATCCACTCGACTCCCGATTTGGCAAGGGGGGCTGGGTCATTCATGTCAGTCTTGGCACATTTCCATGGCTTCACGAACCGATGCACCATCGGCAGCAGTCCCCGCAGCATCGACTACCGCTTCCACAGTAGCATGGGTCTGATACGTTGCACGCATGGCGGTGACGGCTTCGTACGTATTTGTCGTAAGCGAAGCCGCACTAAACCCCAACTCGGTCAATTTGATTGCCGCACGAAGTTCTGGGTTATCAATGTTGTCGCTGGCACCAGTTAGTTGATCAGTGTCAGCTACAAGTCCTGCGTACGTCAATACGCCAGCCGTTCCTTCAACTACAGCTCCAACCCCCAGCGCCAATCCGGCCACTGCGGGCACGTTCTGGAGGGTGTTGTAGAAGTTCTTTCCCTCGTGGCTATTGGCGAAGGATTCGTGTAGTTGCCCGTAGTCGACCTTGGACTTGAAGGGTTCACGCTTCACCTGTCCCTTGTGCATCTCTACGGCTGCTCGGCCATGCTCCCAAGTCTTGGTCGCCTCGTTGTAGTCATTGTAGAGCACAGGCCCATTCTTGTTGACATCGGCCAACACCAAGTACTGTTCAAAGTACTGGTTGCCTGTCCAATTTCCCGCATTCTCCACCGCACTGGTCGCCTGGAGCTTGGTTTCGCCATTGGCCAACACATGGTACTGGGAGATCACAGCCGTCTCCAGGCCTTCAAGCTCGATCCTATCGATTACCCTGTTCTCGCTGAACGCATACGGTGAGTTGTGTGGGTACTTGGGTGCCAGCGGATCGATACTCCAGAAGCGTCCCACGCGCGGGTCGTGCATTCGATACTCGAACGCGTAGTTCAAGCCGATGCCGCCATTGATCTCATCGTCGTGTTCCTGCCCTTGGAACAAATGACGGCTTGATCCTGAGTTGTAATTCCTTCCGGGCAGCAGTGACCCGAAGGGTTCATACCCCTGCGCGCTCAACAACTCCGGCTGTTTCAGCGTGCCACCACCATTGCCATCCAACAAGCGTCCGGTAACCACGGCTGTCACGTTGCCCAAGTGGTCGGTAAGCTCGTAGTTGACGTCCACGGGCTGCATCACGTCGGGTCCGGGGTTTGTCACCACGGCATGGTCGTACAGTTCCTCGTTGTGCGCGAAGGAGCCCAACCTGCTGCTGCCGTAGAGC
>JAEUTA010000012.1 GCA_016788205.1 Flavobacteriales bacterium | reverse complement strand
GTTCTGTGCGGGTGTCGTGTTCCAGCTGTAGGCGTAGGGAGCGGTACCTCCCGTTGCGTTCACGGTGGCGGTGCCGGTGGATGCCCCGAAGCAGTTCACGTTGTTCTGTGCGCTGATGGAGGTGGCGAGTGCTGCTGCGGGTCCGGTGATGGTGGCAACAGCTGTGCTTGTGCAATTGTAGCCGTCCCTAACAGTGACGGTGTAGGATCCTGGTGCGAGCGACGTGGCGGTCGCTGAGCTCTGTACCGGTGAACTGTTCCAGCTGTAGGTGAGCGGAGGCACACCGCCTGCGGCATTCACTGTGGCCTGACCGATGTTATTGCCGAAGCACGGCACGTTGCTCACTCCGCTGATCGAAGGAGCGATGGCTGACGGCTGCGTCATGGTGTATGCCGTGGAGAACGTGCAGCCGTTCGCGTCGGTGATGTTGACGGAATAGGTGCCGGCAGCCAGTCCGGATAGGTCTTTGCTCACCGAAGTGAAGCCGTTCGGCCCTGTCCAACTCGTCGCATAGGGCGCTGTTCCTCCGTTGATGGTCAATCCCAAAGTCCCTGTGCTGGCACCATGGCATGCGATGTTCTCGCCGAACGGCAGGATCGATGGAGCGACCGTGCCGTTCAGTGCCGCTGGCGAACCAACATTGAAGCTCCGGGTGCGGGTGCAGCCGATATTGTCCAACACGGTAACGGTATATGTTCCGGCGGGTATGTTGACCAGGTCTTCCGTTGCAGCCGAGAAGCCGTTGGGTCCGGACCACGCGTACGAGTAAGGTTGTGATCCACTGGTTACCGTCAGATTGATAGCGCCATTGGAAGCACCATCACAGAGCGGCCTGGTCGTAACAGCGTTCAGTTGCGGGTCGCTCACGCGGACGAGACGCGTGAAGGTTCGTGAACACGTTCCTTCGTTCACCGTGAGCGTATAGGTGGTGTTCGTAGTGGGTTTGGCCCAAGGGTCTCCGGAAGTAGCTGAACTCAGCGATGCAGCAGGTGTCCAAGCATACTCCGCACCACCGGAAATGTGGAATTGTACTGAGTCTCCCCGACAGATGAAGCCGGAAGCCGGGCTTACGGTGGCGATCAGTGTGTCGTTGATGTTGAATTGCAAGGTGTCCAGCGAAACGGTCGGGCAGAAAGGGTTGCCGAGTATGAAAAGCAGGTTCTCCGTGGGTTCCGACGAGGCATCGGCCTGCGGGTTCACGTTCACGTTCACCGAGGTCTGGTTCGCCGGGATGGTCACGGTCTTCGGAACGTTGGGATTCACATTGCCGATGGCCGTGTAATCCGTTCCATTCGTTGCGGTCCCTTGTAAATAGTAGGTGAGGTTGAGCGGTGTAGGTAGCGGCGTCGGACGTGTGAACGTGACCCATCCGGGGTTACAGCCTTCCACCATATGGGGAGTACCGTTCACCGTATGGCTGGTCATGACCACCTGGTTACTGCGGATGCGTTCGATGAACACGCCACTGTCGAACATGCGGTCGGAAGCGTCAGCGACAACGAGTTTCAGGTGGTAGGTCCGGCAGGGTTGCACAACGGACTGTGCGTAGAGCCCATGTGTCAATCCGTCGTATTGGATATCCTGCCCACCGGCATTGTCGTAGTAGAATTCACTGTGTGAACCATTGTTCACGTTGTTGATCGTCACAGGTGAGCTCGTACCGGGTACGATGGCGATGTTGTGATCGTTCCCGATGCCAGCATCGCCCACGATACCCGGCCCGCTGATGAAGAAGCCGAACACATCGTTGTATTGCGACCCTACCCATTCATTGTACTCCTCGCTACCCAGCACGAAGTTGAACCGCAGGCTGTCCCCGCTCGGTACGATGTCGAATTCGAAAAGACAGGCGTCGTAGGTGGTCCTCCCCGTCACTACGTTCAGTAGTGCATTCCCGCCCGTGCCTTGGTTAAAGGTCTTATTCTCCACGATGTTCGGTCCGATCGTCTCATTGATCCGGCCTGAGGTGAGGAGCACACCTTCATCCAGGCCAAGTATGCTGCCCGTATAGGCGAATTCACCGTATCCCTCCCCATGGCAGTTGATGACCGGATTCGAGATCGTAACCCCTGGTCCTGTTATAGCTGCCGCCAAGGCGGACAAGTCGTTCTGCGGACTTACCGTGAGCTGGGCGTTGGTTGCGACAGCCAACAGAGCGGTGGCAAGGCCAAGGAATGTCCTGCCTGCCGTCACGCTCGAGCGCTGGGCGTTCATCGTTGGCTTGCTCATCGGTTACGCGCTTGTTCGCAGGCTGCTTCGGCCTGAGCAAGTGACTGGTCCATGGTGCGTGCGCGCAGATGAGCGGCACGTTGGCTGAGCAGGATGCGTGTGCGTTCCTCGATCTGTGCCTTGTTCTGGCCGTTGCGAGCCTCCAGAACGATCACCCCTGCGGGAACGCATGCGAACACGACGCGCAGGTCGCCCGCTTGGTGCAGGTCGCTCGTTATGGCGTCGCGTGTAGCGCTGGTAAGCCCTTCCACATGCAGGGTCATCACTTCGCGTGAAGGTGTCCGCTGTTGAGCTATGCAGGTGGCGCCAATGGCGAGTACCAGCATCGTCCAAAAGGAACGCAGGAAGATCGGAGAGTTCTTCATTGCCCGTTTCATTCAGGATATCCGGGAGGAGTATTGCCCGGATATCGAGGTTGATCTGGCGCGTTTATACCCTGATCCGATAGGAAAGGTTGCCTAGCCTATGAACAGGCTGAACCGGTCGACCAACGAGGACCGACGGTCATGGGGTGCAGAAGGACTAGAGAGCCTGCGCCGATCGCTGGCTCAAGGCCGCGTGCAGGATGATCCCGGTGGCCACCGAAACGTTCAGCGAGCCGATGGAACCGGCCATGGGTATGCTCACAAGTTCATCGGCCATCCGCAGTACGGCATCGCTAATGCCCTCATCCTCAGCACCCATTACGATAACCAGCGGGCCTTTCAACTCGGCGGCGCCCAAGACGGTGGATCCCTTTTCCGTGCATGCCACGATGCGCAAGCCGTGGTCACGGGCAGCGCGCAGGCCATCGGTCAAGCGGCTTACGCGGCATACGGGCTTGCGCAATAAGGCCCCTGCAGAGCTCTTCACCGCATCTGGGCCGAGACGCGCTGTTCCCATTTTCGGCACGAGGAGGGCATGTACGCCGAAACATTCGGCGCTACGGACGATCGCACCCATGTTGCGCACATCGGTCACGCTGTCCAAAGCGAGGATCAGCGGTGTTTCTCCTTTTTCGTAGGCGCGTGTGATCACTTCGTTCAGGTCCTGCTCTTCGACCTGGCTCAGAAAGGCGATCACCCCTTGGTGCTCTGTCCGGGTCAGGCGGTCCAGCTTTTCTACGGGCACCGGCTGCCAGGGTATCTGCCGGTCCATGGCCAATTGGCGTATCTCTTTGATACCATCGCCTCCTGCTTCCCGACGGATCAGCAGCTTCTCCACGTTCTTGCCGGCCCGCAGGGCTTCTATCACCGGCCACACGCCACATACCATATCGTTCGCTGCCATGCTTTGTACGCCGGAGATGGTGCGGCGGCGCCGGGCGAAGTTCGGTGTTTGTCGGGGTGTTCCGGCCGTAGGGTCGTCCGTACGGGTCAGTTCTGGTACACCCGGCCGTTGCGCCAACTCTCCACATTGCGGTACCAGGCACCTTTCAGCAAAGGGTCGCGCTCCAGCACCATGTCGTTGTCTATGAACGTACCGTTGCGCCGCTTGAAGGTGAAGGTCAGGCTCATCAGGTTGTTCTCTTCACCATAGATCCAGGTCTCGGCCAGGTCGGTCTTGTAGATGGAGGTGGGTACCCCGAAGATGATGTGGACCAGGCCTCTGTCCGTTCTCCACCCTTCCGCTTCGGCGGTGAAATGCCGGTTCGCGTTCTCCACGCGTCCATAGTAGATCCGGATGGCTTCACGACCGCGTTCACGATCGCCGGCAGCGTCTATCCAGAAACGTTCCACGGCCTGCCGCACATCAGGGCTCTTTGCCAATCGGTCATACTCCTGGTTGGAGGTGATGTAGCGCAGTGGTTTTAACAGGTCATCGGGTGTCACCACCAAGGGATAGGCTTCGGCCACGGAATGCAGGTAGTAGCCGTTCTCGGAAAGACTGTCAGCTCCGATCCGATAGCTTCCGGGCAGGGTCAGGTCCATGGTGAAGAGCCCATCGGCGTTCACGCTCACATGGAAGGTGCTGTCGATACGGGCAGAAGGGCTCTTCGCAGTTGATGCCGTATTGAACACCGGAGCAGGCATCGTGCTGTTCGCCGGGTGATGAGTCACCGTCAATGTTCGGCCCGCACAGGTTTCGCAACGAACACGAACCCGGCCAGCCTTGAAATGATCGGAGAAGAAGGGCAGGCCGTGAGCGGTATCAACGGGCATGAAGTACTGGCGATCGCTGATACCGTCCTTGTCCACCCGGAGGAAAACGGTGCTCTGTTGATCCCTGTTCAGGTCGCGGGCCATGATCTTCAGGATGAACGAGCGCTGCTCTTTGCGGCGAAGGTCCATGCTCCCGATCAGTTCTTTGTCCTCGCCGGGCTCGTTGGTCTCGTCATCGATGATGGTGCTGGCACTGTCCAGCAGGGCGCTGGATCCGAACGCATCGTACGACTCGTAGCTGATGCGCACCACGGCATGGAACGGTCCACCGCTGCCGTCGCTTTTGTAAAGCAGGTCTTTCGTGTTCAGTTTGTAGTAAACACGGGAGTGGTCCGAGGACAGGTGGTGTACACGCGCCTGCAGCGGCATTTGTGCGCCGCTCTTGCCGTAGAGGTAGGCGAAGTTGTCCCGCTTGCTCAGGGGTGCTGAACTGGAGCAGCCGGCAAGCACAGCGGCCAGCAGGATCACGGGTAGGATGGATGCGCGAATGTTCATCCGGGTAATTCGGTTCATTCGTCCAGTGACCGTTCCAACAGTTTCGGGTGCAGCCCTTTGTTCGTCTTGGCGCCCAGCTCCTTCAGCATTTCCACCTGGCGAACGAGATTTCCAGGTCCTTCGCTCAACTTGCCGATGGCCTTTTCATAGCTGTCATTGGCATCCTTCACGTTCTTTCCGATGCGGCCGAGGTCTTCGGTGAACCCCACGAATTTCTCGTAGAGCGCACCCGCACGTTCGGCGATGGCGATGTGGTTGCGCGCGATGCGTTCGTTCTTCCAGATGCCATGCACGGTGCGCAGCGTAGCCATCAAGGTGCTGTGGGTCACCATCACCACTTGGCGGTCATATGCTTCCTGGAAGATCTCCGGTCGCTCCCGCAAGGCCAGCAGGAAGGCCGGTTCGATGGGCACGAACATCAGCACGAAGTCGACCGTGCGCAGGTCGTAGAGTTTGGTGTAGTCCTTTTCGCCCAGGCCTTTTGCATGGGCACGGAGGCTTTCCACATGGAGCTTCAACAAGCGTTCACGCTCGGCGTCGTCCGTGCTGGCCGCGAAACGTTCATAATGAAGCAGCGAGACCTTGGAGTCTATGATCAGGTGCTTGTCATCGGGGAGGAAGAGGACAGCATCGGGTCGGAGGCGCGACCCGTCCGCAAGGGTGGTGCTCTCCTGCATGCTGTATTCCTGGCCCTTCACCAGTCCGGAGCTGTCCAGCAGCTTCTCCAAGAGCATCTCGCCCCATGCCCCCTGTGCCTGGGTGTCGCCTTTCAGCGCTTTGGTCAGATTGTCGGCATCCTTGCTCAGGCGTTGGTTCTGTTCCACCAGCTTGGCCACCTCGCTCTTCAGCAGGTGCCGTTCCTTGCCTTCGTTCTCGTACGCATCGCGCACTTGCTTCTGGAACTCGCCGATGCGTTCGTTCAGCGGTTGCAGGATGTGGGTGAGCTTCTCCTGTTGCTGTTCGTTCAACTCCTTTCCACGCGCAGTGAGCAACTTGTTCGCGATCACTTCGAATTCGGTGGTCAACCGGCTTTGAAGGCGTTCCAGGTCTACTTGCTGGTTCTCCAGTTTCTCTTGTAGACCAAGGTTGCGCTGGGCTTCCGCCGCAAGGTCAGCGCTCAGCCGACCGGCTTCGCGTATGCGCTCGTTGGTTTCCTGTTGGTACGCGGCGATGCGGCGTTCCAAGTCGGTGCGTTCCTGCGCGTGTTGTTCGCGCAACAGGTGCAGGATCCCGCCATCCTTGCTGCGGTGCCACCAAGCCAGGGCCAATGCGCCAAGGGCAAGACCGGCCAGGAGACCGAGCAGAAGGGAGACCTTATCCATGTGGCGAAGTTACGGCCGCAACAAGGCGTCATCACCAAGAATAGCAGCAGCCTGGACGGGCACGGCAGGTCCTGTTCAGTCCAAGCTCGCGGAGCGAAGTGTGGAGCCGTTGGGCAGGAGCACGAGGTGGATACCGGATGCAAGACCAGCCACCTCGAACACCTCTTCGCCGTGATAGGCATGCTGTGCGATCACACGCCCAAGTGCATCAACGAAGGTGATCGTGCCGTTCGGCAGGATGCCCTCCACTCGGAAACGCCCACCGCCCAGCGGCTGTATGCGGGCAGTCCTGGCTACGTTGATCGCAGCCACGGACACATCGCCGCTGCAATGGTTGGAGAATTCCGGCGCGATGAATTGGGCGATACCCGTGATGGGTTGGCCATCCAATACCGCGTCCAAGCCGCAGCCGATGTAGAGCGTGTCGTTGTAGAAGGCCATGGCCGTTATTTCGTACTCCCCGATCGCGCCGCTCACGGAGCACCATTCCACGCCATCCCAGGTGGCTATGCGCGGGGCGTATACGTGCCCTGCGTACCCGAAACCGCCACACACGAAAAGCTTGCCATCGTGTACCAGCAGGTCTTTCACTTTAATGTTCCAGCCCGTGCCGCCCGTGTCGTCCTGTAAGCCTGCGCCCACCTGGCTCCAAGCCGTACCGTTCCATTTCTGGAGGCAGAACCCGGCGTTGCCTGCGTTCAAGGGGATCAGTCCACCTACGTAGAGCTCATCTTGGTACACCTGCAGCTGGCCACCACCACTCAGGCCACCATAGATACCTTCTGGACCAACAGGTATCCAAACCCCATCTACATATTGAACGATATGACGATATGGGTTGCCGTCGAAGGTAATGGTGCCGCTCAGCACCAAGCGCCCTTGGTACTTGGTGATGTCCACGGGTAAACAGCTACTGGCATTAAGCTCGGCTACACATTCCCAGCCATTGCCCACCCATTTGGCAACGCCTTGGCAGGGCGAACCGTTGATGGTGGTGAAGTAACCGATTACGTAGAGTTCATCATCGATCACCTCGAAACGGCGAACCGAATTGTTGAAGATGCCACAACTCTCCCACACACCATTGACTCTTCGGGCAGCGTGGGAGATGAATTCGCCGCCGATAGCATTGAACTCACCGCCCATGTACAGGGTGTCGTGGTAGTTGGCGAATGTCAAAGCCATACCACCAAGCGGTGGCGAAAGGGACCATTCGCTGCCATCCAGCACTGGGTAGCGCAGTGCCTGATCCGGTTGCCCCATCCCCGAAACCCATATGCCAGTGCTGTAAAGCTTGTTGTCAGCCGTATCCACATAAAACCGGCCTATCTCCCCGACGGCATCTATAACTATGCCCGCATCCGACCAGTACTGTGCCTTACCGGGAAGCAAAAGCGATAGGCCAAGCAAGCCGACCAGGGTTCTCATGGCACCAAGAACTTACTACGCTCACCAGAAGCAGCAACAAGTACATACATGCCGGGGGGCAAATACATTACACCCGAGAGCTGAGCGCTTGAAATAAGCCCGGGCTGTTGAGTTGAGCTATGCCCATCAAGCCGGTGCAGGAAAAGCCAAGGAACAGCAGCGTGGTGGGTAGTAGGTTCATGGCAAAAGGGTTGGACTAAAGCTAAGCGGAAAGGCTTCGTGACGTTCACGTTCGGTCAAAAGAGTGATCCGGGCTTCGGTATGAACGTGTACCGTCGATGTTATGGTCCGCCTCAGTTGTCCAGGATCGCCACGAGCGAGCCGAGCGGCACCTGGTCGAACAGGGCGATCACGTCGTTATTGAGCATGCGCACGCAACCCATGGAGCTGGCCGTGCCGATGCTGCGTTCGTTCGCGGTGCCATGGATGTAGATGTAGCGGGCGTGGCTGTCCACGTTGCCGCCCTGGTTCGCGCCGGGTTCCAACCCATCCAACCACAAGATGCGCGAGGTGATCCAGTCCTTGTCGATGCCCGCGAAATCCGGATCGGCGAACTGGCCGGTGAATTCGCGGTCCTTTAAGATGCCGAGCGGCGGCACGCCATCGCCGAACTTTTCGCTGATGCGATGAAGACCGGTCGGGGTGCGCAGGCTGCCATCGGTGCTGCCCACCCCGGCTTTGGCCGTGGAGATGGGATAGGTCCTCAACAATCGTCCATCACGCACATGGAAAAGGGCCTGCCGTTGGATGGAAACGTACAGGAGGTCGCCGGTGAATCGTTGGTCCGGATAACGCGCTCCGAGATACTCCAGACATAGGTCGATGATACCTTGTTGGCGCATGGATTGTGCCATGCCCGATAGGTGAAAGGCCAGGGCGGTAGAGAGTAACAGGGGCAGTCTCCTCAGCGGTGTGGTCATAGGTCCGTGCGTACAACGGGGAGAGGATCGCAGCGCTAGAACAAGCTTACGAAACCGAAGTGCACTTTTCCACCTCGCAGCGCGACGGGGTTGTCGAATTGCTGGCCGAGGGCGTAGGTGAGGCTGAACAGGCCGGCCTTCGTCTCGAAGGTGGTGCCAGCGCCGAAACCCATCGGCGTATCCGTTGCGAAGGCCTCCTGCGTGGAGCGCTCCCACCACGCTTGATCCGCGAAGACGAAGAAGTTGGAGTTCTCCTCGAACACGAATCGGTATTCCGCGGTGCCGATGAGGTACGATGAGCAGAAGATGGAAGCCTCATCCATGCCTCTCAAGGTCTTGAGCCCACCCATTCGGTAGAGTTCGTTCACGTAGAGGTCGTCGTTCTGCATGCGTCCACCTTGGGCCACGAAACGGAACGTGCTGCGTTTCCCCACGGCCACATGGGCAATGGCGGTGCCGATCACCTCCAGTTGAACGGTGTTGATCTGCGGAGCCACCTCCAGCGCGCCGAACACGGCTTGTGATGTGCGCTTTCGGCCGGCACTGCCTTCGAGCTCGAGGGAATGGCCGCGTCGTGGATTGAGACGGTAATCGAACCGCTGACGTGAAAGCCCTAGACCGTAGCTCATCAACTTCACGTCCGCCAGGCCGGGCTGCAGGATCACGTTCGAACCCAGCCGATCACTGCTCTTGCTGTTCAGGAACAGGATCACTTTGTCCCCTTGCGCCATCAGGTATTCCACACCGATCCGGGAGGTCACCTCCAGGAAGGTGGTGTCCCGCTTGAACAGTTTCAACGAGGCATCCAGGCCGAACGGCGTGTTGAAGGCGAACGGTAGATTACCGTGCACCTTGAGGTCCTGCGTGGCGTTCTGGAGGCGCCGCCAGTTCAACTCGATGGCTTCCCCGCGCCGGAGCGCATTGCGCAAGCGCAGGTCCAGGTCACCGGTCAGGTTCACTTTCCCGGTCAGGGCATCGGGTTGCAGGCCCAATATGCCGTTGATGGAACTGGCCTTTTTGGGTTCAAGGAACAGGAATAGCTTGGTGCTTTCCGGGGTGAATTGGACGTACGGGCGTTGCTTCTGTGTGACGAATGGCAGTTCCTTCGAGCGGCGTTCCACTGCGGCCAGCAGGGATTCATTGTAAAGATCTCCGGGCTTTATGCCCAAGCTGGCCTGCAGGTAGCGGGTGGAAGTGCGCACGTTCCCGCGCACCACGACGCTGTCATAGCGCACCAGCCTTCCCTGGTCCAAGCGCACAACGGCCGATAGACCTTGCGCTTCAGGCCGCAAACTGTCCAACCAGACCTTGGCGAACGGATGGCCCATGTTCTCGCTTTTCTCCAGCAGCGATCCAAGCAAAGCGCCCACTTTGCGTGCATCGATCGGAGCATCCGTATAGAGCCGCTCTCGGAAGCCGGCTTCGCTTGCGATCTCCGCCGGCACGCCGTTCGCCGAGAGCTTGGCCCAACGGTAGACATGCCCCAGAGCGATGGGGCAATGGCTTGTATCCCCCGTGGTGAAGCAGGTGTCGCATGATGCTTCGAGGTAGCCTTTGCTCTGAAGGAAGTTGATCTGCTCGTTCACCACACTGGGCACCAATGCGGGTGATGCGATGGCTACTGGCCGCATCCATTTCTTGGGCAGATCCCCGTCCGCGGACATCACGACCACATGGCGCTGGGCGCTGATGCCACTGTGCAACGCGAGGAAGCACGCCAGGGCTATGACGCTTTGCAGTGCCGCACGGCTCATGGCAGGGACCAGTCGATGGAGGTCTTTCCCTGCGCTGTCAGCAACTCGTTCACCTTGGAGAAATGTCCACAACCGATGAAGCCACGATGCGCGGAAAGAGGCGAGGGGTGAGGTGCTTGAAGGATGTAGTGCCGACCGGTGTCCACCAGCGTAGCCTTCTGCTGGGCGTATCGTCCCCAAAGCAGGAAGATCACCCCGGTGTGCTGTTCCGAGACCGCACGGATCACCGCATCGGTGAAGCGCTCCCATCCCTTGCCTTGGTGCGAGCCAGCCTCCCCGGCACGAACCGTGAGGGTGGCATTGATCAGGAGCACCCCTTGTTCCGCCCAGGAAGAGAGGTCTCCGTGCGCAGGCCGCGGCATGCCGATATCCCGTTCCAATTCGGCGAACATGTTCTGGAGCGACGGCGGCGCAGGAATTCCACGGGGCACGGAGAAGCAAAGGCCATGTGCCTGTCCCGGTCCATGATAGGGGTCCTGCCCGAGCAATACCACGCGGACCTTGCTAAAGGGGGTGTGATGGAAGGCGGCGAAGATGTTCCGGGCTCTCGGATAGACGGTATGCGCCGCGCGCTCGGCTACGAGGAAAGCCTTCAATTCGCCGAAATAGGCCGAGTTGAACTCCTCTGCCAGCACTTCGTACCAGCCTTCGCCAATATCGGGACGCGTGGATGCGTTCTGCGTGTGTGTCATACCGGTACCGAAGATCGACAAACAGCGTGTTGGAACATTTTTGGAGGCTTTCGCGTTAAGCAGGCTAACTTTGTGGGGTAAGGTCACGTAGAACGCTCTCGAACCCGATAAGGATCAAACGAACGAACGATGAAAAAGGTGTTCCAGATCATCGCTGTGGTACTTGTGGCAAGCGCTGTGCTCACCGCATGCAGCTCTTCACATTCCTGCCCGGCTTACAGCAAGGTGCACAAGACACCTGCTGGTAAACAGGCCTGATCGTTCAGTCGCATTCGCCTGAATTCCAGCCCGGACCATTGGTCCGGGCTTCGTTATGCCCATACGCTATCAGCGATAGGTGAAGTGTATTTCCTGCGTGAGGTCTGCGCGAAGGCTGCGCGCTACCGGGCAAGTATGGGCGGCGTTCTCCAGGATGGACTTTTCGCGCTCACCTAATCCGGTTGCATCCAGTTCAATGTGCACCTCGATCCGTGCCACCTGACGCGGAGGAGGGCTCATGTGCTTCACCACCCGTGCGGAGAGGTTCGTCAGTGGTATGCCCTTGTCCCGTGCGGCTATTCCCATGATGGTCATCATGCAGCTGGCCAGCGATGTGGCCAGTAGGTCGCTGGGAGAGAAGGCCTCACCTTTCCCCTGATTGTCCAAGGGGGCGTCCGTGATCAGGTGTTGGCCGCTGCGCACATGGGTGGCTTCGGTCCGTAGGTCTCCGAGGTAAGTGACTTTCGCGGTATCCGTGGACATGGTCGGGTGGTACTGTGATGGGCCAAGGTAGCGTTGAGGTCGTAGCTTTGTTGGCCTACTAATGCGTTCGATCCTCTACCCGATCTTCCTGCTGCTGTTCCTGCATACGGCGCATGCGCAGCAAACGATCTACGAGGAGACGCGTGTGCCCTACAAGAAGGAGATCCATGGCGGCATTCTGCTACATGGTGACGGATGGGGCTTGCAGTTCTATCACGCCAAGTACAACACGGCGCGCGACCGTCGCTTGTTGGGCGTGGAGGTCGTGGGTATGAAGCATCCGAAGGAAGTGAAAAGCTTCAACCCGTATTACGAGGATTCGCGTGGTTACTTCTACGGCAAGGCCAATTCTCTGATGATCGTGCGGCCCACGTACGGTCGCAAGTGGCAGATCACGGATAAGATCCGACGGTCGGGTGTGGAGGTGAATTTCATCTGGGGTCTCGGCCCGTCCTTGGGACTTCTGAAGCCGGTATATCTGCAGATCGGCAAGCCGGATCGGATCCCATACGAGAGCATTGTGGTGGAGCGGTATGATCCCGCCATACACGACGTACAGAACATCTATGGACGGGCGACGTGGTTCAACGGAATGGGCGAGATGAACCTGTACACCGGTGCGTTCGCCAAGGTGGCGTTCAGTTTTGAATACTCCGGGCAGGTCACCGGGTTGAAGGGTATCGAAGTGGGCGCTACGATGGATGCGTATCAAAAGACGCTCCCGATCATGGCGGAATTGGAAGGCGTGAACAACAAGCAGTTCTTCTTTGAATTCTATCTGGCCCTGCAATTCGGCAAGAAGTACACATGAGCGAAAAGGTGGAAGTGACCGAGAAGGTGGAGCGGGTGCGCAAGCCCGATTGGCTGCGGGTGAAACTGCCCATCGGCGAGAACTACCGCAAGGTGGCGGGCATCGTCAGCGAGCACAAGCTGCACACCATCTGCCAGAGCGGTAACTGTCCCAACATGGGTGAATGTTGGGGTGCGGGAACGGCCACGTTCATGATCCTCGGCAACGTATGTACGCGCAGCTGCGGATTCTGCTCGGTAGCCACCGGCCGTCCGGATGCTGTGGATCCCTTCGAACCAGCCCGCGTTGCACGCAGCGTGGAATTGATGGGGGTGAAGCACTGTGTGATCACCAGTGTGGATCGCGATGATCTAAAGGACGGCGGCAGCGACATCTGGGCGCGCACCATCCGTGCGATCCGCCGCCGCACACCGGCCACCACCATGGAAACGCTCATCCCCGATTTCCAAGGGAAGTGGGAGAACCTCGCCGTGGTCACCGAAGCCGCACCGGACATCCTCTCGCACAACCTGGAAACGGTGCGCCGCCTCACAAAACAAGTGCGCATCCAGGCGAAGTATGACCGCAGCCTCGAAGTGCTCATGCGTTCCAAGCGCGCGGGGCTTCGCACGAAGAGCGGCATCATGCTCGGCCTCGGCGAGAGCGATCAAGAAGTGGAAGAAAGCATGGACGATCTGCGCAGTGTTGGTGTGGATATCCTTACGCTCGGTCAATACCTGCAACCCACGAAGGCGCACCTGCCTGTTGCAGAGTTCATCCATCCGGACCGTTTCGCGCGCTTCAAGGAAGTGGGCATGGCCAAGGGCTTCCGTTACGTGGAGAGCGGCCCGCTCGTTCGCAGCAGTTACCACGCCGAGAAGCATCTCTTCTGAGTTGAAGAGCATCCCTCGCACCGGACATTCATCAGTACACAACTGCCGGGCATTCGCTTGCGTCTGCTCGGTACCCAACATCATACGCACATGCTACGTGTAGCCATCAACGGATTCGGTCGTATCGGACGTGTTACCGCTCGTTTGTTGCAGGATCGCAAGGACATCGAGCTCGTCGCCGTGAACGACCTCGCGGACAATGCCACGCTCGCGCATCTGTTCAAATACGATTCGGTACATGGTGTGTTCAAAGGCCAGGTCGGTCACGATGCTGAGCACCTCATTCTTGGTGGCAAGAAGATCAAGGCGTTCGCGGAGAAGGATCCGGCGGCATTGCCCTGGGGCAAGCTCGGCATCGATGTGGTCATCGAGAGCACAGGTCTTTTCCTCAGCCGCGAAAAGGCTTCCGCGCATTTGAAGGCAGGAGCGAAGAGGGTCGTTCTATCCGCACCGGCCAAGGATGCCGACATCAAGACGGTCGTGCTCGGCGTGAATGATCATGTGCTCGATGGAACGGACGACATCATCTCCAATGCGAGCTGCACCACCAACTGCGCCGCCCCGATGATCATGGGCATCCGCGATCTCTGTGGCATTGAGGATGGCTACATCACTACCGTACACAGCTACACCGGTGATCAGCGCCTGCACGATGCGCCGCACAAAGACCTGCGTCGCGCGCGGGCTGCTGCGGTGAGCATGGTGCCCACGACTACCGGCGCTGCGAAAGCGATCACCCGCATCTTCCCGGAGCTCGATGGCCGCCTGGGTGGCGGTGGCATCCGCGTACCCGTGCCCGATGGATCGATCACCGACATCACCGTTCGAGTGAAGAACCTGAAGAGCGCCGAGGAGATCAATGCGCACTTCAAGCAGCTCGCTGAGGGCAAGTTGAAAGGCATCCTGCGTTACACCGAGGACCCCATCGTTAGCGTGGACATCGTCGGCGACCCCAACAGCTGCATCTTCGACGCGCAGCTTACCAGCGTTGTCGGCAACATGGTGAAGATCATGGGCTGGTACGACAACGAGTACGGATACAGCAGCCGGTTGGTGGATCTTGTAGCGCGCTTGGGAAAACAGTGAGGTAGTAGGCAGTATTGCAGCACTACTGCCTACTGCGCGCCCTTTCAAGCCGCCGGTCCACCCGTGATCCGCACATCTCCGCTCAGCGGCCCATCGCTCATGCGTTTCATCAACGTTAGTTGCGTTCCATCGAACACACCGTACGTGTAGTAGGTGATCCAGTCGCCGAGGTTGATGTAGCGCGAACCTGCTTTCACCTCCATGTCGATCGGTAAGTGGCGGTGCCCGAAGAGCATGTAGTCATAGTGCTCGGTTGCCAGCTGCTCCTTGCAGTACTGCACGAGCCATTCCTTGTCCTCGCCCAGCCACTTGCGGTCGTTCTCGTAGCTCTTCTTGCGGCTGCGGCCGCTCCAGAAATCACCCAGCCACAAGCCGAAGTTCGGGTGCATGCGGGCGAACAACCACTGGCACACCGGATTGCGGAACACCTTCTTGATGAACTTGTAACCATGGTCGCCGGGGCCAAGCCCATCGCCGTGCCCGATCAAGAACTTCTTGCCGTCGATCGTGCGTTCGATCGGCTCGCGGTGCACGATCACACCGGTCTCCTTCGGCACGTAGTCGAAGATCCACATGTCGTGGTTCCCGATGAAGAGATGCACGGGAATGCCACGGTCGGTCAACTCTGCGATCTTCCCAAGGAAACGCACATAACCGCGAGGCACAGCATACTTGTACTCGAACCAGAAATCGAACAGATCACCCATCAGGATGATCTCCGTCGCATCCTTTGCGGCTTCATCCAGGAACGCCACGATGCGTTTCTCCCGTGCCAGGCTGCTTGCCGCATCAGGCACTCCCAAGTGGAAGTCGCCGAGGAAGTAGATGCGCGCGCTCACGGTTTGATGTTGCGGACGGCCTTTGTGGGATCCAGTTTGTCGAACGCGAAGATGAAACGGATCCGATCGGTCACGGCGCGGTCCAGGAACTTCTCTTCGTCGGCGATGCGGTTGCTCACCACCAGCGGGAACCAGATCTCCAGCACATCGCGAACGGCGGTCACACCGATACCAGCCTCAAAATAGGCTGCTGAACTTTCCTTTGGGCCGTAGCGGTCGATCACGGTGATCGGTACGACACCCACGCTTCCGAAGAGGGCCAAGGGCAAGGGTACGGGCACATCGATCTCCATGTTCAATGCCGCTATCCACGAATCACTGCCGCCCTGCAGGAAGGGCGTTTTGAATGCGCCTTGCTGCGTATTGTATTGGCGTTGCGTGAAATGGTCGCGGGCATTGCGCTCCAGGTAGGCATGGTCGTACAGCATGTCCTCCGTGCCCCAGCTAAGTCCCCAGGCATGAAGGCCGTTGTACAGGCGGTCATCGCGTTTCCAGAGGAATGAACCAACGAACGCCCGGAAGCGGATCTCGTCGTTGTGGTCGTTCAGTGCAAAGGCTTGGCGCAGTTCCAGCGAAGCGCGCAGGAAGCCGGTGTTGTGCGTAACCGTGGGAAGGATCAGCGAGCGGTGCAATTTGCTCTTGTCCTCGGCGCGGTATTGCAGCTCCATGTAATAGTCCTCGTAAGAACGATCGACTTCGATCCCATCCCTTGTGCGAGAGCGACTGGCATTGTTCAGGTACACACCACGCCAGGTGATCCGATGCTGCCACGGTTTGTTCAGTGGGTCACGTTTCAGGTCGAGGTGTACGTAGGGCGACACCTTATCGTACCAAGCCACAACATCATGGTCACGGAACTCCGATGCGGAACGACCGCTCACACCCAACGTGATGTTCTGGAACATCCGGCTGCGCATGCGATCGAAGTGGTGTTCGATGCGCGCTGCGCCGCCCCAGCGTTCGCTGGCGAGCCCGTACATCGGTGCAACCACCCATTCCGTGCGTTGGGAGGGGAAGGTGGTGTTGTACGCCGCGAGGCCGAGTTGCCAACCATCGTTGCCGTTCCAGGCAGGAAGGGGCGTGTAGTAGACTGTGCGCTTATCATTCTGCTCAACACCGAGCAACCACTTGAATTGAAGCGGTGCGCATCGGCGGAAGAGACCATGCGAGCGAACGCTGTTGTTGCGGCGGTCGATGTCGAGGGTGCGGTTGCCAGCATCGATGTGGAAACGGTCAGCCTTGCCCCAAGGAAGCTGATCTGGGAAGGTGTTCCACCGCGGCTGCGCCATAGTCCACATCGTTCCGAGACTATCGTTCCCGCAATAACCTGTGATTGGAACTGGGACGCCACTCTCATAATCAGAGATCAATGTTGGAATGGGCATTTGGTCTACATCCTGAGGCAGGAGGCGGACGGCTTTGAAGTCAAACTTCTCGCCGGTCCCAATGAGTCCATCGAAGACCCAGTTCAGATTGTGTCCACTCTCACGCTCGAACACCTTGCGCATATCCTGTGGCTGTGGATGTTTGAACCTCCAGTCATCGTAGTAGGCGTTCAAACAACGCTTCATCGAATCGTCTCCGATGTAAGCCATCAAATGATCGAACACCAATGCGCTCTTCGCATACACCATGCACCCGTAGTTCGTGCTGGTGTAGTCGGCGGAGGTCAGGTTCAGCGGTTGATCCAGGTTGCGCCGCGCGTTCAGGCGGTACATCCCTTCGTTCTGCATCCGGTGGCCATCCGGCAGGTCGCCGAGTATGTCTGACAAGAATTCGAGCCCACCGATGGTCAGGCGGTTCCCAGGGTAACGGGCCCGCATGTACTGCAGTTCCACGAAGCTGTTCATGCCCTCGTCCATCCAGGCATGGTCGCGTTCGTTGCTGCCAAGGATGCCGAAGAACCAGTTGTGACCTACCTCGTGCGTGATCACGTTGTCCAGCGACTGTTTGTCACCTGTATCACCGATGATGGTAATCATTGGATACTCCATGCCGCCACCGGCACTGATCGTCCCATCCACAGCGGTGCACGCATCGTATGGATAGTCGCCCACCCATTCGCTGTAGAAGCGGACGCTCTCGTTCACGTAGCTCACCGCATCTTCCCACAGTTTGGCGTTCTTCGGGGTGAAGAGTGCCCAGGTCTTTACGGTACGTCCGCTCTTCAGCAGCGCCACTTCGCTCTTGCGTACGATGAAACGTTTGTTGCTGAACCACGCGAAGTCGTGCACACGGTCCTGCGTGAAGCGCAGTGTTTTCGTGTTCGCGCTTGAAGGAATGGTCTTGTAACGCGAGATGCTGGCGATGTCCTCCAAGTACTGATCAACCTTGTAAGGGGTCGTCGATAGCGAGTCCATCCATGCGGTCTCACGCTCGTTCTGCAGAACACCTGTTGCTCCCACGATGTAGTTCGCGGGAAGGGTGATGGAGACATCGAAGCTGCCGAACTCGCTGTAGAACTCGCCTTGTGTGAAGTAGGGCATCGCATGCCAGCCTTGCGCATCGAACACGGCGGGTTTCGGATACCACTGCGTGATGTAGTAGGCCTGTCCAGTGTGACCGAGGCGCGAGAATTTTCCATCCGGGATCTTCACGCGGAAGGGTGTGCTGATCCGTACGCGCTGGCCAGGTGTGAGCGGTGCGTTCAGTTTGATCCAGCCGATGTCAGCGTGTTGCGCGTGGTAGCCCCACGCCACGGTCACATCATCCGCTTTGAAGTCGAGGCTATCGATCCAACCGCGTTCTTCTTCGGTGGCAAAGTGCAGGTCCAGTTCGCCGTGCCCATCGAGTTGTTCGCACAAGGCGGTGGTACGGTCACGGTAGGCGTTCGGCCACAGATGGATCCACATCGTATCAAGCGTGGTCGCGCTGTTGTTGTGGTAGGTGAAGGTCTCCTCAGCATGCAACACGTGCGACCTGTCATCCAGTCGCACGTTGATCACATAATCCACCGCCTGCTGGAAGTATGCCTGCCCCAATGCCCAGAGCGGGCCGAGGAGCCCGCTCAAGCAGAGGATGTGCCGAAGGGTCATTTCAGCAGTTCGGCAAGTCGGCTTTCGAGCTGTTCGCCACGGAGGCCTTTCTCAATGATGTTCCCTTCACGGTCCACGAGTACGGTGTAGGGGATGCTCTGCACGCCATATTCCTGTGCCGCTGCATTGTTCCAGAAGCCGAGGTCGCTGACGTGCTTCCAAGGCAGGCCGTCGTCCTTGATGGCTTTTACCCAGGCTGCATGGTCGCGATCCAGCGAGACCCCGAGTATCTCGAAGCCTTTGGATGCATACTTCGCGTACACCTTCTTCACGTTGGGGTTCTCGATGCGGCACGGGCGGCACCAGCTGGCCCAGAAGTCGATAAGAACGATCTTGCCGCGCAACTTGCTCAAGGCGAACGAACCTCCTTCGGGCGTCTGCTGGTTGATCTCCGGGGCCGCTCCGCCAACGGGTAGAAGATTGCTGAGGCGTTTCATTTCTTCCTCTTGCATGCGCATAGCCACTTGCTGCTGATCAACGCGGTCCACCTGGTCCCGGAACATGGCGAAGTAGGTGGATCGGGGCATGCTCACGCGCAGGCTGTCGCGTACCATCTTGAAGAGCTGTAGATCCTGCAACATGTTCAAACGGCCAAGCGCGGTCAGCGCTGCAGGTGATCCCGCATGTTCCGATGCGAATGCTTTGCACTGTTCGTAGTAAGCCGTGGTAAGTGCGTTGAAGCGGGCAAGCTGGGCTGTATCTCCTTGTGCCACGGCGGCCTTCAACTTCGTGTGCTCCTCATCGAATGCGCGTGCATCGTTGGAGAATGTCTGGAGTGCTTCGCTATGCCTGGAGCCAGCGACCTTCGTTGGTATGGACAGCCGACCGAGCGTGGCTTCAATGGACAAGCTCTCCGCGCTGTCCAAGGCGATCACCAATTGGTCCTGATCCATGACCAGGCGGTAGAAGTCGAGCGGCATGGCCGGGATCTTCAAGCTGCCTTTGCCGTTGGCATCGAGCTTCACCGAATCAACATGTACGGGACGGTTGTTGTCGAAGCGGTCGAAATACACTGTGCGTCCTGCTCCACCTTCCACGGAGACTTCGACGGCGCGTTGACCAGCAGCACCGGTACAGGCGATGATCGAGACGAGAGCGATGCTCGGAATGAAAGTGCGTGTCATGCTACTGCTTCAATTCTGTTCAAGTATGCGACGAACCACCTCGTTGGTCCGTTTGGGGTCGGCCTTGCCTTTCGTTCCCTTCATCACCTCACCCATGAAAAGACCGAGCAGGCCTTTGTTGCCACTGCGATAGGCCTCCACCTTGTCGGGATAGGTTGCCATCGCTTGTTGCATGATGGACTCGATCAGGCCTTCGTCGGTGTTCTGCACCAGGTCGTGCTTCGCGGCGAGATCCGCGGCGCTCATGGACGCGTTCTCCAGCATCAGCGGGAAGAGTCTCTGGCTGGCTATGCTGTGGCTCACTTTTCCGGAGTCGATCAAGGCGACCAAGCCAGCCAGACGTTCAGCGCTGATAGGGAAGTCCTCCATGGTCAGGCCTCGTTCGTTCATCCAGCTGCGCACATCGCCCATCACCCAATTGGCGGCACCCTTGTAGTTACTGGTGGTGGCGATCACGCCTTCGTAATACAGCGCAGTGGCCTTGTCGTCGGTGAGGATCGCGGCATCGTAGTCGCTCAGTCCGAGTTCGCTCGTGTACTTGGCGCGCAGCTCGCGGGGCAATGGTGGCATCTCCTTGCGGATGCGCTCCTTCATGGCCTCGCTCACCGTGATGGGCTGGAGGTCGGGCTCCGGGAAGTAGCGGTAGTCGTGCGCTTGTTCCTTGCTACGCATGCCGAGGGTGCTTCCCTTGCCGGCATCGAAGGTGCGCGTCTCCATGTGGATCGATCCGCCAGCATCCAACACTTCGCTCTGGCGCTGCGCTTCGTATTCGATCGCGCGCATCACGTTGCGGAAGCTGTTCATGTTCTTCACCTCGCAGCGGGTACCGAACTTCTCAGTGCCGATCGGACGAAGGCTGATGTTCGCATCGCAACGCATGCTTCCCTCTTCCATGTTGCCGTCGCAGATGTCGAGGTAGCGCACAAGTCGACGGATCTCCACGAGGTAATCGTAGGCCTCCTGCCCGCTTCGGATATCCGGCTCGCTCACGATCTCGATCAGCGGAACGCTCGCGCGGTTCAGGTCCACCAGCGTGTTGAACGGATCGACATCGTGGATGCTCTTGCCCGCATCCTCTTCCATGTGGATGCGTGTGATGCCGATCCGGGTCATGGCCGCTGAAGAACCGGGATCGCGCGTATTCGGAACATCAACGAACCCTTCGGTGCAGATCGGCGTCTGGTCCTGCGTGATTTGGTAGCCCTTCGGCAGATCCGGATAGAAGTAGTTCTTGCGCGCGTAGTGCGTCCACGGCGCGATGGTGCAGTTCGTGGCCAGGCCCATGCGCACGGCCAGTTCGATCACCTTCTTGTTCGCCACCGGCAACGTGCCAGGATGGCCCAGCGAGATCACGCTTACGTTGGTGTTCGGGTGATCACCGTACGCATTGGGGTCGCTGCTGTACGCTTTGCTTTCGGTGATCAACTGCGCGTGCACTTCCAAGCCAACGACCAGTTCGTACTTCTCGCTCCAGTGCGGCGCACCGGATCCCGTCACCACTTCCTTCTTCTCGCTCATCAGAAGCTCGCGATCAGTTCACGCATGATCAGCGTGAGTTTCGGTTCGGCTTTCTCGGCCACGCGTTGCACCATCTCGTGCGTCGTCTTTTCGATGCGGCCTTCAACACCCATGTCGGTGATCACGCTCATGGCGAAGCAGGGGATACCCATGTGCCGGGCAGCGATCACTTCGGGTACGGTGCTCATGCCCACCGCATCGCCACCGATGTTGCGCACGTAACGGTACTCTGCCGGTGTTTCCAGCGTGGGGCCAGTGAGGCCGACATAGCAGCCCACCTGTACCGGGATGTTGTTCTTTGCTGCGATCGCCTTTGCCGTCGCGATGAAGCCATGATCATAGGGCTCGCTCATGTCCGGGAAGCGCGGACCGAGCTCATCGATGTTCTTTCCGATCAGCGGATTGGGGAAAAGGTTGATGTGATCGTTGAGGATCATCAGGTCGCCGGTCTCGAACGCAGGGTTCGTTCCGCCGCAAGCGTTGCTCACGAAGAGGCGTTTGATGCCAAGGAATTTGAAGACGCGCACGGGCAACACCACATCACCCATGTCCCAGCCCTCGTAGAAATGGAAGCGTCCCTGCATGGCCACCACGGGTTTGCCGCCGAGGTAGCCGAAGAGCAATTTGCCAGGGTGTCCTTCTACCGTGCTCACCGGGAACTCAGGGATGTCCTTGTAGGCGATCGCGTGTTTCACATCGATCTCCTTGCCCAAGCCGCTGAGGCCGGTGCCGAGGATGATGCCCGTTTCCGGTGCGAAGCCGGTGGTCTTCTTCAGGTGTTCAGCGATGCGCTGGATGCGTTGCAACATGGTGGCGGATGAGGTCTGCGAATCGATCGGGTTCGTTCAGGATCACGGTCCGCATGCCGATCACCGCGAGCGGAAGGCCATGGAGCGGACTTCCTTCGATCACGGACCGGAGCCTTGCAGCGTCTTTCTCCGTGGTGATCAGCGTTTTCGGACCGGCCGCGAAGCTACCAAAAACGTCCGCGAGCCTGCGTAGATCGGCGTGTGTGAACGTATGGTGGTCCGGGAAGGCGATGTGTTCGAGGTGCTGGAATTTGGGCCGCAGATGGTCGAGAAGTGGTGCCGGGTCTACAATGCCGGTGAACAGCAGGCAGTTGGTAGTAGGCAGGGCCACTGCCCACTGCCCACTGCCAGCTGCCAACTGCCTCGGCTCATCGTACGCGATCCCCGCGAAGAACAGGTCCTGTCCTTTGTCCATCCTCAGCCGTTGACGCCAGCGCTGTTGTTCCGGTGAAGGAGGAACGCCCGCGCATTTCGTCACCACGACGATCCGTGCAGCATTGGCACGAGCGCGGATGTCACGCAGCGTCCCTGCCGGGATCAGGGCATCATCGCAGAACGGCCGTTGCGCGGTGGTCAGGAGAATGTTCAACCCTGCGTTCAGGCGGCGGTGCTGCAGCGCATCATCTAGCACGACGGCCTTCACACCTGGCACTTCGCCTTGGATCTGCTCGATGGCCTTCACCCGATCCGCGCCTACGAAGACCCGTACCGCCGGAAAATTCGTTTTCACTTGCAACGGCTCATCACCACTTCGTTCCGCCGCATCATCACTCCGTACTTCGTGGATGCTGGTCGTCTTGCGGCCATAACCTCGGCTCAGCGTCGCAAGGGGGCTGGTACCATCAAGCGTTCGCAGCACCAGTTCCATCATTGGGGTCTTTCCCGTTCCACCTAAGGCAAGGTTGCCAATGGCGATCGTGGGAACAGTTGGCCGCTTGCTGTTCAGGATACCGAGGTCATAAAGCCCATGGCGGATGCGCAGTATCGCCCCGTAGATCACGGAGAAGGGCCACAGGAGGATCCTTCGCAAGCGCATGGCGTACTTTGCCAGAACGATATTCAAGGCGAAAGATGCGCATCAAAGACATCACCGCTGCCCTCGAAGCATGGGCGCCGCGTTCCCTGCAGGAGGATTATGACAACAGCGGCCTTCAGGTGGGGGACCCCGAAAGCGAAGTGGATTCCGCGCTGGTCTGTCTGGATTGCACCGAAGCCGTGGTTGAGGAAGCAGCGCGCCTCGGTTGCGGCCTCATCATCAGCCACCATCCTGTCATCTTTCGTGGGCTGAAGAGCCTGTCGGGCAAGGGTTATGTGGAGCGCACCATTCTCGCGGCCATCAAGCATGGCATCGCGCTGTACGCCATCCACACCAACCTGGACAACGTCATTTCCGGCGTGAACGGAGAGATCGCGGCGCGGTTGGGCTTGAAGAACCTCCGCGTGCTCGATCCGAAGCATGGGCAACTGCGCAAGTTGTTCGTGTTCGTGCCCAAGGATCAAGCGGAAGCGGTCCGTACGGCCATGTTCCAAGCAGGCGCAGGGCACATTGGCAATTACGACGAGTGCAGTTTCAACGGTGAAGGCCATGGGACCTTCCGGGCCGGTGAGAACACCGATCCGCATCTGGGACAGAAGGGCCGACGCCACACCGAACCCGAAATGCGGGTCGAGGTAGTGGTGCCATTGACGGCAGAAGGAGCCGTGGTTTCAGCGCTGATCACGGCCCATCCCTACGAGGAAGTGGCTTATGACCTGGTACCGCTGGCGAACGCCCATCCTGGTATTGGCTCTGGCATGCTCGGCGAGTTGGATGAACCGCTGGAAGAGAGCGAATTCCTTGCGCAGGTGAAGAAGACGTTCGGCTTGAAGGTCATCCGGCATACCAGGCTGCTCGGACGTTCCGTTCGGAAGGTCGCATTGTGCGGAGGCTCAGGGGCTTTTCTCATCAACAAGGCCAAAGCGGCAGGGGCAGACGTGTACCTTACCGGGGACATTAAGTACCACGAGTTCTTCGATGCCGATTCCAAGCTGCTTTTGGCCGATATCGGGCACTTTGGGAGCGAGCAATTCACCATGGACCTGATCCAGCGCAGGTTAGGGGAACTTTTCCCTACTTTTGCCGTCCGTTTGACGGAAAACGTCACGGACCCCATATACCATTTTTGACCCATGGCGAAGGATGTGAAGGCTCCGGAGAAGGAAGTGAAGACCTCGAAAAGCGGTGCTGCTGCGAAGGCGGAGGTCACCGTGGCCGAGAAGCTCGTTGAACTCTACCGTCTACAGCACATCGATTCGCAGGTGGACAAGATCCGCACCCAGCGGGGCGAACTGCCCTTGGAAGTGCAGGACCTGGAGGATGAGGTGGCTGGTTTGGAGACACGCCTGAAGAAACTGCAGGACGAATTGGGTGAGATGGAGACCCAAGTCTCCGACAAGAACAACCTGATCAAGGACGCAAAGGGCCAGATCAAGAAGTACGAGGGCCAGCAAGCCAAGGTGCGCAACAATCGCGAGTATGATTCGCTGACCAAGGAGGTGGAATTCCAGAACCTGGAGATCCAACTCGCCGAAAAGCGCATCAAGGAAGCGAAGGCACAGATCGACGGCAAGAAGGTCGTTGTGGAGGAGAGCAAAGCCCGTCACGATGAGCGCAAGAAGGACCTGGATCTGAAGCGCAAGGAATTGGATGATATAGTTGCAGAGACCGAGAAGGAGGAGAAGGAACTGGCGAAGAAGAGCGATGCGGCCTCCAAGCACATTGAGGAGCGTTTGTTGAGCGCCTACAATCGCATCCGAAGCAATGCTCGCAACGGACTGGCTGTGGTGCCTGTGGAGCGCGGCAGCTGCGGTGGTTGTTTCAACAGTATCCCTCCACAGCGTCAGCTGGATATCAGCAGCCACAAGAAGATCATCGTTTGCGAACACTGCGGTCGCATCCTCGTGGATGACTATGTAGTGGAGCGCGTGAAGGGAGAGAAGTGATCCCGGATCATCATCAATGAAAAGGCCCCGGTCACGGGGCCTTTTTCTTTTTTGGAGCTTCAGCTCTTTACGGCCTCAGGCTCACGGTCACCAGCGTGCGGATGTTGCTGCGTTGCTCCACTGTCGTGTTCACCAGTGTCGGGTCGTACTGGAAGAAGCTCGTGGTGCGCTCGGCATAGTTCACGCCCAGGTCCACGCCCACATGATCCGTACGGTAGCCGATGCCACCCGCGTATGTGCGCAACGCTTGCCCATGGCGCAGGTCGCTCTTCTCGAAGGGGTCGGGAACGAACCCCCAGCCCATTCGGAAATACCAGTTGCCGGCGCGCCATTCGGTGCCCACGCGAACACTGTGTGTGGCCCGGAACGAATTGGATACGGCTTCATTCTCGGCCACATAATCATACGCGTCCAGCAGCCTGTTGCTCCTTCGCAGGCGCATTTTGCTGTAGTCCGCATACTCGTAATCAACACTGACCAAACCATTCTCACCTGCCGTGTAGGCGGCACTGAGCACCGTACGCCAAGGACTTGCGATGCGGTAGTTGTACACACCGTCCGGGGAGGTGGAAGAGTAACTGGTCCGTCCGTCCGTGGGCGAGGGTGTGCGGAAATTGGTCTTCATGGTCGAAACGTAGGCGTCGTTCAGTTGAAGCCACATGGGGCTATGGAACGCCGCCCCCATCCGGAAGCGATCGTGGAAGCGATAGATGAATCCAGCCTTCACATCGACACCATTGCCCGTGGTGGTCAGCTCGTCGCGGTAGCTCAGATCCTTCAGATCTACGCTCTCATCGGGTACGGTCTCCGTATGGGTCAATACATGGCGGTACCGGTAACCAACCACTCCCACGGAAAGTCCGATGTAGAGCCTATCCATGTAATTGCCGCTGTAGAAGAAGGATGTATTGGAAATGGCCCCCCGTGAGTCGATCGTATTGCTCTGGTCCACTTTGGCGCCGAAAGGCAGGGCGGCTACATAGCTGGTGGATAGCGAGTCGCTCGGGTCAAGCGGGTCTATGCCATACGTATCGTAGGCTAACGCCGCGTTGAATTGGAGGTACGGGTCCGTGAAGAGCCCAGCTGTCGTAGTGCCTTCGGCCCGTGAAGCGAAATCGTCCAGGATGGATGTGGCAATGCCTTTTCCCATGGCTTGGCGCGCCCAATGCTGTGTGGCTTGCCGGTCGTAGATCACACCGAAAGTGCCACTGCGCCAATCACTTCCCCGCTCTGCTGGCGCGTTAAGGACGAGAGCCAGATTACCGAAATAGAAGCGGGACTTCGAATCGGTGGAACTGGTGCCGTAGTATCGGCTGCTCACACCATTCACCTCCAGTGAAGGAGTGAAGGACAACTCACTCCGCCGATACAAGCCCATACCGGCCGGATTTATCATCACCGCGACACCATCGGCGCCTAGTGCACCGAAAGCGTTGGCCATGCCGACACTGCGTGCCGTACCACCCGGCGCTATGTAGCTGCTGCGGAGAGCATCCTCTTCGTTTTGTGCGTGCACGACGAACGGTGCGGAGCACATCAAGGCGATGGACAGGGAACATGTCGTCCATGTCCGTTGAACGGAGTTGGCCATGGTCAACGGCGTCCGGGGTTGGTACGTGTTCCACCACCACCGCCTCCACCGGTCCCTGGCGAGGGGTTCGTGCGGCCACCACCGCCTCCACCATCAAAACCACGGCCGGGCGCCGTTCGGCCTACGTCACGTGTCGGCCGGGACTCATCCCTGGTGCGCGTAGGGATCGCAGGACGCGTCCGCACGGGCTGTTTGGCGGGTTCCTTGACGACTCGATCCACTTCGGGAGCACGGTTCCGGGTGAGAGCCGTACGATCATTCGGCGAAGGGGCCAAGCCGACCGGGTTGCGCACGGGCATACGGCGCGTACCGCTCACCATGCCGGCGCCACCCGAACCCAATGGACTTCTTGGGGCCACCACGGTATTGCTCCAACCTCCGTCACCGATCACGACCGGAGTGTAGCAGGAGTAACAATTACCCCATGGACCGTAGTAATTGCCATAGCCATACCCGCCGCCCCAACCGTATCCCCAGTTGTTCCAGCCCCATGGCGAATTCCAGTTATTGCCCCACATCCAGTTCGGAGAATACCAACCGGAATAAACCCCACTTCCATAACCCCAGCCCCACCCTAGGCCGACGTTCCATCCAGAGCCCCAACCCATCCCGCCGCCCCATCCGGGTCCGTTCCATCCATTTTGCCAACCCATGGAAGTATTGAAGCCGAAGCGACCTTGATTGTAGAACTGCGGGTCGTTGTAGACGATGTCGTAGTAGTTGCGATCGGTGCCCAGGTCCTGCGCAGTGCCCGGGTCGTAATAGTCATCCGTCACGACCGGTTCTGGCTCATCCAATGGGGCGCTGGCATCCGCGGCGGCCAGGACCGGAGCGGTGGAAGGCATGAAGTACACGTCATCATCCACGCTGGCGGTAGTGGAACGCATCGTCCCGCAGGACGTAGCGAAGAATGCCAACGGCAGCAAGCCGAGCAGGGTGCGATCGAAGCGTTCCATCGTGTTCTTGTGTTGCTGGCCGAACGCCGAAGCGCCCGACGGTGTTGTGTACTTTAGCCGCGCACGTTCAACAACAAAAATAATACCACTGAAGGGGGATGGCGGACAACTTGACGAAACGAGCGGATGATTACGCCCAGTGGTACAATGACCTGGTGCTTAGGGCCGACCTGGCCGAACACAGCGATGTGCGCGGGTGCATGGTGATAAAGCCGCATGGTTACGGTATATGGGAGAAGATGCAATCCGCGTTGGACGGCATGTTCAAAGAGACCGGTCATGTGAACGCCTACTTCCCGTTGTTCATTCCCAAAAGCTACCTGGCCAAGGAGGCCAGCCACGTGGAGGGCTTTGCGAAAGAGTGCGCCGTGGTCACACACTACCGCCTAAAAAGCGACCCGGAGCACGGCGTCGTGGTGGACCCTGCGGCCAAGTTGGAGGAGGAGCTGATCATTCGCCCCACCAGCGAGACCATCATTTGGAACACCTACAAAGGCTGGGTGAAGAGCTACCGCGACCTGCCCCTGCTCATCAACCAATGGGCGAACGTGGTGCGTTGGGAGATGCGTACCCGCCTCTTCTTGCGCACGGCTGAATTCCTCTGGCAGGAAGGTCATACGGCACACGCTACCAAGGCTGAGGCCATTGAAGAGACGGAAAAGATGCTCGGCGTTTATGCGCGGTTCGCCGAAGAGTGGCTGGCCATCCCCGTGATCCGGGGTGTGAAGACGGCCAGTGAACGTTTTGCAGGAGCCGAGGATACGTATTGCATTGAAGCGATGATGCAGGACGGCAAAGCCCTTCAGGCCGGAACGAGCCACTTCCTGGGGCAGAATTTCGCCAAGGCTTTCGATGTGCTGTTCACCAACAAGGAGAACAAGCAGGAGCACGTTTGGGCCACCAGCTGGGGCGTTAGCACGCGGCTCATCGGCGCGTTGATCATGACCCACAGCGATGATCAGGGTCTCGTATTGCCGCCGAAACTGGCTCCAGTGCAGGTGGCCGTTGTCCCCATCGCCAAGAACGCTGAACAAATGGAGGCCATTCGCTCTTACGTGGCGCCGGTGCTTTCCGCCCTGCGCGCCAAAGGCATCACGGTGAAGTTCGACGATGACGACCAGAAGAAACCGGGTTGGAAGTTCGCCGAATACGAGTTCAAGGGCTACCCTGTGCGCATCGCCATCGGCCCACGCGACATGGAGAACGGCACCGTGGAGGTAGCCCGTCGAGACACGTTGGAGAAACAGGTGATGCAAGTGACTGACCTGGCTGAGAAGGTGGAGCATCTGCTGGCCGCGATCCAGGAGAATCTTTACGAGAAGGCGCTTGCCATGCGCGAACGCTACACCCGCGCTGTGGACACCTATGATGAGTTCAAGGTGGCCATTGAAGAGGGTGGGTTCATCCTCGCTCACTGGGACGGTACGACCGAGACGGAGGAGAAGGTGAAGAACGAGACCAAGGCTACCATCCGTTGCATCCCGCTTGAAGGTGACCGTACGCCCGGCCGTTGCATGGTGACCGGTGCCCCCAGCGAACGCCGCGTCATTTTCGCCCGCGCCTACTGATGAGCAAGAAGGAGACCACCCCGTCACCGCGCGACCTCATCGTGCAGGCCATGCGCACCAAGTCGGCCATGAAACAGGACGTCTTCAAAGCGACGACTGACCTCTTCGGTCAGTTGAAATCGACGCTGAAGGAGGTGGCCGTTGACCTGGAGCATGAAGTGACGAAGAAGGACGAGCGTCTTGTTGTTTCCTTCACGGACAAGGGTACCCTGGCCTGTGAACTGCGCGTGGCGGGAGATACGATCATCTTCCACATGCATACCAATGTTTTCAGACTGGACCAGAGCCACAGTTTATGGAAGACGAGTTACTTGGAAGAGGATGAGATGCGGGGCTATTTCGGCGTTGTGAACATCTACAACTTCCTCAGCGACTCCTTCAAATTCAATCGAGAACGGGACCTGGGCTATCTGGTGGCCCGGTTGTTTCTGAACAAGGAGAACCATTTCCTGGTACAGGGCAAACGCCAGATGGGCTTCTTGTACAACGACCTTCAGGGGAACGTGATGGATGCCGATCGACTCAAGGAGGTGTTGTATTCCGTGGTGAACTACGTTCTTGAGTTCGACCTGCTCGCCCCGCCGTATGATCAGGTGCAGCAGGTCACGGTGAGCGAAATGAACGAGTTGAACGCCAACCACCAGCTCACGACCGGCAAGCGTTTGGGGTTCCGGTTCCATGCGGACGGTGATGATCCCAGCTAGGGACTGTTTGTAATTCGGACGATCTGTTTACATTTGCGCTCCCTTTCGGGGGATTTGACATCGTGGCCCGTTCGTCTAGGGGTTAGGACGCGTCCCTTTCACGGATGAAACAGGGGTTCGATTCCCCTACGGGCTACTACAGGGGTGGGCATTATGCCCGCCCCTGTTGCATTTCAGGAGGTCCGTGTTCGCCGTTGGTCAGATTTTTGGTTGGAGAACCTCCAATTTGGCTCCTCGAAGACCTCAGATGGTGATTATCGTGGGTTGAAGAGAGCAAGGCTGACGCAGGCCGATTCGTGATATGGCCGCAAACCGCGCTGTAACAACCTGCTATCGTCGTTTTTCACCCCTTTCTCACTGGCATGCAGGGAAATCCGCCATCTGTTCCACCGGATGTGGTTTCACACGACTGTTTGAGAACATCCCTCCGAGAGTGACTGGTCGTGCTTGAAGGCCATCCTCGTATCCGTCATGAATTGCATGGATCCACACGTAGAGCAAGGTGGGTTGAGATCAGGGCTGAAAAAAATGGAGGGAAAATTGTGAGCGGGTTAGCTGGGCGGATAGCGCGACATCTGTTTAAGGGCTTATTACTGATACGCCAATTCAAGGCGCTGTTTAGGGCTCATTGCTGGCAGCCTGTTTTGGGCTTTACCCAGCCCATTGAAAGGTCCTCCTCCGACGAGTTGATGGCGCAGAGCATCCCTGAGCCCTATCCTTGTCATCTGCGATGAAGCCCAGCCCTAAAACACCTCCGGGAGGTTGTGAATCAATGTGGGTGGCAGGAGGTGAGCTGCATTTGAGTACCACGGTCTTAACAATTGGCAACATGCTGTGGACTCATTGCCTGAACTCATTGGCCTAATTTGGTACCGGTGCCAACTACTCCGATGTACCCTCCAGGTCGAATGGACCATCCTCCGGTGGTAGAAGCGATCTATGGTCTACAAGCTATAACCCCCGCGGATCTCGAGCAAGAGCTCGTAATGGAGCGCCTACGGGCGTGTTTGCCTGAGGGCTTTAGCGTGCAGGTAGCGATGGACCATGTGAACATCGAATTGAAACGCGAAGGCGATGGGCCTGTAGAGCCGAAGCACACACAGCTCTGGTCTGGTGCTCGGTTGGTCAGCACCGATCAAAAGGTGGTGGCTCATTTCATGCGTTTCGGCGTGTTCGTAAGCTTCTTGGCTTATCGCAGCTTCGACGAGGCTCGCCCATTGGTACAACAGTTATGGGCCACTTACGTTCGGGCCTTCACTCCACAATTGGTGAATCGTTTGTCCATACGGTATATCAACATGCTCAAGCTGCCTTTCGAAAATGGCCAGGTAAACTTGGAGAAGTACTTCCGCGTAAACTTAAAGTTCCCAGAGGAACTGACCGGAACGATGGATCATTTCCATCAACAGTTCGTTATCCGCGACCCCGAGACTAGCGTTCCTGCACGTGTGATGATTTCCAATCAACGCGAAGAAGGGAATGATCTCGTGGTGGCATTTGATTTGGAAGGATACCAAGAGCGACAATGGACGCCAGAGGACACTGTTATTTGGGACGACTTCGTTCTGGTAAGGAATTGGACGTTTCACATCTTTAAGGCAACACTCACTGAAGCATGTTTCACCAGCAACAAGAACTAGACGAGGCGTATCGTGCGACTATGTTGTGCGGCATGTCACCTAGTGACTTTGCCGTGCGTTCCATGGATGTTCGGGATCGCCACGTGTGGGTAACCCGTGGTCTTGATAGCCATGGCGTGGTCGTGTCCTTGCAAAGGCAGGATATCGAGGATGCACAGAGAGCACTCCGGACGATCTACAGTGAGGCCCTTGACCACGACTGGGCGGGTCCGGGGTCGAATGCTGTCCATTTGTTGACATTGGAAATGGCCCAGCGATTCTTGAGTGCATTGCCCAGGGGCATGGAGGCTCCGGAAGTGAATGCAGATCCGGATGGGGAGGTTTCCTTCGATTGGGATTACGGACGGGATCGTTTGCTTGCTGTTAGCATCAGCCTATCCGGGCGCTTGAGCTTCATCTATCGCAATCGTTCAGTCCGTATGCGGGACACGCTCTGGTTCACGGATGATCAGATTCCCGACGAACTTGTGGGCCTCTACCAAAACCTGAAGCGCTGAATGATGTTGCCTTCTGGCTTGCCAGAGTTGGTCGAAGATCCCGAGATCCTTGCGCGGCACATTTTCCGCCCGGGAGATATCAAGGGGAGGCACGGTGAACACGCCAGGTCAAAGCGACAAGCCTTTATGCCGCTCCTTGATGGGGAATCAGATTCTTGGGTAATTTCCGTGAGCCGTACACAACTTTTGGTTGGTGACGCGGAAATTGAGAAGAACGGGATCGAAGTCGGTAGAGCGAGTAATCGTGAGCTGCTTGCCTACACGCGAATCACCGCAGCCGACATCCGTGCAGTTGCTTGTGTTGACCGCGAGAGGAAGAGGGTTGGTAAGATGGATGTGATCGCTCATGAGCCGCCGCATCATCATGCGCATGTGATCAAATTCCCCGAGTTGATAGAAGGCGAGAACCCCAAACTGCTACAAATGGAGTGTGCACAAGAGCTGGCGGAGCGATCGGCACCGGTTACTTGGCGTAATGCTTCCTTGTAAGATTCGAACATCGAAATCACGCAGGCGAGGGCAACGAGAAGGATAGGTAGTGTCTAGTTTGGAACTATCTGTCCCTGAAGATGCTTAGCGCTAAGCTGCGCCCGGTCATACCTTTGAACTATGCCAACACCGAAGAGGCCGCGCGACGTCAACCAGCGCGCAAAGAGCATCGTGGCTCTTGCCACGGGTATGGATACCGAACAGCCCGTGGAGGACAAGCGGGATCCCGCTGCGGTTGCCTTGGGGAAGAAGGGCGGCGCGGCCCGGGCAAAGAGCCTGACGGCGAAGAAACGATCGGCCATAGCGAAGAAGGCGGCAGAGAAGCGGTGGGCTAGGAAGGGTTAGCCCTTGGCGAGCAACCGAAGCTGCACTGGTAGCTTGTATTTCTGCGCGTGCTTCAGTTGGAACTCGTACCACGTTGCGCACTCCTTCATACCATCAATCGCATCTTGAATGAATCTCAGGAGTTGAACGCGGCCCTCTGCTGTAAGCCATTGATGATGCTTGTGCCCACGAAGCCAGTACGCTAACAGTGGGTTGCGTTCGCGTAGCGCCCCAAACACTTCAGGTGGAAAGCGCATGTAGATGATCTCGTTGGTCCACTGAGCCACAATAGATGGCTTTTCGGAAATCATCCCCTCGGGGATAGCCCATCCGTTCAACCGATAGATCTCTGTGTAGTACACCTGCGGATAGGCTTTCTCCCATGGCTGCACCATTTCGGCAACGAACCGGTCGACGCGCTGTCTCTGTTCGTAAGGCGTAGTCCATGTCTGATCCAATAGCTGGATCTTGGCGTTCTCACGATCGAGTTTTTCATCAGACAGGCCCCTTCCCACCCTTTCTTCTGGAAGCTTTAGGAGCAGTTGCTTAAGGGCATCGCGCTCCTCCCTCTGCTGCACCTTTTTGGAGCCAGGTACCGGCTGCGAAACGTTCTTCTTCATGTGATTAACGATATAGCGTGTTCTCAAGTCCCTTTACGAAGTCTGTGATCGACTTGGGCGCATTCCAATGGTTGCCGAGTTTGTCCAGCAGGTCACCGAAGTCGGGGTTGAACCTCTGTGCTCGAGGCCATGACATCCGATCGGTTTTCCCCGTATCGAAAGCGTTGAACACATACACGAAACTCTCGTGAACGTGGTTCAGCTCCGCAAAGTGCCTTACATAGCTTGCGTCGCGCAGGTAGGGTCTCACCGCTTCGGATTTCTCTTTAGAGAACAGGTACTCACGCGCGAAATCATCCGCTTCGTCCTCTCGTTCTTTCACAGAGAGTTGATCAACATCTTCATCTGATAGATGGTAGGTGTTCCGTTTTATCTCGTCCCAGTCGAAGATGACGTGGAAAAGCTCATGCACCAAGGCGAACCACAGAGTAGGATAGAAGTCTCTGTAGTTGGTCAATACGACACAGGGCTTACCTAATACAGAGAAGGTCGCGCCCCTTAAGTGCAGGGACGGCAGAGACGGCAAGTAGAACACCGTGACCCCAATCTTGAATAAGTGCTTGATCACATTAGGCATTCCCAACTTCACGTTGGTCGAGTGCCATCGGATTTGTGGGAAGAACTCGACCAGCGCGTCCCTGCTGTAAGGGTGAGGGTTATCGATCAACTTGAAGGCATCCCGCGCGGCGCTGATCCATGTCGACCGAATGAGCGCATTTTTCGGCTTCACAACCCCTGCGCTGAAAGCGACATCATCAATGGGCCTTTGGTAGTCCTCGATACTTCGAAGGCCGAAGTAGTGATTTATCCTGGCTTCGATGTCCGCATAGTCTGTAATGCTCTTGATGAACCCGGCTTTCTTCAAGGCCACCAGATCGAAGTTTTCTCTCAGGAACTGCACCTTGTCAGCGGACGCCGTTTTGGATAGGTCGTCCGGATAGTTCGACCTCAGGGCGCTCAAATACATCTGCGTTACCTGCTCGTCGGTCATCTGCAAGAAGCTGGCGACGCGATGAAGGGCCACGGGATCAACCCGCTTTTGGGTACCATCCAGTATCCCCTTTAGGGTACGGCTCTGCAGGCCGATCAAATGTGTCGCGCTGGTGCGGGAGACACCAAGGTCGCGCGCTCTGTTATCAAACAGCTCTCGCAGGCTGTAGCTCTTTACCGGTTCGACTGACCGAAAGAGGTCCTTCAAAATCTTGTTTGCATCAAATTCCTCTCGCTCACTCATCGCTGACGGTGTAGTCTTGCATCGGCGAATGTATACATCATTCGCCTGTTAACAAGGTGATATGTAACAAATCAGTGTAATAATGCACTGCTGCATAATAAACTGAACAATTATGCTTGACGATATGCATAAGAGTATTATCTTTGATTCATTGGCGCGTCAGGTCATGAACCGTCTACCCCTCGAAAAGCAAGTGCAGATCATCGGCATGTTGGTGGTAGGCAGCAGCCTGCGCAGCACGTCCCGGGTGTGCGATGTGAGCATCAACACTGTGACCAAGCTGCTGGTTGATGTTGGCCAAGCCTGCCAATTGTTCCACGATGACAAGGTGCGCGGCCTCCCCTCCAAGCGCGTGCAGTTGGATGAGGTCTGGTCCTTCGTTTACAGCAAGCAAGACGTGCCCCAACACCTTGAAGGACGCGCTTGTGACGTGTGGACATGGACAGCGTCAGACGCTGACAGCAAGCTGATCGTATCATGGCTGGCCGGGAACCGCGATACCGCAACGGCTCACGAGTTCATTGCTGGTGTCGCTAACCGCCTCGCCAACCGCATCCAGCTTACCACCGATGGCAACCGCCTGTACGTGGATGCCGTGGACAACGCGTTCGGCGCTGATGTTGATTATGCCATGCTGGTGAAGCGTTACGGCAAGCCCGAAGGCAGCACCAACGAGCGCCCGTACAGCCCTGCCGAATGCACCGGTGCCATCAATATCGACATCATGGGCAAGCCCTATGGTAAGCATGTATCCACGTCCTACATGGACCGCGCCAACCTCACCATGCGGATGTCAATGCGCCGGTTCACCCGCCTTACCAACGGCTTCAGCAAGAAGATTGAGAACCACGGTTACGCCATCGCCCTGCACTTCGTTCATTACAACTTCTGCAAGGAGCACAAGTCCTTGAACGGCCTTACCCCAGCCGATGCCGCTGGCATTTACGACGGAATCATGAAGATTGAAGACATCGTGAAGCTTGTTCGCTGAGCTACCAATCTGGTGGAGGGTATCCTGCACCGGGCATCGGTGGCCGTGTGGAGGATCAGGGAACTGAAAGCAAAGACGACCGGTGCTACCGTGACCGTTCAATGAAGTGCTGGTTGCGGGCTGTTGATCTGACACGGTCCGTTCGTTCCTGAGACAGTATGGTACGGAACACCTGCCGACAAGGCCAGGTGTTCACTCATGCCCTACCGCCTCCCGCACCAGCCGTTCGCAATACGCCTTGATCATTCCGCGCACTCTTTGGAACTCGGTCATGATCTCCGCTTCGCTCCCTGTGGCCTTGGCCGGGTCTGGGAAGTCGTAGTGTAGGCGTTCGGCTTTTGCGGGGAACCAAGGGCAGTTCTCCCGCGCACTGTCGCATACGGTGATCACCAGGTCGAAAGACTGCCCTGCGAGGGCATCAACCGTTTTGGAAGTATGTCCGGAGATGTCGATCCCATCCTCGTTCATCACTTCGATCGCGCGCGGGTTCACACCATGCCCTTCCACGCCTGCGCTGAAGACCTGGGCTCTTCCACGGGCGAAGTGGCGCAAGTATCCCTCGGCCATCTGACTGCGACAACTGTTGCCGGTGCAGAGCACGAGTATGCGCTTGATGGGTCCACTCATACGACCAGCCAGATGAGGTTGATGATGCAGAACTTAGGATCGAAGCCGAACACCACTTGCAGCAGGACCACCGATGTGGTGATGATGATCGGCTTCCGGTATCGTGCCAGGAAGGTGCGCATGGTCAGCAACACGTGCTATCGATACCACAGCCGCACGCCTCACCCGTAGCGAGCTTCACCTTGGCCGTGCCCTCGGCGTTGGGCGCGCAGCAGGCATCGTTCTTCGTTGCCAGGGGCTTGGTGGCCGCTACCGTGATGCTGAAGGTGCCTGCACCACTTTGTGCGTAGGCCCTGATCTCTTCGGCACTGAGGTATCGGGAAAGGATGTCGTCCGGTAAGATGATAGGCTTGCGCTTCTGCACCGTTACCTGCTCGAATCCCAGGTCATGGATGATGCCGAGGTAGGCGCTCTCCTCCATGGCACCCGACACGCACCCGGCATACATCTCGGCGCTTTCCCGCAAGCGTGCAGGGATCGCGCCCCGCAGTACCACATCGCTGATGCTGAAATGGCCACCGGGCTTCAGCACACGCAAGGTCTCCGCGAACGCCTTCCGCTTGTCGGGTACCAGGTTCAACACACAATTGCTCACCACAACATCCACCATGTTGCTGGTCAGCGGCAATGCTTCGATATCGCCCTGCCGGAACTCCACGTTGGCATAGCCCAGCTTCTGCGCGTTCGCTTGGGCCTTGGCGACCATCTCAGGCGTGAAGTCCACACCGATCACGCGGCCATCGGCTCCGGCCTCCTTACGCGCGATAAAACAATCGTTGCCAGCACCGGAACCGAGATCCAGCACGGTGTTGCCCGGCTTGATGCCCGCGAATTGGGTGGGAAGCCCGCAGCCCAGGCCCAGATTGGCCTCGGGCACGTAGCCCTCCACCCGGCTGTAGTCGTCCGTCATGATGTTGTACACCTCGGTACTACAACCACCGCTGCCGCAGCATGACGCAACGTTCACCGTTTTGTCCTGCATCGCTATTTCGGCGTATTTGGACCTTACTGTTTCCTTAATGTTCTCTGTGCTGTTCATGGTCTTCAAAATATCGATTCATTACGATGATTGAAAGGGTCAGCAACATCCGTCCTCGGTGCCGTCAAAGGTTTCCATGAACTGGCTGAGGTGGCGCTTCGCGAGTTTCCATTCCTTGGGCGCTATGCAATAACACACGCGCGCACCTTCAATCTCGCCATGGATCAGCCCGGCTTCTTTCAATTCCTTCAAATGCTGGCTCACCGTGCTCTGCGAGAGGGGAAGCTCGTCCACGATGTCACCACAGACACAACTCTTGCGTTGGGCAAGGAAACGCAGAATGGCGACCCGCGCGGGATGCGCTAATGCCTTGGCATAGCGTGCGACCCGGTTGTCACGAACGGTGAATTCTTCCAACTTGGCTTGACCCATGATGGTGCAAATGTATCGCAATAATACGATGGGAAAAATGGAACGAAGACCAGGGGGTCAGCTGAATTACGAAGAACTATAAGGCGCTAGCTTATCCCACGCGTACAAGGCCTTCCTTCAGTCCGTTCGGACGATCAGCCTGTAGCCATCATTGGCCAATGCGAATGCGGCTTGCGAGCCGATTTGAACCGAAGGCGCTAACCTCAGAATGCTGCCTTTCTGAAAGCGCAGAAAAGGAAGTTCTGCACGGTGTCGAACGGCGTCACATGGTCCACAGTGAAACACTTGATGCGGTCACAGACCTTCTGTAGGCGTGCCACCATTTCTGGTTCGCTGTAGCGGTGTACGGGGATGCCACTGCACTTCTCCGGCCCGCTATCGCTGAAGGTGGCCAGGATGAGCAGGCCACCCGGTTTGAGCAGCTTGGCTAGGCGCTCGATGTAGAGGTCCACGTCGGCTTCGGAAGTGAGGAAATGGAACACGGCGCGATCGTGCCACACATCGAAAGGTGCTGGTGCGTCGAAGGAGGTGGCATTGCTCTCGATCCACTGCACGTGCTTGCCGCGCTCACCCAGACGTACCTTGGCCTTGTCCAACGCCGCGCCGCTGATGTCCAGTACTGAGACATCGCCGAACCCGGTATCCAGCAGGTGGTCAACGAGTAAGCTATCCCCACCCCCCACATCGATGATACGTGCGCCCTTTGGAACGCGGTACTCCGCGAAGAGGTCCAGAGAGGCCTTCGGCATGGCTTGATACCAGCTCAAGTCCTGTGGGCCTTTCTTGGTGTAAATGTTCTCCCAATGTTGCTTGGGGTCGAATAGGGGCTGTTCCATGATCAGGGGTAGCATAGGCCAGGACGATCAAGGCTGTTCCGGCATCTTCCCACAACCTTCCTTCTGGCAGCACAAAGGCAGCTTTGCGAACGCCTCGGCATTACCTGGTGTGCCATCGGCAGAATAGCCCAACTTCACCAACGCCGCACGTAGCTTGTCGGCATCCGTCTTCTTGGCGTCGAACTCCACCAGCACTGCTGACGATGTAAGGTCCACATCCACCTTCTTCACACCCTTCTCATAGATCAACTCCGTTTCGATGGTCTTCTCGCACATGTCGCAAATAGCGCTGCTCTGGATCTTCACGCTTTCCAGACCCGGCTTAGTAGCAGGAAGCGTGCTTTGCGCATGCACGCTGATCGAAAGGAACAAGCCGAGGGCGGCGGTTACAAGGACGTTGATGGGGTTCATGATCGCAGGTTGAAACAGTGTGTTTGGGCGATGACCGCCTTCATGTGGAACGCAGGATAAGGGCCAGATCCGCTGGCAGAGGCATGGCCCGAAGCGCGGGGACATCGGCCCCGCCAGTGTTACCGATGGGCACGGTACCTACAAAGCTCTTCACACCACCGAAGACCAAACGCGGCAGCTGACCGATGATCTCGTGTGTATCCTTGATACGCAGGCCGTACTTCAGCATGCGCCAGTGCACTGCATTGTGCTCCAGCGGCCACCGCTGAGCGAGGATGTGAGCACGTTGCAAATGATGCCATTCGTGCTGAAGTTCCCCCGTGGTACGAGCGTGTTTGCTAGCCTCCAGTTCTGCCAGATAGTGCGACCGCACCGCGTGCGGCATGTTCCAATGGAGCCGCATGTTGCGCCCTACTTATGACCTGCGCAGCAGGCTTTGCCCTTCGCGCATGCCTTGGCATCCCAGCTCTCGGGCTTGGCGAGCAGTTCGGCGACACGGGCAGTCTTGTCCTTGCCCACCTGACGGAGAACGGCGGCTTGCACCTGGTCCTTGACCTTAGCTTTGGTGGCAGCGTCCTTCTTCTCGTCACCAGTGGCCACCAAGGGGGTCTTGGTGAAAATGGCGGCGATCTCCTCGCGCAACTTGGCGGCTTCTTCGCCAGCGATCAGTCCATCGTTGATCAGTACGGTCATCACACGCGTCGCTGCGGCCTTGCTATCCTCAACAGCAGGGGCCGGATCATGTGTGCCGGCGCCTTGTAGCGTTGCTGCTTGAACGGTTACAGCAGAGAACGAAAGCAGACCGATCAAAGCGGCACTGGCGAGCAAGGAAGGTTTCATGGATCGTTTCTTCAGTGAGTTGGACATCCGATTGGCAAGAACCTTGCCGTGCGTTGGCGAAAGTACGCCGTCGGGGGGCAGGGGGGTCATAAACGGTGCTCAGCATGGGCCCATTGCTAGGGATCCTGTCCCTTGCCAGACATGCCATGGGTTCAAATAAGACCGCCCGCTAGCATGGCTGCGATCGAGAGCATCAGCAGGCCAACGACAGCTTGCACACCACGCATGGTCACTTTCCGGATGAGCTTGCTGCCCCACCAAACGCCTAGGAACGAGGCCAGCGTGCAGGCCAATAGCAGTGGCCATTGCTCCCCAAGCCGGGACAGCAGTCCCGTATTGATGTAAGTGGGTAAGCGCGTAAGATCCACCATGCAGGCGATGGCGACACCCGTAGCGATGAAGGTCTCCCTGCCGAGCCCACTGCGTAGCAGGAACAGGCTGCGCAAGGCACCTTGATGCCCGCTCAGCCCACCGAAGAACCCACTGATCAGTCCGCCGGGCACCATCCATTTCGGTGGGAGCGAGAAGGAGTTCAGCTTGTTCGAGAGTTCGACGAGCCCGAACAGCAACATCAGCCCGGCGATCACTAGGTCCAGCGGATCCACTGGATGAAAGACGCCCTGGAAGAGGGGCGCACGCTCGCCCAAGGTGAGCATGAGCCGCGCACCCAGGTAGGCGCCGAGAATGCCGGGTGCCCCAAAGCGCAGCACGGTGCTCCAATGGATATGCCTCCACAGCAGCCCGAGCTTGAAGAGGTTGTTGAGCAGATGCACGAGGGCGGTCAGCAGGATGGCCAGCTCCAGTGGAAAGAACACGGCGAACACCGGAAGCAGCAGGGTGCCCAGCCCGAAACCACTGATCAAGGTGAGCAGGGATGCGGCCAGCGCAGCGGCGGGAACGATGAGGATGGAGACGTTCATGGGAACAGGTCCAAGTTCAGTGTTTCCGGCCCAACGTTGAGGGTGCATTCCAATAGTCAGTCCGGTGCCAGCGATGGAGTGCGATGGAAACGAGGAGTGCCGCATGTTTCACGGCCGCGCTATCCCATAGGTGCATGTCTACTTTGCGCTCTTCGCGTTCGGCCCCGCTTTGATCCATGGAACTCGTCCTTACCAGCATCCTCGCTTTCGCATCCACGAACGTCGATGACATCTTCATCCTCGCGCTCTTCTTCAGTGATAAGCGTTATAGATCGCGGGACATCCACCTCGGCCAATACCTCGGCATCGCATTGCTGATCGGGGTGAGCCTGGCTGGTGCAGTCCTGGGGCACTTCATCGACGCGCGATACGTTGGCTTGCTGGGCTTGGTGCCGATCTATCTGGCGCTCAAGCAAGTGGTGCAATTGGTGCGCAACCGCAACGAAGTACCCTCCATTGAACAGCACCCCAAGCGATCGGGATTGTTCAGTGTTGCGGCCGTCACCTTTGCCAACGGTGGCGATAACATCGGGACCTACATCCCCCTGCTTGCCTCCCTTTCCAGCGCCGACAAGGCCATCATGATCGCGATCTTTCTCGCTATGGTCATGGTGTGGTTGACACTGGCCAGGTACCTGACGCACCACCCTGTGCTCGCCAAGGCGATATCGCGCTACGGACATATCGTGACACCCGTTGTGCTCTTCCTCTTGGGCCTCTTCATCCTGCGGGAGAACGGCTCATTCGGGTTGCTGAATGCCGGGAATTAGTGACCGTTGCGTAGGGTATGGGGCATGGCTCTGATCGTATCCGCGCGGCGTTCACGATTGCCAGTGCCACGCCCAAATCAGCGAAGACCGATTCCCATAGCGTGACCAGGCCACCGGCGCCGAGGATCAGCACGATGCCCTTCACCCCGAAAGCGAGCACGATGTTCTGCGTGAACACGCGCTTGGTGGCTTTGCCTATGCGTATGGCTAGGAAGAAGCGCGCGGGCAAAGCATCAGTAGGAGACGGACAGGCCCACCCCGAAGCCCATGTCACTATCGTAGTGCGCCCTCACCGCCCACGTCTTGTCCAGCACGTAGCGCAGGCCGCCCATGTACTCCAGGTCGGAGTTGTACATCAGGTCCATGCGCATGCGGGGCGTTAGCGGGATGTCCTCGCGCATGAGTTGGGCACGCAAGCGGCCATCGGTATCGATGCGGGCATCGAGCACCAGGAGCATGGGCAGCGTGAATTGGAAGCCGATGTGCGCCACCGTACGGTTGTCCTTGGTGTTGGTCTGTTGGAAGAGGTTGGTTTCGGAGGTCGGGCTTCCTTCTGCATGACCTTCGCTGTCGCGCGTGCGCCAGTCAAGGCCAACGTTCACGAACCACCATTGCATTTTGCCTAGGTAGCGCCCGAAGTGCGTCTCCACTTCCTGGCCGTGCGCAAGTGTATAGCCCAGCCGCCATTCGCTCTGTAGGTTCCAGCGTTTGTTCTGGAGCATCGCTTCGCCGTCGTTGCCGTTGGTGGCGAAATCGTTCTGAAACATGAAGTGCCACTCCTTGTCCTCGCGATTGAACCTCCGGGCGGCCTCCTGCGCATCGGGCAGTACGGGGTTTGGGGCGGTGCCTTCGTAGCTGAACACACGGCCCATACCGCTCATCATGTGGTAGAGGATGTGACAATGGAAGAACCAGTCGCCTGTTTCCGTGGTGGCGAACTCGATGGTGTCGGTCTCCATGGGCATGATGTCAAGCACGTTCTTCAGCGGCGAGCGGTCGCCTTGGCCGTTCACCACGCGGAAGAAGTGGCCGTGCAGGTGCATGGGGTGGCGCATCATGCTGTTGTTGTGCAGGATGATGCGCACATTCTCGCCCTTGCGGATGAGGATGCGGTCCGTCTCGCTCACCGTTTTGTTGTCCAGCGTCCACAGGTAGCGGTTCATGTTGCCCGTGAGTTCGAAGCGCAATTCCTTCACCGGTCCCGGTGGCAGCGCGGTGCTGGTGGTGGCCCGAAGCATGGCATAGTTGAGCGTGGTGATCTCCGACAAGGCGTTGCTGTTGTACATGTTGCTCATGTCCTCCTGCCCGTCATCGCGAGCGGAACGACGCGGTCCTTCCTTCGCAGGCGCGCCCGTGATCTCCGGGTACATCACCACGTTCATGTCCATCTGCTGGAGGCTCATGTTCATGCCCATGTCGTCCAGGTCGCCGCTCATCTTCATCATACCGTTCATCATCTGCATGCCCTCGAAGTACTTGAGCGGTGCCAGCGGCGCGGCCAATTGCTTGATGCCACTGCCCAACCAGAGCGAGGTGCTGCGCACGCGGTCCTCGCTGGTGGCGAGCAGTTCGTAAGCGGTGCTGTCGGCGGGCAGTGTGACGATCACGTCATAGGTCTCGGCCACGCCCATGATGAAACGGTCCACTTTCACCGGTTCCACATCGATGCCGTCGGTGGCCACGACCGTCATCTTGCCGCCCGCGTAAGTGATCCAGAAGTAGCTGCTGGCGCCGCCGTTGATCAGGCGCACACGCACGCGGTCTCCACCCTTCAGTTGCGGCGCGTGGTCCTCGGCCTTGCCGTTACTGAAGAGCACATCGTAGTAAACGTCGCTCACATCCATGGCGTTCATGCGCAACCACTCGTTCTTCAGTTTCACATCCACAGCGCCTGCTTTGATGGCGTCGCTGTAGCTCTGCACCGTGCCCGGCCGCACACCGTGCTTCTTGATCGCGCTCCAGTCGTTCGCGTTGTGCAAGCGACGGTGTACCTCATTGGGTTTCATATCGGTCCACTCGCTGAGTATGATAACCTGCTCGGGCATGGGTTCGCCATGGCGCTTATGGATGATGAGGGCGCCGTGCATGCCGTTCTGTTCCTGGAGCTTGGTATGGGAGTGGTACCAATAGGTGCCGCTCTGCAATAGCGGGAACTTGTAGACTTGCGTTTCACCGGCCTTGATGGGGGCGGTTGTCAGGTAGGGAACGCCGTCCAGTTCATACGGCAGGATGATGCCGTGCCAGTGCAGGGAGGTCTCTTCCGTCGCCATCGCATTGTGTACTACGATCATCGCCGTGTCGCCTTCGATGAAGGTGAGAGTGGGCATCGGCATCTGGCCGTTCACGGAGAAGGCCTTGCACGCCTTCTCCGTGTAGTTGACGATGGTGTCGCGGATGGTAAGATCGTAGCGTGTAGTGCGCGGAGTGAAGTCTTCGCCCGGCACAGACGTGCCCATCGCGCGCGCGCCAACACCGTCCTGCGCAGTAGCTAGGCCGCCGCCCGCCACGAAGAACAACAGGACGATCAACTGTACCGGGATGCGAAGGAAGCGATGCAGGTCCATGGCGCGTGATCCTCGAACCTTACTTCGTGATGGTCTCCTTCACGCTACCGCAGGTGAGCATCATCGAGCCGTAGAACGGGTTCTTGATGACTTTCTCCTGGCTCAGCCAGTCCGCACCGCCTTCATACATCGGGCAGTGATCGTAGTAGACCGGCTCGGGACGGGGCGCTACTTTCACGAGGGTGAGCATGTGCGGAGATAGTTCGGCGAAGGCCTTGCGCTGCGCGTCGATCTCCTTCTTCGCGGCGATGCCCGTACCGATGTTCGCGAGCGGCTCCATCACTTCCATCCACACGCCATGCACGTCGGGCGTCATTCGTTCCATCTGCACAGCCTTCACCGCAGCGGTGAACGCCTCGGCATGCACGGTCGCGGTCTTCGCATTGGAAACAACGAGCGCATCCTTCAGTGCGAAGTACGCCGTGAAGAGCGCGTTGAATTGATCAGACTTGGAGTTCATCGTTTGTTGCACAGCCAAGGTGTCCGGAGCGGCAGTGATGTGTTCCGCAGGTTGTGTTGATGTAGCTGCCAACGGTGCTTTCTTGAAGGTACGCTCGTACTGACAGCAGCCCGGCAAGGCAGCGTACGCGGCATCGGGAGCGAGATACTTCTCGCTATCGTATCCTGCGTGGGCGATGCGCTGCAACACAGCATCCAGGCTGGTACGGGTGCTGTCGAAGGTGATGCGCGCGGTCTTGGCATCCACGTCCCAATCGGCTTCGGCTTCACCCTTGACGTAGGCGACCTTCTCAATGGTCTTCTCGCACATGGGGCAATCGCCATCGATGCGGACGGTGGTGGTCTGCGCGTTCTTGATCTGGGCACTGCAACTGCTGAAGAACAGCAGCGCTGGTAGCGCGATGAGGGAAAGGAGGGTTCTCATGTGTCGGTCGTCTTGAGGTTCATTGATCGATTCAGTTCTCCAGTTTCGCCCATTTCAAACGCAGGCTGTTGCTCACCACGCTAACGCTGCTGAGTGCCATGGCCGCGCCTGCTATCATGGGGTCGAGTACGAACCCGTTGATGGGGTAGAGCACACCGGCGGCGATAGGTATGCCCAGCACGTTGTAGATGAAGGCCCAGAAAAGGTTCTGGCGGATGAGGCTGACGGTCTTGCGTGAGAGCGTGATGGCACGTGGAATGGCATTGAGGTCGGCGGTGATGAGGGTCATGCGTGCAACGTCCATAGCGATGTCGCTGCCCTGGCCCATGGCGATGCTTACATCGGCTTTTGCCAATGCTTCGCTGTCGTTGATGCCGTCCCCGACCATGGCCACCACATGCCCTTGATGTTGCAAACCCGCTACGAAAGCGGCTTTGTCCTTCGGAAGTACTTCACTGCGGAGATCTTCGATACCAACCTCTTGCGCTACCGCCTGTGCAGTGCGCCGGGCGTCGCCGGTCTGCATGTAGACCTTAATGCCCGCTTCCTTGAGCCGAGCGATGGCTTCAACAGCGCTGGGTTTGATACGGTCTGCGATGGCCACGGCAGCACGCACTTTGTGTCCATCACTCACCCATACCAAGGTGCGGGCGGCTTCCTGCCATGCGCGCTCCTTTTCCCGATGGACGCCATCAATGCCAACACCGTTCTCTTCGAGCAGCCGTCGGTTGCCAACGAACCAGGTGATCCCATTCACCTTGGCCTTCACGCCCTTGCCGGTCAAGCTCTCGAAACTCTCAACAACGGGCATATGATGCGTTCCATGGGCGTGCAGGTAACGCGTCACCGCTTCGGCAAGCGGATGCTCCGAACGCGATTCGATGGCGAGCAAGGCCGCAGCCAACTCTATGTCGTCGAGGCCAAGGGTGTCCACGACTTCGGGCTTCCCTTCCGTAATGGTGCCGGTCTTGTCGAGCACGATGGCTGTGATCCGCTTGGCGCGTTCCAAGCTATCGGCATCCTTGATCAGTATGCCATTCTCAGCGCCCTTTCCCATGCCCGCCATGATGGCCGTTGGTGTTGCGAGGCCGAGAGCGCAAGGGCACGCGATCACCAACACCGTTACCATTGCCAGCAGACCTTGTGTGAGGGCATGTTCACCACCGAACACCCACCACACGATAGCGCTCATTACTGCTATGCCGATGACGATGGGGACGAACACCGCCGCGATACGGTCCACCAGTTTCTGTACGGGCGCTTTGCTACCCTGCGCCTCCTGTACGGTGCGCACGATCTGCGCCAGCAATGTGGCAGCGCCCACTTTTTCGGCGCGCATGCGCAAACTCCCCCTTTGGTTGATGGTCCCCGCGAGAACCTTTGCACCCACCGTCTTTGCCACGGCGACCGGCTCACCGCTGATCATGCTTTCGTCCACGTAGCTATCTCCGCCAACCACTTCGCCATCCACGGCTATGCTCTCACCGGGTCGTACCACCAGGACATCATGCACGTTCACCTCGGCGATGGGCACTTCTCTCGTGTTACCGTCTGCCTGCTCGCGAAGCACCGTACTGGGGCGCAGGCCCATGAGTTTCTTGATGGCGCTGCTTGTTCCTGCCTTGGCACGCTCCTCCAAGAACTTACCGAGCAGGATGAAGGTGATGACCACCGCAGCGGTCTCGAAGTAGACATGTGGCGTCAGTCCGCGAGCGGTCCAGAACGATGGGTAGGCGGTATTGAACACACTGAACGCGTAGGCCACACCGGTGCTCAGCGCCACCAGTGTGTCCATGTTCGCACTGCGGTGTTTGGCCTGTTTCCATGCGTTGATGAAGAACTGACGGCCAAAAACAATGACTACCGGCGTGCTCAAGACCCACATGACGAAGTTGGCCCACGGCTCGTGCATCAGGAACATGCCGATGACCACAAGCGGAATACTCAGGGCAATGGAAGCCCACAGCCTTTTCTTCAGGGAATCCATGTGCGCGCTCTGGACCTGTTCAAGGTCGGCCTGCGCGTCCTGCTCTTCGCCAATGAGCAGGTCGTAACCGATGCTCTGAATGACCGAACGCATACGAACCTCGTCAATAACACCTGGCACGTATTCCACTTGCACGGTATTGGTGGCCAAATTCACACCGGCCTTCAGTATTCCAGGCTGGGCAAGTAGCATGCTCTCCACACTGGCCACACAGCTTGCGCAGGTCATGCCCGTTACCGGGAACGTGCGTTTCAGCGTTGGCACCCCATAACCATTGTCGCGAATGGCTTGCACAGCGTGTTGCACGGCTTCTACGGGCCGCTCACTGGTGAGCACCGCACGCCTGTTGTTCAGCTCCACATGATGCTCCTTCACTTCGGGAACCGTACCCAGTGCCTTGTCCACGATCAGCGCACAGTGTTCGCTGTCCATATTCTCCACAGGCAGAAGAACGGTGGTGCTCTCAGAGGCCATGGTTCAAGCGGCTTGTGGGATCAACGAATAGCCTGCTGGCTTCAGTGCGGAGAGCATCTCCTCCAAAGTCACCGTGCCTTTCACCACTTCCACCGTGGCGGTGCCCGTAGGCTGGTCAATGGTGGTGTTCAACACTCCGGTGAGACGGTCGAGGATGTTGCCCGCACTTCTGGCGCATCCAGCGCAGGTGATGCCAGTAGTGTTGAAGTGCAGGCGTTCGCTTGACACGTCGTATCCAGCCAGTCTGACGGCGGCAACAGCGTCGCGTACAGCTTTTGCGGGTGTTTCGCTGGAGATGGTAGCGCGTTGGGTGCCGAGGTCAACTTTGGCGTCGGTAACGCCAGCCGTTGCTTTCAGGGCTTGTTCTACGCGAAGTGCGCAATGGGCGCTGTTCACGTTAAGGAGCGGCAGAGTGATGTTCGGGGTGCTCATGGCTATGTCCGTATTACGATGACAAAGTTCTGGGCACCCTTTGCCGAGGTAGTTACAGGATGATGGATAAGTGTTACATCACGCATCGTTCGCTAGCGCACTTTGTCCAAGGCCTTGCGCCGCTTTGCACCAATTCGCTTGAAGTGGGTAGGGCTGTGTCCCACGAATTGGGCGAACTGGTTGCTGAGGTGTTGCACGCTACTGTAACCGAGCTCATCGGCTATCTGGGCAACGCTCAACTCATCATACACCAAGAGTTCCTTCGCCCGTTCAATGCGCAGGAGGTTGTGATACCGTTCGATAGTAGTCCCTTCCACCTCCGAGAATAGCTTGCTCAGCCCTGAATACTCCGCATTCATGCCGCTGGCCAGCCACTCACTAAGCTTGACATTCGCGCGTGTCAGTGCGCTGGAATGAACATGTTCACGGAGGACGCTTTTGATCTGCTCCACTGTCCGCGCTTCTTTGCTTTCGATCAACTCGAAACCAAGGCTTTTCAAGCCCCTCTCCAGGTCTGCGCGTTCCCGCGTTCTCAGTGGTCGGTCAAGGATCACTTGACCAAGCATGATCGATACATAGTGGTGGCCTGAACCGGTCAATAGGTTGCTGACCGCCGTTGTGCAGCGGTCGCAGACCATGTTCCGTATGTAGATCTTCTTGCTCTGCATGGCACTGGTTGATGAAGCAATTTGCTGCGGCGATCAGGGGAGGCACCAGGCAGGTAGCCTCCCCCTTTCACCAACCTCGAACAGCTTGCACTGATCGAAGGCGTATTGAGCTTTTATCGCTTCTCGAAGCGTGCGCTGCCTTGCTCACCCGTGTTATCGACCAGACGCACCATATAGGTTCCCGTCGGCAGTTGACCAATAGCCAAGCGCCCGTTCACCAACGCGCCAGCGAACACCTCTCTGCCCTGGGTGTCCAGCACGGAAGCTTTTGTCCACGCGCCACCTGTCACGGTGATCATGTCGTGTGCGGGGTTGGGGTTGATACCGGCAACGGTAACTGCCTGTTCGTTCAGGCCCACACCGGCATTCAGCGCGTCGTTGATCGCAGCGATGATGTCCGGATTGTTGCTATCGCTGTGCCCCACTTCGCTATAGTACACCGCATGGTCCTCGCCACCGACAACCGCTATGGTGGGCATGCCCATTCCGCCGTAGTGCGTGGTCTGGGCGCTCATGCCAGCGAACACGGTGTGTGTGAAGCTGTTGGCGCTCTTCCAGCTATTCATCTGCGTGCAAGTGATGGCATTGGTGAACCCGATGCTGTAGAGCTTCACGCGACTGGCGTCGCTCACGTTGGGCAACACGTTGGTGAGCAGGCTGTTCGCGGACGTGACGCAGGGGGCGCAGCCCATCATCACCAGTTCGATCACCACCACGTCACCGGCTTCCAGTTCGGTGAAGAGGTTGTGCGGCACGCCGTCGCAATCGTTTGCCGTGAAGTCGAGGGCCGTGGTCTGGGCAACGCCCGAAAGGGTGAAGGCCGATGCAAGGAGGAAGGAGAAGAGCTTTTTCATGTGCGTGGTTGTTGGTCCGAATTGGTTGTTGTGCTTCGTCAAGGTTGAACGATGAAGGTTGCCGAATGCAATTGCCCATCGCGCGATAGGATCTGCACGGCGTAGAGGCCGGGCGCTAATTGAGAGGGATAAATACCGGCGCTACCCTCGGTGAAATTCGCGGTGCTTACGTGAACGATCCGGCCGAATGCATCGCGCAGAACCACGTTGAGGTTGCCGTTCAACAGCGCCGTGCGCAGGTTCAAGCGCCCGTTGCTGAACGGCTGGGGCCATACGTGCATGGTGCGTTGTCCTGCTTTGGTCTCGCCGATGGCATTGGGGTCGATCACCAAGAACTGGCCCATCATGCCCTCGTCCTCGTGCATCAGCAAGTGGCAGTGGTACATGTAGGGCATCTCGGGATCAGCGAAATCATCGAAGCGCGTGATCACGCGCGCGCTGCCCATGGACGGCACATAGACCACATCCTTCCAGCCGGTCTCCCAATCCTCCGGCGGCATGCCGCTGCGGTCCAGGATGTTGAACTGGATGTCGTGGATGTGGATCGGGTGGCCCACCATGGTGTTGTTGGTGAACTCCCAGATCTCGGTACTGCCCAAGGGCACCACCTCATTGAACACATCCATGTCCATCAAGGCCCCGTTGATCTCGAAGGGACCTTCGATCATTTCCATGGGCATCGTGCCTTCGGGCGTGAAGGTGAAGCTGCGCGTAAGGTCCGCGTCCGCTTCATTGTACGGCAACACCGGTACGAACTCGGCGGGGATACTGGTGATCGGATCGGATGTGGGTGCTGTAACGCTGAAGGAAAGCAGCTGGAAGTCCGCGCCGTTCAATGCGTTGTCGTTGTAGCCATCCAACGTAGCCATGCCATTGCCCACTTCCGCCGCGCCGATGATGCCGTTGGGCAGTTCGCTGTTGAAGGCTATCATACTAAAGGTGCCGCCTTGCATGCCGCTCAGGTCAACGAGCAATTCCACACGCTCTCCGGGCATCAGCCGCAAACGGGTCTTGGGCAAGGGTGCGGCCAACAGTCCGCCATCGGTTCCGATCACGTGGAATGGCATGTCATTCTCAAAACCCAAGTGGAAGGTGCGTTCGCTCGATCCGTTCAAGCAACGCAAGCGCACCACTTGGGCGGGTACTTCAGCAAGGGGTTGGCGTGCGCCGTTCACCACTACCACGCTGTCCAAGCCAGTGTGTACCGAGAGCATGCCGCCCACGATGGCCTTGGTTTGCAGGATCAAGGGGATGTCGTCGATGGCGTAGGTACGCGGCAGGACCAGTGCAGCCTCCAAGGCATCGCGCACGATGATCATCCCAGCGGCGCCCATGGTCACTTGGTAATCGGTAAGGCCATGGCCATGTGGATGGTACCAGAAGGTGCTTGCACGATCGAGCACGGTGAAGCTGGGGCTCCAGGTGGTGTTCGGATAGATCAACGAATGAGGTCCACCATCGTTCATGGGGCTCACATGCATTCCATGCCAGTGCGTGGTCGTAAGGTCGGGCAAGGTGTTCGTCACATTCAACGTCACGGCCTGTCCTTGGTCCAACATGATCGTTGGACCGAGAAGATCGCCGTTGTACCCGTAGGTGGGCACGACTTCGTCGGGATGGAACTCCCAGGTGCCCTCTTGCAGCGTGAGTTGGATGTCGGTTCCGGTGAGTACCGGAGGTATAGGTAGTGGCGGTTGTGCGCTACTGAACAGCACGAATGCCAGACAAACGTAGACAGCGAACAAGCGTGGGAACAGAAGCAGGGCCGAGCGAGCTGATCTGAGATCCATATGGGTATTGAGGTTGCAGGATGAACGGGAAAAGCGCGCACCAACCGTGCGCACCGAACACATTCAAGCTCCTACACCCGGAATACCCCTAACGCTGCCAGCCGTTGGCCTTGCACCAGCGGCGGCCCATGATCGCGATGGACCAAGGAAGCGCGCAGCACCGGGGGAACTACACGATAGGTGCTCGCGCGGAAGTCGAACTCATCAATAAAAGAAGGGGCACTGGCCTGTTTTGACACCACAGTGGGACTATCAACCGCATCGGTCTTGTAGAAGATGCAGCAGTTTGTGCGGAGATGTTCGCCCGTTCCCTCCACATCCGGCGCATAACACTCCACTGGCTCGAACCACGAGATGGTCGTTCGGTCACTGGCGATACAGTCCATACGATAAAGAGCCGGAACCAACGCACCCCAAGCAAACAACAGCAAAAGGCCAAAGGCGGCCGTCCTGCGTGAACGATTGCTGGTTGAGGTGTGCATTGAACTGGTGAAGCTAGTGGGAGCAGAGCAAGCGTGTGCTACCGAAACCGGCCAAGTTTGAAAGGCAACCGGCGCCAGGGCAGCCAGATGTGATCAGCCAATACCTATGTGCTATCCGCATTCCGGATCGCATCTAAGGATGCGTCTTCGGGTCCTCCGGTCACCGCATCCGAGCCGCATTCACGATCGCCACCAACGCTACGCCCACATCGGCGAAGACCGCTTCCCATAGCGTGGCCAGACCGCCCGCGCCAAGGATCAGCACGATGGCTTTCACCCCGAACGCGAGCACGATGTTCTGCGTGACCACGCGCTTGGTGGCCTTGCCGATGCGGATGGCTTCGACGATGCGCGAGGGCTGATCGTTCTGGATCACCACGTCGGCTGTCTCGATGGCCGCATCACTGCCGAGGCCGCCCATGGCGATGCCCACGTCGCTGAGAGCGAGCACCGGCGCGTCGTTGATGCCGTCGCCCACGAAGGCGACCACCGCTGTGGGATCCTTCTTCACTTCTTGCATCTTCGTCACCTTGTCCTCCGGCAGCAGATCGCCAAAGGCCTTGGTGATGCCGAGCTTGACGGCCACGCGTTGCGTGATGGCGGTCTTGTCGCCGCTGAGCATCACGATATCGCGCACACCCAGCGTGCGCAGTTCGGTAACGGCATGTTGCGCGTCGGCCTTGATGCTGTCGGCCACGGTGAGGTAACCCACGTACGCGCCGCCGATCGCCGCCACCACGATGGTCTCTTCAACCGCATCCACTTCCGGCGGATAGGCCACGTTGAACTTGCGCAGCAGCTTGGCATTGCCAACCAGCACCTCCTGACCCTGCACCGTGCCGCGCATGCCGTGGCCGCTGATCTCCTCCACGTTGGTGGCCTCGCCCACGTTGGTGCCATCGGCGTAGCGCATTACCGCCTTGGCGATGGGGTGCGTGCTGTGCGCCTCCATCGCCTTCACCACGCCCACCAAGCGTTGCGCATCGGTGCCCGCAGCCGGTTTCACCTCCTGCACGGCGAAGACGCCCGCTGTCATCGTGCCGGTCTTGTCCATCACCACGGTGTTTACCTTGGTGAGCACGTCGAGGTAGTTGCCGCCCTTGAGCAGGATGCCTTTGCGACTGGCCGCGCCGATGCCGCCGAAGTAGCCGAGCGGAATGCTGATCACCAGCGCGCAGGGGCAGGAGATCACCAAAAAGATGAGCGCGCGGTACAGCCAATCGTTGAACACGTAAGGGTCCGCCACCAGCATGGGCACCAGCACGATGCCCACCGCCAGCGTCACCACGATGGGCGTGTAGATGCGCGCAAAGCGGCGGATGAAGAGCTCCGTGGGCGCCTTGCTCTTCGCGGCGTTCTGCACGAGGTCGAGGATGCGCGCGAGGCTGCTTTCGCCGAAGGGCTTGGTCACTTGCATATCCACCACCTTGTCCGTGGCGATCATGCCCGCGAGCACGGCGGCATCCTTCTCGATGGAACGCGGCACACTTTCACCGGTGAGCGCGGCAGTGTCGAAGGCCGCTTTGTCGCTCAATAGTTTTCCATCAAGCGGCACGCGGTCGCCCACGCGGATGCGGATGGTGTCCCCGACTTTCACCTCGGCGGCGGGCGTTTCCACCGGGACACCATCCTTCATCACGTTCGCGGTATCGGGCCGCACATCCAACAGCGCTTGGATGTTGCGCTTGGCGCGTTTCACGGCGGCGTTCTGGAACAGTTCGCCCACGGCGTAGAAGAGCATCACGGCCACGCCTTCAGGGTACTCGGCGATGTAGAACGCGCCGATGGTGGCCAAACTCATCAGTAAGAACTCGCTGAACACATCGCCCTTGCCGATGGCACGTACCGCGCTCATCAGCACCGGCCAGCCCACGGGCAGGTAGGCCGCCAGGTACCACACGAAACGCCACCACGGCTGCTGCCAGAACTGCGGCGACAGTTGGTCGATTGCGATGCCGCCGATGAGCAGCACGAAGGCGGTGATGGCGGGCAGGTAGGCGCGCCATGCGGCGGTGCCTCCATTGGTCTTTTGTTGGGTGGTGTGGTCGTGGTCTGTGCTCATGGCTCAAGATGGCGGGTCACTGATCAAAGTTTGTACTTGAACACCTCCGCCATCGCTTCCTGATACTCGCGTTCCAGTTGCAACCAACGGTCGGTGCTCTCTTTCAGTAGCAACAGTTCCATCTGGTATTCGAGCGTGCTCATCTGCCCGGCCTCGAACGACTTCTCCAGCAGGTCCGTGCTGTTCGCGCCGCCCAGCCGTTGTTGGAAATCGAGCAGCGAAGTACGCATGGCAACAGCGCGGTCATAGAGATGCCTTGCTTCGTACAGGTGCTCCAACTTGTGTTCGTCGGTGCGCAGGGTGTAGGCCGTGGTCCATTGTTGTTGCTGTTTCACCTTGAAACGATTGCTCCACAGGGGCACATTCAGCCCGGCATGTACGCCATGGTAGTTCGCACCTAAGATGCCTTGGTAACGGTAGCCTACTTCAAAACCAGGCAGGCCGCTGGCTTTGTAGGCCTTGGTCTGCGCTTCGCTGGCTTCCACCTCGGCTTGTAGCATGCGCAGATCCGGGTCAGCGGCTTCCATCTCGGCTTCATAGGTGCTGAAGTCCGGTAGCTCGGATACCGGTGCGTATGCGGTGTCGGTGAAGGCGAGCTCCTCGCCGCCGTTCAGTTCGGCCAGGTGCTGTAGCAGTGCGAGACGTTCCATTTCAGCGCGCTGCGCATCGGCGGCGATGCCCGCTTCGAGCAGTTCGGCCTTGTTGCGGTCAAGGATGGTCGCAGCCTCGCGGTCGAAACGCTGTCGCACGCCATCGCGGAATCGAACAGCGGCCTCGTGACGTTCGGCCAGCAATCGCGCGCGTTTGTTAGCATGTACCAGCGCTATGCAGGTGCGTTGTGCGTCGAGCAGCACTTCACGCCTTGTAGCAATGCTGACCTGCTCCTGCTGGCCACTCCGGATCTCCGCGACCTTCCGCCGCGCGCCATAGGCCGTAGGGAAGTCGAAGCCCTGTGCGATAGTGAGGTCGTTCTGTGTGCCCGCCGTTGCTGTTGGCGTGCCAGTCATGTAGTCGAAATCAACCGTGGGGTCGGGCAGGGAAAGGCCTGTACGCGCCTGGAGGCGTTGGGCTTCGGTCTCCTGTGCAGTGGCCCGGATGCGCAGGTTGTTGGCGTTGATGGCGTCCAGCACGGCGGGCATGCTGCTTTGTTGAGCAGTGGCTTGCAGCACTGAACAAACGCTGAGGAGGATGAGGATGCGTTTCATCGTTGTGCGGGTTTGCCCTTCACCATGCGGTACACGGCGGGGATGATGAACATGTTGAGGAGGGTGCTGCTGAGCAGGCCGCCGAGGATCACCTTGGCCATGGGGCTTTGGATCTCGTTGCCCGGTTCTTCGCTGGCCAAAGCGAGCGGAATGAGTGCTAGTGCTGCGGTAAGTGCCGTCATGAGGATGGGCGTAAGGCGATCCACCGAACCGTGTATCACGGCATGGTCCAGCGTTTCACCCTCACGCTCCAACTGCCCATAATGGCTCACGAGCAGGATGCCATTGCGCGTGGCGACGCCGAAGAGCGTGATGAAACCGATGATGGCGGGGATGCTGAGGGTGCCGCCCGAGAACCAAACCGCCACCACGCCACCGATCAAGGCCAACGGGAGGTTGATGAGGATGATGCCCGCGAGTTTCACTTCGCCGAATTCCTGGAAGAGCAGCAGGAAGATGACACCGAGCGCAAGCAGACTCGCGATGAGCAGCGTGCGGCTTGCCGCTTGTTCGCTCTCAAATTGTCCGCCGTACTCCAGATGGTAGCCGGGTTGCAGCACAACCTGATCCTTGACGCGTTGCTGGATTTCGTTCACCACGCCCCGGAGGTCGCGTCCAGCGACGTTGGCACTGATGACGATGCGGCGCTGCACGTTCTCGCGGTTGATGGTGCTGGGGCCGCTGGAACTGCGGACATCGGCTACAGCGGCAAGTGGTACGCTGCCACCCGGCGCATCAATGGGGATCATCCGCAGAGCGTCGATGCTGTTGCGCTCTTCGGGACGGTAACGCAGCACCAGGTCAAAACGGCGCTGGCCCTCGAACACCTCGCCGACCTTCTCACCTGCCACAGCCACATCCACGAAGTCGGCGAAGTCGCCGGTGGAGATGCCGTAGCGGGCGAGCATCCCCCGCCGCGCGTCGATACGCACCTGCGGGATGTCCACTTGCTGTTCCACGGTCAGATCGACCAGTCCCGGCGTCCCGTCGATGGCCTCTTTGATCCGGTTCGCCTGTGCGAACAGGTCGCCGAGGTCGGGACCGAACAGCTTGATGGCGATGTTGGCTCTCGTACCGCTGAGCATGTGATCGATCCGGTGGCCGATGGGCTGGCCGATGGTGATGTTGGCGCCACTTACACCAGCGAGCTTCTCACGTACCTCGGCCATGAAGCCTGCGCGACCTCGATCGCCAAGGACAAAGGGCACTTCGACCTCGCTGCTGTTGGAGCCTTGCGTGTGCTCATCGCGTTCGGCGCGGCCGGTCCGGCGCGTGGTACCCTGCACTTCCGGGATGGTCAGCAATACTTCTTCAACGCGCGCACCGATGGTATTGCTCTGGTCCAAGCTGATGCCCGGCAGGCTCACCACACCGATCACCAAAGAGCCCTCATTGAACTCGGGCAAAAAGCTGCGACCCAATGTGGACATGAGTGCCATGCTGCCCACGAAAAGCAGCGCCGCACCGATCACCAGTTGCTTGCGCATACGCATGGCGCACACTAAAGCCGTTTCGTACCACATCTTCAACTTGCGCACCAGCCAACTGCCTTCGCTCTGCTTGAGCAACTGCTTCTCATTGGTGAGGAGTAGGGAGCAGAGCACCGGCGTCACCGTAACAGCCACGACCAGCGAAGCGAAGAGCGCTACGATGAACGATACGCCCAGGGGGGTGAGCATGCGTCCCTCCATTCCGCTGAGGAAGAACAGCGGCACGAACGCGGCGATGATGATGAGCGTGGCGTTGAGTATGCTCGCGCGGATCTCGGTACTGGCGTCGTAGATCACGGTGAGTACCGCACGGCGTTCCTCCAAAGGCAGCTTGACGTTCTCGCGCAAGCGTTTCAGCACGTTGTCCACGTCGATGATAGCATCATCCACCAGCGCCCCGATGGCGATGGCCATGCCACCGAGGCTCATGGTGTTGATGGTGAAACCGAGCCAGCGCAACGCCAGAATGCTGACCAGCAGGGCGAGCGGGATGGCGAGCAAGCTGATCACCGTGCTGCGGATGTTCATGAGGAAGAGCAGCAGTACGAGCACCACGAACACGCTGCCTTCGAGCAGCGAGCGCTGCACGTTGTGGATGCTGCTCTCGATGAAGTCGCTCTGGCGGAAGATCTTGGTATGCAATTCCACGCCTTCCGGCAATCCGGTGCGCAGCTCCTCCAGTACCGTGTCGAGCCGCTTGGTCAGTTCCAACGTGTTGGTGCTGGGCTGTTTGCTTATGGTGATGACCACAGCAGGCTTCGTCTCCAACGCGGCATCGCCGATACGGTCACTGCTTCCAACGATCACATGGGCCACGTCGGCGATCCGCACGGGACGGCCCTCACGCATCGCCACCACCACCTCGCCGAGGTCATCGGCGCTGGTCGTGCGTGCGGTGCCGCGCACGATGTACTCCTGTCCGTTGCCCACGAGCATGCCGCCGGTAGCATTCACATTGCTGCCGGTGCAGGCTGATTCGAGTTCGTGCAGGGTGATGCCGAAGCGTTTCATGCGCAGCGGGTCGGCCTGCACTTGGTACTGCTTGTTCAGCCCGCCGATCACGATCACATTGGCAACGCCGGGCACGCTCTGCAAACGCGGACGTAGTTCCCATTCGGCCAGGGTGCGCAAGTCCATCTTGCCGACGCTGTCACCTGTGAGGGCGACCAGCATGATCTCGCCCATGATGCTGCTCTGGGGAGCAAGGATCGGCTCGCTCACGCCCGTGGGCAGCACGCCTGCTAGGGTGCCGAGCTTTTCGTTCACCGTTTGGCGGGCGAGCGGGATCTCCGTTCCCCACTCGAATTCCACCCATACGATGCTGAAGCCGGTGGCGCTGCTGCTGCGCACACGGCGCACGCCTGCCGCACCGTTCACGGCGCTTTCGATGGGGAAGGTCACCAGGCGCTCCACTTCTTCGGGCGCCATACCGTGGCTCTCGGTCATCACCACCACGGTGGGTGCGGTGAGGTCCGGGAACACGTCCACGTCCATGTTATTGGCCGTTATCCCGCCCCATATCAAGAGCAGTGTGGCCATGGCCAGCACCACCGCGCGGTTGTGCAAGGCGAATTGGATGATCGCGTTAAGCATGATCGTTCAGTTGTGGGATCAATGCTCGTGGCCGTGCGCAGGAAGCGCCCCCCCAGCGGTAGCCAGTTTCACATCCATTGCGCCGATCACCACCACGCGCTCGCTGGGTCGCAATCCGTCCAGCACTTCCACTCGTAGACCATCGTTGGAACCCAGCGTGATCGTTCGTTTGTCCATCGTCTCACCGGACGTCTGTACATAGCAATAACTACGGCCCTCCTGTTCCAACACAGCGGTCAGTGGAACAGTGATGGCATCGCTGGTCTTCGGCGATAGCAGCCACACCTCCACAACCGAACCGGGCAGTAGGCTTGGCGCTCCGGCTACGTCCAAACGCACCGGCACGTACAAGCCATCGGCGGCCTGGCCCACGCTCAACACTTTGCCGTCGAGTTCTTCCAAGGTGTACACGGTGCCATCCTGTGCTTTTATCCGAGCGCTGCTCACGCCACCCAGCTTCGCGAAGGCCTGCACGGGCACATCGGCGTGGATGCTCAAGCGCGTGTTGCGCGCCACGGTGGCGAGGATCGTTCCGGCCTGCACGAACTGCCCTTCCCGTACTTGCAAGGTGCGTACGTAGCCATCGATGCCCGCACTGATCGTCTGCGCACCGCTGCTCTGCTCCAACCTCGTTTGCGCGTTGGCGAAGGCATTGCGCGCGGCGAGCACCTCGGCCTGAGTAACCAGCTTTTCGCTGTACAGGCCTTCAATACGGTCACGGTCGGCCTTTGCGCGCTCGAAGTCGTTGCGTGCCTGTTGCACCGAAGCACCCGGATTCTCGCCCGTGATGCCTTGGCTGCTCAGGTTGAACAGGGCTTGACCGTTCTTCACCGCCATGCCTTCCAATGGCGCGTTGCCGAGCAAATGCACAACACCCGCGCTGCGGGCTGCCAGCACTTGTTCGCCGCTCGTAGCCGGTTCCACTTCCGCGCCCACGCGAACCGAACCCGCGAAGGGTCGCGGCTGCACACGCTCCAACGCAAAGGGGATCTTCCACGCCTGCTCCTTCAAATAGGTGATATCGCCTGCTGGCTCTTCGGGGTGTTCGGCATGCGCGGCGTCGTGTGCCGTGGCATGCACGGTAAGGCCGTCCACCATAAGCGTGTCGGTCAACGAGCCGCTGTGCAAGGTGAAGACCAGTCGAGCACTGCCTTCCTGTTTCGGGGTAAGGGCGAGCCGGAAGATGCCCGGACTGCTCGGCGCATCAGCCTGCGCTACGATGGGAGTGCCGATCACCTGCAACGACACCGAGACCGTTCCTTGTGTCATGGGGGTGAACAGCTTGCCCATTCGCGTGAAGTGTGCAGCAAAGCGGCTCTCTTCGCCAACCACCAAGGGCTTGAACTCCACGAAGAGCTCGATGCTGTCCGTGTACGTGGTGTAGGTGAGGGGTTCGATCTCGCCATGGTCGTGCCCATCTTCTGGGGCGATGTTGTTGCCCTGCGAGCCTGCCCCGGACTCAGAGCCGGGGTCATGCGCATGATCATCGGGTTGGCCGCCACAGGCCGCGAGCAATGCGGGTATGGTGAATGCCAGGAAGTACTTCTTCATCGGAGTGACTTGATTGAACGGATGGATAGCAGCACCGCAAAGCGATGCAGAGCACCCTCGGGGTGCAGCGGCGCTACGGCCGCGTGTTCAACCGAGCTTGGGTGGGTTCCATTTGGAACCGGAGTAGGCGGCAAGGGCGCCTTCTTCCACTGGAGCAGCCGTCATAAGGGCCGCACCAGGGACGTGCAATTGGACAGGACGAGTCTCCACGGCCATACCCACGAAGGCAAAGGCTGTGCAAGTTCCATGCTCGTCGCATCCGAAGGGGTCATGGTCCCCATGCTCATCGTGGTGCTCACCCGTCTCCTCGTCATGATGGCCGAGGTCCGTGTGGTGCTCAAGCCAGTGCGTAAGCGTCTGCGGAACATGCGCCCACTCATGAAGGTCCAATACGCTGAAGGCGTAAAGGGCCAAGACGAGGGCGAAAGACATCCGCATGTTTGGCAAAAGTACATTCTTCCACGAAGGGCTTAGGGGGAAGTTGTGTCCCGATTGGATACTTGAGAACGTTTGACCGGCACTTTCGGATGAAGGCGAGGCGACTTTGGAGTGTTCCGTAGCCGAGTTTCAGTTGAGCAGAAATCGTCCCCCCTCACGACCAACGTGACGGTGGAATAGCGAGTTCATCCAAAAATAGTGTGCAGTCAGCGCGTGCAATCGTTGGATGTCCACGTTGCCCTGAATGGACACGTCGTAGCATGTCAGAGGGGTGCGGATCTGGCCACCGTGCTGGTAGAGTCGAGCGTAGATGTCCAACAATAGACCCTCTGAGTATGGAGCATCGATGGTAAGTACGATGCACCGTCCCTTTCGATCGCGTGAGAACATGTAGTTATACGTGGCACCTATGCTCATCGTCAACGCAGCCTCCGAGTGATAATAGCGCATGAGGAACATGCGAATACCTCGTCGCAGGTCGCATATATGGCCGCCCTGAGAGGGAGTGAAGACGAGTGAGATGGAGATGGGCCGAGGTCGAAAGGGGTCGTTTAGGTGCATGTTGCATTGGGAGGGAATGTCCCCCCCATTATTAGGCAACCACAGCACCAGGGGTTGAACACTCAGCTAAGGTGCTCGACACATACCATGCACGCCACGAGTAAGCGGTCTTTTCACTGCTTCCGACGGTGCAACTGCCGATTCGGTTTCAATATATTCTGGTAGTGGAGTGGGAGGGATGTCAGACGCGGGAAGCCGTTTCGCCTCGGTCTCACTGCGTAGATTCTCGGTCTTTATTGGCACAATTGGGCCGCTCGCCTCACGCCCTTCATGGGCGACCGGCAGCGCTGATGCTCTGGTATGCTCCATCTTCGTGAGATAGCAACGGGCATGAGGATCCTTGGCGAGATAGTAGAACAGACCATCTGCAGCCCAGATTGGGGTGATATGCACATCCAGCCCACTCGATCGAAGCTGATCGACGATACTGTCAACGTCCGCTTCGCCTTCGGAAATGGCCCAGTGCACATGTGGTCGATCGATCAGAGCATCGCCCCTTGATTGCATACGCTCAACTACAATTACGCCGTCATGAGCTATGCCTGATGCGAACCTCAAAACGCCGTCACATACCCGATCTGCCCCTGCGTCACTGCATGGATTCACAGTGATCAGATGACCTCCGTTGACCAAGAGCCCACCCAGATCCCTTACTGTTCCTCGGTCAATCTCTTTCACGTTGCATGGTTGGTTTGTTACTGGACACACGAAGACTACTGGCGGTATCACCCGTCCCTGCGTTGAAGAATCATAAACCCATTGGTCAGCGAAAACAAAATGGCCTGCCCGCCTTACCATCCCCAATGGGTTGTTAAGGTGTTGAAAATGAAGTCGGTAACAGACGGTGAAAAAATCTCTCTCGCTTGGTTGCGCTAGGGCCTTTTGCCCTTGTTCTTCGCTCGCCATTCGTTCAGTGTGCGCCCTACAAGCTGAGCATCGATGGCCAGGAAGCGGCGAAAGTCGCGTACACGGTACCGATTGACATTCCCTCTCTTTTCAAAGGGCTTTAGCAGCCCGACCTGCCCGAGCTCCCATAGGTAGGTCCGTTCATGACCAAGCACTTCCATGACTTCACCGGAGGTGATCCATTCATCATCTCGTTTTTCGGTCAGTCCGCGTTTGTGTGATCGGTCAGCTTCGATCTCTGATCGCAGTCTCTGAAGCTCCAGGCGCAGTTTCCTCTGCTCTCGTAGCCCATCGATCTGACGGACAGCGGACAGGATGATCTCATCGGCCACTTCGCGCTCTTCGCCCTGAAGCCCCTCCATTCTCCTTTGTATGATCGTGAGGGCGTCCTTCATGAACGTTCGATGGTGTTCACAGACAAGAAATCCACCCCCTGATCGGAGAACGCGATCAGCGGAGCCAGCCAAGACCACTTTGAATTCGACGTCCCTGACTTTTCGAACTTTCCCACTGCCGGACGAAATCCTTCGGGACGACATCGAATGGGAGATTCTCTTCCGCGAGATAGATCTGGGCCAGTAGGCTCTCGGCCTTGTGCTCGGGCGAAAGATGGAAGTAGCCTTCGTCTTCACCTTGAGCGTGGCTCAGCCTGTGGCCGGTGACCTGTGAGGCAAGAAGGCGCGAGACATATAAGTAACCGGTAAGCAGTCCGAAGAATGAGCGCCTACAGTCATGGGATCGAAGGACGGAGTGTAGCTCATCTTGATGGTCGACCCTTACTGCATTCGCCCTGCGTTCGACTCTATGGATGATGCGGGTTAGGCCGAGGTCGCATGCAACCTCTTTGTAATAGTTGTTCAAATTTGTGACCGCTATCATATGAGGTTTGTGGCCGCTGAGAAGAACATCTAACATGGGCTGAAGCAGGGGAAGGCAGATCGCTTCCCCCGTTTTCTTGGTGGATAAGTAGATGGCCTTGAACGTCGTTCTCCTTCCGCGCACTTCACGGATAGGATTGTCCAGGATCTTGGAGAGGTCACTCACCCTTACACCGCTGAATAGCTGGAGGACCATGAGCTTTCTGGCGTTTACAAGATGCCCTGAAGTGAAAGTGAAGTCACGTTCCAGGACCGTTCCAAGTTCCTCAGGATTTAGACTGACCTTCCGCGTACTTTGAGCCGAGATCTTCTCCAGCGTGTCGATGTCGATCTTTGCCCCAAGAGCCGGATCCTTTTTCGCCCTTCTAAGCACGGCCAGTAGGTTGGACTGTAGCTTGTGTAACGTCGCCTCAGAATAGTAGCCTTCTCCGTCGAATGCGAAGGAGCGGGCACTCTTGGCTTTCCGGAACGTTCGTGGAATTTCTGAACCGGTCTCCTGAACGAGGAGCTGTAGGTCGTTCCAGTCTTGGAGATTGAAGCTTGATACCGTAACAACACCTCTTGTGCCTTCACACATGGATTGGAATTCGCTGTTGTGCTCGCGACATGCCTCTAATGCTCGGATGTATGTCGCAAGCGTCCGGTATTTGAGCTTTGTCTTTCGATCTCGCACTTTCTTGGATTGGGCAAGGGAGTCTATATAAAGGGCAAGTGGCATGCGCGTGCTGGCCTTGTCCGACTTGCCGTTCAAGCGGTCGCGTAACTGTTCTGGCGATGGCTTTTTTCCAAGATCCTTCGTCAGACCTTCATAGGCCTGAAACACCTTGTTCTTGAGGGACTCCAGTTTGCCAAGTATCTCGGCGTACAAGCGACTACCATGGTCCTTGCGGAAATCTTCGCTCAGGCCGTCTTTGGTCCAGTACTTACGTTCAAGCGCTATTCCCGTTGTGCATTGGAATGGCCTGTAGTGTTCGATGTAGATCTCATGCTCAACGTCGTACTGCGAGCCCAGGTACCCATAGTTGAATAGTAAGAAGAGATATCCGTGCTTTCCGACCTGTTTGTGGCTGATGCGGATCGAATCTGCCTGGTAGTTCTTGTTGTACGTCATGTTGTTCAAGGGAAGGGAGCCCCCTCTACCCTTAAGGGAAGAGTTCTCATGGTGATTCGCGCCGTCGTGAGGCGAATTGCGACGTGGGAGATGTGATTCCATTGCTCGGGTCAGTCTTCTGTTGTCATGATCTTTCCGACGGCACGGGTCAAATCGCGGCGAGTCCACTGGTCATGTTGGACCCCAAGGTTTACCGTGCGCAGAAGCTTGTCCCCGTATGTCCCAAAGACAAGCTCATGGTTCGGGCGGCTCTGCAGTACTTCATGCTGGAGCTCCTTACTTGCTTCTGCTGATGGGTAGATTTTTAGCACAACGTTCCCGTTCTCATACACTTGTATGACCCGCTCGGTCACAGGTCTCAGATGCTCTGGCATGTCGTGGATGACTCCCTGCGCACCCCGGACTGCTCGGATTGCGTTGAGTCGAGTTTGATATTCCCGCAGTTCGGTCAGGCAGGCGCCTCCGTTCCGAGCATCAAGTGCATGTTCGATACCCTTGTCTAGAAGAACGGAATTCTCCCCCTCTTCGCAAAAGTCCCGGAGGTATAGCACCCAAAGGGTTAGTCCTTCATAGGTGTAGAACCAGTCCTCCGGTTCAGACCACAGGTTAAAGACTTGCTCATCCTCAAATTCGTCAAAGCCAGGGAACCCGACGACCAATCGGCCGTTGTTCAAGTAATGTATCCTCCCCTGTCCATATGTGTCCCCGTCGGACTTCGTGTGTTCTGCAATCCACACAAGGAGCTCTTGGATGGACGCTTGGTATTTGGCTCGCAATTCTTCGTCGGTCATCATGTGCTTCATTTTCAGCGACTTTACATGGGAAACTCCTTGGGATGTCAATAACCTCGGCTCGCAATGGAGTCTGCCCTTTCATCTCTGCTTTGGCCAAGCAGCAGGCTCCTCACAAGAGTCCACTGCTGGATTGACATCCTTGGACGCTTACGAAGACGGTGCAAGTCTAGTGGCATTACGTAAGTAGCTGCAAACCAAGATAATGTGACTCTTGGAGTGACCGGCGTCGATTCTACTTTATATACCTATTAGAAAGATAAAAATTTGGATTACAACTGCTGTTCCACAGCGAGTTACGTGATCATCGAAGTCCGGCGAAATTTCGCCCAAAAAATGCTCGAGGTGTCAAAATGCGTGGATTCCTAACCTTGTTTTTCGTGCCAGATTAGTCATGATGATTCATGTTCTTTCCTGAGTGCCCGTGGCGGAGCGATGGGGGTGACTATTTGAGCAGATAATTGGTCGGAATTTGGCGAACATGACGGTTCCGGCCAGGTCGATGGGAAGAGTCGGGTGTGTTCGCGACGTCACTGTATACTAGGGGCCATTCTGTTCGCGATTGTTCGAGAGTGTTCGACTCAAAAGCCGCCTCCAGCCCCCTACGGGCTACTACAGGTTGAAAAGGCTCTCCGCTTGGCGGAGGGCCTTTTTCATGGGGTGTAACCACGGCAGCCCTACCCACGTATCTTTGGCCTTGCCACCAAACCCAAGGCGGTATTTCGCGGCCTCTCCCGCGCTGTGAACGGGAAAAGCCGCAACGGGTACGGAGGCCATAAAAGCGAACGGATGAGCGAACGGAACGCAGGGGTGCTGGCCTTGGGCCTGGTGCTGTTGTTGTCAGGTGGCTGTATCGGCCGAAAGTCACTGAACTACTTGAACGATCCTTCGCTGAGCAACGGCTCAAGCAAGCTGTTCGAGAATCGCAAATTCGAGTATCGCCTTCAGGTCAATGATGTGCTCTCCATCCGCGTGATGGGCCTGGACGATGCCACCAGCAAATTCTTCAACGTGGAGAGCCAGGGTAGCGGGGCCATGGTGACGGATGCTGCCATGTACGTGAACGGTTACTCGGTTGATAAGAACGGCCAGGTGCAACTGCCCACGGTAGGCAAGATCAAGGTGCAAGGTCTCACGGTGGGTGAGGCCCAGGAGTTGGTGCAACGCAAGATCAACGAATTCTTCACCAACGCCACGGTGATATTGAAGATGGTGAATTGGCGGTTGAGCGTGCTGGGCTCCGTGGAGCGCGCCGGGGCCTATCAGGTCTACAACAACCAGATCACCATCTTGGATGCGCTTGCCATGGCTGGCGGCCCCAGCGAATTCGCGGACAAGTCGCACATCACCCTGATGCGCCAGAGCGATCGCGGGGTACAGGCGCTGTACGTGGACCTTTCGGATACCAAGGTGCTTAGTTCCGAGTACTACTACCTCTTGCCCAATGACATCGTCTACGTGCCGGCATTGCGCGCACGTCCGGGCCGCTTGAACCTGGAACTCCTGGCGACCTTGCTCAGTGCCACCACCGTGGCCGTGCTGGTGATCAACTCCATCAATAGCAATAAGTGATGAGCGCTCCTTCTGCGGACACCATCGATCTGCGCGCGATCTTCCGGAAGATCCGGGCGAAGTGGTGGTGGTTCCTCATCACGCTTCCTATCGCGCTCGCTGCCGGCGTATTCTATCTGAAGACCACACCGAAGAAATTCGACGTGAGTTCCGTGATGTTGTTGGGCGAGAAGAAGCGCACGGGGTATAGCGAGAACTCCGAGTTCATCAAGGGGACCTCTTACCTCAGCAACGGTGCTGATCTGGAGGATAACGTGGCGGTGCTCACTTCCAATAAGATCATCACCAGCACGTTGCAGCGCCTGGGTTTCGGGATCACCTATTACGCTACCAACTTCTTCAAGAAATCGGAGCGCTATCTCTATCCTCCCTTCTTCGTGAAGCTGGACAGCATGGCCGTTCAGGTCATCGACGTCCCCGTCTATGTGGAGTTGGATCGTACCGCTGGAACATACCGCGTTACGGCGAAGGGGAAGAACGTGCGCCTCTACAACGTGCAGACGCAGGAGGTGCTTCCGGAGTCTCTACCGGAGTACGAACTGGATCAGACGGTCGCGATGGATTCGATGTTCGTCGGCGACCACCTGAGCTTCAAGATCACGTTCCCCGAGGATCGCATTTACGAGAAGAACACGAAGTACCATTTCGTGCTCAATAGCCTGCAGGATCTCGTGATCGGTTACCGGGCGATGACACTTGCCGTTCCGTTGAGCGATGAAAGCAACATCGTTACGCTGACGATACAGACCGAGGTCGTGGAAAAGGGGCAGGCGTTCCTCAATAAGCTCATGGAGACGTATATCGACTTCGAGCTGGAGAAGCAGCAGGAAAAGGGCAAGCGCACCATCGGCTTCATCGACAAACAGATCGGTACCGTGTCCGACTCGTTGGAGAAGGTTGAAGGTAGCAGGCAGCAGTTCCGAGGCGTTAGCGGTGGCATGATGAGCGCTGCCAGTACATCTGAAGCGCTTTTTGAGGAACGAAGCAGGTTGGAGGATGAGCGCTCGTTGATCATACGCCGTCGCAACTATTGTTCCTCGGTGTTGGACAAGATCAGGTCATCCTCTGATCTGCGGAACGTGCCAGCGCCATCATCATCAGGGATCGATGATCCGGTACTGAACAATCTCGTTATCGAGATCACCAGGCTGGCCGCTGATCTGGCCGCGATGAACTTGAGCACCGGACCACGTAACAACCCTACCGTGGTGGCCATGGAACGCAAGATCAAGAATCTTACAGGGTCGCTCGCTCAAACGGCGGAAGGGTTGGTAGAGCAGGCCAACATCAGTCTACAGGACATCAATTCACGGCTTGGCCGCACCAACTACCAGTATAACCAGATACCGGAGAACGAAAGGCAGCTGGCCAATATCGAGCGAAAGTTCAACCTCAGCGACAACCTCTACAACTACCTGATGCAGAAGCGTGCCGAGGCTGGTATCGGTATCGCAAGTGACCAGGTGGATAAGTCCATCGTGGATACCGCGCGTATGCGCGGTTTCAAACCCGTTTCCCCAAGTAAGGGCACGGTTCTCGGTGGAGCGTTCATTCTGGGTCTGTTCATCCCCATCGGTTTCATCCTTCTCCGGGATCTCGTCCGCGACCGCATCGACGATGTTGATGAGTTGAAGCGTATCAGCAAACTGCCCGTGCTTGCGGTCATCCCTGCGAGCAAGCGTAAGCGCGTCTCTGCGGATGAACCCAAGTCGCTGCTTGCGGAATCCTTCCGTACGGCGCGTGTGAACCTGCAGTATCTCAATGCCAATAGCGCGCGTCAGGTGATCGGGTTCACCTCGTCTTCCAGCGGCGAGGGTAAGACCTTCTGCGCCGTGAACCTGGCCACGGTGATGGCACAGGCCGGAAAGAGGACCATTCTCATAGATGCCGACATGCGGCGCCCGAACGTGGCCAAGATGCTGGAGATGCAGGAAGGGCAGGGGTTGTCCACTTGGTTGATCGGTGAGTCCTCGTTGGATAAGTTGATCCAACGGACGGATGTGCCTGGTCTCGATGTGATCACCGCAGGACCGATCCCCCCCAATCCGCTGGACCTTGCCGAAAGTCCACGCATGGCTGAACTCATCACCGTGTTGCGAAGTCGCTATGATCATGTCGTTGTCGATGCATCACCGCTTGGATTGGTGAGCGAGTATGTCCTCCTCATGCAGCAGGTTGATGTAACGCTTTATGTGGTGCGCGAAGGAAAGACCGGCCGTAGCGCGTTGCGCATGATCAACGAGATGGTCGCCGAGAACAAGGCCCGCAATGTGGATCTGCTGTTCAATGACGTGAAGAGCCAAGGTGGCGACGGCTACGGCTACTATACCAAGTAGTCCGGATCAAGGCATGTTCAAGTCCGAGGGCTTTCAGAAGTACTTCAAGAATTTCTCCTGGCTCTTCGTGGACCGGGTGCTACGACTGGTGCTCATCATGGGCACCACCATCATCGTGGGCCGCTATCTGGGTGTGGAGCGTATCGGTCAACTGAATTATGCCTTGGCGGTCGTCAGTATCGCCATGGTGCTCACTTCGCTGGGCGCGAACGAAGTGATATCGCGCGACCTGGTCCGTCATCCGGAGCGGCGGGACGAGCTGCTCGGAAGCAGCGCCATGATCAAGCTGGTCGGTGGTGTACTGCTTGTGTTGTCGCTCATCATCTACTGCTTCGCGAAGAGCCTGGATGGCATGATGATCATGCTCGTTATGATCATGGCTTCAGCTGAACTTTTCAAATGGTCCACGGTGATCGAGTACTACTTCCTTGCGCAAGTGGAAGGGAAGACCTCGGCCAAGGTGAATATCATCAGTACGGTGATCAGTTCTGCGTATCGGTTGTTGCTGGTCTACTTCGGCGCTCCACTGGTCTGGTTCGCCTATGCAGCGGTGCTGGAGATCATCTTCTACACCGCGCTCTACCTATGGTTCTATCGCCGGTATGGGCTGCGCATGCGCTCTTGGAAGCCGACCTGGCGCATGGCGCGTTACATCCTGGATCAATCCTGGCCGATGTTGGTCTACGGATTCGCCTTGCAGGCGCAACTGAAGATCGATCAGGTGATGATCTTCGACATACTTCGGAACACCATGGGTGAGCAGGCCGCCAATGTGGAAGTGGGTCAGTATTCCGTGGCCGTGAAGATGATCGAGGCGATGGCCTTCCTGCCGGTGATCCTCCAGTTGTCGCTCGCTCCAGCCATTGCCAGGGCGCGTATACAGGATGTGGAGCTGTATCGCCAGCGTATCACCAACCAATACAGGCTGATGTTCCTTCTCTACATCGCCACGGCCATACCGCTCTTCTTCCTGGGCGAATGGGTCATCGTGTTGTTGTACGGTGAGGAGTTCCGTGAAGCCGGCCATTTGTTGTCGCTCTTCGCCTTCCGTTTGGTGTTCGCATACATGGGTGTGGCCAAAGGCAGCTTCATCACCAACGAGAGCCTCTTCAAATTCTCGCTGGTCACCTCGGTCCTCGGTGCTGTGATCAATATCGGTCTCAACATCCTGCTCATTCCTACCATGCGTTCCTATGGTGCCATCTGGGCCACCTTGGTCTCGTTCCTCGTAAGTATATTCCTAGTGGACCTGTTCACCGCCCGTACTCGGGTTAACTTCCGCATGATGATGGAGGGTATGCTCACATTCTGGCGCATCCGTTCCGTTCGCTGAACCTCAGGCACATGAGTCCTTTCGTTCCTCCGGCTCCGCTCCGCACCGCCGTTCTCCTAACGGCTTTCAGTCGCTACGATACCGCACGTAAGGTGATGGAGGCCATTCGTATCGCGCGACCGCCACGCTTGTATTTCGCGTGCGACGGCCCGCGGAATGCGGAGGAGCGGTTGCGTACCGATAAGGTGCGAAGTCTGGTCGAACTGGTGGATTGGCCTTGTGAATTGCATACGCGGTTCCAAGAGACGAACCAGGGGTTGAAGAAGTGCATGTCCGGCAACATGGACTGGTTCTTCGAACATGAGTCAGAAGGCATCGTCTTGGAGGATGATACGGAACCGGTCGCCAGCTTCTTCTGGTTCTGTGAGGAGCTGTTGGAACGCTACCGTGATGACGAGCGTATCTGGTGGATCCTTGGGAACAATCTCATGGCCGATCGGGATGCCAGCCCCGTCGCTTCCTATTATTTCTCCGAGCACGGCTACGGAGCCCCATGGGGGTGGGCCGGGTGGCGTGAGTCGTGGGCGCTATACGATGTGGATATGAAGGCCTGGCCTCAGGTACGTGATACGCCGGAATGGAACGCGTTCTTCTTGAGCAAGCCCGAACGCGACGAAGCCGGGCATTTGTTCGAAGGGACCTGGGATGGTACCATCAGGACATGGGATTTCCAGCACGATTTCGCGCGTATCCTGAACAAGGGGGTCACGATCATGCCGGAGTTCAATCTGGTGCGCAACATCGGGTTCGAGGGCACCGGTACCAACACGGTGCAAGGTTCGGACCCGCGCGATGTGGATAATGCGTGTGAAATGCCGTTCCCCTTGGTACACCCTACCAAAGTGATCGTGGATAGGAAACGGGATCTGGCTTACTTCAATGCGTTCATCCGTCCGCCTTTGTTCCGTCGCGTCAAATCATCGGTCAAGAAGATCATTCCCAAGAAAGTGGACGAAGCCATCACTCCTTTCTTGTCACGACTGCAGAAGCGCATGCGCGGCTGAACAGCTGTGTGGGAGCAACTTCCCCGGACAGCCACGCCCCTTTCGTACCAAGCGCTCATCTTTGTGAGGTAGCCTCAATCGACCTGCCGTGCTGCTCTCGAAGCGCAAGCTCATCAACAACCTGTTCCTATTGTCGTTCCCGGTCTATGGGGTCGGCATGTACGTCGGTTACAAGACGAGCATCTCGCAGGGAACGGTCGTGGCCGTACTTCCCTTCATAGCGATCATACTGATCCACCTCTTCGATCTGGTCCATGAGCGCCGGGCGGAGAATCGCGTAACGCGGAAGTACTGGGTGGGCCTGCTTTTCCTGATCTCGCTGATCGCATCCATGTGGAAGGCTTTGGCAGAGCATTTCCCTGGGGCGACTGCAGCGAACACGATCGCCTACACGATCATGTTCCTTGCTCCCTTCCATGCCAGTATCATCGTACATATCCGCAACCGGGAGCACGACGATTTCGACTTCGCGCGCATGATCCTCATCAGCCTGTCGCTGTTCCTGCTGATCAATCTGCTGGGTGTCGCAGCCGGAATGCACAACGTTCTCCATAACATAGAAGGCCGGCTGAACCTGCCTTTCGTACTGGGGATCTACGATGCGGCGCACATGTTGGCGATGATCAACCTGATGTTGATCTTCTACATGAAGGACTTCGCGAAAAGACCGGGCCCTTTCCTGCTGTTACTGGGCTACTTCATGCTGAACATGGTATTGATGCTGAAGGTGAACAGTCGCCTTTCGTTCATGACCTTCCTGATCCTTCTGGCCTTGTTCGTCTTCCGTATGGTGGGCCGTGCTAGGTTGATGTTCCCACTGTCGCTCTTCACCATGACCATGCTCACCAATTTCGCGTTGCTGGTCTACACGATCCTGACGTTGCCATTCATGCGCGCGATCGTATCACGGGTGGACAAGGAGGATGTGACCACCTTCAACAACCGCACGACTGTTTGGGATGTCGGCTGGAACTGGCTGGAAAAGGACCGGCATGGTATCTTGTTCGGTCACGGCTACCAGGGGCAGATCCACCTGAAAGGTTGGGACCACATCGCGGAAGTGTTCGATGTGAAAGACGTGCAGAACGTGCACATGCATAGCACCTTCATGCAGACCTTGATCAACCAGGGTATCGTAGGCTATGCGCTTCTCTTGTTGGTGGTCTGGCACACTTTCACCTACTTCCGCAAGCGCTACCACCAAGGTGCGTTAGAGTCTCCGCTGTTCGCTTTGGTCGTTTACATGCTGTTCATCCTGCAGATCGATATCATCTGTTACGGCAACGACTTCGGGAATGCCTTGCTGCTCTGCGTCTTCGCCATGGTGGTCATGGACCAACGGTACATCAAGCGTAAGCCGAAGGCGTTGGACGGTAGCTACTTGGAGGCCGCTACTGCACCACCAGCCGGTGGTGCAGTGTAACACTTTGCGAGCGGAACAACAGCACGTATTGTCCGCTCCGTAACGCTTCCATTCCCGGTACTTCCACAGCGCCGGCTTGTACGCGGGAGCGTTGCACGATACGCCCGCTCGCATCAACGACATCAACATCTGCGTCATGCGCAAGAGCTTCGGTGAGGAAGACCGTGGATCCTGACATCACCGGGTTGGGGTACAGATCTCCCCCACCGGCGTCGACGGCCTCTTCTTCGTCCAGCGCTGTGGTCAATCCGCACACGCTCCCGGGTTCTTTCGCGAGCACCACCGAACCGAAGGCCACAAGCGTGATCGAGCCGGAGTGTGTTTGGCCGAGCACATCGCGCCAACAACCGCTCAAAGGAACCTCGATCGCACTGCCGGTCGGGTTGGTTAGGAGCATGTGCCGGTCATGCGGGTCCACTGCCTGCACATTCACCTTGTACAATTCCACGTTATCCACCCAATAGGTGCTCTCTGCGAAATGGTTCGCGAAGATCATCATGCCGGGCTCGCTGAGGTTGCTTTGGAAGAGGAGCGTCACATCGCGCCGCTGGGTATCGAAAGGGATGTAGCGCGCATAGATGGAGTTCGGTGTCGCGGCTTGCGACTGTCCTTTGAAGTCAGCACGTACCGTTCCATAGGCGTTGCTCTGTATGCTGAATTTGAGTTGATACCAGGAGCCGCTCTGTACGGTTACCATGTTATCCGTGCGCAGATAGAATTCCGGTGAGCCGGCGTTGGCGCCGTAAACGACCTTCAGTGCGCCGTTATCCAGCAGTCCGGCTTCGCGTGTTATCTGGCCTTGCGTGGGCCATCCGCTCCATCCGGTGGTGTTATAGTCGAATGCGCTGTTGCTGATGAGATTGGCGGAGAGCACAGTGGTCACTTCTTCCGCGTTCGAACGTTGTGGACTGCGTGTGCTGCCGTTCTCTTCGTTACGCTCGGCACGCCAGCGCTCGAGCGTGTAGTCCTTCACGTATCCGCCATTGGTATTGATCACCTTTATGCTGAGTTCGTTATAAGGATTGAAGTAGCGGTTGTTGCTGAAGGTGCCGAAGTCAACGAGGGCCGCTCCGTGTACATGATATTGCTGTACACAGCGTTGCTCTTTCGTGAGGCAGTACAAGGTGTTGCCGCTGTACACGTCGTTGAAGTTGGCGACGTAGAATGGGGGCATGGCACCGGGGCCGTTCACGTTGGATTGATCGGTTATGCTGAGCTGGATGTCGTTATCGTAGAGCACGTTGTCGCGTATTTCGATCCCGCTGGATACCATGGTGTGGTCCACATGGATGCCGGCACTGCTGCAGCTGAGAACGGTGTTGCGGCGCACGATGATGTTGTGGATCTCGGAGTTGCCGAAATAGATGCCCATGCCCAGGGGCTCGTTGATCCCGTAGTCCATCGCCACGCTCTCGATATTCCCCTCCACATCGGATATGATGTTATCCTGGATGGTAGCGCCATCAGCGCTGTCCCAATAGATGCCGCCACCGTCATTGACGGTCATGAGCACATGGCTGATGATGTTCTTCTCGACCAAGGGGCTTCCGCCGAGGAAAATGGCAGAGTTGCCCGTACGTGTTATCCGATTGCCGCGCACCACATTGCTGGCTCCTGAAACGTACATTCCATAGTACCCCCAGAAGCTCTCTCCAAGACCGGGGATCAGTGCGATGTCTTCCAGAACGTTGTTCTCCACCGTGGTATGATGGTCCAGGATGGCCATGCTGGACGCATAGGTGTGGCGAAGGGTGTTGCCGGTATAGGTCCCGTAGCCACCATAACTACGCAAGCCGTAGTAGGAACTCTCGAAGGTGCAACGGCTGACGTTGATGTAGGAGCCGGTGTTGTAGATGCCAGCGTGTTTGTGGTACCGGAAGGCGATGTCCTGAATGGTGACGAACTGTTTCTGCCAGCCGATCTCCACGCCGTTCTCATGCACGGAAGCGAGCACGTTCACATTGTTCGGGTTCGCATTGCCCGGAGCCCAGAGGTAGAGCACCCCTGCGGTGGCATCGTGGTACCACTCACCGGGTGCGTCGAGCTCGCTCAACTTGTTGCATAGAAAGAAGCCCCATTGGTAATTCCCGGGGTTGTAGGTGATCGCCGGGAAGGCCAGCGCGCCGTTACCCGAACCACTGATCTCGGCGTTCTCATAACACCAGTTCGTGCTGCGCAGCACGAGTCGCGCACCGGCCCAGTGCCCATTCGGCTGGGTGAGCGAAGAACTGGTGAGTTGTGTAGTACTGGCGGTATTCACACGCAACCAGCCCGTATTGGGGTAACGGGCGAGGGTCATCAAGGCGTCGTTCACGCGAACGTACTTCACAGCCTGGGCCACGTTGGCCTTCCAGATGTTGCCTTGGTGTGCGGTCCATCCGGTGATGGTGTTCGCGCCGGAGATCTCGGGTAAGGCGCCGCTACCATAGGACCCGATCACAATGGGCTGCGATGCGGAACCGTTGGAGTTCATCGTGAGGTGTCCGGGGAATGTACCTCCACGTTGGAATAGGATCTGGTCCCCGGGTTGGAACGAAGCGCTGTTCTGCTGGACACGGGCGATGGTGCGCCATGCAGTGGCTTGGCTGGTGCCGTTGTTACTGTCGTTCCCGGTGGGCGAAACGTAGTAGGTGGCGGCCACGGCTCCAGTGGAGAGCAGTGCAGAGAGAACAAGAGGGAATAGACGCATTCGAGAGGCTTTTCTAGGTGCCTTGAACCCCATGAACGGAGCCCCGGTTGCGATGATCCGACCAATAGCATCAAACCTTCGACGGGCCGTTCGGAAGGGCTCCTGAGCCGTTCACCCGGTTCTGTTGAAAGTGGCTGCGGGTATGCTCCGATCACCCCTCAAGGCCGGGTACTTTTGGCCAGTGCCTTCAGCCACCGCGCCACACAGGGTCCTTGTCGTAGGGCAGACCCCTCCGCCCCACCACGGCCAAGCCATCATGATCGCCAAGCTGCTGGATCTGGAGTCCGACAGGCTGCGCTTGTTCCATGTACGGATGGCCTTTTCGGAAGATATCGGTAGCGTTGGCAAGTTCGCTCCACGCAAGCTGTGGGTGCTCTTTACCATCATCCTTCAGATCTGGTGGGCGAGGGTCCGTCACCGCACACCAGTACTTTATTACCCGCCCAGCGGACCGGCCAAGGTGCCTGTGCTGCGCGACATCATCCTACTGACCGCTACCCGCTGGTTGTTCCGCCGCACGGCCTTCCACTTCCATGCAGGGGGTGTCTCTACATACGAGAGCCGGTTGCCAGGCATTCTTCGCCCTTTCTTCAGACTGGCCTATCGCAAGCCGGATTTAGCCATCCGCACGGCGCCCCAGAACCCTGAGGACGGTAAGGCCCTAGGTGCCAGGCGCAATGTTGTGGTGCCCAATGGTGTGGAGGACATGCGCGGCCAGGTCCCGGAACGCACGGCCCATCAGGGCGAACCCCTGACCATTCTCTTTACCGGGGTTTTGGTAAAGGGCAAGGGCGTTTCCGATGTCTTGGAAGCCTTCCGCCTGGTCCGGGCCGAGGGGTTGGACGCCCGCCTTCAACTCATGGGCAAGTGGAGCAGTCCAGAGTATCAGCAGGAATGTGAAGCCTTTGTGGCCTCCAACGGCTTGGGAGACCGAGTCCAGTTCCTCGGCGTACTTAGCGGGGAGGAGAAGTTCACGTGTTTCGCTTCCTGCGACCTGTTCTGCTTCCCATCCTTCTACGATGCCGAGACCTTCGGCCTGGTGCTGGTGGAGGCCATGCAGTTCGCCAAACCGGTCATCGGCACCCATTGGCGGGGTATCCCCTCCGTGGTGGCCGATGGGCGCAGCGGCTTCCTTGTTCCCATCCAGCAACCGCGTGCCGTGGCGGACAAGATCAAGGTGCTGGCGGCCGACGCGGAACTGCGTCGCACCATGGGGCAGGAGGGGAGACGCATCTTTGAGCGCGAATTCACGTTAAATGCCTTTCACCGGTCCATGGAGCGTGAGCTGCTGGGCCTATTCTGAAAGGTGTTGCACACGACCATCGCAGCGGAACCGGCATCAACGGCCAACGGCATCGGCACCATGCACCAACTACCGGTACTGCCCAAGCTGCCTGTGCTCACGGCGGATATCTCCGTGGGCAGCTTCGCCACGCACATCGATGCCATCACCGCCTACGGTGCGGCCCACCGCTCTTCGTATGTCTGTTGCGTGAACGCGCACATGACCGTGGAAGCCCGGGACACCCGGTTCGCCGAGGTGGTGAACAAGGCCGACTTCGCCACCGCCGATGGGATGCCTGTGCTCCGGGTGATGCAGCTTTTCCACAAGGTGAAGCAGGAGCGTGTGGCGGGGAACGACATCATGCCCGCCCTGATGGCCAAGGCTGCGGAGAAGGGCTTGTCTGTCTACCTGTTCGGCTCTTCGGATGAGGTACAGCAGCGCATCGTGGACCGCGCTACCCGCGATCTACCGGGTCTGCGCATCGCAGGAAGGTGGTCGCCGCCCTTCATGCCCTTGGCGCAGATGGACCTGGCCGCTGATGCCGAACGGATCAATGCCACCGGCGCGCACATCATCCTGGTCTCCCTCGGCTGCCCCAAGCAGGAGCAGTGGATGGCCGCCATGAAAGGCCGCGTGAATGGGGTGATGCTGGGGATAGGTGGGGCGTTCCTGCTCTATGCCGGCATTGACAAACGTGCGCCCAAGTGGATGCGCGACCTTTCCTTGGAGTGGGTGTACCGGCTTTGGCTGGAGCCACGCAGACTTTGGAAGCGCTACGTTGTGACCAATAGCCTCTTCCTCGTCTTATTCGGTGTTGAGGCGTTGAAGCGTCTCTTCGATAAACGATAGAACGAGAATGGCAGGATTTTGGAATAGAGGGCGACACGCTTCAGTATGTCGACGAAATGGAATATTATTTCGACCAATTTGACTTTTGCTCGACGAGTGAGCTACATTTGACGCACTCGCAGGGCATTTGAACGGAAATCGGGCGCTCCACCACATGGAAAAGACAATCGGTCCCAGTCAGCAGTTCGCCGGTCGCAATGCGGTCGGGGTCGAGCTTGGCGCGGAACTGTCTACCTTGCTCCGTTCAGGACGTACATCGTTACAGAACGTGCAAACGGGGATCAACAAGGTGCTCACCCTCGAGCCGCTGACCACGGTCAAGGATCTGGTGATCGTTGGCGATGGGCCTGCGGCGGAAGAGATCTTCCAATACTGCGAGGACCAGACCGTACGTGGCTATCGTTTCTGCGGCATTTTCAACGATGAACCCATCGATGGTATTCTGGGTCAACGCCGTATTGGCGATGTGGAGGCAGCCAAAGCTTTCGCCATCCAGAACCGTATAGATATCCTGTACTGCGCGCTGCCTGGCACCCGCCGTGCTGACATAACCGACCTCATGGAGTTCTGCGAACGGAACACTATCCGTTTCCGCGTGATACCAAGCGCCGAGAGCTTCATCCCCGTGGTGAAGACCTCCGAGTTGGAGTTCCACGGCGCCGTTCCGGTGAGCAAGATCCGCAAGGAGCCATTGGACAGCTCGATGGCCCGCAGCTTCAAGCGCGCCTTCGACATCGTCTTCTCCTTCGGCGTCATCGTCTTCGTATTCTCCTGGCTCTTCCCGCTGCTTGCCCTCATGGTCAAGCTGTCCAGCAAGGGGCCGGTGTTCTTCAAGCAGACACGCCTTGGCCGCGACAACAAGCAGTTCGTCTGCTGGAAGTTCCGCAGCATGCGCATGAACGCTGAAGCGGATAGCAAGCAGGCCACCAAGAACGACCCGCGCGTGACCAAGGTGGGTGCCTTCCTGCGGAAGAGCAACCTGGACGAGATGCCCCAGTTCTTCAATGTGTTCATGGGGCACATGAGCGTGGTGGGTCCGCGTCCGCACCCGCTGCGCCTCAACGATCAATACCGCGACATCATCGACAAGTACATGGTGCGTCACTTTGTGCGCCCGGGCATCACCGGTTGGGCCCAGGTGAACGGCTTCCGTGGCGAGACCCGCACCCCGGAGATGATGGAGAAGCGTGTGGAACTGGACGTGTGGTACCTGGAGAACTGGTCTTTCCTGCTGGATCTCAAGATCGTAGTGAAGACCGTGACCAACATGCTCGGCAAGGAGGAGAACGCCTACTGAGCTGATCGACCTGACTTGAACAGCCCCCGCCTGCCCGGGGGCTTTTTCTTGTCCACCATAAGGTGTGAATTGAACTTCCTGCTATATTTGCGCTCCCTTTTCGGAAAAGGCAAAGAACGTCATGGCCAATCACAAGTCAGCCCTCAAGCGCGTCCGTCAGACCGAGACCCGCAACGAACTCAACCGTTACCAGAGCAAGACCGCGCGTAACGCGGTGCGCAAACTGCGTGGAACGGCCGATAAGAAAGAGGCTGAGAAGCTCCTGCCCGAGGTGACCTCGATGCTGGACAAGCTGGCCAAGAAGAACCTGATCCACAAGAACAAGGCTGCGAACCTGAAGTCTTCGGTGAAGCGCCACGTGAACACGTTGAAGTAAGCGCCAACGGCGAATCGTACTTTGGACAGGTCCTCCGTAACGGGGACCTGTTCCTTTTTCCAGCCATGGAGTCCGAGGTAAAAGGCAAGCTGAGCATTCCGGAATGGTCCAAGGAGGACCGTCCGCGGGAGCGTATGCTGGCGCGTGGCCCCAAGGCCATGACCGATGTTGAGCTGGTCGCCATCCTCATCCGCAGCGGTACTCCTACGGAAAGTGCGTTGGACCTGGCCCGCATCATCTTGAACAAGGCCGGGAACGACCTGCACAAACTGGCCGCGCTAAGCACCATCGATCTGATGAAGATCAAAGGAGTAGGCGAAGCCAAAGCAATGGGCATCGTTGCGGCGCTTGAACTCGGCCAGCGCCGCCGGGACCTGACCGTGGCGGAACGGCCTTTGATCTCCACGAGCCGGGCGGCCTTCGAGATCCTGCAGCCCATGGTGGCCGACCTGCAGCACGAGGAGTTCTGGCTACTGCTTCTTGATCGCGGCAATCGGTTGCTGGAGCGTATCAAGGTGAGCCAGGGAGGCATGCACGGCACCGTCGCCGACCCCAAGCTCATCTTCCGCGAAGCGCTGGACCGACGGGCCAGTTCTGTAATCCTGTGCCACAACCATCCGAGCGGTCAACTGCGCCCAAGCGCTGAGGACATTTCGCTCACGCGGAAGTTGGTTGAAGGTGGGCGGTTCCTGGACATCGCTGTGCAAGACCATCTGATCATCACCACCGGCGGCTACTACAGCTTCGCCGATAACGGGCAGTTGAACTGAGGATGCCCGCACCGCTTCGGATCCTCACCATAGTTGGCGCCCGACCACAGTTCATCAAGGCCGCCGCGTTGGACCGCGCGATACGGGGACCGTTCAAGGGCCGGATCGAAGGAACGATCGTCCACACGGGCCAGCATTACGATGCCGAGATGAGCGACGTGTTCTTCAGCGAGCTCGGCCTGCCCACGCCCGATGTGAACTTGCACGCTGCGGGTGATCGACCGGGCACCGTGATCGCGCGCATGATGGAAGGCCTCGAACGCGTGATCTTGGAACTTAAGCCGGATGTAGCGCTGGTGTACGGTGATACGAACAGTACGCTGGCTGGCGCGCTCGCTGCGATGCGTTCCAAAGTGCGTGTGGCCCACGTCGAAGCAGGATTACGTTCCTTCAACAAGCGCATGCCCGAGGAGATCAACCGCATCATGGCGGATCAGTGCTCCACATGGCTGTTCTGCCCCACATCAACGGCTGTTAGGAACCTGGAGCGCGAGGGTTATCCTCTGCACAACACCGGACAGGCTTCGCTGGATGCGCCTCAAGTGCTGAACTGCGGTGATGTGATGTACGACAACACCCTGCACTTCGCATCCGTGGCGAAGGAACGATCCAGTGTATTGAGAGATCACGGACTGGAGCCTGCGGCATTCATCTTGGCCACCGTACACCGGGAGCACAACACGGATGATGCGGTGCGATTGACCTCCATCGTTCGGTCATTGATCGAACTGCATGCGCGCACCGCGACCCCTGTCGTGCTTCCATTGCATCCGCGGACGCGTAAGCGGATGAGCGAATTGCTCGATCCTTCGTTGCATGCTGCATTGTCCGCTGCGCGTGGCATCAGGCTGCTTCCTCCTGTTGGCTATTTGGACATGCTTGCGCTGGAAACCAATGCGCGCTTGGTGATCACCGACAGCGGTGGGGTGCAGAAGGAAGCCTATTTCCTCGCACGCCCGACATTGATCCTCCGTGCGGAAACGGAATGGACCGAGCTGGTGGAACATGGCCATTCGGTGCTGGTGGATGTGGATCAGGGTCGGATATTGAATGAAGCAGAGCGTTCGCTGAACGCGTCACCCACGGTTTATCCGGCGCTTTTCGGCGATGGCCGTGCAGCGGCGCATATCTGTGAGCAAATCCTTCGCACAGCGTGATACGTTCGGTGATCGACTACGGCAGGTCCTTCGTGATCGGAGCGATGGATGAACGGATCCGTGGGTTGATGCTCGCGCATTGGCGCACACCTTCCGTGGATGTTGCGGTCGACCATGATCAGGCCTTGCGCGATGCCGTGGGCTACTTGTTGCGTGCTCAGGAACAGGGTCAGGACGATGGACTTCGGAGCTATCACCTCATCAAGGGCTGGGGCTCCTCGTATCCGGAGACCACCGGTTATGCCATCCCCACGCTGCTGGCAGCAGGAGCGCATCTGAACTGGAACGAGCCGAAAGAAGCGGCCAAGCGGGCTGCGGAATGGTTGCTATCGGTCCAAAGGCCCGATGGCGGTTGGCAGGGCGGGCGAGTTGGTGAAGAGCGTCCAAGCATCGTGTTCAACACCGCCCAAGTGATCAGGGGTATGCTGGCGATGCATGCGCATACCGGTGAAGCGAAGTATGTGGAGAGTGCTCTGCGTGCGGGTCGGTGGATCGCCTCGGTGCAAGATGGAGATGGTGCCTGGCGTGCATCGAATTTCCTGGGTGTTGCGCGCGTGTACGACACCTATGTTGATGCGCCACTGCTCCACCTTGCGCATGTGACGGGAGATAAGGCCTTGGGCCAGGCTGCACTGCGCAACCTAGAATGGGTGCTCTCCCAACGACATCCGAACGGATGGTTCGCCAATGCCGACAATACCACCGAACACAACGCTCGGCCGATCACGCACACCGTCGCGTATACCTTGGATGGTCTGGTTGAATGCAGTATGCATACGGGGGATACCCGTTACCGTGAAGCCGCGCTCAACGCCGCCCTGGAACTCGCCGAACTTTTCCTCGAACGTGGCCTGTTGAGCGGTCGATATGACCGGCAGTGGCGAGGCAGCGAACACTTGATCACAACGGGTTGCGCCCAACTGGCCATCATCTGGTCTAGGTTGGAGAACGAACAACACATGCGTGAGGCGCGTGATAGGATGATCGTGCTCTTGACCGACATCCAAGCACGTTCTTCCGTGGGACCGGTGGTGGTGAAGGGCGCCATGCCAGGCTCCTTCCCGCTTTGGGGGCGTTATGAAAAGTTCGCTTTCCCCAATTGGGGCACGAAATACCTGGCCGACGCGTTGCTTTGTGCGCAAGGGCAGTTGCCCGCTTTCTGATGGTGGAACGACCACCCTACGATCCGATCACGCTTTTCCGAAGTGCGGCGTCGCGCTGGCCGGAACGCGTGGCTTTATCCTGTTCCGGGACCACGTTCACTTATCGACAATTGGACCGGTGGAGCGATGCGATCGCGAACAAGTTGATCGTTGAAGGACATGGTACCCGGATCGCGTTCGTTGCTGAGAAGCGGCCCGAGTCCTATGCTGCGATCCTCGGTATATTGAAATCGGGTCGGGCCTACGTGCCCCTTGGTCCGGATACACCACCCGCGCGATGGGAGGAAATGATCATGAAGGCCGAAGTGCGCTCGGTGATCGGCGGATCGGTCACCAGGGATGGTCTTCGGCACGTCGACGTTCCGATGGTGGATGATGAGATTGCCACCGTGCTCGACCTTGGTCTTCGGACGGACGAGGCCTACGTGCTCTTCACCAGCGGGAGTACCGGCGGTCCGAAAGGGGTAAGCGTGAGCCGCGCGAATGTTGCAGCCTATCTGGGACATTCTCTTGCGACCTATGCCTTCAGCGAGAACGACCGGTTCACGCAGTTCTTCGCGCTCACGTTCGACCTTAGTGTGCATGATCTGTTCTTGTGCTGGGCTTCTGGAGCTTGCCTGTGCGTTCCCGATGCCCATGCTGCATTGCGTGCTTCAGCGTTCGTGCGCGAGCACGGGATCTCGGTATGGTTCTCTGTGCCATCGGTCGTCACCGTGATGCAACGGATGCGTAGCCTGACAAACAATGCCCTACCATCGCTGCGCTACGCCTTTTTCTGCGGAGAGGCTCTGTCATGGCCACTTGTTCAAGCGTTCCGCGAAGCAGCGCCAGGCTCCAGGATCATGAACCTTTATGGACCTACGGAGGCGACCATCGCCATCACGGCATATGAGGTGTTTGGTGACGTGAGTTCGATGCTGGGCATCGTTCCGATCGGCGTTCCCTTCACTGGAAGTTCAGTGCGGATCGAGGATGAAGAACTCCTGCTTGGTGGACCGCAGGTGGCATCCGGCTACGTGAACGATGGGGCGCTCACGGATCATGCGTTCGTTCAACGTAGTGGTGGTCGCTGGTATCGAACGGGGGACCGTGTTCGCATACACGATGATGGCCTCCTTCACTTCCATGGACGCATGGACGAGCAGGTGAAAGTGCTGGGTCATCGGGTCGAACCTGCCGAAGTTGATGCGGTGATCACCTCACTTCTGAACGGTGGAAGTAGCGCAACGGTGCCGGTCACAGGTCCTACCTCTACACGCTTGGTTACATTTATCGACGTGGCGATGGAAGCTGAACCCTTGCTGGAGCGCTGCCGTGCGAAGCTTCCCGCATACATGGTGCCGGAGCGTATCATCGCACTTCCTGCGCTGCCACTGAATCCCCACGGCAAAGTGGACCGCAAACAACTGATCTCGATCGCGAACGATGTCTGAACAAGCCATACGAACCCTTCTGGTGGAGAAGCTTGCAGTTCGGCTGAAGCGTTTGGGCCTGGAACGGAACGACCTCACCGATGATCTCGATCTGGTCCGCACCGGCGTGCTGGATTCGCTGGGCTTCGTTGATCTCATAGCCGATCTGGAACAAGCCACGGGCCGGCAGGTCGATCTGGAGCGTGCGCTCAAGAAGGCGGGAGCCACACGGCTTGGGTCCATCGTTGAACTCTTCAACGCATGAGCGATTGGCGTATAGAGGTCGTCTCTTCCGGCTCTGATCAGCACATCGCTGCGGTGGATCCTTTGATGGGAGCCATGTACGCTGAGATGCGTGAGCAAGGTCCGGTGGTTCCTTTGATGGATGGAGGTGCACGGATCTGGCTGGATGGCATCCGTTCAGGTCTTGAGCGTTTCGGACGGTTGAGCATCGCGATCAGTGATGGACAGGTCGTGGGCTTCGCGCATGGAGCTCTCAAATTGTTGCCGGAGCATCAAGGCGGGGCACGCGTCGGGCACGTCACGCACGTGCATGTATCGCCCGATCATCGTAGAGAAGGCATCGCACGCGCGCTCATCACTTCTCTTGATGAATGGTTCCAAGCGAAACAGGTGACCAGCACGGAGATCCACATTTTGGTGGGTAACGAGGCAGCTCGTGCGTTCTGGGAGCGCTTGGGTTATGCCCCGGAGCTGGTCCAATACGCACGCCGCGGATGACCGCATTTCCTGCGATAGCGGAGTGGCCAGCCGTTCTGGGCGTGCGCTCCGGAGGGACGGTCCAGTTGATGGCGGATGTCACCCGGATGGGATGGGCCTATCGCCGTGCGGGTCTTCGTTTTGATGCGAACGCGTTCCTCAGCGCCTTCCTGGATGCTGTTGGTCCGCGCGGGAACGTGCTTGTACCTACCTTCAATTTCGACCTTCGTTCCGGCGATGCGTTCGATGTGCGCACGACACGATCGATCAGTGGTGCCTTGGCCAACGCGGCCCTGGACCATCCGGCGTTCCTTCGCACCCAGCATCCCCTTCATTCGTTCGCGGTGGCGGGTGCGGATAGTGCACGGATCGCCGCGTCGACACACAAAGGCAGTTTCGATGAAGGGTCGCCTTTCGCCTTCCTGCTGCAGAAGCATGCGACCCTGCTCGCCATCGATCTTCCATTGAACGATGCTCTGACCTTCGTTCACTATGTGGAACAGCGAGAACGAGTGAGCTACCGACGCACGCGGGACTTACGGATCGCATACGTGGATGCCGAAGGACGCCCCGGTGAGCGTTGGTACGAGTTGTTCGCGAAGAAACCCGGTCACGTGAACCGGTTCGATGGCCTGGAGGATCTGCTGGTTCAGGCTGCCGCTTGCCGAACTATCGGAACCGGAGGTACGCACACCATCAGCGTGGATCTGGCTAAGGCCTACGACGTCATCGAGAAGGACATCCGTGAGAATGCGGCGCGTTCCATTCATCATTTCTCGTTGAAGGTCTGGTGCACTGATTCGATGAAGAGCATGCTTCGTACGTTCGGCCTGCGTACCGGGAAAGAACGGCTCGCCCATGCTGCTCGTACAACTTGACAAGCCTTCGCCACGCGTGCGGTACGTGGTCGGTCATGTGCTCGGGCGCATGCTGGGTCTGGATGTGACCTATGCGCAGGGAACGGAAGAATTCCGCAGCGCTGTGGGTCCCCGACTTAGCTATGGCGAACAACGCTTCGAACGGGCTATTCACATCCCATGGAGCGCTGCCATCGAGGATCTTCCAGAACATGACCCGGACGTATCCGTTGAAGAGGATATCCGAAGGATGTTCCTCGTGAACGGTGAAGAAGATGTGTTCGCAGGCATCTTCTACCTGCTCAGCCTTACGGATGAACTCCGCTGCAAGGAGCGCGATGCGCATGGTAGGATACCCTCTTCAGCTTTGTTCACGGTACGCAAAGGGATCGCGGAGCGCCCATGGGTCGATGAGAAGGTCATGGCGCTTGGGCGTGTGCTGGAGACCACATGGCCCGCTGAGCTTCAGTGCGCAGTTCGGTATAGGAACTGTGTTACGGTGGATATGGACAATATCCTCCGCTATGCCGGTCGTTCTTTCGCACGGGCCTTCGGTGGTTCCATGAAAGACCTACTTCGCGGTGATGGGTCGGCGGTGGTTGAGCGCTGGAGAGTCCGTGGTGGAGCGTTGCCCGATCCATTCTCCAAGTCCATTGAACTCATCGCGTCACAACACGACCATTGGCATCGTTGCATCTTCTTCTTCTTGATGCGTGGGGGAACGGGTCATGATCATGCGGCGGACCATGACTTCGAAGGAGTGCGCCAAGCGATCCGCCGTGCCGGAGATGTCGGTATCGTCGGTGTCCACCCATCGTATGATTCCAGCCGCGCGCGCGACATGGCGGAAAAGGAACGTACCATGCTGATGCGCATTCGCGGCAAGGGTGTGCACCACACACGCCAGCACTTCTTGCGCTGGGACCTTCCGGGAACGTTGCGTGAGCTAAGCGCAGGTGGTTATTACGAGGACCATACGCTGGGCTTCATGGATCGCGCTGGTTTCCGAGTGGGTACGTGTACTCCCTTCCCATGGTACGACCTGGAGCGTGAACAGGAAACGAGGTTGATGTTGCATCCGTTCGCCGTAATGGACAGTGCGCTCATCGAACATCAAGGGATGGGCCCGGAAGAAGTGGTGAGGACCATGAACACGATGAGCGACCTCGTACGTGCTGTGAATGGTCAATTCATAAGCGTCTGGCATGATCGCTACTTGAGCGGGCATCGGGAATTCGCGCTCTGGCCCTCGGTCTTCGAACGTGTGATTAAGCACGCATGCTTATGATACGGCACCTGAGGCATGGCGACATCGACAAGGTGGAATGGGAAAGGCTCCTGCTCCGATGCCCGGATCGCTTGTGGTATGCCCAAAGCTGGGTCCTCGACCTCTGTTGCCCACGATGGGAGGCGTTGATCGGTGATGATGGATCCATCATGCCGTTGATCTGGAGAAGGAAGTTCGGCGTGGACTATCTCTATCAGCCCTATGCGGTGCAGCAGCAAGGCGTGTTCTCACCACGCCGCGATCAGCGAACGGACGCCGCTTTCCTGGAAGCCGTGCCGCCACGGTTCAAGTATTGGGACATTCACCTGAATGCCGCAATGCAGGCGCACGCCTATCGGGAGGATCGGATCAGCACGAGCACGAACCAGGACCTTGATCTTTCCCATGATGCCACCACCCTTCGTGCAGCGTACTCCCACGGTCACCGCCGCAACCTGCGGAAGGCTGGAGATGATCCGCCGGTGATCATAAGCGATGTCACCTCCGCAGAATTCGTTGCGCTGTTCGAGCGGACCACGGGCAAGCGTTTCGGCAACGTACCTGAAGGAGGCATGCTGCTGTTGGAGCGTATGATCTCCGGTGCCTTGGAACGCACGCAGTGTAGGTTACTTGGCGTGCGCGAGAACGGTACGCTCATCGCAGCCGTGTGTTTCATGGAGTGGGAGGGGCGGTCCATCCTGTTGAAGTCAGCCAACGACAAGACCGCTTCCGACCGGCAGTCCATGTTCCATCTGGTCGATCGATACATCAGTGAACACGCGGGTTCCGGCCTGTTGCTCGACTTCGCCGGATCGAACACGGCATCGGTCCAGCGTTTCAACGCAGGCTTCGGTGCGCGCAGCACGGTATATTTACACCTGGTCAGGAACAGACTTCCGGCCCCACTGCGGTGGTTCAAGCGATAGAGGAAACCATGGTGATGGAATTGGTCAAACAGCGGAGCGTGGTGAACCACTTCGTTGCCGAACTGCGTGATGTGAACGTGCAGAAGGATCCGATGCGGTTCCGTCGCAACCTCGAACGCATAGGTGAAGTGATGGCCTTGGAGTTGAGCCGCACGTTGGAATACAGCCCCGTTGAAGTGACCACCCCGCTGGGCATTGCGCGTACGGAAATGATGGTTGAACAACCCGTTCTAGCCAACATCCTACGTGCCGGGCTACCCTTGCACCAAGGCATGCTGAACTACTTCGACCGTGCGGATAGTGCTTTCGTGAGCGCTTACCGGAAGCATCGCAAGGGAGAGGACGCTTTCGATATCGAAGTAGAGTACCTGAGCAGCCCGTCGTTGGAAGGGCGCGTTGTGGTTCTCTGCGATCCTATGCTGGCCACCGGACGTAGCATGGTGCTGGTGTACAAAGCCCTGTTGCGCCTTGGCAAGCCCAAGGCACTTCACGTCGCTGCGGTGATCGCCAGTGCGGAAGGTTTGGAGTATGCGAAACTGCATCTACCGCCGGGAACGCGATTCTGGATCGGTGCGGTGGATGATGAGATGACCGCTCAAGCGTATATCGTACCGGGTCTTGGTGATGCCGGTGACTTGGCCTACGGGGCCAAGATGTAGATCATGCAGGAACTGTTGGGTGCTCTTACCGTGGTGTTCACGGCCATGGTGAAGTTCCTCTTCGCAGGCTTGGTCTCCTACGGTATGGGTAACGGGTTCATTGAAACCCTCGTGTACCTGGCCATTGGATCCACAGCGGGTATGCTCGTCTTTTACTTTTCGGGAAAGGGGTTGCTGGAACGGTTCCGTCACCGGTACATCCGTCGCTCCAAGGAACGTGCGCTGAAAGGACTCCCACCCAAGCACGTTTTCACGCGCACGAATCGCACGATCGTTCGCGTGAAGCAACGCTACGGGGTCATCGGTCTGGCTGCTTTCGCTCCGCCTACCTTATCCATTCCGATCACAGCGGTGCTGGCTGCGAAGTACTTCCGGCATGACAGGCGCACGCTACCCGCTTTGTTGGGTTCCGTTCTCGTCTGGTCCGTCGTGCTCAGCGTGGCGTGGAGTTTCATCCGATGAAACGTTACACGCACCTCTTCTTCGACCTGGACCACACCTTGTGGGACTTCGAGACCAATTCACGGGAGACGCTGCGGGAACTGTATGACACCGAACATCTCGCCGACCGTGGAATTCCGGATGCAGCGGAGTTCATCGACACTTACGAGGAGATCAATCAAGCCCTGTGGAAGCGATACGAGAGCGGACACCTTGACCGGCACGTGCTCAGGGTGCTTCGTTTTCGGAACACACTGCTGCGCCATGGATTGAAGGATGAGGAACTCGCCGTACGCTTGGGTCGCGATTATCTGGCATTGAGCCCGAAACGGTCAACACTATTCCCAGGTGCGAAAAAGCTTCTATGCGATCTCGCGGAACGCTACCGGCTGCACATCATCACCAATGGTTTCGAAGAAGTGCAGCACGTGAAACTGGCCAGTAGCGGGATACAGGAACACTTCGATCTGGTGCTCACGAGTGAGAAGGCTGGAGCCCGGAAACCCGACCCACGGATCTTCGCGGCAGCACTGAAGCGAACGAAAGCGACAGCGGAGGGAAGCCTGATGATCGGCGATAGCGTGCCTGCCGACATGGAAGGCGCTAGGAGCGCTGGCTGGGACCACGCGCACTTCGCACCCAACGGAGGGGGTGATGCGAGCGCGACTTACGTACTAGGAAGGCTGGACGACCTTCGCGCTATCCTGTTGTAGCGGTACGGTACCATCCGGATAGAACACGTATTCCATCAACTGCCTGGTGCCCGTGATGTGGCTGTGCCGGATGAAGCGCACCATTGAACCACTGACCACGGCTCCACGGTACTCGATCTCGCCTTTTTCAGGGTGGGTGATGAAAACCAGACTGTCGCCTTCGACGGAAACAGGAACATTGTGCAGTCCGATACCCGGATTGCCTTTCGTTTCCCGGACCAGGAATTTCGGCAGGTCACTGGCGCGTTCGGTCGTCCCGTTCACCGTCACTACGCGGCCTTCAGGGAAGAATCGGACCAGGTACAGCAATTGACCTACTTGATTGCTGTAGTAGCCGTCGAACCGCAGATCCTTATTCGACAAGGGCCCTGTGATGACGACCTCTTCAGCGGAAGAAGCACTGTTGGACACGTTGCCCTCGTCCTTCTTCATGAACCTGCTCCCGATCAGAATGACAGTGAGGACGGCGATGACGCCGAGGAGGATGTTCTTGATAGGATGGTCCATTGTTCAGTACTTGAAACGTGCGATCACCGAGGTCGAGCCTGTTACGACCTGCCCCAGAGCGACTTCCACCTGGGCGTCAAGTGGGAGGAATAGGTCCACACGTGAGCCGAATTTGATGAAGCCGAACTCTCCGCCTTGCACTGCGGGTCCGCCCTGGTCAGCGTAGGTGCAGATCCGCCGTGCCAATGCCCCTGCGATCTGGCGGAACAGCACTTCACCGTGCTTCGGATGCTTATTCACCACGGTGCTGCGTTCATTCTCCGTGCTGCTCTTCGGGTGCCACGCAACGAGGTATTTCCCCGGGTGGTATTTGTAGTACGACGTGGTCCCGCCTATGGGGTGGTAGTTGATGTGGACGTTCAGCGGGCTCATGAAAATGGAGACCTGCTTGCGTTGGTCCTTGAAATACTCCGGTTCGAAGACCTCTTCGATCACCACCACCTTGCCGTCACAAGGAGAAATGATCGCACCATCGTCACTCACGGGTGTACGCCTCGGGACACGGAAGAACCAAAGCACGATGAGCAGCACGGCTACGAGCAGCCCGATGAGCGGCAGATGAACGTATGCCGGTGTACGGCCGGGGAGGAAGAGGGCCACCAACAAAAGCACCGTACCTACAAGACCGATGGTCGGCCAGCCTTCGCGATGGATCTTCATGGCGGCCAAAGATAGACGGAGGTTCCAGCCGCTAGCGGATCAAGTGCAGGTAGAGCAATACGCTGGGTATGGCGAGGAAGAACCCATCGAAACGGTCCAGGATCCCGCCATGTCCGGGGAGTATGGCGCCGGAGTCTTTCACCCCGCGCGCGCGTTTGAAGGCGGATTCCAGCAGGTCGCCCAGGGTGGAGGTGATGGCGATGATGGCAGCCACCGAAAGCCATTCAGGGAGCGCTAGGAAATCTTGGTAGCGCGCGATCATCCAGGCAGCACCAAGGGTGAGCACGATGCCTCCGAGCAGGCCCTCCACGGTCTTCTTCGGCGAAACGGCGGGCAACAGTTTCGTACGACCGATACTACGACCCACGAGATAAGCCCCCGTATCGTTCGTCCAGAGGAGGACCATGAAGCCGATGAACATCCACGGGCTGTAGTCGAAGAGATGTGCCAGCAGGCCGAAGGGCATGGCGATGAGCAGGAGCAATAGCAATACACCGGCGAGCGCTTGGGCCGGTTGCGCAACACCGTGCAACAGATGCCAGGTGATGGTGATCAGGGTGAGCACGAACCCGACGGATAGCGCGTAGCCGATATGCCAGTCGGCATCGAAAGCGCACATGGCAAGGGCGATGTGGACCGTGCCAGCGATCATCATGCTCCAGCTGATCGGATGGGCACCCTCCTCGCCCCAGTATAACAGGTGCATTTCGCGCGCGGCGATCACGCATACGGGAAGGAACAGGAGAAAGGTGGTGAACGGTCCGGCGAATCCGGCGCCCAGCGTCAGTGCCACATAGATGGCTCCGGTCACCGCGCGTACGCCGAGTTCTTTCATGCCTCGTTGTTCTGTGCCATGAGGTGCAGTGCGCGCATCACGTCATCGCGGTCCACCAGTACCTGAATGGCCCCCATGGAAGGATAAACGGAAGAGCGTTGATCCATGATCACGGCGTTGATGTCGTGGGCTTCGAGGCGACCGCGGAGCATTTCGGCTTCATGCCGGTCGCGCGCGGTGTGGATCAGCGTCCAGTTCGCCATGGGCGAAAGATGTGCTAAGCCTGCTCTGTCTTGTCGGCCGGGCTTTCCTGTACGGAAGGTGCGCTGGTGCCGTTCGTGTGGCCATTGGCCGCAGGGGCTTCCGGTTTCTGGAACGGGCGGTCGCCGAAGATCTTCTCCAAGTCCTCCTTGAAGATCACTTCCTTGTCCAACAGCTGCGTTGCCAAGGCGGTAAGCTTGTCCTTGTTCTCGTTGAGGATGCGTTTGGCGCGCATGTACTGGTTCTCCACCATCTTGCTAACCTCCTCATCGATGGTCTGGGCCTGGCGCTCGCTGTACGGCTTACCGAAGTTGTACTCGTTCTGTCCCGAGCTATCATAGTAGCTGATGTTCCCGATACGGTCGTTCAGGCCGTACATGGTGATCATCGCATAGGCTTGCTTGGTCACCTTCTCCAGGTCGGAAAGGGCGCCGGTGCTCACTTTGCCGTACATCACATCCTCGGCCGCACGGCCACCGAGCGCAGCGCACATCTCGTCCAGCATCTGTTCCGCGGTGGTCAGGTGGCGTTCTTCCGGCAGGTACCAGGCGGCCCCCAGCGAGCGGCCGCGAGGGACGATGGTCACCTTGATCAACGGGCTGGCATGCTCTACCAACCAGCTTACCGTGGCGTGACCGGCCTCGTGGTAGGCGATCGCCTTCTTCTCTTCGGTGGTGATGATCTTGTTCTTCTTCTCCAAGCCACCGATCACGCGGTCCACGGCATCCAGGAAGTCCTGTTTGTCAACGCTGGTCTTTTTCTTCCGAGCAGCGATCAATGCGGCCTCGTTGCAGATGTTGGCAAGGTCGGCCCCGCTGAAGCCAGGCGTCTGACGTGCAAGGAAGGATACATCCACGGTGATGTCCAGCTTCAGTGGTTTCAAGTGAACGCGCAGGATCTCTTCGCGCTCGTTGAGATCGGGCATATCCACGAAGATCTGGCGGTCGAAGCGGCCTGGACGCATCAGCGCGCGATCCAGCACGTCAGCGCGGTTGGTGGCGCCGATCAGGATCACACCGCTGTTGGTGCCGAAGCCATCGAGCTCGGTGAGCAACTGGTTCAGCGTGTTCTCGCGCTCGTCGTTGGCACCCATGCTCACGCTGCGGCCCCGGGCACGTCCGATGGCATCGATCTCGTCGATGAAGATGATCGCTGGGGCCTTTTCCTTGGCTTGTTTGAACAGATCACGCACGCGGCTGGCTCCCACACCCACGAACATCTCCACGAAGTCCGAACCGCTCAGGCTGAAGAACGGCACGTTCGCTTCACCGGCGATGGCTTTTGCGAGCAATGTTTTGCCTGTTCCTGGAGGGCCTACGAGGAGCGCACCCTTGGGGATCTTGGCGCCGAGGTCCGTGTATTTCTTCGGGTTCTTCAGGAAATCCACGATCTCCTGCAGTTCCTCCTTGGCTTCGGCCAGGCCGGCCACATCGTTGAAGGTGACGTTCGTGCTCTTGCCGCCCTCGAACACCTGCGCACGGCTCTTGCCGATGTTGAAGATCTGCCCACCCGGACCTGCGCCGCCACCGATCCGGCGCATGACGAACATCCAGATCGCGATCATCACGCCGAAGAAGAGCACCCAATTGATGATCTCGCGGCCCCAGTTGTCATGCGTCTCGTACTCGTAGGGGACGTGGTGCTTTTCGGCTTCTTCCACGATACGGTCCTTCAGCACGTTGCTCGTACCCATGTTGAAGGCGTAGTGCGGTCCTGAGTTCGATCCCGAGATGGGCGAATCCTTGATCTTGTCTTTGTGCGGTTCCTTGTCGAGGCGGTCTTTCTTGATGAAGACCTGCACCACTTGATCGTTCACCACCACCACGCGTTGCACATCACCGGCATCCAGCATCTCCTGGTATTCCGTCGGGTCGATCTTCACCACCCCGCCGCCGTATTGGAACAGGTTGATGGACAGGATCACCAAGATGATGATGCCGTAGATCCAGTAAAAGTTGAAGGACCGTTTGGGCCCCTTTTCCGGATCCTGCTTTCGCTTTTCGTTGTTCTCCACGTTGTTCTTCGTTCTCCTATCGTTCACGCCACGTTCTCATATCGTCGGCTGGAGGCATCACCCCACAGGTCTTCCAAGGCGTAGTAGGCGCGTTTGTCCCGGTGGAAGATGTGCACCACGACATCCACGAAATCCATCAACACCCATTCGGAGTTGCTGGTGCCTTCGGTATGCCATGGTTTGTCATCGGCCTCTTCTCGCGCGAACTTCTCCACCGATCGTTGTATCGCATCCACCTGCGTGGCCGAGTCGCCGTGGCAGATGATGAAATGATCGCTCACGGTATTCGGCACGTTGCGCAGGTCCAGGTGCACGATGTCCTTGCCCTTAACCTCTTGAATGCCTTTGACGATGGCTTCCACGAGGAGGGCTGAGGCGCCCAGTGCTTTCTTCATCCGATTATCTTGGTCCGTTCAAAGGTACAAAGTTACCTCCGCCACAAGCGGGCTGGTATTCAGGCGAAAGGCATGACCATTGGGCACCCGATCATCAAGTTCGACACGCTCGAGAGCACCAACAAAACGGCTGCCGAGTTGCTGAATCTGTCGAAGGTGCAGCATGGGGCTGTCATTCTGGCCCACGAGCAGACAGCCGGTCGGGGCCAACGCGGGCGCTCGTGGCTTTCCGAGCCCGGCGCGGATCTGATGATGAGCGTCGTACTGAAACCCGCGCGGTTGCGGGCCGATGAGCAGTTCGCACTGGGCAAGGTGGCAGCGCTTGCGGTAGCCGAGGTGGTGCGCCTGTTGGTCCCGGGTGAAGTACGCATCAAATGGCCGAACGATGTGTTGGTGGACAGGTTGAAGATCGCTGGCATCCTGATCAAGAACGAAGTGGTGGGCGAACTGGTGCATAGCAGCGTGGTCGGTATGGGCATCAATGCCAACAGCCACGACTTTCCGGAAGCACTGGTCGCCACGAGCATCCTACTCGAATCGGGCCGTAAAGTGGAGCTGGCCGTTCTGTTGGACCACGTTTGCAAGGCCCTGGACCGGCGCTGGAAGGCATACGAGGCAGGGGAAAGTGGCCTTGCTGAAGAATATGTGGACCAACTCTGGGCTCGGGGTAGGTGGGCTGAATTACTGCTGGATGACCGTCCGGTGATGGGCCGACCGGTGGATGTGGACCGCCACGGACGCCTGATCGTTGAACTGGAGGGTGGGGAAGTGGCAGCCTACGGCCTTGATCGTCTGCGATTTGCGCCACGTTGACGGAAGTTTGAGCAGGGGTTTGTCAGAAACTGGAAAAGCCCTACATTTGCCCTCCCTTAAGAAAGACCAACGGCGATGAAACGCACCTTCCAGCCCAGCAAACGCAAGCGTACCAACAAGCATGGCTTCCGTAAGCGGATGAGCAGCGTTGCCGGTCGTGGCGTGCTGGCCAGCCGTCGTGCCGCAGGCCGTCACAAGCTCACCACGAGCGACGAGGCCTCGCACAAAGGCTGATCTTCAAGTGAACTCAGAAGAGGGCTGCCCACAAGGCGGCCCTCTTTCGTTGGTAGTGCCTTCGTGGTCTTCGGAATGGAATGCCGAAGCAAGTGCCGTTGTCTGGGCGGGTCCTTCACAGGTGTTCATGCATGGCTTGCCCCAACTCCGGAGTAAGCAGCACATGGCCGAAGGGCAGCTCCTGTTGGGTGATCAACTCCGATGCTTGTTGGCGTAGGTTGGCCCCGAAAGCAGGCTTGATAACGGTATCTCGCTCCCCGAAGAACAGGTGAATGGGGATATGGTGCGTGCGTACTTCATCGGCCACCTGCTTCAGGTCTGGTTCGATCAGGCGGTAGCTCAACCAAACATCGCGGACGAGCATCCGTTTCGCTTTGCTATCCGTCTGGCCGATTAGGAAACGATGCATCTTCTCATTCATCAGTCGCAGCGCACGAAGTCCATGGATAAGCCCGTGAATGAAGGCAGGGCGCTCCACGAACCGTCTGTAGAGCGCGCGTCCCAGGCCGGAGGTAGCAAGCCTGCGATACCATGGCCGGGTGATCAAACCGTCCGGCGCTGCGAGGAATACCCGTTCGAGGCGTTCAGGCATCTGTTCCACCAGGCCAAGGGTGATCCTTCCGCCGAGGCTGTAACCAAGAAGCGCGGTCTTCTGCACCCCCAGTTGGTCCAAGAACGCGGTGAAATAGGTGGCAAGTTCTACGATCGTAAAAGGCTTTTCAGCGCGCTCAGGATAGCCCGGGCTATTTCCATGGAAGTGCAGGTCGAACGCGTGGATGGTGCAGCGGTGGCCGAGTTCCTGCTCCAACACCGCGAAGTCGGCACCCGTGCGTCCGAAGCCGTGGAAGGCGAGCACGGTCAACTGACCATTCCCGTAGGTGCGGTAAGCCAGGGTGGGGCCGTGCGTGAAGTAGAGGATGGAAGTGTTCACCGCAAAGACGCAGAGGACGCAAAGATGAATGGCTGCCGTATTCCCCTGTATTTCTCCGCACCATCTGCGTTTTTGCGGTGAAAGATCAGCCTAGCATTTCTCCACGATCCCCCTTCCTTATCCACATTCCACCGCACTACTCCGCCGTCGGGGTACCTTCGCGACCCGGATACCATCCGGATATGCCCAAAGACTCTTCCATCAAGTCCGTTCTCCTCATCGGCAGCGGCCCGATCGTGATCGGACAAGCCTGCGAATTCGACTATTCAGGCTCCCAAGCTTCCCGCTCCCTCCGCAATGAAGGCATCGAGGTCACGCTGATCAACAGCAACCCGGCCACCATCATGACCGATCCGGTCACGGCGGACAACGTGTACCTGAAGCCGTTGACGGTCGAGAGCATCGAGGAGATCCTCAAGAAGCACAAGATCGATGCGGTGCTTCCTACCATGGGCGGGCAAACGGCGCTGAACCTCGCCATCGAGTGCGAGAAGCTCGGCATCTGGAAGGAGTACGGCGTGCGCATGATCGGCGTGGACACCAAGGCGATCGACATCACCGAGAACCGCGAGCAGTTCCGCCAGCTGATGGAGCGCATCGGCGTGCCCATGGCGCAGAGCAAAGTGGTGAACAGTTTCCTCGAAGGGAAGAAGGTGGCGCAGGAGTTCGGCTTCCCACTGGTGATCCGCGCCAGCTACACGCTCGGTGGCGGTGGTGCCAGCTTCGTGCACAAGGAGGAGGACTTCGACAAGCTGCTGAAGCACGGCCTGCAGGTGAGCCCGATCCACGAGGTGATCATCGACAAGGCGCTGCTCGGCTGGAAGGAATTCGAATTGGAGCTGCTGCGCGACAAGGACGACAACGTCGCCATCATCTGCAGCATCGAGAACTTCGATCCGATGGGCATCCACACCGGCGACAGCATCACCGTGGCGCCCGCGATGACCCTCAGCGACCGCACCTACCAGAAGATGCGCACCGAGGCCATCAAGATGATGCGCTCCATCGGCGACTTCGCCGGCGGTTGCAACGTGCAGTTCGCGGTGAGCCCGGATGAGCACGAGCACATCTACGCCATCGAGATCAATCCGCGCGTGAGCCGCAGTTCTGCGCTTGCTTCCAAAGCGACAGGCTATCCCATCGCCAAGATCGCCAGCAAGCTCGCCATCGGTTACCGCCTGGATGAGCTGGAGAATCCGATCACCGGCACCAGCGCCTTCTTCGAGCCCACGCTCGATTACGTGATCGTGAAAGTGCCGCGCTGGAACTTCGACAAGTTCGAAGGCAGCGACCGCCGCCTGGGTGTGCAGATGAAGAGCGTCGGGGAGACGATGGGCATCGGCCGCAGCTTCCAGGAAGCGTTGCAGAAAGCCTGTCAGAGTTTGGAGATCAAACGCAACGGTCTTGGTGCTGATGGCAAGGAGACGCGCGACGCCGCCACGATCCTCGAAAGCCTCGCGAACCCGAGCTGGAGCCGCCTCTTCCACGTGTACGACGCGATCAAGCTGGGCATCCCCTTCGCCAAGATCCACGAGTTGACGCGCATCGACATCTGGTTCCTGAAGCAGATCGAGGACATGATCCTCACCGAAAAGGAGGTGGAGAAGTACACGCTGGACACAATCCCGCGCGACCTGCTCTTCGAAGCCAAGCAGAAGGGCTACGCCGATCGACAGGTCGCGCATTTGCTCGATTGCCTCGAGAGCCAGGTGTACAAGAAGCGGAACGAGCTCGGCATCAAACGCGTGTACAAGCTGGTGGACACCTGCGCCGGGGAGTTCCCCGCGAAGACGCCGTACTACTACAGCACCTTCGAAGAGGAGAACGAGAGCGTGCGCTCGGACAAGAAGAAAATCGTGGTGCTCGGCAGCGGCCCCAACCGCATCGGCCAGGGCATCGAGTTCGACTACAGCTGTGTGCACGGCGTGCTCGCGGCCAAGGAGCTCGGCTACGAGACCATCATGATCAACTGCAACCCGGAGACGGTGAGCACCGACTTCGACACGGCCGACAAGCTCTACTTCGAGCCCGTGTTCTGGGAGCACATC
>JAEUTA010000010.1 GCA_016788205.1 Flavobacteriales bacterium | reverse complement strand
CCACATCAGCGACAGCACGCGCGGGCACGAGAGCGAGGACGATTTCGCCAACCTCTTCGAGGACCTCGACCTCACCAGCAGCAAGCTCGGCAAGGGCGAGAAGGACAAGAACAACCTGGTGGTGAAGGTGCTGCGCAAGCTGGCCACCGTGGACTTCGAGCTGAACGACCCCGCGCACGATGTGCTGGGCGATGCCTACGAATACCTCATTGCGCAGTTCGCCAGCGGCGCGGGCAAGAAGGCCGGTGAGTTCTACACCCCGCAGGAGGTGAGCACCGTGCTGGCGCGCATCGTTACCACGGGCAAGAAGCGGCTTAAGAACGTGTACGACCCCACCTGCGGCAGCGGCTCCCTGCTGCTGCGCGTGAAGCGGGAAGTGCTGGACGTGGGCACCATCTACGGGCAGGAGATGAACCCCACCACCTTCAACCTGTGCCGCATGAACATGATCATGCACGATGTGCACTACCGGCAGTTCGATGTGCGCAACGAGGACACGCTGGAGCGCCCGCAGCACCTGGAGCACCGCTTCGAGGCCATCGTGGCCAACCCGCCCTTCAGCGCGCAGTGGAACGCCGGGCCCACCAAAAGCACGGACGACCGCTTCAGCGCACCCGGCAAACTCGCGCCCAAGACCAAGGCCGACTTCGCCTTCCTGCTGCACATGCTGCACCACTTGGACGAAGGTGGAACGCTGGCCTGCGTGCTGCCCCATGGCGTGCTCTTCCGTGGCGCGGCCGAAGCGCACATCCGCGAATACCTGATCCGCGACCTCAACGTGCTGGATGCCGTGATCGGCCTGCCCGCCCAGATCTTCTACGGCACCGGCATACCCACCAGCATCGTGGTGCTGAAGAAGGGCAGAGGGAGAGACCCCGGCTCGGGGGCCGGGGATAATGTGCTCTTCATCGACGCCAGCCAGCACTACGAGAAGGTGAAGACGCAGAACAAGTTGCGGCCCGAGGATGTGGACCGCATCGTGAGCACCTACCGCGAGCGCAACGCTCAGCCGAAGTACAGCCATGTGGCCACGCTGGCCGAACTGAAGACCAACGGCTACAACCTGAACATACCGCGCTACGTGGACACCTTCGAGGCCGAAGAGGCCGTGGACCTGAAGGCCGTGGCGAAGGAGCTCGTCGCTTTGGAGAAGGGAATGAGGGAGACCGATGCAGACTTGGTGAAGTTTTGCAAGGAGTTGGGAATAGAAGCACCCGTTGTGTGATGGAGGTTGAAGCAGTGCGCGAGAAAGTGAAGGCGGTGCCGAAGCTGCGATTCGCCGAGTTCAATGGCGCGTGGTCAGCGGGGCCTCTTGAGGATGTGCTTGACTTGAAGAGCGGGTATATCTTCAAGAGTGAGACCTACGTGGAAGGCGGACGCTATCGGGTGATCACTATCGCGAATGTCCAAGATGGTCGAATGTCCTTCGAGAGATTGAGCACCGTCGCCGAGTTGCCGGATAACATCAGGGACTTTCAAGTTCTTCAGCAGGGCGACATCCTCATTTCGCTGACTGGCAACGTTGGTCGTGTTTGCCTTGTTGAGGTTGATGATTGCTTGCTGAATCAGCGCGTGGGCAAGCTTGTCCCAAAAGCGCAGGTCGACAAAGACTTTCTCTACCAAGTGCTGCGGAACGAAGAGTTCCTGAATGCCATGGTGGAGCAAGCACAGGGCGGTGCACAGGACAATCTCTCCTCCAAAGATGTTCTAGGGTACGAGGCAACTCTCCCCACCCTCCCCGAACAGCAGAAGATCGCGGCCTTCCTGGGTGCGGTGGACCGGAAGATCCAGCAGCTGAAGCGCAAGCAGGCCTTGCTGGAGCAGTACAAGAAGGGCGTGGTGCAACAACTCTTCAACCAGCAGTTGCGGTTCAAGCGGAAGGATGGCGGGGAGTATCCGGAGTGGGAGGAGAAGAGGTTGGGGGATGTATGCGAGATCGCTGGCGGTGGAACACCGGACACTGATGTTCCAGAGTATTGGAACGGAGACATTCAGTGGTTCACTCCAACTGAGATCAAGGGTAAGTACGTGAGCAAGAGCAAGCGGACGATCACCAAGCTCGGCCTACAGAAGTCGAACGCGGTTCTGCTACCTGTGGGCACTATCCTCTTCACAAGTCGGGCAACCATCGGCGAAGTCAGTTTCGCCATGGAAGAGTGTGCGACCAACCAGGGCTTTCAATCCATCATCGTCAACAAGCACAACTCGTCGGAGTTCGTGTATCAGTGGATCCTTCATCACCGCGAATTGTTCATGCGGAAAGCTCAAGGGTCAACCTTCTTCGAGTTGAGCAAGAAGGAAATGGCTGAGATACCCATCGAAGTCCCCTCCCTCGAAGAGCAGTCCCGTATCGCGGGCTTCCTGATGGCCTTGGATGCGAAGGTGGCGGGTGTGGCGCAGGCGGTGGCGGCGGCGCAGCAGTGGAAGAAGGGGTTGTTGCAGCAGATGTTCGTGTAGAGGTCTTGAACTATGATTCGTCTGATGGACATGAGCACTATGATGAATACAAGAGACGACGGAGCGAAATCATGGTCCATCATACAATCACTGAAATCATAGTTCAAGACAGTGGGCATGATCGACGAGCAATACAAGCACTCCGAGTTGACCGGGCGTATCATCGGTGCGGCCATGGAGGTGCATGGCGCCTTGGGCAACGGTTTCCAAGAGGTGGTGTACCAGCGGGCCTTCTCCATCGAGATGAACCTGCAGAACATCGACCATGTGCGGGAAATGGAAATGCCGCTCAGCTACAAGGGCCACGACATCGGCAGCCGACGGGTGGACTTCTTCGTGGAAGACAAGGTGATGGTGGAGATCAAGGCGGTGATCCAGTTGGAGGATGTACACTTGGCGCAAGCCATCAACTACCTGGAGGCTTACGGCATGGAGATCGGGCTGCTGATCAACTTCGGCAGCCGCAGCTTGCAGTTCAAGCGGGTGATGAAGCCGCAGGGAGCAAAGTCATGAGCCTGTCCCAACTTCATAGCATCGCCGAGATCGTGCGGGTGTGGGATACGAACATCAACCCCGTGCAGGTGATCGCGTGAGGTGATCATATCTTTGGGGAACAACGAAGCACGATGGGCAAGACAGCCACACTGAAGAAGAGAGCCGTTGCCAAGAAGACGACAGTGAGTAAGACCGTGAGAAAGACAGCGGTGTCGGGGAAGTATTCCACTAAGGCGCTCCATGGCATCTCGCAACTGCTCGCCTCCAAGACGTTCAGGGGCAGCCATCTCACCATAACGAAGTTCAAAGGGATAGCGAAGGACTATGACATTGACATGGGCATCTGGTCCGGTTCGCTGCACATGTCAACGGCCACCTTGACCAAGCGCATCGAGAAGAAGACCGCTTTCGACCCCTTGGAAACGGACCGCCTGCTCGCCGTAGAGCAGGTATTGAAGCGTGGCATGGAGGTGTTCGAGGATGCGGATGACCTTGAGGATTGGCTGAAGGAGAAGCATGCGCTGCTGGGCAATGAGCGGCCGAAGGACCTGCTGCGCAGCACCTGGGGCATCGGCTTGGTAATGATGGAACTCGGCCGCATCGAACACGGCGTGTACTGAATGCTGCTGTACCGCCTGGGCAAGACCAAGCACGCGCACAAGCTCGATGGAGTGGGCGCGCGTGATTTCCCCGGTCGTTGGAACAGCTTCGGTAATGCAATGGTTTACTCATCTGAGTCCTCATCCACCACGGTGCTGGAGGTGCGCGTGCACGCGAAGAAGCTGCCCCGCGATCTGTCCATGACCACGATAGAAGTGCCCGATAACGCGACCGTGCTTAGGATGAAAGCGACCGAACTGCCCAACGGCTGGAACTGGATGCGCTACTTGAACACGGTGCGTGCCGTGGGCGACGATTTCCTCAACGCACGGAAGTACCTCATCCTGCGCGTGCCTTCTGCGGTGGACCCGAAGGCTTGGAACTACCTGCTGAACCCATTTCACCCGGAAATGGCCAGGGTGCAAGTGGTAAAGGTGGAACCGTACAGCTTGGATCCGCGACTCTTCATCGTGAAGAAGTAGGCGTTGCTCATCTTGCGGAGCAATGTCCACCCAACCCGAAGCCCTCCTCGAAGCCGAGCTGGTAGCCCAGCTTGAGGGCCTGCGCTATGAGCCCGTGCGCATCGGTTCGGCACCGGAGATCATCGCGAACCTCAAGATGCAGCTGGAGCGCTTCAACCGCGTTACGTTGGATGAGCGCGACATGGTGCGCATCCTCAACTTCCTGCAGACCGGTACGCTCTACGAACGAAGCAAGCAGTTACGTGAACGTTGCCGACTGGACCGCGAGGACGGCACAACCATCTGGATCCGCTTCTTCGACAGCAGCGACCCGGAGGCCAACAAGTGGCAGGTCACGCACCAAGTAGAGGCCGAGGGCAGCTACAAGAACAGGTACGATGTCACCATCCTGTGCAACGGCCTGCCCGTGGTACACATCGAACTGAAACGGCGCGGGCTGGAGATGAAGGAGGCCTTCAACCAGATCATCCGCTACAAGCGCCATAGCTTCTGGGCCGACCACAGCTTGTTCCAATACGTACAGCTCTTCTGCATCAGCAACGGGGTGAACACGAAGTACTACGTGAACAATCCCATTGGCACGCTCACCTATGCGCAGACCTTCTACTGGACGGACGAGCACAGTCGCCGCAAGAGCGAACTGAAGGACTTCGCAGCCGACCTGCTGAGCATTCCGCGCCTGGGCCGCATGCTGGGACACTACGTGGTGCTGAACGATCGCGATAAGCGGCTGATGGTGCTGCGCCCTTACCAGGTGTATGCCGTGGAAGCCATCGTGGACAAGGTGCGCGCCTATACGCCCGCCACCGGCGATGCGCGCGTGAACAACTACGGCTACATCTGGCACACCACCGGCAGCGGCAAGACCTTGACCAGCTTCAAGGCCAGCCAAGTGATCATGGGCCTGCCCGAGGTGGCCAAGGTGGTCTTCGTCGTGGACCGCAAGGACCTCGACTACAAGACCATGGAGGATTTCAACGACTACAAGGAAGACAGCGTGAGTGGCACAGAGGACACACGCGGCCTTGTGAACCAGTTGAGCGACCCCAACACGCCGTTGATCGTCACCACCATCCAGAAGCTGCATATCGCCATCAGCAAGGTGCGGCACGAGAAGAAGGTGGAGGCGCTGAAAGACGCACGCATGGTCTTCATCTTCGATGAGTGCCACCGCAGCCAGTTCGGCAAGACGCACGGCGACATCACCAGCTACTTCACCAACGCGCAGCTCTTCGGCTTCACGGGCACACCCATCTTCGCCGAGAACGCGAGCAAGAACGAGCTGGGCAAGCGCACCACGAAGCAGTTGTTCGGTGAGTGCCTGCACAAGTACGTGATCACCGATGCCATCCGCGACGAGAACGTGCTGCGCTTCAGCGTGGAATACGTGGGCCGCTACACCAAGAAGGACGGTGTGGAACTGGACATCGAGGTGGAGGACATCGACCGCGCCGAGGTCTTCGATGACGAGAAGCGCTTGGGCAAGGTGGTGGACAACATCCTCAGCATCCACGACCGCAAGACGCACAACCGCGAATACAGCGCGCTCTTCGCCATCAGCAGCATTCCCACATTGCTGAAGTACTACGAGCTCTTCCGCCAGCGGAAGGAAGCCGGTGCGCACGACCTGCGCATCGCCGCCATCTACAGCTATGGTACCAACGAGGAGGATGATGAAGCCGTGGGTGCGTTGCCCGACGACACCAACCTCGCGAGCGAACCACCAGCTACCTACGGTGCTGGTCACAGCCGCGAAGCCCTGGACCGCATCATCGGCGACTACAACGCGCAGTTCGGCACCGCCTTCAGCAGCAAGGACCAGAAGGGGATGGAGAGCTACTTCCAGAGCATCACCAAGAAGCTTCGCGACCGGGAGAAGCGGGAAGACCCCGCGCACGATCGCATCGACCTGGTGCTGGTGGTGAACATGATGCTCACCGGCTTCGACGCCAAGAAGGTGAACACCCTGTACGTGGACAAGCGCCTGCGCTACCACGGCCTCATCCAGGCCTACAGCCGCACCAACCGCATCCTGAACGAGAAGAAGAGCCAGGGCAATATCGTGGCCTATCGCAACCTGAAGAAGGCCACGGACGATGCGCTCGCCCTCTTCAGCAACAAGGACGCGAAGGAGGTGATCTTCCTGCTGCCCTACCAGAAGCTGGTGGCGCAGTTCATCGCGGCCTACAAGAAGCTGCTGGAGGTGGCGCCCACCGTTCGCTCCGTGGATGCGCTGGTGGATGAGGAACAGCAACTGGCCTTCGTCTCTGCCTTCCGCGAACTCATCCGCCTGCTGAACGTGCTGAAGACCTACGCCGAGTTCGACTGGCGCGACCTGCCGATCACCGAAGAGCTCTTCCGCGATTACACGAGCAAGTATTTGGACCTGCGCCAAAGCGTGCAACGCCAGCAGGCCAAGGAGAAGCACAGCATTCTGGAGGACATCGATTTCGAGCTGGTGCTGGTACACCGCGACGAGATCAACGTGGCCTACATCCTGAAGCTGCTCGCGCGATTGAAAGCCGATGAGCATTCCGCCAAAGGCGAAGCGATGCGCAAGCAGATCATGTCCCTGCTCAGCAGCGACGTGGAGCTACGAAGCAAGCGCGAGCTGATCGAGAAGTTCATCGCCGAGCACCTGCCCAAGATCACCGACGCGGACACCGTGCAGGACGAGTTCAGCAAGTATTGGGAGGACCAGCGCGTGTTGGCCTTGCAACGCATCTGCGAAGAGGAGCACCTTGACCAGAAACAGTTCACGAACCTCATCGAGGCGTATGTCTTCACCGGTCAAGAGCCATTGAAGGATGATGTGTTCCGGTGCCTGGAAGCACGGCCGAGCGTGCTGAAGGCACGGGAGATAGGCGAACGGATCGTGACGCGGATGAAAGAGTACGTGGACGTGTTCGTGAAGGGGATGGTGGCGTGAAGTGAGTAATTCTGCTTAGAACAAATGTGTCGTCATCAATCCTTGCTAGCAGCCATAATCACTAATAAGGTGAAGTTTAAATGGGCTGTTGGGTTATCCATTGGTCGAGAGAGAATGTGTGATGAGAAGATACGGACGCTATCGCGCATCTACCAGAAAGAATTTGGCCTGGTCTATAGGACAGGGAATAGGGTGATTAAAGGACAACTCAAGAGAACATCCAATGATCACGGAGGGGACTACCTCTTGTATGAAGGTACATATGACAAAGTATGGGTCAAGGTGGATCATGCTCATATGTTTATCACGCACACACATCCGAATGGATACGAACATGCTAGTGAGCCTGACATGACACTAATGAGGAATGCGTCCAAACTCGGGAGCAAGCAAATCGTCTCCTCCATCATTCCGTTGCCGGGAGCTAAATTTCATTTCACAGCCACCAATCACCGACTTGAGCCATGAACACTCCTGAAACAGAATTTGTACTCGTAGAAGATTCGGAACGTACACTTCAGGTGTATAACAAGCGGGGCCATAGCGTGCTTATAGAAGACCGCCAGAAGAAGGATGCTTTAGTCTCATTATTACAAGATCTATCGGTCCCGACCTACCCAAGTCTTGAGGCATTCAGAAAAGACTATCCTTCGCTACGAGGATACCGTCAGATATTGGTGCATGGTCCCAAGGGCCAAGAGGTGGTGCGGTTCTTTGTGGATTGGCAGCCATTCATGCCATACGCATCCAACAACAAACCCTACGCTATTGCATATCTACGTGATTTGATATCCACGTATGTGGGACACAAGCCTTTCAATACCTATCTGTCAGAGTACCAGGACACTATTTCGGCTGTAGTAATAATTGAGGCTAATGACTTTCCGCAAGAAGGATATGACTTAAGGGGATTGAATCCGCCCACAAATAAGAATGGATTCACAGAAGTTTGAGAGCTTCATGCTCATGAGCTTGTTCTACTCACTCTGTCTTTGACCACCGGCAAACCCATCCTGATCTTCCCGCCAGACAACAACCAATACGGCATCCGCATTCATTAAGTGCATCATGAGCAAGAAGCGCCCATCGCCCGAACTACTGGAACGCTACAAGGCCAATTACCAGTCGGACACTGACTTTGCCGCTACCGCACGTCTGCTGCAATGCAAGTGGGCATGCGAGCACAAACTGCAGTTCGCAGAGCGCTCGCATATTGTGAACGGGCAACAGGTCATGCTGCCACCCCTCTGGAACTTCATCGATACAGCGCATGGCCCTTCAGCAAATGCCGTTTTCCTCAATGACCGTGTTAACGAAGTGGTTCGTAAGGTGTTGGATTTGAATGCCAAGGCAGAGGGCAAACAAAGCAAGATGATCAAAGTGGATCGTCTGCTGGGCAATCTCCTGAGCAGCCAACCCCTGGCCTTCAACTTATTCGCTGAATTGAGTCTGGATCTCGATCGTGCGACGAAAGTGTTCCAACAGGTCCTTGGCAAGCCTATCGACCGTGTAACGTCCATTGAATTCGAGCATTCCCCGGGCCGCGGTGATGTGCGCTTTACAGGCGACCATTCCGCCATGGATGTTTTCGTGGAATACACTGTTGGTAAGAAGCATGGTTTCGTTGGGATCGAGGTCAAATACGCCGAGCACCTAAAGGACGCGCCAGCGACCTACAAGCAGCGCTACGCTGAAGTGGCGGTCACCAGCGGTGCCTTCACGCCTGCTGGTTTGGAGGAGTTGAAGAGCATGCCCAAGTCGATCGAGCAAATCTGGCGCGACCACTTGCTCTGCCTGTCCATGGTGCAAGTGATGAAGGATAAGTACGATGAGTGCACTTTCATGTTCCTCTATCCCAGGCTCAACACGGAGTGTACCCAAGCGGTAGCACGTTATAGCAACTTGCTCACCGATAGAACAACTTTCAAACCGGTGCATATGGAGGACCTTGTTCAGGCTATTGCGGACAACGGCGCAGCGGCATTCGCAACGCAGTTCACGAAAAGGTATTTGGCATTCGACGAATTGAACGCGGTCTAGGGCGCTCACGTAAGCTTAATCTACCTTCGGTCATCCACATGGAACACATCAAGCCGCAGGGTTCTCGTTTCCTGGAGACGCGTGAGGTGCTCCAGAACACGTTCGTCTCGTTCGCGGACATCTTCGCGCGGGCGGAGCCGCAGTGGTCGGAAGCACCGGAACGCGGTGAGGTGTACCGCATCTTCCTGCAGGAGGTGGAGGCACTGGACGTGGCGCGGCAGGTGCAGCCCCCCTTCGTGGAGCCCGGTGAGGAGGTGCGGATGAAACAGGTGACCCGGATGCTGGAACGGTTGATGACCATCTACGCCCTTGCGGACCGCTACGCGCTGAACAAGGGTGAGGTGGCTGCCATCGCGCACGACATACCGTCGCGGTCCGTGCTCCCGGACGATAGCGAGGGCTTGGTACGCCACGTGAGGGCGGTGCTGGAGGTGCTGGCGCAACGGCCCGAGGCCGCAGCGGAGGCGGGCATCACGGACCACCACGTGCGGTACTTGCGCGCCTCGGTGGACGTATACGGGTCGTGGCTGCGCTCCCAGATGGATGAGGCGCGCGCCGTGGCACGCAAGCTGCGGGGGCGCGACAACGAGGGCGATTACGAGCGGCAGCTGCACGCCTGCCTCAACAGCCTGATGGACGTGGACCTGCTGCTGGGCGATGTGCGCTTGACGAAGGACCAACGCGCGCGCTACCGCGATAAGCTGACCGACCTGTTCCGGTGCCTGGTCAACGCCGGCCGCGACGATGTGGTGTGTGAGCTGGGCATCGGTCGGCGCTGGTGGAAACCACCCCAACACTACAGCCCCTTCGGTGGCATGCGCAGTACCAGCAGGCCGTGACCGACACCCTGCGCCCGCGCGCGGCGTGGCGCTGATGGAGGCGGAACGCAGAAGCGGCGCCCGCAGGCGCCGCTTCGCATACACGGTCCCTCACCTTCACCGCGCGATGGTGACCCGTTCGGTGAAGCGCTGTGCGCCGCTGTGTACGCTGACCAGGTAGAGGCCCGTGGCCAAAGCTTCCAACGGTACGCGGCCCTGCACCATTCCCTGGTGCACGGGCAGCAGGTGGGTCAGCACCACCTGGCCCTGCAGGTCGTGCACGGTCACCGTGGCGTTGCCGTCCTGCTGCTCCAGCGCACCGCTGCTGATGTACAGCGCATCGCCCGTGTTGGGGTTGGGCCACAGCACCAGGCCGCGCGTGGCGGTGGCGGTGGGCACGCCGTGGGCCAGTTGGTCCGCCGCGCCCTGTGCGGTGTTGGGGCAGTAGGTGCTGCTGGTGATGTTCACGCTGCACACCTTGCCCCAGGCGGTGGGCGCTGCGCCACAGGTGGCTTCGCCCTGGGCCACGCACCAGGTGGCGCCGCCATCCTTGCTCACGCGTACATCCACTTGGTACTGCGTGTTGCACTTCAGCTTGTCTCCGCTGGTCCAGTTGAGGTAGAGCGTGGGGCTGGTCTGCGCGGGGCGCACGATGCAGCTGCCCGCCGCCGGATGTTCGCCCGGCAGGCGGAAGCGGAACTGGTAACGCACGCTGGCGCTGGCCACCGCAGGCACCACGCCCACGAACTGCGGCGGGTTGGCCACCACCTTGTTCGCACTGCTGTTGGCACCGCCGAACACCCGACTTACGCCGCAGCTGTGGTCCGCGGTGTTCAACGGGTTGTCCTGCAACTTCACCAGCGGGCATGCGGCGCGCACGGCGTCCAGCTTGAAGAGGCAGGCCGCACCGAAGGGCAGGTTGCCACCGTTCACGCGGCCGCGGATGCGCACGTTGAGCAGCACGTTGGCCGGCAGGTGCGGCGTGGCGCTGGTATTGGTCCATGCGTTGATGCGGAAGTGGTTGGCACGCAGCGCGCCCGCTCCGGAACCGTCCGTGGTGGCATGGCTGCGGAAGCGGCGGAAGCTGTAGCTGCCGTTGGGGTCGAAGAACCAGAACTCGTAGCCGCTGGTGGTGTTGCTGGTGCCGTACTGCGCGCTCACCGCGGTGTTCTCCGTGGCCACGATGAACTGGTCGTTCACCCAATCCAGCTTGTCGCAACTGGAGAAGATGGGCCGGTCCGTGCCGATGGGGACGCAGAAGGTGCCGTTGTCGTAGTTCACCGCCAACGCGCTCTCCGCTCCGCTCGCGAAGTTGCCGGTGTTGTCGATGATGCGGCGGCCGTTGGCCCCGCTCTCGCGCAGCTGGTATCCACCGTTCACGAAGCCATCTCCCCCACTGTCGTTCACCACCAGGCGGTAGCAACCGGCCGGCAGGCAGCAGTTCTCCGTGATGGGCGTGGTGATGCCGCTGGGGAAACCACCGCCCTGGCAGGCCACCGCCTCGCCATTGGCCGAGACGATGCGCCACGATACCTCTTCGCTGTTCACCCCCGTGCGCAGTTCCACGGTCACGTTCTCCGTGCATGTCACCGGCACGCACTGGCAACCGGCGCTGATGGTGCCCGGCTGGAAACCCGGTGCCACGCTGGCATCGCATGCATCACCCGGTACACCGAAGAGCGCGGGGCACGGGTCCACATCGGCGCAGAAGCCGTCCTCGTCCACATCGTTGTCGGCATCGTTCGGGCACACGTCGCATCCGTCGCCAGCGCCATCCGCATCGGCATCTTCCTGCCCTGCATTGGCCACGGCGGCGCAGTTGTCGATGCAGTCCGCCACACCGTCGTTGTCACCGTCCACATCGGCCACGCCACAACCGCATGCGCCGGGCTCGGTCTTGTCCGCATCGTTCGGGCAGCCGTCCAGTTCATCGCACAGGCCGTCCGCGTCGCTGTCCGGCGCCAGGCTCACGGCGGTGCTGCCCTGCTCGCTGCTGCAACCGTTGCTCACCACCACGGTGTACGTTCCGTCCTGCGGTCCGGCAACGTTCACTGCGGCAGTGTTGGCACCCGGCAGGAAGGTGCCACCACCCTGCCAGGCATAGGTGTAGATGCCTTCGCCCGAAGCGATGGTGACCTGCAACGCCAGCGTGTCCGTGGAGCACACGGGGCTGGTGCTCACCACGTCCGCGATGTGGATGCTGTCGCACACGGTGGTCACCGCCTGCGTGGCGGAGTTCATGCTGGTGCAAGCGCCCAGCAGCGCACGCACGCGGTAGTAGTACGTCTGCCCCAGTACCAGACCGGTCACGGGCAACGTGTTGGTGTTCACCAGCACGTCGGCGAAGCCCGGCACGAAGGAGGGGGTGGCGTTGGGCACGTTGCTCACGTGGCCGCCCAGCGTGCTCTCGGTGTTCACCGGATACGTGTCCCACTGCGCGGTGCTGAACGTGGTGCTGCCTTGTGCGATGGTGGCCTTGCGCACGAGCGTGACGTCCTGACCGAACACGGTAGCCTGGCCGATGGTGCCCACCACATCGATGTTGACACCCGACTTCGCGAGGGCCACCGCATCATCGCCGTTGAAGTTGATGACGGTGTTGTTGGTGATGGCCGTGCCACTCCACACCGCGCTGCCGTTCTTGTACACGAGGGTGGCACCGGAGGCCAGCGTGCCGCTGAGTACAAGCTGTTGCGAGACCGTGCTGGAGCCGTTGGAGTAGAGCCGCAGGCTGTAGCTCGCGAGGTTCACCGCAGCGCCCGTGCCGTTGTAGAGCTCGATGTACTTGTTGCTGCCCGTGCCTTCGGCGTATTCGCTGATGAAGAGGTCCGCCGCCACTTCTTCCACCGCGAAGGTGGGCTGTGCGCTCACGTCCACCCGGTAGCCCGTGGCGTCCACCACCGCATCCCAGTGGGCGGTGAAGCCGGTGCTGAAGATGGCGCTGGCCACCTGTACCGCCGGGGCCGGTGGTGCCAGGGTGGCGAAGGAACCTTGTGCGCCGTAATGCGTGCCGCCGCTGTTGGTGGCGAACGCACGGAAGTAGTAGGTGGTGCAGGGGTCCAGCGCGCTCACGTCAACGCTCCACTGGTCGCCCACGGCCGCCGCCGGTACGGTGGTGCCGGTGGCGGGCACGAACCCGTTGGTGGTGCTGAGGACGATGCCCACGCCGGTGGGGTCCGTGCAACCGGCGCTGGCCAGTGTACCGCCCAGTTGCACGGTGTGCTGGCCGATGTTCGTGGCCGTGCCCGTGACCGCAACGGGCGGTGTATCTATGCCCGTACCGCTGACCGCCACGGACGTGCTGGCACCACCACCCGCTACGGGGATGCTGCCCGCGTAGCTCACCTGCGCCGTGGGCAGGAAACGGACCGACACCTCGTACGCGAGGCTGCCGTTGTGCACCAACGTGAGCGTGGGAACGTAGTCGAACGTGTTGGCATCGTAGAAGGCGAAACCGTTGAGCGGGCCCACCACCACATCACCGGCGGTGAGGTCGGTACCGGTGAGCACGAAGGTGCCTACCGGCGGCAGCACCGCGTTCACGCACACCGCGCCGAAGGCGTCCATGTCGGTGGCCGCGAGCATCGGCGCGCCGGAACCCGTGAACGCGAACGGACCGCCCGTGAAGGAGAACGTGTTCTTGTTGCCGCCACTGAGCGTGGTACCCGCCTGCGTCTGTGTGAGGCTGAGCGCGGGCGTGGCCGGTGTAACGCCGGATGATACATCGGCGAGGAGGAAGAAGTACTGCGCCGTGGCGCTGAGCGCGCGCGAGAGACCGGTGAGCTGCAGGTTGCCCGCGTTCTGGGTGAAGGTGCCCAGCACGGTGTTGTCGCCGGTGGTGGTGGGATCGGCATCCACCGAGGCGACCAACCGCACCGTGGACAAGGTGCCGTTGGTGTTGCTGCTGGTCTGCACCACCAGGCCGGTGAGCGCTTGCGTGGCCGGGCTGGTGGAAGCGGAAGCGTTGGTGGTGGCCGTGAAGCCCAACTGCACCTGTCCCGTGCTGCCGGCAACGAGCGGTGGAACGGCGATGCCCGCCGTGTGCTGCGCGAAGGTGGCCACCGGTGCGGGCAGTGTCGGCGGTGGCACGGTGATGCTCACGTTGTCGATGCCGAGCGCCTGTCCGTTGCTGCTTCCGCCGTTGCCCGTCAACGCCCAGCGCAGGTAGTAACTGCCGCCGTTCGGTATGGCGAGGCCCGTGAGCGATACGCTCTTGCTCACCGCCGTGGGCGGGTTGAAGATGACGGTGTTGTTCGCGTCCGCGGCATAGCTCTCGTCACCAGCGGTGGCCGCCGTGCTGGCGGTGCTGGTGCCGCCATGGAAGAAGTTCCAGGTCCAGGCGCGTGAGCCCGAGCGGTACTTCTCATAGTCGAACGCCACGGTGAGCGCGGTGACGGTGGCACCGGTGTTGTTGTCGATGCGCAGGATGATGGAGCGCGGCGTGGTGTACGAGCCGCTGTTGAGGAAGCCGACGGCGCGCTCGGTGCTGGAGGCGGTGACACCGTTGGCGAAGTTGTACGCACCGCCACTGTTGCTGCCGGTGAGCACACCCGTGCCCGAAGTGCCCGCAGCCTGTGTGGTGGCGGTGGTGCCCGCACCCCATTCCGTGCCGATGCGGAAGCCCGCGGGCAATGCCGCCGTGCCACTGCTGCCCATGGCATTGAAGTTCTGCGTGTAGCTGGATCCCGTGAGCAACGCCTGCGCACGCGTTACCGCGGTGGGCAGCAGGAGCGCTGTGGCGAGAAGACATCGGAGCGCGATGCCGTGGATGGAGGTTCTCATGGTTCGTTCGGTGTGGGAAAGAGGCTTCGTGTTGAGAGCCGCAAGGTTCCCGTGGCCACGTTAACTGGGAGCGCTGCGGGATCTACGATTGGGTCAATTCCATGGTGCGTTCAGGGTACATCCACGCATGCTGTGGACATGCAGCGTTAACGCCGTTCACCGATCGCGTGCGCGATCGGTGAACGGCGTTGGAACGGGAGGAGGAAAGCTCAGTGCAGCACGCGGAGCTGCTCCGTGCGCGCACCGTCGGAGAGTTGCAGCAGGTGCACGCCGGTGGTGGCGGCCAACGGGATGGTGAAGACCGCACCGCTCACCGCGCCGTGCACCAGCAGGCGACCAGCGGGGTCGAACACGCGGTAGGTGGAACCGACGGGTAACGGTGTGCGCACCTGCAGTGCATCACCGGTGCTCCATGCGCGTGTCTCCATTTCCGCGGGGCGGTGTACGGCCACGGTGTTGGACACGGTGCTGCTACCGTCCACATCGATCTGGCGAAGACGGTAGTAGGACACACCGGGCAGCGGCGCCACATCGGTGAACGCGTAGCGGGTGGTCTGCCACGTATCGCCCACGGCATCCACGGTGCCCACGGTGGTGAAATGGATGCCATCGGTACTGCGCTCCACGGTGAAGTGGTCGTTGTCGCGTTCGGTGGCCGTGCGCCAATCGCACTGCACCACGGCACCCTGCGCACCGGCATCGAAGAACAGCAGCTCGATGGGCAGCGGGTTCTCGCTCGTGGTGGAACCGAGGGTGAACGCACCCAGTTGGTTCTGTACTTCGCCGCTGGGCACCCAGCCGCCCCACGGTGTGGTGGTCACTCCATCGTTGCCGCGATCGCGCCAGAGCGGCACCATGGCCGACGCGTCCCACCAGGCCACGCGCAGGTCCGCCGGAACGGTGACACCACAACTGTGTATGGCGTGCCAGCTGGGTATCACCCGCGCGTTGGGCACACCGTTGCTGGCCACCACCGTCCAGTGTTCGCAGTCGCTCACATGGTCCAGGAACGCATCGGTGTTGGGCCCGTACGCGGTGTTGGCGCTCTGGCGACGGTACCGCACGGTGAAGGCGTCGGTGGCCACGCCGGAGATGTCCGTGAGCTGCACGGGGCGGTACAGTCCCGCCTCGCCAACGGGGTAGATGAAGGCGGTGTTGCCGAAGCGCTGCATGGGGCCGTCCACATGGCTGCCGTCCGCAGCACCGGTGGTGGTGGCGGTGCTCTCCAACGAGAGCAGTGCAGCGGTACTGGAGAGGAGGCGTCCGCCCGGTGCGGCATAGGCGAACACCACTGCGGCGCGCACGCTCACCGGATCGTTCAACAGCAGGTCACCGGCGGTCTTCGCCAGGCGGATGGAACCGAAACGCTCTTCGAAGCCGCTGGTGTTGATGGAACGGGAGGCCGTGCCGCTGAACCAGACCAATGACCCCTGTTCGCTGAAGGCAGGTTCGCCATCGTTGTTGGTGTAGTTGCCTTGCAACTGGAGGATGCCGCCCGTCGCACCCGCCGAGAGGTCCAGGTGCCCACCGCCGTTGATGGTGAGGTCGCCGCGCACGAGCAGGGTGTTGGTGCCCGCTTCGTTGCGGAAGTAGGCCGTGGTGTTGCCCGCGGCGCTGCCGGTGAGCGCCAGGTCGTTGCAGGAGAACGTGCCGGTGGTGACCGGTCCCGTGCTGCCCAAGGTGATGCCGATGGCACCGCCCGCACCGCTGCGCTGAACGGTGACACCGTTGGTGACGGCCAGTTGCCGCGCCGCACGCACGGTGAGGTTCCACGCGGCGGCGGTGTTGCTCGCCAGGCTCAGCGAAGCGCATTGGGCGTTGGCCGTGTACACCTCGCAATGGTTCACGGCGGTCTGATCGATCGTTACGGCGCTCGTCAGACCAGGCACCACACCGTAGCGCCAGTTGCCGCACTTGTGCCAGTCGGTATCCACCGCGCCGGACCAGATGAACGGCAGTGGTGTGGTGGTGGTGGAGAGCGAAACATCATCCAGCTGCAACCCTTCGTCCGTGCGGTCGTAGTTGCTGCCCACGTTGCCGCCCATCAAGGTGTTGTAGGTGGTGCAGTTGCTGCCGCCGTTCACCGAGAACGCCCGGAAAGCCACGGTGTTGGTGCCCGCCGGCACATTGAACACGAGCGGGTTCGGGCACTGGTACAGCGTGGCCGGCGAGCACGTGGTGGAACCGGCTCCTGCGCTGGTGTTGCTCCACGCGTAGGCATGATCGCTGAGCCCGCCCACCTGGCCGATGGTGGTCCATACGCCGTTCACCGCCACCTGCATCACCGCACCTTCGCGCACATCCATGCCGGGGCCTGAGCCCGAGCGCACCGAATGGTACACCGTGAGCTGCAGACCCGCGAGCCCCGCCACGTTCACGGTGTTGAAGGTGACGGTATTGGAGCCGCCCTGCCTGCCGATGCGCAACGCGTTCGTTCCCGTGCGCCGCGTCTCGGTGGTGATGTCGCCACCGGTATACCCCCAGTTGTTGCACGTGGTCGGTGACTCGAACCCTTGGAAGGAGATCACCGTCTGTGCCATGCCCAGCACGGGCAGCAACAGGACCAGGAGCACGGAACTACGCAGGAGGTGGAGCTGTGGCATCACGGCCGCAAAAGTCCCGCGCGATCGTGCCCTGCATGTTAGCAGCGCATGAACGTTCGGTAGCATCCGGGCACCGGGCGCCGCACCTTTGCAGCATGGTGAAACGACACATCGTCCGCGGCGTGCGCATCTCGCGGTACGTGATCTACCGCGAGACGCTCGTGGATGCGCGCGAACACCTGTGGGCCTTCATCGGGTCGTTCATCGGCATCGGTGTCATCGCCTTCGTACAAAGCCACCTGCTCAGCGCCAACGACAACCTCTTCCTTATCGGTTCCTTCGGTGCGTCCAGCGTGCTGGTGTACGGTGTCATCCAAAGCCCGCTCGCCCAACCGCGCAACCTGGTGGGCGGCCATGTGCTCTCCGCGTTGCTGGGTGTAACGATGGCGAAGCTCGTGCCCGACATCATCTGGCTGGCCGCGCCGCTGGCGGTGTCGCTCTCCATCGTGGCCATGCAGGTCACGCGCACGCTGCATCCACCCGGCGGGGCCACGGCCCTCATCGCCGTCATCGGATCGGAGAAGGTGAAGGACCTCGGCTACGCCTTCGTGCTGTCGCCGGTGCTGAGCGGATGCCTCATACTCCTCATCACCGCGCTGGTCTTCAACAACCTTACGCCGCACCGCAAGTACCCCACGAAGGATGGCTACACGCGCCTGATCAAGAAGCGCATCGTGGCCGGGCTGAAGCGGTGATCCGCCATGGGCGCGCAGCAGGCTCACTCCAACTGACCACGCACCATCCAGGCCTTCTTCGCATGCACCTCCATGCGGCGGGTGGCCAACAACGTGTTCAAGGGAACGATGCTGGCACACCTCGGCAGCTTGTGCGTAGTGGTGGGTGTTGAGCCAGCAATGCAACGCCCGCTCGCGGCCAGGACCTGACCACCGTCAGCGCCTGCGGAAGAACGGCTGCGGATACTGATCGGTCGCACGCTGCGTTCACGCCCTGAACATCGGACCATGTCGCATACCCACCGCAGCTTCCTGACCTGTCTCGCTTTCGCCACGCTTTTCACCGCACTCTTCCACGGCACGGGCATCGGCCTCAACCTGCTGCTCTTCGAAGCGGTGGTGCTGGTGGCGCTCTTCGCGCTGGGACGTGTGCCTGCGCAACGGCACGTGCTGTTGCCGGTGGCCGCCACGCTCCTCACCGCCGTGATGGTGGTGCTGTACGGCTCCGTGCTGGCCTTGGTGGTCAACGTGGTCTCGGTGGTCTTCACGGTGGGTGTGTTGCTGGCACCCGAACTGGAGGCGCTTCACCATGCAGCGGCATTGGCCATGGCACACCTCTTCGCCGCACAGCGCGCACTGTTACGCACGCTACCCGTGGCGCGAGCGAGCGGCAACGGCTTTCGCCTCACCCCACGCGGGGTGCTCTCCGTCACCCTGGTGCCGCTGATCGTGTTGCTGTTCGTGATCCTGTACAGCGCGTCCAATCCGTACTTCGCGGAGTTGGCGGTACGTTCCTATGCGTGGCTGGAAGTGATGGATGCCAGCCTGCCACTGCTCTTCGCGGCCGGCCTGGCGCTCTCCGCCTTCCTGTTCCTGCTCACGCGCCACCAACGGTTCATGCGTTGGGCCACGAGCCGCACGGATGCGCTCCTTCCACGCACCGTGGACCAGCAGGAAGCCCACCAGCGCGTGCTGCGCAGCGAAGCCATGACGGGCTTGCTCCTGTTGGCCTGCCTCAACGCCCTGTTGCTCCTGTTGAACGCGCTGGACATCTGGCACGTCTGGTTCCACTTCTCCTTCACGGGCCAGTACCTCAAGGCCTTCGTTCACCAAGGCACCTGGCTGCTCATTCTCTCCATCGTGCTGGGCGCGCTCATCGTGCTCTACTTCTTCCGTGGCGACCTCAATTTCCACAGCGGGAACCGCACGATGAAATACCTCAGCTACCTCTGGCTGCTCCAGAATGTGGTGCTCGTGGTCTCGGTGGCCCTGCGCAACTACTGGTACATCCACCACTACGCCTTGGCCTACAAACGCATCGGCGTGGCCTTCTTCCTGCTCGCCACGTTGGTGGGCCTGGTGCTGATCGTACTGAAGGTGTATCACCGGCGTTCGCACCATTTCCTCATCCGTTGGAACATGGTCTCGGTGTACACGATCGCCGTGGTGATGACGCTGGTGGATTGGGATGTGCTCATCGCACGTTACAACATGGCCCAGCGTGAACGCGCTTTCGTGGAACTCGATTTCCTCGCCACGTTGGAGGACAAGGCGCTCCCTGCGCTGCTGGTATCCGCTCCGGAACTGGAGCGCTTGGACGCGCACGACCAACGGGTGACCGGTCTTTCGTCCAGCGAACACCGCGCCCTGTACATGCACCCCGTTCGCTTCGCATACCTCACCCGGCAGCGGGAACAGCGGTTCCTTCAGACTTACCCGGAACGCTCCTGGCGCGAATGGGTGCTCGCCGATGCACGGGCCTATCGGGCGCTGCGGTCGCCGAAGCCGTAGCGCATAAGAGCCAACGCACCGCGGTGCATCGGAGTTTCCATCCGGCAGTGGTGCGGCATGGATCGTGACGCTGCTTCCACGCCGGTGTGTAGCGTTTCCCCGACACCCGTCCCGTGCGCCCGTTCCGCTGCGCTCGCATCATTGTTGCAACGCACCACGCATGAACGAAAAGGATAGCCGTGGAATGAGCTTGGAAGAGGAGCGCACCGCACTGGCCGTGGAGCGCACCCGCGAAGCCTCGGAACGGACACTGATGGCGTGGATACGCACCACGCTCGCGATGATGAGCTTCGGCTTCGGCACCTTCAAGCTGTTCCAGTACATCGCCTCCGAGGCGAAGGATGCAGGCACGCTCCAGTGGATGACGCTGGCCCTGGTGGTATGGGGTACGCTGCTGCTGCTCGGTGGCATACTCAACTACATGCACACGATGCGCAGGCTGCGTGCCCAACATGGCCTTGCACGCGCGACGCCCTTGGTGCTCGTGGCCGCCAGTGGCGTGGCGGTGTTCGGTGCCGTGGCCGTGGTGGAACTGCTCTATACCATGAACTGAATACCGCGTCCACAGCGCCACGTACGTCCGCGTGGCTAGAGCTTCATGCGCAGCCGCTCCTCCTCCAGGTCGATGAGGTAGAGCTCCTGGCGGATGATCTCCTCGTTCATCTGCGGGTCGCGGTTCATCTCCACCAGGTGTTGACGCTGGCTCTCCAGCATTTCCAGCACGACGGCAAGCGTGTGCTCGTTCTTGGGATCGAACGAACCGGTGTGCGCCTTGCTCTCCCAGTGAACGATCATCTGCCGCAAGCCGGCATGTTCCGCGCGTTCACCGTCCACGCGCTCGCGCAGGAAGCCGAGCCCATGCGCGTGCAACCCCTGGCGCACCCGCAGGAGCAGCGAGCCTTCCGCCTCTTCCGCGGAAACGATATCGAACAGGCCACTGCGCCGGATGATGTACGGCAGCGTGAGGCCCTGCACCACCAAGGTGAGCAGGATCACCACGAAGGTGATGAAGAGGATGAGGCTGCGCTGCGGGAAGGCCGTGCCATCGGCCAGCGATACCGGAATGGCCAGCGCGGCCGCGAGCGAGACCACGCCGCGCATGCCCGTCCACCCCAGCAGCAGCGGCAACAGCCAGCGTTGTTGCGGCGTGCGACCGCGTGGCGCCACGCTGGGCCGGAAGATGAGCGTGGTGATCATGGCCGCGTACGAACTGACGATGCGCGCCAGGACCAGCACCACCGTGACCAGCACACCGTACCCCACCGCCGTGCGCATGGGGATGCCCTGCGCCCACAGACCGTCCGCGATCTCGGGCAGTTCCAGACCGATGAGCAGGAACACGAGCCCGTTGAGGATGAACACGAAGCTCTCCCATACACTGGAGCCCCGCACCCGGCTGGTGCTGTTGAGGAAGAGCAACCTCCGGTTGGCCATGAACAGGCCACCGCACACCACGGAAAGCACACCGGAAGCATGGACCTGTTCCGCTATCCAATACATGAAGTACGGCTCGATCAAGGTGAGCGCGATGTCCGACGGGGCATCGGTCGGTAATCGCTTGTGCGCCTGCACGAAGAGCTAACCGACCAGCAGCCCGATGCCCGCACCACCGGTGACCATCCAGAGCAGGTCCACGGCGGCGTCCTGCCAGATGAACTGACCCGTGCCCACCGCCACCAGCGCGAACCGGAAAATGATGAGCGACGATGCATCGTTCAACAGGCTCTCCCCTTCCAGGATGGCGCGTGTCGACTTCGGTATGTGTACGAAGCGTGTGAGGGCGCCGGTGCTCACCGCATCGGGTGGCGAAACGATGCCGCCCAACAGGAACCCGAGCGCCAGCGTGAAGCCCGGTACGAGTTGACTGGTGACCAACGCAACGGACAACGCGGTGAAGAACACCACGAGGAACGCGAAGCTGCCGATGATGCGGTACCAGCGCCGCAGTTCCTTCCACGAGATGGACCAGGCCGCTTCGAAGAGCAGCGGCGGCAGGAACAAAAAGAAGATGAGCTCCGGGTCCACATGCACGCGCGGCAGACCGGGGAGGAAACACACCAGCAGGCCCGCAAGCACCAACAGGATGGGATAGGCCACCCGCAGCTTGTTGGCCAGCATCTGCAGCAGCACGATGGCCGCCACCATGGCAAGGAGGAAGGGAAGTAGGGTGTGCATCGCGCGCTCAGCGAGCGCCGAATGTATCAGCAGAACGGCAATGCACGCGCATCAACGATCGCCATTCCAGCCCTACATCAACGCGCTGTTGCTGTGCGGCGCTTCGCACCACGGCGCACTACACACGGATCTTCCCTTCGATGCCGCCATCCTTGGTACCCACGCCCAATGCGGCCACCATGATCTTCACGGCGGCGATGAGCGTACCGTCCTTCGTATCCCAGTAGTAGCCGTCCTCGGGCACCACTTTCAGCAGGCGCAGGTCTGGGTTGTCCACCCCATCGGGCACCCAGGCGCGAGCGATGGGGTTCCACAATTCCTTCACGCGCGCCGGATCGTTGACCACTTCGCCCCGACCGTAGATACTGAGGTATTCCTGTGCCTTGGGGTTGGCGAAGTGCAGGTGCACATGTGGGTCCTGCTTCAGGTCCACGCACTTGTCGCTGTGCACCAAGGTGATGAACCAGAAGTTCCCTTCATCGTCCACCTCGGCCACGGCCATCGGGCGGCTGTGCGGCGGGTCCTGCTTCGGTGCGGTGATCATCATGCACGCCCGCTGGTGGTCCACGATCTCCTGCAGGTGCTGCACCGCTCCCGCTCCGTTCAATTGTTGTTGCTCGCTCATCACGTGTTCGTTTTCCGCGGACCGTACCGATCGCGTGCCTTTCCCCGTTCCCGTTCAACGACCAGCCGGTCTGGGGCAGGCTCCGCACACCCCGATGCGACGCTTGGGGATGATGCGCCTCAATGATGGTTGAGGGCTTTTTGCGTGTTGAAGTGATGGCGGTGATCCACTTCGTGTAACGGGATCAATAGTGGACACCCCTACATGGAGCATTCCGACACCATCGCGGCCACACCCTCCCCTCACTTCTCCGGCTCGAACACCGGCTTGGTCAACGTGGGGGTACCACCGATGTAGCGCACCAGCCAGTTCTGCACCTCCCAATTCCAGTGGATGGAATTCTGCGGCGAGAGTATCCAGTGGTTCTCGTCCGGGTAGATGACCAGTCGCGAAGGCACGCCCATGCTTTGCAGGATGCCATAGAGCGCCGTACCGTTCACGTACGGTACGCGGTAGTCCAGTTCACCGTGGAGGATGAGCATCGGTGTGCGGAAGTTCTTCGCGTAGGCCATGGGGTTGTTCTTCTGCATGGCCTCCGGCTCCTTCCAGGGGGTGCCGCCCAGCACGTGGGTGAAGCTGTACGATGTCACATCCGCACCGTACTGGGTGATGAAGTCGTTGACGCCAGCGTGGTCGATGAGGCAGGCGAAACGGTCCGTGTTGCCCGCGGCCCAGGCGGCCATGTAACCGCCGTAACTGCCACCGGCAGCGGCCACGCGTGTACCATCGATGTTGGGGTAACGCGCCAGCAGATGGTCCGTGCTGCGCAGGATGTCGTCCAACGGCTTCACGCCCCACGCGTTCAGGATGCTCTGGCCGAACTTCTCCCCGAAGCCGGTGCTGCCGTGCCGGTTCACCCACGTTACCACATGCCCGGCAGCAGCGAAAACGTGCGCGTTCCAGCGGTAGCTCCATGTATCGCGCACCATGGTGTGCGGTCCGCCATGCATCAGCTGCACCAGGGGATAACGCTTGGTGGTATCGAAGTCCGGCGGCAGGATCAGCCAACCCTGCACCTTGTCGCCCGCGGCACCATCGAACCAATAGCTCTCCACGGTGCCCAGGTCGAGCTGCGCCATGCGATCACGGTTGAAGTGCGTGAGCTGCCGTACCGCACCGCTCTTCGGGTCCAGCGTGAAGAGCTCGTTGGGGCGGCTTGTGTTGTCGTGCAGGAAGACGATGCGGCCGCCCTTCACCTGCAACTCGTTGCACGTGCCCTCGGTGTGCACGGCCGTGCGCCCGCTGCCGTCGGCCTTCATGCGGAAGATGGGCACCACGCCTTTCTCCTCGGCGGTGAGCCACAGCGTACCATCGGCCCCGAACTCCGGTGCGGAGAACGCAAGGTCGCTGCCTGCGGTGATGGCCGCGTTGGTGCCCGTTGCCAACTGATGCCGCCACAACACCGGCACCTGACCGCAGTAGTAAGGCAGGTCCTGACGCGAGAACAGCAGCGAGCGACCGTCCGGTGCGAACGTCGGCCCGTTGTCGTCCGCGGTGTTGTCCGTGGTGATGTTGCGCAACGTGCCCGCGCCATCCGTCGGCACCAGGTACACATCGTTGTTCAGGTAGCCGCTGTACGGTGGTGGTGTGGTGTTGAGCACCAGCGCCACCTGCGTTCCGTCCGGCGAAAGGTCGAAGTCCATGGAACCGCTGGACTGGAACAGCCTTGTCCACGTGGGCGTGAGGTCCTTGATGTCCTTCGTGGTGGTGTTGACCAGCACGAGGCGGTTCGCCAGACTGTCCGTGAGCCAGTGGTCGAAGTAGCGGTAGTGGCGGTCCTCGGTCACCTTGGCCGACACCTTCATCTCCTTGCGGCGCTCCAGCTCCTTGGTCATCGCCGCGCGGTCGTCCTTGCTCCACGTGCCCACCAAGGTGGGGATGCACGTGGTGGCCAGCACCAAACGTTCGCCATCGGGCATCCACCGGGGATTGGATAGGCCGAAGGGCAGCTCCAGCACCTTCTCCGCTTCGCCACCATCGGTGCGGATGATGTAGAGCGCCGTCGCCTTGTCCTCGCCGCGCTTGGACAGGAAGGCGATCCGCTGGCCGTCCGGGCTCCACACCGGCGAACCGTCACCGGCCTGTGCCGTGGTGAGTCTGCGCGGCGCGCCGCCCGCCGTGGGCACCAGCCAGATGTTGGCCGTGCTCTTGTTCTTCGCGATGTCCCACTCCTGCACCACGAAGGCCGCTGTGCCACCATCCGGCGAAAGCTCCACGTTACTCAATCGTTGCATGGCCCACAGGTCCTGCGGCGTGATGGCACGCTTGGCCGCACCCTGCGCGAACAGCCCCGTGGGCAGCAGCACCGCGCACGCGAGCAGCGCACGCATCGTTCTCCTCTTCTTGCCGTTACCGGTGGTGGTGTGGTCTGCGTTCATGGTGTGTTGGTGCGCAGGGAACAGAGCGTCCGTTCCTCTTGCGTGCGGGTGCGGGTGAAGGTATCCTTCGTTGCTGTAACGCACGGCGACACCGCCGTGCATCCCTGCCGGGTCAATGCATCACCACCACGCGGAGCCGTTCCCCATCCACCACGAGCACGTAGGTACCCGCCGGCCAGTGGCGCACCTCCAACGTTCATGCTGCAACACACCGGACGCGCAGGGCACGCGCACACACTTCACCAACACACGCTGCGGGCACATGGGCTTCACGCGACCTCACGCCGAAGCACGCCGTTATTCCGCCCGCACCACGCGCACCGTTCGCTGCGCGCTGCCGCTCGTGAGGTGCAGCACGTAGCTGCCAACGGTCAGTGCATCCAGCGGTATGGCGAACACACCGTCCGCGCCGCGTTGCGCCGTGCCCGTAGCGGCCACGCGGGCCAGGGCATCGGTGAGCGTGTAAGCGACGCCCGTGGAGGGTGCATCGTGCCAACGGATGCGGACGTCGGCTTCGCTGGGCACGGGCCAGGCTTCCAATGCGGTGTGGGCGGTCCCCGGCACGGCGGTGGAGAGGCAGGCATCGACAGCGGTGAAGTCGGCGGCGTGCGCGGACCAGACGGTGTCCGTGCTCAGCACCGGTGCGGTGGTCACCGTTACGGGGAAGGCCGTCACCACCGGGGTCACGGCCACATCATCCCAGGTCACCGGCGTGCTCGCGCACGCGAAGCCCAGGTCCGCATCCAGGCGGAAGAGGTAGGTGGTGTTGTTCGCAGCGGTGGCCCGCACCAGGTGTTCGCCGGTGTCGGCATCGCGCGTTATGCCCCACGGTGTTACGGGCATGTCGAACGCATCGGCACGTTGGGCGGTCAGCAGCGTACCGTCCGCCGCGAGGCGGGCCACGATGGGTGTGGACTGCGGCTGGTACAGGCACAGGGCGAAACCACCGTCGGGCTCTTCCACCGCACCCTGTGGCACCACGAACACGGTGGTGCCGCGCCGGGCCCACAGCACCTCGCCCGTTGCGCTCAGCCGCAGGAAGAAGGGGTATTGCGAGCTGCCCATCGTGGGGTACACGTAACCGGTGATGAAACTGCCACCGTCCGCCGTGGCCAGTACGCGCATGCCGCCGTGCAGGTAGCCGAGCGAATAGCGGTTGGACCAGTCGATGGCCAGCTCCGCGTTCCAGTGCTGCACGCTCAGCGTGGGCCAGCTGGAATTGCTGGAGTAGGGATGTTCAACCGCCACGGTGAGCAGGCCGTTGTCCGCCGTGCGCACGATGCCCTGGCCCTCGCCGCTCCACACATCGCCACCGGCCCACAGGCGCTCCGCCACGCACACGCCGTTGCTGTCCAGCTCCACCAGCGTGGTGGCATTGCCCGCATTGGAAGGCCCGGCGGTGAAGCGGCCCAGACCGAAGTAGTGCCCGTCCTTCTCCACCAGCGCGCGGTCCGAGTCCACCAGGTGGTGACCGGTGCTGCCCGGGTAGTTGCGGTACCACTGCACCGTGCCGTCCGCAGCGGTGCGCACGAAGGAGAAGGCGTTGGCACCCGGCACGGGTCGGCCGAAGGCGATGAGCATGCCACCGTCCGCCGCGCGCAGCATGCAGCTGGGCATGGCGTTGGTGGTGTTCTCCCCGCAACGCAGGGTACGCATGCCGGTGAGCTGGCCGCTGGCGTCGATGTCCGCGCTGTAGGTCCAGCTGGAATCGGTGTTGCCCGAACCGCCGAACACCCGGTACCGGTCCGGCCCCGTGCGCTCGAACACACGCGGACGCGTGAGGTTGACCGCCGTGTCCTGCGACAGCGCGAACGTGAACGGGACCTGTGCCGCGCACGGCAGTACGGAACACGACAGGAGCCAGACGAGGAGGGTGCGCATGGTACGGGGAAGACGGTGTGTGGAGCAGGCCGTTGCGTGGTGAACATACCCGCCGTAGTGCGCGCAAGCCGCGCGCCGTGTCGTACGACTCCGCGCTGCTGGGGTACGCTTGCTCGTGGGCATGGCAACGACCGGTGCCGTGTGCAGCAGCATGGCCGAAAGTAGCGCACGGTGGTGGTGGGTGTACTCCACCGTAGGCACAGTTGCGTTAGTGCTGCGGCTTCAGCGGTGGAAAGGGAACTGCCGGGAAGTCCCGCGCTTGTTGCGGGGTATCCATGGGGTGGTTCACCGCAGTATCGCTCAGCTGGCGCGGGCCAGCAGCACATCGCTTGGTCTGCTTTCGCCCGCCACGTTCATCGCGATCACCCGGAACCAGTACATGCGGTACGGTTCCAGGTGCGGAACGATGCACTTGCGTTTGGAGGCGAAAGCCACCGTTACCCACTCCGCGTTGGTGGCAGGATCGGTACTCGACATCTGCACCTGGTACAGCCGCACGTTGGTCCCGCCCTTCCACTCGATCTTCACGGCGTTGGACACTTCGGGCGTCAACGCTTCGAGGCTCGCGGGCGCATCGGGTATGCGCGTAGGTGTAGCCTCGGCGCGCAGCGTGAAGCCTCCGTCCATGATCAGCTGGGCATCGCCCTTGGCCACGTTGGCCACGTACTCGGCCTCATGCTTCAGCATGGCCAGGAGCGTGCTGTACGCATCGCGCTTCATCTGGTGCGCACGCCGCCCGCCATCCAATGCGTTCGCGATCGCCACGAGCAGCTCATCCTTGGCCTGTGCAAGAGCCGCCAGCGTGGGGTTGGGCGACGGAAATGTGGCCGCGTGAGCGGTCAGTTGCGTATACACATGCTCAGCCTTGGCCACCAGTGCACCGGCAGGCAAGTGGGACAGTCCTTTCTTCAGGTTCGCCATGGTCATCGGGGTATTCAGCGGGCCCGTTCTTGGGCAGTTGCCCCTTGTACGCTACCTGACCCTAACCTGTCCGTTCACCAACTGGGTTTTCCCACTAGGAAAACACATTTCAGCTTTGGTTTTCCCAGTAGGAAATGCTTCGCCCGGTGTAACTCACAGTTCATTCCGATGCCCGCTCGTCCCATCCTACCCCTTGTCATGGAGGATCGAAAGCGGCTCACATCGGTCAGGACTATCTCTGCCGCAACTGGACCGCGCACGGAACCAAGTGGTGTAGGTTTCGGACCGTCCGGTTCCGGTCACGAACTGATCGGTGCGCTCCTGGGACCGACCAGGAACAGGCGTGCTTGAATTCTGTCGCCTCTGGAACGAATCGGGATGGCCAGCGAACCAATTGGTTCGCGACACGCACCGATCAGGGTGCCGGATGGACCGATCGTTCAAGAACTAGACCCGATCGGTCGGCACCAAGGACCGATAGGGTCACGGCTCTACCGGATCGGTCCATGTATCGAACGGGTTGTGGATCAGCCTGACCGAATTGCATCAGCGGACGACCGGATCCGTTCACCGGGTGGTCAAGCGGAGCCGTATGCTCCACATTACCACCGGTCCACACGATGCGACTTGAGCTACCCCTGCTCGCCACCCGACCTTCTTGCGCTCACCAGCGCAGATCGGGCTGGCATCCGGCAAACAGGAAGTACACTGCCCTACAAGTTCCCCCAGCCCTCCCACCGGTTCGGCTCGGTATGTGCCCTCGGTCCAGGTGTCCCCGGTGCATCGTTCAGCCGCGGAGTAGCGTTCTGCTCGGCAGCTGGGCTGGCATACCTGCATGCCCAAGCTGGGCCATGGGGATCAGCTTGCCCATATTCGGGCGAGATGGGGCATTAAGTCACAATTCCCCTGAGCGAAACCCCGGTGAATGCTGGGTTCCATGATCGGCACGGGCATGGCTAATGACCCGGCAGAACCACTTCTGTGGATCCTAGCCATGAAGCCTAACTACCGTGCTCCGCTCACTGGAGCCAGACTTCCGATCATCCTCTTCGTCAGCTGCACCCTTTATGTATCCGGGGTCGCTGCTCAATCCGAGACGTCGGATATGTATACCATTTCGAAGACGTGTCTGTGGAACGCTGACCGCGACACGTGGTCCGACCTGAACCTGAAACGTTTCCAAGTAGACCGGCTGGTGGACATGCGCTCCCGGTATCCCGCTGTGGTGGGTGCGCAGTGGGTGCTGGAAGCTGATGAACCCACCGCCGACATGTCCGGAACGGTGACCTCTACGGCCAACACCGGCGTCGGTTCCACGCGCGCCCTGCAGAAAGAGCTGCGCGAGCTGCTCAGCCCCGAGCAATTGAAGCGCTGGCACCAGCGCTGCGCACGTCCCCTGCGCTAAAGGCCGGTCGGGCATCGGGCGGAGGCCATCATGGTCCCGTCAGGTTTCACGTGCTGCGCTCTTCCGTAGTGGGCATAAGCCGCAGGTCAAGCGTGCCGGGGGCAAGCTGTCCCGCTGGCGGGTATATAACGCGCCCGTCGCGCATCGGCGGTGTACGATTCCATGTAGCATATGCAGCGCCGGTATTCATCGGGTGGTGGTGCGGTGATCAGTCGCGTTCGAAGACCTTGGTGCGGTGGTAGTCCAGGTAATTGGGCTTGGGGCCGGCGGCCTCGGCGGGAATGGTCAGTGGCTTGCCTTCGTAGCTCTTGAAGTGCTGGGCCACGGTCGCGTGAGCGAAATGGTCGCGGAGCGACGGGGCGCAGCCAAGGCGTAGCTCGATATCGAAGGTGATGAAGCCACGGTCGAAGGCTTTGTCGTGGAGGGCGTTACGGGCGATGTCGAAATTGTTTTCAACAGGATTTGGATCAAGCTCTTGGCGTGTGTATCATGTGAAACGGCACTCGACAGAAAAGCCGTCACCCATGGAAGACTACATCACCTTCATACCAAGCAACGAACGCCAAGCATTGCAATGGCTGATCCCCGCGCTGGATAGGCCATTGGAGAATCTGCCCCATGACGAGTTCCTGAAAGCATGGTTCGCGATCGGGTACCTGTATGGCGGATTGAACCCTGACGAAGCGACTTTCCACGGAACCGAGATTAGCTACGAGGACGACGGGCCGGATCGCTTCCGGTTGATCGAGCCTCGCTTGATCGCTCCGTTCTATGTCCGCAGTGGATGGCCTTTGGTCCTGGCGCCCATCGCGGACGAGGCTTGGCGACGCGATGAGTTGGGCATGATGGCCGATGACGAACTCTACTGCTACGAGTTGGTCAAGATCGGAATCTTGGACCGTATGACCGGCGAGACCGGATTGGCGTCCACTTCGTTGAAAAGTTAACCGGTGGTGGCCCCCAAAGCTGCGGCTGGCTCTAGAACTTTGACCAACCGAGAATTAGGCATGAAGAAGTCCGTGAAGCAGGCCAAGCGCAAGGCGCCGCTGAAGAAGACGATCAAGCTGGTGCGCAAAGTGAAGCTAAAGGCGAGGTCGACGCCCAAGTCACAGGCTGTAGCAAAGAGTTCTGTGGTGCGTGAGCCTGTTGCGCACTATGGATTGAAAACACAGGCCCCGATCAACGGATCACATCGCTTCATTGATCTCTTCTGTGGCATCGGAGGGTTTCATCGCGCGTTCGACAAGCAAGGTGGAGTTTGCGTGTTCGCATCCGATTGGGATAAGTTCAGTCAGATCACTTACCGCGCGAACTTTCCTAACACGAACCTCATCGGTGACATCACGACTATCGATGTGCCTTCCATTCCAGAACATGATGTGCTCTGCGCTGGCTTCCCATGCCAGCCGTTCAGTCTCGCTGGTGTCTCAAAGAAGAACAGCCTTGGACGCAAGCATGGCTTTGAGGATGAACGGCAGGGCAACCTCTTCTTCAACATCGCGGCGATCCTCGACCATCATCGCCCGGCAGCGTTCGTTCTGGAGAACGTGAAGAATCTGAAGAGCCACGACAAGGGTCGCACGTTCAAGACGATCCATGAGATCCTCACAAAGGACCTTGGCTATCACGTCTACTACAAGATCATCGACGCGCAAAGCGTTGTTCCGCAGCACCGCGAGCGCATCTTCATTGTCGGCTTCCGCGAACCACGGTTGTTTGAATGGCCGAAGTTCCCCGAGGAAGGGCCGAAGCTGGGTGAGATACTCGATGACAAGGTCGAGGACAAGTACACGTTGACCGACCATCTCTGGACCTACTTGCAGAACTACGCTCGCAAGCACCAGGAAGCTGGCAACGGGTTTGGGTTCGGCATGACAAACCGTAGCGGCATAGCACGGACATTGAGTGCACGTTATCACAAGGACGGCTCTGAGATTCTCATTGACCAAGGCCGCAACAAGAACCCTCGTCGCCTCACACCGCGCGAGTGCGCCCGCCTGATGGGCTATCCGGAAAAGCACAAGATTGTTGTGTCCGACACGCAGGCCTATCGTCAGTTCGGCAACTCCGTGGTCGTGCCCGTGGTGGAGCGATTGGCAAAAGCTGTGATCGCTGCGTTGCATGAGCCCGCTCTTGAAAACGAGCCGTTGGTGATGCAATTCGGCGAACCGAAGCCTGAGGATGGTGGCCAGGCGATGAAAGTCTTGAAACCTAAGCCGCGCAAACGCAAACCTGCCGCCGCGCTTGCATGAGTTTCATCGAGTTCCTTCTTGACCCAGAATGGGACGCACCATTCTACAAGAGACTCGCTCACAACGACACTGGAGCAGCCAAGGGCCATCAAGGCGGCCTTGCGTTTCCAAAAGATCTAAGGGAGTTCCTGCCCGCGCTCGATGAAGGGTTGACAGGGGAGTCAACTCCTACAGTTGACCGCGAACTCGATGTCGAACTCTATCTCGGTGCTGAATTAGTCACCGAATCATCAGTGCGTTACCAGTTCCAGACTTGGGGTGGCACTCGCTCACCCGAAAGCCGACTGACCAATGGCATGTTGCCCTTGCGCTCGCGATCGGTGGAGAATGACGTGCTGGTCATGCAACGACGACTGGACGCCTTGGAGATGTATCGTTTCTCCTTGGTGAAGCAGGGAACGCCGGAGTATGCAGAACTGCTGCCCTTGATCGGCGATAGGCGTTGGGGGTTGGTCTGGCCTGACAAACGCCCGATTGCACAGCAGCAGATCACCGAAGCGAAGACCCAGCTGATCACGCTTGCACAGAAGCCCTTCCAAGCGGTTACAGAAGAAGTCAAGCGCATCACAGGTACACAGGCGCGGATTGCACGGAGCACGGCCTTTCGTGCGGGCATCCGATTCGAGTACGATACGACCTGTGCGGTAAGCGGGATCGGCTTGCGAACGCCAACCGGACTTGTGGAAGTCGAGGCGGCCCACGTGGTCCCATTGAAGGCAGGTGGAAGCGACGACATCCGGAACGGCTTGGCGCTCACGTCCACGCTGCATTGGGCCTTTGACCATGGCCTCTTCGGCATCAAGCCTGGTGAACGCAAGGTGTACATACCACCGCAGGTGCTACAAATCGGATCCTGTGCGTTCCTGAACGAGTTCGCTGGCAAACCGATTCGCGAATCGCGATCGGTGGAGTACCGTGTTCACGACGATGCGCTCGATTGGCACATGGCGGACCTGAGAAGGAGGTGGGAGCGCTGAATAGGGAAAATGGACGCTCTGTTTCGTTGGGGGGTGTGGATGCTACCTTAACTGCCCGAAACCGCACGTTGCATGGCAGAGGAAGCCCCAAATCCCAATGGCCTTGTTACCCTAGCCTACCTGAAGGCGCAGTTGGATAGCGGATCGGACCACTTAGGCATCTTCATGCCACTGGTCCTTGATGCCCTTGCCATTCAGAGCTTCAAGAGTTTCGTGACAACCGAAATCCAAGAGAGCATTTCACGCTTGCACGGAATAGCCATTCCAGAGAATACGGTTGCCACTCTCTTGCGTCGTGCTGTTAAGCAAAAACTAGTTACTCGTGATCACGGCCGGTATCAACGTGTAGTAGGCGCCAAACTTCCGACTTCGACAATCGGGAACAGAAAATCTGCTATCCAAGAAGAACAGGCGCACTTCGCCGAAGCACTCATTGCTCATGCCGGAAAGCACGGAGTGACGTGGAGCCGTGATGACGCGCTTGCTCACCTATATGCATTTCTTGAAGCACAAAAGATCGGGTTCATACTTGAAGGGTCTGCTCCGCGCGACTTCAGTGAAATCGTTGATGCCCGTGAAGAGCATGTCCTTGCTGAGTTCCTGAGCGGTGTGCTGGCTGAAGCAGGGGCGCACAAGGAGGTGTTGCGCGGCATGGTTGAAGGCATCGTGATCTACCATGCAGCCTTTATGCCTGATTTTGGCCAACCTGCTGCGCGATTTGCCGGTCTGCAAGTGGCCTTTGACGGTGTGCTGATACGCCATGCCCTTGGATATGAAGGCATGGCCGCACAAAGGCTCATGAAGGAGACCCTTGATCTATTCTTGGCTTCTGGCATAAAGTGCATCGCGTTCGAGAACACCCTCCAAGAAACCTTGCGCATTCTCGATGTCTATGAGGTGCGACTGGCAAATGCAGAGAGCCGCAAGACTTTACACCAAGTTGCTATGGCTCGGCATTTCCTAGCGGAGAACTTCAAGCCTAGCGATATTCGAGAGTTCAAAACATTCTTACGGAGAGACGTCGCCAGACTCGGATTCACTATCCTGCCGTTTCCTCCGCGCATTGCACAGTACACAGGTAGCGAGGCGCTGCTCGCGAAGAGGTTCGCAGATCCGCGCACCCAAGATGCTCAAGACTCAAGAGTTTTGCACGATGTTGACTGCATAGCAGCAGTACGAACATTGAGACGCGACCACAGGGGCTATCGAATCGAGGATTGCAAGGCCGTCTTCCTTACCTCATCTCCATTGGTAATCGAGAATGCACGGAAGTGGTGGGATGAGGATGAGCGCATGACGACTTTCCCTCCAATCGCGCATATCCGAGCACTAACCAATCTGACATGGCTCCGCCACCCCAAACTCTGCTCCGACTTCAAAATGAGCGAGCTGTTTGCTCTTTGCACGGCAGCTATGCGTCCATCGTCTCAGATATGGAGACGGTTCATCAAACATTTGGAGTTGCTCAAATCCTCCAATCGCATCACCTCGGATGAAATGGCTGTGATGCTCATTTCCTCGATGTCGGACAAGTTGCTCGCTGAGATTGATCTCACTGAGAATCCAGAAGATGTTGATGCGACGGACCTTGATGAAGTCGTGGAAAGAGTGAAGGCGGCATACCAAGTTGGCCACCAAGATGTTGTCAATGAACTCACAACCTCTTACGAAGCAAGGCTTCGTGATACCGAAGGTCAGGCAGCCGCAGCCAAAAGGAAGCTTGAAGAGACAAAGTTGAGTGCGGAACAGCGTGAAGGCAGAGTGCTGCTAGCCATTCAGGCTCGATCACGTAAGCTCGCGCGATTTGCGATTGCAGCGTTAAGGATTGTAGTCAGCGTCCTCGTTTGCTTTGGTGCCTACCACCTCGTGTTCGGGCATCACTTTGAACCAACGTGGTGGGGCAAATTGGGCTTCGTGTGTATCGCCTTGTTCATCCTCCTTGAAACTTGGGGGATAGTGATGCACTCCAAGGAACTTTTCAATCGTTGGGAGTTGAAGCTCACCCAATGGATCGAACACCTGTTTGTGCCTGATTGAGGCTTGCATTCTGCGTGTCGGATTGAAGCGAAAACCCCGCAAGCCCGGTATTCCGGGCGCGGAGTTGGAGCGGAAAGCCGGACCCCGGCCGCATTTGGGACTGGGGCACGCCCAAACGCCCTACATATTTCTCCGATACTGCCCCCCCACCTCGAACATCGCCGCCGTCAGCTGCCCGAGGCTGCAATACTTCGTCGCTTCCATCAGTACCTCGAACATGTTCTCGTTGCGGATCGCGGCTTGCTGCAAGTTCTTGATGGCGGTCGCGGCTTCTTCGCTGTACGCGCCGCGCAAGTTCTCCACCGTGGCGATCTGCGCCTCCTTCTCCTCCTCCGTTGCGCGGATGACCTCCTTGGGAAGAACGGTCGGCGAGCCCTTGCTGCTCAAGAACGTGTTCACCCCGATGATCGGGTATTCGCCGGTGTGCTTCAGCGTTTCGTAGTAGAGGCTTTCCTCCTGGATGCGGCTGCGCTGGTACATGGTCTCCATGGCGCCGAGCACGCCACCGCGTTCGGTGATGCGGTCGAACTCGGTGAGCACGGCCTCTTCCACCAGGTCGGTGAGCTCTTCGATGATGAAGCTGCCCTGCAGCGGGTTCTCGTTCTTGGCCAGGCCGAGCTCCTTGTTGATGATGAGCTGGATGGCCATGGCGCGGCGCACGCTTTCCTCGGTGGGCGTGGTGATGGCCTCGTTGTAGGCGTTGGTGTGCAGGCTGTTGCAGTTGTCGTAGATCGCATACAGCGCCTGCAGCGTGGTGCGGATGTCGTTGAAGTCGATCTCCTGCGCGTGGAGGCTGCGGCCGCTGGTCTGGATGTGGTACTTGAGCATCTGGCTGCGCTCGTCGGCC
>JAEUTA010000022.1 GCA_016788205.1 Flavobacteriales bacterium | reverse complement strand
AGCAACGGCATGTACCTGGTGAACATCACCGCAGGTAGCGCGGCCTACACCGAGCGCCTGGTGATACAGCACTAAGCCCACACCACACCAATGAGAAGCCCCCGCCTCCAACGAGGCGGGGGCTTCTGCTTTACAGCCAATCCACCCGAAGAGGAAAGGAAGAATGCGGGGTCAGGCTATGCAACAACTGCGACCGACCCACTTCATTCCTCGTTCCGTGCGATCCGTAATGCCAAGGCTGAACCGCACCTCACCATGTAGGATGAAATGATCGTGAACGCGATAGGCATACGGAGCTTGCTCTCGCAGACGACATTCAACGCGCATCACGAATTCCTACGATGATTCCACGCGCGCGGATCCAACGACCCATCCGTTGCAGAACGACCATCCAGGAAAGAAGTGTGCAACCGATCACTCGTGTACGACACGCGCACGGCCCAGAAAGGAACCATCAGCGGTGCGAGCTACGATCGCGTACGTGCCAGTAGCGAGTCCGGCAAGGTCCATACGGAACGTGGACGCGCTGGACGATAGGGTAACCGAATGGACCACTCGACCCATGGCATCGTACAGTTCAAGGGAAGAAGCGATTCCCGCCAGCGCCGGACTCAGTGCGATGTTCAATTGATCGCTCGCTGGAGTGGGCCATGCCAGCAAACTCACGGTATCATCGGCACAAGGCTCCAACGCCATGACAGGAAGCATGGTCTCCGTGCCGTCGAGATCGACCTGTCGCAGTCTGTAGTAGGTCAATAACGCAGGTGTACTGGTATCCGAATACACATAGTCCAGTGGGGTCTGGCTTGAGCCAGCACCCGGCACGAAGCCCACCTGAACCCATTGCGCAGCATCCGTAGAGCGTTCCACTACGAACCCAGCGCAGCTCCGCTCCGATGCGGTGGACCATTCCAGTCGCGCACCTTCCATGAAGCAGCGAACACGCTGATGGAGCAGCTCCACCGGTAGCAGTCCACACGCACCGTACTGCGTCTTCACGCTCGGAACTTGAACGTCGTGGATGCCGTGATAGAACCACCGACCGAATACACGACCGTCAAGCATCGTGGCCGGATGATGCCGAACGCGCGTGCGCCATGCCGGGTGCGACGTGGAACCATCCGTGATGCTGAGCACACGTTTCAATTCAAGACCGAGCAGACCGGGATCCGTCCACGACCCGTCCTCGCCAGAAGATCCCGTCCAATTGGAGAACGGGGTGCCTTGGAACGGTGGTGCGTGCCCCTTGTGTTCCCATACCAGTTTCACGCGCACACGCCCCATGCTGGACCACACATCCTGACCGATACCCCACGAACAATCCGCTTGGAACGTCCCGTTGCTGGTTCGCACCGGGGTGATGAGGTCGCTGCGATATTGTTTGGTACGCGCCTGGCGTGCCCGCTGCATATTGCCCAGGTGAACCGCACAGAACCCTTCCAAGGATTGGCCATTGCTGTAACCGGGCACACCGATGATCACATCACCGTATCCATCTCCATTGACATCGCCAGCACCCGCGAGCGAGTAACCCAGATTACGGTTCGCTGCACCACCTAACGCTGTCCACGCCGCCGTGGTGGAAAGACCTGCCGCCGACCCGTGGTATACGGAAGCACGCCCTTCGCCCAGGTAGGCCAACGCGTAACGGTAGCCACCAACGATCACATCGCTGTAGCCATCACCGTTCACATCACCGGCACCAGCGGCGGAACTGCCCCAATACGCACCAGGGAAGTCGCTTTCAACGGACCACACCGGCGTAGTGCCAAGGCCGGTAAGCGAACCGTGGTACACGTAAGAACGCCCTTCACTGGCTTCCCCGTTGTCGTATTGATAAGCACCGATGACCACATCACTGAAGCCATCGCCGTTCACATCACCGGCTAAACTGATGTCGTAACCGAATTCGGCTCCGGCTTTATCACCGTATTGCACCCACGAAGGCGCCGCAGCAAGACCCGACCCTGTTCCGCGGAAGAGCATGACAGCTCCGCATTGCATAAGCCCGGCATTGTCGTGACGTTGCGCACCGACCAGCACATCATCATAGCCGTCAGCGTCCACGTCGCCACCGCTCGTGACCACGCTGCCATAGTCCGCAGCGAGTTGCGTGCCGCTAACGGACCACGATGCCGTGGTGGACAAGCCGCCCGGACCGCCGTAGTAACCGTAGGCGGCGCCCATGTCGTTCTGCAGGTACGCTCCTACGACTATATCGCTGTAGCCATCGCCGTTCACATCACCGGCACTGGACACCGCACCGCCATAGCGCCCCCCCGCCACAGCACCTGTAACGCGCCAGTGGTAGGTGACCGCAAGGCCGCTGGCAGAACCCAGGAACACATAGGCCCTTCCCCGATAGCTGCCATGCCGATATGCACCGATGATCACATCCGAATACCCATCGCCGTTCACATCGCCCGCGCTGGCCACGCTCATGCCGAACTCCTCGTCGGGATCGGAACCGTTCGCCGACCAATAGCTGCTCAACGACCCCGTGGACGAACCCAGGTAGACACGCGCTTCATTCAACCCCGGAATGCCCACGATGACATCCGAGAACCCATCGCCGTTCACATCACCGGCCTGCTCCACACTGGAACCCATCTGCGCGTTCGCCACATCGGGCTGTTGCGTCCACGGTGGAGTCGTCGGCGTGCTGAGGACATCCGTGCCACCGTGATAGATGCCGACACGCCCCAAGCCACCCTGCTCAGGCATTCCCAAGAGGAGTTCGCTCACGCCATCGCCGTTCACATCACCGGCCGTGTGCACGGCGAAACCCAGCTGAGCATTCGTTTGCGCGCCGTCGTAGGTGCGATAGGCCGTTACGAAATGCGAACCAGCACCCGCCGCACCAATGAACACCAACGCGCGACCGCCATCGGTGAAACCGGCATCATGCAACGGAGCGCCGACCACCACATCGGCATGGCCATCGCTGTTCACATCACCGGCCAACGCTACCGCCGTGCCCAGGCGTGCCGAAGCCTGCGTACCCGTGAAGATGGACGTGGCCGTGGCCTCGATGCCCGTACTTCCACCGCGATAGCCGTAGAGCCTCCCGCGGCCCGTACTGTAACCGGGAGCGCCAACGAGAAACTCGCCGTAGCCATCGGCGTTCATGTCGCCCGCAGCCGAAACAGCATACCCGAAGTGCGCGGCGGAAGAGGGCCCATCGCGCGTGCCGTTCAACGAAAGGCCGGCACCGTTGCCATGGAAGATGAGCACGCGACCACGGTCGGTGAGCGACGCGTCGTAATACGGCTCGCCTACCGCGATATCACTTCTACCATCCCCGTTCAGATCGCCAGCGCCCGCTGCGCTGAAACCTAACTGCGCATTGTCCTGCGCACCACTCCAGGTCCAGAGCGGAGCTGCCACAAGGCCCGCACCCACGGAGCCCCTGTAGCAATACACTTTGCCCCGGTCGGTACCCAGTTCGTTCGCCAAGGGAGCACCCACGAGCACATCGCTCACGTCGTCGGCGTTCACATCGCCGGCAAGGGCTACGCAGGTACCAAAACCAGATCCCGCTTCGCCGCCCAGCACGCTCCATGCCGCCACCAGTTGAAGGCCCGTGGGTGACCCGTGGTAGACGAATACGCCACCCTGACCCGCATGGCCCGGAGCGCCGATGATGATGTCGCTGATCCCGTCGCCGTTCACATCGCCAGCGGTGCTCACGCTGTGCCCGAACCGCGCGTTGGCCATTGTACCGCTCATGGTCCAGGCCAGTGTTGGCGACAGCCCCGTGGCCGAACCGTGGAATACCATCACCCGGCCAGCATCGGCGTTGGCGCCATTGTCGTAGCTGGGCATGCCTACGATGATGTCGCTGTAGCCATCGCCGTTCACATCGCCGGCGGTGGCCACGCTCGCACCGAACCGTTCTCCGGCTTGCACACCATCCAACAACAGATCAGCCAACGTGGGCAGCGGGCTTCCGCCGCCGCAGAACGCAACCACCGGCCAGCCCAGAGCAAGAGCCATGCACGCCGCGTAGCGCGCCGAGAGCTTCCATGGGCCGGATGAGGGGGAGAACATACCGTTCCAAAGTACCCGACCACACAAAGCCGTCCCGGCCGGATGGGGTGAACTGTTGAAGCTGATCCGGATCGGCGCGGACCGCCCCCACCGAACGCGACCTGCCATGCTCCATACCTTCACCCCCATGCACTTCGGACCTCGTGGCGCACGCCTTTCGCGCCTGGCGCTCCTCGCCCTCACACTTCACCTCCCCTACTGCACGCTTCGCACCTCCGCCCAACGCCCGCCCGCCCAACCCAACGCCGCCGAGATCCTGCACAAGATGCAGAAGCTCAACGTGCTGGGCAGCGTGCTGTACATCGTGGCGCATCCGGATGATGAGAACACCCGCCTGATCACCTGGCTGGCCAACGGCAAGAAAGTGCGCACCGGCAACCTCAGCCTCACGCGCGGTGATGGTGGCCAGAACCTCATCGGCTCGGAGCTGGGCGATGCGCTCGGCATCATCCGCACCCAGGAACTGATGGAGGCACGCCGCATCGACGGCGGTGAACAGTTCTTCACCCGCGCGGTGGACTTCGGCTTTAGCAAGAACGCCGCCGAGAGCTTCGAGAAGTGGGGCAAGCAGGAAGTGCTGAGCGATGTGGTGCGCGTGATCCGCACCTTCCGGCCCGATGTGATCATCACCCGCTTCGCGCCTGACCGCTCAGCCGGGCATGGCCACCACGAGGCCAGCGCGATCCTCGCCGAAGAAGCGTTCGACCTGGCCGGCGATCCGAAGGCCTTTCCCGAGCAACTCGAACAAGGCTTGGAAGCGTGGCAACCGCGCCGCCTCTTCTTCAACGGCAGCACGTGGTGGAAGAAGGACCTGGCCGAGTTTGCCAAGACCGATGCCGATTGGTTCACCGTGGATGTGGGCGGCTACGACCCCTTGCTGGGCGTGAGCTACACCGAACTCGCCGGACGAAGCCGCAGCATGCACAAGAGCCAGGGCTTCGGTGCGGCGGAAACACGCGGCGAATCGCTGGAGTACCTGAAGTTCGTGAAAGGCGATCGGCCAAAGACGAAGGACATTTTCGAGGGGATCGATATGACGTGGGGGCGGATCAAAGGGAGCGAAACGCTATCGGGCCTTATTGAGCAAATGAGCCAGGAATTCTCCTTCACGGATCCAGCACGTTCGTTAGCGCTGATCACTCGAATTGACAAGGCCGCATGGAACTTGTGGGCGGGGAAGGAGCACTTCACGGTAGATCAGAAATCTTATCAGCCCCACAAGGAGCGAGATATTCTAGCTCTGATGCGACAGGTTGCCGGGCTCACTTCGGAAGCCACATCATCTGTCCCCTCCGTGGTAACCGATGACCGAGTAGAGGTGGGTCTCGCTCTGGTCAATAGGTCCAATGCAGAACTACGTCTCACTTCGCTTGTGGAAGGTGGTAAAGGTGGTATTAGCGCAAGTATGATGAAGGACTCCCTTCTAACTAATCACCGCGTGAACCAGATCAAACGAGGACTGCGGACTGGACCGGTCTATGACGAACCATTCTGGCTCTGGGGGAGAGCTTCTGGGTACCAAGAAGGGAATCTCTATCACCCGGCTGATATCAAGACATCGATCTATCCTCGGCAGCACGCGGAACTAGCAACAAGTTATGGCGCACGGCTTGATGACGCTCGATTCTGGGAAGACATTGAGGTCACCTACAAATGGGTCGATCGCGTAGCCGGGGAACGCATCCGCCCAGTCTACGTCACACCCGTAGCCTCGGTGATCCCGAAGGTGAACAACTTGATCGCACGCGGCGGCACACAGAACATCACCGTGGAAGTGGAAGCGCTCACCGACAGCCTGTTCGGTCAACTCAACATCACCCTGCCAGAAGGCTGGGGCACCACCAAGGACATCAAGCGGGTGGACATCGTCAAGCGCAACGAGCGGCAGACGTTCACCTTCCAACTGATGCCCGGCACGAACGCCACGTCCGGCGCGGCGCGGTTCGAATTCGTCGGCGCCAAAGGCAAGGCCGATCGCACGCTGCACGAGATCGACTACCCGCACATCATGCCGCAGGTGTACTACACGCCCGCCGAAGTGAAGCTGGTGCCGCTGGATGTGAAGACCACCGCGAAACGCGTAGGCTACATCAAAGGCGCCGGTGATGAAGTGCCGCAAGCGCTGGAGCAACTCGGCGTGCAAGTGGACATGCTGGATCCGGCGATGATCACGGCGGAAAGCCTGAAGCCGTACGACGCCATTGTCACCGGCATCCGCGCGTACAACACCGTGAAGAGCCTGAAACAAGCGCAGCCGATCCTGATGAAGTACGCAGAAGATGGCGGCACGTTGGTGGTGCAATACAACACCTCACCGCGCTTCGGCCTCTCTGGCGTGGAGGATTTCGTGATCGACCCGGCGACGCTCGGACCCTATCCGATGAAGATCACCCGCGACCGCGTGACCGTGGAAGAAGCACCGGCCACCTTCCTCGACCCGAAGCATCCCCTGCTGAACACACCGAACACCATCACCGCCACCGACTTCGATGGCTGGGTGCAGGAGCGCGGCCTCTACTTCCTCGGCGAGCTCGATTCGCACTACACGCCGCTCATCGCCTGGAACGACCCCGGAGAACAGCCGCTGAACGGCGGGCTTGTCAGCTGCGACTACGGCAAAGGCCGCTATGTGTACACGGGCATCAGCTTCTTCCGGGAATTGCCGGCAGGGGTGCCGGGGGCGTATCGGCTTTTTGCGAATTTGATCTCGAAACGTGTTGATCGGTAGGCGGACCATGGATCACGCAGATCATCGGGCCATGCACCTGTACGGTCGACCCAGTGGGTCGACACTACGAGTGGTATACAGTAGACCATCATGATCTGCTATGCACGCCATTGATTGGACCGTATTGCTTGCCACCCTCGGCTTCATCGTGGGTTATGGCGTTTGGAAAACACGGGGCACGCGCACGGCTTCGCGCTACCTGCGCGGCGATAACGAGGACCGCTGGTGGGCCGTAACGCTCAGTGTGATGGCCACGCAGGCCAGCGCCATCACCTTCCTCAGCACACCCGGCCAAGGCTTTCTGGAAGGCATGGGCTTCGTGCAGTTCTACTTCGGGCTGCCGCTGGCCATGGTGGTGATCGCGTGGGTATTCATCCCGCTCTACTACAAGTGGAACGTTTATACGGCCTACGAGTTCATCGGCAAACGGTTCGATGACCGCACGCGGCTGCTCACCGCGATCCTTTTCCTGATCCAACGCGGACTGAGCACTGGCCTTACGATCTACGCACCGAGCATCGTGCTGAGCACCGTGCTGGGTTGGCCGCTCAGCTGGACATGCGTGTTCATCGGCGGGTTGGTCATCCTTTATACCACCACAGGCGGCGCCAAGGCCGTTGGCGTTACACACAAACAACAGATGGCCGTGATGTTCGGCGGCTTGTTCATCGCGTTCTTTTTCCTGTTGAAGCAGATCGGCGAACACGCCACGTTCGGTGAAAGCCTACAGCTTGCCGGTGCGCTGGGCAAGATGAACATCATCGACACCACGTGGGACCCGGCCACGAAGTACACGGTGTGGAGCGGATTGATCGGCGGGTTCTTTTTGCAGCTCTCCTACTTCGGCACGGACCAGAGTCAGGTGCAGCGCTACCTCACGGGGCAAACGATCCGCCAGGCGCGTGTGGGGCTGCTCACGAACGGGCTGCTGAAGATCCCGATGCAGTTCTTCATCCTGTTGATCGGGGTACTGGTGTTCGTGTTCTACCTGTTCAATGCGAGCCCGGTGCATTGGAATGCGGCGAATGTGAAAGCCGTGAATGCGTTCACCGCAGAGACGCCCCGACCTTCGCCGGGGCAGGCTCCGACGCAGAGTTCCGCAGAGGAAAGTGAGATGACCGAGGAGGCGCAGAGGGTGGCTGGCGCCACGCCGGATGCGCGCGTGATGAATGAGCAACACGGCTTGCTCAATGGCGAGATAGCAGGGCTGGCTGGTAATTGGGTGGAGGCGCATCGCGCCGGGCGAACGGATGATGTCGAGCGCACGAGCATCGTGCTTTCCATGGCCTTGGAACAGGATGATCTTGTTCGCGAGGGATATCGGGAAGCCGTGTCGGGGAATATCAAGGGCGCCGAACCGAACGACAACGATTACATCTTCCTCACATGGGTGATGGACAACCTGCCCGTGGGATTGGTGGGCCTATTGCTGGCGATGATCTTCTGCGCGGGCATGGGCAGCACCAGTTCACAGCTCAGTGCGCTGGCAACAACTGCCGTCGTCGATGTCTTCCGCAAACAATGTGAAGGGCGCGACACGGTGATCTCCACCAAATGGGCCACGGTGCTCTTCGGCATACTCGCGCTGCTCTTCGCGGCCATCTTCCCGCTTTTCGACAACCTGATCGAGGCCGTGAACGTCATTGGCTCGCTGTTCTACGGAACGATCCTGGGCATCTTCCTGGTGGCCTTCTTCATGAAGCAGATCCAAGGCACCGCTGTGTTCATTGCTGGCTTGACCGCCCAGCTTTTGGTTCTGGTCCATTTCGGGCTTGACCGATACAATGTGTTCGCCGTCATGGATGGCCAAACCGTGGTGCATGACCCGATCGAGATCGCTTTCCTCTGGTACAACCTGATCGCCCCGGCCATCGTGGTCGCCCTTTCGCTGGTCATCCATTCGCTCCAACCGCGAGCGAAGGACTAAGCCAAGAGCACATCCGTTTTCAAGAATGACAGTCTGATGGTCCAAATGGGATCTAGGTAACGGTCGCATTGGATCGACGAACCGTTCATAACGATCGACCGATCGGCAGCACCTGCTTTTCGGGCCGAAAAGGCGTCCATAAGAATCCCATAGAGGCGGTTAGGCAGGAACCGATCGAACCGCTTGGAACCACCCATCCCAATGCGTTCCTTTGCCATTCATCCCTGTCCTAACAATTGAACAAACCAATGAGCAAACTCTACATTCCGTTGCTGGCTGTGGCGCTGGCCGGAAGCGCTTCGGCACAGCAGAACACCGCTGCGCCTGCCGCTGCTAAAAAGTCGCGCTTCGAGCCTGTGCGCACGGCTGTACGCCCCGTGATCAACGCTGCCGACCGCGAGATCATCTGGTCCGATGATTTCTCCAATGCCTCCACTTGGGTAACAGGTACCGCCCTCCCCGAAGGTGTCACCTCCGTTGATGCCGATACTTGGGTGATCGGTACGGAAGGCCCTGCCGGTTCTTTCGCCATCGACCCTATCGCTTCCACATCGGCAGCGAACGGTTTCGCACTGTTCGATTCCGACCTGTACTGCGGTGGCAACCAGAGCGCTACGGTGACCATGGCCACGGGTGTTGACCTGAGCGGTTACACCGGCGTCATCCTCCAGTTCGAGCAATTCTTCCGCCAATTCCGCGGCCAGTGCTTCGTGGACGTGAGCGTTGGGGGCTCCGACACCTGGACCGCTTTCGAAGTGAACGAGGAGATCGACGTGAACAGCGCTACCGACAACCCGGCACTGAAGGTGGTGAACATCACCAGTGCCGCTGCGGGCTTCTCCGACGTGAAGATCCGCTTCCGTTACTGGTCCACCATCGCCGAGCACGGCGCTCAAGGTGGTTGCGATTACGCTTGGATGGTGGATGACGTGGCTTTCACCACGCTGCCTGACAACGAGATCCAACTGCTTTACGGCTATACGTCCATCACCGGTACCGGTGAAGAGTACGGCCGCACTCCTGTAAACCAGTTCGGCCCCACCTTGAACATCGGTGGTGAGGCCTTCAACTTCGGTGGCCTCGAGCAGACCGGCGTTTCCGTTTCGTGCGAGATCACGGGTCCCACCACGGCGAGCTCCGGACCGCTTGCTATCGGTACGCTGGCTTCGCAAACGTCGGCCATCGCTGACTTCGACCTCGATTTCGCTCCTCAAGTTGGTGATTACTCGGCTAGCTTCGAGGTGACCAGCGACCAGATCGCACTGGACGGCAACACGGAGGATAACGTTCGCATTCGCACGTTCGCTGCCACCAACGACATCTTCTCGTTGGATTTCATCGGCGGACATCCCGAGGGTGAAGAGACCCTGCAGCAGAACGGCACCGGTTCCTTCGCCGACAACTCGGAGAATGTGAAGCTGATGACCATGTACACGTTGCGCGCTCCCTACCCCCTCACCGGCATCCAGATCGAACTGGGCCCTGCTTCCGGCGTTGGTGGACAGGTCGTTGTAAGCATCCTGGACACGACCGAAGTGCTGGCTACCCCACCCGTCACGAACAACCCGGTCAACGGCCTGGAGTCCGAGCCTTACACGCTGACACAAGCGGATATCGACGCGGGTATCATCACCGTCGGATTCGATGTTCCTGAGAATTTCGAGCTCCCTGTTGGAACGTACTACGCTTGCGCTGCCATGACCAAGGTGGGCGAAGAGGGCGAAGTGTACATCCTGGATGACCTGACCGTACCCCAGCCTGCCCTCGGCAGCGTACTGTGGTTGCCTTTCGATCCCGATAACGTGTTCCTCTACGGTGGCAACGGAACGGCTTACGCTATCCGCCTCACCTCGCAGACCGGCATCGGCATGGCCGAGAACACCCTCTTGGAAGGCGTTACCATGTACCCCAACCCGACCAACGGTTTGGTGCGTGTGAACACCGTGGGCAATGAGAAGATGACCGTGGAAGTGATGAACATCCTCGGCGAGCTCGTCTCCACCTCCAAGTTCGTGGGGAACACCGTACTGGACCTCGAAGGTCTGGCCGACGGTGTGTACAGCGTGCGTGTAAGCAACGGCGCGAAGACCGCCGTGCAGCGCATCACGCTCCAGTAAGGACCTCTTTTTATCGCTCCCTCTTGGCGCCCCGTGTGGGGAACCAAGGGGGAGCGATTATTTTAGCCCTTCCTCGTTGACCCTTCAAAACCGATCACATGACGAAAACCCTATGCACTACCGTGCTGGCTACGGCTATGCTGACCACAGGTCTGCATGCGCAAAGCGGCCGCACCGCCACCAAGCAGGAGAAACGTTTCCTGCCTCCTGGCATGATCATCAACCCCACACGCGGCTCGGCCACGTTGGGGGCTCCGCGCGAAGCGTTCTTCAGTGAAGACTTCTCCGGTGGCAGCATCCCCGCTGGCTGGACCAACGTGGACGACCTTACACCGTCCGGTGATGACCCCGTCTTCTTCGAATGGTCCAACGACCCGGGCGCCGTGGAGGTGGCATCGGGAAGCTATGCGAACCTGGTAGGCACCTTCAATGCCCCGGGAGCATCGGACGGTTACATCTGGGCCAACTCCGACCGCGGCCTCGGCGCTGCACCAGCAACGGAACACCTTACGCGCCTTACCATGCCTTCGGTGGACTGCTCCGGCCAGACCAGCGTGATGCTCACCATGACCAGCACCATCGGCGTGTTCGACAATGACGCCAGCGAATTCGTGAAGATCCGCGTGAGCACGGACCTGGAGACCTGGCAGGACTTCTTCCCTTTCCCTTGCCTGGTGGCCGGAAGCCCGGTGCAGCCCTGTTCCCGCTTCTCGGACAACCCAACGGACGTGATGGTGGACCTCACCCCAGCGGCGGCAGGACAATCCACGGTCTACATCCAGTTCGAATGGCAGGGAGGCTGGGAGTACTACTGGGCCATCGATGATGTTCAGCTTGCCCCCTTGCCGGACAACGACCTGCGGATGAACCTCGGCTTCGTATCCACCATCGGGGACGGTACCGAATACGGACGTATCCCTACCTCACAGCTGCCTGCATCGCTCAACGTGGGTGCCGAGCTGCTCAACTTCGGCCTCACCGAACACACCAACATCGAAATGAGCTGTGAGATCACGAACAGTTCCGGTGGAGAAGTGCTCACTTCCGTCGCCCTCATTCCTTCGCTCACCTCACAGGCCTCCATCGTAACCGATGAGAATCCGGCGATCGATGCACTGTCGACCGGTCTTTACACCGCGGAATTCACCGTGGTAAGCGACCAGATCGCGCTGGACATGAATCCGGACGACAACACGCGCCTGCGTACGTTCGAAGTGACCGAGAACCTCTACGCGCTGGACAACCTCGGCAACCATCCCGAAGGGTTGGAAGTGACCTCCCAGACCGGATCGGGTTCTTTCGAGAACAATACCGAGAACGTGAAACTTCTCACGATGTACCACTTGCTCACCCCGACTGCGGTTACCGGAGTGCAGATCGCTCTAGGTTCGGCCACGGACCCGGGTAGCCGCATCGTTGTCAGCGTTTTGGATACCGCCGATGTACTTGCCACACCTCCCGTGGTGAACAACCCTGTAAGCGGACTGGAATCCGAGTTCCATGTCATCACGCAAGCCGACATCGACGCTGGCGTCATCGGCATCTCATTCCCTGGCGCCGTTACTCTTCAACCCAACGCGTACTACGTCGTAGCCAGCCTTTACGCTGACGGAGAAGCGAACGTTTACATTCAGGATGACCTGACCGTGCCTCAACCAGCCTTGGCCAGTGCTTTGTGGATCCCCTTTGACACGGACAACATCTTCTTCTACGGCGGGAATGGAAACGCCTGGGCCATACGTCTGAGCTCGGATCCGACCATCGGCATGATCGAGAACAGCGATCTGCAGGGCGTGAGCATGTACCCGAACCCGACGGAGGGTTTGTTGCGCATCACCACCTCGGAGAACGTTATGCACACGATGGAAGTGATCAACCTGCTGGGCGATGTAGTGCACACCGAGCGCTTCGGCAACACCACGGTGGTGGACTTGGAGGGCCTTGCACATGGAGTTTACACCGTCCGCATTTCGGATGGCAGCAAGAGCACCGCTCAGCGGATCGCACTGCATTGACCTGGATCGTCCCAGAAAAAGCCCCTGCCCATAGCAGGGGCTTTTTCATTGGTGACCGGTGTGATCGGCGGTGTGCCATCAACCGATCATCACACGGCGGCCCCACCGATGGTCACAACGATCCGGCCCAGCACGGGCAAGAGTGGCCGCTGCTCTCTCCGCACCGTGCAGCCCAGTGGCTTGGAGCACCGAGGCGGACGAGCCTTGCTTTGGTGCATTCAACCGAACAAGGATCATGAAAGCAACTCTATCAACGGCCATACTTGCCATGCTCGGGGCCTCCATGGCATCGGCCCAATCGGCATCGCACGAGCGCACCAATGCTGCGCTGAAGCAACGCAGGCATACGATCAACAGTACGCATGGACCCGCCCAACACGCTGCACAACGCGATGTGATCTGGGCCGACGACCTATCCGACCCGACCACATGGATCATCGGCACGGGCGATGGCCGTGATCCGGATACGTGGGTCATCGGCACGGAAGGACCCACCGGTACGTTCTCCTCCACCTACGGAACCCTGACATCCACATCGGCGGCCAACGGCTTCGCGTTATTCGATTCCGACCTCGCCTGCGGCGGTAACCAAGAGCCCACGTTGCGCACGGCTTCGTCCATCGACCTCTCCGCCTATCCCGGAGCCGTGCTCGAGTTCGAGCAGCTCTTCTCCCGCTTCCGTGGCGACTGTTTCGTTGACGTAAGCACGAACGGGACCGAATGGACATCCTTCGAAGTGAACCAGGATGTGGACGTGAACGAGAGCAGCGATAACCCGGACCTACGCCAGGTGAACCTCTCTGCGTTCGGTGGACAATCCACCGTTTGGATACGTTTCCGCTACTTCTCCACGGAAGAGGATCACGGCAACGGCGCCGGGTGCGACTACGCCTGGATGGTGGATGATGTGACCATCGTCACGCTACCTGACAATGATATCATCGTGAACCTCGGGTACGTGTCCCAGACCGGTGATGGTGAAGAGTACGGTCGCGTGCCACAAGCGCAATGGCAACCCACGCTGAACGTGGGGGCGGAACTCACCAACTTCGGAAGCCAGACGCAGACGAACATCACGGTGGACATCGTTTGCGAGAATGAGGACGGCCTGGAAGTTTTCCAGACCCAACAGACCGGCACCGACTTGAGCGTTACGGATACGTTGGTGACCGATGGCGATGTGACCCTTGATGATCCTGCTACTGGCCTTTACACGACGACGTTCACCGTGAGCAGTGATCAGATCGCCTTGGACGCTTCGCCTGAGAACAACACCAGGACCCGCACGTTCGAGGTGACCGAGCATGTCTATTCCCTGGACAACATCGGTAATCATCCGGACGGCCTGCAGGAATTGGAACAGGTCGGAACACTCTCGTTCGAGAACAACGCCGAGAACGTGAAGCTGATGAACCTCTACGTCATCAATAACACGGCTCAGGTCACCGGGCTGGAGATCGGCCTTGGTCCTGCCACCGATCCAGGATCCTCCATCGTGATCAGCATTCTGGACACTGCGGACGTGTTCGCCACACCCTCGGTCGTGAATCAGGCTTTGGCTGAATCCGACCCCCATGTGATCACACAAGCCGAGGTGACCGCCGGCAAGGTGACCATCGAGTTCCCCGGACCGGTCACACTAACGCCCAACGCTTACTATGCCGTGGCCAGCCTGTTCGCCGATGGAGAGAACCATGTTTTCATCTTGGATGATACCACGGTGCCTCAACCGAATGCTGCGAGCATGGTGTGGATACCGTTCGATCCAGGGGCGAACCAGAACCTCTATGGTGGCAACGGCACGGCCTGGGCGGTCCGCATGACCTTCGACCCGAGCATCGGAATGGCCGAAACCACGGACCTCGGCGAGGTGACGATGTTCCCCAATCCGACCAGCGGGCCTTTGCGTATCAGCAGCAACGGGAAAGGAAGACAGCGCGTTGAAGTGACGGATCCGCTCGGTGCGCTCGTTCACGTGTCGTCCATCAATGGCATTGGCATGGTCGACCTGGGCACCTTGGCGCCAGGCGCCTATCTGGTGCGGGTAAGCGACGGAGAGGTCAACACCGTTCGACAGGTGATGGTAGCACGGTAAAGATGATCCTTCGAAAAAGAAAAAGCCCTCCGGAACCGGAGGGCTTCTTCTTTTTCGTGCGTTCGCAACGGATCCTACTTACCCGCTTTCATCCACTCTTCGATGCGGTCGCGATTCATCTTCACGTAAGCTTCGTTCTTGGCTTCCTGCGCCATCTTCATGCTCTCTTCAGCGGTGGCTATGGCTTCCTTGGTCATGCCGTTGGCGGCTTGCGCGCGGGCCAGTGTGTGCATGGTCCAGAACTTCTTATCCATATCGACGCTCTTCTTCGCCCATTCCAGAGACTCCTTGGTGAGGATCTTGCGATCCAGGCAGAAACGCGCGCTGCTACCATAGGCTCCTGCTTTCGCATCAGCCTTGGATAGCGCCTCCTTGATGTTCGCAACACCTTGTTCGGTCGCATCCGTCACGATCGGTATGACCAATTTGGTGGTCTCCCAACGTAGAACGAGGTCGGCGTTATCTGCGTTGAGATTGGCGAATTCGAAGGTCATGGTCTCGGTGAACTCGGTCGTGGTGGAAGGGATCTTCACGGACGCAACGTTGCTGGCCTCCTCGAAACCGTCCTCGCCCCAGAGGTCGGTCTTCTTGTTCAGGTGGATCACCCAAGTCTCCTTTCCGGGCACCGTGAACACGGAGTATTTACCGGCCGCCACGTCCTGCCCACCGAATTTCACCGGACCGCTGAACTCGATCGTGCTGTTCAGGTTCGCCCCGGTGCGCCACAACTTGTCGAACGGTACGACATCACCGAAGACGGTGCGTCCCTTCGCGCTCGGTCGCGAGTAATCCACTTCAACTTTCGTGAGGCCGACGATCTGCTCCACTTCGCCAACAGGGCTTGGTTGTGGCAGGTCTTGGGCCGAAGCCGTGATGGCAGCGAAAGCCGCTGCCATGAGTACTGTCGATTTCATGGTCATGAGGTATGCTTTAGGCTCGCAGAACGTGCCCGTTTGGTGAATGAAGGGACGAATTTAATCCCGCTAGCGGGCCCTTACGCCACCCGGAGGTTGCTCAGTCGCGAACGATCGAACTTCTCCCTTGCATAGCTGAGCGTGACCCGGAGCTCGGCAGGACGCTCTGGAGAACCAGGCATTTCATACATGGCGTCGGTCATGATCGCTTCACAGATGCTGCGCAAGCCTCGTGCGCCCAGCTTATAGTCCACCGCTTTCTCCACGATGAAGTCCAACACCTTCTTGTCGAAAGTGAGCTTCACTTTATCCATGTCGAACAGCTTCACATACTGCTTTATCAGTGCGTTCTTCGGTTCCGTCAGGATCCGGCGCAGGCTCTCGCGGTCCAGTGGATCGAGGTAGGTAAGCACCGGGAATCGTCCGATCAATTCGGGGATCAGGCCATAGGTGCGCAGATCGCTCGGACTGACGTACTGCAGCAGGTTCTCGTCGTTGATGCGCTGTTCTTTGCTAGCGCTGTAACCCACGGCGCTGCTCTTCACGCGGCGCGCGATCATCTTCTGGATACCATCGAACGCACCACCGCACACGAAGAGGATGTTGCGTGTATCCACCTGGATCAGCTTCTGCTCGGGGTGTTTGCGCCCACCTTGCGGAGGAACGCTCACCGTACTGCCCTCAAGGAGTTTCAGCAAAGCCTGCTGAACGCCCTCCCCGCTCACGTCACGTGTGATGCTCGGTGTATCGCTCTTCCGGCTGATCTTATCGATCTCGTCGATGAAGACGATGCCGCGCTCGGCCTTGGCCACGTCGTAATCGGCGGCTTGGAGCAGGCGGCTGAGGATGCTCTCCACATCCTCACCCACGTAACCGGCTTCCGTCAACACGGTCGCATCAGCAATGGCGAACGGCACGTTCAGCATACGCGCGATGGTCTTCGCGAGTAGCGTCTTTCCGCTACCGGTCTCACCTACGAGTATGATATTGCTCTTCTCGATCTCCACGTCGTCCGCCGGGCTCGAAGGCTTCTGCAACAGCCGCTTGTAGTGGTTGTAGACCGCCACGCTCAACACCTTCTTGGCATCGTCCTGGCCGATGACGTATTCGTCCAGGTGCCGCTTGATGTCCGCAGGGCGCTGGATGATGAGGCTACCCTCCATCTCCGTGCGTGTGCGCTGACTGAGCTCTTCGGAGATGATGTTCTGCGCTTGTGCTATGCAGCTATCGCAAATGTGCCCGGTTATCCCGGCGATCAGCACATTGGTGTCCTGTTTATCACGCCCACAAAAAGAACACTTGATCTCTTTCTTATCCATGGTTGAGCTGTGCTACGCTAGAGGGATGCGCAAAGTCCCGAAAGATACGTTGAAGGCCGGGTGGTCGTCCACCCGGCCTTCCTTCGTGTTCCACGGCCAAAAGGTTACCTAAGCGCTGTCTTTTGGGCCGGTGATGCCGAAAACCTCCCTTATTTGGTGTTCCGCACTAACAGCTCGTCGATCATGCCGTAGGCCTTGGCCTCCTCGGCGATCATCCAATAGTCGCGGTCGCTGTCCTTCTCCACCTTGTCGAAGGGTTGGCCGCTATGGTTGGCGATGATCTCGTACAGCTCCTTCTTCAGCTTCTGGATCTCGCGTACGGTGATCTCCATATCGCTGGCCTGGCCTTCCGTTCCACCCATGGGCTGGTGGATCATGACGCGGGCGTGCTTGAGCGCGCTGCGTTTGCCCTTGGCGCCGGCGCACAGGAGCACGGCACCCATGCTGGCGGCCATGCCGGTACAGATGGTGGCCACGTCGCAGTTGATGTACTGCATGGTGTCGTAGATGCCGAGTCCAGCATACACACTGCCTCCGGGGGAGTTCATGTAGATCTGGATGTCCTTCTTGGCGTCCACGCTTTCCAGGAACAGCAATTGCGCCTGGATGATGTTGGCCACTTGGTCGTTGATGCCCGTGCCGAGGAAGATGATGCGGTCCATCATCAAGCGGCTGAACACGTCCATCTGCGCCACGTTCAGTTGACGCTCTTCGATGATGTACGGGGTGACCGATGCGCTCACGTAGCTATTGAGCGTGGTGCTGCTGATGCCGCGGTGCTTGACAGCGTATTTGTTGAATTCGTCTTTGGGGAACATGGTCGTTCGGGTGGTGGTAACAGGTTAACGTGACTTCACCAAGACCTCATCGATGAGGCCGTATTCCTTCGCTTCCGTGGAAGTCATCCAATAGTCACGGTCGCTGTCCTTGTCGATCTTCTCGTAGGGCTGTCCGCTGTGGTGAGCGATGATGTCGTACAACTCCTTCTTCAACTTCAAGACCTCTTTCAGGGTGATCTCCATGTCGCTGGCTTGGCCCTGCGCTCCGCTCAGCGGCTGGTGGATCATCACGCGGGCATGTTTCAACGCGCTGCGCTTGCCTTTCGCACCCGCGCACAACAACACGGCACCGAAGCTCGCGGCCATGCCCGTGCAGATGGTGGCCACATCGCAGTTGATGTACTGCATGGTGTCGTAGATGCCAAGACCCGCGTACACGCCGCCACCCGGGCTGTTCAGGTAGATCTGGATATCCTTCCGTGCATCCACGCTCTCCAGGAACAGCAATTGCGCCTGGATGATGTTGGCCACCTGATCATCAACTGCGGTGCCCATGAAGATGATGCGATCCATCATCAACCGGCTGAACACGTCCATCTGCGCCACGTTCAGTTGACGCTCTTCGATGATGTAGGGGGTCAACGCACGCGTGTATCCGTTCAGCATGTTGCTGCTGATACCAAGGTGCTTCACCGCATACTTGGTGAACTCGTCTTTGGGGAACATCAGGGAGGATGCTTGTTGTAAAGGACGGCGTTCGGAAGTTCGCTATCCGGCCGTGCGGGCCAAGGTTACGAACGTGTCGAAGCTCACTTTGTTCTCTTTCGGGCTGAGCAGTGCTTTGAAGTGCGTGTTCAGCTTCTGCTCCACGATGGTGTTGCGGATACGGCCGATCTGCTCACGGTCGCCGAGGATGCGGGCGGCCATCTGTTGGAGTTGTTCCCCCTCCGGAGCGGGCATGCCGTACTGGGCGAACTGGTCGCTGACGTAGCGCTTGGAGAACGCATCGAGCTCTTCACCCTTCGCCTCCAGACCGTACTTCTCGATCACCCGCTCCTCCAGCAACTGACGCTTCAAGCCTGTCGCGTACTCGGAGTAGCTCTCCTCGATCTGCTCGGGCGTGACCGGGTTCTGGCTGGTTTCCTTGATCCAACGCTTCAGGAAGCTGTCGGGCAGTTCGAAGTTGGTGCCTTCCTGGAGCTTCTTCATCACAAGGCGCTTGAAGATCCGGTCGCTATCCCGACGGAACATGTTGCCCAAACCTTCCCGCACTTTCTCACGGAAACCGGCTTCATCGCTCACAGCATCCTTGCCATACACGCGATCGAAGAGATCCTGATCCACCGCGACCGGCGCCATACGCTTGATCTCCGCGATGCGGAAGAGGAAGTTGCCCTCGATGCGATGAATACGGTCGTGGTCCACACCCAGCATACGAGCCAGATCGTCGTGGCCCTTGGACACTTTATGTGGATCGAGCACCACCTCATCGCCGATCTTCTTGCCAGCGAGCAGCGCCTTGCTGGCTTCATCCTCGATGAATTCAAGGCTCATCGATGTGCGGTTCATGATCCCACCTTCCTTGATGGAACCATCCGTGTTGAGCTCGATCATGTCTCCCAGCAGCATGTCCTTGTCGGCGCTCACTTCGGCGTCCTCAACGGTGCCGAAACGGCGCTGCATGTCGGTGATCTCGCGCTGCACCAGCTCGTCGTTCACGTCCACCACCGGATACTCCACGCCCAGCTTCTCGTTCAGGTCGAATTCGATGCTGGGGGCCAACCCGAGTTCATAGGCGAAGGTCAGTTCACCGGGTTCGTCCCAGTTGTTCCCGTTCGCGCTTTCCACCTTCGGCAACGGCTGACCAAGGACACGGATGGCGTTCTCCTGCAGGTAGCTACGCAGATTGGCATCGATCAATCGTTCCACTTCGCTCACCAACACCGCACGGCCCACGCGCTTCTTGATCAGGTGCATGGGAACCTGGCCCGGACGGAAACCGGGCAATGAAGCGTTCTTGCGCTGCTCTTTCAGGGCTTTCTCCACACCGGGCGTGTAATCCTCGGGGGTCAGCTTCACGTTCAGAGTGGCGGTCAAAGAGCCTGTTTCTACGCGTTCGATATGCATGATGGGATGACGAGTGTCGAAGTGGAACTGCTGTTAACAAGACACAGGCCGCGGGTCGATCCGGCCATTTCGGCCTGACAAACCCTGACAGCCTGCGGGTGCGATGAACGGAAGCCGTTCACCTTGTACGGACGGGGGGACTCGAACCCCCACACCTTGCGGTACCAGATCCTAAGTCTGGCGCGTCTACCAATTCCGCCACGTCCGTGGGTCGCGTCAACGGTGAGGTTGCCGCGAAAGGGCTGCGAAGATAACCGCTGAGGATGCACGTTCAGACGGTGCCGCACACCCGATTACCTTCGTCGTCTCCTTTGCCAGTCGCCGATCCTGATGAAAAGCTTCGACCCCGCCAGCCTGTCCATCCCTGAATTGCACAGCTACCTGGTCGGTGCCGTGGGGCCGCGTCCGGTGGCCTTCGCGAGTACGATCGATGCCAACGGAAGGCCGAACCTGAGCCCCTTCAGCTTCTTCAACGTGTTCGGTGCCAATCCGCCGCTGATGATCTTCAGCCCTGCACGTCGCGGGCGGGACAACACCACCAAGCACAGCTACCACAATGTGAAGGCCGTGCCCGAAGTCGTGATCAACGTGGTGACGTACTCCATGGTACACCAGACCTCCTTGGCGAGCACCGAATTCGCTGAGGGTGTGAACGAGTTCGTCAAAGCCGGTTTCACACCGATCGCTTCGGAGAAGGTGAAGCCGTTCCGCGTGAAAGAAAGTCCCGTGCAGTTCGAGTGCGTGGTGGATCAGGTGATCGAGACCGGTACCGGTGGGGGCGCTGGCAACCTCGTGATCTGCGAGGTGGTGATGATCCACGTGAACGAGGACGTGCTGGATGCCAACGGGAAGATCGATCAACGGAAGATCGACCTTGTAGGTCGCATGGGCGGTCACTTCTATGCCCGTGCGCACGGCGATGCGCTCTTCGAACTGGCACAGCCGAACACGAGCATCGGCGTGGGTGTTGACAACTTGCCACCTGAGGCCCGTAACAGCCACATCCTCACCGGGAACGACCTTGGAAAACTCGGTGTATCGCTCACCATTCCGGACGAGACCGCAGTGAACGAATACAAGCTCACGGAATTGAGCGATACCTTCATTGCCCACAAGGATCAGCCCAGCACGCTGCTCGCCGCTCTCCACCAGCACGCCCACGATCTGCTCGCGCAGGATCGGGTGGAAGAAGCTTGGATGACCCTTCTGGCCTTTAATGCACGCTAACCAACAAGCAGGTCCGTAAGAACGCGGACGATAATGACCATGGCACAAGTAACGATCACAGGCACCATCAAAGTCGTAGGCAAAACACAGGACGTTTCGGACAAGTTCCGCAAGCGTGAACTGGTGGTGACCGAACCTAGCGGCCAGCGCCCTCAGCACATTCCCGTTGAATTCACGCAGGACCGTTGCGGTCTCCTCGACGGCTACAATCCTGGTGATGAAGTAACCGTGAGCTGCTATGTGAACGGCCGCGAGTGGGCCGGACGTGATGGCGTAACGAAGTACTTCCTCAGCCTTAGCGGCAACCGTATCGACCGTGCCGGTGCGGCGCCTGCAGCTCCGCAGGGCAACCGCGGCAGCTTCCAAGCAGCTCCCCCACCCTCGATGGCCGATATGCCTGCAGGTGGCAGCGACGAGGACGATCTTCCGTTCTGAGCGAAGAACGCCTTTTGGAAGCGCGTTGGCCGATGGTCAACGCGCTTCTTCGTTTCACACACGACGCCCTTTCCATCGAGGCCGATGAACGAAGGACACCAAGGTGATCAGCGGTGAATAGACCGTGAACAGCACGAAACATGAAAGCGAGACGACCGGCCATGCCCGCTGTCCAAGGAAGCGCCGTACTTCCCCGACCAAAGCGATCACCGGAACGATCCAGAGCGACCATGCCGCGATCAGCAGCAAGAGCGTTTCGAGCCCGCTCTCTTCCATGATGCCGGACAACTCGAAACGCATGCTTGCCCACACCAGGAACCACGGCAACAGCAAGGCGACTGAACCGGTCCATGGCATCGCGCCACGCACACCGCGCATCTTACCTGCCCACCGCACCCGCTGTTCGAAGAACCCTCTCCACGACGGCTCGGCCTCAACGGTCACCAACGCTCGTTGATCAAGAAGGAACGCGATACGCTTTCCGGCCTTCTTCATCCGTTCCACGAGGAACACATCATCTCCGCTCGCGTAACGTTCGTCGGAATAGCCACCGACCGCATCGAAGGCCGAATGGAGGAACGCCAGATTCGCACCGTAGGCGAGGCCTGGACGACCGAGGAACGCTTCGCCAGCTGCCATGCCCAGCAACCCGGCCTGCTCTTCCTCCTGCAAGCGGCCCACGAAGCTGCCATCACCTTCCGTGCGAACCGGCAAGATCAACAGGTCCACATCGCTCATCGCTTCAAGGATTGTACGCACGCGCTCGCGCTCGCAACGCGTATCCGCATCGGTGAGGATGATGACGCCGTGCCTCGCATTCTTCACACCGGTGGTGATCGCGGCTTTCTTGCCTTCTCCTTCATTGCGCAGTAACCGCAGCTGAGACCAGACGCGCATCATGCCTTCCGTGATGCTCACGGTGCCGTCGCTGCTGTTGTCGTCCACGACGATCACCTCCACACGTTCCTTCGGCACATCCTGTGCGTTCAGATCCTGGAGCAATGGGATCAACGTGCCTTCAGCGTCGCGCGCCGGGACGATGATCGTCGCCGACGATGGTTCACGTTCATCGCGACGTTCGAGCTTCCTAAGGCCTTCCTTCCGGATACGATCACGCCATGACGCAAGCACCATGGCCTGCAACAAGGCGAGGCCGAATGCGACGAATGCGGTGAACAAGGGCGTGATCATCCGGTATGCCTAGAACGGATGCGTGCGAAGAGAAGGATCGAACTACCCACGCTCGCGGGCAGCGCCACATTGATCACCCAAAGACACGTCGTGGCCATCAGCACCAGGCCATCATGCGCTCCCAGCGGCGCCAGAACGGCCATCGCCACGGAACCGCGCACGCCCAGCTCCGTCAGCATCACCGATGGAATGAGGGTGGCGATGAGGTAGATCAACGGTATGGCCAGAACAGCTTCGAAAGTGCCCATACCCGCATCGAAAGTGCGTAACAACAGCACGAACTGGAAGCCGAACACCATGTAGCGCGCCATGCTCAGGAAGAGCACGTTCAGCAGATCGCTGCGCTGATAGCGCGACAGAACACCGGACGCCTGCTCGAAGCGATGCAGGAACGGCAGCAGCAGCAACAACTGTCGCAACAGACCTGGATACAGGTAAAGTACCAGGGCCATGAGCGCGACCAGGGTCGTGAGCGTTGCCACCGCCCAGGAGATCCAGCCGGCGTGCCAGGGCAACGGCAAGCGGAATAGCGTTAGCAAAAGCAGCCCAAACCCTCCGGCAGTCAACGTGACCACGAACTGCGCCATGCTACCCAACGCCGTGGCAAAGCCACCAGCTACGCGGTTCGCGGGTTCCAGGAACAACACGCGACCAAGGAACTCACCCGTCCGGTTCAAGCTGACGAATCCAACGCTGGTACCGGCTATCGTGGCCTTGAACGCCCGCCCCAGCGGGACATGTTCCACACCGCGCAATAGCTGACGCCACTTCATCGCTTCGAGCAGCCAGTTGACGATCATCAACAATGCCATGGCCAGCAACACCGAAGCGTTCGCACGCAGCTCGTGGAGAAGCGCCGGACCGCCCGTGGCCACGATACCTTTGGGACCGGCCAACCGCACGTACAGGAATATGCACGCGAGCAGGAAGATGCCCCAACGGAACACCATGAGCAAGGGTCGGCGCGCGGACATCGGACTTCCCATAGACGCGAAGGCGGCCAAAAGTAGGCCTGATGCTGCGCGCGGATCAGAAGCCTACGACCGCATCATCCTCGGCATCGACCCGGGCACCACGGTGATGGGCTTCGGTGTATTGGCCGTTGAAGGGCGCGAATTGCGTTTGTTGGAGGCCGGGGCGATCCGGTTCGAGGCCGGAGATGATCATACGTTGAAGCTGCGCGCCATCTTCCGCAGCACCATCGAGATCATCGAGAAGCACCTCCCGGATGAGCTCGCCATCGAGGCGCAGTTCTTCGGCAAGAACGTGCAGAGCATGTTGAAGCTTGGGCGTGCGCAAGGCGTGGCCATCGCTGCAGCACTGCAGCGCGACCTCAGCGTTGTGGAATACGCACCGAAACGGGTGAAGCAGAGCATTACAGGGAACGGGAACGCAGCCAAGGAACAAGTGGCCGCCATGTTGTTGAGTATCCTGAAGGTCGATGTCCTTCCCTCAAGCACCGATGCCACGGATGCGCTGGCGGTCGCCGTCTGTCACCACTTCGCGAACAGTGGACGGGCATCGGGTGCCGCAGCCAAACGTGGTGGTGGCAAGGACTGGTCAGCCTTCATCCGGAACAATCCGGACCGCGTGCGCTGATCAGGCGCGGCGGATGCGCTCGGCCAGTGCGGCGAACTCTTCCGTAGTGAACTTCAGCCTTGTCTTGGTGAAGTCCATGTCCCCCAAAGAATCGATCGGGATCAAATGGATGTGCGCGTGAGGCACTTCGAGCCCGATCACGCTGATACCGATGCGTGTACAAGGCACCACCGCTTCGATCTTGCGGGCCACCCCCTTGGCAAAGGCCAGAATTCCGCCCAGTTCATCACCTTCAAGGTCGAAGAGATGATCCACCTCGCGCTTGGGTACAACAAGCGTATGGCCCTCGTGCACAGGGCTCACGTCGAGGAACGCGATATAGTCGTCGTTCTCATCCAGCTTGTGGCAGGGGATCTCGCCACGGATGATGCGCGTGAAGATGCTGGCCATGGTTCAGCGCGTGATCTCCAACACCTCGAACTTGGTGGTACCGGCAGGGGTGGTCACCTCGGCGATCTCGCCGACCGCCCGGCCCAACAGGCCCTTCCCGATGGGCGAACTCACGCTGATCTTGCCGGTCTTGATGTCCGCCTCGCTCTCCGCCACCAAGGTGAAGGCCCGCTCAGCGCCGCTGCCGACCTGTTTCACCCGCACGGTGGAGTGGATATACGCTTTGCTCGTATCCAGCTGCGAAGCGTCGATGATGCGCGCACTGGCCACCACTTCTTCCAACTTGGCGATACGTGCCTCCAGTAGACCTTGGTCCTCCTTGGCGGCATGGTATTCGGCGTTCTCGCTCAGATCGCCCTTGTCACGTGCATCGGCGATCTGCTGGCTGATGTGCGGACGTTCTACGGTGCGCAGGTGATGCAGCTCTTCCTGGAGCTTGCGCAGTCCTTCTTCTGTGTAGTAGGCCGTCGTGCTCATGGCCGGATAGCTTGGGGGGGGTGAAAGATGAAAGAGGACCTCGCAAGGTCCTCTTTCCAAAGATAGGTCGAAGTATCAGAGGCTGATACGGATGCCGACGCTGTGCGAACCCGCGAACGGATTGGTAGCGCGATAGGCATAGTCGATGGCCACCGCTGACTTCTTCTCTTCGCCGAACGGAAGATCCACGCTGACACCTGCACTAGGACCGGTCAGCACCGTAGTGCGCTCGGCATCATCGGTGATACCCTTCTCGTAGGTGTAGCCACCGCGCAGATGCACCATCTTGCGGAAGGCATACTCGATCCCAAGCACCCCTTGGTCCTTGGTGAAGGAATTGGAAACGAAGCTGCCAGCGAACGTGATGCGGTGCATATCGTTCAAGTGCCAGTCGTACGCGCCGCCGATACTGAGCATCGATGGGACCTCGAACTGCGCCGAACGCTGCTCCAGCGATAGTTGATCACTACCCGTGACCAAAAGTCCTTGTACCGACATACCATCACCGCTGAACGCCATGGCCGGACCTACGTTCTTCAGCGCGATGCCGAAGTGGATGTTGTCCTTCTCCCCGGTCACGTACTGTATCCCCGCATCGAAACAAACGCCTTGGGTGCGCACGTTGGAAATGCTCTCGGAAACCATGCGCACCAGCAGGCCACCGTGGATGCTGTTAGAGAAGCTCTTCGCGTAGGAGATACCGATATTGGCCATGTTGGGGCGGAACGTTCCGCGACCACCCGCCGGGTTGTCCACCGTTGTCACTTCCAGATCACCGAAGCCCAGCGTGGTCGCGCTTACGCCCAGCACACCCGAAGCACCCAGTTTCTGACCGAAACCGATGCTGTTGATGGTGGTACCTGAGCCTGACAACCAGCGTGTGTTGGTGAAGACCAATTCGGTCTTGTTGGTGTGCGCAAGGCCGGCGATATTGCCGAACATGGCTTCAACGCCACGCACCGACGACATATTGGCCAGGCCCCAACCCGCTGAGCGCGCCCATGGGTTGATCAGCAGCTGAGTGGCACCCGCCGAACCTGCACGGTCCGGATTACCCGCCAACGCCGTGGTGTAAGAGAGTGCCGCGAAGGCCACCATCATCACCGCTTTCCTGTTCGATCGCATCATTTCCATCCGTATTGAATGCTGCACGTTGGCTTAGAAGTTCTGGAGGTCGAGCGGGCGCAGGACGCCGAACCATTTGATCACTTTCTCTCCCACACCGGGAACATCCACATGGCAGATGTACACGCCACCCGCGATCGGGATGTTGTTGGCATTCTTCAGGTCCCAATCCAGGTAAGTGAGGTCGTTGTCCTTACGGAACTTACGCACCAACGTTCCCCCCACATTGTAGATGGAAATGGTGCACGACTGCGGTAGGTTGATGAACTTGATGCGATTGTCCAACCGCGAGGTCTCGTAACCGCTGAACGCGTAGTACGGGTTGGGCACCACATTGATCAGCTCAAGAGCATCCTTGGCGGTGGCCAGCACGTTGTTCTCCGTAGCCAGACCGGTGGTCTTGAAACGGTACAACGGGAGACCCTCGTTGCGCGAGATATCGATGGAACCGTCGATGCCGGGGTAGTCCACGTATTTGCGGTAAGGCTGTTGAACGTTCAGCACGATACGCACATCCGTGGCCAACAATTCCTGGCCGGGTACGAGGAGGGCGCTACCCACCCAAGCGATGCCACGAAGGATGCGACGACGTGCCACCTCGTCGGTGGTCAACTGCTCACGGATGAACCTTCCGTCATCATACATCGGGACGTACGTCGCATTGTTCGACACACGACGGTCGTTCTTGAACACATAGATCCAATGGCAACCACCGAAGAAAGGCGAGCCCGTGTCCGTGAAGAATGAACCGTTCGGGTTCCAGATCATGTCCTTACCGATCTCACCACCCCAGAAACTATTCTCGCCGTAGGCCATGTTCAAGCGTTCACCGGTCTCCAGATCGACAGCGTAGCCTGGGAACCAGCCCATGCCCGACGCGTTGATGAAGGTGGCCTCCGCTTCGTTGCAGCCAGGTGTGCCCGTCTTCCTTCCGTTCTTGTCGATACTCGGAGAAATACGGATACCCATTCGCTGTGCGCCACCCTGCGCAAGACCGCGGTTCGCCTCTTGCTCGAATACAGGACAACGGCTCCAGAGGTCTTTGTTCGCGGTGAACACGATCTGCACGCTGGGGTTATCAGACAACTTAGCGGACTGGATGAGCAGGTCATTACCACCAGCTATGGATTGATGCGGACGGATGGAGTCTGCGGTACCTGAATTCAGATTCAAACCCGGTTGGAATGGCGCTTGGCCAGTCAACGACCAAGGTGCCCACGTACCACCCAAGATGGCTTCATAGGTCTGGTCCGGATCGACCCAATCATCATCGGACTCCAGGCGATCGTTGTAGACCTCTTCCGGCGTATCGTCGGTGGCTGAGTAGTTGCCGGACCGTATCCAGTTCAACACACTTTCACCTTCCCCATCCGGAATGCCCATCAACCAGGCACGGGAAGGATCTTGGAAGACCATGGAACCCTCACTGGCCGGTGCTTGGTAGAAACGTGGTGCAGTACCTGCGGCCACAGGATCGATCTGCACACTAATGCCCCACTCAGGGATCAGCTGTTCATAGCTCAGGTCTATCACGCGCTCGCTGGCGATGGTCTCCTGGGTGGCCAGGTTGGTGATGCTCCAGTACGCATCGGACAGATCGCCCGGGGTGAGCGTATCATCCTTGAAGCGGAGTTCGAATTCCCCTTCAGGCACCTTCAAGGGATCGATCACCTTCACACGCACCGGACCACGACCGCGCTCGTACGTGATCTGTTCCTTACGCCAGGGAGCACCGTTCATGATCTCGCTCTCGGAACCTGTGGTGAGCGCAAGAGAGAGGCCACCATTGCCCTGACCTTCGAGGCGGGTGATGGGCAGCTCGTCACCATAGGCAGCGTTCTGGATGGTACCACCACTGCCTGGATCGGGTCTGTGCGGAATACCCACGTAGCGGCGAATGGCCCCGAAGGCGGCCTTACGACCTGCCACATAAGGGAAGGCCTGGCCGGAACGCTCGATGGGGTCGTACGGTGCATAGTTGTTGTAACCGTAAGCGATGGCGATGTAGTAGTACGATTTGAAGTTGACCAGACGCGTATCGCCTGTTGCGAACTTGTCCTCCAACACGCGCACGCTGCTCGCGATGCCCGCATCAGCACCGTTCACCATTTCAGTGGGCACCGGCAGACCGAGCGACTCGTTGTACGGGTAGTTCACGATCTGCTTGATGCCATCCTTGATGTCACCCTGGTAGACCAGGCGCGATAGCTCGACATTGTCCAGATCGGTAACGCTCACCTCATCGTTCTTCACTTGGTAGAGCTTGTAGCCTTGGAACTTGTAGAACCGGTCGTAGAACACCGTGGTGGTCGTCGTGTCGTAGCTGATGAGCACCGTGTCGATAGGTTCGGCCACGTCCAGCGTTTCGCCGGGTCCCACCGTGATGGTCTCCGTGGTGCGGAATTCCGGGATGATCGGATCCAACTCGGTGTAGCTCAAGGGCGGAAGGTCGATGGGACGATCCTCGTTGTTGTTGCTGCCCTGCGGATTGGTCATGTAGATCACCAACTCGCGGTCCAACTCAACGATATCCAGATCAGGTGCATCAGGACCATCGAGGATCTTGAAGCAGTTGTCGAACAAAGCCTGGGCCTTGTCATCAGCCGTGCGCAAGCTTGCTACACTGGCTACGGCACCGCCGGCCACTGCGCGGGCATACGCCACACCCAACGTGACGTTGTTGAACGCACCCGGCTCCAAGGTGAAGGGACCTGCGCTCTGCACGAAGCGGCGATCGGGGTTCTGCTGGGCGGTCTCGCGCCAGTCGCCCTGCGGAGCGCAATCCGTACCCCAACCCACCGGGTCACTGGTCCAAGGGAACATGTACCGGGTATTAACGCCACCACCACCGGGGTTGTAGCCCGAACCACCGTGCGTCATCGGCGTGTTGTCCTTCCAAATGCTGCGGAGGTAGTTGTAGAAATGGCCTTGAGCTGAGGGGTCGGCCGTTGCCGAAGGACCTTCACGGTTCCAGTAGAGGAAGGCACGCATACCGAAACGCTCGTTATCCGCGAAGCCGTCGCCATAGCCGATGCCGATGCCTTTGTAGGGGATACCACCCTGCAGTTGGGCTTGGACACAATCGAATACATCCACGTTGTTCTGGGGGCCGGGATTGTCCACGCCGTCGGAGTCCTGGTAGGGCCCTTCGAAGAAGTCCACCCCTACGGCAGGCGGCTGCACACCGTAACCTGCCACACCCGCACAACCCGACTCGTCGTTCTCGTCCCAGTTGTAGGCGAAACCGAAACCGCGCTGTACGTCGCAACCCACGAAGTCATCGTTGGAGCAACCCAGATCGGGATCGATGAAGTGACCGAAGTAGGTATCGCGCAAGGTCTGGGTGCCTTGGTTGATCACCGTGTAGTTGTAGAAGGTCATGTTGTTGACCTCGTTGTTCGAACTGAAGGCGAACGCCTGGCAACGCACTTCCAGGCCGATCGGGTCCGAGCCACCGGATTCGGTGTGCGCATCGCCCTTGTCGTTGATGATCCAGAAGATGTTGTAATCACCGAAGAGGTTCACCGCATCTTCACGCTGGCGGGTCTTGCAATCTTCCACGGTCTCATTGAAACCATAGTCTGGATAATCACCCAAGGTCGGCTCGTAGGTACCATTGCCGTTCGAATCGAAGAAAGGTGCCAGATACAGATCCTGTCCTTGGTCCAGATCACCTTCGGCGGGCCAACTGGAAAAAGCTTCTGGTGTGGAATATCCCTCGGGGAAGATCTCTTCCAATACGCAATCGGGATCCGCTGAGCACTGGCTATACTGGATGTGTGCTTCGGCCTGGGCGCGCTCAGTGATCCAGAAGCGGTCATACGCTTCGCAGATCGGCGGCGTGGTCGTGGCCGGACTCGGGCTGTCCTCATTGCTCAGCGGGCCGGGCCAGAAATCATTCCCATTCGCACGGAAAAGGACCGCTGCCAGCTTCAACTGGTTATCCGAGGAAATACCACCCATCCACAGGCCACCAGCGTAGATGGCCGATGCGCCGGTGAAATCATCCGTTTTGGGGATCTCATAACCAGGACGGCTGCTACCGCCTCGTCGTGTCCACATGTTACCACCGTTCTCGATCACCGCCCGCACGTTGTTGTACGAGATCTGGGTGATCTGCGAGGCGGGCACACAGGCTTCGGCTCGTGGGCGAGCCATCGGTGCCGTGCTTCCTGCGGGTCGCTCGGGAGCGATGGCCTGCATGTGCAATGCCGGGAGCGCTAACAGGCTAAGAGCGATGGTTCTCATCGGGAATGCTCTGTGTTGGCCTTTCATGGTCGTGCGTTGTCAGGTCGATCAGAAATTGAATCGTACGCCGATACGGATCGTACGAGGAGCGCCATAGTTGAAGGGGGAGTTCACCTTCAGAGCGTACAGTTGACGGTACGCCTCAGCATCGATCTGCGCTTCGATCTGCTGCTGTGTTTGTGCCGAGGCCAGGAAGCCATCGTTGTCCGGAGAACCCGTGTAACGATACACTCCTGTGATGTTCTGGATATTGAACACGTTAGTCACCAGAAGATACACGTTCAGGTCGGCTGCTTTGGCCTTCTCGCCATCCTTGCCACCGAAGCTGAGCGGGATATCGCGGTCTACCTGCATGTCCGTCGTGAACTGCCAGGGTAACCGTGCTCCGTTCAGCGAACCGTCCAAACGGTAGCTGCCCGATCCCTCCGCTTCGTTGACCACCTGGCTACTGCGGCTATAGGGTGTACCGCTTCCCAAGATGCTCACCACGTTCACACCCGTGCGGCTCAGGATCGGTTTCCCGAAGAGCATGGGACCGTTGTAGTCCTTGCCACCACCATAGCGGAAATCGATGGTGGTCTGGAAACGATGGCGCTGATCGAAATCGAGCGGCGAGATGGTACGCAGGTTGGGTTGACCCGAGTTGATCAGGTTGATACCGGTGGTGGGGCCCGACCCGGTACCGTCCGCGAACTGAAGTGTATAGGACGCGCGCATCCATACGTTGCCCGTCTGGCGAAGGTCGAACGTGGCGGTGAAGCCTTTCACCGTACCGAAGTCGAAGTTGTCGTAGGTGCGGTAATCCCGTGGCCAGGCGTTGGTCACGTTGCGCACTTGGATCTGATCACGCAGTTCGCGGTAGTAGGCGGCCAGCTTCAGGGAAGAAGACTTGCTCAACACCTGCTGGAAGCCTAATTCGTAGTCGATCGTCTTGGTAGGCTTCAAATTCGGGTTGCTGATGACACCTGCGTTCTGGATGTAGGCCAGATCGATCAGGTTCAACCGGGATTCTCCAGAGGTAGGGCGCTGGGTGAGCACATCGTAGTGCGCGAAGAACACGGCTTCGTCCGAAATGGGGAACGAGAAAGCAACACGCGGCATCACGTTCACCACGGGCTTGTAATCGGCGAACGCTTGCTCGCTCAGGTCAGATGCTTGCGTACCGTCCGTCTGGCGCACATCGCCACCTTCGCCGCGTTCGATCAGATAAGGCTGGATCTGACCTGCTTCTGCGATGGACGAACCGTTCGTGAGTTCCACGCCTTGGGCCGAATACCAGATGTCCCCGTCACGATAACCCTTGATCTCGGTCGGGTTCTGCACGTTGTTCACGTACACCACGAAATCATCGCCGATGTTCGACGGACGGTTGGCCAGGTCATTGGCCAGATCGCTGTTCGGAACAGTGGAGCCTGCCGTGTAGGCTTCCTGCCAGAGGTATTTATCCTTCAGCACGTTCTGGTTCGCGTCGTAACGGTCAACACGAACACCAACGTTGAAGATGATATCGTCGAAGGCGAACTTGTCCATGACGTAACCAGCCATGTAAATCGGCTCGAACGGAGCCTGCAAGCGGGAGGAGTTCCCCTTTTCGTCCTTGCCCGTGAAGAAATCGGAGAAGCTCGGCTTACTGCTCAGCCGGTTGCCCAAGTGATCGAAGCCAACATAGCTGACCGAAGAGTTGCCGTTGTTGATCAGTTCATCCGGGGAGAACATGTCCAAGGCGAAAACCCCGGGATCCAAAGCATCCACGTCGATGAAATCCACTCCTTGCGGATCAAGACCCAGCGATGCACGCAGATTACGATCGAATTCGCTCTGCTTCTGACCCGAATAGACGCGGGAATACAGCGTGAAAGGCAGCGTGCTGTTCGGCAATTCGTACGTGCCGGTCGGGATGCTATCCTGCCACTCCTGAATATGCGCGTTGGCCAGCGTGCGAGCCCGGGTCCACAGTCCGATGGGCGCGAGATCATAGCGACGCTGCGTGTACTGCTCATATTCCACCCCTAGTGCCACGGCGTGCGCTCCGATATCAGCGCTACCGAAGGCCGAGAAACGGATCTGGTCGTTCAACCGTTTGCTGTACTCCGAACCGCCGCCATTGTCCACCAAGCCGATGTTGTTCCACATGCCGTAAAGGCTCGTCGGGGTCTGGCCGTTCCACAACACACCACGGTTCTGTGTCGCAACCAGATCCCGGTAGTAACCCACATAGGAAGGGTCATCCCCGCCTACCAAGCGTGCCAGCGGGAAGGTCTCGCGCGGCAGCGCGTTGAAGTAGAACGTATTGATCGAAGCCAGGTCAGGATTCTGCGTGCCCGGCGTGAAGAGCACGAGCGTATCCTGCTGACCGATCTGTGTCCACTGGTCCGGATGATCCTCGTTCAGTTCGAACTGTGGAGCGGACAGCGTTTGGAACTTACCTACGTAACCGTAGTCGAAGAAGCGATCCTCGTGCACATCGTCCGCTACGTTCAGTTGGTAGCGCGAATAGTCCAACTGCAGGGTATAGAAGGCGTTCTGAACGGCGCTCTTCTTCTCTTCCTCCTTGGTCTGGTTGATGAAGCGCTGGGTGAATTTCACGAAGCCGCGCCATGAGAGTTCCTTCGTCCGATAGTTGTTCTCGGCGTTCAACAGGGAATTGTTCCTGTTGAAGCTCTGGCGGTTGCTGTAATCCAAGGAACCACCGACGGTCAGGTTGATCGTCGGGGTCGTGGTGATGTCGATCTTACCGGAAGCGAGGTAGCTCACCGATCCCGCGTTCTGCCGGGTCTTCAGCACCTCGATGTCCGAAGAGCGCAGGTAGTTGCTCTCATAGGCAAGACTGAAGTCCCCATCTCCGGTGAATCGCAAACGGGCAGGGTTCGCAAGGATGCGGTCACGCACATCCTGCCGTACACGAAGATCGCCCAAGTAGGATGGTGAACCGTCCACCACGTTGGTGTACTGGCCGGAGACGAAGAAGCCGATGAGCGGCTTGGTCTTGTTGCCCAGGCTATCCTTCTTGAACAGGATGGGACCGTTCAAACTTCCTTCTATCTGGTTGAACGCGTACTTATCCAGGCCAACGATATCGGTAATGTCGCTACCGACCTTATAGCCGGAGGTAAGATATTCGATGCCACCGCCGAAATTGCGACTGGGACCACGGGTGGTGATGTTGATCAGACCACCTGTAACGTCGCCATAGTTGGCGGGCACGCCACCGGTGATCACCTGCACCTCTTCGATGGCGCTCTTCGGAAGACCCGTACCAGCGCCAGCCGGCACTTTTACACCGTCGATGTAGTAGTACGTGTTCTCCGAGCGCGCACCGCGGATACTGATGCCCCCGCCCGTTCCAGCATCACTGGCACCAGCCACCGTGGTAGCGATGGAGTTGGCCGAACGACCCGGCATCTTCGCGATCTGGTCACGGGTCACCGTTGCACCGGATGCACCACCATCCTTGTCGATCAAAGGAACCACGTATTGGACCACCTCGAACTCCTTCAGTTCCACCCCTTGGTTCAGGCCGATGTCCAGGAAGGTGATCTTACCGTTGGTGACCACCACACCGGTCTGCTTATAGGGTTGGTAACCAACGTAGCTGACCACTACGTCATACGAACCGGGATCCAGCGGCTTGATGAAGTACTCCCCATCGAAGTCCGTGGCCCCACCAGAGACCTGGGTACCACCTTTTTCCACCACCACGTTCACGAACGGCAATGGCTCATTCGTTTTCTTGTCGGTGATCTTTCCTTTCACACTACCTGAACCCGTTTGCGCGAAGAGCGCCAACGAGGTGAGGACGGAAAGGGCGACTGTGGAGAATAACCTTCTCAACATCAACGGTAGGTTTTACGTTCTGCGTAACAGGGCAACGAGGGGGCGCTAATATAGAAAGTTCCATGATCGGCGATCCGTTGCCGAACCCGCGCCAGCCGCAGCCCTTAAGCGTTCTGCGCGGTGCAGCGGCCCGTGTTCTGCGGTACCAGCGGATCTCCATGCATTTAACATGGGTGAAAGATATCCGCACGATGGCCGAACGTGGCGCACTAGAACGAGAAGCGGTCGAACCCCGAGGGAGAGCTTTGAAAGGTCACCAGCCAAAGGTGCGGTGGAAGAAACCGTCGCGATGCTGGTCGCTGCCATGGCGGCCAGCACGCTTCGTATGGCGCTTGATGCGCTTACGGGTCGCTTTGTCCTGGTTGTTCAGGTGCCGCTTGCGGTCCTCCTTCTCTTGGCGGGCCTTCTGTTTCTTCTCGTCCTTGGCCTTTTTCGCGAGGATCTTCTCCTGCTGCTTCTGCGAAATACCGTCCTGAGCCGCTACCGAGACCGGAGCGACCGCGAGTGAGAAGCCTAAGAGGGCGATGCCCAACCACTTTTGGAACATGCCACAAGGTACGGACCTACCCCTGACCGGTCGAACAGCCGCTTTGGGCCCACACCTCCCTGTTGAACAATAACTTCGCGGCATAACGTTCCATCTTACCGAAGATGCGCGCAACGACCCTTAGACCCTTTCTTTTCATCGTGAGCATCGCCGCGATCTCCGTTGCCTGCAAGAAGGACCAGCGTGGAGGCGTGCCCCTGAACGTAGTGGATATCAGCATCAATGTGAACAACCCGGCCTATGCCGACCTAGCTGTACCCGGGGGCTGGCTCTACTTGAGCGGTGGGTCGATGGGATTGATCGTTTACCGATCCAGCCCCACGGACTTCGTAGCATTGGATCGCCACTGCCCCTACCAACCGGAGAACATGTGTCGATTGATCGTGGATGAGTCGGAGATCACCGCACGGGATACCGCCTGCTGCCACTCCGCTTACTTGATCACGAACGGATCGGTGACCGAAGGCCCCGCGGCATTGAGCCTACAGCAGTACAATACGTCGTTCAACGGGACTACCCTGCGCATCTATAATTGAAGCGGAGCCCGAACATGCATAACGAGCAAGGCCCGCCTTCCGGCGGGCCTTGCTCGTTATTGCGTTCAACTCAGTAACGGTAAGCGTCGCTCTTGTACGGGCCGTTCTTGGCAACCCCGATGTACTTGGCCTGCTTGTCATTCAATTCCTCCAGTTCCACGCCGATCTTGGCGAGGTGCAGCTTGGCCACCATCTCATCCAGGTGTTTCGGCAGGACGTACACTTTGTTCTCGTAGTTGGCGCTGTTCTGCCACAACTCCAGCTGGGCAAGGGTCTGGTTCGTGAAGCTGTTGCTCATCACGAAGCTCGGGTGGCCTGTGGCGCAACCGAGGTTCACCAAACGACCTTCAGCGAGGATGAGGACATCCTTGCCATTGATCGTGTACTTATCCACCTGCGGCTTGATCTCCACCTTCGTCTTGCCGTGGTTCTTGTTCAACCAGGCCATATCGATCTCGTTATCGAAGTGGCCGATGTTGCACACGATGGTCTTGTCCTTCAGCACCTCGAAGTGCTCGCCGCGAACGATGTCGCAGTTGCCCGTGGTGGTGATGATGATATCCGCACGGGGAGCGGCTTTGGACATGGGCTTCACTTCGAAACCGTCCATGGCAGCTTGTAGTGCGCAGATCGGATCGATCTCGGTGACAATGACGCGTGCACCAGCACCTTGCAGGGAAGCGGCTGTGCCCTTGCCCACATCGCCGTAACCAGCGACAACGGCCACTTTACCGGCCATCATCACGTCCGTCGCGCGGCGGATGGCATCCACTGCGCTCTCCTTGCAACCGTACTTGTTGTCGAACTTGCTCTTGGTCACACTGTCGTTGATGTTGATCGCGGGCATCACCAAGGTGCCGTTCTTCTCGCGCTCCATCAAGCGGTGTACGCCCGTGGTGGTCTCTTCGCTGAGGCCTTTGATGCCTTTAACCAGCTCGGGGAACTTGTCGAACACCATGTTGGTGAGGTCACCACCGTCATCGAGGATCATGTTCAGGGGCTTGCCACCTTCGAAGGCGAACAGGGTCTGCTCGATGCACCAATCGAATTCGGTCTCGTTCATCCCCTTCCATGCGTACACAGGGATGTTCGCAGCGGCGATGGCAGCGGCGGCATGATCCTGAGTACTGAAGATGTTGCAGCTGCTCCAGCTCACCTCTGCACCGAGCTCCTTCAGGGTCTCGATGAGGACGGCCGTTTGGATCGTCATGTGCAGACAGCCTGCGATGCGCGCGCCTTTCAGCGGCTTCTGCTTGCCATACTGCTCACGAAGGGACATAAGGCCCGGCATTTCCGCCTCGGCAAGTTCGATCTCCTTCCGGCCCCAGTCGGCGAGGTTCATATCCTTCACCTTGTACTTGAGCTGCTCTTTGGTCTCCGGCATGGTCGTGTTCATTGGCCGCAAAGGTAGGTTTTTGTGGGGTCCATGGGCAAGGACACCAACGAATGGAATGGGTTGACCGTCAATGGTTCTCGTCTTCTGTTGCCGACCCCTGAACGATCCGCTCAGTTCCGGCTGCCCTGCATAACCCACAAGTGCATCGAACTGTTCACTTGCGGGATGAGGTGGCCTTCCCAACGGCCTCTTCATAAAGGCGCTCGGTGTCCTCTGCCTTACGCTCCCAAGTGAACTCCGTAACAGCACGATGATGCCCGGCTTCGCCCAAACGGCGGCGCAATTCAGGGTCGGCGGCAAGCTGGCGCATGGCGCTCCCGAGGTCGTCTATCACCTGCGGAATGGTCTTCGCAGAAATAGCGAACCCCGTGAAATCGTTCACATAAACCCCTGGGCCACCGAGCTTCAGACAGATCACAGGCTTACGCATCTCCATGGCCTCAAGCAGGACGAAGCCTCCGGAATCGTGCAGGCTGGGGTGCACGAGCACGTCGGCGGCTTGGAACTGCTTCAGGCCATCGCGCCAGGGCAGTTCACCCGTGAAAGTGACTTTCTCGCGGATCCCGAGTCGATCCACCGAGGTTTGAAGGCGTTGCATTTCCGGACCGTTGCCAACGATGACGAACTCGGCATTGGCGATCGCGGCTTTGGCGAACGCCTCCAGGCCGAAGTGGAAACCTTTCCAATGAAGAAGTCGGCCTACACTGACGAAACGGACCTTGCCATCCGCGGGGCGCACAACGTGTTCTCCCAACCCACCGGGCGTGATACCGATACTGGACATCACCCGCAGGTCCTTCACCCCCAGCCGACGCATGCGGGCAGCGGTGTCCTCCGAGCAAGCGATGGCGATGGTGCTATCACGAGCGGTACGCTTCAACCAAGGGTCGCGCTCGAAGACCCAACGCATCAAGGCACGCAGGTTCTCCTCGAACAAGCCCTTCAAACCCACCCCCCGCAAGAAACCCGGCGGCGCGGATTCCCCCCCGCCCAGCGGCCCCCAAACGAAAGGAATGCCCAAGCCCGCACCCGCGCTCGGCATCCAGTAGCGCACATAGGTGACGTGGTGAACCAGATCGAACTTGTGCTCGGCATGCATGCGCCTGGCCAGCTTGGCGGCCCCGATGTTCCACAAGTAGTAGTACAGGTTCACCGTGAACTGGATCTTCCACATCCACTGCGTCCACGAAGGCATGGCATGGTAGGCCACGTTGATGTTCTTCTCGCCGTGCTTCACCAGCCAGGCCTCGATCTTGTCCTTGTGGGAAGGATCGGTGATCACCCACACGGGCTTGTCGCGCGAGGCGGCATAGGCACAATTCCAACCCACAGCGGGCTCGCTGCCACGTTCAGGCTCGCATGCGAAGGCGATCTGCAGGACTTTCAATGGGCGTTCGCTCATCGCTGACAAACCTAGAAGTAAGGAAGAGCCTTGAACGAAGGCCGCTCCACGATGTTCCGACAAGGCGATGAACACAACCCGAGCACAGGCTGAACGTTCCACTTGAGGAGACCTGGACCTCATCCGCAACAGCCTCCGTATGTTCGCACGATGGGCCATGTGTTGCACACCTTGGAGAATGCGCGCCGCGATGGGCGCAAGCTGCTGGCCGTGCTCATCGATCCTGACTTCGGGCAGGACCGTGAACGCCTGGACCGCACCGTGCAGAACGCCTGCATGGCCAAGGCCGACCTGATCTTCGTGGGTGGAAGCCTGCTCACTTCGGCCGCTTTCGACCTTTGCGTGCAACGGGTGAAGGAACTGAGCGACCGGCCCGTGGTGCTTTTCCCCGGAAGTCCTTCGCAACTGAGCGCGCATGCGGATGCCGTGCTCTTCCTCTCCTTGATCAGTGGACGGAACCCCGAGTTGTTGATCGGCCACCACGTGACCGCGGCACCTACGGTGAAAGCCCTCGGTATCGAAGCCGTCCCTACGGGCTACATGCTTGTGGACGGTGGTAAGCCGACCACCGTGAGCTACGTGAGCCAGACCGTTCCCATCCCGCATGACAAACCCGGGATCGCAGCGGCCACGGCGCTCGCCGGCTCGTACCTCGGCCTGGGTACCATATACATGGACACCGGCAGTGGTGCCTTGCGAACCGTTCCTCCCGCCATGATCTCGGCCGTGCGGTCACAGGTGAACCTACCGATCATCGTGGGTGGTGGCATCAAGGATGCAGCCACCGCGCGCGCGTTATGCGCTGCAGGCGCCGATGTGCTCGTCGTGGGTACGGCCTTCGAGCAGGATCCCGAGCACGTCTTCGCCATGAGCGAGGCGGTACACGGAGAAGTTCACTAGATCGATACTTGTGCATACGATGAACACGCTGCTCCGCACGTTCATCGCGCTGGGGGTCGCTGCCTTCCTCCTGCCCTTTTTCGCCACGGCCCAGAACGATTCGTTATGGAGCGTCTGGCGGAACGTTTCCGCACCGGACAGCGCGCGGCTCAAAGCCATTCAGGTGCTGGCTTGGAAGACCGTGTTCGAACAACCTGACAGTGGCAGCGCCCTGGCGAACAAGCAGCTCGCCCTGGCCAAGCGTGCCAAAGACCGGCTCGCGCAATATGAAGCGTACACGACACTCGCGGTTGGGGCGAGCATGAAGAGCGACTACACCACCTCGCTCGGCCACCTGCAACAATGCCTGGCCACAGCGCAAGCGATGAAGGATCGCAAACGCGAGGCGAACACGTACAGCAACATGAGCAACGTGTACAAGAACCTCGGCGATCTGCCGCTGGCCTTGGAACAGTTGCGCAAAAGCCTTCGCATCGACACGGAGCTGGGTAACAAAGAAGGCCTTGCCGGCACGTACAACAACATCGGCAACATCCACACTGAGCTGGGCGACCTCCCTGCCGCACTGGAGAACTATCAACGCAGCGCTGCACTTGCCGAGGAGTTGGACAACGCGCGCGGTCGCGCGCAGGCGTTCCTCAACCTCGGCGCCACACACCTTGAGCTCGGATCGCTCGATACCGCACTGACGGAATTCAAGCGCAGCCTTGCTCTTTACCGCGAGATGGGGCGCAAATTGGAACAGGGCATGGCCTACAACAACATGGGCCGGGTATATGGCAGGCTTGGCCGCATGCAGGATGCCTACGCCAGCCTCGATTCCGCAGAAGCCCTGCTCGGCGCCATCGGCAGCATGCGCCAAGTGATCCGAACACACATCAACCGGGGCAACTTACTCTTGGATGAACGGAATTACGCACGAGCCGTTGCAGCATGCGCCGAAGGTGCGCAACTGGCGCGGGAACATGCCCTGCTGCAACAGGTGCGCGAATGCCAGCTCTGCCTGACGAGCGCTTACGAAGGCCTGGGTGATTTCCGCCGGGCATTCTTCGCGCAACGGGCATACCAGCTCGCGAACGACTCGCTGCTGGTGCTCAACGACAGCAAAGAAGTGGCACGCATGGAGGTGGCCCGTGCATTTCAGGAACGGATGCTGGCGGACAGTCTCGCCAACGTGCAGGACCGCTACACACGCGAACTGGCACATCAGGAACAACTCGGCCAAGAGCGTGATCGCCGCAATGTGTTCCTCTTCTCCGGTGTAGGCGTACTGCTGATGGCCGGTGGCCTTTGGGCGCGTCTACGCTACATGCGTCGGTCACGTGCGGCCATCGCCAGAGAAAAGGACCGCAGCGATGAACTGTTGCATAATATCCTTCCGCATGAAGTGGCGTCCGAGTTGAAGGAAAAGGGCCATGCCGAAGCCAGGCACTTCGATCAGGCGACCATCCTCTTCACCGACTTCAAAGGCTTCACACAAGCCAGCGAGAGGCTCTCTCCGCAAGAACTCGTGGAGGAACTGAACGTTTGCTTCAAGGCCTTCGACAACATCGTTACAGCTCGCGGTATCGAGAAGATCAAGACCATCGGCGATGCATACATGTGCGCCGGAGGATTGCCAGACCCGAAGGCTTCGTCGCCGACGGATGTGGTGCATGCCGCATTGGAAATGCAAGCCTTCATGCATGAACGCAAACGCGAACGTGACCTGTTAGGCAAGCCCGCTTTCGAGATGCGCGTGGGCATACACACCGGTCCCGTGGTGGCCGGGATCGTCGGGCTGAAGAAGTTCCAGTACGACATCTGGGGCGACACGGTGAACACCGCCAGTCGCATGGAAAGCAGTGGTGACACAGGACAAGTGAACATCAGCGAGAGCACCTTGGCACTGGTGCAACACGATGCGGCTTTCCAATTCCAGCCGCGCGGGTTGGTAAGCGCGAAAGGCAAAGGCGAACTGCACATGTTCTTCGTTCGCCGAAGCGCACACGTCTAGTGGCGCAGCGCCCTCATCGCGCCAGGATCACCTGCTCGGAGAAAATCCTGTCGCCAACAGCAGCGCGAAGGAAATGAAGGCCTGCCGCGTGTTCAGCACCGAAGTCCACCATAACACGGCTAGCGCCCGCGACCAACAGGGTCCGCTTGGTGCTTACGATACGGCCTGCGACATCGACCAGTTGAAGCTCGACAAGCCTGTCATCACCGGCTTGCTCCAGCACGATGCTCACGCGTCCATCGACAACGGGGTTCGGGAAAACGCCCATGCGCTGCTCGTCCACGGAACGTTGAGCCACCATGCCCGAAGGCGCACATCCACCGATGGTGACACTACAGACCACACCCCACGGAGCCGTATCGGCACAGTTCGTGGCTCCGTTCGCACTTGCCGAACCCGTGCACCATGTAACACCACCATCCTTGCTCACGCGCACGTCCACCTGGTAGCTGGTGCCGCAAGTGAGCGCCGCACCATTGCTCCAGTTGAGGTGAATGGTGGGACTTGTCTGCGGTGGACGAACGACGCAGCCTCCGCCTGATCGGAAACGGAACTGGTAGCGCACGCTGGAGCTCGCCACCGTTGGCGTGAACTGTGGCGGCGCTGCTACCAAGCGGTTCGCGGACCGATTGGCGCCACCGAACTCGCGCGTAACGCCGCAACTGAAGTCCGCCGTGTTCGCCGGATCGTTCTGCAACTTCACTTGCGGGCACGCGGCCAGGGCTGCATCGATCTTGAACCTGCACGCTGGACCGAACTCCTGGGATACACCCGCCACGCGGCCACGGATGCGTGCGTTCAACAAAAGCCCTTCGGGCAGGTGCGGCGTCAGGACCGAATTCGTCCACCCGTTCACCCGGAAATGACACGCACGTGTGGCACCGGAGCCGTAACCATCGCTGGTGGCATGGCTGCGGAAGCGACGGAAGCTGTAGGAGCCGTTGGGGTCGAAGAACCAGAACTCATAGCCGCTGGTGGCGTTCGCAAGACCATACTGGCCGGAGACCGCGGCATCAGCACTTGCCACCACATAGCGGTTGGGCAGCCAATCCAACTTATCGCAGCTGCTGAAGATCAGCCTGCCGGTACCGATCGGCAAGCAAAAACCCTGTCCCCCACTGATGCCGCTGAATGAACCTGAGAGGAAATTCGACGCGTTATCTATGATACGTCGGCCATCGACCATACGCAGGACATAACCGCCACCCACGATGCCATCGCCACTGGCATCGGTCACTTCAAGCCGATAACAACCATCCACCAAACAACACGTTTCGACCACATCCGCATCAGCGGACAATGAACCGGCGCTTGAGCACACCGCCGCCCCATTCGTCACGTCGATGATCCTCCAATCCGTCCCGATCGGCTGGCCATCGGTGCGCAATGCGATCTCCAACAGGTTGGTGCAAGCGACCCCGGCTCCTGTACGAACTCCCTTCGTAGCACCAGCGGCAAGGTCATCCGCAGAAAGTGTGTGGAGCGTATTACCGCTGGCCACCAGCCGCATCCCGGCTAAGGAAGTCACGTCTCGCCCACTGTCCGTTCCTTTGAACTCATAGCAACTGCCGGAACCCAGGTCCACCTCTTCGATGATCGTGGTGTTCGCTTCAGTATAGGGTCCGCCGGAAGCTATCAAAGCACCACCGGCGTCACGGAGTTCCCATGTCAGATCACCGGGAGCATCATCGGTGGTGACCCGCACTTCGATCGTGTTGTCCGAAGTAGCAGCGTGCTCGTCACTTATCGCCACGAGCTTCTCATTCCCCTCAGCGTTCTCGTCGGGGATGTTGTTCACCGTTTTGATCTTGAACTCCAATTCGTCCTCGGCTTCAACGCCGGTGACGTCGGGGAAGACCGGCTGCCGAGTTTGGCCTTGTGCGGCAGGGACCGCCAACTGCCAATCGAAGGTGTTGACGAGCACTCCGTTCTTCCAGGTCTCCACCACACAGCCGCTCATGGTCACATTGCCATCGTTGCGGATAAGCAACTTGGGCGTGACGGACCCTTGGCACGGGAACTTCAGCCCTTTGTATTCGAGGATCCTGGCGTCGTGATCGGCCTGGCCTGAAAGAGCGAACGGCAAGCTCAACAGCGCTGCGAAAAGAAGGTGCTTTTGCATGAGGAGGGCTTCGATATGCGAAAGCTAGGCAGGACGGGGAAAGAACACCCGGTAACCTTTGTTCCGTCCGCTTCAGCGCGTGAAGCGCAGTATCGATGACCGGTCGGAAGCATCGCGATGTGCGGCCAGGTAGATCCCGGGAGCGATATGCTCCAAGTTCAAGGGGGAATCAGCGTCCATGGCTCCTTGGTATACCACGCGACCGGCCGCGTCCAGCAAGCGCACCCATCCGCGACCTTCCTTCAGCGAACGCAATTCTCGTGTGTCGGCGGACCAGGCAAGCGCGGGTGGTGCGCTGCTGGTCGTGACAGGGATCCCGGCTACGATACCGGTCCTGAAACCGGGCCGCATGCCTGCCGCTACATCATCGCCGGTAAGGGTCACCACCTCTTCCGACCCGCTGCGGACCGTGAACGTACCTCCCGTGAAGCCCGCCACATCGGAAACCTCAACGCTATAGCATGTTGCTGGCGCCAGTTCGGCCCAAACGAGCACGTCCTCCGACGGAGCTACGACCACATCGCTGGCGGTGGCGACCACTGTGCCGTTCGCATCCCGGATGTACCAGTCCAATTCGGCAAGTACGCTCGAGCTGATCCGGATCTCCACCAGGAACGATGGTGCTTGAACGGCCTCCATCCCGACCGTGAAGGAATGTATGTTCCCCTCAGGGTCCTCATCAGCGAAGCCGTTGACGGAAATGATGCGCATCTCGATCACATCGCCTTCGACCACGTCCATCACTTCCGGGAAGATCGGTTGTCGCACTTGGCCGGTTAATGCTGGAACCGCCAACTGCCAGTCGAAACTGCTTTGGACAAGACCGTTCTTCCACGTCTCCACCACACAACCGTGCATGGTGGCCGTGCCACTGTTCCGGATCTTGAGAACAGGGACCACCCGGTCTTCACATACTTGGTGCAGGCTGAGGTCGCCCTCGATGCGGGCATCATAGGTGAACTGGGCACCTGAAGCTTGCGCAAGGAGCGTAACGAGAAGGAGAGCATGTAGGCGGAACATGCGCCGAAACTAGTGGAATGCCCACAGGTCGTGGCCTAACGAAGGTTAGAACTTGAAGGAGACCCCACCAAGTACATTGACCGGAGCCTGCGGGAAAAGGCCGATATCCTGCGTGCGCCGACCGTCCGAGTAGTAGCTGTAGACCCAACCGTTGCTCTCGTAGAGCTGGCTGAAGACGTTCCGGACAGTGAGGTTGAGATCCATGGATCGGATACCCTTAGAGCCCAGTACAGCGATGTTCGCTCGAATGTCGTTCACCACGTACGCCTTCAGCATACGATCCGTGCTATTGGAGTTGTCCAGGTACTGATCGCCGACATACTTGGTGATGAAGGTGATGTCCGACGAACCCTTGCCTGGTTTCTCCCACACCCGATAGGAGAGTTCACTACTGGCGATAAGCGCCGGGGAGAAGGCCAGCTCCGTATTCCCATGATGGATGGCGCGCTGTTGCCATGTATCCCAATCATCCACGTACTCGGTGAAGTCCCGGATCATGTTGCGGCTGATCGTCGCGTTGGCCCGCCACACTACGCGCTTCACCGGATTCACCGCGAACATGAGTTCCACGCCGGCACGGTAGCTGTCCGCGACATTGGTCCGTAAGGCGGCACCCACATCGTTCAACTCGCCCGTGAGCACGAGCTGGTCGGTATAGTCCATGTAATACGCGTTGACCCCGGCGCTAAGCCGCCCGCTGCGTCGTTCGTAACCGAACTCATAATCGAAGAGACGTTCGCTGCTAGGGCGACTCTCCGGCGTGGTCTCCTCCAGGTCGTTGCGATTCGGCTCCCGGTTGGCCACAGCGAACGAAACATAGGCCCGGCCACCCTCATGTATCCGCCAGAGCAGACCGGCCTTGGGGTTGAAGAAGGTGTACCGGACATTCTGAGCGATGTTCTCCAGATCGCGATCGAAGCCGAGGAAGTCGTAGTCCACATGGCGTAATTGTACGTCACCGTACACGTCCGTCTTCGCGTTCAGCGCGTAAGTGAGCTTGGCGAAAACGTTCGCATCCGCCTTGCGTGCATCATTGTCGTAGTACCTGTCGCGGATGTTGAGGGCACCGGCATAGCGAGCCCAGATCACCTCACCGAAATGGTCGTTCACGAACGCGCTGTAGTTGCCGCCCAGCACGAGGCGGTGAGCACCAAGGCTCATCTGCAGGCTTGCGTTCGCGCCGGTCAGCGTATTGTCCAGCCAACGGCGACGGATCACGTCCGTAGTGCTGATGGTATCCCCATCGATGACAGCGGACGATATGCCATAGGTGGACAGGTCATCGGCCGGGCGGAACTGCTCGTAGTAACCCGAACCGAGCACACGGAAAAGCGTGATATTGAAACTGGTGTTCTCGCCGACACGTTGGTCGAAAAGCAGCTGGTAGTGGGCTTGATCGTAGTCATCCACTTCGTTCTCGTAGGTGTACGGGTTATACGTGCGGGACGTGTCCAGCACCTCTTGGGATACGCCCGCCCAGGCCTGGTACGTGACCTCTTTACCGCGGAAGGTTATGAGGCGCAGCGAACTGCGGCGCTTCATGCTTTCCCAAGCCGCTTGCAAAAAGTAGCTCTTCAGGTCGGCGCTGGCGCGGTCAACATAACCATCGCTCGTGATGGACGAGAGGCGCATGTCCAAGCTGAACTTCGATGCATCGGCAGCACCGAGCAGACCCGTTCCAGCGCTCACCGCATAGCGCTGGGTGTTGAACGACCCTCCGCTCGCGCTCACCAGGCCCCACGCTTCACGTTGAACGGAGGTGGTGCGCAGGTTGATGCTGGCGCCGAACGCCGCCGGGCCATTGGTGCTGGTGCCCACACCTCGCTGTATCTCGATATCCTCAGCGCTGCTGGCGATATCGGGCATGTTCACCAAAAAAGCACCCTGGCTCTCGGGATCATTGAAGGGCACTCCGTTCAACGTGATGTTCGTGCGCGTGGCATCACTACCCCGGATACGCATGTAGGTGTAACCGATGCCCGTACCCGCATCACTGGTGCTGACCACGCTTGGCTGCAGCTCCAACAGGTACGGAAGGTCCACGCCGGTGTTCGTTCGTTGCAGTTCCTCACGCGTAACCATGGTCCGCGCGAACGGTGTTCGGTCGCCTGCCCGCAGGGCACTGACCTCTGCAGCGCGCAGGGAATGTGCGTAAGCACGGAGCGCGGTACTGAAGGTATTGTCACCTGTGGTCAGCTGCAATGTGGTATCCAGCGGCTGATGACCGAGGTAAGACATCCGTAAGCGCACCTCACCGGCACGCATGCCGGTGATCATGTAGCGCCCATCCCTTCCCGTGGTTGCCCCGAAGTCCTGATCATCGCCCACGACGATGTGAACCCCTTCAAGGGGATCCTCGACGTCACCTGTAACGATGCCGCCAAGGCGCGTTTGGGCCATAAGGCTCGCAGGAACGAGCAGTGCAACGAAAAGGGAAACAATATGCGTCATGGTCGCTCCTCTTGATCGGAAGTCGTTGCACGGAGGAGCCCCACAAGCCGTGGGCTGGATCCCTTGGCAGCATTACCTGCCCAGGTTCTTCGGGTATCATCTCAGCCTTTTGAGGGGCACCCCGTTGCAAGACAGTGCAAATGTAGTGCGCGAAGGGATCGGTCAACTCAACTGTTCTACGGCATCCATGGCTGCGCGCATGCGTTGCTCATGGGGGCCTTGCATCAGCGCGTACGGTTTGCCCAATTCCTTCAACGTGCGTTCGTACACCGTGAACAAACGGTCGCGATCGTGCGGGTTCTCGCGCAGCGGATCGGGCTCCCACGGCATGTCCGGTGAACAGAGCAACCATAGATCATAAGGCCGTACTTCGGTCTGCTCCACGACCCACGGATCGCTCCTTCCATACTTCTCTTCACCCCAGATGCGGATAGTGATGAGATCCGTATCGCAGAAAAGGCAGGCAGGCTCATCGGTGCCGACCTTCGCTGCGAACGCATCCTCGGTCCAGATCTGCAACCTCGCGATGTTCAACAGGTCTTCTTCCGCGTAACCTGGCTTCTCCTTCATCTCCAGGTAGGGCCGCGCCATCTCACGTACCCATACGGTGCCGTAGCGCACAGCCAGTTCGCGCGCAAGCGTTGTCTTTCCACTGCTCTCCGGCCCGGTGATCACGATCCTCTTCAACGCATCCACGGAGCGAAAAGTAACTTTCCGTCACCAAGCAGGCAGCGTTCCATGTCAACGCCGATGTCTGGTGGTCGTAACGAGATCAAGGACCAATATCGACGACCATGACACGTACCCTACTCTTTCCGCTCATGCTCTCCACCGCCGCCGTCTTCGGGCAACTGGCGCCGGACACCAACGCCCCGCTCATCGATCATCTTCGCGAAGTGAACGCGGAGTGGAAGGACCACAACGGCCCATTGGGATCGGCATCGTTCAGCAACGATGCGCAACGCATCGCACTGCACTTGCATCTGGTCCGCGAAGAGCTCGCCCGCCGCACACCGGAAGGTCTTAGCGCAGAGCAGGCCCGCCAGCGTGCCTACCTCCTCAACGCGTTGGGGTCTTACGCCGATGCTGGCCGGTTCCCGCAGAACCATGTATTGCCTTATCGCAATCCCGTATTCATCGATCCGCACAACACCGCCTGCGCAGTTGGACAGTTGATGATCGTGAGCGGGCATGAGGCTCTCGCTCAACGGATAGACGCGGAGATGGAACTCGCCTACATCCGCGAGATACGCTTGGACGAGGTGGAGCGATGGGCAACGGAACACGGATTCACCGAGAGCGAACTCGCCTGGATCCAACCGGCCTACGCCCCCGATGTTCCATGGTATCCACTGGGTGGCGGCACCGATGGAGAAGTGACGGAATTGCTGCAGCTCTCCAACGGCGACCTGTTGGTGGCCGGGCAGTTCGAAGAGGCCGGAGAGGCCGCACGTTTCCACGTGGCGCGCTGGGACGGCGATTCCTACGAAGCGATGGGAACCCTTCCCGAAGGTGTGGTGAACGCCGCTATCGAATACGATGGACAGATCCTCCTGGGCGGTTCCTTCAATGGAAGCTCTGCGGACCTGCTGACATGGAATGGCACCACATGGAGCGCTTCCACGGCGTTCCCGGGCAAGTCCTCGGCCATCACAGCGTTCCACGAATATCTGGGGACCTTACATGCCGCTGGTTCGCGCGATGGTTTCGCTGGTACGGATCACTTCGCGGCGCGGCTCACAGGTGGCGATTGGCAGATGGTGGGCCAAGTGTTGAACGGACCGATCCGCGCATTCGCCACGTTGAACGGAGACCTCTACATCGGCGGGGAGTTCACCGGTGCATTCCTTTCCCCTGACGATGATATCCTGCACGTAGCACGGATGGGCAACGCCAGCTGGGGCCAGGTGGGCGATGGATTGGATGGGGCCGTACACGCCATGTTGGTGTACAACGATGAGCTTTACGCCACCGGCGACATGGTGTCCATGGCGGGCTCTTACTTCGGGCTGGCGCGCATCGCCCACAATGCCACCACATGGGAACAACTGATGCCGAACATCACCAACTACATCTTCTCCCCACTGGACGGCCTTATGACGGGGCTTGCTTTGGCGGAAAGGGATGGCGAGATCTATATAGGCGGCGACTTCAATATCGGTGAGATGATGTTGATGGGCTCCGGACTCGCCGTATTCCATGGCCAACCGGATGCAGTGGAGCCCTACGCCAATTTCATGGGCCCGGTTCGGGACATCGAATTCCATGGCAGCGATGTATTGGTGATCGCGGGAGCCTCGGAAGCGTATACGAACATCGCCAGTGCGGACCTCACCACCGGCCTCGACGACAACCCGGCGAAACTGTCGTTCACGGTCACACCGAATCCGGTGGTCGACCTGGTGAACGTGCAGCTGCCTGAGGCGATGCAGGGCACAGTGAACGTTCGCGTGCTGGATGCTCGAGGCCGCGTTGTTGAACTACGCGTGGAGCGCAACGGCCGGCAAGTACGCGTGAACGCGCAGGGGCTTGCAACGGGCCACTACACCGTGGAAGCCAGTGACGGCACCATGGTCGCCATGGGCAAGTTCATGAAGGATTGAGCGCGACCCTCTGAGAGAACGCCTCGTCCCGCAATGGACGGGGCGTTCTTCATTCCAGTGAACCATACTGCCGGTGCGGTGTTCCTTTGCCTGCGTGGAGCGTTACTATTACCTATTGCTGGACCTCGGCAGCCTGGCCTTCCCATTGATCGCCAGTTTCGAACCGCGCATCCGCTTCGTCGCCAATTGGCGCGGCCTATTCGCCGGTATCGCTGTCATGGCCGTGGTCTTCATCGCATGGGATGCGATCTTCACAGCGAACGGTGTGTGGGGCTTCAACCCGCGCTACCTCGTGGGCGTGTACTTCATCGGCATGCCGTTGGAGGAATGGTTGTTTTTCCTCTTCATCCCCTATTCGTGCATGTTCCTCTACGAAGTGATGCGGCACTTCGTGGAGCGCGATGTGCTTGCTCCCGTCGCCAGACCGTTCAGTATCGCACTGGTCCTCGTACTACTCATCGTCGGTATTGCGCACATCGATAGACTCTACACGAGCTTCACCTTCCTGTGCACCGCGCTGTTCATCGCGTATCACGCCTTCATCGCGAAGAGCCCGTGGTTGGGACGGTTCTACCTCGGCTATGCGGTGAGCTTGATCCCGTTCTTCCTGGTGAACGGCATCCTTACCGGCTGGTTACTACCGGAACCGATCGTGTGGTACAACGATGCGGAGAACCTCGGCATACGACTCAACACCATCCCGATCGAGGACAGCATGTACCTGTTGTTCTTCCTGCTGATCGTGACGACCTTCTACGAACGCGCGCTCAAGCGGTACTGACCGAGGAAATGTTCATCTGCTTCCGCCAGCGCATGAAGCCGACCATGGCCAGTGCGATATAGATCGCGTTGAGCAGGGCATACCCATCGTAGCCGATCCAGTGGTTGTAGACAACAGCGACCAGATCGCCGACCGTCCAGTAGAACCAGTTCTCCAGCACTTTCTTGCTCATCATCCATGTGGCCACCATGGCGAACGAGGCGATGAAGGCTTCCATGCCCAGATGAACACCGGGTTGGTCGAGCCACTTCATCAAGAGCATCAATGCCCAAGTGCCGATCACACCGATGCCGATAAGCACCGCATGCTGCTGAACACCGAAGCGGATGATCTTGCCCGACGCCTCATCACGACCCCAGTTCCACCAGCCATAGAGCCCCATCACGGCGTAGAAACCGTTCAAGGCGGACATGAGCCAGGCGTTCTGTACAGCATAGAGCACAACGCCGATCAACGCTGCCACGAAACCGAACGACCAACCTAAGCGGATCTCACGCCCGATGAGGATGGTGAAGACGATATTGAGCGCCACCGCCGAATATTCCAAGGCAATGGCGAGCGCGGGTGACATGGGGCGAAGGAACGAAGAAGCCGGCCTCCGTTCGGCGCGGATCGAACCTTTATGCAATTCATGTGTATGGGTACTCTAACTACCATGATCATGCTCCGCACCAAACTCCTTGCGGCAACGTTCGCCGCCATCGGCACCTCCACCGCACAACTGGCAGCTGACCTTCCGGCGACCACCGGTCAACACCTGCTTGAGGTGAACGACCAATGGACAACGATGGACCCATCCGCACTCGACGGAATGCATGCCGTTCGTTTCAACTCGGATGCGGAGCGGATCGCAGAACACCTGCATCGTGTGCGACAACATCTGGCCGACAACGCACCGGAGAACATCAGCCACCTAGCGCGTTCGCACCGTAGCGCGTTGCTCGATGCGCTGGAGACCTATGCGGACCGAGGTGTCTTCCCGATGAACAACGGCGTAGCCGGACGTTCGCCCGTCTTCATTGATGAATTTGGCAATGCGTGCGCTGTCGGTCATTTGATGATCACCAGCGGCGATGCCGAACTCGCCGAACGCATCAGCCAGGAGATGAACCTGGCTTACGTACACGACATCGCACTCCCCGAAGTGGCCGAGTGGGCAACCACGAACGGCTTCACCATCGATGAACTCGCTTGGATCCAGCCGACATACGACCATATGAAACACCGTGACGAGAGCCTCATCGCCTCCTTCCAAATGGCGAACGGCGACCGGCTGGAAGTGCGCCGCCCCGCAAGCCCCAACGCCGCACAGAAACTCCGGCTATTGCGGAAGGGCTCCATGGGCGACAAGGTGCTGGCTACGCTGCCGATGCTCTCGGGTGTGCAGGTCATGGAATACAACGGGCATGTGTACATCGCCGGTATGCCACCGAACACAGGGTCTTCCGCCGAACTCTACGAATGGAACGGCACGTCGCTCGTGGCACATGACCCGTATCCCGGACGCATGGCCATCGGATCGCTGAGCGTGGTGAATGGAACGCTCCACGTGCTTGGCTACGAACAGGGCGAGGGAGAACCGCACGAACGCTACCTCGCGGAGAACGGGGAATGGAAGACCGTGGAGCACGCAGCAGCACCACTTCCGGGTGCTATCGTGCCCGAACAGCGCCTACCCTAGGAGCTACATCCCGCAGTTGCAGGGCTGGCTGAAGTAGATCTTCGTGGAGGGCAGCAACTCCTGAAGGTGCTCCATCTCCGGTACTTCGAATTGGATGGCACGCAGGTCCATGAAACGGAGCGCCTGCATGTTGGCCATCTCTTCGGGGAACTCGGCGAGGTCGTTGTCCCAGAGGTCCAGCGAAACCAGTTCGTGGAACGCACCAACGCACTTCGGCAATCCGGTGAGCGCGTTGCGGCTCAGATCAAGGCGCTTCAGGTGAATGAACCGACAGAGGCTCTTGGGCACTTCGGTGAGTTTGTTGCGTGAAGCACGGAACTCCTGCATGTGCTTGAACTCCTGCAAGCGCTCTGGCAGTGCTTTCAGCTTGTTGTTGCTCAGGTCGAGCGCGTTCAGGTTCTTCAACTGGAACACACCTTCGGGCACTTCCTTCAATTTCTGGCCGGAGAGATCCAAGCGGTAGACCTGGTCCGGGTTCTCCAGTGCTTTCTCCAGGCTGCGGAAGGTGCGCACACTATCGAGCGCCAGTGCATCCAACAATTGCCCGTGCGTCGCCGAAGCGAACATAAGGAAGAGGAGAGCAAGAAGGGTTCTCATGGTCTATCGTCCAAGACGTTGACGCGCGACGGCCTCGTCCTGTTGCATCTGCTTCTTCAACGCTTCCAGTCCATCGAATCGCACATCGCCACGGACCTTCTCCACAAAACGTACCGTGATCGTCTCGCCGTAAAGGTCGCGATCCAGACCGAAGATGTTCGCCTCCACGCTGCGGTGCGGCTCCGCGTTCTGCAAGGTGGGTCGTTCGCCGATGTAGAGCATGCCGCCGAACTTTCCGTCGCGCAGCTCCACCTGCACCACGTAGACGCCATCGCCGGGGATGAGTTTGAAGGGATCGATGCCACCGATGTTGGCTGTGGGATAGCCCAGCGTGCGGCCGAGTTGGTCGCCCTTCACCACTACGCCGGACAACGAATAGGAATAGCCGAGCTGCTCGTTGGCTGTATCGATGTCGCCGTCCAACAACGCCTGCCGGATCTTGGTGCTGCTCACCTTCACATGGTCCACTTCCTGCGCCGGGATCTCTTCCACGCTGAAGTCGTAGGCCTCGCCGTATTGATGAAGCACACGTAAGTCACCTTCGCGGTTGCGGCCGAACCGGTGATCGTAGCCGAGCACTATGGCATGTACCCCGATGCCGCCCACCAACACATCGCGCACATACTCCGCAGCATGCATGCGTGAGAATTCCCGGCTGAAGGGCACCACGAGCAGATGATCCAAACCGGCCGCCTCCAACTGCGCCACCTTCTCCTGTTGCGTATTCAGCAGCTTCAGGTCGTTGTCGCTGGGGAACAACACCATGCGCGGGTGCGGGTGGAAGGTGAAAAGCACGCTCTCGCCGCCCTCCTTGCGCGCCAGAGCCGTGAGCCGTTCCAGGATCTTGCGGTGGCCGCGGTGAACCCCGTCGAACGTTCCGGTGGTGAGCACGGGACGACGAACGTTCTTGAAGGCGGCGATGTCGGTGTGGACCTGCATGGCGGGTGCGAAGGTCGGGTTGAATGCGGAATGCCTTTGGAACGCTGATGACGCTGATCGAACTGATGAACGCTGATAGCTTCGACATGTACCATGAAGCTGAATGCAAGGGGGCGGTGCTCAGCGCCGATCCGCATTTATCTGCGTCATCAGCGTTCCAAGGCATTTTAGTCACACTCTTTCAACAAGCTATCCACACCATTGGACCTTCCGGAACCAAGACCTACCTTCGCGGCCGCAAATGCGGATGGTTCCGCTTGCAGAACAGCACAACTCCCTCATGTCCAAGCACATCGGAAAGGTAGTCCAGGTCATCGGTCCCGTGGTCGACGTTCGTTTCGAAGCCGGAAACAACCTGCCCAACATCTACGACGCTCTTCACGTGACCCGCGCTGACGGCAGCGTGCTCGTGCTGGAGACCCAGCAGCTCACCGGCGAGGACACCGTGCGCGCCATCTCTATGGAAAGCACCGACGGCCTGAGCCGTGGCGCCGAAGTGGTGGCCCAGGGCCAGCCGATCAGCATGCCCGTGGGTGATGCCATCAAAGGCCGCCTCTTCAACGTGGTGGGTGCCCCCATCGACGGTATGAAGGAGGTGAATACCGGCAAGACCTACCCCATCCACCGCGATGCACCGAAGTTCGACGAGCTGAGCACCAGCACCGAGATCCTCTTCACGGGTATCAAGGTGATCGACCTGATCGAACCCTACGCGAAGGGTGGTAAGATCGGTCTGTTCGGTGGGGCCGGTGTGGGCAAGACCGTTTTGATCCAGGAGCTGATCAACAACATCGCCAAGGGCCACAGCGGTTACAGCGTGTTCGCCGGCGTGGGTGAGCGCACCCGCGAAGGGAACGATCTGCTCCGCGAGATGATCGAGAGCGGCATCATCAAGTATGGTGACGACTTCGTGCACAGCATGGAGAAAGGCGGCTGGGACCTGAGCAAAGTGGACTACAACAAGCTCGAGAGCAGCCAGGCCACCTTCGTGTTCGGCCAGATGAACGAGCCTCCCGGAGCCCGTGCCCGTGTGGCCCTGAGCGGTCTCACCCTCGCCGAGTTCTTCCGCGATGGCGACGAGCAGAGCGGCGGCCGCGACATCCTCTTCTTCGTAGACAACATCTTCCGCTTCACACAGGCGGGTTCGGAAGTATCCGCGCTGCTGGGCCGTATGCCGAGCGCCGTGGGTTACCAGCCTACGCTGGCCACCGAGATGGGTGCCATGCAGGAGCGCATCACCTCCACCAAGCGCGGTTCCATCACTTCTGTACAGGCGGTGTACGTTCCTGCGGATGACTTGACCGATCCAGCCCCCGCTACCACGTTCGCCCACTTGGATGCAACGACCGTATTGAGCCGGAAGATCGCCGAGCTCGGAATCTATCCTTCCGTGGATCCGCTCGATAGCACCAGCCGTATCCTCACCCCCGCCATCGTGGGCAACGAACATTACGATTGCGCACAGCGTGTGAAGGCCCTGCTCCAGCGCTACAAGGAGCTGCAGGATATCATCGCCATCCTCGGTATGGACGAGTTGAGCGAGGAGGACAAGATGAGCGTGTTGCGCGCCCGTAAGGTGCAGCGCTTCCTGAGCCAGCCTTTCTTCGTGGCCGAACAGTTCACCGGCCTGCCCGGCGTGATGGTGCCGATCGAAGAGACGATCAAAGGCTTCAACATGATCATGGACGGTGGTATGGACGAGTACCCCGAGAGCGCCTTCAATCTGAAGGGCAATATCGAGGATGTGATCACCGCTGGTAAGAAGATGCTAGCCGAAGCCGCCAAAGCGTAAGCGATGCGCGTCGAGATCATCACCCCCGACAAGGAGCTCTTCAAGGGCGAAGCCAAAAGCGTGACCGTGCCCGGTGTGGACGGCAGCATGGGCTTCCTGAACAACCACGCACCCCTGATCACCGTGCTGAAGGCCGGCGATGTGAAGGTGAAGACGGACTCCGGCGTGGAGACCTTCGCCGTGAAAGGCGGCGTGGTGGAGGTGAGTAACAACACCGTGATCGTACTGGCCGAGTAAGGCCGAAGGCAACAGCAAGCTTCCTGGCGGAGTAAAACTCAGTCGAGGAGGAGTGTTGAGGAAGGCGTCCGCAAGGGCGCCTTTCGTCGTTCGGGCCGTGGTGAACCATTCGAAGATTGCGCTTGTTCTACGGCAGTTCGCATGCTCGCCATTCAACGTTCCAAGCTGGAACCGGCAACCCTCCACCCTACTGTGCGTCCTCTTGGATCCCGCGCTGGATCACGGTTTCCGAACAAGGGGTCGTTTATTAACAGTTGCGTCATTTTCTGGCCATAAGAACTTGCATGGATCGATCATCCGTCTACATTTGAATGTTCCGAATCCCCTTTTGCCCTCGACCAACACCTCTTCTTCACCCGACGAAGCCCCTATAGTCCCTTAGTTCTCCTTGCGCTCCTGCGTGCCCCGGCACCGAGGAGCTTTGTGTATCGCAGGCCGCTGGCCTTACTCCCGTATCGCCGACACGAACGCCGGTATCAGCCTTTTCAGATCAAAACCAAAACCTAGAACATGAATAGTCGAAACTCTTCGACGGCACTTTGGCGGCGAACGTCGCTCTGGTGCAAAGCAGGTGTGTTGGGCCTTGTGCTCAGCATTTGCGGATCGACCACTGCGCAGGTGGCGACGACCTATACCTTCAGCCAAGCTGCTGGTACGTTCACTCCATTAACCGGAGGAACAGCTTTCGCACAGACTGCGGTCTCGGCATCACCGTTCACGGCAGCCTCCATGTTGGATGACGTGATCTTCAACCTGCCGACCGGTACCATTCCATTCACCTTCACTTACAATGGGATCGGGTACACTGGGATGAACATCAGCGCCAACGGATTCATCACCTTCGGAGCTACGGCGCCGGGCACTGGTTTATATACGCCTTTGAGCGGCAGTACGGGTTACGCTGGCGCCATTTCTGGGTATGGTCGTGATGTGCAGGGTGGTTATGCTTTTGTCGGAAGCATCACAACTGGCAGCAACACCATTACTGGAGTGACCGGCCTGAACGGTGTAGCGATCGGTGAAGAAATAGTCGGTACAGGTATTCCTGCTGCGACGACGATCACCGGAATTTCCGGTACACCCCCTACAGCAACGATCACAATCTCAGCGAATGCTACAGCGACCAATGCTACAGCAGCTTTGGGTTGCCTCAGCGGCGAGATCCGGTACGGCGTTGATCCTGCAACAAGTGCTCCGAACAGGGTGTTCGTGATCCAGTTCTCGAACTTCAAGCCGTTTGGAACTGGAGGTACTACCCCTGCACTCGTAACCGATGATTTCCAGATTCGACTGGCAGAGACCACCAACAATATTCAAATCGTCTATGGTGCAACTGTAGGTGGCGCAACGGCGATCACGGGTGAAGTAGGTCTTCGAGGACCGAATAACACCTTCGCCACGAACGTGAACAACCGCTTGGTGAATGGCACCTGTACATGCGACTGGGCAACTTCGGTCGTCGGTACGGCCAATAATAGCACCTGCCGCATCGGCACAGGAGCACCTGCTCAGGCGCCAACGAACGGGTTGACCTACACTTGGACAGCACCTGCCCCCCCCTTGTGTTCAGCGCCATCCATAACTTCCGTAACCCAGCTCACCGCTACCACCGCCAGCGTTAGCTGGACGGGTGCTGCCTTGGGCGTGGTTGAATGGGGCACCTCAGGCTGCGTTGCAGGAACCGCCAATACGGCCGGAGCTTGTGGGAGCGTAGTGCTTGGATCCTCTCCCCAAACCATCACCGGACTTGTGGCTAATACCACGTATTCCGTTTATGTACGTCAGAACTGCACCGGTGCAGGCAACGGTTACAGCACGAACGCTTCAACCACCTACTTCAACACCCCTACATGCCCAAGTGGACTCGGTAGCGCTATCACCGTTGGAAGTCTGCCTTATGCCATCACCGGCCAAACAACATGCGGTGCAGGGAACAATGTGACCAGCACGAACGTGGCTTCGGTCTGTGGTAGCACCAGCTACTACGGTGCTGAAGACAAGACCTACATCTTCACACCAACGGTTACCGGTGTGCACAACATCCTCTTGACCACGGCAGCGGATTACGACGCAGGCATCATGCTTTACCAAGGATGCCCCTTCACTCCAGGCAGCACCTGCATAGGCAATGCCCAGAGCACAAGCGGTCTAACGCGCACCCTGACACCCTCCTTGACGAATGGTGTGACCTACTATTTGGTGGTGGACAACTTCCCGGCACCTGCCTGCATGGCCACCTATGCACTGAACATCGACCCACCTGCGGCATGCCCGGTACCAACAGCTGTTGCTGCCGGCAGCGTAACCGCCACCACGGCCTCTATTTCGTGGACCTGCACGGGCTGCACCGGAACATTCGAACTCGACTATGGAGCGAACCCGCACACCGCTGGTACAGGTACGATCATCACGGGCGTAACCTCGGCTTATGTGCTGAACCCTCCATTGACCCCAAGCACGGGCTACCAGGTCTTCATCCGTCAGAACTGCGGAGTGAACGGTTTCAGCTCATGGTCATCCGGTGCGACGTTCACTACGCTCGCGCCTCCCCCTGTTTGCCCCGGCGGTTTGGGAACCGGCGTTGTTTCGATACCTAGCCTGCCTTACGCTACAACAGCACAGACCACTTGCGGATCCGGCAACAACGTGACATCGGCCAACGTGGCCTCCGTTTGCGGTAGCACGAACTATTACTCGGCGGAGGATCGTACGTACATCTTCACGCCGACCGTTTCCGGCGTACACAACATCCTGCTGACCACTGGTACGGATGATGACGCAGGTATCATGTTGTACCAAGGTTGTCCGTTCACCGGAGGCAGCACCTGCGTTGCGAACGCGCAGAACACAACGGGCCTTACCCGTACGCTTGCTCCGAACCTGAGCAGCGGCGTGACCTACTACCTGGTCGTGGACAACTGGACATCTCCAGCGTGTATCGGTACGTACAGCTTGAACATCGACCCACCTGTCGCCTGCCCCACGCCAACAGCTGTTGCTGCGGGTAGCGTAACGAGCACGTCCGCTGCCATCTCTTGGACCTGCACGGGTTGCACGGGCAGCTTTGAACTGGACTACGGCCCCAACCCGCACACAGCTGGCACTGGCACCATCATTACTGGCGTCACCTCTGGCTACGTACTGAACCCACCGTTGACGCCGAGCACGGGTTACCAAGTGTTCGTCCGCCAGGACTGCACCGGTGGCGGTAACGGCTTCGGTGCCTGGTCCTCCGGCGCAACGTTCACCACCACAGCTCCTCCCCCTGCCAGTGACGTATGCAGCGGTGCCATCGCGATCCCGATCGCTGGCCCATTCCCTTACACCACGGCGGCCGTAACGCTTACCAGCGCTACGGATGCGGGCGACCCGGTGACGACGTGCCAGACCAACTCCCACAAGGGCGTATGGTTCACGTTCTCCCCACCGGTGACCGGTTCCTACACGATCTCGTCCTGCCAGAGCGCGGCGGCTGGAAGCACGGTGACCGACAATATCCTCGGCATCTACACGTCCACCGCGGGATGCGCGGGACCTTTCACCCAAGTGGCGTGCGACGATGACGGTTGCACCACCTTGAACCTTCAGGCGGTGGTAACGACCACGCTGAACTGTGGAACGACCTATTACATCCTTGCTTCGGCCTATGACACCAACGTGGGCGATGTTCAATTGAACGTGGTCGCTCCGACCTGCACGGTGGCAGCCTTCAACGTTACGGGCGGCGGTGCTTACTGCGCAGGAGGCACGGGAGTATCCGTGGGCCTGAGCGGTTCCGCACTGTGCACGAACTACCAACTGTTCTTCGGCGCAACGCCGTTGAACACGCTGGCCGGTACGGGTAGCGCGCTGGACTTCGGTCTGCAGACGGCTGCTGGTACCTACACCGTAGTAGCGACCAATGCGACCTTCGGCGCCTGCACCGGTTCCATGACCGGCTCCGCGACCGTATCCATCCAGGCCCAGCCTGTCGCCGGCACCAACGGCACCCTCACCATCTGTGCGGGTAGCACGGTGACCGCTCCGCAGCTCTTCGCCGCACTCGGCGGAACACCTGACGGTGGCGGTAACTGGAGCCCGACCCTCGCTGGCGGTGGCACCTACACGTACACGGTGAACGCTACGGCTCCCTGCACCGTGCCCGCTACCGCACAAGTGGTGGTAAGCGAGCAAGCACAGCCCAACGCTGGCACCAACGGAACGCTCAACATCTGCATCAATGCAGCCAGCGTGAACCTGATCGCTTCCTTGGGCGGAAGCCCGGATGGTGGCGGTAGCTGGACCGATCCGAGCAACAACCCGCACAGCGGCACCTTCGTGCCCGGTACGGACGCTGCTGGGGTGTACACCTACACCGTGAACGCCACCGCACCCTGCGTTGGTAGCGTGAGCGCAACGGTAACGGTGACCTACAACAACACCGATACCGACGGTGACGCCGTGATCGATTGCCTGGACAACTGTCCAAGCTTCCCCGGTGTTCAAGGCGGTAGCTGCGACGCGAATCCTGGTCCTGGCTTCAGCTTGGGCACGATCAGCAACAGCTGCACCTGCGTACCGGTGGCCTGCACCAACAACGTGGTACTGGAACTGCGCCCAGATGCGGCGAACAGCGGCGATGCCGGTTGGGAGATCCTCGACCAGAACACCAACCTGGTGATCTGCAGCGGTGGTTACCTCGATGTGGCCTATCCTGACGGCGTAGGTACCCCGATCACCGAATCCTGCTGCCTCGCTAGCGGTTGCTACCGTCTGCGTGTGTATGACCAGGGCGGTGATGGCTTCGTTGACGCCGGTGTTACCGGTGGTTACCAGTTGCGTGAGAGCGGCGCCAACGGCCGTCGTATCATCGACAACTTCGGCAACTTCATCAACCTCGCTGGTGGCCCGCCCGATGTGAGCGCGATCGCCAACACCTACGACAACGGCGCCTTCTGTGTGCCACTGGGCAACGACCGTCCGATCTTCTCCAGCTGCGATAAGCTGGATTGGGTGAACGACCGTTTCATCGTGGCCACGGAGAACAGCGCGGTGAGCGCCCAGTACAACGTGACCAACGCGACCAGCGGGTATGAGTTCTGGTTCTTCGACCCGAACGGCAGCTACAGCTTCCGTCGCTTCCGCAGCCATGCCACGAGCGATGGTACCGGCACAGGTGCGACCCGTGCCTGCCACTTCCGCATCAACAGCTGGGTCAACTCCATCTCCACCCCGCACATCCCGGCCAGCACGCTATTGAACGTACGTATCCGTGGTCGTGTGGCCGGTGTGAACCAGCCGTTCGGTCCCGCATGCCTCTTCAAGATCGACGCTGCTCGTGCAGCCTGCCCGCTTACCAAGTTGCAGGATAACTCGGCTGATGCCGACTTCAGCTGCGGCGTGAACAAGGTGTTCGGCGGCAGCAACAGCAACGCCAACAAACTGGTGGCCGCTGCACCGCAGTTCACCCCAACGGTGGCCAGCAGCAACGTGCGATACCAGTTCCGTTTCCGCATCCCGGGCGAATACCCCAATGCCGGAAGCTGCATCGTACGCCCCGTACAGACCAGCCCGACCATCTACCTGAACTGGTTGACCGGAGATAAGCTCCGTTGCAACACCCAGTACCAAGTGGATGTGCGCGTGAGCAAGGATGGCGGCGCCACCTGGTGCGTGGCCAACGCTGATCCTACCTGTGCTTCGCCCGAGACCATCGCGATCTGGGGCAAGGTGTGCAACGTGAACATCACCACCTCCACCTACTGCCCGGGTCCTGCCCAAGGCGGTGGCAGCAACTTCGCTGCTGAAGGCAATGGTGACTTCACCATGTACCCCAACCCGAACCGCGGCGACCAGCTCTTCCTGAGCCTGTCCAAAGTGGCTGACGGCGTGAACACGGTGAGTGTCGATCTGTACGACATGACCGGCAAGCGCGCGATGGCCCGTACCATCGCTGTACAGGACGGCTTCGTGAACACCCCGCTCGCCCTCAACGGTGACCTCGCCGGTGGTGTGTACCTGGTCAACATCACCGCTGGTGACAAGACCTACACCCAGCGCCTGGTGATCCAGCCGTAAGGCGATACGCTAACGAACAGGAACGGCGCCCCGCAAGGGCGCCGTTCCTGCGTTACGGCCTACCCGGCACACGCCGCTACCTTTGTCGCTCATGGTCGACCGGTCGCTACCACCAACGCCCATCGTGTTCTTCGACGGTGTTTGCGGCCTATGCAACGCATTCGTTGACCGCCTGATCCGCTGGGACCGCCACCGTGTTCTGCGCTATGCCACCCTACAGGGAACAACGGCGAAAGCACACCTCCCGACGGATCGGATCACGGACCTTTCCACGATCGTGTACGTTGACGGTGAGCGCACCTGGACGCGCTCCGGTGCCGCTATCCGCATCTTGATGCGACTAGGCGGCGGGTGGCGACTCGCAGGCATCTTTCTGCTCGTGCCCGGCTTTCTACGCAACGCCATTTATGCACTGGTTGCCCGGAGCCGGTATCGTTGGTTCGGGCGCCTCGACAGTTGCCGCCTGCCCTCAGCCGAGGAACGATCGCTCTTCCTACCCTAACGCAACGATCACAGCAGCGGCTGTTCGGCTCGCTGAGCGGACCGCGCACTGCGGAACGCCCGAGTACCTTCGCCACGCGTTCCGCCGAATGCGCACGCGACCAGGAACAGGCCATGATCGAACTACACGGCATCATCAAACGATTCGGGACTTACACCGCCTTGGACGGGGTGAACATGTCCGTCCCGGAAGCGCAGGTATTCGGGCTGCTCGGCCCCAACGGTGCCGGCAAAACGACCCTTATCCGCATCATCACCCGCATCACAGGCCCGGACGAAGGCCAGGTGTTGATGAACGGTCGGCCCATGACCGATGCGGATGTGGCCACCATGGGTTACCTGCCCGAAGAGCGTGGCCTGTACAAGAAGATGAAGGTGGGCGAACAAGCGCTCTACCTGGCCCAGTTGAAAGGCCTGAGCAAGACCGATGCCACCAAGCGCCTGAAGGAACGCTTCGAACGTTGGGAGATGGGCAGTTGGTGGAACAAAAAGGTGGAAGAGCTCAGCAAAGGCATGGCCCAGAAGGTACAGTTCATCACCACGATCCTTCACGAACCCAAACTGCTGATCCTCGATGAACCCTTCAGCGGGTTCGATCCCATCAACGCCGAACTGGTGCGCACCGAGATCCTGAGCCTTCGCGACCAGGGTGTCACCGTGATGCTAAGCACCCACAGCATGCCGAGCGTGGAGGAGCTTTGCGACAACATCGGCCTCATAGACCATGCCCGCCTGATGCTGCATGGCAACGTACAGGAGATCCGGAGACGCTATGCCGAGAACATCTTCCGCGTGGAATACACCGGCAACCGTGTGGCGCTGGCCAACGCGCTCTCCTATACGGGCGAGCTTATCGATTCCAAGGAGCAGGGGGAGAGCGGTACAGCGCGTATCCGCCTGGGCAAAGGCAGCAGCCTCAACGATGTACTGCGCCAGCTCCTGCCAGCCGTGCAAGTGCGCGGTGTGCAGGAAGAGATCCCCCGCATGCACGACATCTTCATCCGTGTGGTGAGCGAGACCACGCCCGAGAACGTTACCGCCGGTATGACCGAGTAAGGAGACCATGAACAAGATCAAGCTCATCATCTGGCGTGAATTCATCACGCGTGTGCGCAAGCCCAGCTTCCTGATCATGACGATCCTGGGGCCCGTGCTCATCGCCGGGGGATTGCTCCTCACCGCCTTTATCGCCTCCCGGGAAGCCACTACCCACAACGTGCTGGTGATCGATAAGGAAGGCGTAATAGGCACCAAGCTGAAGGACACCGAGAGCGTGAAATTCTACCTGGACGGACGTGAATGGGATGACAGCACTTTTCAGGAGAGCCCTTATACCGTACGCGTGAACCTGCTACAGGATGTACTCATCACACCGCAAGCGGATCTCTACTACAAGAAGCTGCCGAGCGAATTCGCCATGGCCACCATCCGCAATGAACTTGAAAAGGCCATCGAACTCGCCAAGCTGCGCGATGAAGGCATCAACAAGGAGGCGTACGATCGTGTACGCAAACCGCTTGATCTGAAGACCTTTGACATCGAGGAGGTCAGCACGCAGTCTTTTGCCAAGGAACGAGCGCTGATCGGCTTCTTCTTCGGCTACTTCATGTTCATCTTCATCTTCATGTACGGTGTGCAAGTGATGCGCGGGGTGATGGAAGAGAAGCAGAACCGCGTGGTGGAAGTGCTCATCAGCAGCGTGAAACCGTTCCAATTGATGATGGGCAAGATCATCGGCATAGCCCTGGTGGGCTTCATCCAATTCATGCTGTGGATCATCATTACCACCACCATGGTGGGCGTGGGCACGGCGGTACTGGCTGCGGACAAGTTCGACCCGAAGCAATTGGCCGAACAAGGAATGACCGCCGAAGTACAAGCACAGCTGGACAAAGCTGAAGCGGGCGACGCGGCAGCCTTCGATCAAAGCCAGATCACCGACCTGATCGAGCAGATCAATATCCCGCTCGTGCTCGGGGTGTTCCTGTTCTACTTCATCTGCGGCTACCTGTTGTACAGCTCGTTGCTCGCGGCCATCGGCTCAGCGGTTGATAGCGAAACGGACACCCAACAGTTCATGTTCCCCGTGACCATTCCCATGGTGGTGGCCATCATCATCGCGCAGATGGCCGTGTACAATCCGGAAAGCCCGGCCGTGCTGTGGTGCAGCCTGATCCCGTTCACAAGCCCCATCGTGATGATGGTACGCGTGGCCATGGGAAGCGCCCCCATGTGGCAGCTCGCCTTGAGCATGGTGCTGTTGATCGTTGCGTTCATCTTCACCACCTGGATCGCCGGGCGCATCTACCGCACGGGCATCCTCATGTACGGCAAGAAGGTGAGCTGGAAGGAGATGGGGAAATGGCTGTTCTACAAAGGCTAAGCACATGGGCGCTTGTGAACATGCTCGCATGTTCCCATGGAATGCGTAACCGGACTGAACATGATGGCAGGATCGCTTGTACACAGGGGTGCTCATAACGCCCGCGCTGCCATCATCGACCTGGGAACGAACACCTTCAACCTGCTGGTGTATGAGCGGGATGAGGTGCGCGGCCTGCGCATCATACACAGCGAAGAACGGCCGGTATTCTTAGGACGCGGCGGGATCGAGAAAGGCATCATCGCGGGGGATGCGATGGAGCGTGGCATGTCAACATTGGCCGTATTCAAGTCCATCGCCGTGGAACATGGTGCGGTGCGGATCAACGGCTTCGGCACCTCGGCCTTGCGCAATGCGCGCAACGCTGCTGCTTTCGTGGATCGAGCGAAGCACGACCTCGATATTTACATCTCCGTCATTCCCGGAGAAGCAGAAGCCGAATTGATCCTGGCCGGTGTGCGCCAAGCCGTGATGCTCACGGGTAAACCCGCGCTGGTCATGGATATCGGTGGCGGCAGCATCGAGTTCATCCTGGCCACCGACAAGGCTTTGATGTGGAAACGAAGCTTCGAACTGGGCGCCACACGGCTGCGCGAACGGATCCCGATCAGCGATCCGATCAGCGTGGAGGAAGAAGCACGGATCGCAGCACATCTGGATGATCGTTTGGAACCGCTGTACGCCATCATCGACCGTCATGAACCGCATGTGCTCATCGGTAGTGCGGGAAGCTTCGATAGCCTGGCCGCCATGATCGCTGCGGAACGCTCACTGCCGATCGCCAGGGACCAACGTGACATGGTCTACACCTCATTGGAGTTCGATGCCCTGAAGGAACGTCTCCTCCGGATGGACCGCGCGACACGCCAGCGACAACCCGGCCTTCCAGAATACCGCGTGGACACGTTACCCTACGCGCTCATCGCCATCGATCGCGTATTGACCGCCGGAGGCATACGCGACATGCACTGGAGCAGATACGCGCTGAAGGAAGGCGCGGCGGTTTCGATCACCAACTGAACATCGCTCCGCTCCTATCTTGCCCCTCGTGAAGAACGCGATGTGGCACCGCTTCCTGAGAGCCCTGCCTACCCCGGGCGCCGAACGCGATGCCTCATCGTACGCTCGCGCAAAGCGCCTATCGGCCGCTCGGATCATGCTTGGGCGCACACTGAAGGACACGCTGTTCATAGGGTTCGGTGTGTTTTCGGCCGCCTTCGGCTTGGAAGGATTCCTGCTCCCCAACGGTTTCCTGGACGGGGGGGCCACCGGGATAGCGCTGCTGGTCGCAAGGCTCACAACGCTCCCCTTCCCCCTGCTGCTGGTCATCATCAACCTACCGTTCCTGGTGATCGCTCTCAAACTGGCCGGGCGAACCTTCGCATTGCGCGCTACAGGGTCCATAATGGCCCTGGCTCTCGTGACATCGGTGGTGCATTTCCCGGACATGACGCACGACCGTTTGCTGGTCTCCGTTTTCGGGGGCTTCTTCCTCGGCGCCGGCATCGGGCTCGCTGTGCGAGGGGGAAGCGTGTTGGACGGAAGCGAGGTGCTCGCCCTGGCGTTGGGGCGGAAGGTCGGTATCAGCATCGGCGATGTGATCATGGTGATGAACGTGGCCATTTTCGGTGTGGCGGCCTGGCTCATCGACCTGGAAACCGCGATGTATGCCATGATCACCTATCTAGCGGCCAGCAAGACACTGGACCTCGTGGTCGAGGGTATCGAGGAATATACGGGCATCACCATCATCAGTCCACATCATGCGGAGATCCGCCACATGATCGCCAATGTGATGGGACGCGGGCTGACCGTCTACAGTGGAAAACGCGGTTTCACCAAAGGCGCCGGGGCACACGAAGTCGACATCCTTTATTGCGTATTGACGCGGTTGGAGCTCGGGCGCTTCCTTGCCGAAGTGGACAAGATCGACCCGAACGCGTTCATCACCATGAGCCCCGTGAAGGACGTCCGTGGCGGGATCATGTTGAAACGACGGGCGCACTGACCTATCGCATCACGGCAACTGTTGCGTGCGCACGGCGGTCGGCACAATTCCACCGATGGACTGTAGTATCACATCACGGTCATTGCCCGTTCCGGTGTACATGATGTTGCCGTTCAGGTTCACATCGCGGCGGTCGTAGACGTTGTTCACGATGTTGGTCGGCACCGTTCCGCCGATACCCTGAAGCACGATATCGCGATCATTGAAGGAACCGGTGTACTTCGCTAAACCATCGCCGTTCGTATCACCAGGCCAGAGCACCATGCTTCCACCCACGGTGTTGCGTGCGTTGGTGCCATAGGTCGCTGTGGCAGCTAAGGTGAAGTCCACCACCGTCGTGGTCGTGGTCAAGGTGCGGGCCGTGGAGGTCATCACACCCAGGTGGTTCCTGTGCCGCACAGCGATGCGATACGAACCGCCACTGGGTACATGGAACGCTACCGGCGATGTGCCGTTCGGACCTACCACATCGCCATCGCGCTGAAGCAACGCTGCGCGGCTTGCCAGCACGGCACCGGCGCCGCTCGTTCCGCGCAGTTCTACGAGCACCCAATCCACTACGGCATCGTTGCCTGTTACCAAGAACGAAGCAGGCGTGGCCGTTTCTCCACCGCCAGCGCCCAGGTGATCGTATCCGAGATCGCTGTACGGCTCAACGCGCGGCACTTTGTTCAGTAGGCGCAACGCATCGGTCATCGGCGGTGTGCTGGCGGAATAGTTGCCCCCCAGATACACGCGTGGACTCACCAACACAGGTGGCGTGGGCACCGTGAGCACGCTCGGATCGGTGATCACCGGTGGGTTGAAATCGAAGAAGATGTTGGCCCCGTTAATGATCTGCGCGCCCGCTGACAACGGCGTGCGAGGTTTGATGCGGAAACTGACGAAGCCGTGGCTGCGCGGTTCGTTCACGTTGCTATCGGGAAGTTGGATCGCGAGCAACCAGAACTTCAAGGTGCGCTGGCCCTGCAAGGCCCAACTGGCTGCGTGAGAGGATCCGCCGATCTGGATGGACCCTGGATCCACATTCGCTGGCAGCGTATCGGTGATGATGACATTGAAGGCCGTATCGGTTCCCGTGTTCTGGAACCGGATGGTGTAGTCGATCCATTCATCTTGTGCCGGATCGTAATGGATCTTGCTACCCGTACTACTGACAGCCAACTTATCGTTCGGGTCGTAACTACCGGTCACGGTCACTGAATTGATCGCGACGTTGTTGGCAGCGTTCCCATCCGTGACCGCGGATGAAACGGATGCTGTGGATACCAGGTCGGTGCCCAACAACTGCACATCAGCCGGAACTTGTGTCCGGATAGTTATCGTGCGCTGTTGGAAGCCACCTAGCGCCGTTTGGTTCCACGTGAGGGTGGAGCCGCTCACGCTGGTAGGTGCGGGTGTTGCCGCGATGTAATCGAGGGCTGGATCCAACTCCATGGTAAAAGTGAGGTTCCCACTACCGGTAGGTGTCAAGTTCTTCGTGGCAAGGGCATACTGCAACTCGAAGCCGGGTCTTGACGGGCCACTGCTCAAGTGCACCTCCACATCCAACGGCACATTGGAAGCGGTGGGTATGTCCACCGCGGCCGTAGTTGCTGTAACGGTGAACGGGATGGGTGCCCCTCCACAGGTCTGGGTCAACGATGCGCTCTCTTCGGTGATGGTGTAGTTGCCTACTGGCAGGGTCAACGCATATAAGGGAGCACCGGTGGGTCCGGTGACCGTATAGTATGGGCCCGGCAGGATCTCTACCACCGTGCCAGGCACACGCGTCTCGGTGGTTTGGCGCGTACAGTTGCTGTTGGCATCGATGTACACGGACCCTTGCACGCGTCCGCAGGTCTGTCCGTTCGACGGGATGATCACTTGCACCTCCACTTGACAACTAGAACCCCAGCCGAGCGGCTCCAGAGCACTCCAGTTCGGACCCGCCAAGAATGGCGGAGAGCCTTGCAATCGGGCGTAATATGTGCCTGCGGCAAGACTTCCAAAAGAATTGTCCAAGACACCGTTGACACCACCGTAACAGAGATTGTCCACGGGTTGCCCATTCGCATGGTAGAGCCGGAGCATGAAATCACCCAAGTCCGCGGATCCCACCGGCCCAGAGGTGATCACGCGACAGCTACCCGAAGCGATGTTGATGCAGGATGGTTGAACGTCCACCACCTGAAGTGAGGGCAATGTGCTGATCGTTGGAATGTAGGTCTGGATCGTACCCGGGCATCCACCGGCATCTGTGAAAGACATGTAGCGCGTGGTAGCAGGCGGGCCATCGAAGCGCAACAATGTAGCACCCACCGTACACGGGTCGGAAGCCACGGACTGTTGCTCCACATCCATGTCTGCGAAGTTCAATGGGAGCTGGGGCGCGTACCCCTCCATGTACTCGAACATCATGGACATGGGTTGCCCGCAATTCGGCAAACTAACGGCGAAGAATGCCGGGAACAGGTTATACTCCAATACAGCAATGGGATCTGAAACCGTTTGTTCGTCGTTCGCATCGGTCACCGTCACGGTGTATTCCCCTGCGCTCACTCCATCCAAGAGCACATCGAACGAGGTGACCTGTACTTCACCAGAACTCCAGGCAAGGTCGTAGGGTCCCACGCCACCTGTAATGTAGCCCTGGATCCTACCGCCACGACCACACATGTCGTGCACGACATCCGTGAAGACCACCGTGATCGCTTGGAGCGCCGACGCAACAAGAAGTGCCACGGCCAAATGGAGAATGCGCGTTAAGCTGAACACGGGTATCGCTTTAGAAGTACAGTACTAAAACTGGTCACGGCCCTGGGGCTGAGCGGAAAGCACCACAGCAATGGTCAGCTGCGAGGCGGGGCTTGTTCGCACGGCCATTCTAGGAATTACACAACGAGATCAACGCGGGGGAGAGCACCGCTCCAATGGCAGACGCGCCCCTCGGACAGGGTTGCCCCGCTTCGTGCTCCGGTATTGCCTTCGCTGGGCCCATCTTTGCCCGGTAGCAACCTAACCGGCATGCCCAAGATACTGATCATAGACGACGAGAAAGCCATCCGCAACGCCCTGCGCGATATCCTCGAACATGAGAAGCACTCCGTGGACGAAGCCGAGGATGGCGTCGCCGGTCTGGAGAAGGCGAAGAAGGGGGGCTATGACGTGATCCTCTGCGACATCAAGATGCCGAAGATGGACGGGCTGGAATTCCTCCAAAAACTAACCGCCCACGACGATGATGTACCGGTGATCATGATCAGTGGTCACGGCACCATCGATACAGCGGTGGAAGCGTTGAAGAAAGGGGCCTTCGACTTCATCGAGAAACCACCTAACATCAGCCGGATATTGGTGAGCGTGCGCAATGCGCTGGACCGCAAAGACCTGGTGCAGGAGACCAAGGTGCTACGTACCAAAGTGGGAAAGACCAAAGGCAGCGGCGTACAGATGGTGGGCGAGAGCAAGGCACTGGCCTCCATCCGCGAGATGATCGACAAGGTGGCCCCGAGCGATGCCCGCGTGCTGATCACCGGCGGCAACGGCGCTGGCAAGGAAGGCGTGGCCCGCATGATCCACCAGAAAAGCAATCGCGCGAACGGAGCCTACATCGAAGTGAATTGCGCGGCCATTCCCGGCGAATTGATCGAGAGCGAGCTCTTCGGCCACATGAAGGGCAGTTTCACGAGCGCCATCAAGGACCGCAAGGGCAAATTCGAACTGGCCGATGGCGGTACGCTTTTCCTGGACGAGATCGGCGACATGGCGCTTGCCGCACAGGCGAAGGTCCTGCGCGCACTGCAGGAAGGACGCATAACACCCGTGGGAGGCGATAAGGACGTGCAAGTGAACGTGCGCGTGATCGCGGCCACGAACAAAGACCTGAAGAAGGAGATTGAGAAGGGGAATTTCCGGGAAGACCTCTTCCACCGCCTCAGCGTGATCCCCATCCATGTGCCCAGCCTCGGCGAACGCGTGGATGACATCCCGTTGCTGGCCGAACATTTCATAGGCCAGGTCTGCGGAGAGCAGGGCATCGCCCCCAAGCCCATCGCGGAAAAGGCCATCAAGGAGCTCCAAAAACTGCCTTGGACGGGTAATGTGCGCGAGCTGCGCAACGTGATCGAGCGGCTGGTGATCCTCAGCGGAAAGGAGATCACCGAGGCCGACGTGAAGACCTACGCGGCACCAAGAATCTGAACCAGAGCCCTCTGGTTCAGGAGGATAGCTCCTTGGGCAGCGAATTCTCCCACCTGCTTGGGCCCACTTGCGCCATTGCCAACAGCCACTTGGTCGAAACGCACATACCAAGCCCGTCGGAAGCAGCGTTCCGAAAGCAACCTTCGTCCTGGTAGTACGTCCTTTCTAAGGAACCACTGCGGAAAGGAGAAGTCCGGAACGTAAAACCTGCTCTCATGGATTGGCTGACGAACATGCACGACCTGCTGTACGCGAAGATGGGTAGCGCCCTCTACTATGCGATCGGCTTCATCACCATCGTTGCGCTGCTGGCGCAATGGCGGCTGTACGAGAAATGCAGATTACCGGGTATCGCGGCGTTCGTGCCGGTGTGGAACGTGGTCGTTTTCCTGAAGATCGTTGGTCGCCCCGCCTGGCAGGGGTGGCTGTTCCTGATCCCTGTTTACGGGCAGCTTTACTTCCTGCCCAAGGTTTGGACCGAGGTCTTGAAGTGCTTTGGCAAGACGAGCATGCTGGATTATGTGCTGGTGTTCCTGCTCAACGGCCTGTACATCCTCAACCTGGCCATGGATGATGATAACCAGTACCTGGGACCTCTCTACGGCCAGCAAGACCTGCCGAAGCCGACCAAGCTGACCCCGCGCCCCATGATGGCGTGACCCTATCTGATACCCGCTCTCCCGAGCACAACGAAAAGCCCCGACCTCGGCCGGGGCTTTTTCGTTCTCGATCGTTCGGTCATGCTTCGTGACCGACCACGGCTCAGGCCAACAGGCTTTCTGCCTTCTGTAGTGCATTGGCCATCCCACCCGGCTCTTTGCCTCCCGCCGTAGCGAAATCGGGTTGACCACCGCCGCCGCCCTTGATCTCCGGGCTGATCTGCTTGATGATGTCCACCGCCTTCAAGCCTGTGGCATCGGCGAAGGCTTTGCCGAGTGAAACAGCGAGCAGCGGTTTACCATCGATCACCGAACCGGCCACGAAGGCCAGGTCCGCGTGTTGCTCACGCAGTGCATAACCCAGGTCCTTCAAGCTCTGGGCATCCAGGTCCAGGCGCTCCACCACCACCTTCACTCCTTTTGCGTTGGCCTTGGCTTTCGCCGGAATGGATGAGGCGAGGCTTCGCACCTTATCCTTCGCCGCCCTCTCCAGTTCCTTGGCCATGGCAGCGTTCTGCTCCACGAGCTTCTCGACAGCACTGACAAGGTCGGCAGGGTTCTTCAGCAGTGCGTTGATCGCATCCAGCTTCGCAAGTTTCTCGTTGATCATGCGCTCGGCCTCCACGCTGGTGATGGCCTCGATGCGGCGCACACCTGCCGCAAGCGCGCTTTCGCTCACGATACGGAATGGGCCGATGGTCCCTGTGCGCGGGACGTGCGTTCCACCGCAAAGCTCCACGCTCGGTCCGAACTTCACCACCCGTACACTGTCGCCGTACTTCTCGCCGAAGAGCGCCATGGCACCCATGGCCTTCGCCTCCGCGATGGGCACATTACGCAGGTCATCGAATGCGATGTCCTCGGCGATCATGGCGTTCACGTCATGCTCGATGCTGGCGAGTTCCTCGGGCGTGACCTTGGCGAAGTGGCTGATGTCGAAACGCAGGCGATCGGGCGCTACCAGCGAACCCTTCTGCTCCACGTGCGCGCCCAGGTGCTTGCGGAGCGCATGGTGCAGCAGGTGTGTAGCCGTGTGGTTGCGCGCGGTGAGCGCTCTGCGTTGTCCATCCACCTGCGCCGTGAAGGTGGCTGACGGCTCCTTGGGCAGCGCCTTGGTGAAGTGAACGATCAACTGGTTCTCGCGCTTGGTATCCACCACCTCGATGCGCTCTTCACCGTTCACCAGCCAGCCTTGGTCACCGACCTGACCACCACCCTCGGCATAGAACGGCGTTCGGTCCAGCACGATCTGGAACTGATCACCGCCCTTGCCGGAGACCTTCCGGTAACGCAGGATGTGAGCAGCGCTGCTCAATTCGTCGTAGCCGACAAAGACCGTTTCACCCTTGCCGAGTTCCGTCCAGTCGCCGGTGGTGACCGCCGTGGCCGCGCGTGAGCGCTCCTTCTGCTTTTGCAGTTCCGCCTCAAAGCCTTTCATGTCGACCTGCTTCTGCTGTTCGCGAGCCATCAGCTGCGTAAGGTCGATCGGGAACCCGTACGTGTCGAACAATTCGAAAGCACGCTCTCCGCCCAAGGTTCCCTTGCTTTCCGCCAAGGCCTGCTCCAGACGTTTCGTTCCCTGTTCCAGCGTACGCAGGAAGGCCTTCTCCTCTTCGTGCATCACACTCTCGATGATGCCTTGCTGCTTCTTCAACTCGGGGAATTGGTCGCCCATCTGCGCGGCCAGCGTGGGCACGAGCGTGTACATGAACGGCTCATTGAAGCCCAGGAAGCTGTAGCCGTAACGCACCGCGCGGCGCAGGATCCGGCGGATCACATAACCCGCACCCGTGTTGCTAGGGAGCTGTCCATCGGCTATGGCGAAGCTGATGGCACGCAGGTGATCGGCGATCACGCGCATGGCGATGTCGCTCTTCTCGTCCTTGCCATAGACCTTGCCACACTTCTTCGCCAGTTCCTGGATCAACGGCTGGAACACATCCGTATCGTAGTTGCTGCGCTTGCCTTGCAGCACCATGCAGAGGCGCTCGAAGCCCATGCCGGTATCCACGTGTTGCGCGGGCAGTTCCACCAGCGAGCCATCGGCCTTGCGCTCGAACTGCATGAACACGTTGTTCCAGATCTCGATGACCTGCGGGTGATCGTTGTTCACGAGATCGCGACCGGGCTTCTGCTTCTTCTCTTCGGCGGTGCGCACATCCACGTGGATCTCGGTACACGGACCACAGGGGCCCGTGTCACCCATCTCCCAGAAGTTGTCCTTGCGGCTGAACGGCAGGATGCGCTCCTCGGGCATGAACTGCTTCCACAGATCGCGCGTCTCGTTGTCCGCGGGCAACTTGTCCTTGTCATCGCCACCGAAGTAGGTGACGTAGATGTTGTTCTTGTCGATGCCGTAGACATCCACGAGCAGTTCCCACGCCCAGTTGATCGCTTCCTTCTTGAAGTAGTCGCCGAAGCTCCAGTTGCCGAGCATCTCGAACATGGTGTGGTGGTAGGTATCGATCCCTACTTCCTCCAAGTCGTTGTGCTTGCCAGAAACGCGCAAGCATTTCTGTGTGTCGGCGATGCGTTTGTCCTTCGCGGGCCGGTTGCCGAGGAACAGATCCTTGAACTGGTTCATGCCCGCGTTCGTGAACATCAACGTGGGGTCGTCCTTCACGACCATGGGTGCGCTGGGCACGATCGTGTGTCCGTGCTTGGCGAAATGGTCAAGGAACTTCTGGCGGATCTGCTGGCTGGTGAGCATGGCGGGACGTCTGTCTTCTTTTCGGGCTGCGAAAGTACCGAGAAGGCGTGGTCCGTGGCGCGATGCCGGACGGCCGCTCTCATCAGCTTCCCGCATCACAACCTGGGTAGGTAACTTCGCCCTTCCCGTTCGCCGGAACCATGGCCGAGCAGAAGTACCGCTTCAACCCCAAGACGCTCAACTTCGAGCGTATCCGGCTTTCGGCCTGGCAAAAGACCAAACGCACCTTGCTGGCGTTGACGCCCGGCCTGCTGGTGGGCGTGGTGGGCATCTTCCTGGTATACCAGTTCGTTGATTCGCCGAAGGAGGCTCAGTTCCGGCGGGAGAACCAACAATTGCTCCTTCAATACGAACTGCTGAACAAGCAACTCAGCGAGGTGGATGGAGTGCTCTACGATGTACGACGTCGGGATGACAACATCTACCGGGTGATCTTCGAAGCCGACCCGCTACCGGCCAGCATCAGGCAAGCGGGGGCCGGTGGCGTTGACCGGTACAAGGACCTGAACGGCTTCGCCAGCAGCGACATGGTGATCGCCACCAAGAAGCGTCTGGATGTGCTGACCCGTCAGCTCGTTGTGCAATCGAAGTCACTGGACGAGGTGGCCTCACTGGTGTTGCGCAAACAAGAGATGCTGGCCAGCATCCCCGCCGTGCAGCCGATCCCCAACGAGGACCTGACCGCAACGGCCGGTGGTTTCGGCATGCGCATCCACCCCATCCACAAGATCCCCAAGTTCCATGCGGGGATGGACTTCACCGCGAAGCAAGGCACGCCGATATACGCTACCGGCGATGGGCGTGTGACCTTCGCGGATTATGCCACCAACGGCTACGGCATGCACGTGATCGTGGATCATGGCTTCGATTATGAGACGCTCTATGGCCACCTGAGCGAACTGAAGGTGCGCAACGGGCAACGCGTGAAACGCGGCGACGTGATCGGCTTGGTGGGCAACACCGGCCTGAGCGCTGGACCACACTTGCACTACGAAGTGCACAAAGGCGGCGAACCAGTGGATCCCGCCAACTATTACTTTAACGACCTCTCTCCCGAAGAGTACGCACGTATGTTGGAACTATCGCGCAACGCCGGACAGTCACTTGACTGAGTACATTCGCGTTCGCCCTTATCGAGAGAGCATGCCTTGGAAGGAGAAGACGATCGAGAAGTTGTACTGGTCCATCGGTGAGGTGGCGGAGCAACTCGGGGTGAACACCTCCCTGATACGCTATTGGGAAAAGGAGTTCGGCACGCTGAAGCCGAAACGCACCGGCAAAGGTGATCGACTCTATACCAAGAAGGACATCGAGCAATTGCAGCGCATACAGCACCTGGTGAAGGAGAAGGGCTACACGCTGCAAGGTGCGCGTGAGCAACTGCGCAAGTCCGAGCTGATGGAAGAGGTCGCCGTGCTGGATATCGATGCCTTGCGCGACCGGTTGTTGGAGATCCGCACGAAGTTGGTGGCGCTGCGCGAAGGGAACGCGTGACCGCTCAGCAGCGTGCGCTGTTGATCAAGTAGTTCTTCACGTAGTCCGATACACCCTCTTCCAAGGAAGCGAACGGACGTGTGTAGCCGATGCCGATCAATTTGCGCATGTCGGCCTCCGTGAAGTACTGGTACTTGTCGCGGATATCGGCCGGGGTGTCGATGAAGGTGATGTTCTCCGGCTTTCCCAATGCCGAGAAGGTGGCTCGAGCCAGGTCCAGGAAGGTGCGTGCCTTGCCACTTCCCAGGTTGTAGAGGCCGCTATTCTTCCGATGCTCCATCAGGAACAAGCACACCTGGCAGAGATCCTTCACGTAAATGAAATCGCGCAGTTGTTCGCCGTCTTTGTAGTCGGGCCGATGGCTGCGGAAGAGCTTCATACCACCCGATGCCTGGATCTGGTTGAACGCGTGGAACACCACGCTGGCCATTCGGCCTTTGTGGTACTCGTTCGGCCCATAGACGTTGAAGAACTTCAGGCCCGCCCAGAAGAAAGGCCCTTGCTGCTGCGCTAGTGCCCACTTATCGAAGTCGTTCTTGCTGTCGCCGTAGGGGTTGAGCGGCTTCAACTTGTACGGGAGCGAATCGTCCGTATCGCTGTAGCCGAGTTCGCCTTCACCGTATGTAGCTGCAGAAGAGGCGTACACGAGCGGGATGCCATACTTCACACAAGCCTCCCACATGCGCTGGCTGTAGCGCACGTTCAACTCATCGAACACGGCCTTATCGAACAACGTCGTGTCCGTCTTCGCACCCAGATGGAAGATGAACTGCACCAGCTTCTCGTTCTTATCCAGCCAGGTGAAGAACTCGCTGCGCTCCACCCGTGCGGTCAGCTTCTTGCCTTCAAGGTTCGGCGCTTTATCGACCCGTGAGAAGTCATCGACCGCCACGATATCCTGCCAACCCGCCCCCAGCAGTTCGCCGATCAATGCACTGCCGATGAAACCCGCTGCTCCGGTGACGATGATCATGCCGCGAAGGTAGGGGCACGACCCCGGCTCTTGGGCCGGGGTGACACACGCCCCTACCTTTGCGCCCTCTTACCAAGGCCCATGCCCACCGTCCATATCACACGCCGCGAACGCTTCAGCGCCGCGCACAAACTGAGCCGCGCGGATTGGTCCGCGGAGAAGAACTACGCCACCTTCGGCAAATGCTCGAACCCCAATTGGCACGGGCACAATTACGACCTGTGGGTAACGGTGAAGGGTGAGCCCAGCGCGGAGACCGGCTTCGTGATCGACCTTTCCGATCTGGGCCGGATCATGAAGGCGCGCGTGGTGGATAAGCTCGACCACAAGAACATCGACCTCGACGTGGACTTCATGCAAGGCGTATACAGCAGCACGGAGAACCTGGCCATCGCGATCTGGAGGGAACTGGAAGTCCCGGTGAACGAATTGGGCGGACGGTTGTTCTGCGTGAAGTTGCAGGAGACCGAGAACAACCACGTTGAATACTATGGCGAGTAAGAAGGCCCCCAAGGCACAAGGCGGTGCGAAAGGCATCGAGCGCAATCCGCATGGCGAAGGCTACGAGCGCATCGACCAGTACGATACCGAACTGGTGAAACGCATCGGCTCGCACTACAGTGATATCCTGAAGGCCATTGGCGAGGACCCGAAGCGTGAGGGATTGCAGAAGACCCCGGAGCGTGTTGCGAAGGCGCTGCAATACCTGACCCACGGCTATGATACGGACCCGGCCGCGATCCTGAAAAGCGCGCTGTTCAAGGAGGACTACAGCCAGATGGTGCTGGTGAAGGACATCGAGGTGTACAGCATGTGCGAACACCACATGTTGCCCTTCTTCGGCAAGGCGCACGTGGCCTACATCCCCAACGGGCGCATCACCGGACTGAGCAAGATCCCGCGCGTGGTGGATGCCTTTGCCCGCCGCCTGCAAGTACAAGAGCGCCTGACCAACGAGATCCGCGACTGCATCCATGACACGTTGAAGCCATTGGGCGTTGCCGTAGTGATGGAGTGCGACCACCTCTGCATGCGCATGCGCGGTGTACAGAAACAGAACAGCGTGACCACCACCAGCGCCTTCACCGGCATCTTCCTCAGCGATCAACGTTCGCGCGAGGAGTTCATCAAGCTGATCAGCGCACGACTGCACTAAGGCCTGGAACGCTGATTACGCTGAAAACGCGCTGATGAACGCGGATGAATGCGCTCAGGACGAATGAGGCATTCCGCTGTGTGCGTACCTGAACGTTGTCGCACGCTTTCCGATCAGCGTTCATCGGAGTGACCAGCGCCATCAGCGTTCTATCTTCGTACCACTTACCAACTCGAAATGGAGAACAACACCTTTCAACAGAACCCGAGCTTCATCGGTACGGGCGATGTTTCCAGCGTGCGCACGTTCATGGCGAACGTATTCAGCTACATGACCATGGCGCTCGTGATCAGCGGGGTGATGGCCTGGTGGTTCGCGACCACCCCTTCCCTGCTGGCCTATCTCTATAACGTGGACTCCTCTGGCTTCATCACCGGTCGCTCCATCTTGGGCTGGGTAGTGATGCTTGCACCGCTCGGGCTCGTTCTCGCCATGGGAGGTCTGGTCAATCGCATGAGCGGCATCGCCATGCTACTCACCTTCATCGCCTTCGCTGCGATCATGGGCATCAGCCTGTGTTACATCTTCATCCTCTATGCTGCATCCGCCATCGTGAAAGTGTTCTTCATCACGGCGGCGGTGTTCGGCACCATGGCCATCGCGGGCTACACCACGAAGACCGACCTCACCAAGATGGGCAGTATCCTCACGATCGGTCTTATCGGTATCGTGATCGCTTCACTTGTGAACCTCTTCCTGCACAGCGACACGATGAGCTATGTGATCAGCATCATCGGCGTGGTCGTGTTCACCGGCCTTACCGCCTACGACGTCCAAAAGCTGAAGAACATGGGCGAGCAGGTGGCTACCGGCACGGAGACCGCCCAGAAGATGGCCTTGATGGGTGCTCTGAGCCTCTACCTGGACTTCATCAACCTTTTCCTGATGCTGCTGCGCCTCTTCGGAGGCCGTCGCGATTGATCGGACAACCCTGCGAACGGCGCGAGGGTGCATGGGCTGGTCCCAGCACCCTCGCGCCTTTTTCGACCAGTGGCGTTCCTCCCCTATTTTCACACCCCAGACAGCACCTACATGACCGCCTACGTATTCCCCGGACAAGGCAGCCAGATCCCAGGCATGGGCAAAGAGCTTTACGATGCCGACAACAACGCGCGCATCTGGTTCGAGCATGCCAACGACATCCTCGGCTTCAACCTCACGGACATCATGTTCAAAGGCACCGAGGAGGATCTGAAGCAGACCAAGGTGACGCAGCCCGCGATCTTCCTGCACAGCGTGGTGAAGGCGAAGGTGATGGGTGATGCCTTCAAACCTGCGATGGTGGCCGGTCACTCGCTTGGTGAGTTCAGCGCGCTGGTGGCCGCTGGTGCCATGGAGTTCAGCGATGGATTGAAGCTGGTGGCCGCACGCGCGAACGCCATGCAGAAGGCCTGCGAACTACAACCCGGCACCATGGCCGCGATCCTCGGTCTGGAGGATGCTAAGGTGGAAGAGGTGTGCAAGACCATCGCCGGCGTGGTGGTGCCCGCGAACTACAACTGCCCTGGGCAGCTCGTGATCAGCGGCAGTATAGAAGGTGTGACCGCCGCGTGTGAAGCGTTGAAAGCCGCTGGTGCGAAACGCGCGCTCTTGCTACAGGTTGGTGGTGCCTTCCACAGTCCGTTGATGGAACCCGCCCGCGCCGAACTGGCCACGGCCATCGAGTTCACGCCCATCGTGAACCCGCGTTGCGCCGTGTACCAGAACGTGGATGCCCGCCCGCACACCGATCCGGCCCGCATCAAAGCGAACCTGATCGCGCAGCTCACCGCACCCGTGCGTTGGACACAGACCATGCAGAACATGCTCGCCGATGGCGCCACCAAGGTGATCGAGGTGGGACCCGGAAACGTGCTCCAAGGCTTGTTCAAGAAGGTGAGCAAGGAGGTGGAGACGGCGGCGGCATGAGACGGTACTTCTGTGATTGGGTCGAGCTCATCGAGTTGCACCCGGAGATGTACGTTGGCGAACGGAATCTCACACTACTCAAACACCTGTTGACTGGCATCAACATGGCGCTGGAACCTCACGAGCGCATTCCCGATGTGTGGGAAAACATGCATGAGTGGATCAGACGAGAGTTGAATTTCGAAGAACTCGGCTACTATGCATACGATCATAGTCTTCTCGAATTCACTGGAGGAGATCAGAAGAAAGCGACCGCGCTCTTTTTCATTCTGTTCCGGAAGTATCGCGTCGAAATGGAAATGAGATTCCCCGCCACGCCGCAGCTCTAAGCAAACGAGAGCTCGGTGCCTTGTCAAAGGAACTTGCCTGTGTGGCCGAGCTACATTTGCCCCGCCTCATGGCAGCGCACCCGTCGCCGGTCCTTGTCCCGCAGAACACCGTCAAGCACGTCGCTGACCGCACGGCCTTTCCCGTACTCTTCGCGATCGCGTTCTCGCACCTTCTCAATGACACCATCCAGTCGTTGATCCCGGCGATCTATCCGTTGGTGAAGGAATCGTATCAACTCTCGTTCTCCGAGGTGGGTTTGATCACGCTCGCGTTCCAGATCACGGCTTCCATCCTGCAGCCCCTCGTTGGCCATTGGACGGATCGCAAGCCGCAGCCGTTCGCGTTGGTGGGTGGCATGGTCTTCACGCTCGCCGGGCTGTTGTTGCTCGCCTGGGCAGGGTCGTTCAACTCGTTGTTGATGGCGGTGGCGCTGGTCGGCATCGGCTCGTCGATCTTCCATCCGGAGGCATCACGCATGGCGTACGTGGCCTCGGGTGGGAAACGTGCGCTGGCGCAATCGGTGTTCCAACTCGGTGGCAATGCGGGCTCGGCGCTGGGCCCGTTGCTGGCGGCGGCGGTCATCGTTCCGCTGGGGCAGAGCAAGATCTCCTGGTTCTCGCTGGTGCCGCTCATCGCCATGGTGGTGCTGTGGCGCGTGGGCAGGTGGTACCTGCGCATGATGGCCTTGCGTACGCACCGGCAGTCGCGGATGCCCAAGGTGGAGCGCACACCCGTGCCTCGGAAGAAGGTGATCGGCGTGGTGACGATCCTCCTCCTTCTGATCTTCTCCAAGCAGTTCTACCTCGCCAGCATGACGAGCTATTTCACGTTCTACCTGATCGGAAAGTTCGGCTTGACCGTTCAGGCGGCGCAGATCCAGTTGTTCCTCTTCCTGTTCGCTGCAGCAGTTGGCACACTCGCTGGCGGCTTGCTCGGTGACCGCCTCGGATATCGCAGCATCATCTGGATCTCCATCCTCGGCGCTGCGCCATTCACGCTGATGTTGCCGTACGCTAACGCCTTCTGGACGACCGTGCTTTCCATGAGCGCCGGTTTCGTACTTGCCTCGGCGTTCTCAGCCATACTGGTCTACGCCCAATTGCTGATCCCTGGCCGAGTCGGCTTGGTCTCTGGCTTGTTCTTCGGGTTCGCCTTCGGCATGGCGGGCATTGGTTCCGCCGTTCTCGGTTCACTCGCAGATGCCACGAGCATCGACTCCGTGTTCGCGGTATGCTCCTTCCTGCCGTTGCTCGGGCTGTTGTGCGTATTCCTGCCGAAGGAACAGCGGATGTGATCACAGCGTGCTGTTCAACAGCTTGCCGCTGGCGATCAACTTGTGCAGGTACGGCCGTGAGAGCGTGTTCTTGATCGCCTGCACGTGGTTCATGCTGTGGCAATCGCTACCGATCAACTCGTAGTGTCCTGCGTCGATCAACCGTTCGGCGATATGCCTGGCCTGTGGACCATAGGCTCCCGAGAGCGCGATCAGGTTCAGCTGGAACAACACGCCACGTTCCTTCAAGCGTTCGTACTTGCTGAAGTCGTTGTACCAGAATGCGTAGCGCTCCGGATGTGCAAGCACGGGCCGGTAACCGGCGGTCTGCATTTGGAAGATCACGGTGAGCAGTACGGCCGGCTCGCTGATGAAAGGCAACTCGAACAAAAGAAGGTTGTCGCCGAAGGTGAGCACCTTCCGGTCAGTGACCTTCTGCTCCAGCTCATGGTCCAGGTAGTACTCCGCCGCCGCATCGATCTCGATGGCCAGTCCACGGCGCTTCGCCTCATCCCGCACACGCTCCAAACCGCCGAGGATGATCTCCGGTGTGTTCTTGTATCCGTCCGCCATGTTATGCGGCGTGGTGACGACCTTCCCGTAACCGAGCTCGGCCATGGCGGTGAGCAGCTCCATGCTCTGGTCCATGGTCTGTGCACCATCATCGATACCGGGAATGAAGTGCGAATGCACGTCGCAGCCAAGCACGCTCAGATCGGCATCTGCGAGCGCGGCATCCTTTGATCCGAAGAGCTTGCTGAACAACCCCATGATCAATGTGCGTATTGCGCTTCGTAATAGGTGCGATAAGCCCCGCTGGTCACATGGTCCAGCCATTCAGCGTTCGCTAGGTACCAATCCACGGTGCGCTCCAATCCCACCTCGAAGGTGATGCTCGGCTTCCACCCCAGCTCGCGCTCGATCTTGCTCGCGTCGATGGCGTAGCGCAGGTCATGGCCCGCACGGTCGGTGACGTAGGTGATCAGCTTCGCGCTCTCACCGGCACCACGACCGAGCTTGCGGTCCATGATGGTGCAGAGCAGATGCACCAGGTCGATGTTCTTCCACTCGTTGTGTCCACCGATGTTGTAGGTCTCGCCGTTCGCGCCAGTGTGGAAAATGGTGTCGATGGCAGAAGCATGATCCTCCACCCACAACCAATCGCGCACGTTCTCACCTTTGCCATAGACCGGCAGCGGCTTGTTGTTGCGGATGTTGTTGATCATGAGCGGGATCAACTTCTCCGGGAAATGATGACTGCCGTAGTTGTTGCTGCAATTGCTCAGCACGAAGGGCAGCTTGTAGGTGTTGCCGTAGGCGCGCACGAAATGGTCACTCGCCGCCTTGCTGGCACTGTAAGGACTCTGCGGATCGTAGGGTGTGGTCTCCACGAAGAGGCTATCGTCGTGCAACGATCCGTATACCTCGTCGGTGCTGACATGATAGAACCTCTTTCCTTCAAAGTTGCCTTTCCACGAGTCCTTCGCTGCATTCAACAAAGTGACCGTACCGAACACGTTCGTGCGTACGAAGGAAAGCGGATCGGTGATGCTGCGGTCCACATGACTCTCGGCGGCCAGGTGGATCACCCCATCGATGGCGTGTTCCTTGAACACTTTCGCGAGGGCTTCCGCATCGCAGATATCCGCCTTCACGAACACGTAGTTCGGCGCCTTCTCGATGTCGCGCAGGTTCTCCAAATTGCCCGCGTAGGTGAGCGCATCCAGGTTGACGATGCGGTATTCCGGATACCTGGTCACGAAGCGACGTACGACATGGCTGCCGATGAAGCCGGCGCCGCCGGTGATGAGGATGTTCCGCTGGCTGCTCACAAGCTCCAGTACGTGATGTTCTTGATCTTCTTACGGAACACACCTTTCAAGTCCACCAACACACCTTTCGGTTTCAGCATGCCCTTGAACCAGGCTTCGTCCTTGCTGGTGTATTCGCTGTGGTTGACGGCCACGATGATGGCATCGTACGGCCCCTTCATCTCCGGCGCCAACTTGTAACCGTACTCGTGCTCCACCTCGGCGGCATCGGCATGCGGATCGGTCACGTCAACGGTGCAGCTGAAGCTCTGTAGTTCCTTCACCACATCGGCCACCTTGCTGTTACGGATGTCGGTGACGTTCTCCTTGAAGGTAGCACCCATCACCAGTACACGGGCATCCGCGGGGTTGGTGCCCGCAGCGATGATCTTCTTCACCGTTTGTTTCGCCGTGTAACCGCCCATGCTGTCGTTCACGAACCGGCCCGCATCGATGATCTGCGCGTGGTAGCCCAGTTCCTTGGCCTTGTATACGAGGTAGTAGGGATCCACGCCGATGCAGTGACCGCCCACCAGGCCTGGTTGGAACTTGAGGAAGTTCCATTTGGTGCCTGCGGCCTCCAACACATCGTACGTGTTGATGCCCATGCGATTGAAGATGATCGAGAGTTCGTTGGTCAAGGCGATGTTCACGTCACGCTGTGTGTTCTCGATGATCTTGGCGGCCTCGGCCACCTTGATGCTCGCCGCGCGATGTACGCCGGCCTTCACCACCAGTTCGTAGACCTTGGCGATGATCTCCGCGCTCTCCGGATCGCAGCCGCTGCTAACCTTAACGATGCTCTCCAGTGTGTGCTCCTTATCACCGGGGTTGATCCGCTCGGGGGAATAACCCACCTTGAAATCCTCCACGAACTTCAGGTTGCTCAGGCGTTCGAGCAGTGGCACACAATCCTCCTCGGTACAGCCCGGATAAACCGTGCTCTCGTAGACCACGTAGTCGTTCTTCTTCAAGACCTGGCCCACGGTACGCGTAGCGCCGAGCAGCGGTGTCAGATCAGGGATGTTCTGGCTGTCTATCGGTGTGGGTACCGCCACGATGAAGAATTCCACGTCGCGCAGGTCCTCCAGATCGGCACTGAAATGAATGTCGCACCCTTCGAACGCCGAAGGCTCCAGTTCATTACTGGGGTCTTCGCCGCGGCGCATCATGTCCACGCGCTTCTGGTTGATGTCGAAACCCACGACCTTGATCTTGCGCGCGAAGGCCAGCGCGATGGGAAGACCCACGTAACCCAGGCCGATAACGGCCAGCTTCGCCTCTTTCTTCAGCAGGCGGTCATACAAGTTGCTCATTCCTCTTCTCGTAGATGCGTTCGATGATCTCCACCACCTTCAAGCCTTCCAGCGCGTTGGTGGTCAGTATGGTGCGTCCCTTCAGGGTGTCCACCACATTGTCCATGATGAATCCGTGGTTGTTCGCGCTACCCTTGTAAGCGCCATAGTCGTTCGCCGGGTTGGTGGGACCCAGTTCCGGCATGGTGTAGTCCTTGATGTGGCAGTATTCCACCTTATCCATGTACTGCCCACCGATCTTCACACTGCCCTTCGACCCGATGATGGTCATGCTGCTTTCCAGGTTCCTATCCCAAACAGCTGTACTGTAGTTGATCGCCCCCATCCCTCCATCCAGGAACCGGAAATTCACCAGGCCGCTATCCTCGAACTCGGTGAGGTCATTGTGGTTGAAGTCGGCGAACTTCCCTTGGATGTCGGTGATGTCGCCGAAGAGCCAGTAGAGGATATCGATGAAGTGGCTGAACTGGGTGAATAGCGTTCCTCCATCCAGCGCGTCGGTACCCTTCCAGTTGCCTGGCTTGTAGTACCGCTCATCACGGTTCCAGTAGCAGTTCACCTGCACCAGGAAGATGTCTCCCAAGAGCTGCTGATCCACTACGCTCTTGATCCACTGGCTCGGCGGGCTATAGCGGTTCTGCATCACACCGAACACGGTGCGGTGCATCTGCAAGGCCTTGTAGATGATGGCCTCACAGCTGGCCTTGCTCAATGCGAGCGGTTTCTCGCACACCACGTGCTTGCGGTGTTCCAGTGCCAACACGCATTGCTCGGCGTGCAGGCCATTGGGGGTGCAAACGTTCACCACATGTATTTCCGGCACTTGGGCCAGCATGGTGCCCATGTCCTGGAAGTATGGCACGTCGTACGCCGTGGCCCCTGCTTCTTCCTGCGACCGTACGTCACAGATCGCGGCAAGTTCGGTCTCGGCATGCCGCTGGATCATCTCCGCATGGCGCTTGCCGATGTGCCCGAAACCGACCACGGCGAATTTGATGGGACCGTTCATGGTAGTTTCCGGACGATGCCGCTGCTCAGTTCGTAACGCTCACCACTTTCCGGGCAGGCCGCCATGCCGTCCGCATCGAATTTCAGCTTGTGGCCGAATTCGCTCATCCATCCGGTCTGGCGGGCCGGGTTACCCATCACCAGCGCATGGTCCGGAACCGCCTTGGTGACCACCGCGCCAGCCCCGATGAACGCGTAACGGCCGATGTCGTGTCCGCAAACGATAGTGGCGTTCGCCCCGATGGATGCTCCTTTCCTCACCACCGTCCGAAGGTATTCGCCACGACGGTTGACCGCGCTGCGCGGATTGATAACATTGGTGAAGACCATGCTGGGACCAAGGAAAACATCGTCCTCACAGATGACCCCCGTGTAGATGCTGACGTTGTTCTGCACCTTCACATTGCGGCCCAGTACCACGTCCGGGCTGACCACCACGTTCTGGCCGATGTTGCAATTCTCTCCGATGATGCAACCCGGCATGATATGGCTGAAGTGCCAGATGCGCGTACCCTCGCCGATGACGCAGCCTTCGTCGATGACGGCAGTGGGATGGGCGGTGTAGGCCATGCGGACCTCCGAGCATGTGTGCATGTGGAGATACATGCGCAGCCGGTGGGCGGCGAAGGTACCGAAGGGGGGCGGGATGGGAAAGGCTGCCGATCAGGCCTTTGCGGGCTGCCAAAGCAGCTTGGCGGCAAGATCTTCCGCCGAACCGGGCATGTTGGGGAATCCGGCTGCGGCCAATGTGTCGACGACCGTACGCAACGTGCGGTCATCCAACGCTGCGCCGGTGTTCCAACGCACGCCAGCGAACCATTCGCGTGCATCTTCCAGGGACATGCCATAGCGGTGGGCGATGATCTCCGGCGCTGTCTTCTTGCTCATCAACCCAGAAGCTTGGTCTCGAATGACCTTCAGTAGTCGCGCGATCTCCGTGGGATGTGCTTCCAGGATGGCTTCCGTGGCCACCAGCATGAACGACGGCCAGGCCGAACTGTATTCGTCCACGCGTCTGAGCTTTCCTGTGTCCACGTGCGGTTTCGTGGTGAACTTCTCCCACAGGAAAGCGATGGGCTCAAGCTTCTCCAACCGGACCAAGGCGCCCTTCAGGTCGTTCACGACCTCGAGATCGCTCTCCTTCACGGACCACCCTTTGGAACGCGCGTAACTGATAGCTGCCAAGTGGCTACCACTGTTCGGCCGACTGATGGCGTAGGGAACGCCCTTCAGTTCCTCGGCCGCGTCGACACCCGTCTCCGCCCCCACATGCACGCCCCAGGTAAGGGCGCTGTCCACGTACGGTGAAATGATCCGGCTGGGATTCCCGTTGAGGATATCGCGCACGGCACCCTCGGTAACGAGCATGGCCACATCAACATCACCTTCGCGAAGCAGTTTGCACATGGCACCGGTCCCCTCTGGCACCGTGCGCCATTTCACCTCGATACCGGCTCGAACGAAAGCTCTGCGCTCCAGGCCCAGATGCCAGGGCAGGTTGAAATGCTCAGGTACGCCAGCAACGCGTATCCGCGTGAGCTCACGTTCGGGGACCTCCGGGAATCTCACTTCTTGGCGTACTTCTCGAAGCTGAAGTGCTCCTTCTCGTTGAGCTCCGCCTTGGTAAGACCCTTGAAATATTCGAACGTCCGGCGCATGCCTTCGGCACGGTCCACCTTCGGCTCCCACTTCAACAGCTTCTTCGCCAGGGTGATGTCCGGCTGGCGCTGCATGGGATCATCGCTGGGCAGCGGTTTGTGTATCAGCTTCTGCTTGGTGCCGGTGAGCTTCAGGATCTCTTCAGCGAACTGCTTGATGGTGATCTCCTTCGGGTTGCCCACGTTCACCGGGCCCGCGTAGTCGCTCAGCAGCAACCGATAGATGCCTTCGATCAGATCATCCACGTAGCAGAAGCTGCGCGTTTGATCACCCTTGCCGAAGATGGTGAGGTCCTCGCCCCGCAAGGCTTGGCCCATGAAAGCCGGTACGACCCGGCCATCGTTCAGGCGCATGCGCGGACCGTAGGTGTTGAAGATGCGCACCATGCGCGTTTCCACGCCATGGTAGGTGTGGTAGGCCATGGTGATCGCCTCTTGGAAGCGCTTGGCCTCGTCGTACATGCTGCGCTTGCCCACCGGGTTCACATGGCCCCAGTAGCTCTCGCTTTGCGGATGCACCTTCGGATCGCCGTACACCTCACTGGTGCTAGCAACGATGATGCGGGCCTTCTTCACGCGTGCTAGACCGAGCAGGTTGTGCGTGCCCAACGAACCCACTTTCAAGGTCTGGATGGGGATCTTCTCGTAGTCGATGGGCGACGCTGGGGATGCGAAGTGCAGGATGTACTTCAGTTCGCCCGGCACATGCACGAACTTGGAAACGTCGTGGTGGTAGAACTCGAAATCCTCCCGGTGGAACAGGTGTTCGATGTTCTTCAGGCTGCCCGTGATCAGGTTGTCCATGGCGATCACGTGGTACCCTTCCTTCAGGAACCGATCGCACAGGTGAGAACCCAGGAAACCAGCGGCACCGGTGATCAGGACCCGGTCTTTGGGTCTAGCTGAACCCTTACGGGCAGTGGCTTTGGTCGGCACCTTCTTGTCGACACGTTGGGTCGACGCTACACTTGCTTTGGTTGCGCCTTTGGTGTTCTTGTCGACCCTGAGGGTCGACGCTACAGGTGCCTTCTTGGAAACCTTCTTGGCCATGTGATCAGGCTTTCGCCGTGGCTTTGGTGCTGTGCTTCGGGCTGTGTGCGGCGGTGACCGCGTTCCGGCCGATGCTCACGTAATGGAACCCCTTGGCTTTCATCTCGTCCAGCTCGTACAGATTGCGGCCGTCAAACACGGTGCGCTCCTTCAAGCTGCTCTGCAGGCGGTCGAAATCCGGCGTGCGGAACAGGGCCCACTCGGTGCAGATGATCAATGAGTCCGCTCCTGCGAGCGCTTCATATTCATCTTTCGCATACTTGATCTTGTCGCCGATCATCTTCTTCACATTGTTCGCTCCCTCTGGATCGAACGCTGTAACCGTTGCACCGGCGGCCACCAACGCATCGATCATGTACAAAGCCGGAGCCTCACGGATGTCGTCGGTATCGGGCTTGAAGGACAAGCCCCACATGGCGAAGTGCTTGCCTTTGAGGTTGCCGCCATAGTAGCCTTCGATCTTCGGCATCAAGGCGGTCTTCTGCTTCTCGTTCACCTCCATCACGCTCTCGATGATCTGGAAGTCGTAACCCGCTTCCTTGCCGCTCTTGGCCAGGGCCTGCACATCCTTGGGGAAGCAGCTACCACCGTAACCGATGCCGGGGAACAGGAAGCGCTTGCCGATGCGTGTATCCGTACCCATGCCGATGCGCACCTTGTCCACATCCGCGCCGACCGCTTCGCAGAAGTTCGCGATCTCGTTCATGAAGGTGATCTTGGCCGCGAGGAAGGCGTTGGCCGCATACTTGGTGAGCTCAGCACTGCGCTCATCCATGAAAATGATCGGGTTGCCCTGGCGCACGAACGGCTTGTAGAGATCCTCCATCAGCTTGCGGGCGCGGTCGCTGCTGGTGCCTACCACCACTCGATCGGGTTTCAGGAAGTCATCCACTGCAAAACCCTCGCGCAGGAACTCCGGGTTGCTTACCACGTCGAATTCCACTTTCGCGTATTTGGCGACTTCGGCGTGCACCTTCTCGGCGGTACCGACGGGCACAGTGCTCTTGTCCACCAGCACCTTGTAGTCCTTCATCAGCTTGCCGATGTCGCCTGCGGCTTTCAGCACATAGCTGAGGTCGGCGCTACCATCTTCGCCGGGAGGCGTGGGCAGGGCGAGGAATACGATCTGCGCTTTCTCCAACGCAGAAGCGAGGTCCGTGGTGAAGCTCAGGCGTCCCTGACGGATGTTCCGCTCGAAAAGTACGTCCAGGTGGGGTTCGTAGATGGGCACCTTGCCATCCTTCATCATCTGCACCTTTTCGGCGTTGATGTCCACGCATACCACATGGTTGCCCGTCTCGGCGAAGCATGTGCCGGTTACCAGACCTACGTATCCTGTTCCTACTACTGCGATGTTCATGGGCTAATTGAAGAAGCTCTTCACCGTGTCGGTGATGTGCGTGAGTTGTTCGTTGTCCAGTTCCGTGCTCATGGGTAGCGAGAGCACTTCGCGCGTGAGTTGTTCGGTCACCGGGAGGGAACCTTCCGGTGAACGGGCGCTCTTGTACGCGTTCTGGAGGTGACAGGATACAGGGTAGTAGATCATTGCTGGTACCCCATGGGCCTCAAGGTGTTGCTTGAGACCGTCGCGACGACCATCCGTCACACGCAAGGTGTATTGATGGAATACGTGCGTGCTGTTGGGGCTGCGCTCCGGTGTGCGCAGTGCCGGTATCCCAGCGAACGCCGCATCATACGTGGCAGCAACAGTGTTCCGGGCCGCACCATACGCGTCCAGCCGGCGCAGTTTGATGCGCAGGATCGCTGCCTGCATGGAATCAAGCCGGCTGTTAACGCCCACTACCTCGTGATAGTAGCGTACATCACTACCATGATTGCATACACGGCGCAGTTTCTTCGCCAGTGCGTCGTCATTGGTGAAGATGGCACCTCCATCACCATAGCAGCCGAGGTTCTTGCTGGGGAAGAAGCTGGTTGTGCCGATATGGCCGATGGTCCCGCTCTTCTTCCGCGAACCATCACGGAACGTGTAGTCGCTGCCGATGGCCTGGCAGTTGTCCTCGATCACGTGCAGACCATGCGTCTCGGCAATGCTCATGATCGCTTCCATGTCCGCGGTCTGGCCGAAAAGATGGACCGGTACGATGGCCTTGGTCTTGGGCGTGATCTTGCGTTCGATGTCCGCAGGATCCAGGTTGAAGGTGCCTGGTAGCACATCCGCGAACACGGGAACGATACCCAGCAAGGCCACCACTTCCACCGTGGCGACGAAGGTGAACGATGCGGTGATGACCTCGTCGCCGGGTTTGAGGTCCAAGGCCATCATGGCGATCTGCAGGGCATCGGTGCCGTTGGCGCACCCGATAACGTGTTTCGCTCCCAAGTATGCACCGAGCTCCTTTTCGAACTCCTTCACCTCCGGCCCGTTGATGAAAGCGGTGCTATCGATGACGCGTTGAAGTGCCGCATCGACCTCGGGTTTGATCTTTTGGTATTGGCCGACCAGGTCGACCATTTGGATGGGTCTCATCAGCGATATAACCCTTCGAAAAGGGTGGGCGAAGATAACCATGCACCTTGGCCACCAACGGCTTTCACGCTCAAGGCATCGGCACTTCAGGCACGTTGACCAGCCTCTACCTTTGGTCCGAATGTTCACCCGGCCCTTCCTCCTGGTCACTTGCGTTGTCCTCTTCCGCTCGGTAGGCGCGCAGGAGATCAAGGACTCCACCATAGCGCTGGTCGCTGTGCAGGCCGACTACGCGCAACAACTACCCGGAGGCGACATGGCCGATCGTTTCGGCACCAACAGCAACATCGGTATCGGCACGTTCCGCAAGACCCGCAACAACTTCACATTGGGGGCGGAGGGCAGCTTCCTCTTCGGCAACAACGTGGTGGAGCCTGGGGTACTGCGCAACGTATTGAACAGCGCAGGACAGGTGGTGGATACGGAAGGCGAGATGGCCGATGTGTTCCTCTACCAACGCGGATGGACGGTGTTCGCCACGGCCGGGCGGATCTTCCCGGTCTTCGGACCGAACGAGAACTCCGGCCTGCACGTGAAGTTGGGCGGAGGGTTCATGCGCCATAAGATCCGTGTGCAGACACAGAAGAACGTGGTGCCCCAGCTGGAGGATGACTATTTGCAAGGTTATGACAGGCTCGCCGCAGGACCCGCTGGGATGTTCTATCTCGGCTACCAGCATTTCGGCAACAAAGGGCGCATCAACTTCCACTTCGGCGTGGAGTTGATGGTGGGCGCTACGCAAGCACTACACCCGTTCAACTTCGATACGGAGCAGTATAACGAAGCTCATAGGCTCGACCTGTTGACCGGCCTGCGCGCCGGCTGGACCCTGCCGATCTACCGGAAGAAGGACACCCGTATCCACTATCACTGATGGCCCTGCTGGTCGGCCTCGGCACTGCGCTCTACCATACCGGCATCAGACTGGCCGCACCCTTCGTGCCCAAAGCACGCGCGTGGGTAGATGGGCGCAAAGACCTTTGGCAGCGACTGGAGAAAAGGTCCGATGAGTTGCGGGGCTGTTTGTGGATGCATTGCGCCAGTGTGGGCGAGTTCGAACAGGGAAGGCCGGTGCTGGAGGCGATCAAACGCGAACGGCCCGAGCTACCCGTCCTTCTCACGTTCTTCAGCCCGAGCGGCTATGATGCCCGCAAGGACTACCCGCTCGCCACGCACGTGGAGTACCTGCCACCGGACTCTGCCGCCAACGCCCGCCGTTTACAACAACTGATCCGACCCAGAGCAGCGATCTTCATCAAGTACGAGTTCTGGTACCAGCACCTGCATGCGTTGAAGGAGGCCGCAGTGCCCATCTATCTAGTGAGCGCCATATTCCGTTCGTCGCAGCCGTTCTTCACCTGGTACGGCGCTGCATACCGCGGGATGTTGCGCTGTTTCGACCGGCTCTTCGTACAAGATGAAGCTTCACACGAATTGCTCTCCCGGATCGATGTGCGCAATGTGAGCGTGAGCGGCGATACGCGCTTCGATCGGGTGAGCCAGATCGTTGCCACAGCGAAAAGCGACACGGCCGCCGCTGACCATCTCCACTTGGTGATGGACCGGTTCCGACGTGCGGGCGCGCGGCCGGTACTTGTTTGCGGAAGCACATGGCCTGCCGATATCAGGATCATTGCCGGCGCGTGTTCAACGCTCTCGACACCGATCCGCCGAGTGATCGTGCCACATGAACTCCATCGGGAGGAACTCGACCGCATCGGACCTCTATTCCTACCCGAACCGCTTCATCGATGGTCCAACATCGGGCTGGACCGGTATACACCTGGACCGGTCGGAACCTTGCTCGTGGACCGCATGGGCTACCTTTCCCGGCTCTATGCCTATGCGGACATCACCTATGTGGGCGGCGGGTTCGGCAGTGGCATTCACAATACACTGGAAGCGGCTGCCTGGGGCAAGCCCGTGATCTTCGGACCGAACCATGCACGTTTCGCTGAAGCCCAGGGCTTGATCGATGCCGGTGCCGGCTTCAGCATCTCCACGGCTGATGAACTGCGTGATGTGTTGCAGCGCTTGCTCGGCGACGACCATGCTTTGGAACGCGCATCGCAAGCCGCACGGGACTACGTGACCGAGCGCACCGGGGCTACCCAACGCGTTAGTGCGGTGATACTGGAGCGCCTGGAGCGCTGATCACTTGCTGTCCTTGCTGAATTCCAACTTGACAGGAACCAGCTTGCTGGTACCCAATTTCCGCTGACCGTAAGTGAAGAACGTGCCTTTATCCACTTGGAACATACCTGTTCCCGCCAGGTAATCGGCATCCTTATCGGACACCAGGACGATCTTGGTGCGGTACTTCCCTTCCTTGTCGAAACTCACGATCATACTGCGGCAATCCTTGGCATCGATGCCTTTCTCCAACCGTTCGCCCTTCTTGCGGCGCTCGATGTTGTTCTCGTCATCGATGAAGAGGATGTGCAGCTGGTCCTCGAAAAGCACCGCCTGTGAGTTGCCCAGGTAGTAGGCCGTTGTATTGATGTAGCGTGGCAACTCGTTACGCCAGAGCAGGTCGCCGCTGGCATCGAAGGAATGCGCGATCATATCGCCGTTGACGTACTTCGTGACCGTTCGCGAACCGCCCGTTCCGGAACTCACCGTAGCCTGGTAGCTGAAGCTCACCTCGGTGACGAAGTGGTATTTACCATCCGTCCCGCGCAATAGATCGGCCACCACCATGTCCTCGTAGATCTTATCGTTGTTCTTGCCGGTCTTGGGGAACTCATATTTCCCGCGTTGCTCGAAACGATCGCCATCCTTGGCCCACACCGCCGTGAACGAGCCAGGCGTCTTGTCCTTCTTCTCATCCAAGGAACCGTATACACCTGCACACACCATGGAACCATCCTCCAAGCTGAGCAGATCCACGTCCACGGGGTAGTCAGAACCTTCCATCTTGAACGTGTTGTCAAATGATCCTTCGGCGTTCATGCGGTAGATCCGGGATTCGAACTCCACCACGCCCTTCTTCACATCACGATTCCCGAAGTTGTTCTTGATCCATGCGGTGGCCGTGCCGTCGTTGGTCACTTCCACATCGAGCAATGAGCTGCGCGTGCCCTTCACGTCGCTCGTGACGAAATGCTCCCAGAGCGGCTCCATCCGCTCGTTCACGACCATGAAGAAGTGCACGGCCTGTTTGTCCTCGGTACGCATCTCCGGGCTGCAGATCAGCATCTTGGTCTTGTCCGGCGAAAGCTTCGTGGTGAAACCGAACGGAGCCGCTTCGGCGCCCATGAACGGGAACCCCTTGGTGGACTTCTCGTAGTCGATGGTGGCGAACTCCTGCAACGGTGCATTGTTCTTGGTCAGGCGCGGATCGAACTGCTGCCATAACAACCGGAACTTCTTCACATCCTTCAGGCGCTGGCTGGCGATGAGCAAGGGCTTGCCGCCGAACATGATGATATCCTCCAGTGCCGTGCGCCCTACGGAAGAACTGAGGTTCGGTTCGATGGAACGTACCAGCTCCATCTTGTCCATGGTGTAGAGATCGAGCCGGTATTCAAGGTCCACGATGGGGATCATCATCAGGCTCACCCCGGTGGCCTTCGCCTTCAGCACAACGATACTGTTGTCGCCCGTACGGATGAGGCGCGCGGCGATGAGCCGGTCGGAGGCATCGGCATCGGCGCTCATGCGCACCTTGATCTTGGTGCGCTCGTCCTGCGCGGAAAGGCCGAGTGCGAGGAACATACCCAGCACGAATGAGAGGCAGGAATGAAGACGGTACATATGGAACTCGAATTGGCTTGCAAAGTAGTCGTAGGGGTCGAAATGCGCGCTAGGCCCCCATTGGCCCGGCACTGACCAATCTCCCATTCCGGTGAAGGGACCGGAGTTCGTGCCTGCACCTGTTTCAAGGTGTGCCCGTACCGCTGCGGCTGCCCGGCAACGAAACTCCAAACCCGAGCTTAATACAACCGTTGAAAACGGACGAAGGCGGGTTGGCCCGCAGGTCCAGTGAAAGACGACTCGGCTCGTCTGAAAAACCATTTCCTCCTACGCCTCCCTCGGTCTCAACCAGGGCGAAATACCTGCTACCGAGTAGTCGAACGTAGCGCAGACCAAGAAAAACACCGGTGCTCCAACGGACTTTGTTCTCCGGATCGTCCATGACCAATTCCCGCCCCCCGCTGAACTGCTTCACAACGACTATTCGTGGTATCCAATTGCCCTGAACGCCAATGACCATGTGGAACTGGTCTGAACGCTTCCCGATGATCCGAAAAGTGCCTTGCAGCGTTATCCTGTTCGTGACATAGTCGGCCTGCTCACTGAGCAAGTAAGGGTAGGGATGGTTCACCCTATAAACGTAGGACCTGAAGCATCGATCGAATCCGATGCCGAAATCGGTCCCGTTCCCTCCAGTAGAAACCAAAACTCCTACCCTCCGGCCGGAGACGTTCTCGTAGGTCGATCCGCCGCGATCGTCATGAACGGGAACTTCATACCCTAAGACCATACTCGCACTTTGTGCGCTGAGTTCAGACACCGAACCGTTGACGAGGAATACCAAGAGCAATAGTCTATCCCAGTAGGAAAAGCGGACCCAAACAAATAGTGTGCGCATTCGACCTGGGTTAAACAGGAAGTTCACGGGATTACAACGAGGCTGAAACGACGCACCACACCCGCCCTGATCGAATAAAACGTACCAGAGTAGTTGCCTGCAGATAAGTTCTCAACAGAAACTGAACCAGTGGACGAGCTTACCTTCTGACTCTTTACCATACGGCCTGACATGTCGTGTATATCTACCTGTAAGCTTCCCCTGATTTCGGGCCGATCATAACTAGAGGCTCCAAGGGCATTTTGGGATCAGGGTTGGATGAGCACTGGCGGCCGGTATCCGAGTGCTTTGTGAGCACGAAGATGGTTGTAGTCGTACATCCACTCGGT
>JAEUTA010000028.1 GCA_016788205.1 Flavobacteriales bacterium | reverse complement strand
GGACGGTACTTGTTGTGGAAGGGCGTGTGACGGCCACCTTCCTCTTTCTTCAGTACGTAGATCTCGCCTTTGAACTCGGTGTGCGGGGTGATGCTACCGGGCTTCGCGATGACCATACCACGACGGATCTGGTCTTTCTCGATACCACGCAGGAGCAGACCGCAGTTGTCACCAGCTTCACCGCGATCGAGAAGCTTACGGAACATTTCCACACCCGTGCAGGTGCTGTTCATCTTCTCCTCCTGCATGCCGATGATCTCCACGTTGTCGCCCACTTTAACCACACCGGTCTCGATACGACCGGTAGCCACGGTACCGCGGCCGGTGATGGAGAACACGTCCTCAACGCTCATCAGGAACGGCTTCTCCACTTCGCGGGGAGGGACCGGGATCCAGTTGTCAACAGCATCCATGAGGGCCATGATGGTGTCCACCCACTTCGGCTCGTTGTTCAAACCACCGAGAGCGCTACCACGGATGATAGGGGTGTTGTCACCATCGTACTCGTAGAAGCTCAGCAGTTCGCGGATCTCCATTTCGACGAGGTCGAGGAGTTCCACGTCATCCACCATGTCCACTTTGTTCATGAACACGACGATCTTCGGCACACCTACCTGACGGCCGAGCAGGATGTGCTCGCGGGTCTGGGGCATTGGACCGTCCGTGGCAGCTACCACCAGGATGGCGCCGTCCATTTGGGCAGCACCCGTCACCATGTTCTTCACATAGTCGGCGTGGCCTGGGCAATCAACGTGCGCGTAGTGACGGTTGGCCGTCGAATACTCCACGTGAGCCGTGTTGATGGTGATACCGCGTTCTTTTTCCTCCGGCGCGTTATCGATCGAGTCGAAGCTGCGTTTTTCGGAAAGCCCCTTGCTGGCCAACACGGAAGTGATGGCGGCAGTGAGCGTGGTTTTGCCATGGTCAACGTGGCCGATTGTGCCGATGTTGACGTGCGGCTTGTCCCTTTTGAAGGTCTCCTTTGCCATGGTCGATCGTTCTAGTTGTTTCTGTTCTAGGTTCGTTCAATATGTTCCTTCTGTGCTGTACGGGCCTACCACATCGCTGTGGCACATAGCATCGGCTGCTTCGCTGGAGCCTTTGCCGGGAATTGAACCCGGGACCTCTTCCTTACCAAGGAAGTGCTCTACCTCTGAGCTACAAAGGCCTGAAATGCATTGGTCACCATCTGGAAGCGATGGGATCCGCCTTCGCCTTTCTTTCGTTGGGCTTCGGTGGATAAGAGCGGGAGACGAGACTCGAACCCGCGACATTCAGCTTGGAAGGCTGATGCTCTACCAACTGAGCTACTCCCGCATTGGTGATCGTTGATCCGGAACGCGCTTGTCGCCTGATAAAAAGCGACTTGCACTTGGCTCCGTGAAGTAATTGGTGGGGAGAGCAGGATTCGAACCTACGAAGCTGTGAAGCAGCAGATTTACAGTCTGCCCCCGTTGGCCGCTTGGGTATCTCCCCTCTTCCGATCACGGAGCCAATGGACGGATTCGAACCCCCGACCTGCTGATTACAAATCAGCTGCTCTACCAGCTGAGCTACATTGGCCTATACAACAGAAAAAGAACGCCTTTCTCCCCCTTCCGGACCGGGAGGTCCCGAATTGGGCCTGCAAATGTAGTAAGAATACCCACCCATCCAAACGAAGAGGCCGCGACTTTCGTCGCGGCCTCCGTTCCGATCCACGCGATCTCGGGGATCCGTGGCGTAAAGGACTGATGTTAAGAAGCCTTACGGGGGCTTTCCTTGGTGCGGGTCACCTGGCTACGCAGAGCTTCCACCGTGGTGATGGCGGCCTCTTCGAAGCTTTTTCCCTGACGCTTTGCAAAAAGGTCGTTGCCCGGGACAGCCAATCGGATCTCCACCACCTTGTTCTCACGATTATCACCGTCATGTTCCAGTCGTAAGAACACATCTCCGGAAAGAATGCTATCGTGGAATTGAGTGAGTTTGGACAGTTTCTCCTTGATGAAACTGACCAATTTGGTATCGGCGTCGAAATGGATGGAATGCACGTTCACGTTCATGATCTTCTTCCTTTTTCGGTTGATAAGAACGCCCTATTCGCCCCCTCGAGGGTGGGCTTGGGCGTGGACTTTTCGGAGTTTTTCGACCGTGTTGTGGGTGTACACCTGCGTAGCCGCCAGGTTGGCATGGCCGAGGAGTTCCTTCACTGCGTTAAGGTCAGCACCATGCTCGAGCATGTGCGTAGCGAAGGTGTGTCTCAACACGTGCGGGCTTCGTTTTCGTTGGGTGGTGACCCCACTAAGGTAGTACCTAACCAGTCGTTGTACGGAGCGGCGCGCCAACGGTTCGCCGTGGGCATCCACGAGTAGGGCATCGGTGGTCCCAGCGGGCTGGCCATTCGCGGCCCTGGAGGCCAGGTAGGCCTTCAATCCATCACCTAGATCAGGTCCGATGGGGACGATCCGCTCCTTCTGGCGTTTGCCCATCACCCGCAGCGTTCCACTGCGCAGGTCGGCATCCCCCACTTTGAGACCCAAGAGCTCGGCCAGACGCATGCCGGTCTGATAAAGCAGGTCGATGATCAGCTTATCCGTAGCCCCTTTGTGCCCCTGGGGCCACTCCCGATGCTCCAACAAACGTCCCATCCCTTTTTCGTCCACGAACTCAGGTAGTCGTTTCGGGGTCTTGGGAGGGTCTAGCAGGGCTGTGGGGTCCGCTTCGGCTTCACCGACGGTACGGGCGAACTTGAAGAAGCCTCGCAAAGAGCTCAGCTTGCGATTCACGCTGCGGGCGCCGGTACCCTGCTCCATCAACTGCATCATCCAGCGCCGAACGGTCTTGTCCGTGGCTTCCTTAAGCTCTCCTACGCCAAAGGTGTCCAAGAAGGATTGGAATTGTTCCAGGTCAGACCGGTAAGCCGCCACGGTGTGCGGGCTGTAGCGTTTCTCATACGTGAGGTGGTCAACGAAACGATCCAAGAGCATACCGCCGAAGTAACGCTTCTAGCACAGGCGGCATTGCTGGATAAGGCGGTCAGTTGTTGACCTGTTCATTGTGAATGAGAAAAGCCCCATCTCTGGGGCTCTTCGTGAGTTCACTGGTATGGAGACTTACTCCTGATCCGTCTGCAGCGTGAGCTTGTACGCCGCACGGATGATCTCCTTCCGACGGGAAACCGAAGGCTTGGTAAAGCTCTGACGCTTACGCAATTGACGCATGGTCTGCGTGCGCTCGAACTTCTTCTTGAATTTCTTGAGCGCCTTATCGATGCTCTCGCCTTCCTTGACCGGGATGATCAGCATGGTCTGTTGTCCTTTTCGCTTGAGGGGTGCAAATATAGGTGCGATTTCGATCCGTGCAACAGCGATCAGCCTTTCAGCACATTCCGGCTGATCACCAGCTTCTGGATCTCGCTGGTACCCTCACCGATGGTGCAGAGCTTGCTGTCGCGGTAGAACTTCTCCACGGGGAAATCCTTGGTGTAGCCGTAGCCACCGAAGATCTGCACGGCCTCATTGCTGGCCCATACGCAGGTCTCGCTGGCGTAGTACTTCGCCATGGCCCCGATGGTAGTCACCTTCTTGTTCTGGCCGGTGTTCTTGAAATGGCTGGCCTGCTGGATCAACAGTTCGGACGCTTCGATGCGTGTGGCCATATCCGCAAGTTTGAACGCGATGGCCTGGAAGTTGGCTATGGGTTGACCGAACTGCTCACGCTCCTTGGCGTATTTCACGCTGGCGTCATAGGCCCCTTTGGCAATGCCCAAGCTGAGGGCGGCGATACTGATACGGCCACCGTCCAGGATTTTCATGGCCTGCTGGAAACCCTCGCCCACGTTGCCCAGGATGTTCTCCTCGGAGACGCGGCAATCCTCGAAGATGACCTCAGCGGTCTCGCTGGCGCGCATGCCCAGCTTGTTCTCCTTCTTGCCGGCCTTCATACCTGGCGTGCCACGTTCGATCACGAAGGTGGTCATGCCTTTGCTGTCGCCAAGCTCGCCGGTGCGCACAATGGCCACCACCACGTCGCTGCTCTTGCCGTGGGTGATCCAGCACTTGGTACCGTTCAGCACCCACTCCTTCCCCTCCTTGCGAGCCGTGCACTTCATGCGCATGGCGTCGCTGCCGGTATTGGGTTCGGTCAGGGCCCAGGCGCCCAGCCATTCACCGGTGGCCAGCTTGGTTAGCCACTTGGTCTTCTGTTCGTGGTTGGCGAAGTAGTTGATGTGGCCGGTGCAGAGGCTGTTGTGGGCCGCCACGCTGAGGCCGATGCTTCCGCAGATGCGGGCCACCTCCACGATGGTCTCCACATATTCGTGGTAACCGAGGCCGGATCCACCGTATTCCTCCGGAACGAACACACCTAACATACCGGCCGGGCCGAAGTGTTTGGTGAAGAGCTCCTTGGGAAAATGCTGGCTTTCGTCCCACTCCATCACGTTGGGGCGCACTTCGCGTTCGCACAGGTCGCGCACGCTCTGCGCGATCATCGATTGGTTCTCGGTACGGGTGAATTCCATGGGGTGGCGCCCGGAGGCGAAAGGATCAATAGGTGACCAGGCTGACCACATCGGCCTCGTAGGGCTTCAGGCGGTCCATGCCGTTAAGGAAGGAAAGTTCGATGAGGAAGCTGAAGGCCGCGACGGTGCCCCCTTGCTTTTTGATCAGTTCAGCGGCCGCAGCGGCGGTACCTCCGGTGGCGAGCAGATCGTCATGTACCATCACGCGCATGCCGGGCTTCACGCTGTCCACGTGCATCTCCACTTCGGCGCTACCGTATTCCAGGTCGTAGCTGTAGCTCACGGTCTTCCACGGGAGCTTGCCCTTCTTGCGTACGGTGACGAACGGGATATTCAGTGCCATGGCGAGCGGCATGCCGAAAAGAAACCCACGGCTTTCAATCCCCGCGATGGCATCGATGCGTTGTGTGGCGAGGGCTTGGCGGAAGCCATCCACGGCGGCGTTGCAGAGGGCGGGATCTTCCAGCACCGGCGTGATATCGCGGAACAGGATGCCCGGCTTGGGGAAATCCGGTACGGCGCGGATGGCCGCTTTCAGCCTGTTCTCGAGTTCGCTCACTCCACGGAGAGGTAGGGTGCAAGTTTACGGAAGACCTCTTCACTGATCGCCGCACAACCCTTGATGTGGGCCACCTGCTTGAAGGGACCGTGCTGGCCCCGATAAGCGATGAGCGGTTTGGCCACTTTCCATCGGGCATAGGGATGCGCAGCCAGTTCCTCCACAGTACACGTATTGATAGGGATCCGGTGTACCGCAAGCGTATCGAGGAGCAAAAGCTGTTTCAACTTCAATACCGCGTCGGGTTTGTCCTTGAGGATGTACACTTCGGACAACTGATCAAGTGAGTGGAAGCCCCCAAGCGCATCACGGAATTTCACGATACTGCGGGCGAAGGCCGGGCCGATCCCGGGCAGTTCGATCAAGGCGGTGGTGTCCGCTGAATTGATCTCGACGGATCGTGAAGGCTTCGGCTCGTAAACCGCTCGTTCCCGGATCGTTGGCGATCGTTCCTCGAACGCTCGCTGCTGACCCTGACGAGGTTCATACTTGCGATCGGCATAGGTCCTTCGAGCAAGGGAATCAGGCAGTAGGATGAACGGCTCCAATGCCGCGAACTGTTCCGGCTTGATGCTGTACATACGACCGAGATCCTTCTTCGTGCGGAACTGGCCGCCCTTTTTCTGGTAGCGTTCGATGCCATCGACCTGCTTATCGGTAAGCCCAAGTGCCTTCCACTCTTCCCTGGCGATGCTATTCGGATCGAAAGGGAACAACTTCATTGGAGCCCTATCCCCTTGAACCTGTGTTCGTAAAGCGACCCAGGCGTCCATGCGTTCGCGCTGTTGAGCGAGGTGGTATCGTTTCGGAGGCCGCAACCATTGTTCGTACACCACCCAAGATGTCAGGGCCAATAAGAACGCTACGAGCACGAGAACGCCACGCCGTTCCTCGCGGTGCATATCGAACAGATCCTTGATCCGTTCCTTGAATCCGATGGTATCGCGCTCCTTATGCATGACCTCCCTATGAGGCACATTCCTTGGAGCAACGGGAAAGTGCCAGTGAACGGACGACTTCGAAACCTTCAGACCAGCCATGGGCCGAAGCACCAAGGAAGCCTTACTCGTGACGCGCAGAGAGTGACACGGTCACACAACAACAAGTGTAATGTAAAGATCAGTACGGCGCGAACGCTGAACTCGAAAATTCAGACCGAAGCGCTCAACTGGTCACGAAGAACGACCAAACCCGCCTCGAAGCTCCGCGGTGAATAACCTAGATCGCGGCGAGCCTTGTCCAAGATGAAACCTGTCTTGGGCGGGCGCTTTGCCGGTTGACCGAGGGAATCGCTTTTCACAGGAGACACGACCGAGGTATCCAATTTGAAGAAAGCTCCTACCCTGCTCACCAGTTCAAGGATGCTCATACCGTCCGGACCGCTGAGGTTGTAGATGCCCGTGGCGCCTCGCTTGGCGATGCGGATGCAACCGTCGGCCAGATCCTCGGCGAGAGTAGGCATTCGCCATTGATCATCCACCACTTTGATAGGTTGGCCTTTCTCCAGCGCGCTCTTGGCCCAGAGCACGACATTACCCCTGCTCAGTCCTTCGGCGATGCCGTAGACGATGATGGTGCGGGCAATGGCCCATTTGGATAACCGACTGTTCATCACGATCCGTTCAGCGTCCAGCTTGCTGTGGCCGTAGATGCTAAGAGGCGCTGCTCCATCCTCTTCGCGATAGGGTCCGTTCTCTCCGTCGAAGATGAAATCGGTGCTCAAGTGAATGAAGTGCGAACCATGCTTTTCGGACGCCTTGACCAGATTTGCGGTGGCCGTCACATTCTGGAGCTTGCATTCCACCGGATCCAATTCACAGGCGTCCACATTGGTCATGGCTGCCGTGTGGATGACCACCTCGGGATCGAAGGCATCGAAGACCGCATTAACATCCGCGGCAACGGTAATGTCCATGGAGCGATAGTGGGATCCAAGTGGATCCGGGGTGCGATCGGATCCCCGACTGGTTGCCAGCAGATCAACACCTTGGTCATTGCGCAAAGCAGTGACGAGTTTCTGGCCGAGCAGTCCGTTGGATCCGGTGATGAGGATGCGCATGGGCCGAAACTAAGTTGTGCAGATCTAGGACAAGCGTCAGTAGAGAGTGGTCAACCACTGTCGTTGATCCTCTGTATCGGGAACCACCATTCCTCGTGAACCGGAGATCAGTTCGAAAGCCCCAGCCGCATCGAATCCCAGCCGCATGAGTAGCGCCGCGATGGTCAGCGAGGAGCGTCCGATGCCCATTCGGCAATGGACCACAACGGTCTTACCCTCACGGAAATTGGCCTCGACTTTGGCGATGAAGTCCATGAAGTCTCGCCGATCCGACGGAACACCTCGATCCACAACAGGATGAAGCAGGAATTGGACTTGGTGCCGCTTGGCGAGCTGCGCTTCCTGGCTCAACCCCAAGGCCTCCATTTCGGCCCGCTCCAACAAGCTGACCAATACCTCTACACCTTGTTCCCGAAGGCGCTGAAGCTCTCCATCAAGCCACTCGTGCCCGCGAGGACGCGCCATGATCCCGATGCGGGCAACATCCGAGCGATACACCCAGTGAACACGTGTGAACATGAACGGCGATGAAAACGAAACTACACGAGCAGATCCCTCAGAGCTCCCAGACCGTGCTTCGCTTCCCGAACGGCCTTTTGATGTGCTCTTTATGCGTGAGCACGAAGGCCATCACCAAATAAACCACCAAATGAGCACCAGCCGTAATGAAGCTGAGGTAGATGAACGACAGACGCACCTGTTCCAGCTTGATGTTGAGCTTTTGAGCCCACCACTCGCAAACGCCAAAGGCCTGGCGCTCGAAGAAGGTCTTGATGCGATCGATCATCCTGAAGGTCGGTCAACGGTCGTGCATTCCTTGGACGCTACCGCGGAGCAATTGGTTGCCGATGCCGCAAGATAAGCACCTGCGGGCCGAGCAGTAGGTGTTCTTCAACTCCAGCAGGGCTTGGCCACGGGCGGCGGTGTCCGCGTTCAGGTCCAACTCTGCCCAACCGTTCAACACGGTGTTCGCTTCAGGCGGAAGCTGTTCCAAAAGATCCATGGCACGATCGGCTAGGGCTTGATCACCTCGGATCCGGCCCAGCGCGAAAAGCACCGGTACGATGGCATTGATGATGATGTGGTCGGCACCAACACGTCCCAAGCGTTTCGACTTTGGAATTGCTGGGACATCGAACTGGTAGTGCGTGGTCCAGTAGTCGCTGGCGGAAACATCGAGCAACCGGTGGATCTCCCCTACGCGCTCGGCTTGAAGCAGATCGGAGAGGGCGCCTTGGCAACGCATCAGGACTTGAGCCAGTTGCGCGATCCGGATCGTCGGGAAATTCACGGGCCGCATCCGGCCGAATTTCCACGCCGCCACAGGAGCTGGTCGAAGATCATGAAGGCGGGCCAGCACGGCATATTCCCGCTGAAGGGCGCGCGCGTATTCATCCACGAAGTCGACTTGGAGAAGTCCGGCCTGGCCGAAGAGCAGTGCTTCGGTGCGCAACGCATCGTCGCGGTATCTCTGCACGGTACGGAGTGGCAAGGCATAGGCCAGCATACCGAACGGCTCCGCATTCACCTTCAGTCCGAAAGACCGCGCCAGCATGTGGTAGAGGGTCTCTGCGGCATCCCCATCCAGAGCGCGGTACAGCTTTTCCACCTCGATGGTCTTGCGCTCCAACCGTTCCACCAGCACGCGCTCGAGCCATGGGCTTAGGCGGGCTTTGTCCACACGGTCGAGTTTCGCGGCGCAGGGCACGAAACCTTGGTCGCGCATCAATCCATGGTGCAAGGCGATGCTCTCGGACGAAACCCGGGGCAAGAGTTCGATCGTGGGCAACACATTACCGCTCAACGTGCGCACTTCGGCATCATGCTCATAGACCACATGGAGCACTACATTGTCGTAAGCCGGGTCGAACTGGTGCCCGTGCGCGTTCCATTCGCTGCTGCGCAGATGCACCTCCACCGTTCCGGCCCAAAGCTGGCCGTCGATACGCACTTGGGCATCCAGCAGATCCGGGCCACTGTTACGTTGAATACGGCCGGGCTTCAAGATCTCCAAGGCACGGCCATCCGTGGTACGAAGGGCGTGGTGCTCGAACAGGCGTGACGCCCAGATGAACTGAAGGAGATCCTCTCCGTAAGGGAATCCGGGTTCGAGAAGCAGCGGACGCGATAGCATCGGATGCACAACGCGCAGGTTGTTTTCCTCGATGCGGGTGGGACGGATAGGCGAACGTTCGGCGGTGGTCATGTCGGCGACGCGTGACGATAATTCCATCATGCATCGGACGCTTAATATAGCAATGCGTCACTTCAGGACCAAACGATCAGCTCCACCGCTTGCCTTCCAATGCCCGCTGCATGGCGCGTTGGAGATCCTCCGCAGCGGTTCGGGCTGCGGGGATGGCCCCTTCACCCTTCCCGGCGTAAAGCACACCCCGACTGCTGTTGATCAACAATCCTCCATCAGCGATAAGTCCAGCCTCGATCACCGCTTGCAGGTCGCCACCCTGAGCGCCCACACCCGGCACTAGGAAGAAATGGTCCGGAACCAATGCACGCACCTCGGCGAGCACTTGCGGACGCGTGGCGCCCACGACGAACATCAAGTCATCAGCTGTTCCCCACTGCGCCGTGTTCTTGATCACGGTCTCGTAGAGCGGTCGACCGTTCTCGGTGCGGATGAACTGCACATCCTCCGCCCCGGGGTTGCTGGTAACACCTAGTACGATGGCCCACTTCCCCTTGCGTCCCACGAACGGTGAAATACTGTCCCGCCCCATGTAGGGCGAAAGCGTAATGGCATCCACATCCAACTTGTCAAAGAAGGCTTCCGCGTATTTACGGGCCGTGTTGCCGATATCACCGCGCTTGGCATCTGCGATGATAAAACAATCGCCCTTGCTGCGGATGAAGGCGATGGTGGCTTCGAGATCCAGCCAGCCTTGGTCCCCTAGCGCTTCATAGAACGCCAGATTGAGCTTGTAGGCCACAGTGAACGGATGTGTGACTTCCACGATGGCCTCGTTGAAAGCGCGTACTGGATGGCTTTCCTCTTGGAAGTGCTCGGGAACGAGGTGTTCTTCGGTATCCAGTCCTACGCACAGCAAGCTCTTCTTGCGGCGTATGGTGGCAACGAGTTCGGCGCGTGTCACGGGCGCGAAGTTCGGTCGCCGGATCCGAAGATCAGAGTCCGGCTTCAGCTTTCAGCTTTTCGGTGCGTTCGGCGAGCTGGAGCGCATCGATGATCTCCTGTAGATCACCGTTCATGACCTGCGGCAGGTTGTGCACGGTGAATTCGATGCGGTGGTCCGTAACGCGGCTTTGCGGGAAGTTGTAGGTGCGGATCTTCGCGCTTCGGTCGCCACTGCTGACCTGGCTCTTTCGTTGTGCGGCCACGGCGGCTTCCTGCGCGCGCACCTTCTCCTCGTACAGCTTGGTGCGCAACATGGTCATCGCCTTCATGCGGTTCCCGAGCTGGCTACGTTCGGTCTGGCACATCACGACCATGCCTGTCGGAATGTGCGTGAGGCGCACCTTGGTCTCCACCTTATTCACGTTCTGGCCGCCAGCACCGCCACTTCGTGCGGTCTCCATCTTCACGTCACTCTCCTTCAGATCCACGTCGGTCTCTTCCGCCTCGGGCAGCACGTTCACGGTGGCGGCACTGGTGTGAATGCGACCGCTGGCTTCCGTAGACGGCACGCGTTGCACCCGGTGTACGCCGGCCTCGAATTTCATAACCCCATAGGCACCCTCCCCGATCACATTGAAAACGACCTCCTTGTAACCACCCACGGTACCTTCGCTCACATCGGCCACCTCGATCCTCCAGCCCAGGCCTTCGCAGTAGCGGGTGTACATGCGGTAGAGGTCACCGGAGAACAGGCTGGCTTCATCACCACCCGTACCTGCGCGAACCTCCACGGTGCAATTGCGCGCATCGTTCGGGTCCTTCGGAACGAGCATCATCCGTACCTCCTCCTCCATCGCTTCAATGGCCGTGCGGCTGTCATCGCGTTCGGTGCGGGCCATGTCAAGCATCTCCGCATCCTTTTCCGTGCGAAGGATCTCTTCAGCACCGGCTAGATCGTCATGCAAACGCTTGAACCGTTGGAAGGCCAGTGAAATGGGCTCCAAGTCGCGGTAGCTGCGGTTCATCTCCACGAACCGTTTCTGGTCGGCGATCACGCTGGGGTCGGCTAGCTGTTTGCCGATCTCTTCGCGCCTATCGTGAAGCGCTGAAAGCTTGGAAAGGAGGTCTGACATGGGGAGGAATACGTCCGCCGATCTCGCAGATGGCGCAGATGAATGCCTTGTGGTGGGAGGAACGAGGGGCGGATAGCGGGATCGAATGCCAGCGCCCCAGGGCTTAGTTGTAGATGAAGGTGCCGTTCGGGCTAGTGAGGACGACCTCTTTCGTGGCTGCCGCTTCCACGCGGCCGATCACCTGGGCAGCAATGTTGAACGACTTGGAGATCGCGATGATCTCCTGCGCGCGCGATGCTGGAACATAGAATTCCAAGCGGTGGCCCATGTTGAAGACCTTGTACATCTCCTTCCAGTCGGTCCCGCTCATGCGTTGGATGGCTTTGAAGAGGGGCGGGATCGGGAGCAGATCGTCCTTGATGATGCGAAGCCCTTCCACGAAGTGCAACACCTTGGTCTGCGCACCACCGCTGCAATGCACCATGCCGTGTACTTCGGAACGCATCGCTTTGAACACCGCGTTCACCACCGGCGCATACGTGCGCGTTGGCGAAAGCACGGCCTTACCGAAGTCTAGCGGAGTACCCGGTAGAGGGTCGGTCAATCCGGCCTGTCCGCTGTAGACCAGGTCGCTCGGTGTTCCAGGGTCGTAGGTCTCCGGGAACTCGGTCGCCAGTTCCTTGGCGAAGACATCGTGGCGCGCACTGGTGAGGCCATTACTTCCCATACCGGCGTTGTATGTTTCCTCGTAGGTGGCTTGACCGTAGCTCTCAAGGGCTACGATCACATCACCGGCCTGGATACGTGCATTGTCGATGACCTGATCACGGTGCATGCGGCACACCACGGTGCTGTCCACGATCACCGTGCGCACGAGATCGCCCACATCGGCCGTTTCGCCACCTGTGCTTTGGATGCCGATGCCCAGATCGCGCATGCGTTGCAGGAACGATTCGGTGCCTTCGATCAGTGCCGCGATCACTTCGCCCGGGATCGATCGCTTGTTGCGGCCGATGGTACTGCTGAGCAGGATGTTGTCGGTGGCGCCTACACAAAGCAGGTCATCCAAATTCATCACGATAGCGTCCTGTGCAATGCCGTGCCAAACGCTGATATCACCTGTGCGCTTCCAATATGCGTAGGCCAACGAACTTTTGGTCCCTGCCCCATCGGCATGCATCACGATGCAATGGTCGGCGCTTCCGGTGAGTTGATCGGCCACCACCTTGCAGAAGGCCTTGGGGAAAAGGCCCTTGTCGATGTTGGCGATGGCTTTGTGGACATCCTCCTTTCCGGAAGAGACGCCACGTTGCGCGTAACGGTCGGAGGTCATGTTCTAAACGAAGAAGAGCATCCACCACGCGGCGGATGCTCTTCTCCTCAAGGTCTTAGCTAGTTGGCTTTCGGGACGAAACCGTAGTTGAGGACTTTAAAGTCCGTACGACGATTCACCTGATGGGCGGCTTCCTTCTCTTCTTTCGTCAACATCTTCTTGATCACGTCATCAGAGATCTTCGTTTCCTCTGCGCCACGGCCTACCGGTACCATACGTGCCGGGTCGATCCCTTTGGTCACGAGGAAATTCACGCAACTCTGCGCACGCAACTGCGACAGTTCCATGTTACCTCCTTTGTATCGACGAGTTGGTCGTGAGTCGGTGTGCGAACGGAGTTCCACCACCATCGTTGGATTGTCCAGCAAGGTTTGATAGGCGACTTCCAGCGAATCCATGCTGGCTGGAAGGAGTTCGAACTTATCCACATCATAGATCACGGAAGGAAGGTCAACTACCCCACCCACTTCAGCTGGTTGCAGGTAGTACTCCTTCACGAACGTGGTACTTTCAGCCAAGCCCACGGTGGTCACTTGATCCTTCACCACCAAGTATCCTTCCTTCTCGGCAAGGATGCTGTACGTGGTATTCTCCTTGATGTAACGGTCCTTACCGTTCTCCACGAAGCTGAAGCCGCCGACATCGTCAGTGATGGCGCTGAAGTTGCTGCCGTTCGTACCCACTACGCTGACCTTCGCTCCAGGCAGTGGCTGGTTGGTCTTCTTGTCATAGACCGTACCCTGCAGAGCGAACACCATATCCGGCAGGTAGAAGCGCCAGATGTCATCCTGACCCTTGCCACCCGCGCGATTACTGGTGAAGAAGCCACGCTCTTCCTCGCCCTCGAAGGCGATCCCGAAGTCATCAGAAGAGCTGTTGATCGGTGACTTCATGTTATCCACGGCGGTCCAGCTTTCTCCGGACTTCTCAGCGTGGAAGATGTCCATGCCACCCATGCCGGCACGTCCATTGGAAGAGAAATAGAGGCTGCCGTCCTGGCGGATGAAGGGGAACATCTCATCCTTGGCTCCATTGATATCAGCTCCAAGATTGACCGGAGCGCCAACGGGCATACCATCCTTGTCAAGCTTCACCGCATAGAGATCCTTCCCGCCTTTGTGGCCAGGCCATTTCATGTCGCTGGCGAAGACCATTACGGTCTCATCCTTGTCCAAGGCAGGGTGCCCGATGGTGACCGTGTCGTTCTTCTCCGGACGGAGGTTCAGCTTCACGGGTTCAGCATAGTTGTTCCCCACCTTTTTGCTCACCCAGATGTCGCACCCGTAGACCTTCTTCTTCTCCATGGGGCAACGCGTGAAATACATCATCGTGCGCTTACTGTTGAAGATGGGTGCTCCCTCGTTGCCTTCCGTATTGATGGAGATGGGAAGCTTAGTAGGCTCGCTCCATTTGCCCAAGCGATCACGGCTGCTGGTGAAGAGATCGCTGAAACTCTCACCGATGATCTGGTCGGTCTCCGAGCCGGTAGAGCCAGGGCGCGTGCTGGTGAAGACAACGGTTTCATTCTTCTTGTCCGCGAAAGCCGGTGTGAAATCGTACTGTGCCGTGTTCAGAAGAACCTCGGGGTCGACGCTGTAGCGCGTAGGAGAATCCTTCCACGCTTGGGCCTGCTGGCATTCCGCTATGCTTGCATCGGCTCGCATATCACCGGGCTTCTTTTCCTTGAAGCGGTTGTAAGCTGCGATGGCCTCGGGATATTTACCGTCCTGCTTCAGCATGTCGCCGATGTACAGGTAGGTGATGGGGTCCGTGTACTGGGCTTTGTTAGCCTTTTCGTACCAAACAGCAGCCTGTTGCGGATCACCGATAGCGCGGTAGGCTTCCCCGACCTTGAAGATCAGTTCGGCCTTGGTGCTGGCCTTCTTCTCCACGGTGTACGCCTTCTTGTAAAGTTCGATGGCGTTGAAGTAGAAGCCTTTCTTGAAAGCATCATCCGCCTCTTCTGCCAGCTTGCTTTGGGCAGCGGCCGTGCTCACGAAGACGATGCTAACGAACAGGCTTGCAAGGAGTTTCCTTGTGGTCATCAGGTGCGTGTAGGGTGAGAGTCGGGGTTTCCGGTTCCGGGCGAAGATAAGCAGATCCCGAAATGGCAAGCGGAACGGACGGGATGGTTCGTTCACACTTGCCTCAGGCTTGAGATGCTACCGGGTGAACATGAGCTCGCGCATCTTCGGTAGCGGCCAAAGCTCGTCGTCCACCAGTAGCTCCAGTTTGTCGCTGTGGTAGCGGATCTGATCGAAGTAGGGTTTCACCTTATCGCAGTAGGCGATAGCCTTGTCTCGGCTATCTTCCAAGGCATTGGCCTTTTTGCGCGCTTCGGTCATTTCCTCCACCATGGTCATGATACGACCGATGTGCTCGCTGATCTCCTCGATCAGTTTCACTTGTGTGGCGGCGGCCTTTTTGGCCTTTTCCATTCCAAGCACCTCGCGCAGTCCGCGCACGTTCTCCAACAACCGGTTCTGGTAGGCTATCGCCGTAGGGATAACGTGGTTCTGGGCCAAGTCGCCGCAAACGCGCCCTTCGATCTGCAACTTCAGCACGTAGCTGTGAAGTTCGATCTCATGGCGAGCTTCCAATTCCACAGCGCTGAGCACGCCCATGCTTGCGAACAACTCTTTCGTCTCCTTGCGCTCCCAAACGTCCAATGCGCGCGGGGTGTCGGCGATGTTGCTCAATCCGCGCCTGGCGGCCTCCTTCTTCCATTCGTCACCATAGCCGTTGCCTTCGAAGCGGATGGCCTTGCTCTCCACGATCAGGTCGCGGATCACACGCAGTACAGCTTCATCCTTCTTGGTGCCCTTCTTGATCAAGGCATCCACGCTTTTGGTGAAGGCCTTCAGCTGGTGCGCGACGATGGTGTTCAGCACGGTCATGGGACCGGCGCAGTTCGCGCTACTGCCCACGGCGCGGAATTCGAACTTGTTGCCCGTGAAGGCGAACGGGCTGGTACGGTTACGGTCCGTGTTGTCCAGCATCACCGAGGGAATTCGGCCGATGTCCAGCTTCAATTCGGTCTTCAGATCAGGGGTCATCGTGCCCTTGATGTTCTTCTCCAGTTCATTCAGCAGGTTGCTCAAGTGCTCGCCGATGAACACGCTGATGATCGCGGGCGGCGCCTCGTTGGCCCCCAGACGATGATCGTTGTTGGCCGAGGCGATGCTGGCGCGCAGCACATCCGCATGGTTGTGGATGGCCTTGATGGTATTCACGAAGAAGGCCAGGAAGAGCATATTCTCCTTCGGCGTCTTCGCCGGGCGCAGCAGGTTCTTGCCGGTGTTGGTGGCCAGGCTCCAGTTGTTGTGCTTCCCGCTGCCGTTCACGCCGGCGTAGGGCTTTTCGTGGAAGAGCACACGGAAATGATGTTTGCGTGCGGTCTTCTCCATCACGTCCATCAGCAGCATGTTGTGGTCCACGGCGAGGTTGAGCTCCTCGAACACGGGCGCGCACTCGAACTGGTTCGGGGCCACCTCGTTGTGGCGGGTCTTCACCGGGATGCCGAGCTTCAGAGCCTCGGTCTCGAAATCGCGCATGAAGGCCACCGCCCGTTCGGGGATGCTGCCGAAGTAGTGGTCTTCCAGCTGCTGTCCTTTCGCCGGTTCGTGCCCGAAAAGCGCACGACCCGTCGCCATGATATCCGGACGGGCGTAGTACAACGCCTCATCGATCAGGAAGTACTCCTGCTCCCACCCCAGGGTGCAGGTCACTTTCGTGACGTCCTTATCGAAGTACTGGCACACTTCCGTTGCAGCCTCATCCACGGCCTTGATGGCTCGGAGCAATGGCATTTTATAGTCCAGTGCCTCCCCAGTGTAGCTGATGAAGATGGTGGGGATGCACAACGTGCGACCGATGATGAAAGCAGGGCTGCTCGGGTCCCAAGCCGTGTAACCCCGTGCTTCGAACGTGTTTCGGATACCACCGTTCGGAAAGCTGCTTGCATCCGGCTCCTGCTGTACGAGCATGCTGCCGTCGAAACGTTCGATGCTACGGCCACCGCCGATGGGTTCGAAGAAGGCGTCGTGCTTCTCCGCGCTGGTGCCCGTTAGCGGCTGGAACCAGTGCGTGTAGTGCGTGGCGCCCTTGCTGGAGGCCCACTCCTTCATCCCGCTGGCCACCTGGTCGGCCAGTTTCCGTTCGATGCGGCTGCCTTGATGAATGGCTTGGCGCACCGCGAAGTAGGCATCCTCGGTGAGGAACATGCGCATCGCATCCTCATTGAACACGCTGCTCCCGAAGTACTCGGAGATCTTGGCAGAGGGCGTTTCAACGACTTTGGGGGCGCGGCTCAGCACATCTTCGAGTGCCTTGTGACGAAAACGGGGGGTGTTCATCAGAAAAGTAGGGTTTCGGCGGCGAAGGTAGTTGAAAATCGAGGGGTCATACTCCGAAAATGTGAACGATCAAGGAACTACCCCCTGAAAGCAAGGGGGGCACAAGCAAAAAGCACCCCTCGAGGTGCTTCGGTACCAATATCCTGAAGGGTCAGTTCTCGGCGGGCGGTTCCGCAGGCTTTGCGGGCGGCTCCACATCACCGGGTGGAGGAGGAATGGCTGGCGGCTTGGCCTGATTCAACTCCAAGTTCTGTTGGAAAGCACGCCGCTGCTCGCTCATGGCACCGGTCACTTCGTTCGCGCCGCGTTGGATCTCGCGCTGCACCTCGTTGCTGGCATCACGCACTTGACGCATGGTACGGCCGAGGGTGCGGGCAAGATCCGGAATACCCTTTGAGCCGAAGAACAGCAGGGCGAAGAGCATGATCACCATAAGCTCGCCGCCGCTGATATCGAAGAGAAGGAATCGTCCCATGACCGGTCCAAAAGTAGGAAGTCCCGCCAGCGAGGCGGGACTTCCCGAGACGAAGAAGGTCTATGATCAGGCCACAGCCTCTTTCACAGCGACATCGGCCTTCTTGCGCAGCATCAGATCCACTGCGGAAGCCGATGCAACGAAGATGGAAGAGTAAGTACCGACCACGGTACCTACGAACAAGCCGAAAACGAAGCCTTTGATCGCCACACCACCGAAGAAGAAGATGATGAGCAAGACCAACATGGTGCAGACACCCGTGTTCAACGTACGGCTGAGCGTGCTGTTGATGGCCTTGTTGAAGAGGGAAACTACCGGTTCGCGTTTGTGTTCGCGTGTGTATTCCCGGATACGGTCGAACACCACCACGGTGTCGTTGATGGAATAACCCACCACGGTGAGGATGACCGCGATGAAGGCTTCATCGATCTCCATGGAAAAGCCGACGACACCCCAAAGCAGCGAGTACAGGCCGAGTACCACAAGCACGTCATGTACCAGTGAAAGAATGGCACCGATGCCGTATTGCCAGTTGTTGAATCGTACGCCGATGTAGATGAACATGAAGATCAGTGCGATGCTCACCGAGGTGATGGCTTTGATCTTGATATCATCACTGATCGTCGGATCCACTTTGCGGGTATCGTCCGCGAAGGAGAATTCACCCACTTGAGCCAGACCAGCGGCCATGCGCGCCTGCACCACGGAATCCGTGGCCAGACCGGGTTCATCGATCAGGTAGTTCGTCGTGATCTTCAAGCGACGCTCGCCACCGTAGGTTTTCACGTTCAGGGTGTAATCACGATCGCCCTCCTTCACCACAGGGGCCAGCGTTTCACGCACCACTTCGGGGTCCACGGGTTGCGCGTACTCCACAACGAACGTGCGACCACCGGTGAAGTCCACACCCCAGTTGAATCCGCGGGTGAACATGGACACGAGACCGATGGCGATGAGCACGAAGGAAATGGCATAGAACAACTTCCGCTTACCCATGAAGTCGTAGTTGGCACCATCGAACAGGTTCTTGTTCCACGGGCGCCAGAACGAGATGTCCTTGCCCTTCTCCAAGCGCCAGATCATGACGAGGCGGGAAATGAAGATGGCCGTGAAAAGAGAAGTGAGGATACCGAGACCCAGCGTGGTGGCGAAGCCGCGGATGGGGCCTGATCCGAAGAAGTAGAGGATGACCGCCGTAACGAAGGTGGTCACGTTGGAGTCGATGATCGCGGAGAGCGCTCCGGAGTTGGAGTAGGCCGTCTCGATGGCGCTCTTCAACATGCGGCCTTGTTTCAATTCATCGCGAACGCGCTCGTTGATGAGCACGTTGGCATCCACGGCCATACCGATGGTGAGCACGATACCGGCGATACCGGCCAGGGTAAGCGTGGCTTGCATGGAAGCCATGGTCCCGATCAGGAAGAACACGTTCGCCAACAGTGCGATATCCGCGATCCAGCCCGCGCGGTTGTAGTAGAGCCACATTACGAGCAGCACACCGATCAGAGCGACGCCGAAGGAGATAAGACCGCTGGAGATGTTCTTCTCGCCCAGCGTGGGGCCTACGATGGTCTCGTCGATGATGCGGGCGGGTGCAGGCAGCGCACCGGCTTTGAGGATGTTGCTCAAGTCATCCGCCTCTTGGATCTGCTTGTTCAGGTCGCCATTGCCCAGGCTGATGCTGGAACGGCCACCGGCGATCTCACTCTGTACGATGGGCGCGCTGTAGACGAGGTCGTCCAGCACGATGGCCACGGCCTTGCCAACGTTCTCACCGGTCATCAAGCGCCAGGTCTGTGCACCTTCAGGGTTCATCTGCATGATCACCTCCACATCACCCTTCACATCATAATCCTGATAGGCGTTAATGATGGAACTGCCATCCAAACGGGGCTTGCCACCGCGCGGAACCTTCAACGCGTAAAGGGAAAGGAACTGGGACTTCTCACCGGCGGTGGTCTCGAAGGTCTCCGGTTTGGAATACCAGGCGAGCTTCACATCGGCGGGCAACAAGGACTTCATCGTTGCCGAGCGCAGGTAACCGTTCACCTGCGCGGTATCGGCCACACGAGCCGTGCCCACCAACGGCCCTTGCGCTTGCTGCGAAGGCGAGAACACCGCGAACAACGGGTTCTTGCGGCGCATTTCGGCCTTCTCTTCTTCGCTCATGTCCTCGAAAGCCTTGGTGGTGTCGGCTTGGGTGGTGTCAGCAGCAGCGAACGTGGCACTATCCACACCGTTCTCGATCACACGCAGGGCCATGCGGCGGTTCTGGGCGCGACCTTCCTCCGTGTCGTTGGTCGCAACGGCATGGTCTGAGCCATAGCCTTCGGCTTCCAAGCGGTCGGCGGCAACACCTTTGGCCACCAGCGCGGCTGTAACAGCCTTCGCGCGCTCATCGGAGAGCTTCTTGTTGGCCGCTGCATCACCGGTGTTGTCCGTGTAACCACCGATCTTCAGCTTTACCGCAGGATAGGCTTTCAATACCTCTACGAGGTTGTTCAACTGCGCTTCCGAGTTAGCGGCATCCAGCTTGGCACTTCCTGTCTCGAAGGTGACCCGGTCGAAGTTGAACCACGTGGTCTTATCCGCTGGTTTTCCGCTCTCCAGGAAGCCGACCAGGCCGCTTTCCACGCCGGAGCCAGCGCCTTTGATCTCAGAACCTGTGCTCAGGATACGGGTGAAATCCACTTTGGGCTCGTCGGTCTTCGTCTCTGTGCCCAGGTTAAGCGCACCGAGGCGATCGTTCGCCTGGCTGAGGATGGGGAACACCGTGCCGTTGTCCGCCGTTTCCCAGAACTCCAGGTTGGCGGTGCTTTGCAGCACTTTGCGCACGCGCTCCTTGTCCTTCACACCGGGCAGTTCGATCTGGATACGACCGCTGAACTGCTGCTTCTGTATGCTGGGCTGCGCCACACCGAACTTGTCGATACGGGTGCGCATGATGCGCTCGGTGTTGCTCAACGCGGTCTCCGCTTCGCGGCGCAGGGCAGCGAGGTAATCGGCATCGCTGCCTTCGCGGTTGAACATGTCCTTGCGCTCCGGGCTGTAGAAGATGGCGCTGAGCGGGCCATGGCCGGGGATCTTGGCATACTCTTCACCGAAAAGGGTGATGAAATCCTTGTCGCTGCTCTTTTGGCGGTCACGGGCTTTGGCGATCGCCTCGCGGAAAGCCGGATCCTGGTTATTCTCGCTGAGGTTGGTGATCAGCTCAGGGATGCTCACTTCGAGCGTCACGGCCATACCGCCCTTCAGGTCAAGACCCAAGTTGATCTCCTTCTCCTTGCACTCGCGATAGGTATAGCCCAACACCGGGTAAACCTTCTCTTCGCTGTGTGCACGGAGGTAGCTGTTCTCGAATTTGTAGAAGAGCTCTTCGCGATCCAAGTTCTCGGCTCCAGGCACGGCCAGGGCTGAATCGGCTTGGAAGTTGGCCTGCTCGCGGGCCTTTTTCTCCACACCCGAAGTGAAGATGGAGAAAGACATTTGATACGCACACGCCAGCGCCAGGAGGATGGTGAATATCCAAAGCGCGCCCCTATTCTGCATGACCGATGGTTTTTCTAAAGAGGCGGCAAATATAGCGTTGTTGGGCATCGGGGAAAGCCCTTGGGTAGAAGGCCCTTGGACCCCGCGCAGGCACTGGGAAAATGGCCTTTCCAACGATCAGGGTTGCATGAACAGACCCAACAACTGTGTGCCCGCAAAGCCCTACACCCCCACCTTTGCGAACCATGCGCACGAAACGTTCACCCTTGGTCCTGGCCACGGCTATGCTGTCGTTCTTCGGGGCGATGGCCCAGCCCGAGTTGCACTTTGACAAGAACATCGCCGTTACCCGCCAAGGTAATGACCTCGATCTGGCATGGGCGGGTGGGCTGAACTATCCGCAGATCAGCAGGATTGACCTGGACCTTGACGGAGCGAAGGACCTGGTGTTCTTTGACCGCACGGACAATAGGCTGATCACCCTGATCAATACACCCGGGGGAGGCACCAGCACCTACACCATCACTCGTGATTTCGATGAGCAATGGCCCTTTCGCGAGTTGCATGACTGGGCCCTCTTCCGCGATTATGATTGCGACGGCAAAGAGGACATCTTCAGCTACTCCCAAGCGGGGTTCAGTGTGTACCGCAACACCTCCACGAATGATGAGCTTTCGTTCGAACTGCTGAAATTCAGGGTGAACTGCGAGTACGTATTCACTGATGGATCCTCTCAGACCACGAACCTGTTCATCTCATCCGAAGACCTGCCGGGCTTCGCGGACATCGATGGCGACGGGGACATGGACGTGCTCACCTTCGCTCAGCTGGGTTCCTACGTGCAGTATTACAAGAACCAGAGCATGGAAGAATATGGTTCCTGTGACAGCCTGGACTTCGTCCTCACCAACGCGTGCTGGGGCCGGTTCGCCGAAAGTGCGGCCACGAACGATGTTACGTTGGATGCCGCCTGCCCATTCCAGATACCGAACCCTGAAATGGGTCCCGAACCCGCGCACGAAGGCTCGTTGGAAGGAAGCCCGGAAGACCGTGCACATACCGGAAGTACGGTCACACCGATCGACCTCGACGGCGACGGCGTAAAGGACCTGCTCCTCGGGGACATCTCCTACCCCAACTTGGTGGCGCTTTACAACGGAGGTACTGTCGACGATTCGCACATGACCTCGTTCGAAGTGGGTTTCCCAGCGGACGATGTGCCGGTTCACCTTCCCGTATTCCCAGCCCCGTTCCATTTGGATGTGGACGACGACGGGGATGGAGACCTGCTCGTAAGCCCCAACTCGCGATCGCTCGCCCAGAATTTCAAAGGCGTATGGTACTTCCAGAACACGGGTTCCGATGCCGCGCCGAACTTCGAATTCCAGGAAGAGGATGTTTTCCAAAGTCGGATGATCGAGGTGGGACAAGGAGCCTACCCGATCCTATTCGACCACAACAGCGATGGGCGGATGGATCTGATCGTCGCCAATGAAGGCTATTTCGACCCGACCGGCGATTACATCGGCAAGCTCATGTTGCTCGAGAACACCGGCACCTTGTCCGAGCCGGCGTTCGAAGTGATCACTGATGACTACATGGGACTGAGCACGAGCGGAATAGGAACGGCCATGTATCCGGCTTTCGCGGACCTGGACGGTGATGGGGACAAAGACATGTATATCGGTGACTTGGAAGGCAACATGCACCTGTTCGTCAACGTGGCTGCCGGCCCCGTGGCTCAATTCCAACTCACCCAACCCAACGTCACGTACGGCAATGGTACTGTCATCGACCTTGGCCGACAGGTGACCCCCCATTTCGTAGACTTCGACAACGACGGATTGCAGGACCTTGTGGTAGGTGAACAGAACGGGAACCTGAACTATCTGCACAATGATGGCACCGCCTCGGCGCCGAGCTGGACCTTGGTAACGGACTCCCTTGGCTTCGCCCGAACCACGACACCCTTCGGCTCCGGCTTTTCGGTACCTGTTTTCTTCAGCGGCCCTGACGGACAGCGTCAACTTCTGGTCGCCTCCGAGACGGGGACATTATGGCATTACAGCAGTTCAGACTGGTCCCCTACGAGCCATTGGACCTTGGAAGATGAGAGTTACTTGGACCTAAGGGAAGGCTTTCGCACTGGTCTTGCTGCGCACGACTTCACGGGCGATGGGGTCGCTGACTTCGTGATCGGGAATTTCCGTGGAGGCGTGTCGTTCTGGCGCAGCGACGGTACGTCCTCCATCGCACGACGATCCGCCGAACCTGTCTTGTTCGCCTACCCCAACCCCACCACAGGCCGCGTAGAGATCGACCTGAAAGGAGATGTGCCGGTAGGAAGCCGTATCGTTGTGCGGAACGCCTTGGGACAAATGATACTGGATCGTTCGTTCCGCTCAGGCCATGTGGTCGTGGATCTAGGAGAGCAAGCAGATGGCATTTATTCCATCTGCTGTGAAGGGCCCGGTCGCCGGTATGCTCCAGTTCGCGTTCTCCTAAGCCGACGCTCACACTGACCGTATCTTCCGAGAACACGAAGGGCGTCCTCCTTAGGACGCCCTTCACGCTCAAGACTGCGCCTTGCTAGGCCGTCACGTTCATCTTGTCCAGCACTTCCATCACCTCTTTAACGGCTTTGGCGCTGGCTTGGCAGAGCGCCATTTCTTCTTTGTCCAGCTTCAACTCGATGATGCGCTCAACGCCTTTCCGACCGAGCACCACAGGAGCGCCCATGTAGATGTCCTTCAGGCCATACTCGCCCTGCAGCCATACGCAGCACGGGAATATGCGCTTCTGATCGCGCACGATGGCCTCCACCATTTGCGCCGCCGCTGTACCCGGGGCATACCATGCGCTGGTACCGAGCAGGTTCACGATCTCGCCGCCGCCCTTCTTGGTCCGTTCTACGATCGCATCCAACTTTTCCTTGGCGATCAGCTCCGTCACCGGGATACCGCCGACCGTTGTGTAACGTGGCAAAGGCACCATGGTATCTCCATGCCCTCCCATCAACACCGCTTGGATGTCCTTGGGACTTACACCCAGTTCCGTTGCCAGGAAAGCGCGATAACGGGCCGTATCAAGGATCCCTGCCATGCCGAACACGCGATGAGCCGGGAATTTGCTGTTGACGAATGCGCAATAGGTCATCACATCCAACGGGTTGCTCACCACGATGATGATGCAATCGGGGCTGTGCTTGATCACGTTCTCCGTCACGCTCTTCACGATAGCGGCGTTCGTGGCGATGAGATCATCGCGGCTCATGCCCGGCTTGCGCGGCAAGCCACTGGTGATCACCACCACATCGCTATTGGCGGTCTTGGAATAGTCGTTCGTACTGCCCACCAAGCGGGAGTCGAACAAATTGATGGGGGCGGTCTGCCAGATGTCCAGCGCCTTACCCTCGGCAAAACCTTCTTTGATGTCCAGAAGGACCACTTCGTTGGCGAGTTCCCAACGGGCTACGGCATCGGCGCAGGTAGCGCCCACATTACCGGCCCCAACAACGGTGACTTTCATTCGGATTCGGGGGAATTGGATCGGGTTTGTGCCGTCATGGACGCATAGGCCCGCGAACGACGGGACGAAAGTAGCCACGATCCCGGAACGATGCCTGCAAGTGCCTACCGCTAGGTCCCCAAGAAAGGCCCCACGGAAAGAGTGCGGCAAGGAGGCATCCTTTTCATAGGTCCCCGTCTTATGATCAAAGCATGGCTATCTTACCCGCTCAAATGCTAAGGCCAGCCTCGAACGAACCGGCAACGGAACGAACGCGCTTGCGTCTCGTTCCTACGTGGGTGAACATGCAAGGGCCTGATGCCACATTCTCCGAGCTGATCGATGGTTGCTTGAAAGAAGAGCGTCGGGCGCAGCAGCGGGTCTATGAACTGTTCTATGGCAAAATGATGGCGGTGTGCCTTCGGTACACGAAGAACGCCGACCAAGCCAAAGACATACTTCAGGACGGCTTCATCAAAGTGTTCCGGAGCGTGGACAAGTTCAACCGCGCTGGTTCTTTCGAAGGATGGATACGGCGCATCATGGTGAACACCGCCATCGACCATTTCCGACGCACGAAGAATTCCTATTTGCTGCTGGGTGAAGAAAGGAGCATAGAGGACTTCGGCGACCAGGACGAAGAGGATATACTGGCCGATGAGGAGAGCGAGGACATCCTTGATCTGAAGCCCGCCGACATCATCAATGCAATGCAGAAGTTGACACCCGCTTACCGCACGGTGTTCAACCTTTACGTCTTCGAGGAATTGACGCACAAGGAGATCGCCGACATGCTCGGCATCAACATCGGTACCTCGAAGAGCAACTTGGCCAAGGCCAAGCATAATCTGAAGAAACTATTGACCAAGGAGCACAAACTCCGTTAATGGTGAAGAACATGAGTGGCTTGAGTGGATTTGAACGATCGGTGAAGGACTCCCTGGAGCCCTATGAGGTTCCGTACAACTCCGCCGATTGGGCGCAGTTGGAGCGTTCGCTGGACCAGAACAACGGCAATGGTCGTGTCTCGCGTTCCGGACTGTACGCCCTTCTGCTAGGCGGTTCGCTCGCTGCGGCCAGTAGTTTTACCGTGCTGATGCGCCCGGACGTGCCTGTTCCGGTCGGGGGTGAAGGAACAATGGTAGAACGGGTCAGCGTTCAACCTATATCGGGCTCGGAGGAGGAATCGATCGTACCTCCTGTTATTGTGGCGTCTCCTGCGCATGCGGACGTTGTCGCACCAAACACTACCACACCAGAGATGGGTGGACCAACTCCGGAAACCACTAAACAACGCTCTTCGGCCATCAGTTCCGAGGCTGCACGACCGATCGCCACTGCGAACGAACCAAGTGGAGGTGGAGCACCTCTAGTGCGTGCGAACATCACCGAAGGATGTCCGGGAACGTTGATCGAATTCGCGGTGGACAACCTTCCCGAGGAGGGGATCTACCTGTGGAACTTCGGAGATGGAAGTTTCTCCAACAAACCGGCGCCGAACCATGCTTTTGCGAAATCGGGCAGTTTCGAGGTGATGCTCTCCCACTCCTCTAGCGGAGGAGGCAATATCAGCAACAAGCCGGCGGCGGACCGGATCGTGATCCACGAAGCTCCCGAAGCATCGTTCAATGTGCTGAAACAGGAGTATGAGAACACTGTACCGTCGGTCCATTTCGAGAACCGCAGTCTTGGTGGTCGTTCTTATTCTTGGGACTTCGGGGATGGGGCGGTCTCAGCGGTTGCGCATCCTGATCACGTCTATAAGAAGTCCGGCGTCTACCACGTGAAACTGGCTGTAACCAACGCCAAGGGCTGCGTGGACAACATCGAAAAGACCGTGCGCATCGATTCGGACTATGATCTCTTGGCCCCCAAGAGCTTCTCGCCGAACGGCGATGGAACGGATGATGTGTTCATGCCCGAAGCATTAAAGACCCTTGGCGTGAAGTTCCATCTTTCTGTCTTCGATTCGAAAAGCGGGGAGCTCGTCTACGAAACGAATGATGCTCAGCGTCCTTGGAACGGTCGTGTAACCAACCGAGGCGATCTGTGTGTATCGGGTTCCTATGTGTGGATGGTGGAAATGAAGGATGGAGAGAAGTTGGGCGGCACGTACAATGGGTCGCTGGACTTGGTTCGTTAGCCACCCTATCCAGCCTTGCAATAAGGGACCCGGTCGAGCACCGGGTCCCTTATTTTTGCGGTATAGGCAACCAAGTCCCGCCGGAGCTAGTCAAAAGTCCGTGCTGTAAATTGTATTCTACGGGCTATCAGCAACTTGAGCCATGGAACTATGACCTTCTTGATGACGAAGAACAAAGGTTTCCTCACCCACTGCGCTTTCCTTCTGGCCGCAGGGTTGATGGGTGGTCAAGTACAGGCGCAGATCGAACATCTGATCAGTGCCGGCGACGTTTCCACCTGCCTGGGTGCGTTGCAGGATTCTGGAGGACCAGCCGGCGATTACAGCGGCAACGAGAATTACACGGCCACCATTTGTCCGGATATACCCGGCGATGCCATCTCCCTCAACTGGCTCATTTGTAACCTGAGCCCTATTGGACCGAACCCGGACCGGATCCGCATCTTCGATGGGAATAGCACCAGTGCGACATCGCTGGGAGAATATACAGGGACGGACCTGCAAACGCTTATCGTCTCCGCCACTACGTTCAACACCAGTGGATGTCTGACCGTACAGTTCACCTCCAACGCGAACGGTGTGGGGAACTTCGCGGCTTCCATTACGTGCTACACACCATGTGAGCGCCCCACGGCCGTGGCCACCATGAGCGAGGCGGTGCCTGCCATGGTGTGCGTTGGCGAGGAGGTCACCTTCGATGGCTCGGACTCGTATGCGGCGAATGCGACCTTCACCATCGTCTCATACACATGGGAGTTCGATGATGGAACCACGGGCGATGGGCCTGTAACGAGCCACTCCTTCACAGAGCCGGGTGAGTACATCGTGCAGTTGAATCTCATGGACGACAACGACTGCGTGAACTCCAACGTGGTGGATCTCCAAGTGCTGGTGAGCACTACGCCGCATTTCGCGGGGACGACAGAAAGCGTGACGTCGTGCGTGGGTGCCACTACGGAACTTTCAGCTGTTGTAACACCTGTGACATGGACAGGGCTACCCGATCCGAACTTGGGTAGCGGTGTTTACTTACCCGATGACGTTGGGCTTCCGTTCGTCTCGCAACTTGAGTTCACGCAGTTCGATCCAGGCCAGGAATTGGTGGACGCCAACGACGTGCTTTCCATCTGTGTGGACATGGAGCATTCCTATATGGGAGATCTAGTTCTGCAGGTGATCTGCCCGAACGGTCAATCCATGTTCCTTCACCAACAAGGAGGTGGAGGAACATTCCTTGGTAGTCCCAATGACCTTGATGATGACGACAACCCGATCCAAGGTGAGTGCTGGAACTATTGCTGGACACCCAACGCGACGAACGGTACGTGGGTGGATAATTCCCAGTTCGGGCCTACACCGAACACGATGCCGAGCGGCGAGGATATCAATGGCCAGGCTTTGGTCCCCGGAACGTATGAACCGATCACTCCCTTCTCAGCACTGGTCGGGTGTCCCTTGAACGGGACGTGGACTTATCAGAGCACCGACTTCTTCGGAGCGGACAATGGATTCATCTGTGGCTGGTCCATCGAATTCGACCCGAGCATCATCCCTGACGTCACGCAATTCACCCCGGATCCAGGCACCAGTACGCTCGATAGTGCCGCTTGGACCGGGCCTTTCCTGGATATCGATCCAGCTAACCCTTTGGTGGCCAGTTCTACGATCACCACACCGGGCGACTACAATTACTCATTCTCGGTCACCGACAACTTCGGTTGCACCTACGACACTACCATCACGATCACGGTACCGGAGATCGCGTTGGTGGAAGCTGGCGAACCCATCACCCTGTGCTCCGATCCGTTGCCGATGTCCGGTGAGATCCTCGCCAACGGTCCGCCCGCCAATTGCACCTTCACGTTGACCCTGACCGATGATGCATTCGATGGGTGGAACGGAGGAGCGTCGTTGGATATGACGATCGATGGCACCACCACCAACTATACCATTGCCACAGGAGGAGAGTTGGAGGTAACGCTGAACGTTTCGACGGGGGATCAGGTCCAATTCGATTATACCGCCGGCACCATTTGGAACAATGAGAATTCGTTCGTGCTAAGCGATGATACCGGAGCTGAGGTGTACGCCAGTCCGAACGGGCCTGCTACTGGAACACTGTGGACAGGAGTCATCGCCTGCGGTGGCGGAATTCCATTCAGTTTTGAATGGACGCCCACTGCGGGTTTGGACGACCCTACTGATCCCGGCACGAATGTCTTCGTCACGGAGCCCACGATGTTCTACTTGAGCACGTACCCGGTGGGACATCCTGAATGCGCTGTCACCGACAGTGTATTGGTCGCTCCTGATCCGTCCATTAACGCTGGCATATCGAACATCATCTCCATCTGTGCCAATTCGTTGCCCTTGGCGATGATCGATTCACTGGGAGGAACACCTGATGCAGGTGGCACATGGACCAACAGTGCAGGTGCGGTCATCGCCAGCGGCTCCTTCGACCCGACCGTGGATGCTGACGACACCTACACCTACACGCTCATCAGTGACGCCGGTTGTGAAGCGACCGCCACCCTGCAGATCACGGTGATCCCGTCGGAAGACCCCACGTGCTGCGGGATCGTCGATGCGGGAGAGCCTGCGTTCTCCTGCAATTTGTCCATCGCACTTTCGGCCACGCGAGGCAATACCGGAGTAGGCAATTGGACAGGACCTGCGGGCGCCATTTTCGATGATGCGTACGATGTGTCCACGACAGTGACGATGCCGCCCGGTAGTGGTGGCACACATAGGTTCTATTGGGTGGAGAACGACGGGGCTTTCTGCGACCTGATCGACAGTGTTGATATGACCTTCACAGATGCGTACGCCTTCGACCCCACATTGACGGATGCCGTCTGCTTCAGCTATTGCGATGGCACCGCTAGCGTGGTGGTGACCGGCGGTAACCCGGAAGTTGACTGGAACTACGCGTGGAGCAATGGCGATGAAGGGGTAGGCTTGAACGCTGTGAACGGACTTTGTGCGGCGGAATACACATTGACCGTGCGCGATGAGAATGGCTGTGAGGACAGCTTCGACTTCACCATCGGTGAGCCGCAGTTGCTGCGCATCGATTCGATGGCCACCCAGCCCGTGACCTGTTCCGGTGATTGCGACGGCCAAGTGGAATTGTATGACCCGGAAGCCGTCGAGTACAGCTTCGACAACGGCGATACATGGGGCGCGGAGAGCATCCGGACGGCAGTGTGCGAGGGCATCGCTCAAGTCCGTATCAAGGATGCAGCTGGCTGCATCGGTACAGATGCCATCGCTGTTACGGGCCCTCCGCCGGTAGTGGCCGCGTTCGATTGGTGGCCCCGTCCGGCTGACGTCGAGCATCCACATGTCACGTTCGCTAACCTTTCCACGGGCTCGGACCACTTCGCGTGGAATATCGCCGATCTGGCCACGAGCAATGCGGTCACACCCTCCTACACCTTCAACAACAAGTACCCGGGAGTATATCCGGTCTGCCTGATCGCCTACAATTACAACGAGTGCAGCGATACGGTGTGCTACGATGTGGAAGTGAGCGATGTGCTCTACACGTACATCCCGAACACCTTTACGCCGGATGGTGATGATGTGAATGACACATGGTGGCCCAGCGCCAACCTGGACGTACGTGCGGACTACGAGCTCATGGTCTTCGACCGCTGGGGCCAGATGGTCTTCAACACGGACGACCCCTACAAGAGCTGGCTGGGTAGCTATCAGAACGGTGGTGAGATATTGAAGAGCGATGTATACGCCTACCGCTTGCTCTTCAGCATCAAGGACAGCGAAGTGCGAAAAGAGGTCGTCGGTTACGTCACCCTTATCAAGTAAGACACTCGATCGTTGATCATGCTGCTGGGGCTGTTGCGTGAGTGGATCGGTATGAACGCGGTCTTCACGTGCGCGAATGGCGCTGCTTTCCAGGTCCGGGCAGGCATCGAACGCCAGCGTTCATCACTGGGCGTGGTATTCATGCTTGTGCTATTCAGCGGAGCGTTGAACGCACAGGACATATACCCCATTACAGAACCCAGCATTACCGCTTGCTCCGGAGGGCTGGTGACCAGCCAGGGTCTTAGCGGCGAGGGCTACTTGAACGACGAGGACTTTACGACCACGATCTGTCCTGACCCTTCTCAACCCGGGCAGGCCATCTTTCTCACGTTCGTTGCCTTCGACCTGAGCATGGATGGTCCAGCACCGGTGGATCAGTTCCTGATCTATGATGGTGCCGATATCACCGCACCGCTCATCGGCACCTTCACCGGAGAGGATCTGCAAGGGCAGATCATCGCAGCCACACCGGATAACGCCTCCGGTTGTCTGACGCTGCATTTCACCTCCAACAGCATCGGCGAAGGAACGTTCAGCGCGGTCATCGAGTGTGGAACCCCTTGCTGGCCGCCGGTTCCCAATGCGGTGATCACCGGTGAATCACTACCAGCGAAAGTCTGCTTGGATGAAACGATCGAATTCGACGCTACCGCTTCGCAGCCGCATCCAGGTCGCACGATCGTAGGATATGAATGGACCATGGACGACGGCACGACGCTCACCGGCCCGGTGGTGAGCCATGCATTCGATGAGGCTGGTCAGTACCTCGTCTCCGTAAAGATCACCGACGACGTAGGGTGCGAGAACACCCAGCAGACCTCCGTTGCCGTGTGGGTGGGTACCGAACCTCACTTCATGGGTACAACGCCCGGTGGAACGGCCTGTGTCGGCGCTCCATTGGAACTTGACGGGGAGGCACAAGCCGTTACGTGGAGCGAGTTGCCTGTCGTGGACCTTGGTGGACAGATCGACCTGCCGGACCAAGTGGGCCAGCTCTTCACCAGTGATCTGGAGTTCTCCATATTCCCCAGCAATTCAGTGCTGATCGACCCATCGGACCTCACCTCCCTGTGCGTGTCCATGGAGCACACGTTCATCGGAGACTTCGTTCTGAGCATCACCTGCCCGAACGGGCAGAACGTGGTGCTTCACCAGCAGGGCGGCGGCGGAACCTTCCTCGGTGATGCGAACGATACGGACAGTGGCTCGGATATCGTTCCTGGCACCTGTTGGGATTATTGCTTCAGTTCCACGGCGACGTGGGGAACGTGGTCCGAGTCGGCACAATTCGGGACGACACCTCACGTGACACCCGTCTCTCAAGGAACTGCCTTGATGGAGGGCACCTACACCCCGGTGGACCCCTTCAGTGATCTCGTCGGGTGTCCGTTGAACGGTGTCTGGACCCTTTCCTACGTGGATCAGTGGGCTGCTGACAATGGGACCATGTGTAACTGGTCCATCAATTTCGACCCTTCCTTGTATCCGGATCTTACCGAGTTCACACCCCATCTCGGGACCAGTGCTGATTCCGTTCACTGGAGCGGCTACAACATAGTGGCCGATGCATCCGATCCGTCCATCGCCACTACCGTGCTCGACCAGGCCGGGGTCCAGCAGTTCATCTATTCGGTCACCGATGATTTCGGTTGTACATATGATACCACCATCACGTTCACGGTGCGCAACCCTCCTACCGTGGCCGCCGGTATCACTTCCGCAGGACAATGCGAACAACCGGCACGGCTGCGGGCGTTGATCGTGGCCAACGCCCTACCCGCAGGCAGTCCTCCACTGCTCTATTCATGGACGCCTGCAGCTGGAGCAACGAACCCTGGCGCACCAGAGCCTTACACACAGATCACCCAACCGACGCTGTTCCATGTGACCGTTCAAGTCAACGGGCAACCCTGGTGTACGAGCACGGATAGCATACTGGTGCAACCACCTTCGTTCCTGGAGAATGACAGTAGCATCGTACATGTGCTTTGCCATGGCGGAGAAGGCTCCATCGCTGTCGATAGCGAAGGCCCGGGCGGTCCATGGTCCTACGAGTGGCGCAACGCACAGAATGCAGTGGTGCAGAACACCGCTTCCGCAGACGGAGATGAATTGACCGCCCCCGCAGGAAGCTACTCCGTCATCATAAGAGAACTGGCTTCGGGTAATGGTTGTGTGGATACGGTCCATGCCGAGATCACCGAGCCTGACGCATTGGTCTGGGATATCACTCCGCGCGACTCCGTGATCTGCCTTACCGGGACACATACACTGAGTGCCAGCACGAACGGTGGCACAGGGAACGTGGTGCTCTCTTGGGATCAAGGCTTATCGGGTTCCGGTCCCCACATCATATCTCCGGCTTCGACGACGAGCTACGCTGTTGTGGCCGAGGATGCCAACGGGTGTATGACAGACACCGTTGTAGCTGCTGTAACGGTGAGAGAAGCGCTCTCCTTGACGGCGCTGGAAGATCTCGAGTATTGCCACGATGTGCCTTTCCAACTTACGGTGAGCGGTGTTTCCGGCGGTGATGGGGAGCATCATTATAGCTGGTCCAACTCCCCAGTGGACGCCGCGTCCATCGTCGACTCCCTTCAGGTGGATTCCACCATCTGTGTCACCCTTCGCGACGGGTGCGAAACCCCACCGGTGACATCGTGTACATCCATCAGCATTCTGCGCACACCACCGCTGGAGGTATTGATCGACTCCTCGCTAGGCTGTGCGCCGTTCGCCACCTACTTCGTGCTCGTCGATACGGCAGGTGGAGCCTTCGTTCAATGGGATCTTGGAGATGGCTCGATCGTGGAAGGGCCCGACTCGCTGGCTCACGTGTACCCTGAGGCTGGTTGGTTCGATATCGCCACGCACGTCACCTGGCCTAACGGATGTATCGCCGATACCGTATTGACGGATGCCATACGCGCCATCCCCTTGCCGGTAGCTGATTTCACCTGGACCACTCCGCTCAACATCATGGAGCCCGTAGGTCATTTTACGGAAGCCGCCGGACCGTGGGCGGTAGCGTATGAATGGGACTTCGGCCAATTCGGTGAATTCGCAGGGCCTTCTGCTGAGGTGACCTTCCCGAACGATATCGGGCGGGCCTATCCCGTTCAACTCGTGGTGAGCAACATATTGGGTTGTACCGATACGCTCTTACGTTACGTACCTGTTGACGACCTATTCCTTGTATTCATCCCGAACGCTTTCAGCCCGAACGGCGATGGGGACAACGAGATGTTCGGTGTAAGCGGCAACGACATCGCGGACGAGGAATTCGAGCTGCTCATCTTCGATCGCTGGGGTAAGTCCGTTTTCGCCGCCACGGACCCCGCTGTGCGCTGGGATGGCAATGCCGATGGCACCGTGCTTCCCGCTGGTGTATACACTTGGAGACTGAACATCCGTTCTGAGGCTACGTTGCAAAAGCGCATCCTCTACGGCCATGTCACCCTGTTACGCTAGAACGGCTTCGCGCTGATCGCCAGTTACTCGGGGTTCGTCCTACACACGTCGCGGTTCGTCCAATTAGCGGCTATTCTGTTGGGCCGCATCGCGGAAGCCTCTATTTTTCAAACGCTAAGCCTGCCCTGGCCTAGTGTAGTTCACGGCCCGCATGAAGAGACTCTCCTCGAGGGTTCCTGTTCGTTCGCTCATCCACCTGAGACCTCAAAAGGGACTTGTCCGGTGGTGCGGTATCAGTTGTGCGTTCGTCGCACTGCTTCTTGCGCACACGGAACTACGTGGCCAAGCCTTCCCCATCTTCAATGGTGCGGTGAACACCTGCACAGGCGCTTTCTTGGATAGCGGTGGTGAAGGGGCGGTAGGCTACTCCAACAACGAGGACTTCACCTACACCATCTGCCCGGACTCGCCCAACGATGCCGTCTCGCTCACCTTCCTGACGTTCAACCTGAGTAACGCCGGTGCTGCACCCAATGATCGCATGACGATCTACGATGGCTCAAGCACTGCGGCAACGACATTGGGGACCTACGTAGGCACGGCGCTGCAAGGCATCACGGTGAACGCCTCACCGCTGAATAGCACGGGTTGCCTCACCATCGTATTCCATTCCAACGAGACCGGCACGGGTGTATTCGCCGCGAGCATCAGTTGTTACACGCCGTGCCAGCGCCCCGTGGCAGCCGCTACCATGAGTGAAGCGGACCCTGTAAAGATCTGTGCGGGCGAATCCATCACGTTCAATAGCTCCACCTCCACGGCGGCCCCTGGGTTCAGCATCGCATCACGGCGTTGGGACTTCGGGGATGGCACGGTCGTGAACAATGCTCCGGTAAGCACCACTCACACCTACGCACAGGAAGGTGGCTACACCGCGCAGCTCTACCTGGTGGACAATAACGGATGCGCAAGCGCGAACCGAACGGATCTGCTGGTCATGGTCGGTACGGAACCGGACTTCATCGGCACCTCGGGGAATCTGCTCGGTTGCGCGGGCGAAACGCTTTGCCTGGATGGCGTGGTGAACGCGACCACTTGGAACGAACTTCCTTCCGGCGACCTGGGCGGCGGGGTTTTCCTGCCGGATGATGTGGGATCGTGTTTCGAGTCGGAGCTCATCTTTTCGCAGTTCGGTCCGGGCCAGACATTGACCGATGTGAATGACCTGCTCTCCATCTGCGTGAACATGGAGCACTCCTTCATGGGCGATCTGGTCATCAACATCATCAGTCCTACCGGGCAGAGCGTCACCATGCATCAACAGGGCGGTGGAGCTACGTTCCTTGGCGTGCCGGTGGACAACGATGCGACTCCCGACGTGCAAGGCGAGTGCTGGAACTACTGCTGGAGCCCAACGGCCACAACTGGCACTTGGGTGGACAATGCAGGTGCCACCCTGGCCACAGGCACGTATGAAAGCCTGAACGACCTGAACGGCTTGCTCGGCTCGCAACTGAACGGTATATGGCGGTTGCAGATCTGCGACCTGTGGGGATCCGATAACGGTTTCGAATGCAGTTGGGACATCGACTTCGACCCCGACCTCTACCCCGACCTGCTCGAATTCACCCCCATTTACGGTGCCGATTGCGACAGTTCCTATTGGTCAGGCCCCAACATCACTTCCACAACGGCGGACTGTGACGGCATCTGTTTAACCCCGCCGTCACCTGGCACCTACAATTACGTGTACACGGTGAAGGATGATTTCGGCTGTACGTACGACACGACATTGGTCGTCACCATCGTTGCGCCACCGGCCGTAAATGCCGGTAACGATGTGACGACCTGTGGTACACCCGTACAACTGAGCGCTACTGCGAGCGGCGGATTGCCTGGTGCTTGCTCCTATTCGCTGAGGTTGATAGACACGTTCGGGGACGGCTGGGATGGCGGGGCACAGATCACTGTGAACGTGGATGGTGTCGCCAGTACCTATGCCTTGGAAGATCCGCCAGGCGACCAAGTCGATATCACCATACCCGTTCTTCATGGAGATGCGATCACACTGACCTATCAAGCCGGCACGATCTGGAACGGTGAGAACCGCTTCGTCTTGCGCAACGCCGCAGGTACCGTGCTCTTCAATTCCGGCGTAGGGCCTGCCTCAGGCATCGCTTGGAGCGGTGCGGCCGACTGTCCTCCGGAGCCTTTCATCTTCACCTGGTCGCCAACTACGGGACTTTCAAGCTCTACCGTTTCGAACCCTACGGCCAACGTTTCGGGGACCACGGTGTACTGCGTGACCGCCGGACAACCCTCCCATCCGAACTGTACGGCCACTGATTGTGTCACCATCACAGTGGACACTGGCGTTGATCCGGGAACCAACGGCACCATCACCGTGTGCGAGAACACGGCGGCTTTCGACCTGTTCGCGCAACTGGGCGGCACACCTACGAGCGGAGGAACGTGGACGGCACCTGGCGGAGGAGCACATGCCGCATCCTTTCTGCCGGGTACGGATGTGGCAGGCGTCTACACCTACCAAGTTACTGGCTCGGCAACGTGTGGTGGTGTTCCGGAGACCGCGACCGTTACCGTGGTGGTCAACAGCCTCGTCGACGCAGGAGTCAACGGTGCGATCGCACTCTGTAGCTCCGATGCACCGCAAGCGTTGTTCAGTTCATTGGGCGGAAGTGCTGTTAGCGGAGGGAGCTGGTCGGGACCAAGCGGATCATTCAACGGCACCTTCGACCCAGCCGTAGATCCACCAAGCGCATATACATATACGGTGAATGGAACAGCTCCATGCCCGAGCGCATCAGCTGTCATCACGGTTTCCGTGAGCATTCCGGTCGATGCAGGAACCGACGCGGTGATGTTGCTCTGCTCCTCGGATGCACCCGCATCGCTCTTCGCACAGCTCGGTGGAACACCGGACGCTGGCGGAACATGGACCGGACCCAGCGCTGTGGTTGGCGGCATGATAGACCCGGCGACGATGAGCGCCGGTGTCTACACCTACACCGTGGCCGGAACAGCACCGTGCCCGGACGAAAGCGCGACGGTCACCGTGACCATCAACACACCGCCGGAACCAGGAACCAACGGAGCCATCACGCTCTGCTCCTCGGATGCACCCGCATCGCTCTTCGCACAACTCGGTGGAACACCGGACGCTGGTGGAACATGGACCGGACCCAGCGCTGTGGTTGGCGGCCTGATAGACCCAGCGACGATGAGCGCCGGCATCTACACCTACACCGTGGCTGGAACAGCGCCGTGCCCCGACCAGAACGCCACGGTCACGGTGACCATCAACACGCCGCCGGAACCAGGAACCAACGGAGCCATCACGCTCTGCTCTTCGGACGCACCCGCTTCGCTCTTCGCACAACTCGGTGGAACACCGGACGCTGGCGGAACATGGACCGGACCCAGCGCCGTGGTTGGCGGCCTGATAGACCCGGCTACGATGAGCGCCGGCATCTACACCTACACCGTGGCTGGAACAGCGCCGTGCCCGGACGAGAACGCCACGGTAACCGTGACCATCAACACACCGCCGGAACCAGGAACCAACGGAGCCATCACGCTCTGCTCTTCGGACGCACCCGCTTCGCTCTTCGCACAGCTCGGTGGAACACCGGACGCTGGCGGAACATGGACCGGACCCAGCGCTGTGGTTGGCGGCCTGATAGACCCTGCAACGATGAGCGCCGGTGTCTACACCTACACCGTGGCCGGAACAGCGCCGTGCCCGGACGAGAGCGCGACGGTCACAGTGATGATCAACACGCCACCTGACGCGGGCGACGATGCTGCCCTCGCTTTGTGCGCGACAAGCCCGGCTCTTTCACTTTTTGATGCGTTGGGAGGAACACCGAACCTTGGAGGGACCTGGGATGGGCCGAGCCCGGTGATCGCCAATATGTTCGATCCGGCCACGATGAACGTGGGTGAGTACACGTACATGGTGCAAGGCGCATTACCCTGTATATCCGCTACGGCCACTGTAGCGGTGAGCGTGGTGACCAACCCGGATGCTGGAACTCCAGGAGCTATCACAGCGTGCACATCGGCAGCGACAATGGATCTCTTTGATGCACTCGGCGGAACCCCGGACGCTGGTGGCACTTGGAGCGGCCCCGCCCCCATCGATAACGGTCAGTTCATCCCATCAACGATGACCGCAGGCGTCTACACCTACACCATCGACGTTCCTGCTCCTTGCGTAAGTGTGAATTCAACGGTGACGGTGACCTTGGTGCAACCGCCGGACGCAGGCATCGATGGCTCGCTCACACTGTGTATCAGCAGCGCACCCGCCGCGCTATTCCCACAGCTGGGAGGCGATCCGGATGGTAGCGGAGCATGGAGTGGACCGAGCCCGGTGGTGGGCGGAATGTTCAACCCTGCATCCATGGCGAACGGCACTTACAACTATACTGTCGCCGGAACCGCGCCGTGCCCTTCGGACATGTCCACCGTGGATGTTAACGTGGTCGCCGCGCCGGATGCCGGAACTCCGGGAACCATCAGCGTGTGCGCTTCGAACGCCGCGTTCGATCTGTTCGCTGAATTGAACGGCACACCTGATGCAGGGGGCGCATGGAGCGGGCCTAGTGCGGTGATCGGTGGTTCGTTCGACCCGGCAACGATGAACGCCGGCATCTACACGTACACCATTTCCGTTCCGCCACCCTGCGTCAACGCCAGCAACACGGTCACGGTTACCGTTGTTCAACCTCCGAACGCTGGTGCGGACGGGTCGCTGACCCTATGCATCAGCAGCCCCGTTGCTGAATTGATCACTGCGCTTGCAGGCACTCCGGACACGGGTGGAACATGGAGCGGACCGAGCACGGTCAACGGAGGTTCATTCGATCCTTCCGAGATGAGCGTCGGCACGTACACCTACACCGTGAACGGTCAGGCGCCCTGTCCAGCGGCAGGCGCATCGGTCATGGTGGATGTGGTGGACGCTCCGAATGCAGGAACGCCAGGGAGTGTCGCATTATGCTCCACGGATGATGCTGTCGACCTCTTCGCTCTACTCGGCGGAGCACCCGATGCTGGTGGATCGTGGAGCGGGCCCAGTAGCATCAGCGGCGGACAGTTCGATCCGGCAACGATGCCTGGAGGTATCTACACCTACACGATATCGGTTCCGCCGCCCTGCGTGAACGCGAGCAGTACGGTAACGGTCACTGTGGCCGAGCCGCCCAATGCCGGTTCGGATGGAGGTCTCACCTTGTGCGCAACGAGCGTTGCCCAAGCACTCGTTACCGGATTGACCAGCACACCGGATGCAGGTGGAACATGGAGCGGTCCCAGCCCCGTTAGCGGCGGCCTGTTCAACCCGGCAACGATGAGCATGGGCATCTACACCTATACGGTGGCTGGCATCAGCCCGTGTCCGGCAACTTCCGCGCAGGTCGAAGTGAATGTGGTAGACAACCCTGATCCGGGTGGTCCGGGATCCATCACGCTCTGCGCCACGGATGAGGCCGTGGATATGTTCACTTGGATCGAAGGCACGCCGGATGCTGGTGGAACGTGGAGCGGCCCCAGCGCAGTTGTTGGTGGCCTGTTCGACCCCGCCGTTGATGTTCCTGGCGTTTACACGTACACCTTGACGGTTCCTCCGCCCTGCACCAGCGCGAGCACAACGGTCACAGTCGCTGTGACCGCACCACCGAACGCTGGTGATGATGGCGCCATCACGCTCTGCATCACCAGCAACGACGTTCCGCTCTTCCCTGTCCTTGGTGGTTCTCCGGATGTAGGTGGCACATGGGCCCATTCCAGCGGAACTGCATTCACGGGAGATTTCGCACCAGCTTCTGATACTCCCGGCGCATACACGTACACGGTAGCTGGCGTTTCGCCATGTCCGGCGGATGCCGCAACGGTGGTCGTGAACGTGGTGACGGATCCGGATCCAGGGCTTGATGGCGCGCTGACACTGTGCAGCATCGACGCACCATCCGAATTGTTCAGCAGCCTTGGCGGAACGCCTGATATCGGCGGCACCTGGAGCGCACCGGATGGAACGGCGTTCAGCGGAACGTTCGATCCAGCCACCTCCTTGCCAGGCGTGTACACCTACACGATCGAGGCTCCTGCGCCGTGCAACAATGTGAGTTCTACGGTCACTGTCCACGTTGTTCAACCGGCGGATGCGGGTGATGATGGAGTGTTGATCGTTTGCGCAACGGGTGGATCAGTGGATCTTTTCGGAAGTCTCCAAGGCCAGCCGGATGCAGGCGGAAGCTGGACGTTCAACAATAGCGCATTCAGCGGGACCTTTGATCCTAGTGCTGCTTTCGGAGGTACATACACGTACACCGTGCCCGGCACGACACCATGCCCGAACGATGCGGCACATGTGCAGGTCAGTATCACCCAGGATCCCAACGCTGGTCAGGATGCCATCCTCAATCTCTGCATCACTGGCGATCCAGTGGATGTGTTCCCGAGCCTTGGTGGTGCGGATGCCGGTGGCACTTGGATATCGCCGGATGCATCCACCTTCACCGGCATCTTCACTCCAGGAACTACCGCACCTGGCGACTACACGTATCAAGTGACCGGCACCGCACCGTGCCCCAATGCATCAGCAACGGTCACGATCACACAACTGAGCGACCCGGATGCCGGTGAAAATGGAGCGATCACCCTTTGTTCCAGCAACGCGCCGATCGCGCTCTTCGAACTGCTTGGTGGAACACCGGACCCCGGAGGCACCTGGCTCGATGCGAGTGGTCAAGTGGTCGGTGACCAGTTCGATCCATCCGCCCAATACGCTGGCACCTTGACCTATCTGCTCACGGTCCCGCCACCGTGCGTGAACGACACGTCCCTGGTTGTTGTCACCATCGTACAAGCATCCGATGCCGGAGAGGATGCCACCACGGCGAGCTGCGCGGACGGCGGAGCTATCGACCTCTTCGCCACGTTGAACGGAGAGCCGGATGCAGGAGGCACGTGGTCAGGCCCGAGCGGGTTGACGAACGCGATGTTCGTACCCGGTTCAAGCGAAGCCGGAACGTACAGCTACACCGTGGTCGGCATCGCGCCATGTCCGAACGTCTCCGCAGATGTGATCGTTGCCGTTGAAGAACTTCCCGATGCAGGTGAGGACGGCGGCACCACGGTATGTCCTGAAGCACCGCTCGTGGACCTGTTCGGTCTGCTCGGCGGAACACCCGATACGAATGGCACTTGGACGGCACCGGATGGATCCAGCAACGATGGTACGTTCGACCCTGCGGCGGATGAACCTGGCCCGTACACCTACACCGTCGCTGGTTCCCTTTGTCCCGATGATCAAACGTCCTCCACGGTCACCATCTACGCCGTTCCAGCGCCGAACGCGGGCCCGGATGCCATCACGTGCGGGCTGAAATACATGCTGAGTGCAACGGGCAGTTGGGCAAGTGGGACTTGGAGCGGACCCGCTGGTGCCGTATTCGGGGACATCCAGGCCGCCGAAACCGAAGTAAGCGTTCAGGGTGGTGGCTGGTACACCTTCGTCTGGAGCACCATCAGCACAGCGGGTTGCGCCAGCGCGGATGAGGTGTCCATACTCTTCACCAAGCCCGTAGAAGCAGTGGCAACGACGACCGATGCGATATGCAACGGCAGCTGCGACGGGACCGCATCCGTGAGCGCCACTGGTGGGAACATCGGTGACTACTTCTACATCTGGAGCGATGGTGTGGCGGGCAATGTGCCGAATGCCATTGGACTTTGTGCAGGCGCGTACACCGTCATTGTCGCGGACACCAACGGCTGCAACATGAACGTCCCGTTCATCATCGAAGAGCCCGTTCCGTTATTGATCGATGACCTTATCGCCACACCGGAAACATGCCCAGGCAGCTGCGATGGCACCATCACCGTCGTGAATCCCGAAGGAGTATGGTTCATCATACAAGGAAGCTCACAGACCTCGCCCATCTTCAGTGGGCTTTGCGCAGGTGAACATCATTTCATCATGGGTGACGCAGATGGTTGCACCGCTTCCGGAACGGCCATCGTCTTGTCTCCGCCACCTGTAGTAGCCGGATTCACGTTCTCCCCGGACACCATCCTCATCTCCGACCCGGCGGTGCATTTCGTCAATACCTCATCGGTCAACGCGGTATCCTTCGCATGGAACTTCGGCAACGCGGGAACAAGCACCGAAGAGAACCCCGCGTTCGTCTTCCCGGACGGGCAAGCGGACATTTACGAAGTGTGCCTGACCGCTCGTGATGCCAACGGTTGCCCCCACCAGGTTTGTCTGCCACTGCCCATCTACGATGTATTGCTGGTGCATGTGCCGAACGCCTTCTCCCCGAACGGCGATGGACATAATGACGAATTCCTGCCCGTCTTCAACCTGCCACAAGTGAAGGACTATCAGTTCATGGTCTTCAACCGCTGGGGCGAACGGATCTTCGGCACGGACCTACCCGGTAAACCATGGGATGGTGGCTACAGCGGCGTTCGATCGCAAGTGGACGTGTATGTGTGGAAGCTCACGTGTAAGGACGCCCTTTCCGGAGAACCCATCGAACGTGTGGGGCACGTCACCATCGTGCAATAGCATCGGCGCGGTACCTTGCAAGCTGCCCTGAAGTGAAGGGCGTTCCGACCGCATGATCAGATTCATCCTGAACGATACGCTCGTTGAAAGCACTGCGCCCGAAGGCACGGTGATGCTCGACATCTTACGCTATCACGAACAACTGAAAGGCACCAAGATCGGCTGTCGCGAAGGCGATTGTGGGGCTTGTACGGTGCTTGTCGGCGAGTTGAAGAACGATCAAGTAGAATACCGATCGATGACATCCTGCCTGCTCGCACTTGCGAACGTGAAGGGCAAGCACATCGTCACCGTGGAGGGCCTGAACATGGAGCGACTTTCACCGGTGCAACAAGCCATGGTGGACGAAAGCGGCACGCAGTGCGGTTTCTGTACACCTGGCTTCGTAGTGAGCTTGAGCGGTTGTTGTCTTTCGCACGAAAGGGTGACCGACGAACTCGCAGTGCGCGCCATCGACGGGAACATCTGTCGGTGTACGGGATACAAGTCGATCGAGCGGGCGGCGGCGATCGTTGCTGGCCACCTCGCGAAGAAGGATGTCGCGGATCCGGTGAAATGGTCGGTGGGGAACAGCTTCGTTCCACCCTACTTCGCCGGCATCGCGGAACGATTGAAGGGGATCGAGCAGACCTCCCGGAAACCAGGACCTGTTCCCGATGGAACGATCGCGCTGGGTGGCGGCACGGACCTGTACGTGCAAAAGCACGACAGCATGCATCACGCGCGCATCCACAATCTGTTCGATGAGAAGGGCATCAAGAACATCACGTTGGCACGCGATCACAACGGCGTGGCGATCTGCTCTATCGGTGCCGGTGTTGTAGCCAGCGACTTGCTGGCATCGCAGGACCTGATGAAGCGCCTGCCCGGTTTGGAGAAGCACCTCTTGCTGGTCAGCTCCACACCCATCCGCAACATGGGCACCGTGGCCGGGAACCTGGTGAACGCTTCACCCATTGGTGACTTGAGCGCAATGCTGCTCGCGTTGAACGCCAAGGTCGACCTCCTGGGCAAGGGTGGCCGCATGCGTAGCCCGATGTTGAAGGACTTCTTCCTTGGCTACAAGCAAATCGACAAGCGGCCGGAGGAAGAAGTAACGGCCGTGAGATTCGTATTGCCCGATGCCAACACGCGCTTCCACTTCGAGAAAGTGAGCAAACGGACGCACTTGGACATCGCCAGCGTGAACACCGCGATCCGTCTGGAGATGGATGGACACACGATCCGCGAGGCGCATGTGAGCGCAGGAGGTGTAGCACCGACGCCGAAATACTTGAGCAATACTGTAGCCTTTCTGACCGGCAAGTCCGTCGACCAGAAGACCATCCGCGAAGCCATCGGAGTGATGAACGATGAGATCGCCCCGATCAGCGATGCCCGCGGAACGGCCGACTACAAAAGATTACTGCTGCGCCAGTTGTTCTTCGCGCACTTCATGCAGTTGTTCCCCGAGCGTTTCACCTTGAAGGAACTAGTGGCATGAAGAACATCGACAGCGCGAGCCACGTCACCGGTCGTTCCATTTACCTGGACGACATCCCGGTGCAACAAGGGACGCTCTATGCCCTGCCCTACGATGCACCCTCGGCGCACGCGCACATCAAGAAGCTGGATGTGTCAAAGGCGGCAGCTCATCCGGGCGTTGTGCGCATCCTCACTTATCAGGATGTGACCGGCGAGAACCAGATCGGCGGGATCATTCCTGATGAACCGTTGTTTGCCGAGCATGAGATCCATTTCTGGGGCATGCCCGTCGCGCTGATCCTGGCCACCAGTGAGGATGCTGCGGTGCAGGCGCGCAAGCTGATCACCATCGAGCTGGAAGAGTTGCCGGTGATCACCGACCCGCGGGAGGCGCGTGCGAAGGGTGAACTGATCATTCCGCCGCGCAGTTTCAAACTGGGTGATACTGCGAATGCTTGGACCAACTGCGCGCATGTCTTCGAGGGCCGCGCGGACAACAACGGTCAGGAACACCTGTACATCGAGACGCAGGGCGCCTATGCCTACCCCACCGAACACGACAGCATCCGCATCGCTTCGAGCACGCAGGGACCGACGGCGGTGCAGCGTACCATTTCGCGTGTGTTGGGCATCCCCATGCACCGCATTGAAGTGGATGTGACGCGCCTGGGGGGCGGCTTCGGTGGTAAGGAGGACCAAGCCTCCGCTTGGGCGGCGCTGGTCGCGCTGGCGGCCTTCGTGATGAAGAAACCGGTTAAGCTGAGCATGCACCGCATGGACGACATGCGCATGACCGGCAAACGCCACCCGTACAGCAGCGACTACAAGATCGGCTTCGACAAGGACCTGAAGATCGTGGCGTATGAGGCAACCTTCCACCAGAATGCCGGCGCGGCCGCTGACCTATCGCCGGCCGTGATGGAGCGCACGCTCTTCCACGCGACGAACAGCTACGCCATCCCGAACGTGAACGTGACGGCCTATTGCTGCCGCACGCACCTCCCGCCGAACACTGCGTTCCGTGGGTTCGGTGGTCCGCAAGGCATGTTCGTGATCGAGAGCGCCATCGCGCATGCAGCGGACAAGCTCGGCATGAGTGCACGTGAACTCCAGCGCCGCAACCTGATGCAGGAAGGCAGTGAGTTCAGCTACGGCCAGATCGCGGATCATGTGAACGCCGAAGCCTGCTGGGACCTGACCGATCGGAAGTTCGACCTCGATCAACTGCAGGCCGATGTCGATGCCTTCAATGCGAAGAACGCAACGCACAAGAAAGGCATGGCGATGATGCCGATCTGCTTCGGCATCTCGTTCACGAACACACCGATGAACCATGCGCGGGCCTTGGTGCATGTGTACCAGGACGGCAGCGTGGGCGTGAGCACCGGCGGCGTGGAGATGGGCCAGGGCCTCAACACCAAGATGGTGCAGGTGGCTGCGGCCGTGTTCTCCATCGACGCGTCGCGGGTGAAGATCGAGAGCACGAACACCACGCGTGTGGCGAACACCAGCCCCAGCGCAGCCAGCGCCACGGCCGACCTGAACGGCAAGGCGCTGGAGAACGGCTGCAACGCGATCCTCTCCCGGTTGAAGGAGAAGGCGTCACGGATGTTGAAGAGCACACCCGAGGCGATCACCATCGTGAACGAGCAAGTGCTGAACAACGGGCAGCCCACCGACCTCGACTGGAAGAAGCTCATCCACGCCGCGCACTGGGACCGCGTGAACCTGAGCGAGAGCGGCCACTACGCCACGCCGGAGATCCACTTCGACAAGACGAAGGAGAAAGGCCATCCCTTCGCCTACCACGTCTATGGCACTGCGGCTGTGATGGTCACGGTGGACTGTATCCGTGGCACCTACGTGATCGACGCGGTGAAGCTGGTGCACGATTTCGGCAAGCGCATGAACGACGCGGTGGACATCGGCCAGATCGAAGGCGGGCTGGTGCAGGGCCTGGGCTGGATGACGATGGAGGAGATCGTCTACAACGACAAGGGCAAATTGCTGAGCAACGCGCTGAGCACCTACAAGGTGCCCGACATCCACAGCGTACCGAAGGAGATCACGATCGAGGCGCTACCGACCGATGGGCATCCACTGGCCATCCGCCGCAGCAAGGCCGTGGGCGAACCGCCGTTGATGTACGGCATCGGGGTGTACTTCGCGATCCAGAACGCGATCAAGGCCTTCCGGCCGGATGCGCGGATGGTCTTCGATGCGCCGTACACGCCGGAGAAGGTGTTGATGAGTCTCTATGGCAAATAGCTGGCCTGCCAGCGTGTAACTTAACTTCAACACAAGATGCTACGGTCCCTACATCTGTCGCTACTCTTGGCGTTAGGCCTGCTTGCCGATGCCCAAGATCGTGTCTACGTAACCGACCAGACCAGCTTTCTTGTCGTGAACCCGATCGACTGCAGCGCTGAATTCATCGGAGACATGGGCTTAGCTTTCGGTGATATTGCCATCACACCGAACGGAACCGTCTATGGAATCTCTAGCGGAGGCATCTATCGTATTGACACTGTGAGCGCCTCGTTAGAGTATGTTGGACAGTCGTCGATACAGAGTATTTCCTTGGTTGCGCTAAACGATTCAGTGCTCTTCGCCGACCAATCCGGTACGTTGTATGGCATAAGCACGATCGATGCATCCACGTGGGTCGTTGGCCCCATTGGCTATTCCTCTCTCGGTGATTTGGCTTGGTTCGGAGACGATCTCTACATGTCCACTGGCAATGGAATAATCCGCATAGTCCTTTCGGCAGATCAAACAGCCGTATTTAGTTCAGCACCTCTGAGCCCTCCTATCCCCGGCTTTCCAGGAACAGAGTCGTTAGTCTCTGCCAGACTCTCTGATGATCGCAGCAGCCTGATCGGGTTTTACGCCAACACCATGACTTGCTACTCCCCCATCGACGGCTCATTCATGTCAACGTGTGTAGTACCCTTCACAGGTGGAGGGGTTCCGGGTGCAGCATGCCGTAAAGCACTTCCAACGGAAAATGTAGGATGTGTTCAACCGAACACCTTTTTGTCTGAACGAGGCGCAGTGACACCAATCCTAACCCTGCTGGAAAACAACTTGGTCGTGCGTTTCTCCACGGATCACCCATACACATACTGGACCTTAACAGATGCACTTGGAAAAGAGATGAAGAGTGGACGCGTGCCTTCGTCGACATCTTTCACGGTTGACTTGTCCCGATTCGCTCCTGCGGTTTACCATTTGCAACTCACAAGTCCCCGATCAGGTACGGTGGTTCGGTTTGCAAAGACAAACTGAGCGCTAGTCTGCTCCCTAGAGCGTCGCACCGCCTGAAGTCAGGTCGCATTTCGCGTGAGGGATAGAAGCGGAAAGCCCGGAGCCGTCTTCGGCGAGGACTTGTAGCGGATAGCCCGACCCGAGGCTTTGCGAGGGGCACGCCCAAACGACCTACTTCTTCCTGCGCCCTTCGAGGATCTTCAAGAACGAGCGTGTGCGGATCTCCGCCAGCGTGAGGCCGGTGGCCAGCGCTTCCTGCTCGCTGATGGCGCCGCAGTTGAGGCCGCGCAGGAAGTAGTTGAGCAGGCCCTGACCGGTCGCGGCATCGTCGAAGACGTCGCTGGTGAGCGTGGCGCGGGCGGCGCGTTCCACGAAGGCTTTGAGGCGCGCGGCGGCATCGTCGTAGCTCTCCAGGAAGAAGCTGTAGACGGCGGCGTAGCGCATGGGGAATTGCGCGGGGTTGAGGTCCCA